>NZ_CP049857.1:1432785-2865570 GCF_011299555.1 Dysgonomonas sp. HDW5A | reverse complement strand
AACTTTTATTTTCAACTTGTGTTTTATAACTACAGAAGTTATCAAATATTTTAAAATAAAAGAATTGAAGAAAATGAAAAAGATTTATGTATTGGCAATTGCATTAGTATCAACATTATCATTTGTTGCTTGTGACGGAGCTAAAAAAGACGCAGATAAAACAGGTGCTGATGTTGAAAACACACTAGAATCGGCAGGAAACACTATTCAAACAACAGCTGACAGCCTAAGAGATGCTACAGATGCATCTGTAGAACAAGCAGGGAATAAAATCGAAGAAGGAGCTAAAGATGCAGTTGATAAAACTAAAGACGCAGCCAAAGATGCTGTTGATAAAACTAAAGAAGTAGTAAAAGATACTAAGAAAGATGTGAAAGATGAAGCATCTAAATTAGAGAAGAAATTGAAATAATTATCTCATATAGTTTACAATAAGTATAAAAGCCTTCAAGGGATTTAACCTTTAAGGCTTTTATTGTATTCTGGTTTTGTTAAAATTTCTGCTAAACAATTGTCGTAATTGCTTTGTTTATATAAGAAATGAGTATATTTGAATTAATAAACCGATTAGTATTAACACGATAAAAGAATAGAAACTATGAGGAATTTCTTATTAGGATTAGTTATAGGTGCAGGTGCTGTTTATGTGGCATCTAAACTGATAGATGATGAAAAAAGAAAGGAATTGTGCGATGAGTTTGAAAAAGCAACTGACGAAGCCCGTGAAAAAGTAAGACATGGGGTTAGATATGGCAGAGGAAAAGCTCTACGCATGGGTGTACGTGCAAGACAAGAAGTGAGAAGTGGCAAGAAGAAAATAAGCCAAGCTGCGGGTGATTTTGCAGGTAAATTATCAGAAGAATTAAGTGAATTTGAAGAGAAAGCAAAAGCTCATTCTTAAATTTATAAATTGTACAAATACAATAAAAAAATGCAAGTTCAACTATTGAGCTTGCATTTTTTATTTCACAATCAAATTACTCTCTCAACCTCAACACAATTCTAAGTTAATGTATTTCTGCTCTCAATTAAGAGAATTTCGTCCTTCCTCTATTTGCGGCATCATTCCTTTATCAAAAAGAAAATCACGTAAATCATTTAAAGAAGCTGTATAAACTCGACTATCAGATGATTGAGTATACTTTGCTGTATCTCCCACAATTGCGATTCCAAACATAGCCGACTCGTCGATAACAAGTTGTGACCTTGTTGTACGTTTTTTATTCAAGAATAATATTCGAGAACAATTCTCTCCCTGAATTTCTTTTTTGGTAAAAACAGGAACTTCTGTCATATTACCATGACTTTTGTTGTAAAGATTCAACTGATACTTATATTCGTAAACGGGATATCTGGTATTTACCGCGATACTCATATCTGACGAACGAGTCACCATAAATGACGAATTATCGACATAATACCCCTCAACTGCAATATAAGCATTGCTCTTTGTTGATGATAAGACCACCTCTAGAGGCTGTTCATGAAAATTTTGTCCAATTGCACTGAATCCGAATAAAAAGAAGAGTGCACTCCATAATACTTTGCGCATGATTTTCCTAGGTTTTTCATTAAATTTGTTAAAATCAGTATATAGTTAGTGTGCATGTATTTCATTTAACTGTATATTAGAGTATATTTTCACACAAATTCCATAAATAAAAAAGAAAAAATTATTTATTTAAATAAATTAACAAATTGACTCTTACAACATAACACAACGCAAGCCCTTGTTAATACTAACTCAGGCTTGCAAATTAACTAATTAAAAATTGTATATTTTAACTTTTATTTTTTGTGCCGATAAAAGAAAAAGCCAAAGCTGCTTGATCGGCAGGAAGACCTGAAGGCACTGAAACCTCAATTCCCTTAGCTGTTTTTTTCCAATTTACAGCCTTACCTGTTTGTAAAAAAATCATCTTTGAACCTTTTGCCGGTTCATTAGCATTCCAGACTATGGTCTTTGGTATAGGCTTTCCTTCTTCAAGATTTGTAATTGCATAAATTGTATCACCATCTTTACTTTGTGTGAACCAAGTTGCTCCATCCCGATAGTTAGGAGTAATACGTGTATTATAAATAGCCTCTCCGTTTTTGGTAGTCCAATCACCGATTTTAATCAAGCGCTGAGTCACCTCATCCGGAAGCGTTCCGTCAGGCTTCGGGCCTATTCCTAATAATAAATTTCCACCTTTAGCTACAATTTCTACTAAAGTATGAATAACCGCAGCAGGCGATTTATACTGATCGGTAGGAGTATAACCCCAATCCCAACCTAAGGTAATGCAGCTTTCCCACGGATTATCGAGTTGCATATCGGGAATACCGCGTTCGGGTGTCTGATAATTTTCGAATTCGCCGGGTACTGTACGATCTACAACCAACAATCCGGGCTGATAACTACGAGCCATGGCGGCAATCTTAGGCATATCTATATCCTGTGAACCTTTGTATGCACGACCTTGACGAGCAGCGTCTCCCTCACGGGCAGGACGTACCCAACCTCCATCGAGCCAAAGAATATCTATGTTTCCATAATCACCATTCATTAGTTCTTGAATTTGATTATAAGAAAACTCTTTAAATTTATTCCAACGCCACTTATTATTCTCTATATTATAATTAACGTTTCTGGTAGGGGTTGCATATCTGTCCCACCAATAATATTGACAATGCCAGTCGGGTTTAGAATAATATGCACCTATCATATATCCTTCGTTACGAAATGCATTGAAGACTTCTTTAGCTACATTACGGCGTGGATCATTCTTGAAAGCTCCGTTTGCTATCGAAAAATCAGTTTGTTTAGTATCAAACATATTAAACCCATCGTGATGCTTGGTGGTAAATACCGCGTACTTCATACCGGCTTGCTTACCAACCTTTGCCCATGAGGCCGGATCTAGTTTTGTAGGATTAAATTCATTGATAACATTCCAGTACTTACGTTTATAAGCATCATATGCAATGGTACTGTCGCGAGGAATCCAATCTTCTTCTTCGGCACATATCGACCAAGATTCTACAATTCCCATTTGAGAATATAATCCATAATGAATAAGCATACCGAATTTTTGATCCTGCCATTTATCGAGCTTTTCTAAAACTTTAGCATCAGTAGGAGCTGTATACGTCTCTGATCTGCCATGCGCATATGTCTGGGCTGAAGCCGTAGATACTGCAAGTGCAGAAAGTAGGAAGAGGGATAAAACTTTATTTTTCATTAATCGGTAATATTTAAGGTCTCAGACCTATTAAGTTATTGAGAGTATCTAATGATTTATTTCTGTATTTTAGAGGTATACCAAATATCATTCGGCACTAAAAGCAAAAGCCAGTGCAGGCTGATTGGACGGAAGCCCCGATGGTACTGAAACCTCTACACCTTGTGATGTCTTTTTCCAATTGACAGCCTTACCTGTTTGCAGAAATATCACCTTCGAACCTTTTGCAGGATCGTTTCCTTTCCATACAACAGTCTTAGGCATAGCTTTTCCTTCTTCAAGACAATGTATGGCATACATCTTCTTTCCGTCTTTACTTTGAGTAAACCAAGTTGATCCGTCATTATATATAGGAGTAATTCGCGTATTATATATTGCCTCTCCGTTTTTGGCAGTCCACTCCCCTATCTCAGACAGACGTTTTGATACCTCAGCCGGCAATGTTCCATCAGGAGCAGGTCCTACTCCCAATAATAAATTACCACCTTTGGCAACAATTTCACTCAGAATGGCTATCACCTTATAGTTACTTTTATATCTGTCATTTTTCACAAAGCCCCATGCTCCACCCAATGTAATACAACTTTCCCATGGATTACTCAATTGTTGCTTAGGGATACCGTTTTCGGGTGTCTGATAATTTTCGAATTCACCCGATACAGTTCTGTCTACGACCAATAATCCGGGCTGATAACTGCGAGCCATTGCTGCAATCTTAGGCATATCTATATCTTGCGAACCTCTGTAAAAATCGCCTTCGAGTCCTGCATCACCTTTTTTCGAAGGACGCACCCACCCGCCATCGAGCCAAAGAATATCCATACTGCCATAATTGCCATTCATCAATTCTTCGATCTGATTATAGGTATACTCTTTGAATTTATTCCATCTCCACGGATTTGCATCAATACTGTAACTTGGGTTACGGTCGGGCGTCGAATACCTGTCCCACCAATAATATTGCGAGTGCCAATCGGGTTTAGAATAATACGCACCTATCATATACCCTTCGTTGCGAAATGCATTAAAAACTTCTTTGGCTACATTCTTACGGGCATCGTTCTTAAAAGGCCCGTTAGCAATCGAGAAATCGCTGTACTTTGTATCGTACATATTGAAACCATCGTGATGCTTAGTCGTAAATACAACATACTTCATCCCGGCTTCCTTTCCCGATTTTGCCCATGAGGCAGGATCCAGTTTGGTAGGATTAAAACGATCGATGGTTGCCCAATAACGTTGTTTGTATTCGTCATAAGTAATGGTAGAATCGCGATTAATCCAATCTTCGGCACACAGAGTCCACGACTCAACTATCCCCAGTTCGGAATATAGCCCGTAATGAATAAGCATTCCAAACTTCTGATCCTGCCACTTATCTAGCTTTTCCAACACTTGGGCATCTTTGGGATATGTGTATGTCTCAGATTTTTCATGCACAAAAGTCTGTGCCCATGCCGAAGACAAAGTAGTTACCGACAAAAAGAGGGTCAATAAGGTTTTGTTTTTCATTTAATTAAATAAAATATTATAAAATAAAAATATCGATAATTGAGAATTGTTCCTAAACAAATATAGTTATATATATTATTTATCACAAATTGAAATATTCAAAACAGTAGTGAATTAGCCCGATTATAAATATGAATATGAAGTCATTCTATATTTTATAATATATAATTTATCTCCTCTTAAACAATGTATTATATCAACACATTAAAAGAAGTATTTTAGACATTAAGAAAACAAAAAACCAGTAAGGAATGTTATTAGTAATTAGAAATATCCTAATAATCACCTGTTTGGTATAATTACAATGTATGCAAGGAAGTTTTTCATCAAAAAATCCATGCAAAAAGCTATTTAAAAAGTATATGAATTACAGAATGTAGTTTTAATATTTAAACATTAATCCAGCTAAATTAAAAGATGAAGAAGATATTCTTTTTTACATTATTACTAACTTTCATATTTAAGGTAAATGCTCAAGTGGGTATCAACACCGAAACGCCTCAAGCAACATTAGATATAAATGGCGATTTAATTGTAAGGACTGCTAATACTCTGTCCAACAATGCATCTATAGTAGCGCGCAACAACACTTCGGGATTGGTGGGTGTGCTTCCTCAAATAAATCTGACATATACGTCTGTCGCCTCTGGTGCTACAGCTTCGCAAAGTATCACATCGCTATTTTATCCTGGAGCCGGTCATTTGATCGTAACAGCTAGTAATGGATGTAATAGATACATGACTGCAGTATTTAGTGTCGTAGTATCCAGTTCGGCTGATTTTGGTTTGTCGCTTGTCTATCTGAATGGTATGGCAAGAGAAGTTGTTGGAACAGCTACACGGGTTAACGCCTATACATATCAAGTAGTATTTCCCAATGTAACGACTTGTGCGGATGGTGGAACCGGCACTCAGTTCGATTTTACTATAAATGCAAGTGTTCCAGGTACTATCTCAATTACCAATAACGGAAATATTGCTCGGACCTATAATATTAAGATATCTCAGATCATTTAATTAGATATCAGTATAATAGCTTTTTTTTTAAAATAAAAGCATGTATTTTCGTTGATTGTTATATTTTTTTCACAAAATAGTTGATCTTTCTTAGTTTTTTATATTACATTTGCAGTCGAAAAGGTAATTATTCACGGATTTTCGTCAAAAAAACAGAAGAAAAAAATGAAAAAGATTGTTATGATCGCTTTTGTTGCTGCAGCTACATTGTCATTTGCTGCTTGTAACACTAAAACTGAAGGTGCTCAAGGTAGTGATGTTGATACTACAAAAGTAGAAACTCCAGCTGTTGATACAGTTGCTGTTGCTGACACTAGCGTTCTTGGAAAATACGAAGCATTAGTAAACCAAGCTCTTCCTTTAGTAGAAAAAGTACAAAAAGGTGACGCTGCTGCTTCTGCTGAGTATGCTAAAGTTGCTCAAGAAATAGCTAACTTAGGTCAAGATCTTCAAAAAGAACTTGCATCTATGACTCCAGAGCAAGCTGCTAAATTTGCTGAACTAGGCAAAAAATTTGCTGAAGCTGCTCAAGCTGGTACTCCTGCAAAAAAATAAGGAATACCCCTTAGCTAAGTTGTTTTAAACAAAAGCAAAAAAGACAAACCCTTTAGATTTCTAGAGGGTTTTTTAGTGTGCCTACATCTCAATTCGCTCAAGTGATTTGAGTATCGATAAAAAAAATAGCTGTTGCATTACAACAGCTATTTCCTTTATAAACTAAAGACTAAAATTAGAATTTAAATCCGTACCCCAAAGCTAAAGTAAAGCAATCTGCATCGCTAAACGTGTATTTAAGTTCGATATTGGCAAAACGGTTTCCACCCAATTCGTAACTACCACCGGCTCCTAAGTTGAAACCCCAGTCAGTAAAACTGGTAGAACCAAATTTCACACCATTGATTGTATTTCCAGAAAATCTTCCATTCTGCATAGCGATACCTGCTAATGGATATACTGAGATATTCTCTGCTACATTATCGAACACATAGTGTACATTTAGATTCACATCCAATCCTGTAACCTTGTCCTTTGGAAATATAAACATAACATCTGGAGCCAAACGTATTTTATCAGCAATCACATATCTACCTTGAGCTCCGATAAGAAAACGCCCGGGATCTGACTGCACTCCGATATTTCCAACAAGAGACTTTTCTCCTTTTTCACTTTGAGCAAATACTCCTAATGTACTGGCAACAAGTGCCACTGTCAATAATAATTTTTTCATAAATTTTAAATACGTGTGTAAAATATTCACCGACAAAGCTATGCAAAATATACGAAATAACAACAGATATACGTGATAATTGCAACAAAAAAGAGGATACATCAAAAGAGAGACAGGGCACAGAATACGCAGAATTTACAGCTTTCGGACAATTGTTGAATAGTTGCTAAATAACTAAATTTTCGCCCGCCTTTCCTGTTATACCTTCCTGATCAATTTCAATTTAGCACTATTCTTCCCCATAGGATCATACCCTTCAATGGCAGCAATATAATACAAATCGCCATTTAGTTTGACCAATTTACTTCCATCCATCTGCTCATACTCATCAGGGCTTAAATAACACTCCACATAAGTGTAATTACTATCATCGGTTGCAATAATATTAAAGTAAGTGGTCAATATCGAATTCGGATTATTATAATAATCTAATGTTAGAATATTCTCGCGACTCACACCCGATTGTAAATGGGGTAACAATAGATCTGTTTGCTCATCATGATTGTTCCATATTATTCCCACATTATAAAGCTCATCACTCTTGTACCAAAAGCGTTGTGAATAATTGGTATAAAGCTTTTTTACCATCTGTGCATAATCCTCACTGCCTTCGTTCCATATTTCCTTATTTGTAATTACAGGTAATTCCAGTTCTATTGTCCCCATAATATCTTCGCCCTCACCATCTCTGCCTGTAACGATATCTTTAATTATCTTCTTAAACCAATTGTATGAAAAGTTAGAGGTTTGGGGAACTACCTGACCGTCCAAATTTCCGGTAAAAAAACTACCTCCACCGTCTTTATTACCGGCATCTGCTTTTACGTATCCCTCTTCTTCTTCATTTATTTTGAAGCCGATCTTAAATTCGGAGGGTAACCCCAATGGCTCATTGGTACGCCGGGCAATACTTGCTTTATTGTCCAGATCGATTAACGAAGGTATAGAAACCGCATGTTTTGATTGCTTTACATTCAATTCGAACTTACCGTCTTCGGGCTGAGTTAGTTGAAGATTAAAAGCTTTACAGAAATTATCGAGCCATTCGTCAATCTTCTGTTCAGATGGAAGAAATTTAAAAAGATTTATGTAATCTTTCTTGAAGTCCGAAGAATCATTCCAATTCATTGGAGCTGTACCCGTGCCTTTATTATTGACCGTTATCCATTCAGGGTTAGTTCTAAAAGGCTCTACATCAAGCGTAAAATCTATATCATGAACCATCCAACCCTCATTGCCTTTGCTGTGACCGCTTGATGTTACGCTTACCAAGGTCAAATGTTCCCCCTTATCCAGCCACACAATTTGATTCAGTTTCCCTTTGCCCGTCATACTATCTATATTTTCAATACGGTTGGGAGCATCCTTCACGATAACGTTAAAAAGATTAGTCAAGCTATCAGCCTCAACACTCTCCGATTCTTTATCGGGGTCTGTGCCCTGTATCTTCTTATATCCCGGTGAATGAATGGCTGAGTAGATTTTATTTTTCTGCGAGAATTTATTATCCCAGCTCCATCCATGTTTGATAGCCATAATACGATTATACCTGTATTCGAAAGGAGTATCTAAATCTTCCTCCAGTGGATTAGGGGCTAATTCTTTATCGTAATAGTAGGGTTTAATTTCACCATTGGTAATTTTTGATTTGCCATATTCTCCCCATCGAAAACCTGACACCAATTTCATATTTTGCAACGGATCTATCATTTGGATACAATTGCCATCGAAAACACCTTCATTACAGCCTCCGGGAACAGGAAAATAGCGGGTCATCTTACTGTCGTTATTTTGTGGCAGATTGTCCCGATAAAGGGTAGCATCAAATTTCAGATCATCAATATCAAAACTGCCTTCACCAAAATCTCTCAGAAGTTTTACCTCATAGCGGCTATTGGTAAAATCATTCCGCTTCACTTCCTCATTCAGTGTCTGTGGAGTAGTATTAAATGGATTATTTCCACCAATATACTTATATCCGTTATCTGACTCGGTAAAGGGATCGCTCCTAACCTTCAGATCAACTTCCAATTGTATTTTATACAAACCCGATTGAGGTATGGTTATATGAATATTTTTACGATCATCTTTAAATTTTGCAACTTTAGTCGAAGATTCAAAAATATTGGTTCCTCCATCTTTAATATACTCTATATCTATCATCGAGCTACCGAACAGATTAGCTGTATAGAAATGATTCCATCGCCCTCCATCGTCATTTCGGTGAAAATAGTGTTCAAATGTCTTTGTATTGTTTTCGTCTTTTTTGAAATTCGTCCAGCTTCCTTTTATTCTAAACTTACCTAAATGTCCCCAATTCCATTCCTGCTGATAATTTGTTTGATTTTGATACGACATATATAAATTAGCCAGACGGGCATCGTCAAAAGCATTCCCTCCTATATGATATTTATTGCCTTCTCCATCTTTGTAATAATTAAAGATATTCTTAATGGCCTCCAGACAGTTTATGGATGGTGGGAAATCCTGAATACCCAAACGCACGTATTTATCCCAATGGGTTTTGCCCGAATAATTCCCTTCTCCATCTTTCGGCACTTTGGGCAATAAGCCGTACAAAACCAGTGGAAAGATACATGCAGGGCGACCTTTGTCGGAATTGTATTTATTCAGCATATCAACCATTGCCAGAGATCGTCCCTCATTCTGGGGATCGCTTAGATCGAGTTTCCACTCCCCCTCTATTTCGGTCATCTTTTTATCACCAAAGATGTCTTTTATAGTCTTCTTGACAGGCACAACCAAGTTGCCTTTATAGCTTCCATCGATGTCTATTTGACTGATTTTGAATTGTCCGTCAAAAATACGGATACTATCAACATAGAGTTGAGCTGTATAGATATGATTAAATTTATTTTTGACCTCTTCGACATTGGCATACCCGAATATGGCATCGTTTGTAGGAGTCGAGGGAATGGTTATCGAATAGCTATATTGTGCATCTTTGGTGTTAAGTTCGGAGGGATTGATCAGTACCCGATTGAGGCGGACACCTAATTTTTCAGGGCTTTGAATGTCGCAAAGCTTCTTATTAATGTAAAGTTCTATATTAGTCATAATATGTGTATTAAAGTCTGTGTATTGTTTAGGTGAATGAGTAGTTCAATATATATGTTCTTTTAAATTATTTGTTTTTCTACGCGCAATCGAAGATTGCTTGTATTCCTTTTGCCCAAAGCCGCAAAAGGAATCAAAAAGGCTTTGTGCTGCGTGGCTCGCCTGTCTGATTTTAGCTTGCAGCCTAAACTAAACCTACTGCCTTATGGCACGTTTAGTTTTACGCCTGCTTCGCTTGTCAGCCAACGGCTACTCCACTGATGCACTCGAGCTGACGCACGTAAATCGCTTTCGTCGGTCAGGTTTCCGACCTTGTCGGTTGCACGGAGCACCCGTAGGGCGAATAAAAGCGTTAAGAAACAAAAGGATATTATCTATAAATGTTTTCTTTTGTTTTAGCTTTCGAGTCCGTAGCGGGTCGGGTAAAAGGCACAGTCTTGATCTTTTGTTTCGTTTTGCATCAAGGCAAAATGAAAAACAAACCCGATAGGGTGCGTTAGTAAAAGGTAAAAGAACACTTATTTTCAACCAATGATTGACATTGTTTATATCTTAGTATTGAATGTATCTGTATAATGATATTTCATCTCTACCTGATACAGCTCGTCTGTCGAATTGTATTTCAGCGACATATCATCTATCAGGATATATCGTTTTGTACTAAGTTCATACACGGCGGGCGAAGCACTCATTTGTCTCAACCACTCTACATTTTCTTTTGTGATGGGCGACGTTTGCACTATTTTCTGCTCTTGTACACTTTTCATGGCTACCGATTCTATTTCGGACTGTATCGCAAAATCGGGCTGTAAAGTTTTATAAATGGTGGTAGATGCAATTTTAAACTCAGACGAAAAACCACCTCCAAAATTCATGGTATCCCATCCTCCTAATTGATTGAGGAATACAAAATCATTCACCTCGTTAAGTACTTCGGGAAGTATACGGAAAGAAAGTGGCGTCGAAATAATTATCTCGGGTTCATCAATACCTAACGATTTGCTCTTATGCCATCTGCACAAGGTGACATCTATCCGTCCTACTGTTTTGCCATTGTACATGGGCAAAAACTGATCGAGTTGAAGCAATGCTGTATTTACTTTGCTGAAACTACTTTCCGGCTGCCCCCGTTCGATATGAGTCTTTATGAGGGTTCCCGATTGGGTATAAAGCTTGTAATGCAATCCGATAAACGGCAGCGGATTATCTCCCCCTACAGGTATGGGCATCATCCGATGGTATTTATGTATGAAGTTGAAATATTGCTTTTGCCCTTTGATATGTGTGCGGATGAAATTGGTTGTTAAAGGTTTTACCTTAGTAAATTCACCTGCATAAAAGTCCTGTGAAAAATCGAGAATATAGGAATCTCCGGATTCATCTTTTTCTAAATTGATCGGATTCAATGTATAATTATATCCGTTCAAAACATAGAGTGGAGACGAATAGTAAAAGGGCTCATGAATTGCACCGCCAGTACGTTTAGCTATAAAACGATAATCGGTCATCGTATCGGCATTACTCCACAGTTTAAAACGGGGGTCTTTCTCATCCAACTCCAATTCGGTAAGAAAAGCGGAGGAATAGGCAACCTTTTTACTGAGCAATGTACTAAGATCAAACCACAATGGCTTTCCGAAATACGACTTAGAGAGTGTAGTCAGATAATTACCCATATGAGAGGGTACATCGGTACTACCGGGAAAAACCTGATGATCGGTATATACATCCAAGTCAACCCGATAGGCTCCTGTTCCATAGTCGATGGTATCGGCAGATACTGTGGACGATATATCCACCTCATTAATAACAAAATGAGGCCCTGTGATTTCAACTTTCAAGGCTCGATTTGGCGACTTTATAAAGCAATTATAATCGCCTAAAGTAATATCCAGATGCGAGAGCAGGGCACTATCTTTCTTTAATACCGAGACAATATTCGCCATACTAGCCTTATAGCTTTCACCAAAAGTTTCGTAAGCAGCAATTGGTATAAGCAAATAAGTATTGTCATTAGCTTTAAGAGGGTCAAGTGTCCCATTCCACTTACGCTCATATATCGTATCAGATCCTTGCGTAATTTTAATATTCAACCACCCCATTCGATCTACAACATCTTCGGATGTTGCTATCATATAAAAATCAAGAGCATACTGATAGTAAGGGCTATATGTAGTATAACTAACCCCGATAGAAACCCCATTATCAATAAGTTCAAACTGATATTGAGAATCGTATCCTTTCGC
Source organism: Dysgonomonas sp. HDW5A (assembly GCF_011299555.1). NCBI lineage: Bacteria > Pseudomonadati > Bacteroidota > Bacteroidia > Bacteroidales > Dysgonomonadaceae > Dysgonomonas > Dysgonomonas sp. HDW5A. The sequence continues at coordinate 2,853,265 of NZ_CP049857.1, read as the reverse complement.
TACAATATACAGTATATTATTTTCGATTATATCGCCATCCTCATTTAGCTCCGTCCCTACAGATATGTCAAAATTGTTTTCTAGAAAAGGATTCTTGAACAAACACTCTTTTATGTTCTGTGTTATCAGCTTGATAGCTTCTCTTTGTGACAATAGACGCCCTCCTTCGAGACTCGATTTGGAAGGTATATAGAAAATAGTATCGGAAACTTTCTTTTTATCGTAAGTTCCGTAAAATGAATATATGGCTCCGCTCTGTTTTTCTACTATCTTGAAACTGTAATTATCACGTGCATCCCATTCCTGCCCTACAAAAGTATAGGTATCGAGCACCTCAATACTCCCTTTCATTTTCTGACGGTTTGCAGTATTGCCTTTACTACTGAATACTACAAAGTTCGGATTATTAGCCAATGCGATTTCGGAGGGTTCGACTACCGAAGCGATCTCTTTATTACAATAATATCCCATGCTTTATCTCTTTTATTGAATAGATAAAAAAGACATGATGGTAGCATATATCAAAAAGGAGCACCTCTTTGATAAGATACTCCCTAACAGTAAAACAGAAACTAAAGACACAAGCCTCTTTACGGTTTTTACTCTTTATGCTTTTTTTCGTTCTTTTGCTCTATAAGATAAGCCGCTAATAAGCCCAATCCGCCAAATAATGAAACGCTTGCCAGATAGATTATAGCCACCGAATCGGAAATATTATTCTGAACATTCCAGTCATAACTCGCAAATGCAGGCTGCATAGAACTTGTAAGCGAAAATTCCATAAAGAAACCGACAAGAAGCCCCAGCCCCACTCCAACCAACAATAAACTGGCTCGAAGCGGCCAAGATGAAGGCAGTTTTACTTCCGGTCTATTCAACAACGGCAGGCTGAATTTATTGGCAAAGACCGAAGGATCGACGTTATTTTGCAATTTATCGATGATAGACATTCTTTCTTTCCGGCGGACAAATAATTCAAATAAACGGTATATACCTAAGGTAATAATACCGACAACAAAAATAGGGACTAATACATTTTGCATATTCTATACTTTTTATTCGTTAAACATTTCCTTGTTTGCCTATTTTGACGCAACACATTCCGAAAGGTTACAAACTTAAGCAAGTAAATAAAAAAAATCGTATTAAGTAAAAGAAAATAATTCATGATACGAATCAATAGTTGAAGTAAATGTTCTTTTTTTCTAACGCACCCTATAGGTTTGTTTTTCATTTTGCCTTGATGCAAAACGAAACAAAAGATCAAGACTGTGCCTTTTGCCCGACCCGATACGGTCTCGAAAGCTAAAACAAAAGAAAAACGTTTAACGAACGATATCCTTTTGTTTCTTAACGCTTTCTTCATCCTGCGGGTACCCCGTGCAAACGCCAAGGTCGAGAAGCCTGACGGACAAAAGCCATTTGCAGGCGTCAGCCCCGGTGCATCAGTGGCACAGCCGTTGACTGACAAGCGAAGCAGGCTTAAAACTAAACGTACCGTAAGGCAGTAGGTTTAGTTTAACCTGTAAGCTTTAGGTCAGACAGGCGAGCCACGCAGCACAAAGACTTTTTGATTCCTTTTGCGGATTTGGGCAAAAGGAATACAAGCAATCTGTGATTGCGCGTAGTAAAATAAATGTTAGAAAAAAAGAACATTTATCCATATCATTAAATATTTTTTCACTTAACAAAAACAGAGTTTGTTTGTTATAATTATTATATAACAGAAGTGTTTTCAGAAATGGAAGATTATAGAATTTTTTTAGGAACCAAAAGCGAAACATGGCAGGAGGCTATCGCCCGATTTAAAAAGTTTCGCGAAGTTGAAATGAAGGATTATTTCTCTTCGAAAGATTATCCCTATCGCTTTGTGGATAACAGAGCGTATGCGTACCATTCGACAGGGAAGGTGCAGGCGTCTTATATTGCCGATTTCGAGAAAAGAAGGGAAGTGACTGTACCCGAAGAACTCATCACTCTTTTATCTGACCATGGTCCATTTACCATTGGCGATAGTTTATTGGAAATATTTGGAGGCAATAACGAAGAAGTGATTCTTACACTGCCCGAAATATTGGCAAAATATGGACATGCCGGTTTTGTGGATCAGATAGGAGGAGGAATGTTGAGGTCATTAACCGGATTTTATTTTTTCTTCGGAGTTAGTTTTCCTGACAGCGACGAAATGTCTTTCCTTTATTTCAGTAAGGCAGGCAACTTTGGCAAGATGCTTTTTGCAGGCAATAATCCGTCGTTGGTACTTCAGAAAGTACTACCCTCGATGTTTAATGGAAGTATAGATAAATACACACTCGATACTCTGATCAGTGGTCAAATAGACCGGGTAATTATAAATGCATTGACTGTTAAGGGATATATCGGCTAATAGATATGAGATTAGGTCTAGGCACTCCGTTTTTCTTATGACTATATTGTGGTTATAAGAAAAACAAAGTACTTAAACTATGTGACTATATATTGCTGTTTTGCTTACCAAAGCAGCAAGCAGTTATGTGAACTTCATATTCGATATTTATTGATAAATCCACTTGATTATAAATAATTTTTATTCTTTGAAAATCTTTGTCGGGATATGAATTAAGTACGTTGAACTTCACTATCTTTGTGCCGATTTTATAAAGCAATATTTTCCTGTGAGATTAGTAGATAATTTAGGTTATACAGTAATACATAAACTTGCAAAAGGGGGTTATGAAAACTAAGGTTTTAGTTGTTGCGGTAACGCTTGTACTGGTTGGATGTAAAAATCCATCCAATGATGCTCAAAAGGTAGAAAATCTGCCCGTTGATACTGTGATGGTGGTAGATACTGCCGCACAAGTTATTGAGGAAGAACAAGCCATACGATTTATCAAAAAACATGTTCTCTCGGAGAAAGACCTGTATACCGACTATGATGGCGGCAATCAGCTGGCGGACTTTTTTGTGATAGAGCTTATCGACAAAGATACGTTCCTCAAAAACAGAGTTTCGGCAGTGGAGTATTTTACGCTCGATTCTACATCTATTAAAAAATATAAAGGAGTATTGCGTTTGCCCTGCGGTAATGGAGCCGTAACTCTAACCGATAACCTGTCGGATGGAGAACATCATAAAGAATTCAGCTATGTGGGACAAGTAAAGGCTCTCAACGCATACCTCATATCAGGTATTTACTGGGAAGACTGGAACTATTTTATGGTCGAAAAGAACGGCGGCCGTACCATACAGACTTTTGCTAACTTTCCGTACCTTTCGGCTGACGAACGTTTCATTGTGAGTGTAGATGTCGATTCGTTCGAAGGAGCTGCATATATCGACCTGTATGAGGTGAGCAACAAACGCTACATTGACCCGATGATAGGTATGTACATCAAAAATTGGATTCCGATGGGTAACGACAAAATGTATTGGAGTACCGATAACTACCTTTATATGGCTGTCCTCAGTAATCAGGACTATTGGGCTGCCGAAGGAAACTACACGGGGCTGGATCAATACATACGCCTGAGACCTGTTGCTTAAAGTTGAAGATTTTTGACTTTAACTAAAAAAAGATATTTAATGATATATTTTAAAATATAACTAACCATTACTGAGTCATTTACAAAAAAAACAAATAGCTCTGCGAATTTAAATAATAAAGTGTGCCTAAGGAACTCAAACCTTAGGCACACTTTTTCTATATCATTTAGCCATATCGGCAGGCTATGCCCCTGCAATATCTTTAACTTGTGCAATACTGCTTTGCGTATTGGCAATATCTACAACCGATACTACGGGTTGAAAATTGATCCGTGAAATGGCTTCCAGAATTTTATTGTTGTCGGGAGCCGTTGCCGAGTCTATGACTTCGAGATTGGTCAACTGTCCGCCCTGTTCGTACATATGCTTGATGGTGTGCTGCTGCACGGTGCTTGCCTGACCGTTTCGTGCGAAAAAGGTGGTAAGGTCGGCGGGAGACAATTCCTTGCGTTGCGTATTGATATACTCAATCAAGCCCAGATTCTTACGGGTCGATACGCGGTTAACCACAAACTCATCGCCTTCTACTTCGATGTTGCTTCCCTCGATACGCATTCCGCCTTGTGAGTGACGCTTGCCCCGAAGCAAACCTCCGTCTTCGAGTTTGTCCCATTCCTGTTTCATCTTGACAATTTGTATTCCTGTGGCTAATGCAGTAATACCAGCCATAATAGGTCCCAAGATAGGTCCCATGCCCCATGCCTTGATGATTGCCGCTGCCTGATTGGCGGTTGCTTTAGCAATCTCTTGTACCTTGTCTATTTTAGCTTGCTGCTTTTTCTTTCGGGCAATCTGTTTGTCGATTTCTTCTTTTTCTGTTTCGGCTTCTTTTTTCTGTTTAAGCAGTTCTGCCTGAGCTTCCATTTCGCGAGCCAATTGTTCCTGCACTACAATTGCCCGTCCGCCAGTGGCTGTTTTGGCTTCTTCTTCAAGGCTTTTTACTTTTCCCGTGTGTTCTTCATATGCTTTGGTCTTTTCGGCAATCACTTTGACCGTTTCTTCCTGGTCTTCTTTTAAACCCGTTATTTGTAAATCGAGAAATCCTTTTACTACACCACCCATAGCACCATATACCTCTGTCCATTTGGTGTGGAAATCGGTTATCTTTTTCGCCAATTCATCATAATACAACTGTGTGGCAGCAGTAATAGTTTTAGTAGAATCGTTTACAGCTTGCTGATCTTTGATTATCTGTGCATTAATAACAGATAACTTCTTTTTCTTTTCTTCGAGAATAACGGCCTCTCCTGTTGATCCTTTCTCGAATGCTTTTGCCATTTCGTCGTAAGCTTCGCCTACACGTTTGGTTTCGTCTTTTGCTGCTTTAGTATTTTCTAAACGGAGATTTTTTATATGCTCGTAATTTTCTTTTGTCTCCTTTAACTTTATAAAATTGAATGTCCGACCTGCTTCGGTATTGCGTTCTATGGCAGCAGTTTCTAAATCGGAGATGCGTGTATTGCGTTCGGTTTGTAGTTTTTCTTCTTGTTTGATATTCTCTTTTTGAATAACTAAATCGTGAAGATTTGCCTCTTCTTTGAGATCACTAAGGTTTTTGAGTTCTTTGATGAGTTCTTTAGCTTTATCCTTTGGTATTACTTTTAAAGCAGTATCAAGTTCTCCTTGTATATTCTTGTTACTTTGTATATAAGCTTTTTGGTAAGCTTCTTTTTCTGCTAATGTTTTCTTTAATTTTTCGGCATCATCCCGATATAAGTTTTCTTGGAGAACATAGTAATTTGCATATAGCTTTTTTGATTCCTCGGTATATTTAATTTCATCACCGAATTTTTTTGATAAATTTTCCAATTCTTCTGTTCGTTTTTTATAGGCTTCAAGATCAGCTAAACGAGCTTTAAGGAATTCGGGTTCTTTTAGATTTTCTCTGAATTTTTCCACATCTTTCAGGCGTTGTTTCTCCAGTTCTTTAAGGACTTTTCCCTTTTCAATCATACTTTCTATAGTAATCGTTTTTATATCCTCTATTTTGGATTTTTCGATCTGAACTTCTTTTTTAGCTGCTTTTCCAGTTTTCTCAACTTGTTTTTCGATATTTGCTTGTATTGTACTGATAGCCTCTGTATTCAATCTCTGTAAAGTACCAACAGCAGTAATCAAAGGTTGCAATCCATTGACTGCTGCTGCAAGGTTATCTATATTTTTACTGAAGTCCGATACTACTTGTGATGCTTGACCGAAAGCCTCTGATATTAAGGTTGATGTTTTAGAATTACCAATCTGTTTATCAATTGTACTAAGTCTTTCGCTTAGTTTTCCTAAATCTTCATATGCTTTGTCTATTCCGTCTATCTGAATAATAAAAGTCTTATTATTAGCCATATCTTTTTATCTTATAGATAAAAAGGTTTATAGTTATAACTGTGTTTTTTATTTGTCATAATTGTGTTGAATATCGACAGGAATATATTCATTATTGTTAAAACTTTTCAAATTTCTTCCTCCTATATGCGTAATATTCACATCCACAGGTGCAGCTTGTGTAGAAGTAGGTATAGGAGTAGGTGAGGTTGCAGCAGTGTTTGCTTTTGCTGTCGGTATGACTTCAAATTCCTTTAGTAAGTTTACAGTAAGGCACACAGCAATAACAGTAAGAACAGTTTTTGTATACAAGTCAGTTTTCATAATCTAAGTTTTTTATGTTAATGTTTTCTATTGTATGTATACAAATATAGACTATTCAGATTATGTAAGGTTTAATGGGGGAAATAAAAAAGCACTATTTGTAGTAGTGCTTGTGAAAATTACCGATAAATCAGAAAAGCTACGAAACGATTCGGTCAGTTTTGTGGAGAATTTGCTATTTACTATCGCTTTATCTAAATTAGATAAATCCTTGGCTATTTCTTTTAGTTTTTTATCTCCGTCTATTTTTACATCTATACTTAAGGTCTTCTTATTATTAGCCATCTTTTTCTATTATAGATAAAAGATGGCTAATACTCATTTCAGTTTTTATTTGTCTTTATTTTCCCTGATAGTTACAGGTAGCCCATCATTATAATAAAGATTAAATTCTTTGCGATATGGTCCATATTCAGGAGAACCGGGTAGGTAGTTTGTTATAGGCACACCACCCAAATGCGAAATATTTACATCTACAGGAGCAGCTTGTGTAGCAGTAGGTAATGTAGCAGGTGAGGTTGCAGCGGTGTTTGCCTGTACGGTGGATATTACACTTGTGTTTTGAAATATCAATACACCTAAGAAAATAGCGATAATAGTAAGAACAGTTTTTGTATACAAGTCAGTTTTCATAATCTAAATTTGTTATGTTAATGTTTTCTATTATTTGTATACAAATATAGACTATTCAGATTATGCAAGGTTTAATGGAGGGTAAATAAAAAAGCACCGTTTTTAGCAGTGCTTGTAATTTTTTTTACCCCGTTGATATAGAAATCAAATGTCATTTTCTTATTTGCTATCTTTTTCTTTTATAGATAAAATGGAGAATAAGAGGAATTTTATTTGTCTGAGTTTTTCTGAATTTTTACAGGAATACCATCATATATACTAATTGACTTTCTATAAAGTATGGGTTCCCTATTATTATCATTTGTAGTTATTGGCACACCTCCTATATGCGAAATATTTACATCCACAGTTTCATTTTTTATAGCTGTTGGTTGAGAAGTTGCAGCGGTGCTTGCTGTAGCTGTAGATACAAAATTCACAGTTTGGAAAGCAATCGCACTTAATGCAATAGCAATTACAGTAAGAACCGTTTTTGTATACAAGTCAGTTTTCATAATCAGTGAAAATTAATAGTTATTATTATTTATCTTGATTTTCTGTAATTTCAAAAGCGGTAGTGGAATTACTGTAAATATCGCCGTCGGTCAAACTGTCGATATGTAAAGTATTCTTTTCCCACAATACACTTTCGGTAGTTGTAACAGCAGGATATGTGGGAGGAACATCCGCATTGAATCTTGCCGAATATATGGCTTCCATATTTTTCAGATAATTGGCTATAAAGGGTATAGATCTCATAGCAGAGGTGAGTCTCGAAAATAAGCCTGTTTTCATAATCATGTGTATTAAATGGTTACTATCGCTCGTATACAAATATAGACTATCCGACTTATCGAAGGTTTAATCAGCAGGAAATAAAAAGTGTTAGTAGTGTGTTGGTAGAGGAAGCGGCAATCGGTTTATTTGTCACGATTCTTTATCATTTCGACCGGAATTACATATCCGTTGTAATTATCCTCCAAAGCACAACCGTTGATGTGTGTGATGTTCACATTCAAAGGGTGGTTGGCGGACGAAGGCGGGACTCGTCGTGAAGAAGGATTTGACCTGGTGTTTAATTTTACTCCAAACACTTTTAGCAGGTTCACGGCAGAGCGTATGGCGATTACGGTAAGGACAATTTTGGTGTATACATCTGTTTTCATACGGGGCGATTGTGTTAAAGGTTACTATTGCTGGTTTCAGTTATAGACACGTTGCTTCGGAAAAGGTTTAATGTTGCTTGCATAACAAATCGGGAAAAAGAGATTAGCGTTTTCTGTAACGATAAAATTGTTTGAAAATCTTTATGCCAGAGAATGTGTAGGTTATAATTTTCTCTCGAAAAAAAATATATGAAAAAATAAAAAAGGGAGATTAGTGGTGAAAAAAATAATACATTTGTTTTTTTTAATGAAAATATCAATCATTTAGACAATCGACTATGAAAAGAAAACCACTTAAAACATTACCCTTGGTTTTGGCCACTTCTATTTTATTGGCAAGCTGTTCGAGTACAACCATGATTACTTCTTCGCCCAGTGGAGCAAAAGTATTTTTGAATGGTGAGGCTGTAGGAACAACTCCTTACAAGTACAGTGATACTAAAATCGTAGGGGCAACTACAAATGTTAAGCTCGAGAAAGAAGGTTACGAGACTCTTAATACAAGTTTTTCGAGAAGCGAAAAGGCCGATGTCGGTGCAATTATCGCAGGATGTTTTGTGTTAGTTCCTTTCTTGTGGACTATGAAATATAACCCTCAACACAATTATGAACTGCCTCCATTGGCTGGGACAAAAGTAGAGGAAGCGAAAAAAAATAGTGATTCTGCAATCAAAAGTAAATCGGAAGAACTGAGAAGCTTAAAGCAACTTTTGGATGATAAGGTGATTACTACCGAAGAGTACGAAAAAGAGAAAAAGAAAATTTTAGATAACTAATTTTTTTCGGTTTAAAACCAACTGACGTCTTGCTTTGTTTTCGAAGCGGGACGTTTGTTTTTTTGAGGGTTTCGATTTCGGGTAAATTGGTCAGCATTTTCCGTAACGATAAAATTAGTTGAAAAACTTCCACCTTGGGGGACTATAGGGGGAAGTATTATTTCTTCTTCTTTCTTTTCTTTCTTAAAGTTTGGGTTGTCGGTGGGTTACCTTTCGGTTATTCAGCGGGTTCGATACTGAGTTGTTATCCTTTATAAATATTTAATTCTTAAGCTTCTATTTGGGTTGTCGAGTGGGTTATTTGGTGGGTTACTGCTTATTTATCGCCGATAGAACTTCTATTTGATAAGGACATAACAAAGGCAAAGTGAATGTATGGCAATTCACCCCGACCAATATATAATTTCGAATAAAAAAAATAAAAAGCAGACCAACGATATACTCAATTTTGCCCGGTTTCACCAAATGCAGTTATGATTAGAGACTGCCTTAGAACTCCGGAAGTATCCGTGCTTCAAAAAATTTGTCTGCTCGGTGGATAGATAAAAAAGTTTCTCGTTTTTTCTCTTTCGAGATAATGTGATATTTAATAGACGGTTAGCGTTCGTTTTCTACAAACAGTTTTAGTTCGGGGAAGAACTCTCCGTAACCATCTTGAAGTTGCTGATAGTTTTGTTCGAAGTCCGAATAAATATCTGCACTGTTCGGTAAAAATTTAGCCCGATGAGCAAGACGCTCGAAGCTCCTTTGCATCATCCATTTGTGTCGGTAGTTATATAGCCAGTTTTCTTTTTTCATATACGAAAACAAACGGCGGAATATCTCTGGAGTGTCGTTTATACTCTCATCTATTTGACGATAACACCATGCACTGAACTGCTGCCAGCCTTCGGGCGGTTCGTTCACCGAATCTATTGCGAGAAAATGATCGAACGTTACATCCAGAAAAACACCATTATATCTACCTGCCGATAAGGTGTATAGCTTTTGTATTTCTTTGATAACCGGGTGATTGTCGGTATACTCATCTATTTTTCGATGCAAAGCGATACCCCGTTGTACATTTTCGGGGAAATCGTATCTCTGCTTTCCCTTTACACAGTCGGCAATAAGATTACCGATGAGTATTTCGGGATCATTAAACGATAAATAGGCATGTGCCAGATAATTCATAAGAAGTATAAATCTTTTCTTTGTGGATAAAGATAATGAATATCCGTTAGATTTATCTATTCAATAAAACTACTGATATGATTAATGCTATTATCGAAATGTTTCGCCATCAGGCACGTGAGCATAAAACCATCCGTTCATTTTATTACAATCGCAGTTACGAAATAGGATCGGGCAACGAAGCACATCCTCTTTTTTGGCTAGAAGATCCTCTTACGGGACGCAATAATGCCAATACATTTACCAATACGGTGAATTTCTCGATTCTTTTTATTCCTAAAGAAGATGCAGAGGTTGCCAACCTTCAGAATATGGCATTTTCTATCGGGTTGAATATTCTGGAACGTATCAAGCATGACGATACGATACCCGTTTCGATACTACCGTCGTGGTCATACCTCACCCTTCGCAATTACTATGACAATAATGCTTGCGGATGTAGGTTTACGGTAGAATTGGTGCAACGCAACATGCAAAACTTATGTCTGATTGAAGAGCAGTTCGACAGTGAAAATGAGCTTGCAACGTCGAAACCTCTGAACCATTTTGAATTGAAAACATCGGGCACTTGCGAAACTTTTGTAAATAAACTACCCGTCTTTGATCTTAAAACCTCTAAACAATGAATGATGCTACTCTAAAAGTATTGAAGGCTATTGCCGAAGATGTTTTGGCACTGGCTCATCTTATACTGGATGAAAATGGTTTGAAGCAAAGTGCCTTGAGAAACGATGTGAGATGTAGTGTTGAGCGTTCGGATAACCCCGTAATCACTATTCTTTTCAACGATTATGTTGAATACATAGAAAATGGCAGGAAGCCAAATTCGGGAGAAGCACCTCCCATATCCGACCTCAGGGAGTGGGCACTACGCAAAGGGATACCAGCCACCAACGATATCCTGTATGCCATTGCCGAGACTATCAAAAAGCAAGGGATGGCTCCCCGTCCTGTCTTGGCAGTACTGGAACAACAGATCGAAGATTCTTTTTCGAATGAGTGGGCAGACCAACTGTTTGAAGCAATAATGGAAGAGTTAGAAGCTTTTTTTAACGATTAAGACGGAATGAAGTATTCATGCGTCATTAAAAAATTCCCTATATTTATAGCTTGAAATAATTAAATATTGCAGAATCTTTATTGCTTTGTACTCTATCTTGGCAAAGCAATAAAAGATCTGCAAGCTAAAACCTAAAATCTTATTTGTATGAACACAACCCTTTCAGCTATTGGTGAAAAATTTGCTTTCGAAGGAATCGTAAAAGAAATACGTTCTCTGGGCGAAGGTCTTATCAATGATACCTTCTTTGTGGAAACCGAAGGATCGAGTCCCAATTATATTCTACAATGCAAAAACAAGAATATCTTTCAGAATGTGCCTGCCATGATGGAGAATATCCACAAGGTAACGACCCATCTCAAGAAGAAAATTACAGCTCAGGGAGGCGATCCGTTGCGTGAGGCTCTAACGGTAACTCTTACCAAAGACGGTAAATTGTATTACGAAGACGAGCAGGGCGAATATTGGGCAGCTTGTCTTTTTATAGAAGATACAATCACCTATCAAAAAGCCGATTCTACGATTTTAGCGGAACAGGGCGGACGTGGTATTGGTAAATTTCAGGCCATGCTTTCGGATATGAAAGAACCTTTGACCGATATTCTTCCCGGATTCCATAATATGCGTTTCCGTTTTAAACAATGGGATGAAATAATTGCAAAAGATCCCGTAGGACGTAAAGCTCAGGTGCAAAAAGAGGTCGATTGGATAGAAAGCCGTCGCGATGAAATGCTTGCCTTTTGGGCAAAAGCCGAATCGGGCGAACTGCCTACCCGTGTAACCCATAACGATACAAAGATCAGCAATATACTATTCGATAAAAACGAAAAGGTTTTGTGTGTCATCGATCTGGATACGGTACTTAACAGTATCTGTCTGAACGATTATGGAGATGCAATACGCTCCTATACCAATGCTGCAGGCTTTGAAGACGAAGAAGACTTAAGCAAGGTATACGTGGATATGGCTATTTTTGAAGCCTATACGAAAGGATATCTGGCAGAAACTGTAGGGTTTCTCACTCCGGCAGAAATAGAGAATGTAGCCTTCTCAGCCAAGTATATTACATTTGAGCAGGTGCTTCGTTTCTTGATGGATTATATTGACGGTGATAATTACTACAAGGTGAAAAACGAAACGCATAATCTGGTTCGTGCCCGAGGTCAATATAAACTATTGCAATCGCTGGATGAGAATTACTCTAAAATGTGCGACATCGTAAATAGTGAGATTACAGCTCTTAAGAAATAAAAAAAGTCTATTTATTCTATATGAAGTTCGCAGAACTATTTATTGCTTTGGCAAGTAAAAAAGCGATAGATAGTTCAGACTTTAAAATGTATCATTTAATAGTTACTTTTACTGAAGTTACCGGAGGGGCGAAAGATTTTTCGTCCCTACTGATGAAAATATAAATTGCTAAATTTGAGAATGAAAAAAATAACAGTACCTAAAATATCAATAGATACTACGGATATAAATCTGGTAGCTCAACGATTAGAAGCTTTATCCGTCAATAAGATAGAAACAATCAACTGGCCGGATACATATCCGTCTAAGCCCGATGTGACATTTACCATTGCTCATAATGGCGAAAATATCTTATTGCAATACAGGGTGAAAGAGAACGAGATTTTGGCAGCGGTAACAAAGGATAACGGCGAAGTATGGACAGATTCGTGCGTTGAAATGTTTCTTTCGTTTGATAACCAACATTATTACAATGCTGAGTTTACTTGTATCGGCAAAGCATTGTTGGGTTATCGTAAATTTGGCGAAAAAGCTGTACATGCCTCTGAGGCAACCATGCAGTCTATCTTGAGACAACCAAGCTTAGGAACTGCAAACAGGGGAAAGGAAATAGGTAATTTCGATTGGACATTGACTCTTGTTATTCCTCGTACTGCTTTCTGGGAAAGTAATATCGCAAGCTTCGACGGTTTGCATGCAAAAGGTAATTTCTATAAATGCGGCGATAGCCTATCTACACCACATTTTGTTTCGTGGACAACAATCGAAACCCCTAAACCGAGTTTTCATCAACCATCGTTTTTCGGTGAATTGTTTTTTGAGTAAAAACGACTTCAATTTAGATAATGAAGGAGCTTTTTTATCTAAAATTGATTTATCTTTGTTGCCAAAGTAATAATAATAGAATTGGCTCGTTTACGTTTAGATAAGACTCCATTATTTAGAGTCACTCATTTTGATAACATTCAGCATATTGCCGAAAAAGGAATAACACATATTTCATCTCCCGACAGGAATGAAAACTTTGTACCTATTGGCAATAGTGCTATTATTGATAAACGAAAAGAACGTCTGCTTCCGAGCGGACGTCCCTTAACTGATTATATTCCGTTTCATTTTGCTCCCCGAATGCCTATGCTTTATGCAATACAAAAAGGGTATGGGACAGAACCGGTTGATCCGAGACGCATCGTTTACTGTGTAACAACAATACAACAGGTTATTGATGCCGAATTAGAATTCTGGTTTACGAATGGACATGCTTTCAGCAAGTTAAGCTATTTTTATGATAGTTCCAAGATTCGAAAGATCAGAAGTTTATTAGACATGGAGGCGATAATAGACAACAACTGGGGCGGCAGTGATAACACTGACATAAGAAGGCGTAAGGAAGCCGAATTTTTGATTGGTGCCGATTTGCCGGCTACTTGTATTACCGAGTATATAGTTTATAGCCCAAGTGTAAAGGATAAACTATATGTATCGGGCATTGACGACGACAAGATACGAGTTGAGCCAGGATATTATTTTTGATATATGATAAAATATGTGTGCGGGAATCTGTTTGAGAGTAATTCTCAAGCGATAGTGAATACTGTGAACACTGTAGGGGTAATGGGGAAAGGTATTGCCCTGCAGTTTAAAAAGTACTTTCCTAATAATTTCAAAATTTACAAAAATGCATGTGACAACAAAACTTTAACAATTGGCAAACTCTTAGTGTTTGAAGAAGAAAATCTTCTGACAGGACGAAAGATAATCATAAATTTTCCTACGAAAGATCATTGGAGAGATCCTTCCGAATATAATTATATCCGTTTTGGGCTTATCGAATTGGTTAAACTGATAAAAGAACGTTCGCTTCAATCGGTCAGTCTCCCTGCCTTAGGTGCCGGTAATGGCGGTTTGCAATGGGGTAAAGTGAAAGATTTGATAGAGGAATACCTCTCGGATTTAGATTGCGAAATCACTGTTTATCAACCCAATGATGAAGTTGAGGCTGTCTTCGAAAAAGAACAACCCCAACTGACCCCGGCACGTGCGATGATGCTTTATGTACTATTCGATATGGTAAATGAGGGTGAGTTTATCTCGGAATTTGCAGCCGAAAAGATTGTTTATTTTTTACAAAGATTTGGAGCAGACGGGCAATTCAAGCTTGAATTTAGCTCTAACTTTTACGGCCCTTATTCCGGAAAAATAAAGCAGGTACTGAAATATCTGAATGGAAGTTATATTAGCGAATACGATTCGTTAAATGAAAACCCGTTCCAAGAGTTAAATTTAAACATGTCTACGGGAAAGAAAGTACAAGAATACTTGAATTTGCCTGAAAATAAATCCTATAAAGAAATTGCCCAAAAGACAACAGAGTTTTTATCGGGGTTTTATTCATCCCTTGGACTGGAACTTTTATCGAGAATAGATTACATAAGACAAACTGAGAATATATACACACACGAAGAGATAACGGCACATTTAAATAACAACACATCCGGAAAATATACTGCTATTGACAATCCCGATTATGTGACATTGGTTAATACACACTTGGCTAACTTTTTTACTTCTAATTAAGATTTTAAACCTATTTGTTTTTTCCGTTGTAAGCTCAATAATTGTGATGCTTCTTATCCGATAAATGTTTTCTGATAAGCGTATCTCCCATCAGTAATATCAGTATAACCGATGGCAGTAATACTGCTAAGGGATTGATATCTGCCTTGAATAAATGGGGCAGGCTGTAATTTAATTGTATGGCAGGCAATTCGAAACCGATATTTCCTGTCATAAAATAAAATATAATGAGTGGTAAAGCAATCATGCCTGCCATTCCGAGAACTATCGAAACTATGGTATATATTTTACTTCTTACTGTATTTTCCGCCTCCTTTTTTGCTGCAACCTGATGTATTTGTTGCATCAAACGATCTTCGAAACCTTTGGGAGGTGAGCTTAATTCCATATCTTGAAATAAGCTCCTTAAATTGTCTTTTTCTTGCTTTTTCATTTTGATATGAGTTTATTTATTTCTGAGTTCATAAATTTCCGTATACGGTGTAACTTTACTTTTACATTGGATGCACTCAAGTTGGCTATCTGGCTTATATCTTGTACACTGTGGTTGTTGAGATAAAAAAGCGTAATCAGAAAAGCATCTTCGGGGTTGAGCTGTTTAAGAACAAGATCCAAATACTGCAACCTCTCTTCGGTACTCGATTCTTCGATGTGATCGGCTATATCGTGATCGGGTATTTTTTCGGCCATATCCTCAAAAGAAATAAATTCTCTTTTTGTTTTCCTTACTTCCGTTATGGCGGTGTTGTAGGCTATGCGATAGAGCCATGTCGAAAATTCGGAATCGCCCCTGAATTTGCTCAACGATTGGTATATCTTTATAAAGATCTCTTGCGTAATATCCTCCGCATCCTCTGTATTGATGACAATTTTGCTGACAATGGTAAATACCATTCTCTGATAACGGCGTACAATATGAACAAAAGCATTTGTATCACCATCCTTGACTAAACGAACATAATGTATGTCATCAAAACCTGTCATGCCTATATGACGTATTGGTGTCACATTGGTTACAAATCTAATCAGAAAAATTCCAAAAAAAATAAAAGACCGATTTATATCGAGAATAAGTCACCCAAGCAGCGGATCGTTTTGCAAACCCTTTAGAGATTTCGGGTCTTCTTTTGTTGCTCTTCGAAGAGTAATTTCCCCCAATCGTTCAATGCCCAGAGTATATCGTTCAAAGGCTTCGCCATATCCGTCAGACTATATTCGACACGGGGAGGCAGTTCATTAAAAACCTCTCTTTTGAGTAGTCCGTCGGCTTCCATCTCTTTCAATTGCTGATTCAACACACGCCTGTCTACCGTTCCTATCCCTTTCACAAATTCACTCGGGCGTTTCTTGCCCTGGCTCAGCTGCCAGAAGATAGGTATCTTCCACTTTCCGCTGATTGCATTTACAGCAATTTCGAGTGTACACACTTTTTCTTCTATCGCAGGTTTCTTTGTTTTCATAAAATTGACTTTTTTATCCCTATGCCATAAAAATATCCCGTATTGCAAACTCGGTTTTTAATACTGAGTTTTGCATACTTTTAATAGTTGAAATGATTTATAAGTAAAAGAAAATATTTAATGACTCATTTTAAAAGCATAACAACCTGTCGCTGTTTTGCTTGCCAAAGCAATAAATAGTTCTGTGAACTTAACATAAAATTGAAATGATAAATTTAAGCAATCTTCTCAACAATCTGAAATATCAAATATCGGCAAAGTTACCCGAACATATAAATAAAGCATTGGCGGATTCTATTGATGACCTAAGGCTTAACAAAATCGGAGAATCAGCCCTTCAAACAGGCGATACCCTACCCTCATTTGCTTTAAGCAATACACGAGGAGAAATAATCGAAGCAGATGCCATATTAAAAGATAACGACCGCCTCATCATTGCATTTTTCAGAGGCAGCTGGTGTCCCTACTGCAATCTCGAAATGAAGGCTTTAGAAAAAGTATTGCCGCAAATAAAGGCAAAACAAACCTCATTAGTGACAATCTCCCCTCAGGTAGTCGAAAAAAATGCAGAAATGTCAACAGAAACACCGTTCGGTTTCGATATACTGAGTGATACAGATAACAAATATGCCAAAGAATTAGGTATTGCTTTTGATCTTCAGGATTTTGTTATACCTTACTATCGGCAATTAGGTATAAATTTATCAGAATACAATGGTAATGATGACAACAGCTTGCCTATACCTGCCGTATTTGTAATCGATAAAAACAGGACTATTATATTTTCCTGTATAGATGTCGATTATACAAAAAGGGTAAATATCGACGAACTATTAAACAGTTTATAAATTCTGCTATTCACTCAATCGGATGGAACAAAAACGAAAAGGAGCCCGGTCTTTAAAAGATCTCTCCCCCGAAATACTAGACCTGCTGAACAAAGGCAAAATAGAAAGTGCCAATCTCACCGAATGGCTGGCGGTAAATCAAACCGTATTATTAGAAAACCTGCTTCGAAAAAATAACAGGCTGCATTATTTAGAACCGATTCTTGCCGAAATAGGCAAACTAAAGAAGCAAACGACCAATACGTTTAACGAAACAATAGGTATCGGATTGTTGGATGTGTGCCTAAGGAATAAAGACAACCAATTTCTCCATGATATCTCTTCACACACATCCGACTCGATACGTTGCTGGATGACATACACCATCGGTCGAAATCCTCAACTGTCGTTGTCTCAGAAGCTGGAAAAGATACAACCTTTTGCCGCCGACACACATTTCGGTGTAAGAGAAATTTCATGGATGACAGTACGTCCGTCCATTATCGAAAATCTCGAAGAAAGCTTACGGATATTGTCTGAATGGACTTTATCGGAAAACGAAAATATCAGGCGTTTCGCCAGTGAAGCAACCCGTCCACGAGGTGTATGGTGTGAGCATATCGAAGCACTCAAAACAAATCCCGAATTGGCTTTACCCATTTTAGAGCCGCTAAAAACGGACTCGTCCAAATATGTATGCGACAGTGTAGGTAATTGGCTCAACGATGCTAGTAAAAGCCAGCCTCAGTTTGTTATTGATCTTTGTTCGAAATGGGAGAAAGAAAGCTCCTCAAAAGCAACTTCATATATTGTGAAGAAGGCTCTGAGAACTTTAAATAAATAAGGCTAAACAGATGGCTTACTGAATATTTACCTTCCAGCCTTTCTGGGTAGCAATAGCCGTATTGCAGCTGGCATCTCCGCCGTTATTACTCAAATTGACAGTACGAATACCGGATGTTGCTTCCGGCAATTGAATAAATACGGCATCGAGTGACAATGCCGACATTCGAGGATTATTTGTCAGATTGATGATTTTCAATTCAGGGTTTTTATACAACACGATGGTCAACAAACTATCGCATGCCGAAACCGTCAGTTCTTCCAATACAGATAAGGTACTCAGCTCTAACATCTTGACACCTGATGTGTTTATATTTACAGATTTCAGCTCTTGATTCTTACACGAAAGTGCTTTCAAGTGACGGCAATCCGTCAATTGCAGTGTACGGATATTCTGGCGAACCGAATCCATCGATATATCTAATCGAGTAATTTTTATAGCTCTTACATTAACATCATACGTACCTGTTGTGGGATATGTATACCTGAGAGGTTTTAAAGTCGAAGTTCCTGTATTCGTAGAATCGCGATTTACAAATTGCCAAGGCAAACTACCGTCTCCCCAATTGACAATCATCTGACTGGCATATATTATAGGACTGAATACCGGATTTGACGAAGATCCTACCTCTACATTCATTTCTATAATCTGAGCCTCATCGTCGGGGATACTCAAAAACGGCACATTATTATCTGTTTCGCAAGATGTTAACAAACATACTGCCAATAGTAAATAAATTATTTTGTACATCTTAATCATTAATAACGTTTAATATTTACTGTTTCCTTTTCCCATGACAACCCAAGTACAGGTATATAGTTAGCAAAATAGTAAAAAAGGCTGAGACTTTATTTTTTAAATACCAAATATACGGCAGCAATCAGAAACAAAAAAGCAAGAATATGATTCCACTTAAAGGCTTCGTTCTTAAATACAATAGTCGTGAATACCATAAAAACAGTCAAACTGACTACTTCCTGAATGATCTTTAACTGAATAAGAGAAAAAGGTCCGCCATTTTCCGCATAACCAATACGGTTGGCAGGTACTTGAAAGCAATACTCGAAAAAGGCAATTCCCCAACTAATAAGAATAATTCCCAAAAGCGGTAACGAAGCAAACCACGAAAAATCTTTCATCTTAAGATGTCCATACCAAGCGATGGTCATAAAGATATTAGATGCTATAAGCAGCAGAATTGTATATACTGACGACATTGTTTTTATTGATAATACTGACTGAATAAAATATCGAAGCAAAAGTAAGTATTCAGATTCAGATGCAACAATTTTCCAGAATTAAAATTATTGGTAATAAGTATGAATATTATTATTGTGAATAGTCAGTCAATCTGCGGAAAATCACAAATCACATTACTATTACTCGTTTCTTCACTTTCGGAAAATTTAAACCGAATCGGCAAAGTATACTGAATATCAGCAGCCACTCCATTTATCTCTCCGGGAATCCATTTAGGCATTATAGAAACAACCCTTATTGCTTCTTTATCACAGCTTGGGCTTAAACCTCTTACTACGGTAATTTTATTAATATTCCCTTCTTTCGAAACAATAAACCGAACCACTACCCGACCCTCTATTTTATTTTGAAGAGCATCTTTAGGATATATTAAAAACATTTCTATAAATCTCTTCATTTCATCAGTGCCTGTTGGATAAACAGGCATTTTAACTTCACCTCTGTTTTTAGAAGGATGCTCCATTTCTTTTAGTACATCCAAGCGATAAGCTTGTGCTTGTAAATGACTTGCAGTAAGAAACAAGATGATTAATAAGAATAGTAAATATTTTAGTTTTTTCATTTCTTTCTACTAATTTAATGTTTACTAATAAATTAGAGTATAGAAAGATTATAATTCCATAAATATAATACGATAAAATCAGTAGATCGTTTGGTCTCAATACGTAACAGAACTTGGCTTAGGCAGTTTAAAAGAAAGAGGGAGAGTATAAATTGCATCAACAGGTTTACCTTTAAGCTTTCCGGGTACCCATTTGGGCATTATAGACACCACCCTTACAGCCTCCGCATCACAAGAGGGAAACAGGCTTCTAATCACATTGATATCCTTAATACTACCATCTTTAGAAACCGTAAATTGAACAGCTATCCGACCTTCTATTCCTTGCTTAAGAGCATCTTGAGGGTATCCCAAATTCTGTTGCAAAAAATTCATCAATCCTTCATATCCTCCCATAAAAACAGGCATATCAAGAGCATTTGCTTCGACTTTAAAAGATTCGTCTTTTTTCACGCCGGTACTATCGCTACCCTGTGCCTGCAAATGAGTTGCTGTAAGACATAGCATTATTAGTGATAATAGTAAATAATGTAGTTTTTTCATTTCTGTTATTTTAATGTTTCCCACCTAAAAGCACACAATACAAAAACAAATATACAATACAAACTTTACTTTTTTTACTTTATTTTCTCAACTCAAGCCAATTTGTCGGGTCTCCATCGTAGTCAAACACCTCCATAAGATTGAATCCCAGCTTTTTCAAAACATGTATTGAGTTCAGGTTCTCAGTATGAGTGATAGCATATATACAATCGAGTCCTAAATTTTCGAAGCCATACTTCACCACAGCAGCAGACGATTCGGTGGCATATCCTTTTCCCCAGTGTTTCTTTTTGAAACGATACCCCAACTCATAAAAATCGGTGTGATTATTTAAAGGTTCGCTAAAATACTTTAGTCCTGCCCACCCGATACATTCTCCCGTTTGTTTATCTATAACAGCCCAGCGGGCTATGCCATTCTTTTTATATTGTTCCCGAAGCATTCGTATCACTTCCACAATTTGTTCTTTAGACTTTACAGGGTTATTTTCGATGTATTTGTGCACTTCGGGGTCTGAATCCATCTCGAACAAATCGTCAATGTCCACAGAATCAACTTCTCTTAAAAATAATCTTTCGGTTTCTATTATATATCTCATTCTAATCTTTGTTTATTGATCTACTACTACCGAATTAATTATGCGGTTTAAAAGCTTTAATCTTTAAATATAGAAAAAAAACAAATCCGATTTTATCTATCAGTAAAATCAAGCACTTATGAATATACCCGTTTACAACTGTCTGATAGACGAAAACACCGAAGATGAAAGCGGTATCTATGCCATTTCGTTTGTAGACGTTCCCGCCAACGAAATAGATTTTGTCACTCTGGCAAAACAACCTAAACTCGAACGGCTGAATCGTGATTCGAAAAAGCAGATACTCACAGGAGTAGTACTTCGCCCCGATCAACTCATATATCGTAACGACTCGCGAGGCGAATATTATATTCAGTTTTCGGCTGAACAGATCGAAAAAATCGCACAAAAAATGATGCGTACAGGCATCGCTTTACAGAATACTACACACCAACACCAAAACCCTCTTGAAGGAAATTACCTGACCGAATTGTGGATTGTCGAAAATCCGCAGCATGACAAATCCCAAGCTCTCGGCTTTGCCGACCTACCTAAAGGCACACTTATGTGCAGTTATAAAATCGCTGACAAACACTATTGGGACACACAGGTTATGACTGGAAACGTCAGGGGATTTTCTCTGGAGGGTTTCTTCTTTCAGGAAATCAGTAAAAACAAAACAATAAAATCAATTACGAATCAAAAACAAAATGAAAAAATGAATCAAAGGAACAAGAAAACGGGTACTTTGCTTTCGCGCATATCGCAATTCTTTCTCGATATTCAGGCGGTAGAAAAGGCCGACTCTACAAGCAGTGGAAAGGCTTACGTACTTTTCACTCTTGCCGATGGAAAAGAGGTATATATTGATGCCGACGGATTTGCAACACTCGACGACGAACAGCTACCGGCAGGAGATCATCCCCTGGCTGACGGCAATATTCTGGTGGTAGACGATCAAGGGCAATTTATTGAGACAAAGGAAGCTGCCACAACAACCTCTAACCCTTCACAAGCAACAGCTCCCGAAACCTTGAGAAAGATAAACCGTCATCAATTGGAAGATAAAATTGCTCCTCAACCTGAGGATGAAACACCAACAGGGGGCGAATCTACCGAGATTTTGAAACAAAAAATCGCTGATTTGGAAGCTAAACTAGCCGAACTTGCCAACCTAGCCAAAGAAGCAAATACCGAAGTGCAAAAGCTTCGCAGCCAGACCCCCAGTAGTATGCCTGCCACCGCAATGGCTGCCTGCCGCAGGCTGTCGGAAATGAAACGATACGAGCAAATGGCACAGGCTCTTTCTATGACCATCCGAAGCCGTAACTAAGTTCACAGAACTATTTATTGCTTTGGCAAGTAAAACAGCAATAAACAGTTATATTCTTAAAATATATCATTAAATATTTTGCAGAACACATTATATCTCAATTTATCAAAAACAACATAAACATTACAAAAACCAAACTTTAAAACAATATGGCAAATATGTATAACATTTCACCTCTCAGCTACCAACCAAGTACCAATATGGATTGGTTTACAAAAGCATTATTCGGAGGTCGTTTGATCGAAAACGGTAAAATCGATGTAATTACAGGCGTAAAAGAAAGCACTTTTCTGAATCTGTTGAATTTCGAACACACTCTTTTACAGCCCGACGGGCGCGACTGTGCATGGACTCCCGAACAAGTATTCAAGCTGAGCGAAAAAGAAGTCAAAATTAAAACCTACAAAATCAATCTGGAACAATGTATCGACGACTTGGAGCGCAAACGTATCAACGTGATGTTGAAACCGGGTGCTAAAAATACCGATTTACCCGAAGCTCTCGAAGAGGCTACTATGGAAATGCTGGCAGCCGAACTCAGCTCCGAAATAGAAACGAAGATATTTACAGGTAACAGCACAACCGATCCGAACGATTTTGACGGTGCGGTAACCGTGCTTTCGGCAAGTACTGAGGCTATTAAAATTACGGGGGTTACGCTTACAAAAGCAAACATTGTTGCCGAAATAGAAAAAGTGTATAATGCCATCCCCGAAAACGTATTGGTAAAAGGATTGGAAAACGACAGCGTGAAAATCTATGTGGCATACGAAACGCTTCAACGCCTTAAAATGGCTTTGGCTTCGGTAAGCAATCAGGTAATTGCCACAGCGTTTACATTGGAAGCAGAAGCTCTTCGTTATTTAGGCTTGGAGATTGTTCCCGTGAAAGGTTTAAACAACAAAACGATTATTGCTGCCGATATTTCGAACTTCTTATTAGCTACCGATTTATTGAGCGATACGGAAGAAATCCGCATCGGACAATTCCCTGCTCCTCACGACAGTAAAATATTTATCGACGGACGTTTACGTCTTGGTTTCGTTATCCCGTTCGAAGACGAAGTGGTATTTTACAATTAATCTATCAGCTAATAAATACGATTATTCACACATAAAACACATATATCTATGTCTTGCAAATTAACAGCAAATATTACCAAAGATAACTGTCAATACCAGATAGCAGGTATCAAATCAGTTTATCTGATCAATTATGATGCAAACCCTGTTTTCGAATTTAAAAAGAATCCTGACGGTGTTACCATCGATAACAAAATCATCAGCAAAATAACTCTCGATTCGTCTGAGTCAATCTATAAAGTCAACTTTGCCGAGGGAACAGCCTCTTTTACTGACGAACTGGCTGTAAATGGAAACGGTGGCAAATACCGTACTCACACCGTAAACTTTACGGTTAGCGAATACGATTACAACACTATGAATCAGGGCGATGCGTTGAGCTTGGGGCGATTTATCGCTATCGTTGTCGACAAATCGGGACGTGCTGTTGTATTGGGTCGCAACAACGGGTTGAGTGCTACTTCGTTTAATTATGCTTCGGGTGCTGCAGATGCAGACGCCAACGGATGGACTACGGTTCTGGCCGGAACTGAATTGGAAATAGCCAAGCTTTTGGAAAACGAAAGTGTCATTACACCGCTGGCTCCGACAGTAGTGGTTACTGAATAAATAGTTTTAATTTAATATATACAGAAAGAGGAAGCTTTGCTTCCTCTTTTACATTATTATCTCTTTAAAAACCATAGATTCTCATCTAATAATCTTTACTTTTGTAGATAATAAACATCAAATACGAATAATATGGAATTACCTAGATTTTTGATTGCCGATAACGAAGAGTATCCTGAGAATACATACGTATTACATACCGAAAAGCCTCGCTTTATATTGGATGTAGACAGCGAAGAATATGAGATTCTCGATGGATCGAAAGTGGAAGAAGAAGCCATGCAGGATTTAATTGAGCAGGCTTTGGGCTTTTACGAAGATGAACTCGAAAAATACGACGAAGAGGAGGAAGATTAAGAACATACGTTTAAGTTCCTACTTTTTCTTTCTTCATGCTTTGTGAAGATAGACATTTTGATTTAGCCCGCAGATTTAGCGGGCTAAATTAAAATAACAGCCTATTTAAAATTTGCCTGTAATATCATAAATGTCTTTGATTTTATGGAGTTCTCCATCCATATCGAAGAACAAGTCATGAAGTCGGGCATCTTTAATATCGAATATCCACCCTGCCACTTTGGGATAGCCTTTTTCATAATAAGATTTTTGCACTTCGCCCACTTTTATTATGTTGCGGCATTGCTCATACGTATTGAGTTCGACAAGACGTCGATGTCTTGAAGTCATATCCTCTATAGCATCAAGTTCTTCTTTATGCATATGATAAACATCCCGTATATTTCGCAGCCAAGGGTTAAGTATGCCATAGTCTGAGTTTTTCATTGCGGCTTGTATACCTCCACATCCGTAATGACCACATACAATAATAAATTTGACTTTGAGGTATTCTACAGCATAATTAATCACCGATAGTATATTCAAGTCGGTTGATACAACCATGTTTGCTATATTACGGTGAATAAAAACCTCTCCCGGCTTCAAACCCATAACCTGATTGGGATGTACCCTGCTGTCTGAACATCCGATATACAGAAAATCGGGATGCTGATCTGCTGCTAATAATTTAAATAATCCCGGGTTATCAACTTTATTTTTTTCTATCCATCTGTTATTTGACTCAAATATTTGGTCATATTTTTCCTGATCAGACATATTTATACACTTTTGTTAGTTCATCAACAAAGGTAATGCTAATTGCTTTTTTATTATTCGCAATTTCTCGATTTCATTGTATAAAAAGTGAATCATCGTTTTCGAATGGCTGTAAGAGTCATCAATGATATTTTCACAAAGAACACCATTTGTAAGTATCTGGATTCGTACATGGTGCAAAACTTAGTGTTCTCTGTGTTGAAGCAAATCGCTACAAATGATATATATAATAATCTATTGAATATAAACTCTATTGATTAAGATATAAATTTACCGATTCGCATTATTACTTATTTATATAATCCTGTAAAGCTTTTACATACAAATTAAAGGCATTGATACCTTTTTCGGTTATTTTACAAACGGTACGAGGTCTTTTTCCATCTATAAATTTACGGACTTCTATATATCCGGCTTCACTCAGTTTTTCGATCTGCACACTCAAATTACCTGCCGTAGCTTTTGTCTTCTCCCGAATAAAGACAAAGTCGGCTTCTTCGACCGATAGTAGCAATGATACTACTGCCAGCCGTAACTGAGAATGCAACAACGGATCGAGTTCTTTAAACATTAGATTCTGCTTTTCGATTCAGTATATGTCCGGGAATAACAAAACCTAAAATCATGGATACTGATAATATTATAAACTCAAGATCGATACTCTCAACCCAAGAATACTGCACGATGCATAAAACAGCTCCCAACCAAAAGATACAAGCCCCGTAAAAATACGGTTTGAAACGATATACTTTAGCTGTAATAAACAAGGCTAATCCTACCATAATCATTATAATAGGAGTAATAAACAGATATGGTATATACGTTTTCCAATTGATGGCTATAAAGAAAATAGAGCCTATAAAGACCAGATTTGAGATGAAAAAGCCCAGCCAGATAGTTGTTACTACCTTGTCGAGATGGGTAGTTACTGCTGCTCGTTTGGCTCTCTTCGATTCGTACCAATAGTTGCCAATAAATACGGGTATAGTCATAAGCCATACATAATTGGTACAGTATGCAGGTTCAACAATATGCAAGAGAATAAAATTCAACATTCCCAATATGGCAATCGTATATCCCCACAATATAAAGCTGTTGCCTGCCCCTTTCCTAAAATTGTTTCGTGCCTGCGTAATCATTTCATTGATTAACTTGAGGCTATCTTGTTCATTAAAATTATTTTCCATTATCCAGATATTAAGTTCGCAGAACTATTTATTGCTTTGGAAAGCAAAACAACAATAGGTTGTTATGCCTTTAAAATGTATAATCAAATATTTTCTTTTACTTATAAAGTATAAAGATATATATTTTTTAGTATGTAACTTATACAAACCTTTATTGCTATTTTAAGTTTAGAAGTTTGTGAAGCTTATTGACACTTTTCGAGTAACGTTACAAGAAAGTTTTCGCCCCAGCGAATTTCATTTATTTGGCTTCTCGACTTATTATAAAGTTCTTCCGCCCTTCTCAATTCGCTGCAATAGTCTTTGCCTGATTGTAGAAACGAAGGCAAATTCTGTTCAAAAACAGCCAATAAGAATATCGGACGGGGATTATTTGCATCCAATTCGATTGCTTTTTTGTAGTTCGACATCGCATCATTGTAGAATTTCTCACCATTTGTTGCGGGATCTGTTGCTATCAAAGCATTGTAATAATATCCCCATAAGGTGCTTAGCTCCGATTTATTTGCTCCCTTCATTTTCTCTAGTCTACTTATCTTTTCTTTAGCATCAGCCAATAGCGATTGGGCATCGGCTGCTTTCGGGTTACGAAATACCATTTCCAAATTGCCGTAAGCCACATAATAAAGAGGCAACCACTGATCGGAATACTTTTGAGAGATTCTATCGAACTGATTTCGTACTTTTTTAATAGATGAAACCGTTTTAACGGTATCCATCTGAGCAATAGCACTGTTCATGCCTTTGAGATACACATCATCTGTCGTTTGGGCAGATGTACAAATACTACATAGAGCGAACAAAAGCAGGTTGATAATTAAAGTTTTCATAATTCAATTTGTTTTTAATTTATAATACGTTTGATTCTAATTATTTATAAGATAAAGTAGTTTAAATAACTGTTCTTTTATTTCTAACATTTATTTTACTGCGCGTAATCAAAGATTACTTGCATTCCTTTTGCCCAAAGCCGCAAAAGGAATCAAAAAGGCTTTGTGCTGTGTGGCTCGCCTGTCCGACTACGCTTGTGAGCTAAACTAAACCTACTGCCTATCGGCATGTTTAGTTTTACGCCTGCTTCGCTTGTCAGCCAACGGCTGTGCCTCTGATGCACTGGGACTGACGCCTGCAAATGGCTTTTGTCCGTCAGGCTTCTCGACCTTGGCGTTTGCACGGGGTACCCGCAGGATGAAGAAAGCGTTAAGAAACAAAAGAATATCATTCGTTAAACGTTTTTCTTTTGTTTTAGCTTTTGAGTCCTAAGCGGGTCGGGCAAAAGGCTCAGTCTTGATCTTTTGTTTCGTTTTGCATCAAGGCAAAATGAAAAACAAACCCATAGGGTGCGTTAGTAATAAGAGAACATTGAAACACCAACAATAACCTACTGAGTGACATTTAGAAAGTCGACGGGTCATAGGCCTTATCTCCTCCCAATGTTATAAATAAACCGATAACAAAGAATTGATTCCGTTCGGATTGCACCGCTACCCTATCGAATTTTCCTTGAGCGTTCTTCTCGTCCGAATAATTATATCCGAACACATTCGAACGATTCAGTATATTGGAAGCCGAAGCATAAACAATTACCTTTTTATGAGCCAGATAAGTCACACAAAAATCGAGACTGTTAAACAACGGTGTTTCGGCATTCATCGTTCCCTCTTTATTTGGGTCGTGGTACGCACGTCCACTTGCAAAGCGATTCGTAATCCCCCAGATTGTTTTGTATTTAAACAAGTCATACTTTATAGTCACTGCCGCATTATGCTGCGTAATGTACGTGGGGGTAACCCTCTCTGTATATTCGAGATAACTACGTTTCGAATTATTATAGGAATAAGCAAGTGTGTATTGCCAATGTTTCAAAAAACGGGTATCGCTAAAAAACAAATCGATACCATTACTGAATCCATTGCCCGACGATCGATAATTATAGTTACCGCCTGTTACCAGATTATTGTATTCCTTATGGTAAAACTCGGCTCGATATATCTTATTTTGAGATTGATGGTGTATTCCGAAAAGATAATGTTCGCAGATTTCAGTCCCTAACCGATTGTTATACAAAAGATAATCTTTATCTGCCAATTGCTGATATTTACCATAGGTAGCTAAAAGAGTATACCCCTTATAGTCATAGCTCAGGGATATGCGAGGTAGAATATTCCATGATTTATTGATCGAAGTATATTCCAAACGGGAAGACACGTTCAGAAATAAATTAGATGTCAGTATAAAATCGTTCGAAGCATACACACCATCAATAGAATGGTATATATCAGAACCATAAGACAGTGTATCAGCATACGAAAAGTCATACTTGCGGATCATCGATTCGGCTCCTATGCCCAGCCTGTATATATTGCTAAATCGTTTCGAGCCTTTTACTTTCAGATGTAATTCGGACTCTTTCATCTTAACCCTGTCGTTAGCAATCAATCCACTATTTATTTTTCGGTCATTCATCGAAAGAGCTATTCCAGAAAAGAAATCGAATCCCGATTTTGATTTGGTGTGGAATGTGGTATTCAAGTATGTATTGTCCTCGTTAAAATCAAGATTACGTTCGGTGGTCGGAAAATTATTCTTGGTCACCCTTCCAAACCGGGTTTTATCATACGCAAAATAAGTTTTAAGAACGGAGTTTTCACCGAGGGAAAACCTCAATTGGTTTTGTGCAGCCAATGTTGAGTAGGGTTTGAGCCATGTTTGGCGATCACTCGGATACAATAGGTTTTCATAAGGCCCTAAATTAGTATAATCGAGATTAAAAGAGGCCGAACCACCTGCCCACGATTTAGTACCGCCCGCTCCTGCTCCTACATTCAGTATATTGATTCCTAATTTAGAAAACTTACTTTCGTCTTTTGTCGATAATGGTAAAATGCTCGACAACCCTTGAGAGTATTCAGATGAATATCCTCCCAACTGAAAACTGATTCCATCAAATAAAAAGGGTGAATAACGTCCTCTGGCTGCTGTATTTTCGGGCATGGAGCTGTAAGGATTCAACACGTGCATACCATCTATATATGTCTGCGACTCGCGACTCTCTCCTCCCCTTACCAGTAGCTTGCCATCCGATCCGGCAGCTTGTACTCCGGGTAAGACAGCCATTGCTCTGTACAAATCGCCATCCGATCCGGCAACAGTCACTAATTCCACGGCATTTTTGACATCTCCCTGAACCCCTCCTTTTAGCTGAAAACTACTTGCAGAAACTACTACTTCGGACAATACTTTTGCATTGGGTCTTAGTTTTATGATAAACTTTTCCGACTGTGGCACCTCAATTTCGATACTGTAATCTTCATATCCTAGCAATGTCACTTTCAAGACGGCTGCTCCCGAAGCAGATGTTTCTAATACAAATGTTCCATCGTCTTCGGAGCTGGTTCCATCGATTGTTCCAACTATCGAAACATTAGCAAAAGCTAGAGGGATATCATTTATATCAGAGACCAATCCTTTTATCAAATTTGTTTGTCCATATAAATTGGCTACTAACATTGTAAAAGACATAATTATCAGGCAAGTGTAAATTGTTTTCATCGGGCTTATTTTAAACTCACAGAGCTATTTTTGGTTTGGTCAGAACAATAACTGAATCTTATTATACTTATAAAATATATCATTAAAGACTTTCAAGTTCTTAATTCATGAACGCAAACATAAACAAGTTTACATTACAAATCTAATTATTTTATAAATTATTTTACACAAATATTCAATTTTACTGCTTATATGAAATTTATCTATACAATAAAAAGATGGCCTATAAACTGACAAGAGGTATCGATAACCTCACAGAATACAACTTAGGAGGTATCTCACATATCTGGCTACTCAACATCGACGATTTTATTAGCTATAAATTTAAAGATGACAGCCTCTATAATTCGAACTATGTGGATGCTATACACAAAGAAAATATCTTTTTTGAGTTGGGGTGTGTACAAGAAACCAATATGAAAGAATCTGTCGGAAACGGCATATATAAACAAGAAGTCAACACATTCATCCGGACTCTCAGCAACGACCTTATCACTTGGCTCAGGTATGCGGTATACGGCAGGTACGTTGTCGTATTCCGAACAATTAACGACAAGCATTTTACATTTGGTTCGGACGGAGGGGCAAAACTTTCGTACTCAGGACAAACCGGACAGAACGGCGAATCGAACGGTATAACTATCAAATTAGAGAAAAATTCGATCTACCCGATCTTCGAAGTGAATTCCGATGCAGTAAGCACTGCTATATTAGGCAGCGAAATTCTATCCGGCATCATTACCGAAGAGAGTGATATCACAAATATAAATTACATAATAGAAATTGCATGAGTAAAAATCTTAAACTTATAAAAGTCAGCGATCTGCCTGAGGCTACATCTATTGACAACTTACTGACCCTGGGGGTTGACAGCAACAACAACAGTGTTAAAGTCCCAATCAAATTATTGAAGGGAAATAAGGGCGACACCGGCGAAAGCGGTGGCAACCTCACCAGCAAATCGATTTATAATATAACTCAAACCACAGGATTAACTTATCCCGATAAGCAAACAGCTCGTAATGCGGTAGTATCAAATCTAAGAGCATCAGGGCAGATAATTGCTTACAAGATCACAACAGGATGGATCAATGAGCAATACATTGGTGCAGATATTAATGGCTGGGGGATAGAGGGGAATTGGAATTCTATCGGTGCATCATTCATTAGTAGTGGAAAAAACATCGAAGGAGCACTAGTATCAGGAGGATATATACAACCATTTACAGGGGTTAAATTAACTAGTGCTGATTACCATTACACGAACTTTATAAAAGTAAGAGTAGGTGATGTTTTACGTATAAGCGGGTGTTTTGCATATAATTCGGGAATAAATGCCTCAAATTCAGGAATAGCCGGTTATAGTTCTAACACCGAAACCAGTTTTGTTACATCTATCTTTGATTTGACAAAAGCAGAAACAACAGCAGCAGGTAGACGCAAAATTATTGACTTTGATATAGTAGTCCCATTAGGTGTAAACTATATAAGAGGTAGTTCTTGTTTTCAGAATGGAGGCAGTCTAGAACTTCCTTTATCTATTGTTATAAATCCGATTAATGTCACTATTGCTGATTTTACATCAACACTTGGAAAGCGTGTAGATGCGTTAGAGTCTGAATTATTTAAAAACATTGATTTAACAACTGATATAGAGCAGGGAGCTATATCTAGTGGAGATGGCTCTAACATCATAAATACAACACGCATCCGAACTACAAATTATTATCCTACTAAATTTGAAGTAAGAAATATTAATACAGGATATAGATATATAATGTTTCAATACACTGAAGCTGGTCTTACATCTGTAACTGACTGGCAAACAACACCTAGAAAGTGGAACTTAACACCATCTACTAAGATACGCTTTGCATTCAGTAAAACATCAGGGACAAATATAACACCTGCTGAATTTGGAGATATCGGTTTTGAATTGATCGCTCCGACTACTGAAAGTGGAACAACAATCGCCACCACAGACGTTATTCTAAGAAACAAAGAAGCTGAAAAAGCTGCACTAGCTATTCGCAAAAAATTTGACACTCAAAATACAACGAATGAAACTGATATACCCTTTTTTGCACATACATCGGATTATCACGAAGATCCAGTAAGGCTAAGCAATTTCATCAAATATTGCGAACATTTACAAATTGATGCTGCATTCATAACAGGTGACATTGTTAGCCTTAAATATGATGATGATTTCAGCTATTATAAAACTAAAGCCTTAGCTGCTAATATCAAAATGTATCACGTATTAGGTAATCATGAAAATGAAAATGCAATATCACAAACAGATACCATGCAGCACGCTCGTTTTTTTACTGATATCGACTCCAAAATGAATATGGTTAATGAAGGTAAAGGCTATTATTATAATGATTTGACCAGTAAAAAAATAAGAATTATAGCACTAAATGAATATCAGTATGGAGGTACAACTAGGCATGCACGGTATTTATTACCTGATCAGATAAATTGGTTTATTAATACACTAAAGTCAACTCCCACAGGTTATGGGATATTTATATTGATGCACCAACCTTGCCACTCATGGAATAAAGATGTTAATTACTCTAAGTTCTGGCAAAGCCAAATGTTTTATACAGAAATAATGACGAATATTACAGGATCACCTATTGCTGACATCATAGATGCTTTTATAAGCAAGACCTCTATAAATAAATCATATAATCAAAGTGGAGCAGTAAAATCAGTAGACATAAATGCAAATTTTTCAACAGGAATAAACTCTGGAGTCGAATTTATCGCATATGCAAATGGGCACTTACATGGTGACTTTGTTGGTTATCTAAATGGAACTACTCATAAACAACTAGTACTAAACATCACTTGTGGCAACGCTTTTGTATCACCATGGCGTGATGGACTTAGTGATCTTCCACGAAAGTCTGGCACTGTCGCAGAAGATGCTTTTAATATATATGGAATTGATAGACTGAATGGAATTGTCAAAATTGTTCGCATAGGAAGCAATATTAATTATCTATTAGAAAAGAGAGAGAGTATGGTTATTCCTTATAAATAAAAACAGAAAATATCTTAAAGCATTACCAAATATGATTCTGCATTAAGCCTCCCCTCTTAATGCAGTTTTTTTGTTAAAAGAGACACAATTAGCTGCACTATTTTATCTATAAAGTAGAAAACCAAACTAGATAAAATATGACACAATTATTTATTAATTCCTTTCTGTCTAAAGATTATGAAACATTATCAACCAAACTCGAATTGGTTATGATTATGTGGATTATTGTACTGATCGCCATTATTATTGATCTTATATCTGGCTTAAGAAAAGCCACTGTTCTGGGAGAAATTCATACCTCTTATGGATTCAGGCGTACAGTAAGTAAAATGGTACAATATTATGGTCTCTTGTGCTTTGCTTTTATGTTCGATCTACTGTCTTCGTTAGTATTGCCACTCTCTTATTTCTCTATGTTAGCCAGTTTTTTTCTCGTATTTATCGAAGCTAAATCGGTATTCGAAAAAGCTCAAGATAAAGACCGACGCAAAATAAATGAAAGTATAAAAGATCTCGTCATCCTCATCGAGAATAAAGATAACCTGCTTAAAGGCGTATCTGAAATACTAAAAAATACAGAGAACCTTCAAAACAAAAAAGATGATGATAACCAATAATCAACTCAAGCAAATCTACCCGTTTTCAACAGAAAGTAACAGGCAGAAATACTTACCCTATCTCAACGAATTCATGTCTCTCTATAACATCCATACAAAAGATAGAATTGCAGCTTTTCTGGCTCAGATAGGTCACGAATCGGGACAACTTTTCTACAACGAAGAAATTGCATCCGGCAAGGCATACGAAGGAAGGCGTGATCTTGGAAACACAGAGAAAGGCGATGGCATGAGGTTTAAAGGCAGAGGTTTAATACAAATAACAGGTCGAGCCAACTACCAAAAGCTAACCAACGAATTGCGAGGTCTGCCCATGGGAGTAGATTTTGTTGAAGAACCCGATTTGTTGAAAAAGCCCGAATATGCAACTAAGTCAGCATGTTGGTGGTGGCACAATCGAGATCTGAACGAATTGGCTGACGAAAATACGGAAGTCAGCTTCAAACGAATTACCCGCATTATCAACGGAGGTTATAATGGATACGAAGACAGATACAAAATATGGCAACGAGCCAAACAAATCTTATCTATATGAAAAAAGAAACATTATATATTATATACACACTCATCGGATTTATTGCAGGTTTGATTATAGGACGACAAGGCTCAGAGGGTGAACAGTCGATCAAATATATAAAAGGCGAAACCATCGAAAAAATAGTAGAAATACCGATTCCCTACAAGATACAAATTCCTGCACAGCCTCTTTTTTTGTATAAAAAAGCTGATACTATCTATAATACTGTTACAGCCGAAATAGACACCACCGCTATTTTGAATGACTGGATAACCAGAAAAAGCTACAAGCAGGATTTATTTGATAATCAGCATGGAAAACTATCAATTGACGCTTCAGTGCAATATAATCAATTAGCATCCTTAAAGTATAACTTTACACCAATCCAAAAAGAAATAGCGACCATAAAACATCAAACATGGATGCCTTATGTCGGAATATCTTACAGCACACTCAACCATGTAGGTATAGGAGGTGGAATGTTTTATCACAACCTGGGAATAGGCGCAAAGTATATAACAGACTTTAATAAGAAAGGATTCGATTTCGAACTGAAATATAAATTCTAAATTCTCCAATACAATTTAATATTCGCCTGAATTCCAATAACTATTAGTTTAAACATTAAATAAACACAGATATTCTTCTTAAAAGAGATTATCTGTGTTATCATTTTAAAATGAAACCCTATATTTTAGGAACGTAAAAAACTCTCTCGCTTATTTATTTCATTTCATTAATTTGAACTTGCATATCTTCAATAAGCTTACTCTGCTTAGTTAACAAAGAATTTTGATTTTTGATTGTCTTATCCTGTTCAATTACATATAAAGTCAACTCTTCAATTTTTTGAAGAAGTTTTATCTGAAATTCATTGATATTAAGACCGTCATCTTGCATTTGTTTTTCGGATTGAATTTCGGGAAGATGTTTATTTTTTTTCACAAAAGCCTCTACTTCCGACAAAGGTTTCAATTCGTAGTCGTTATTGAAAACATGATCGGCACCAGCCGTAATCTCGACTTTTACCTCTCTTGCAGAAAGTGTTCCGCCAAGATTTAATCCTCCAATATGAAATTTCGCTATCTCTCTCCCATCATATACACCAATACCAATACATCCGCCTATTTTACTACCTCCTCTATAAAAATTGATACTGCTATTTAAGTTTCCAAAAAATTTATGCTCTATACTAAAAGATTTAGCATATGCAGGTTGGGTGAAATGTGACCTTACTCCTAAAAAAGTACCTTCACCTTCATCACTACCTTCAGCTAATCTTCCCAATACTGACTTTAATTTAGCATCTGCTGTATTTGTACAGTTTAGAGTGTAAATATTCAAATCATTATAAATTGTCTGAGTACCCCTATCTGTCAAAACCTTAGCCCAAGTTCCCAAACCATCTACATTTGTGCTTCGGATATACATTAACGGTAATCCTGTACTGTTACCATTAATTCCCAATAAAATTTGTCCTCCAAAATAATAAGGCTTATCGGTATTAACTGCATTCAATGAATGTGACATATTTATCCCCCAATACCAGGTATGATTTGTATTAGGTAAGTTTTTCGAATCTGCTGTTGATGATTCATAAAACCCTGATTTACGGATCGTATTCCAATCTGAAATTTTTGTCGTCGTCAATGTCTGAGACTGCATAGATGAATATACACCTCCCAACATCGCCATTAGTAGAATTTTTCTCATTATATATATATTTACATTTATCAACAAATGTATACATTAATAAAAGAATTGTCACCTTCAAAGAAAAATTAACCCATTCTATTTTCTTGTATATTCACTTTAAATCTTTATATTTGTTAACGTTTAGGTAATTCAAGGACATGGCTATGAAACAGCTCATTATAATTCTCTCATTTTTTTGCTGCATCACTAGTGCTTCTCTGTGTGAGAATGGCTATGGGTCTTCGGTTGAATCATCAGATCCTGCACTTACAGAAAATTATAAATCAGGTTATACTATCTCGGCTACCAACGAAGTTATCACCATATCTTCACTTACAGCAGGTTCGCAAGTTTGGGTATTTGATGCATCCGGACGAAACATTTACAATAAAATGGTAAAAAGTGATTTAATTAATGTACCTATCCGTTCGAGAGGTGTGTTTATTATCAGAATAAAAAACGATAAAGAAATATTTACCACTAAAATATTTATAAAATAGACTTTAGGTTCACTACACTATTTGATTGTTTTGGCGAGATTAAAGACAATAAATAGTTCGAGTTTTAGTGTATCATTATTTATTATTACTTAACCACCTTCCGTAAAAGCTATTTTCAAATCGTAACCAGAATGTAATCGCAAGCCGTAAACATTAACACAAGTAATACATTTTTTTAATCAAGATGTATCTGTAACCTCCCTTCATTTTTCATAACTTTACTTCCTATTAAATAACAGTAAGTATTTATACTTGCCCTAATAATAAAATAGGTCTGAGACCTTAAAGCATAAAACAATGAATGTAAAAAGATTCCTTACATTTCCCCTATTGTTGGCAACCTTTTCCATATTTGCCCAATCGGGAAATCAAAGTCAGCTCAACCGTCCCAAACTTGTAGTAGGTATTGTGGTAGATCAGATGCGCTGGGATTACTTATACCGCTACTATGACAGATACAGCAACACCGGATTTAAGCGTATGCTGAACGAAGGCTTTACGTGCGAAAATACGATGCTCAACTATGTGCCGTCTTATACGGCTATCGGGCACAGCACAATTTATACAGGCTCTGTTCCGGCTATACACGGGATTGCAGGAAACAATTTTATAGTACAGGCTACAGGCCAATCGCTATACTGCACGCAAGATGATAATGTACAAAGCGTAGGTACAAAGGACAAAAATGCTACGGCAGGAAAGATGTCCCCCTTCAACCTCAAAGCAAGCACCGTTACCGATGAATTGAAGCTTGCGACTAACTTCCGCTCCAAAGTAGTGGGTGTCTCCATTAAAGACCGTGGAAGTATTCTTCCTGCAGGACACGCGGCAAATGCGGCTTATTGGTTCGATGGCGAATCGGGTAACTGGATAACAAGCACTTGGTACATGACAGACCTTCCCAAATGGTTGAAAGACTTCAATAATAAAGATATGGCTAAGAAGTACCTCGATCAGAACTGGAATACTTTATACCCCATTGATACCTATGTACAAAGTACGAATGATGATAATATTTACGAAGAAACATACAAAGGAATCGATAAGGTGAAGTTTCCGATTAAGACTTCTGATCTGGTTAAGAAGAATGGATTAGGGCTTATCAGAAGTACTCCTTACGGAAATACTCTGACTTTGGATGTTGCCAAACTCGTAATCGAAAACGAACAGATGGGCAACAATCAGGTTACCGATTTTTTGGCTGTGAGCCTTTCGTCGCCCGATTATATAGGACATCAATTTGGACCCAACTCGGTAAAAGTAGAGGATAATTACCTTCGTCTGGATAAAGACCTGAGCGACTTTTTTGCTTACCTCGATCAAAAAGTAGGAAAAGGCAATTATATCGTATTTCTAACTGCCGATCATGGTGGCGCTCATAACGGACAATTCTTGAAAGACAATAAAATCCCTGCCGGAAACTGGAATACCAAAACGATAAATGAGGGTTTAAATAAATTTTTGTCAGGTAAATTCGGTGCGGATAATCTGGTCCTTAGCTTAAATAACTATCAGGTCAACTACAATTACAAACAAATAAGCTCATCTATTGATATGGACGACTTGCGTGAAGCAACTATTCAATACATGCAAAAGGTTGAGGGCGTGGCTTATGTAGTTGAAACTGCAAAAGTATCGGAAGCCACTATTCCTGCCGTAATCAAAGAAAAGATAGTAAACGGATACAACAGAGATCTTTGTGGAGAGATACAAATCATTCTTAAACCGGGATGGTATAGCGACAGCGACCTAAAAGGGGCTACGCATGGTACATGGAATCCTTACGACGCCCATATTCCTTTGGTGTTTATGGGTTGGGGCATCAAACACGGATCATCGAATACCGAAGTATATATGACCGATATCGCTCCAACGGTAGCTGCATTGTTACATATACAAATGCCTAATGGAGCTATAGGCAAGCCTATTGTCGATTTGTGGAAATAAGTTTTCAGACCTTTTCATTACCTTTGTAGGGGTAAATTTATGTGTTTGTCAATATCGGGCAAATCCACAGGTTTATCCCTATAAACTAAATAGTTCATTAAGATGCTTACAACCCTATTATCTGCACTTATTTTTCTGACTTCGTTTTCACCACAAGACGATACCGACTTCAAGTTGCAGAACGGAGACCTAATATTTCAGGAATCGTGCAAAGGGGATATGGGCGATGCTATAAAAGATGTAACAGCAGGTATAGCCGGATACAATTTTACGCATGTAGGTATTGTATCGATTGACAGTACAACCAGCGAGATTTATGTTATTGAAGCCACTCATCCAAAAGTTTGCATCACTCCTTTAGACGAATATCTGCATCCTAAAGGTGACAAATGTGCTCCTAAATCGGTAGTAGGACGATTGAAAGGTGAATATCAAGCGCTCATCCCACAGGCTTTGGACGAAGCTAAAAAACTGACAGGGAAAGATTACGACGATGCGTTTGATCTCGAAAACGATCAGTATTATTGTTCGGAACTGATTTATGACATACTCTTAAAAGCAAATAATGGAACTCCGGTATTTCCTTTGAATGTTATGACTTTCAAATCGAAGGATACGGGTGAATATTCTCCCAATTGGGTCACACATTTCGAAAAACTAGGCATTCCTATACCCGAAGGCGAATTGGGGATCAATCCCGGAGCAATGTCTCAGCAATCGGATGTTATTGATATTATTCATTATTATTAAGATATACATTCGCGACCTTTGGCGTATTGAGTTTAAACACAAAGGACTCGAAAGTTATTTTGCATAAGGGTCATAGAAAAAAGCTACAGGATTGCACTTTGTGACTAAACTTTACGATCTTTGTAGTTAAAATAAATCACCTCTCAATTGAACGGAAATATGACAAATAATAACGATAAAGCCCAGAAAAAGGCACTGCAAGACGAATTAAAAAAGAAGCAACTTGCTATATTTGAAAGAAGCCTCCCCATGAGCAGAGAGCTATTCAAGAAGCTTTTCGATTATTTGAATGCCATGACCAAAGGCAAAGAGAATGACAATACAATGCGATTTACCAAGCGGTTTTTGATCGAAAATGTAGGAGAAAACGGCGATGCCGTCATCAAATGGCTCAATAATAATGGGGCTTACTCTGATTGGGAAATATTATTCAATATCGAAGAACTATTCGATTAAAACTCATCGTCCTCCTCATATGAGACGCAACAATTCACGAAATATCTCTTTTGATTAAGAGGTATTTTTGTTTCTTTACGGCAAGTTCTTCTACATCAAAAAAGCCAATTAACATTTGATTTTACCAACTCACATCCTTTATTTCACTACTTTTGCAACCAGTAAAGCCATAGATATCTGATAATTTTGGAAGTATCCATGTGCCTATACTATATGGGCGAAAACATAGATTCAGCTCTACAATCATAATAGGTTCAACTATTTCAACATACACACTATGCTAAAAAAAATATTATTTACAGTTATTAGTTTATTAATTGCCTCATTTGGAGTTACGGCACAAGACATGAAAGAGGCCTTAAAGCAATATGTCGACAATATAGAAAGTATTGAAGATGCCCGTGAGCAACTTGAGAAACAAGTAAAGGCTATTGAATTACTCGAAAGCATGAGCCAGATTCAAAGTATAAAAATCACCTCAGGAGATAGCGAAGATCAGGAGGATGAGGAGAACATCAATAGTGATGAAGACGAAACACCATCAAGTCCGCCTTCTATTCCCAATAACCTCAATGTGGATAGCCTGAAAACAAAGTTTGCAGATCGTTTACTCAAAAATGCCTTCAGCCAAGAGTTGCTGCCTCCACATTCACATGTAAATATGCCCTACAGTTCGTACGATATCAGCACTATTTTGGATATACCGTTACCTAACAATGATCACTTAATGGATATCATTATCCATAAAATATTTTATGCCAACGGAACAATAGAGGAACCACACAGTAAAATGTCAATCAATCAGCATTACATGTCCGATAATGCGAAGTTCATAGACAGCATGCAGGTCGAAGTAATTATCAATTACCCTACCAGTATTCAACATATCTCTTTAACCAAGCAGAATCCGACTATCAACCAAGGCGATAACACTGTACAGTTAAGCTCGATGAAGGGACGCGAAGCTGACATCGTATTATCGGAGAAGATATATTCTAACTTGATAGCCATACAGGCTCAGGATAAGAAAGGCAGAGTATTAGATCCTAACTCGAAAAGTTCCTCATCGCACTATTCACCTGCAATGAGTACTTATTTTCAGGAAATCGGAAAGCTTAGTGAGGCTATAATTAAAAATATAGACGATAAAAAATATACTTCAATAGATGACCTGAAAAAGGATATGCTTGATAAATTTTCTATCGATGTACCCGAAAACAGCCAGAACTACACAGCATGGGTACAATTTAAAAATACGATCAATCAGATAGACATTTACTATGCCGGAGATCAGGACAGCATAAAGTTATTTACAACTATTGCCAACAGAGACCTTAAATCGCCACAAAGTTCATTCTTTTGTGCAAATGATGCCGATACTTATCAATATGGTATTGTTGATAATTCGGGGAACTGGATCATCAAACCCGAATATTATACGTTGAAGCATTATGATAATATATTTTTCGAGGGTTATAAAAATGTGGAGGATGAAAATTACCTCACTTATAAACTCGATATTGAAGCAAAAGCCCTGAATCAATACAAGTACTATATAAAAGATACTTTGTCGACTGATTATTATCTGATTACCGAAACTGATAATTCTGAAAAAAGGGGCATAATGGACAAGAATGAGAATATAATTATTCCTATATCCAAGGAGTTTATCTATTCGCCTGCGGCAGGTTTCTTTATAATTGAAGATACCAAAGCCGGCTTATACGACAACACGGGAAAAGTGCTTCTACCCGAAATCTATTCTCAGTTAGACATGGTTGGCAAATACATTTACGCCACAAAATATGAGGGGGGAAGACGAATTACAACAATTTTCGATACAAGTCTCAATCAAATAACCAAAGACAATTGGGATGCACAAACCAAGTTTTCGGATCACTCGGATTTAGTACTGATTGAGGATGAAAACGAAAGCTTGTTTTATATCAACAAACAGGGTGATGTAATAATAGCTCCATCCAGCAAATATATATTTTCAGAAGAGTTTTGGTCGGGTTCAACAATTGTATACAGCGAAAATTCTGATGACGTGAAAAAATACGGATATATAAATGAGCAAGGCGAAACCATAATAGAGCCTCAATATGATTATGCACTACCCTTTCAGGGTGACTATGCGTATGTCGAAAAAAATGGTAAAGCCATGCTGATCGACAAAAACAATCGTATTTACAAAACACTACCTCTAACTCTGGGATCGTGGGGATATGTATTAGACAGCAATCCGGCATACACTCAATACCGATTAGAGGATGACCGGATATTTGACGGTTATGGCAATTACGTTAAGGATATGTAATAGACAGAAAGCCTGGATAAATAAAATCAGCCGATAAGAAACCACACTTATCGGCTGAATTTTAAGTAGCGTTAAATATTTAATGCGATATTTCATCAACATAACTGTCTCTAGTTGTAATGCTTTCCAAAGCAATAAAAAGGTCTGAGACCTTATGTGATTAAGTATCTAAAATATCTTCATACAACGATTTAAGGCGTAAACGTAAACGCAACACGGCATATCTTTTCCTCGAAATAAGGGTATTTACAGGAATGCCTGTCGATTCGGATATTTCTTTGAAAGGCAACCCTTTCAGTTCTGTTAATTCGAATACTTCTCTTTGTTCCTGAGGCAATTCGGCAAGAGCAACTTCCAGCTCGTTCCATACCAAAGACCGTAAATAAACATCTTCGGGAGATGAATCGCTATCATCAAAAAGAAAGTTAGATATTTCACTCAAAAACAATTCATTGCCATCATCAACCGTAATAGAAGGCATTTCTTCGTTCTTACGTTTGCGTTTCCAGTCAATAATCTGATTACGGGTAACAGCATATAACCACGCCGTCATTTCATCTATGGGATTTTCGGTCTTAAGAAGTTGATAAAATACATTCTGTAAAATATCTTCCCCGTCTTCCTTAGATGCCACACGCTTATTGATGTATCCTTTTAATTGAGCCTGATACCTTTTAAAAACATCTGATATTTTATTCTTCGATGGCTCATTGTTGGTCATCCCGATCTGATTTTTTATCAAAATTATCAAAATCATCGAGCATCTCTTCCCAAAGAATATGTTGATTATGTAATTTGTTGTGAAAAAACTCGCGACGCTCATCTTTCGTCATCGATTTCATCTTATCTCTCATTCGACCAAAAGGATCGCCACCTCTCCTGCCCAAACGATCATCGCCGCCTTCTGCCATAAACCCGTTGATGTCTTGGGCATTGAA
Source organism: Dysgonomonas sp. HDW5A (assembly GCF_011299555.1). Lineage (NCBI taxonomy): Bacteria > Pseudomonadati > Bacteroidota > Bacteroidia > Bacteroidales > Dysgonomonadaceae > Dysgonomonas > Dysgonomonas sp. HDW5A. Next base: position 2,810,738 of record NZ_CP049857.1, on the reverse strand, counting down.
TCGGCTATCACCTCCTTTTTTACAGCATCCATGACGTCCATGACGATGGCGTCCAAAGTGGTGCATACCTCCTCCACCTTTGCCAAAACCGCCAAACAGAAGACGCCCTAGTACGACTAAGCCTAAGGCTTGCCAATAAGTAATCGTCACAATACCGAATATGGCTGGTAGCAATGCGTTCCACAAGAGCATAGTAGCCCAAACCAGAAGAGCAAATACAGCAATAAATACAGGGATTCCCCAGAGCTTTTTAAATTTCTTATTTTTCATTCTATTATTTTGTTATTAGTTAGGGCGGCAGCCCCATTTGTTACTTATTATAAATTTTACTTTTGACATGTCTCTACAATTGAAGACGAACCAGATAAAAATATATTTTATTCTTTTTGAAGAAAAATATGATCCGTCCATATATTTCAACGACAAAACAAATATAAGCAGCAATATATAAACAACTTACAACTTACTTTTTTTTCTAAAAAAGAACAGAAAAGAAAAGCCGGCAATGATGTATTATCAATTGCCGGCTATATTATAAGTTATGATTGAGTGTCTTATTTTCTCGTAAGGTCGGTTATCAATAATGGATTATCTTTTCGAAGCTCGTCCAATAAGGCTTTCACTTCCGATGTTTTAGGATTAGCTTTCAAACGTTCCAGTTCAGAAGAGGTTATCCCTACCATTTGCAGGAAAGATAGTTTACCGTGCGGTGTAGTTATTGTACCCAATTCGGGATCTAAAGCAAATGCAACTCCCACGATACCTACTTCACTTTTGGTTTCGGTACGAATAGGTCCATTGGCAGGTATAAAATGATTCTCTTCGAACCATTTTCCACTTTCGAAAACATAACGAGCCAGATTATTCATAACCTGTATCACCCATACAGGGTCTTGCTCATCTTCCTCGAAAGGCTTCAGACGAAAAGTAAATTCGAACCCCCATTTGCTGAATTCGCCACTTGCCGCATCTTCATTATAGTATAGTTCCGACATACCATAACTTACAAAATGGCGGTGAAAATCTTGTTTCTGAGAGTCATAAATACTGGTTCCATCCAGCGGATCTCTTCCCCCTAATATATAATGTAAAGGAGGGGCATAATGACGTGGGTTCTGACCTGCGTAAATTTCCTCTATCTTTTTATCTATTGCCAGCCAGCCAACAGCCTCATCTTCTTCAAATAATGATCTATATTCTTTCTTTGTCATAACCTGCTAAATTATTCAAGCACAAAAATAGAATTATTTATTTAGAGTAAGAGCCTGTTTAAACTTTATAGTTAATCTTTTTATAGCTATTTTATTTACCAAAGCAATAGAAAATTCCGCGAAATAAAAAAGTCCGATCCTCAATTATGAATCGAACTTTTTTTCAAGATGTATCTCTCGTAAATCTTATTTCAATGCAGCTAACAAATCGGGCATCAATTGCCAGATAGATCCTTCGCATTGTGCAGTATACAAGTTGTGATCTACTACAAATTTATCATCCGTAGCAGTACCGTTTTGAATAGCTGGTTTTCCATAAGGATGTACAGCTACTTTCTTTCCGGTAGTAATTCCCGCTTTCTCGAAGATTACCGCAGCAGCACAATGTCCTGCAATCAGCTTACCTTGATCGTTGAAATTTTTCAATACCTCAAACATATCTTTATAATATGGTTTGTCGGCATTGTCTTTGAATGAAATCATAGCATCTCCACAAGAGAAAACCAGTGCATCGTATTCCGATTCGTGACCTTTAAGATTTGCAATCACATCATCCAGAGTGATACTGATTCCCGAATTGGTTTTGATTTCTTTTACACTGTCAATAGCAAATGTTTTGTATTGAATCTGATTTTCGAAGAATGCTTCCAGATATTGAAACAGACCCATTCCGTTTACCGGACTAAATGCTATTACAGCTACTTTCTTTCCCATAATATTATATTTTTTAATTTGACAATAGTTACTTTTAATAACTTTATTACTTTTGTGCATGTAAAGATAACCATGTGCACCTATAAAAACAAGAAGGCACATCATAATAAGATACTTACATAGAGATAACTATTGCAGAGAAAGAGACACTTATGGAAGAAGAAAAAATAGTAAATAATATAATTGAGGGAATTTGTCCCATCCGTGATATAATTGCAAGCTTGAGCGACAAATGGTCGTTACTGGTTATATATACGCTTAGCCAGAATCCTAAAATGCGATTCAGCGAGTTGCATAAGTCGATTAATGATATATCGCAGCGGATGCTTACGGTAACCCTTCGTTCTCTTGAGGCAGACGGATTGGTTAGCCGGCAAATTTATCCGGAAGTACCTCCCCGTGTCGAATACCAACTGACCGAGTTAGGGTATAGTCTATTAGATCCATTGAAAGGACTAGTAAACTGGGCAAGGGAAAATACGGCAGTAATACAGAAATCGAGAAAAAGTTATCAGTAATAAAAGTTACTGACCTTATTTAAATACGTCAGATATCTATTGATCAGCCATTACTTATCATCATAATTAATATACCGACTACTGCAAGTATTATAAATGCCAGAAAAATACGAAGAGCACGCTTCAACCCTTCATTTTTTGTTTTTATATAGCCGAATATGACCAATGCAACCACCGGTATAGATATATACCAATAGTAAACTAAGAGTAAAAACAGGGGTACAAAAAACGAAAGAAAACCATTTAAAATATCCATCTTAATTATCAGGCATATCAGCCTGCTCCATCTACTTTTGTTAAAACTACTTTTCCATTTACTAAAGAGAAAAACCACCATACAGCATATTCACTTTCCGACATATAATCGGAGAACATGGTGTCAAAATCCTCCATAATATCAGAGTGTGCCATATAATTATAGGCAAGCACAATTCCTTCATTACTCAGCGAAAACGAATATACGATCTTCACATATCCGTTATCTACCTCAACACTATACAGACCTTTGTTTTTAAACCAGTGTACATCATCAAAATCGATATGTAAAAGAGTTAGTTTCATCTCATCCAGTGAAGCCATTTGACGATCTTCCGGGGTGATGAATAGCTTGTTTAATTCGGCATCGTTATTAGCTGCTGCCAATTGCTTAAGTCCTTTGAAATAGGTAAGAATAATTTGTCTCTCATCTTCACGAACTTTACGACGATCGGTCAACAGCTTACTGTTTTTTTCTTCGATATTCGATAATTTCACTTGGCTATTATCAGCTAATGGCTTGTACCATTCGAAGCTTTGAAAATAATCCTGTAAACGTTCATTACTAAACTTATAGCCTCTGCGTGCATAAATTTCATTGGTCAGCAGACGAAGTTCATCCACACTCAAAGTATCTATATCCTGCGCCCTCAGTAATTCCGTACCACATGTAGAACAATTGGCAATCCCCTGGGCATGAACTACCATGCTTGCAGTAAAAAGGACTATAGAGACAAACATTATTCGTATAAACATACCTTTTATCAATAAATTTAGAATATAAAGTAACAAAATCGGAAGCATATTCGGATTGAATATATCAAAAAAATATCAGCCCTAAATATCAAAAGTAAAAAAGCTTTAAAAATAGATTAAACATCAATACTTTATGATACCTATTTATTATCTTGCACAAAGATACTTGTATAGATATGGAAATTGTTAATTAACAATACGAATACCTATAAAAAGACCTAAAGCCTAAACAGGATGCTATTTAATTTTGTTTAATCTGATACATGAGTATATCTTTGCGATAAATTGAGAATCGCCCGGATAGCATTATCGGTGTAAATACCGATACGATATGACCTTATTTAAATTACTATACTATGAAACACTGTACTTTTTTATTGTGCTTCTTATTGAGTATGACAAGCTATGCTCAGAAGCAAAACTTTCCGCCGGAAGCAGACCGGGCTTATTGGGCAAATCTGTGTTACAAAATTTCAGCACCCGTACTAAGCAATATGAGCAAAGGTGAGCTCCGAAAGAACATGACTGTCGAAGTGAGTCCTCTCTGGGACAAAAGAGACGTCAGCGTGACTTATATGGAAGCCTTTGGACGTCTCATGGCGGGAATAGCTCCCTGGCTGGCTTTACCGGATGATAACTCCAACGAAGGTAAACAGCGTAAACAACTGCGTGAATGGGCATTGATGAGCTATGCACATTCGGTTAACCCCGATAGTCCCGATTATCTGGGATGGAAAGGTCCAAGTCAGGCCTTAGTAGATGCGGCATATATAGCCACCAGTTTTATACGTGCCCCGAAAGCATTGTGGGAACCTCTGGATCAGACTACCAAAGACAGATACGTCAAAGAATTTAAAAGTCTCCGAACCATACAACCTCCTTACAATAACTGGATATTATTCAGGGGAATAATAGAAGCGTTTCTGGCTAGTATCGATGAGCAACCCGATGGTTTTGCACTTAGATTGTCGGTACAAAAAATGGAAGAATGGTATTTGGGAGACGGATGGTATTCCGATGGACCCGAATTTGCATTAGATTATTACAACGGATATGTTATGCACCCTATGTTGGTGGAAATGACCGAAATTCTCGAAAGCAAAAAGATGTACACGGCCATCAGTTCGGAGTTGGCAATCAGACGTATGCAACGATACAATCAATTGATAGAACGATTGATCTCTCCCGAAGGTACATTTCCGGCAGTGGGGCGTTCGATGACCTATCGCATGGGATCGTTTCAACCGCTGGCTCTGGCTGTCTGGAAATACGGATTACCCAAAAATCTGAGTAACGGAGGTGTACGCAATGCCTTGACTACAATAATGAAAAATATGTTTTCGGTAGAAGGTAATTTCGGTAAAGATGACTTCCTTCAATTGGGTTTTGTTGGGCATCAACCCGAATTGGCAGATTATTACACCAACAATGGTAGTTTATATCTGACATCATTAGTATTTTTGCCTTTGGGATTACCTGCTAATGCTTCTTTCTGGACTGCTCCTGCCGAGGAGTGGACTTCTCAAAAAGCATGGAGCGGTAAACCATTTGCGAAAGATTACCATGAATCGATAAAAAAATAAAAATAGTTGACAGCTAAATAAACGTTGTTTAGCTGTCAACTTGTTTACTCAAAAATATAACCTAAATACATGATAACTATGAAAATTTTGAAAAACAATCTATTAACTTTCTTAGCTCTGGGGATAATGGCTGTCTCGTGTACGCCAAAAGCAGATAAGGAGAAAGCCGAATTTATCGATCAGAATGTTGCGTTTGCATCGGCACAAACATTAAAAATGCTTGAGAGTGTGGGCGAACCCACAGGCAAAAACTACCCTCGTACACTTGATCCTCAGGGGCAACTGGTAGTCACAAATATGTATGACTGGACTCCCGGATTTTTTCCCGGATCACTTTGGTATCTCTACGAACTTACGGGAGATTCTACCTGGCGAAACCAAGCCAGTAAATGGACGGAGACACTAGAACCTCTTAAAACATTTACCGGTCATCACGATTTGGGTTTTATGATGTATTGCAGCTACGGAAATGCTGAGCGTCTGGCTCCCAAACCCGAATACAAAGACATTCTTATTCAGAGTGCGCAATCGTTATCGTCACGTTACAGTGATGTTACCAAATGTATAAAATCGTGGAATTACCGCAAAGCATGGAACGATACTACCGAATGGTTCTATCCGGTCATTATAGATAATATGATGAATCTCGAAATGCTGTTTTATGCTTCGAAAGTGAGTGGTGACAAACGTTATTACGACATTGCGGTGAGTCATGCCAATACAACTTTAAAGAATCATTTCAGAGACGATTTCAGCACCTACCACGTGGTAGATTACGACACTATTACGGGTGTTGTAAAAGATCAGGCAACTTGTCAGGGTTACAGCGACAATTCGACCTGGTCACGCGGACAAGCATGGGCTATTTATGGCTATACAATGATGTTCCGTGAAACAAAAGACTCCTCCTATCTTAATGCAGCTATCAAAGCAACAGACTTTTATTTAAAGAACCTGCCCGAAGATCTTGTTCCACTTTGGGATTTCAATGTCGGACAAGAGGGATATACCCCTGAAGGTAAATCGTATGCAGTAGAGTTTAAAGAAAAACTCAGAGATGCTTCGGCAGCGGCAATCGTGTGTTCAGGTTTGTTCGAATTGGGTCAGTTATCAAATAACAAAACCTATATCGACAAGGCTGTGAAAATGTTACAAAGTCTTGCTTCACCCAATTATAGAGCAGCATTGGGCAGCAACGGCAATTTTATTTTGATGCATAGCGTGGGAAGTATTCCTCATAAAAACGAAATTGATGTACCTTTGTGTTATGCCGATTATTATTTTTTAGAGGCTTTAGTGAGATATAAGAATTTGAAACAATAAATATTGTAGGGGTGGGGTTCTACCCTACCCTCATATAAACGGGCAGAGTATAACCCTGCCCCTACCACGAAGCATTTGTATTCTATTATTAGGCATATTTTAAACTTTAAACAACAAAAATAAACCATGGTCAAAAAATTATTTTCCATCTGCTGTATATTGGCAATGGGAATGTCATTGGGAGCTCAGGACAAACTTCCCTTTTGGCGTGATATGAATGTGTTGTCGGTAAATAAAGAGAAACCACGAACCACATTTATGTCATACGACAACAAGGCGGAGGCTTTGACGGGCAAATACGAAAACAGCAAGTACTACGAACTGCTCAACGGTACATGGAAGTTTTACTATGTGGACGCATTCGGCAAATTACCTGCCAATGTAACCGATGCCAATGTAAATACTTCGTCGTGGAGCGATATAAAAGTTCCGGGCAACTGGGAGGTGCAGGGTTTCGGTACTCCTATCTATATCAATCACGGATACGAGTTTAAGCCACGCAATCCGCAGCCACCGCTTCTACCCGACGATAATCCGGTAGGTGTTTATCGCAGAGAGATAGATATTCCTGCCGATTGGATGAGCCGCGATATTTACCTGCACATTGCCGGAGCAAAATCGGGCGTATATGTGTATGTAAACGGCAAAGAGGTGGGTTATAGCGAAGATTCTAAGAACCCTGCCGAATTTCTGCTGAACAAATATGTACAACCCGGAAAAAACTCTTTAGCCATAAAGATATTCAGATGGAGCACAGGATCTTACCTCGAATGTCAGGATTTTTGGCGTATCAGTGGTATCGAACGGGATGTATTCCTTTGGTCGCAGCCCAAAACGGCAGTCAACGATTTCAGAGTAATATCGACATTGGATGATACGTACAAAAACGGAATATTCAAATTGGATATCGACGTTAAGAATACAAACTCGTCGCCATCGGCAGTAAATGTCAGTTACGAATTGGTTGACTCGAAAGGTAAAACCGTAGCAAGTGCTTCGAGCCCTCTCAACATCGAAGCTAACGGCAAAAAAACGGTCAACTTTGATGCTGTACTGGACAATGTATCTACATGGACTTCGGAACATCCCAATCTGTACAAGTTGATTATGACTGTACAAAAAGGAAATGAAACTGCCGAGGTAGTACCTTTTCATGTTGGATTCCGTAAAATAGAGATCAAAGAAAGCGACTACATTATCAATGGCAAAAAACAAAGCCTGTTCTTTGTAAACGGACAACCTGTAAAATTAAAAGGAACTAATATACATGAGGTTAGTCAATACACAGGACATTATGTGACTCCCGAAGAAATGCGTCGAAACTTCGAATTGATGAAAAAGAACAACATCAATACCGTTCGTTTGAGCCATTATCCTCAAGATCGCAAATTTTACGAAATGTGCGATGAGTATGGTTTGTATGTATATGACGAAGCCAATATCGAATCGCACGGTATGTATTATAGTTTGAGCAAAGGCAAGTCGTTGGGTAACAACCCCGATTGGTTGGCGAACCACTTGTACAGAACCGAAAACATGTTCGAAAGAAACAAGAATTACCCATCGGTAACCATCTGGTCATTAGGAAATGAAGCCGGAAACGGATACAATTTCTACCAGACTTATTTGTGGCTGAAAGAAAAGGACAAAAATTTGATGAACCGTCCCGTAAATTACGAACGTGCTTTGTGGGAATGGAACACCGACATGTATGTGCCTCAATATCCTTCGGCAGCATGGCTGGAAGAAATTGGCAAAGAAGGCAGCGACCGCCCTGTAGTTCCCTCGGAATATGCTCATGCCATGGGTAATTCGACAGGAGACTTTCACGGACAATGGAATGCCATCTACAAATACCCTCATCTGCAAGGCGGATATATATGGGAATGGATAGACCATGCTTTGTTGGCTTACGACAAAAACGGTAAACCGTATTGGACGTATGGTGGCGACTACGGTACCAATATGCCTTCGGACGGAAACTTCGTAGCCGATGGTTTGATAGGTCCCGACCAACGCCCCCACCCTGCTATGGCTGAGATTAAATACAACCTTCAGAACATAGGGTTTGAGGCTGTCGATTTATCAAAAGGAGAGGTGAAAATCACCAATAGGTTCTACTTCTCGGATCTTTCGAAATATCAGATAAAATACAGAATCTATAAAAACGGAACTTTAATAAAAGAAGCCGTTCTTCCTGTATCGCTTGCAGCTCAGGAGTCTAAAACAGTAACTATTCCTGTTGAAGGCTTGAAGCCCGAAGCCGGTGCAGAGTATTTTGTGAATTTCGAGGTGACAAGTAAAGAGGCTACTCCGCTTGTTCCTGCCAATTATATAGTGGCTTACGACCAGTTTCAACTGCCAATCACCGCTGATAAGAAGGAATACAAATCTCCGAATGCTCCTGCATTGAATATAGCGGAACAAAATGGAGTTATCACCGTTTCGTCTTCTAAAGTCAATTTCACTTTAGATACATCGAAAGGGTTAGTAACCTCATACAAGGTTGATGGTCAAGAATATTTCAAAGACGGATTTGGTATTCAGCCTAACTTCTGGAGAGCTCCTAATGACAACGATTATGGCAACAGAGCTCCAAGCCGTTTACAAATATGGAAGCAATCGAGCAAAGATTTTAACATTGTAGATCATAAAGCAACCAAAGATGGCGATAATGTCTTGCTAAGTGTAGATTATCTATTGGCAGCAGGTAACCACTATATTATCAACTATAAGATTTACCCTTCGGGCGTAGTTAATATATCGTCTCGCTTTACAGCTCTCGAAGGAGCTAAAGAAGCAAGCATAGGTAAATCTGAAGCCGAATTGATGGCAACTTATACACCTAAGGCAAAAGCAGAAGCTAAAGCCAAAAGCAATGTACTGGAAGTTCCACGTATAGGCGTAAGATTCAGAGTACCTGCGGGAATGGACAATATCGAATATTTCGGACGTGGACCTGAGGAAAATTATATCGACCGCTTTATGGGTACTATGGTTGGACAATACAAGGCTAAAGCCGAAGATTTATATTATCCGTATGTACGTCCGCAAGAAAACGGTCATCATATTGATACCCGTTGGTTGACCGCCACTCAGAACAATGGCAAAGGCTTATTGATTCAGGCAGAAAACACAATCGGATTCAATGCACTGAGAAACTCGGTAGAGGATTTCGACTCGGAAGAGGCTGATGCCGACTATCAATGGAACAACTTTTCACCCGAAGAAATAGCCAACAAGGATCTGAAAAAAGCCAGAAACATTCTACCTAAACATACGCATATCAATGATATATCGCCTCGCGATTTTGTCGAAATTTGTGTAGACCTGAAACAACAAGGTGTAGGTGGTTACGACAGCTGGGGCGCTCGTCCGATACCCGAAGCAACTATTTACTCGGATGAGGAATACAATTGGTCATTTACTTTGATCCCTGTATCAGGTGCAAAAGATGCTGCTTCGAAAGCCGGATTGAAATATTAAGGTTTCAAACCTGTTTAATGCTTTAATGTAGGGGTTCAGACAAACCGGTCTAACCCCTACAAACTAAAGCAGATTATTAAAAGCCTGTTAATTTGTATCTAATCAATTACCTAAATAGTCAATTTGCAAAGTCGAGATAAACAAATAAGGTATTATTTGCTATCTTAGCAGGACTAAAAAGGCGTATTTTATTAACTCATTAATTAATTAAAATGAAAACAAGCATAGAAGAACGTTGGGGTACGCATCCTGATGATGTCAAAAAATACGACACTACGCAGTTGCGTAAAGAGTTTCTGGTTGAAAAACTATTTGATGCCGATTCAGTATTGATGACTTATACTCACAACGACCGCTTAATTATTGGTGGTGCCCTACCGGTAAAAGAAGCATTGAAACTCGAGACAGTCGATTTGATTCGTTCGGAATATTTCTGCGAACGTCGCGAATTGGGTATTATCTGTATCGAAGGCGAAGGATCGGTTACTGTTGATGGTACCGAATATCAATTGGGTTTTAAAGATGCAGTTTACGTAGGTCGTGGCTCAAAAGAAGTGATCTTCAAAAGTAAAGACGGCAATAAACCTGCTAAATTTTACTTTGCATCATCGCCCGCTCACAAAGCGTATCCTACGACAGCCATTACTTCCGAAATGCGTCGCACCAGAGATTTGGGAGCACCTGCAACCTCAAACGAACGTTTGTTGAACCAAATTATATTGAGTGAGATTGTACCTTGCTGCCAATTGCAAATGGGTATGACCGAATTGAAAGAAGGCAGTGTATGGAATACTATGCCTCCACATACACACTCGCGTCGTATGGAAGCATACTTCTACTTCAAAATACCCGAGCAACAAGCAGTGTGCCACTTTATGGGACAACCTCAGGAAACACGTCATATTTTTATGGCTAACGAGCAGGCGGTTATTTCTCCATCGTGGTCTATTCACTCGGCAGCAGGCACAAGCAACTATACTTTTATATGGGCTATGTGCGGCGAAAATCTGGCTTATGATGATATGGATACTTTCACGGCTGACAAGTTGAGATAAGTTCCTCAAAGACATATATAGAGCAAAAGACAGGCACATAATGCCTGTCTTTTTTATTTGTGGAAAAGACCTCTTTAATATCTCATTTAACACTCCTCGGAAAGAATACAAGAGATAAAAAAGATAACAATCTGATACTTAAAATAGGAATTTTCGCCCTTTTTTCACTATATTTGCTTGAAAGCAGTCTAACTTAAAGACAAACGCTCAAAAAGAAATAAAAATTCTATGTCGCATATCCCTCCATTAGTAAGTGATTTGGCTCTTATTCTGATAACAGCCGGAATAGTAACAATATTATTTAAACTCTTAAAACAACCTGTTGTACTAGGCTATATTGTAGCAGGTTTCCTGATAAGTCCGCATTTCGTACTGTTTCCATCCGTAGCCGATATAGGTAATATAAACACCTGGGCGGAGATTGGGGTAATTTTTCTCTTATTTGCCCTCGGACTCGAATTCAGTTTTAAGAAACTGATAGATGTAGGCGGAACAGCCTCTATTGCCACCCTCATCAATATGGGATCGATGATAGCCATTGGATACGTTATCGGGCAACTCTTGGGCTGGACGCAAATGGAAAGTGTATTTCTGGGTGGCATGCTCTCCATGTCATCTACAACCATTATCATAAAGGCATTCAACGATATGAAATTGCAGAAGAAAAAATTTGCAAATATCGTCTTCGGGATGCTTATAGTAGAAGATCTCGCAGCCATACTTATGATGGTATTATTGTCAACAGTAGCAGGAAGCGGTGATGCAGAAGGGTCAGGATTACTCGAAAATTCCCTTAAACTCGTATTCTTCATGATGATATGGTTTGTAGTAGGTATTTACCTGATACCAACCTTCCTTAAAAAACTGAAGAAACACCTCAACGACGAAACTTTGGTTATTGTAGCCGTAGGTTTATGTCTGGGTATGGTATTATTTGCCGATACAGTTGGTTTTTCGGCGGCACTGGGAGCCTTTATTATGGGATCGATACTTGCCGAAACCATCGAATCGAAGCACATAGAGCATCTTATCGAACCTATCAAAAATCTGTTCGGAGCAGTATTTTTTGTTTCGGTAGGTATGATGATAGTTCCAAGTATTGTTCTGGAGTATGCCATTCCTATCCTCATTCTTACTGTAGTAGTTCTGGTAGGTCGTGTAATATTTGCCTCTTTGGGTGTTCTCGCTTCGGGCGAAGGCCTCAAAGTATCTATACAGGCTGGATTTAGTTTAGCGCAAATTGGCGAATTTTCATTTATCATAGCTACACTCGGTATGCAATTGGGTGTTATCAGCAACTTTATATATCCCATAATAGTAGCAGTATCGGTCATCACGACCTTTACAACCCCGTACTTTATAAAGGCTTCGACACCTATATATGAAGCTATAGAGAAAAGAATACCTCCTAAATGGAACAAACTGATTACGGGCTATTCTTCATCGAGTCGTAAAACAGTTAACAGACAGAACGACTGGAATGTTTTACTTAAAAAAGTGATTACCACCGTAGCTATTTATTTTGTCTTATCGCTGGCTGTTTTCTTTACTTGCAGAGAACTCCTCTACTGGCCTATAATGAGTTATATTCCTAACTTGGGAGGACGAATCGCAGCAGCTATCATAACTATCCTGCTCATGGGACCGTTTATGCAGGCTATCATGAGAAATAACAGCAAAACCGAAGAGCATGAAAGGTTATGGAAAGATAATCACTTTAACAAGGGTGCTTTAATTGCACTCAATTTATTACGGATTGCCTTGTGTGTGATTCTTATCCTTATGGTGCTTATCCCTCTATTCCCCAGAGCAACAGGTCTGCTACTTGTAACCTCGGTAGTTATTGCTATCGGAATTACTTTCTTCCAAGGGTTTAAAAAACAAACCAATAAGATGGAAAAGCAGTTTCTGGAGAACTTAAATGACAAAGAGCTTTCCGAAGATAAAGAAGGCACAATCAATCAGCAGGTAAAGACCGATCTTTTGAATAAAAACATCCACCTTGAAGAAATCGAAGTTCCTCAAGATTCGCCACGAATAGGAAAAACTTTGGCGGAACTTAATTTCAGACAAACTACAGGTGTAGATATAGTTAGTATAATCAGGGGTGATCTTAAAATAAACATTCCCGATCCGAACGAATGTATCTACCCATTCGATAAACTTATTGTTGCCGGTACGGATGAAGAACTACAAACATTTATTACTGCTCTCGAAGAGAAGAGATTGAAACAGCATACCAGTACTCAATATCAAATAAGCCTCACTCAATATGAATTGGAAGAGGGTTGCTCATTAATTGGAAAAGCAATTAAAGATTCTCAGATAAGAGAAAAAACAGATACCATGATTATTGGTATAGACCGCAACGATGAAGCCATTACCGATATATCGGCAAATACAATATTAGAAGAGGGTGATATATTGTGGCTTGCGGGTGAACAGAATAAGCTGGATCATTTTGCTGAGAATATAAACCAATGATGAAGAGTCTCGGTCTTATCCTGTTAAAGCAATTACATTTCTAATAATCACGGGATAGACACTATAGATTTTTCCTACAACAAACGATAAAAAAGTCTGAGACTTAGAAAAAGAAGAAACGAGCTACTTTTGCAGAAGTTGTAGCTCGTTTTACATAAAAAAACTTAAGAATCCTTTTTAGACTAGCCATGTAAAAGTTGATTATTATAGACATAAACAGTAAAATATTTTCTGAATTATGTTCTGTTATATCGAACTCTACTATTGAGTTGAATTTTAGTATATAAAACCAGTATACAAGAAAATCCTTATCTACTACTGGTACCTTTCAAATAATTATTCCCACCAAAACAATTTTATTAGTTTCCGGCATTCGTAACAACTTGTGGCAAAAGAGCACTCTAAATAAAAATAACGACACAAAACTCTATCGTTTCTTAGATTATTTATATAATTCCAGTATAAATAATTCATAAATTATAAACACTTATGCTCTAGAAAAGTTTTAGAAATTGAAAAAAAGGTATTTTGCAAATAGTAAACAGCCTCAAAGCCTACCTTCAAGGGTTTTATCTATACTGAAAACACAGAAGCAATCGAAGTATGAAAAAGAAGAATAAAATGGGATATTCTGTAATCAATCTGTCGGCAAATACGCCTACATACCCGACTTTTACTCGAAACTCAAAGGGATGGATTAATTATGGAACAGATAATAATCTGCCTCAACGTATCATTGATCTGAATAACGAATCGGCAGTAAATAAGTCGATCATAGAAAACAAAGTGACATATATATGCGGTTCGGGCATAGATGATACATTGTACTCGGGGCAGCCTAATACGAACGAAGACTGGGATACTTTAATAGAGAAGATAGCCAAAGATTATACGACTTTCGGTGGTTTTTGTTTTCAAGTTGTACTCAATAAGAACGGGAGTAATGTCAGCCTCTTTCATACCGATTTCAGTAAAATACGTGTAGGAGAAACCAATGAATATGGTACACCTCTTAATTTTTTCTTGTCAAATGATTGGCGAAAAACCAGTGGACAATATGCACCCGCACAGATAAAAGCATATGCTTCTGAAGAGTTGCAGCAGGGTGTGCCTTATCTGTATTATTACAAAGATTACGAGCCAAGTTTAGATTATTACCCTGTACCTCATTACTTTTCGGCACTCAATTACATAGAAGCCGATGGTTTATTAGGTAAGTTTTATCGTAATTCTATAAATAATGGCTTTGCACCTTCGGTAATTATCACCATACCAAGTAACCCCGGTGATGAGGCTAAACAACAGTTTAACAAAGACATGACAGCTTCTTTTGCGGGCACAAACGGAGCCAATTCAATTGTTGTTCTATACGGAGAAAGTCAGGATATCAAACCCGAAGTAACGCCTTTCACAGCCAGTGGCAATGCCGACTTATACAACAACGTCAATGAAGTTATTTTCCAGAAAATTATATCGGCTCACCGACTCTCCTCTCCTACTCTTGCAGGTATTTCGGGTTCGGGTAATTTGAGTGGCAATGCGAGTGAGATAATCAACTCTTTTATTTTATACAATTACACTGTCATTCACAAACTCCGTCGTAAAATTCTGGATACGTTGAATATTTTCGTAATCAACAACGGATATAATAAGTTAACTGTAAAAGAACTGGAAGTTATAACACAAATAAAAGAGTATGAAGGTAAAATCAGCAGTGATGAACCCTCGAAACAAGAGTCTCCAGCCATCTGATTTGCTCATCAAAAAACTATAAAACCGATGTATACACCTATCACATTAATAAACGAGGAGTTGTTTAAACTGCATTCTCCAATTACGGGAAATACCGATCTTACCGAATTTGTTCCTTACCTGTCTATTGCTCAGGAGTTATATATTGCCCCCTTATTAGGCGAATCGTTGATGAGCGAATTAAAACTTCAGATTTCACAGAACTCTCTGGATGAATCCAATAGCAATCTTGTTGTAAAAATTGCTCCTGCGTTAGCGTTCTTTGCCATCTATCAGGGATTACCTTTTCATTGGGCAACCATCGTAAATAAAGGAATAACTATTCGCGAAAGTGAAAACAGCAAGGGTATCGACATCAAGGATGTGGCTCAACTCCGCCGCTGGATTCGGGATGATGCCGAGATTTTTGTCAGCCTGTTAACCGATTTTCTTTGTTCGTCCAAAGAGAAATATCCTCTGTGGAAACCTGATAAAGATTATTGTTCGTCATGCGGTCAGCAGTCTACTCCTTTCGATAGTGGATTTTATTTTCCGAAACAGTAATGTATAACCTATCCCCTTTTATTTTTCATGAAAGGGGATATTTTTATTCTCCGGCTTTTCATTTCTTTTTCAGATCAATGAAATATTAAAAACCTTAAAGATCAAAATACCTTTACTAAAAAGTACTATCTTTGCCATCCCTAAAAAAACAGAGATATTATAATGTTTATTACTCGCTCCAATACAATATTAGCTATATAGCTAGGCTATACAGCCAATTAGTGCTTACTCCAAAAATCTTTGGAGAACTTTTATCCCGTTTATTAGTTTATAATCTCATGCTTACTTTCTCTACAAGAGAAAAAGTAATACGCTATCAATAAAATATTCCCAATGAATAATAATTGGAAAAAAACTTTTGCAATAATATGGAGTGGTCAGTTATTCTCGACCCTCACCAGTTCGATCGTCGGATATGCGGTTGTATTTTGGCTTAGCCTAAAAACCGAATCGGCCGAAGTATTAGCCTATGCCATGATAGCTACTCTTCTGCCTCAGCTTGTACTCGGATTGTTTACAGGTGTTTTTGTAGATCGCTGGAACCGAAAATTAACCATGATATTTGCAGATAGCTTCATAGCCATTTGTACGGCTATCATGTGTCTTATGTTTTATTTTGATTCGGTTACTATCTGGCAGATATATCTGCTGTTGATATTACGTTCGGCGGGCAGTGCTTTTCATACCCCTGCCATGCAAGCCAGTGTTCCGCTATTGGCTCCCGAATCGGAACTGATGAGAGTAGCCGGGGTTAATCAGATGATTTTTTCGATCAGTAATATAGCAGGTCCTGCATTGGCTGCATTACTTATAAATATCATGGATATGACTTATGTATTGTCCCTCGATATTATAGGGGCAGTAATAGCCTGCGTGTCGCTGCTCTTTGTTACGATTCCCAATCCCGAAAAGAAAGTTACTGACAAACTACCCAATATTATGGGAGAAATAAAAGAAGGACTACACGCTATATTTGGCACACAAGGTCTCAAATGGGTACTACTCTGTGATATTGCGATGTTATTTTTTATCATTCCCATATCAGCATTATTTCCGCTTATTACCCTTACTCATTTTATGGGAGATACATACGACATGAGTATTGTTGAGGCTGCGTGGGGAGTCGGTATATTTATAGGAGGGGCACTTATCGGTATGAAAAAAATAAAGATGATGAATAAAATTGTACTCATTGGTACTTTTAGTATTATTATCGGGTTAACCTCTCTACTATCGGGATTGCTGCCTGCAAACGGACTTATTTGGTTCATCGCCCTAACAGGAATCAGTGGTATTGGTGGCGCTATCTGGAACAGTGCTTTTACGGTCATACTTCAAACCAAAATAGATCCGTCTCTCTTGGGGCGTGCATTTTCGACTTACGACAGTTTGATGCTGATGCCTTCTATACCTGGATTGTTAGCGACCGGATTTGTTGCTGATGCTATCGGGATAACCAATGTATTTGTTATCGCAGGAATTGCAATCTGCCTGATCGGATGTTTATTCTTCATTATACCATCGGTAGTGAGCTTAGGAAAATCGACAGTGGGTAAATACGAATAAGTAAGATCATATATTTTAGATAATGATACTAAAATCCATAGTGAAGCCGCAAAAACGATTCTTGTATATCTTATAATCGGTAATTCCTGCTTCTTTTAAAATTTTCTCAAGCTTCTTTCGCGAGAGTAAATACATATAATCGCCCGAAGCCCATTTCTGGGGAGTAAATTGTAATATTCTATCAAATATGCGCTTGGGAAGCCAATGAATCAACGGGTATCTGGTATGCACTTCAAAAGGAAAATATCTATTTGGGGTAGTGAAGTATACTCTCTTGCAAGTTCTTTTGAGTTCTTTTAAGAACAGAACTTGTCTTTCTATATCTCCAACATGTTCTATGACTGCATTAGACCAACCGATATCGAAAGATTTATCTTCAAAAGGAAAATAAAACCCATCATATACAATTGAATTAACCTTTGGGTATCTTTTCTTAAATTCCTCATTAGTATCAACACTCAAAGCTGTGATATTCTCTAAATATGGATAGTTTTTCTCTAAAAAGTTATCTACAGGGGAATACTCCCAATTATTAACCCCTACATCCAATATTTTATCAGATTCCAAAGGTCTTATTACATCCAAGAATAATTTATATTTTGAAGTTCTATTATTTTTACTGATTAAGTTTGCGATCATAACTAAACAATTTTAGCAAGATGTAAATAATTACATAAATCTACAGTAAAAATATTCTTCCCACAATTTATTTTAAAATACAACAAATACAAGAACTTTAATACTCTGTATTTTCAGATGTTTTACAACCATCATTTGTGCAAAATTTCATCTAAAATTCGGCTTACCTCCTTACTCTTTTTTATTACCAATAAGTGATCTGCACCTTCTACAGGATAAACATCTTTCACGCCTTTAAATGGAAACATCTGGTCTTTTGTTCCATGTATATGGTAGAGGTTAGGACACTGAAAGGTTGAATGCCAATTGAGTATCTGAAACAAACTCCATTTCGTATAAAACGGGTCGGTATATGATACGTATTTCTCCATATCTTCGCGTTTAGCATGGTATACAAAGCGAGAAAAAAAATCAAAAACCAAATCACTTGTTTTAAAGAAGCCTATTGGTAAATATTCAGTGAATTTTATTCTATGCCCCACTCTGAAAAGAGCAGGCATTTCATCCCCTACTTTCATCGATGCTATTATGATCGTCTTGTTTGGCGTAAGAAATTTATTCATCTCTTGGACAATAATACCTCCAAATGAATATCCTACTAATACAAAAGGTTTTGATGTATCTATATTGACAGACATACGCCGGGTATATTCGGATAGTAATTCGCCTTCATTTGGCATTAACCACTCTATATATTTCTTTTCGAAACCATAAGGCAGCTCAATTGTATCGAATACTTTGCAGTTGGCCGACATTCCCGATATAAAATAGACATCCATATGATACAGTATTTATTATTTATCTTTCGACTTTAATTTCACTAAATTATTATTTTTAGTCCGAATCTCCTTAAAATAGCACATTTACTTTCTACTTTTTTCCGCAGTCTCTCGCAATAAACATCACTGAACAATTATTTTCGAATAGAAGCTCTCCCTAAATGTTAATTAAGATTTACCTTATTCATGAATAATCTTATTTCTATATCTTTAAAGTTTGAACATTTTTTAAACCATTTACCAATGAAAACACTTAAGAAAACTATCTTTTGCCTTTTAGCATCAATACTATTGGTCGGGTGCGGTAATAAGCCTGCTGTGGAAGCAGATTACGCCGTTATCCCATTACCTCAGGAAATAACGAAGTCCGAAGGAGAAGTATTTACGCTGAACAGCAGTACTAAAATTGTTTACCCTAAAGGCAGTGATATCCAAAAGCAAACTGCCGAATTTTTATCCGAATACATTAAATTCAGTACAGGAATCGATCTGAAAGTTACAGATGAAGAGTCTGCAGATAATGTGATTATCCTTAAAGCTGATTATAAAGCTGATAAACCCGAATCATACAACCTTACTGTAAATAATAAACAAATAATTATCAACGGTTCGGACGATGCCGGTACATTCTATGGTGTACAAACTTTGCGTAAATCGATGCCTGCCGATGCAACAGAAAACACGGTCGTATTTCCGGCTGTAGATATAAAAGACTATCCCCGTTTTGCATATCGCGGGATGATGCTCGATGTTAGCCGTCATTTCTTTCCTGCCGAATTTATCAAGAAATATATTGATATACTGGCATTACACAATATCAACCGTTTCCACTGGCATATTACTGATGATCAGGGCTGGAGAATAGAGATAAAGAAACATCCCGAATTAACCAAAATCGGATCACAACGCGATCAGACCGTAATCGGGCGGAACTCGGGCGAATTTGACGGAAAACCTTATGGTGGTTTTTATACTCAGGAAGAAATCAAAGATATAGTAGCTTATGCTCAAAAGAAATTCATTACCATCATACCCGAAGTGGATCTTCCGGGGCATATGTTGGCAGCATTAGCCACTTATCCAAACTTGGGCTGTACGGGCGGTCCCTATAAAGTGAGTGGAGAATGGGGCGTTTTTGACGATGTCCTTTGTGCCGGTAACGACAGTATATATACTTTTCTTGAAGATGTGTATGGTGAAGTAATCGAACTGTTCCCTTCAACATACATACACGTAGGTGGAGACGAATGTCCTAAAGTAAGATGGAAAACATGTCCTAAATGTCAGGCTAAAATAAAAGCAGAAGGTCTGAAAGCTGATGCAAACCACTCTGCCGAAGACAAACTGCAAAGCTATGTTATTTCACGAATCGAGAAATTTCTAAATAGCAGAGGTCGTCAAATAATCGGTTGGGACGAGATTCTTGAAGGAGGCTTAGCTCCAAATGCGACTGTAATGTCGTGGAGAGGTATGGAGGGAGGAATAGCAGCTGCAAAACAACAGCACGACGCTATAATGACACCTAACAGCCACTTGTATTTTGATGCCTATCAAACACGCGATACTCAGGATGAACCTCTGGCAATCGGAGGATATACTCCTATCGAGAAAGTGTACGCTTTCGAACCAGTTCCATCTGAATTAAGTGTTGATGAGCAAAAATATATTATAGGAACACAGGCCAATTTATGGACTGAATATATTGCTGATTCGAAACATGTAGAGTATATGGTATTGCCACGGATGGCTGCTCTGGCAGAAGTGCAATGGACCGAACCTTCGAAGAAAGACTTCACAACCTTTCTGCCTCGTTTGAATAGACTTTTGAAACTATATGACCGCTTAGGGTTTAACTATGCAAAACATATATTTGACATATCAAGCAAAATTGAACCCAGTGCAGAGAAGAAAGCTATTACGGTTACTTTAGCTACAGCAGATAATGCACCTATCTATTACACTTTGGATGGAACGGCACCCACTGAGAAAAGTTCTAAATATACTCAGCCAATCGAGATAAAGGCAAATGCCGATTTGAAGGCTGTAGCGATAAGAGACGGAAAAGCCAGCAAAATATATTCCGAAAATTTCAGTTTTAATAAGGCTACTTTGAAGAATGTAACATTCGAAGAAGATCCCAATTCTCAATATACTTACAATGGAGCTATTACTCTGGTTGATGGAAAGAGAGGGCGTCCCTCATTTGCCAGTGGCGAATGGTTGGGTTTCAACAAGAAAGCGATGACAGCCACTGTTGATCTGGAGGAACCGACTGAAGTATCGACCGTTAGCGTCGGAACATTTGCAAGTCCCGGTTCTTGGATTTTCGGGGCAAGGCAATTTACAGTGTTTGTTTCTGATGATAATAAAACTTTCAAGCAAGTATCCGATGAATCTTATCCTGCCATGAATCAGGATCAAGGAGAAAAGGTTATCGACCTTACTGCTACATTCCCGACAGTAAAAACCCGATATGTAAAGCTTGTTGTTAAAACTGAGCAATCTATTCCTGCATGGCATGCGGGTAAAGGTAAGCCGGCATATATTTTTGTGGATGAAATATCAATTAATTAAAGCATTACAATAAAGTACTCAAATATTAAAGAGCAATATGGATATCATATTGCTCTTTTTATATAAATCGTCCAGACTATAACTTAAAAATTTTTCATTCCCCACCTTTACTCTAAAATACAGTATTCTTATATTACTAATTGATAGCCGATAGTTAGGTAAATACTTTTCAAAATCACAAAAAGGTCTAATAGCTTATTATGATTTTCGCTAATAAAATGTACCTTTGCAAAATCAAAAATTTCATATCCCAACTCTATTCATGAGTAAAGAAAAGACAGCTATAAGAGCTTCGTATTTTAGTATCGTTGGTAATACAACCTTAGCTATAATTAAATGGTTGGCAGGTTATTTCGGAAATTCTTATGCACTTATTGCTGATGCAATTGAATCTACGGCAGATATATTTTCTTCTATCGCAGTACTTTGTGGACTCAAGTATTCGAATAAACCCGCCGATGAGAATCATCCTTACGGACATGGACGCATCGAGCCTCTGGTTACTTTTGGAGTAGTTGGTTTCCTCATCATATCGGCTACCATTATTGCTTACGAAAGTATCCAAAATATAAGTGAGCCTCACGAACCACCCAAACCTTTTACTCTTATTGTTTTAGCGGGTATTATTATCTGGAAAGAGATTTCATACCAACTAGTTATAAGAAAAGCCCGACATACCAAAAGCACCTCACTGGTTGCCGATGCATGGCATCACCGCAGCGATGCAATTACTTCAGTTGCTGCCTTTATTGGTATTTCGATAGCCATAGTCATGGGCAAAGGATATGAATCTGCCGATGATTGGGCAGCATTACTCGCATCTTTTATTATTCTATATAATAGCTATAAAATACTTAAGCCTGCTTTAGGCGAAATAATGGACAAGGATATATATCCTGAGATGGCAAATAGTGTATGTGACTTTGCCCGAACCATCGAAGGAGTTTTGGATACTGAGAAGTGTCATGTAAGAAAAACAGGGATGACTTTTTATGTTGATCTGCATATAATTGTAAATAAAAACATAACGGTTAAAGAGGGTCATGATATTGCTCACAATCTGAAAAACAGACTAAAAGAGAAAATGCCCGAAATAGCCGATGTACTAATTCATGTAGAACCTTCTTGGTAAAACTCATCAATTGTGTTATCTTTACAGAATATTAAATACTGTTTTTTAACACGAATATATCTTTAAGTAATCAATAGGTCTTAGACCTTCCACACTATTTTATAAAAAAATGAAAGTAAAACTAACATTCCTTGCTTCGATATTGATGATATCGATGTCATTAACAGCTCAACAAAAAACGTATACAAAAGCAGAATTGGATGCATCCAATATTATCAGACTTTGCAACAGCGTTATTGAACTTAGTAATAAGAACCGCACCAGTGCCGATAATTACAAATCGATGTTATCAACGGCAGAAAGCAATATGAGTAAATTAAAGAGAAATCCTAATACTCAGCCGTTTTTTGTAAATTATAAGAACTTCGAGGCATGCTTCGGCGATCAGAAAGAATATCAGTTGGCGTATAAAGGTGCACCCGAGTTTGCTGAGAAAAAAGAGATTGCCAGCACAATAGATGCTGCCAATAAAGATATTGCGAGTGCTGTAAAGTGGGCAACTGCTATGAGTGAATATTTCTCTGAAAAAATATTCCTGACCGACACCGATTTCGCGAAATATCCGGCTATGCAAGACAGCCTTAGTTATTATTTTCAACGAGGTTACAACAGTTGGTCAGCAGCTTCGAGATTGGCTTCGAAGGCCGGGAATAATGCTGAATTGATTTTACTTCAAAAAAGCAAGATTGCCGAATTTATAATTCCGATGAAGTCCGATTTGAATGGACTGGAATCTATCATGGAATTATTTAATCAGGATAAGATTGATAGTAATTTAATCAAAAATGAGCTATCAACCGTTTCGCAAACAATCGCTAAAAACAAAGACATTTCGACTAAGGATGTGAAAAAACTAAGTGATGTCTACTACAAAGAGGTTTTCCAAAAATTCTACACAAAGAGTGAGGATACAATAAAGGCAATGAGTGCTTTTAATCTGGAACTTGAGGCAAACCCTCAATCGGATCGTCTGAATAGTTCATATTCATATGTTGTCTCGAGTTATCGCTCTGTGGTTGAAGAATACAATACATTTATAGCTCAATAATGAGCCTGGAAGGTTAAATGAAAAGGAGTACAAATATGTTTGTACTCCTTTTTTATTTTACGAATAAATTTTATTCTTTACTTACCTTGCTGCCCTCTACAGCCCATGACGTAATTTGCCCGGTTACAGAAGTTACTTTCTGCAAAAGGTTAGATGACTTTTTCGTCTCTTTAGAAGGCTTCTTTTCTTTCTCATCCTTCACATAGAAGAAATCTCCCCGTCCATATCGGAATGCTGCAAGACTTTCGGGAGAAGATCCCTTTATTTTTATTAATTCCGACATATAGAAAGCATTCTCATAATAAAAAGCATCCTCTATACGCCTTGAATCTTCGTACACAGTCAGAAAAGTTCTCAAATATATAGGCGAATCAGCCTCAACGTATCTGATTGTTTTATATTTTTTGTTTTCGCCCCAACTATCGGCTTCGGTATTCCAATTATTGTAAAGAGAATCGTTTATTTTTGCGAAATTAAAATTGGTCAATTCCAATATCTGCTTATTTAAACGGGAATAAGGCTTCACATAACTCAAATTATCCGGATTATTCAGGAAATACGTAAAATCGGTGAGTTGCGAATCATCTCCTTTCGAAACTCGTGGAGGTTCTATGTAAGAAGTTGGCACATCGTCTATCATAATACCCGATTTAGTCCAGTCCACATAAAGAGGTTTCGACATTTTATTTACCACTCCTACCGTTATAGGTGCATTATGTCCATAAAAATTATAAATAACATCTAAACTATCGCCTTCAACAACAAACTCTCCGTAATCGTTTTTTATCGTATACGGGTCTCTTGTATTCATAGTCGAACAATAGTATGTCGAACACGAATTCAATAGTAAAAATCCCAATAATAAAAACAAATACTTCATAGCTGAGATTTTGTAAGCTCTATTTTGTCTCACTCGAAGTTGTCGATTGAATTATGGGTGCGGGTGGAATATAAGTACGTATATCCACTGTATACCATTCACTTAATATTCCATCAATGAATATAAACGTATATTTGTCATAATTCTCCGTCAATTCAATAGATTCCTCCAACGATCCATCATCTAATTTCCGAGCGCTCGCTGTCCTGGCTTTTCCATATCCCGATTTCAAGTAAGATAAAACTTCTTGCTTATTCATGCCCAAACTAATTTTATCGACTTGTGCAGTTTGATACAACCCACAACCAACTAACAAACAGGATAATAAAAAGAATGTTACTATTTTTTTCATATTGTATTAAATTTATTGTTTATTTACTATTAATGTCAATCAGTAGTTGAGATTATATGTTCAATTATTCTAACGCACCCTTTGGGTTTGTTTTTCATTTTGCCTTGATGCAAAACGAAACAAAAGATCAAGACTGAGCCTCTTTGCCCGACCCGCTTAGGACTCGAAAGCTAAGACAAAAGAAAAACGTTTAACGAGTGATATCCTTTTGTTTCTTAACGCTTTCTTCGCCCTGCGGGTACCCCGTTCAACCGGCAAGGTCGGGAAGCCTGACGGACGAAAGCCGTTTACGTGCGTCAGCTCCGGTGCATCAGTGGAGTAGCCGTTGGCTGACAAGCGAAGTGGACGTAAAACTAAACGTGCCGTAAGGCAGTAAGTTTAGTTTAGACCACAAGCTTAAGTCAGGCAGGCGAGCCACGCAGCACAAAGCCTTTTTGATTCCTTTTGCGGCTTTGGGCAAAAGGAATACAAGCAATCTTTGATTGTGCGTAGAAGAATAATTTAATTGAACATTAAACATAACAGATCAACTACTGATTCGCATTATTAATCAACCATTTGATACTTTCTGAACCAAAATAAATTGGCAGCACCCATTATTATCGTTATCGGAAACATCAACATATTCCCAATTATTCCCAGAACAAAACCTACTCCCAAGCCCATGAAAATAGTATAAAGAGAATTTACATCGTCCTTCCTAAATCCGGTTACTACGGATGCAAAAGAGCATCCAACTAATTGAATAGCTACACAGGTTAGAAGAGAAAGTATCAATATTTTAAGAAAACTCCATTTCTTGAAGTTGATATATCTGAATACCAACAAATAGCATAAGATACAAGACAGGGTCATCCCTATCATTAAGTCCCAATTTACCGAACCTCCATACGAAGACCAGCAGAATATTATGCCGTTTCCAACCAAAAGGTTGCTGAAAATACAAAATAATATAACAGAACGCTTATCCATTGCCCATGTTGTTAGTCATAAAATACAAAATGCTAAAATATATAAATAAACGCAATCCTGTATTTTTCGGGGCATGAATGTTCTATATATTCGGAAATCAGTAGAAAGCTGTATCTGCTTTCTCTCCTATTTTCATTATATTTGTAATACCATAAAAACATCACTAAATATTATGAAGAAAAATTTCTTTACATTCACATGCTTGCTTCTCTTATCTGCATTTACCTTACAGGCGCAGACACCTCAAGTCGAACCTACTTGGGAATCGATTAAAGAACGAGGTTATCCCGAGTGGTTTAACGATGCTAAACTAGGTATATTTATCCATTGGGGACTATATTCTGTTCCATCGTGGACTAAAAAAGAAGGGTACTCGGAATGGAGTTACAAGGGATGGAGAGACGGCGGATCTACTGCTGTTGATTTCGCGAAAAAAGTATACGGACAAGATTTTAAATACGAAGACTTCAGAGGTCTTTTTAAAGCCGAATTATTTAACCCACAAGAATGGGCAGATCTGTTTAAAGATGCGGGTGCTAAATATGTAGTACTAGTGTCAAAGCATCACGACGGGTATGCTATGTGGCCCAGTAAATATGCTCCGAATTGGAATTCGGTAGAAACAGGTCCTAAACGTGACATAGTAGGTGAATTGACCAAGGCTGTGGAAAAAGATGGCTTGAAAATGGGATTATATTACTCACTTCCCGAATGGTCGAACCCGCTTCATTATTGGGAAATCGATCCGAATGATTCTATTGCAAAATATGTAGATACACATATGATTCCACAGTTCAAAGAGCTGGTAACAACCTATCGCCCTTCTCTTATTTTTACCGATGGAGAGTGGTGGAACAGTGCCGAACAATGGCATGCTCGTGAACTTATCTCCTGGTATTACAATTTGGTTGGTCCCGAAGCCATTGTTAATGACCGCTGGGGTGGAGGTGCCGATTATGGATTCAAAACTCCCGAATATAGTGCAGGTATTACTATGACAGACCGTCCTTGGGCTGAGGTAAGGGGCATAGGACGCTCTTTTGGCTTGAACAGAAACGAGCCTCTTGAAAACTATTTGACAGAAGACGATCTGATACATCATTTTGCAACACTTGTAGCAAACGGAGGAGGATTAACTCTGAATGTAGGACCTGCAGGAGACGGGCAGATTCCTTTGCTTCAACAAGAACGTTTGCTTCAACTGGGGCAATGGTTGAAAATAAATGGAGAGGCTATCTATGGCACAAGAGCTTACAAAAAACATATCGAAGAGAAACAAATTTATATTACCCGAATCGATTCTACAATAGATTTCAATTGGGTACGTAATTCGCCCGATCCACGTATTCGAGTAGATCATTTTACCGGAGAGTGGACAGGTTATATCAGCCCCAATTATACTGAAGAATATACATTTACCGCCAAAGCGGACGATGGTGTACGTGTGTGGATAGATGGAAAACTGATTATCGACCAATGGGTAAAACAAGAGCAAACCGAAGATGGTTTTGTGCAAGGTGCTCAAACATCGGCAACTCACAAAAGTTCTATAAAACTGAAAAAAGGGCAAAAATATCCAATCAAAGTAGAATACTTTGAGGATGTTCAGAATGCTTCGATTCAAGTAAAATGGGCATCTAAATCGCAAGCCGAAGAAGTTATTCCTTACAAAGCTTTGTATACTGACAATACAGGCAATCAACATGGATTGAATGCAACATACGGCTCGATGAAAACCTACATTGCCTATACTCAGAAAGGTAATAATATTTATGCTATACTTCTCGAATGGCAAGACGACCAATGTGTGTTGAATATCGACAAACCCGCTGATAATGCAACCATAACATTATTAGGGCGTGAAGGTAACCTTCCTTGGAAATACGAAAACGGGCAACTGATTGTTGATATGACTCCTGTCAAATTTACAGAAATACCGGGTCGTTCGGCTTGGACTTTGAAAATAGCTCAATAATTAGATTGACATAAAAAAAAGCAGCAATATCCTTTTACGGATATTGCTGCTTTTTTTTATAAACTGCATCTCATTTAACTATTTCGATAAGTATAACAACACGAAACAGTTATAAGCATAATACAAGACTAAAAACAGCCCATTTTACTTAATTACAATAGTAATGAAGCAGATAAGCAAAAATATCGTATCTTTGCCACTCACTAAAAACGATTTATACCGTGTGAACGGTACATGTAAAGTATGACATTCGAACAATTAAACCTCATAGAGCCTATATTGAAAGCTCTTAAAGACCAAAACTATACAACTCCAACTCCTATACAAGCTGAAGCAATACCAACCCTATTGGAGGGAAATGACTTACTAGGTGTAGCTCAGACGGGAACAGGAAAAACGGCAGCATTCTCTATCCCTATTATTCAACTGCTACATAAAGAAAATTCACATGGTGGCAGAAAAGGTATAAAAGCCTTAGTATTAACACCAACCCGTGAACTTGCTATACAGATTGAAGAAAATGTAAAGGAATACAGTAAATATACTTCTTTGCGACATACTGTAATTTACGGAGGAGTACCTCAAAAGAAACAAACTGATGCTTTACGAGCAGGAATTGATATTCTTATCGCAACTCCCGGAAGGCTGTTAGACCTGATTAGCCAAAAGTATATCAATCTTAAGACTCTTGAGTTTTTTGTATTGGATGAGGCAGATCAGATGCTCGATATGGGTTTTATTCATGATATCAAAAAGATATTGCCCTTATTACCTAAACAAAGGCAATCGCTTTTCTTTTCGGCTACCATGCCTGTAGAGATTGCTAAACTGGCAAATACCATTCTGCATAATCCGACAAGGGTTGAGGTTACTCCGGCATCTTCAACTGTAGACAAGATTGAACAGTCGATCTATCATGTCGATAAAAAAGATAAAGTAGATCTCCTTATCGACCTTCTAAAGAATAAAGAACTTGAATCTGTTTTAGTATTTGCACGTACTAAACACGGTTCTGATAAAGTAGCCAAGGCTCTTAACAAAGCCGGTGTAAAAACCGAAGCTATACATGGAAATAAATCTCAGAATGCACGTCAAAATGCATTGAAGAGTTTCAAAGATAAAACAACTCGTGTACTTATAGCTACCGATATTGCAGCACGTGGAATAGATGTCGATCATCTTTCGCACGTATTCAATTTCGATTTACCCAACGTTCCAGAGACTTATGTTCACCGTATCGGGCGTACGGGTCGTGCCGGTCGTAGCGGTGTTGCCATTGCGTTTTGTGATCGAGAAGAATTGCCTTTATTAAAGGATATACACAAACTCATCAAGAAGAATATTCCTGTCGTTGAAGAGCACGATTATTTGCCTTCTAAATCAAGAGCTATTCCTATTGCAAAACCTGAACTGGCGAAAGATAATCATAGAAGCCAAAGCAAAGGTCATCAAGATCGTCCGAATAAAACTCAAAGACCTCAGGGACATACTAAGGTTATAGTAAAAAAACAGAACTAACCATTTCTAGGTTAATTCTGATATAAAAACAAAAAGCATTTCAAATTTGAAATGCTTTTTTTATTCTGCTATTTTTCAGATAAGGCTTCTTTTAATTTCTGAATTTCTTCATCTTGCTTTATCACATATAAAGTCAACTCTTCTATTTTTTGAAGCAACTTAATTTGAAACTCGTTTACATTAAGCCCATTCTCCTGCATATGCTTTTCGGAAGGTATTTCGGGTAGATGCTTATTCTCTTCAACAAAGGCTTTTACTTCAGATAAAGGTTTCAAGTCATAGTTTGTATTGAAGACATGATCGGCACCTGTTAAAACTTGGACTTTTACTTCCGTTGCAGAAATTGTTCCACGAACATCCAGTTTTTCTGTTGGGTCTTCAGTACCAATACCTACTCTTCCATTATTAAGAACAACAAAGAAGTTACGCCAATCCGTAGTACCCGAAAATGTATTGCCTATGACAAATCGGTCATCACCATCACCATCATCACCAATATTTACACGCAAATCAGTCTTATTGGCATCTCTGTTAAATTTAAATATAAACATTTCGTCTGTATTAGCAGCGACTCCCCTAAAGTACAAACGACTCCCCTCTCCGACTGTATAAGTTGGTATATCTACGCCCATAGAAGCATATCCATTTATTATTAATTTACTTCCAATTTTCACACCACCTGTAAAATCATTCCCATAATTGAGAGTCAATGTATTATTAGTATCATGCACCAAAGCCCTTCCTCCTGAACCTCTAGCCAAGCACCTAAAATCAACATCGGCACCACCATTATACCTAAAATAATTATCCTGAGAAAACAACTCCGTTATTGATAACAGAGTTAAAACTAGTAGAAAGAAAGATTTCATAATTTATATTTTAAACAGTTATTATCTAAAGCAGCACATTACCATTGGATATCCATTGAGCAAGAACGGAGAAAGTTGAGCTTGCACAAAACACAAAGAAAAGAATGTGTTTTCTCATAAAAATTTATATCAATTATTTAAGGCTGCAAATATAAGAAATATCAGCTTATACAGATCGCTGCAATGTCTTCCGATAGACAAATGCCCACAGTAAACCACTTAAAGCACCAGCAAGATGTCCTTCCCACGAAACATGGCTTTCAGTTGGAAATATACCCCAAATTAAACCTGAATAAAAGACTAATACAAGGATAGAAACCAATATCAGTTTCCAATTTTTACTGAATATACCTCCAAATACAAGAAAAGAGGCCAGTCCATAAATCACACCACTTGCACCAATATGTGCAGCATAGCGTCCTATTATCCACGTAATCAGCCCGGCAGTAATCCAAATCAGAAACAAATAAAGAGAAGCTCGTTTTTCATAAAAAACAAACAATAAGCAACTCAAGAAAAAGAATGGTAAGGTATTCGCTATCAAATGCTGAAAATCACCATGAATCAACGGAGCTGTTATAACACCCAGCAAGCCATCTATCGAACGTGGCAAAATACCTAAACCCGCCAAAGTTGCCCCGGTTAGATATTTAACCACTTGTATTACCCAAAATATAGCTACAAAAGCTAAAGAATACTCTATCGCTTTCCTTATTTTTCCCGATTTCTTATTCATAATTCCAAAGATTAAGGTATCAGACCTTTTTATTAATTTGATAAGCAGAGCAACAATACGCTATTATGTCGATAAACTGCATCGTAAGACATTTGCCGTTACTTAAATAATACAACATCTTTCAACTATAATTGTTGACTTTATTTGAAAATAAGCATACCCAAAGCCTCAAATAGTAAAGCAAACTATTTCACCATAGGCCGGTACTTTATCAAAAGCATTCTCCAAAGTAGAATCGCCTGCGTATACTTTAGCACAATTAATTACACCTCCGTGGGTAAATATTGCTACATTTTTAGGGTTCTGTTCTTTTACTTCATCCAGAAACGAAGCCACTCTGTCATACAGCATCTTAAACGATTCGCCTCCTGTTGCAGGCAGATGCACCCAATTCTCGTACCAGCTTTCGATATTTTCATCATCAATATGATCCCAAGGCATCATTTCCCATTCTCCGAAGTACATCTCTTTCAAACGATCTATCCATTGCACATCGTCCTGAAATCCACAATATCGGGCTAACTTTCGACAACGGCTCAATGGACTCGAATATACAGCATCAAATTCAATACCATTCAGGTTTTGTTTTACAATTTCGGCTTCTTCTTCAAATGATGATTTTAGGGGGACATTAGATTGTCCATAGCACGTACCTTGTGGCACATCTACGGAAGTATGTCGGATCAAATATAATTTCATATTTTTGTTTTTAGGGTCTCAGACCTTTCTATTTCATTAATCAATATAACATCAATAATAGCAGTATATTTTTTTAATATAGTAATAAATATTTCAACTTACTTATCTAATAGTGGCTATACCAAATAGGTATATAGTGCTACTATACCCAAATAAAACGATAGTTCACACATCAGGAATAAGGCTCCGCAGCAATCGCCGGTATAACCTTGTATCTTTTTATTCATCAATGATGTCAGCAGTAAAAAGATCAGTACCGGGAGGATAGCTCCCAGCCAATACTTCATCGGCAATAAAACGATAAAGGGCACTAATCCAAACACGGCAGAGAGGATAAATGTTCGGAGAACCATCGATCTGTAAACCATTTTAGCTTTGCTCGTTTCTTCGTTACGTGCATAAGGCAGACGCAGTGTTATGAGCGAACCTATAAACTTACAAAGGGGATCTCCTGCCATGATAACCAAGCAGGCAATATGCAAAGGAAGCGATGATATCAAAAGAAATAAAAGCAGAAAATAAAAAATAAGGCTGAGTACTCCATAAGTGCCGATGTGCGAGTCTTTCATTATCGCCAGAATCCGTTCTTTGGAAGTTCCACCTCCGAAACCATCAAAAAAGTCAGCTAACCCGTCTTCATGCAATGCACCCGTAATCAACAAACGGCTCAAGATAGCCAATACAACAGCTATATGCAGAGGAAATACATGAGAAGCCCCCCACAATACTCCAGCCATAACCGTTCCTGTAAGCCACCCTACTACCGACCAATAGTTAATTACCTGTTTGAAATATTCGTTAGGTACTTTAAATATTCGCCAAAATGGCAAACGGGTAAAGAAAATAAGTGCTGCTCCAATATTATTCATCTGATAACGCAATTCTTACAAGGTTTAAGACCTTTTTATGACTCAAGTAAAGAAAGTATACCTGACAGCTAATTTAGCCTTTTTATCTCACTCAAAACTATTCAGTCGAAGTATTTTGTAACCTCTATAGCCTTAAATGAATTCATTTCGTTAATCATTCTCACAGCCGATTCTATTATAGGGTAAGCACATAACGCTCCTGTGCCCTCCCCTAACCTCATATCGAGATGAAGTATCGGTTTCACCTTCATAAATTCGAGCAAGGTTTTATGTCCTGTCTCATCCCCCTGATGTCCGAACACTGCATAATGAAGTACATTTCTGTTGATGCGTGCTGCCGCTAAAATACATGAAGTCATTATGAATCCATCCACTAGAATAATCATTCCGAGCTCGGCAGCTTTTAGCATACCTCCCACAGTCATAACCATCTCGAAACCGCCAAAATGACGCATTACATCAATAGTAGTGCCATCTCCCTGATAATTATCGGTAGCTTGTCTGAGAATTTTATATTTATGTTCAATAATTGTTCCGGCATGATCCGATCCCGCCCCAACACAGTCACGCAAAAGTATACCTGTAAATGTATTCATCCAGATGGCAGATGACGAGGTATTGGTTATTCCCATTTCGCCAAAACATACCACATTGGAGCCTTCATCGTAACATTGCTGAACCACTTCAGCTCCGACTTCGATAGCTTGGTCGAATTCATCCATCAACATGGCAGGCTGATACAAATAGCTTCGGGTTCCTTTTCTGATTTTTCGATGTATAATGCGGTCGTCTGTCAGATCGAAATCGTAGTTAACACCTCCATCTACCACTTTCAATTTAAAACCATGCTGACGTGCCAGAAAATTGACTCCTGCTCCACCTTCCAGAAAGTTATATATCATTTGTCTGGTTACTTCCTGAGGAGATGGACTTACTCCTTCTTCTGCAATACCATGATCGGCTGCAAAAACTATATGTACTGGATTATTTAATGACGGCGTAAGTGTTTGCTGTATCCAGCCTATTTGAAGAGCTAATTTCTCTAAAATACCCAGAGAGCCTTTAGGCTTAGTAAGATTATCTATTTTATCTTGAAGTGCAGAGAGAATACCTTCATCAGGCGTTTTGATATTAAATTGAAGCATAGTTTAAGTAATCAACATTTACATTATTCGATCAGATAACAAAGGTATTATTTTAGGCGAAAAGGAGAGTTTAATATTGCTAAAATAAAAAAAGGAAATATCGACAAAATATACTAAATTATAATACTATAATAATAAAACCAACAAAGATGTATACTAAAATAGAATACAGTAATACAAGTAAATTATTTGATTAAAAAAGACTTGAAATGAGGGAAGTAAGCGATCTGATAAAAATATAGAGGAATGAAAATATTAAAATGGGTATAGGTAACCGCCCAGATCTTATACAAAGAAACACTTTTCATGCTAAAATAGCAAATAATCAGCTTAATAAATAAGCCTATGATATTAAATAATATAAATCCAGAATAACACAACATAAACAATTTATAATCAACAAATTAAAGCAAGAAGATAAACTACAGTCCGAATATGAAAACTATAAAGAAGCAATAGAAAATAATCTTCATTATATGGTACAGAGAAACATAATGTAAAATAAACCTCGAAAACACAAACTGCTTATTTACAAACAAATACAATACTCCTGAAAAATTTAGCCGATGCAGATTTCAAAACAAACCTCACGATTATTTCATTCATGTAATTTTATAAAAATTGAAAGTCAAAAATATATAGATCTGTAAAAATTAGAGAATTAGGAATATAAATTCACACTGGTTGATAAAAATAAGGAGACTTTTAATCTCTCTGAGAATTGAATATTTGAAATTTTTCTAGCATATACCCGAAAATATAGAATTTATAGAATAGAAAAAACAGCAATTTTATTCAAGATATATAGCAATATACACTCCAAGCAGATAATAAATTTACTTGTATCATCTTATTTTACGTGCAAAAAAGCATGCATAAAATAAAAATACAATAACGATAATTCCATAAAAACAAAACAAAAAAATTTACATAAATATAACACTATAATTATATAGGATAGATATATAAATATATTATATTATAGCAGTATAATTACAAACACAAACTTCTAATATACAACTAATTATATAAAAATAAAACAATTAACCAAAACAGAACAGCTACACGATAAAAAACTAAAGTAAGGTAATATGACAGTAAAAAGCTTATATAATTATACAATAAATTAGTATTAAAAAATACCGAATCTCTTATATATAACACTATAATAACCAACAAAAACAACTCATTAATAAGACATTAACAAAACAGACAACAATTTCATCAAATAGCCCTAAAAATAGATACAATACCATACTTGAATAACCTGGATAACATAGCTCATAATAGTACAAGTTTTGTATTTTTGTGTAATTTTAATAATTAATAGAAATGTCGAATACAATACAAGAGCGTTCCTTAGACAAAATCAGATTAGGAGTGCTTACATTTTTTCTATGTCAAGGCTTATGCTTTGCCAGTTGGGCAAGTCGGATACCCGATATCAAAGATGCCCTGCAAGTAAGTGACACCTTTATATGGGGACTTATATTATTTATGATACCTGTAGGTAAGTTTTTAGCTATTCCTTTAGCTGGATATACTGTATCTAAATTCGGTAGCCGTATTATGGTTCAGATAGCTATTTTGGGATATGCACTATCCTTATTTCTGATTGGTATAAGCTCTGACATTTACGTATTAGGCACATGCCTGTTTTTATTCGGTATATTTTGGAATCTCACCGACATATCGCTAAACACTCAGGCAATAGGTATTGAGAAGATCTTCGGTAAAACCATTATGGGCTCTTTCCACGGAGCATGGAGTTTGGCTGCTTGTTTTGGTGCAGTCATAGGATTTGCTATGATAAATTTCCAAATCGGTCATGCTTACCACTTCACAGGAATACTTGCACTGATTATACTATCGTGGCTTTTGAACAGATCGGTGTTACAACCCGACTTAAAAACAAGCCCAGTAATAGAAGAAATAAAATCGATAGAAGAAACCCCAAAGAAAAAACTGAAAATGCCAGAACTTATATTAATCCAATTGGGTATTATCGGGCTATGTGCATTGATCGTAGAAAGTGCCATGTTTGACTGGGGAGGTGTATATTTTGAGTCTATTGTAAAAGCTCCTAAGTCTTTACAAATAGGATTCCTTCTATTTATGATTATGATGACTACAGGACGTTTCTTGACAAATAAAGCATATCAACTTTTCGGAAAACAACGTACGATACAAATAGCAGGTGCCCTTATATTTATAGGCATGTTTATATCTGCTCTGTTTCCAAGCATCATATTATGCTCTTTAGGTTTTATGTGTGTAGGTCTGGGTATCTCATGCATGGTTCCTACCATATATAGTGTTGTTGGAGAGAAGTCGAAGATGCCAACAAGTATTGCTTTGACAATACTTTCAACAATAAGCTTTGTAGGCTCATTAATTGCACCTTTGCTTATCGGGTCTATATCACAGAGCCTGAATATGAAATATGCTTATATTGTAGTAGGTTTGTTGGGTCTGGTTATAGTAGCACTCACCACCTTCACTAATGCAATGAAAGAAAGGTCTTAGTTTTTTGTCTCTAGATATATCATAA
Source organism: Dysgonomonas sp. HDW5A (assembly GCF_011299555.1). NCBI lineage: Bacteria > Pseudomonadati > Bacteroidota > Bacteroidia > Bacteroidales > Dysgonomonadaceae > Dysgonomonas > Dysgonomonas sp. HDW5A. The sequence goes on along the minus strand of NZ_CP049857.1, from coordinate 2,774,754 downwards.
AGCTACATAAAAAAAGGTTGCCCCGAAACGGACAACCTTTTTCTATTTTTCGCTTTTACTTTATTTAAAAGACCAAACTGGCTAATACTTCGTCATCCGGTAATTTAGCTTCTCTGGTTTCCATTATCTTCTGAACGTCTGCTTCGGTTCCTGTAAAAGGTCCGAATGCTTCAATCTTAATAGTTGCAACGGCGGCGGCAAACTTGGCAGATTCTTCCATGCTGGCTCCTTTGGCTCTCTTGTATAAATATCCTGCCATATAAGTATCACCGCATCCTGTGGCATCCACTACATCTGCATGATAAGCCGGAACCATTGTAAAGTCTTTACCATCATAGATCACCGATCCCATGCTGCCTAATGTGAGCAATACTTCTTTTACACCCCATTTGTACAACATACGCCCGGCTTCGTAAACATCGGTTGTGCCTGTAATGACTTTCATCTCCATCTCGTTTGCTTTAAGTACATCAACATACTGCAATACTTCGAGCTTATCAGTCCAATCTACAGGATGAACTTCAGTGCCACGCACTTCACGTAAATAACCTTGACAGTCAACAGAAATACGTCCTCTCTTGGATAGCTCTTTCACAAAATCAATTGAGAAGTCATCGGCCATCAATGCTCCGATATGAAAGTATTTGGCATGAATATCGCCCATTACATCCATAGTAAACGGATCGGCTTTGGCTAAAACTCGTTGTGTACGGTTATCCTGATTCTCTCCATATATATTTTCGAAATAGTGACTATGGTTACATATCATAACATTCACAGTCAAACCTCTGGCACGTAATGCTTCTACGGCTTTCATTTCCGATTCGGCTAATCCGGCCACCAATATATAATTGGAATCGAGATTGCTCACCGCATTCGAAAAGTAAAAGGAGGCTCCTCCCGACATATAAACAGTATCTTTGGGCGTAACTATTTTATCTAACGTAAGATGCCCTACACAACAAATATCGTAATTAGTCATTATTAAGAATTGATTATTTCTAAGCTTACAAGCCTTGTTATTATTTCACAAGTATAAGGACTTAAGCCCATTATAATTGAAAAATAATCATTAAATACTCTCTTTTATTTCAAATAAGTCCCAAAGATACATTAATCTGATAAAATGAGAGATTAATTATGTCTCTTTTAGAAAATAAGTTGGTTGAACTTCCTTAATTCGGTATTCTCTTGCCATTTTATTACTCGAATATTATAATAAATAATTATTTTTAAGGTTTCGAATCTATTTGTTATTCAGATGTAGGGATATTTACTCACAAAGTGTAAACATATAGGTCGAGCGAAAGAAAAAATACAGCAATATATATATTTGAATTTACTTAAATAACGATTATGAGAAAACGTTTTTTTTGTGCAAAAGTTGCCGGATTATTGTTTATGTCGATGATCTCCACCAGCAATATCTCCGCACAAAATATTGTAACAATTTTCGGACAAGAAAAGATTGAAAAAACTGATGAAGGAGAAGTATCTCACCATTTCCGCAACGGTTTTTTATTACCGGGTGGAACTAATCCCGGAACATTGTTTAATGGACAGGATATGATCGGCTGGCTATATGCTACTGGCAATTTCAAAACCCCGACAAACAATGCAACAATTGGCTATTCCTATCCTAATATGGACAGTCAGGTAGAAGATGCATACCTGAAATGGTTAGCTCAAAGCAATGGAGAAAAAGCCATGGAAGCACTTCCTCAATGGACATGGGCTGCTATGGAATCCGATTCTACAGGACTGTTTAAGCGTCCCGAAATGCGTTCTGCTTTTTTATACACATCGTATGATTCTCCCAAAGAGCAAATCGTATTATTGGAAGCAACAGGAGGTACACGCACATACGTAAACGGAATGCCTCACGAAGGCGATCATTACGATTTTGGTTATACTCTGACTCCAATTAAACTAAAGAAAGGTCTTAACGAGTTTGTTTATACACCGGGACGTTTTGGCAAGGTAGCTTCTAAATTGGTGAAACCCGATAAGCCTGTTATGTTCACCAAACGTGACATGACCATTCCCGATATTATTATAGGAGAAGACGACTCTAAATGGGCTGCGATCCGGGTAATAAACTCAACCGAAAAACCGTTACAGGGATTAACGATACGTGCTACACTTCCCGACGGCCGAAAAGAAGAGTATAAAACTCAGGATGTAATGCAACTGTCTGTAAGAAAGTTAAGATATAAAATTCCTGCCGTTGCAAACAGTAGCTCTGCGGATGGAAAGGTTACGGCGAAAATCGAATTACTGGATAAATCGGGAAAAGTAATCGACCAGACAGAGGTTGAATTACGTCAGGTTTTACCCTCGGCTCATCACGAGCGTACCTTTGTGAGTGGTATAGATGGTAGTGTACAGTATTTTAGCGTTGCTCCTGCCATACGTAACAATCAGAAAGATACAAAAGCAATGGTGCTTACCGTTCACGGAGCAGGTGTAGAAGCCCGCAATCAAGCAAGAGCATACAAATCGAAAGATTGGACAGACATTATTGCCGCAACCAATCGTCGTCCTTACGGATTTAACTGGGAAGAATGGGGTCGCATGGATGCTCTGGAAGTTTTAGCAGAAGCTAAACGTATATATCAGCCAGACAATTCGAAAATATATCTCACTGGTCACTCCATGGGCGGACATGGCTCGTGGTTTCTGGGAACAACTTACCCCGATAAGTTTGCAGCAGTTGCACCATCGGCAGGTTATCCCGATATTGCTGCTTATGGAAGAGGAAGAGGCGACGATATGCATGACAAAAATTCAAACTACAACGCATTCAAGCGTGGTGGTAACGGAGGTCGTGTTATATCGTTAGCTCCCAACTTGAAACAATCGGGAGTATACGTATTCCACGGAAGTGCCGACAGTGTTGTTTCTCCTTCACAAGCTCGCCGTATGCGTGAGGTACTAGGCAAATTCCATCCCGATTTTTGTTATTACGAATATCCGGGAGGAGAACATTGGTTTGGCGATCATAGTGTCGACTGGCCTCCTATTTTTGAATTCTTTTCTCGTCATTCTATTCCTCAGGCTAAGGATGTTAAAGAGATAGATTTTCACACAGCATCTCCGGCAATTTCTCCTACTGATTATTGGGTAAATGTTGAACAACAAATCAAACCATACGACTTTAGTAATATAAAAGTCAATTTGAGTAACGATACAATAAAGGTTACCAAAATAGAAAACGTTACCTTATTGGTTCTTGATATTCCTGCATTGGCTCTGCCTAATGCACAAGCAACAATTGATATTGCAGGACAAACATTATCTGTTCCTACCGCTAAAAAAGCAATTTTAGCTCTTGAAGGTGATAAATGGCTTATAAAAGACGGTATGAATCTAAAGCATAAATACTCGGCACGTTATGGCGGATTCAAAAACGCTTATACTAATAACGTTGTATTTGTATATTCGACAAACGGAACGGCTAAAGAAAACGAGTGGTATCAAAACAAAGCGCGTTTTGATGCAGAAACGTTCTATTATCGAGGAAACGGATCCATCGACGTAATTGCTGATACTGAATATTCTGTAGCTAAATACCCTGATCGTAATGTCGTAATCTACGGAAACAAAGATAACAACCGTGCTTGGTCTGTGCTGCTAAAAAACAGTCCTATCCAAGTTGGCAAAGGAGTAATTACAGCCGGCGGACGAACTTTCACGGGGGATGATCTGGGCACTTATTTCGTTTATCCGCATCCAAACAGCAATACTGCCTCTGTTGGTGTTGTTGCCGGAACAGGTGATGCAGGTATGCGTGCTACATCTCCAAACAATTATATATCGGGTATTACCGGATTTCCTGATCTGATGATCTATCGTGCAGATGTTCTGAAAGATGGATTGACAGGGATGGAAGTTGCAGGATTTTTCGATAATGACTGGACTTTGACAAATCAGGATTTCTAAAATAATCACCTCTAATAATAAGAAAGTCGGTATGAAGCGTTTCATATCGACCTTCTTTTTTTTAAAGAATCCCTACCCTATCAATTTTATAGATTATATTTGTAAAATACAATTTACGTCAATACTACTATAATTCTGTTAGATATAAAATATATAATACTATGAGATACCCCATTTGCATGATATTAATTGGTTTGTTCATTTCATCGTGTTCTAATTCAGATGATGATAACCAAGAAATTACAAACCCAACAATAAAATTAAAGTTTAAAGCAGAACAAACTACAGGCAATATTTATGAAATGTTTGTTTTTAATTTGTATTCAGAAGAAGGGGGGACACTATTCGATATAGAAAACACATACGATTCGTTAGTATGGACAGTACCTGATCTAGGTCGTTTTCATCTTCTTAAAAAAGATTTTTTTATCAACCAATGGAGTCAGGTTTTCTTTCTCCCGGGTAAGTATAAAACCATTCTGCTTGGGTATAAAGATAATAAAATCATAACTTCCGATAGTATCGATATTAATGTTCTCAAAAAGAATACCGATTTTTTGTATTTTAATTGGGTAGATGTCAAAGAGTCTAAGGGATCTACTGCTTATGCAGATATTTTAGCCAAAGATTATACTTTTGCAACATATCAATCTATAAAAGACAGTATTCCAGCTATCACCTTATTTCTATTAAATGAAGGAAAGGATGATGAGAAAACTTTCTCTCAAAAAAGTGAAAAAATTCTATCGGACTATATCAACACATTATATTCTGAACCAACATATACCGAAAAACAAGGAGATCTATTTCTAAAAGAGTATAATCAATTATTTGAAAACAGAGTAGAAGGGGCAAAACCTCTTAATATATGGATTACTCCCAAATCAAAAATGGTTCTATACTCACATTATGAAGAATATGGTGAATACAATGAATATAGAATTCATGCAGAGCCTCGTTAAACAATTCGAACTATTTATCACACTCTTGAGGCACAACCATCTATTGTTGTTATGAAAAAGTAACTAGTCTTGTGAACTTAAAATTGCTCAGATCGCTATGATTTGACAAATTCATATATTATCTTTACCTCAGTTTTTGGTGTCATTTTCTGTATCCACAGGCAATGATGAAAAGGGAATCAGGTGAAAATCCTGAACAGACCCGCTGCTGTAAGCTCTACAACAGTCTTTAAACAAATCTTACGCCACTGTTTTGTATAATAAACGGGAAGGAGTTTAAGGATAGAGCAAGTCAGAAGACCTGCCAATATTTTAAAGGATCAATCCTCTCGGGTTTTAGAGGTGCAACCAATCGTAAATTTTATAACGATATTTATTTTTTAGAAAAGACAACAATCTTAGGATTTTAAAGATTGTTAGATGCACATTTCAGACTTGTACATAAACAAGTTGATTATGTCTAATATTTCTGAAGAAAATATCTGTTTGTAATAATTTTTTCAAACGAATAATTACATACGTGGAAACAGACAAAATGATTCAGGCTGATCGGTTTGCCCAACTTATACTCGATATGAGTACTCTACTGCTATCATCAGGGGCACATTGCGGACGTATCAACCGTAATGTACAACGCTTTGCTGATACTTGGCATTTTAAAACCGATCTATTTATTTCTTTCACCGGAATTTCTGTTACGGTTGTTGACATGAACAATCGTGAAAACAAAGCAACTATCAATCGTCAAGCTACTACGCACGGTGTGCATTATGGCATTCTCACCGAAATAAGCTTATTATCATGGAAAGCTTATGATGAAAAGATGTCAATAGATGAAGTTGAAAAACAGCTTTCGGATATTCATCATACTCCACGACACAATAAATGGCTTATCCGTATCGGCATAGGATTTGCCTGTGCATCGCTATGTATATTGGCAGGTGGCGACTGGATAAACGGCTCTATTGCTTTTGTTGCTGCTACAGTGGGGTTAATTGTAAGGCAACAGGTAATCGGCTGGAAATTTAATGCTATGATAGCCATTTTGTTGTCGGCTTTTGTCACAACAATGATATCGGGAATGGATATGCTGTATCACATCGGACAATCTCCCGAAAAAACGATTGCAACTTCTGTTTTGTTTTTAATTCCCGGTGTTCCACTCATTAATTCGGTTATAGATCTTTTCGAAGGATATCTGCCTACCGCATTGGCACGTGGAGCATTTGGTGGCTTTGTACTGCTTTGCATTGCAGTAGGCATGTCTCTCAGCATATCATTAATAGGGGTAAGTAATTTTTAAAACTAAATCAGCATGACCAATTTTATATTTTCGATGTTCAAAGATATTGCTTTTGCGTATCTGGTAGCTGTTGGGTTTGCCTTGCTCTTCGAAACACCTAAGCGGGTAGTATATGTAGCAGGTCTGCTAGGCGGAATAGGACATTGCATCCGCTTCATACTTCTTTATTTCGATTTCGGGTTAGTATCCTCTACTCTTGCCGGATGTATATTTATTGGCATTGCAGGTATATACTGTGCTCATAAAGTGCATACTCCACCTGTGGTGTTTACGATGCCGGCATGTATTACCATGATTCCCGGATTGTATGCTTACCGAACAATGATGGGATGGATCAGAATTTATACAGATGGTTTATCAACTCAAGAACCGCATATTTTGCAGGAAACGGCATATAATTTTATACTCACTTCCTCCCTATTATTTTCGCTGGCAATAGGGATCTGCGTGGGAGCACTATTCTTCAGGAAAAAGAGTGCTAAAGAAATTAAACTCGGAAAAACACTATCGATTAAATCCGAATAATTACATAGATAGTTTCTAATTATAGTATTTTGTATAGAAAGCCCTGAGCAGTGATTGTTCGGGGCTTTTCCTTTAAATAAGAATAAAACCGAAAAGTTTATATCCGAAATGAAAGGTAAACTCTCGATTTTTTTATTATTTTTGTTTCAGATTTTGGTGGCATCAATCCATTTTACGGATATATGCTGAAAAGAGAATCAGGTGAAATTCCTGAACAGACCCGCTGCTGTAAGCTCTACAACAGTCTTTGAACAAATCTCACACCACTGTTTCGATTCAAGAAATGGGAAGGATGTTCGACAGACAGAGTAAGTCAGAAGACCTGCCAAAATAAATATTCGTTAGAAGCTTTCGAGGAATAAAGCTGAAGACGCACAACAAGACAGATATACATTTTCAGGATTAAACAAATCTCCATAGCTTCTATCAAGCTATAAGTAATGCTATATCTAAGTCAGAAAAGCGTTTACATAGATCCTCTAATTGAATAATCGGAATAATAACATTCCGATAAGATTCTGTTAGTTACAAAATATTGGAATATTCTGAAAGATATTCCGCTGTGGTGTTTTAGTATTTGGAAAGCCCTAAGCAGTGATGCTTGGGGCTTTTCATATATACAAGATACTGCCAAACAGAAATAATCTGAGCAATACTTCCTCAGAGCAGTTAGTTATAATATTAAAAACCAATGTTTGTAAATTTACAAGAAAACACCTCTAACCCTATAAATGAGTCAAGAGGTGTTTTCTAAAGTAATCGAATGCTCGTAAAAAGTCCACAATCTTCACAGACTATGGACTCATCTTATTCTTCGTCCTTTTTAACCTAGTAATAAAAAGGCGTTAGTGTAGATATAACATACAAGTGATACAATTGTTTTTAAATCACGCAAAAAAAGAGCAAAAGAATAGGTTAAAATTGATATAAACAGAAAAAATCTACAATTAAACACAGACTTTTCATTCTCTATATTCTTAATTATCTGAAAGGTGCAATCTCTCCAGTTAAACAGAATGTAAAAAGAGGACTGAAACCTTAATTGTAATTTTTCCAATAAATAACAGATGTTTTATTTGCGTTTAACCCGGGATACCCCTGTAATGTCCACCTTACATTCGCCTCATCGCCTGTTGGCAAATGGGAGATTTTAAAAACTACTTTATCTCCGGCTGTAAAATTAGCACCCAAAGTGGCAGTGGCTGTAATAGGTACACCTGTTGAATAAACGGGTAAATCTAATTCTACCACATCTTTGGGAGTATATACATTAGTTACCGGATTATAAGTCATACACCATAAATAATAGATACCCACAAAGACATTATTGGTTGTATTGGATGTACGCCCGTACATTCTGAACGAGAAATTATATCCGCCGGTTTCTGTAATATCTATAGGACCACCAAAATTCATTAATATTGTGTTCTCAGGTTGAATAGCACTTGCAGTAACCGTAGTAACCGAGGCTTGCAGATCACGATATGTCAAAAGCATATTTGAGAAGCCTGAATTGTATAGGTAACACCATTTTATTCCATCATGAAAATACAAACCGGGTATAACCATATTGCTGCCTGTGGTGCTAGCTGTGTTATATACTATCATACCCGCCACAGGTGAAGGAACAGTTATATTATCGGAGGTAGAAGTAAGGGCTACCCTGTTAGGTAAAAATGCAGATTGTGCACTGCCTAATTCGAGCTGAGCGCCTGTAGCTACATCGGGTAATTTACCCAGGGCTATTTTTAAATGTCCGCCCGATTGAGTCGCAATCCAATCATTGATAACTATATTATCTCCTTTACCATCTATATGAAATAGGTTTTGGGGAGTTTCGGTAAAAACACCTATCTGGGCATAGTTCATCGAAAAAGAAGACAAGAAACTGAACAATGCCAGTATATATATATTTTTCATAAATTACTTTGTTATGCGTTAATAGTACGGTCTAAAAATCAGTTTCTCCAATAAACCAATGAGGTTTTATCGGCTCTTAGTCCGGGGTGAGATATGAGAGTGATAGCAGGAGCTCCCGATGGTGTTGCTAATCTTAACGTAATCTGATCGCCCACAGCTAAAACAGGCGACATTAATACCAGAGTATATGTAACAACCGCTCCATTATAACTGAAGGGAATAATAACTTCCTGAAAGTCGATTAAGGTTGTGCCGTTTTTCACCAAATACAAATACCCTATTCCACGCTGATAAACACTACCTGCATACGAAGTAGTTCCATACAATCGGATCGAAAAAGTATATGTTCCCGTAGTGCCTATAGTGATATTACCCACAGGCAGAACAGTGGCACTTGCCCATTGTGATTGGGCTGAAGCAGAAGCCACAGAAGCCGATTTTGTATGAGATTGCAAATCGAGCAGATAAATTCCTTGTGATGATTGTGGATCAATATCTGAAATACGCCACCATATACCGTCACTCATATAAAATAACCCGGGAATAACGTTGTCCGGATATGTTCCGGCTGTATTTGTATTATAAGCCAGCATTCCATCCTTTGGATTGGGTATTGTAGTCTTGTCTTGAACCGACGTAAGTTTTACCCTATTGATAAGAAATGCCTTATTGGCAGAGGCTAATTCGATCTGTGCAGAAGATGAAACCGAAACCGCTTTACCAATATTCCAAACTGTTTGATTATAGTTATTGGTACTTATTTCGAATTGGTTGGCCGAATTAATAATAAATTGAGTACGTGTGGCATCTCTGTTTATCATAACTTGTGCATGGATGAGCCAACTGCTGAAACAGAATATTGTAAAAAGAAATATTTTCATTATAAATGGTCTTTAAGTAGTAGTGTTTGGTAAATAATAGAGTATTATACTTTCCAATAGCTGGTATAAGTATATGTTTTATTCAGTTTTCCGGTTGTATGTGAGAGCGTAGCCCCCACACGTATTTGAATCTGATCGCCTGCATAAGCAGTACACCCCAATACGATACTTGCCGTTATGCGGTTGGTTCCTCTATATATAGGTGTATTGAGTTCAGCCACATCAACTTTAGAGAAAGCTGTTTCTCCGGCTGCTTTCTTATATATAAATAAATATATCTGAGGCCTCAGTATCGAGTTTGAGGCATTGCCTCCTAACTCTGTTCCCGAAGTAGCCGTCATATCCAGATTTAAAGAAAAAGCATAGCCCCCATCTTCTTTTATTGTTATGTTTCCAAAATCAAGAGTTGATGTCTCTAAAGCCGATGCAGCATTTGCGGCTTGTAATACCAAGTCGGTTTTCAATAGTATTTTCTCCCTTAGCCCGGTATAGCTGTTTGTCTGCATTCTGAGCCATTTAGTACCATTATAGACATAAATACCGGGAATTGTATTGTCTGGAAACACTCCCCGTCGTCCTGTATTATATACAATCATTCCTTGAACAGGATTTGGTACTGTTGTTTTATCTGTAACCGAGGTCAATTCGACTCTGTTGGGTAAGAAACCTTGATTCGGGTCATTCATCGATAAAGAAGCATTTACTGAGGGAGTAGCTCCTAATGCTACGCTTACGCCTCCCTTTCCGTCATTTGCTACTATAAAATCATCCAAAAGCCCTACACTCCCTGCGGTGTTCGAAAGGGGATCTATATGAAAAATACCTTGAGGACTTTTCGTATTTATGCCGACTTGAGCCTGAACCAAAAATGAAGATAAACCCCATATCCATAATAACTTGTTTCTCAATCCGATTCTCTTTTTCATCTCTATGTTTATATTATTAGTGTTTAGTTTAATAAATTCTTAGTTTAGCCTGCATACACAAGGCTTATGAGGCAATTTGCGGTAAAGATTGTTTCTCACCCTTGGTTTACTTCTGATGTGTTGATGATTTTTTACGAAAAAAGGCAGTAACATGTAATCACTACATGCCACTGCCGGACACAGTTGTTCCATAAGCAAACGAATCATTCGTGCCGACTTTGAACGACAACAAAAAAACAAATTAGCTACACGAAAGTGTTTGCCAAAACAACTATTAATATAATTATCGGGGAAATACTCTAAAACAAAAACTCTAGAGTCACAAATACACAATAATAAAAAAAGACGGAAAAATCCGCCTAAAATATTTTTATTACCAGCACGGTTGCTAGTTATCTCTCTCTCTCTCTCTCTCTCTCTCTCTCTCTCTCTCTCTCTCTCTCTCTAACATTTCAGTGCACACCACAAAATCTAAACCGTTAAAATTTAAATAATTACAAGTAGATATGTTTGTTAATTTTGTTGTCATTATCACTGTAAATAGTTATTTTACAGAGGCAAAGTTAAAAATTTATTCCTATCATGCAATATAAAATAAGATTAAAACAATCTCGACCAGACTATAACGATTTAATCAATATATATTCTTGATATGTATTTGAATTAAATAAAAACTCATCTAATTTTTGAATATCGAACATCAAAAAATATCAGAAAACAGCATTCTCTTTTTAGGCGATGAGATTAAAAGTATTTTTTATTCATTTTATTGTAAGATTTCAGGCAATTTTCTTTGAGCGAATAAGTATTTAGTTAAATTTGCGATAAGTATTCGTTATATAATCTCATTAAGTAAAAGCATAAATCTATTAATCTTTGATACTAGTACAATTCAATAAATTCTTCTGCCTAAATAAGTAAATCTAAATATTCAACAGCACTAAAAAAACGACTAAACGTATGAAAAAGTTAAGGATGATATGTCTTGTTTCAACTTTTTTACTTGGGCTACCTATGCTTCATGCCCAAAAGAAAAACACACAAGTTGAACTCGAGGTGCAACAGCCGACCACAGGTCTGGATAAATCTCTGAAACGAAAAGTAGCTATTGCTAGATTTTCGAATGAAACATTGTATGGAAAAGGTATTTTCTATGATCGTGACCATGATCCTATGGCAAAACAAGCCTTGGATATTCTCTCCAACAAACTGGCATCTACCGGTAAGTTTATACTTCTCGAACGTTCTGATTTGGATAAGATACTCGACGAAAATGATAATAGCAACAGCAGGTTTAAAGGAACTGGTGCCGACTATATTATTGTAGGGTCTATCACCGAATTTGGAAGAAAAAACATTGGCGACGCTAATCTTATCTCGCGAACCAAAACGCAGATTGCAGAAGCTGCTGTCAGCCTTCGTTTAATAGATGTTTCGACAGGACAGATCATATATTCGGAAGAAGCAAAAGGGGAAGCCGAACTTAAGAGCAAATCGACATTGGGTGTAGGTGCTTCTGCCGACTTCGACATATCACTTAGCGATAAAGCTATATCGGCGGCTATCTCAAAACTTGTCGAAAATGTGATTAACAATTGTATGGATAGACCCTGGAGGGCTTATTTCTTAACCGTAGACGATGGCAATCTGTTTGTAACAGGAGGCAAAAGTCAAGGGTTAGCCATCGGACAGGAGTTTATTGTAAAAGAAAAAGGCAAAGTAGTCAAAAATCCACAGACAGGATTAAATATGGAGCTACCGGGTAAAGAAGCCGGCAGAATAAAAATAACCTTTACCGGTGGAGATAATCCCGAATCGGAATTCTCAATCGTTGAATTTATTCAAGGAGAAATAGATCATAGCAAATTAGAAAATTATTACATAGAGGAGATAAAAATATGAAAACACACATCTGGTTATTGGCACTTCTGGTATTGGTACTGGGTGCATGTTCGGTAGGAAGAACAACCGAATCGAGAGGTCTCGAAAATCAAGCTTACCTTCAGTTTGTAAGAGGTAACACCGATAAGTATTCGGATGGAGTAGATGTGTATATTGATGATGCACAACCATTCAGAGCTAAAGTTGACAAGGTAGACTCACGTACGGTAAAAGGAAATACCTATGTAATAAAAAGCGGCAAACGTCACCTCAAAGTGGAGCACAACGGCACTGTATTGTACGAAAAAGACATTATAGTAACCACTCAGGAAACACGCAAAGTACAATTACCTTAAACTAAACAACTAAATAAATACACCAACCGAACTATGAGAAAGTTAATTATTCCCATAATTGCACTTGCGTGCTTATGTATGGCAGTCAGCTGCACATCGTCCCAGAAAACATTATACACTTGGGGCGATTACCAGAACGAGTCGTATGATTACATGAAAAACGGAACAGATAAGAGCTTAGATGATTTATTGAGGGCATACGAAAACATCATCAATAACCAGAAGGGTACCAGACAAACTGTACCTCCCGGTGTATGTGCCGATTATGGTTACTTTCTGGTAATGAAAGGACAGAAAGAAAAAGGCTTGGAAATGATGAAAAAAGAAATAGCCTTATATCCTGAATCATCTGTATTTGTTACTCGAATCATTAATAAGCTTGAAAAATGAAAAACATAAGAACAACTTTCTTCGCACTTTTAGCGACCATCTTTTTATTTTCGTGCGGAACAACTAAACCAACTCACTCCAAAGAAGAGATGTATGGTGCATTATACAGCAATCATCCGGCCAGTATTGCCATCATGCCTCCTATCAATAAAACAAATAATGTTGAAGCTAAAGAATTCTTTTATCTGACTTTATCTCAACCGTTAAGCGAACAAGGATATTATGTACTCCCTCCATTCTTAACGATGGAAATGTTTAAAACAGAAAGCGCCTACGATGCCGAACAATTTATAAACGGACCGCTAGGCAAGTTTAAAGATGTGCTTGGTGCAGATGCTGTATTATTTACAACGATCCATAAATGGGAAAAGAAAGCGGGATTGGCCAATACAGTCAATGTTGAAGTTGAATATTCTTTAAGGTCTACTCAAAACAACGAAGAATTATTTTACCGCAAGGGAAACATCATATACGATGCATCTATCAGCTCTTCGGGAGCCGGTTTGATGGGAGCCTTAGTTAGTATGGCTGCATCTGCAATCAATACAGCAGCAACCAACCATATCAAAGTAGCGCGGGCTTGTAATAATTTCATTTTATCCGATACTCCTGCGGGAACATACAGCCCCAATTTCGGGCAAGATAAATTGTCTTTAGCCGGTGAAAAAGAATTTACTCAAACGATTAAATAACAGATAAATTTACCGATAAAAGGATACCCCCTCTATTCATTACTGAATGGAGGGGGTACTTATTCATTTGAAAGCCGATGCAAATTCGGTTGTAGGCTTAATTTCACTATAGATGTACAGTGTATTACCTAAAGGATCGAGTATGGCAAAAGACCTGTCGCCCCAAGGATTATCAGCCAGAGGTCTTACTGCTTTCAGCCCCTCGCTTGTAATCAATCGCTGATATTCTTCGTCTACATTCTTAACACTAAAGTTTAGCGTAACTCCTTTCTCTTCGAAGAGTGGCTCACCGCTTTGTGGAGCCATAAAAGAAAGGGTAAACTGCTTTTTATCACCAAATGCTACAACTGAATACCATTCATAATCGAATGTAACAACAGCACCCATATACTTCACATAAAACTCTTTACACTCTGTTGCCTTAGTTGTATGAAAACACACAGACAAATCTTTTATATCCATTTCTGCTTATTATTAGTTAAGAAGCAAAGTTATGGGTTCTTTAAATCATAGTATTGTAAAAATCGGACACTATTACTCAAGTCAATTTTAGAAGGAGTGATACCTGTATACCTCTTAAACTCTTTTATAAAATGTGCCTGATCGAAATATCCTTGATAATTGGCTGGATCTCCTTTTATTAAATCGAGATTATTGCTGAAACGGATTATGTTTGCATAATCTTTTGTTCCTATTCCGAGCAGGTCTGTTACTTTTCGCTGCATTTGCCGTGTACTCAAGCCAATCGAATCCGAAATGGTTTGTACCGATATTATCCCCTGATAACGATCAATTAAGTGAAAGAGTGCGGTTAATCGTTTATCTTGTTTATGCTTATTAAAGTGTAATTTCAATAAAAATTGAGAATTGAGATAATCAAAAACCGTATTCTCTGAAACATTCAGACTATCATTCAAAGCGTTTTTATTCAGATGCCAGTCGGATAAATCCACAGAAGCCGACCCATCCAACAAATCGCTGATAGTCATATCTAACAGTACCGATAAAGCCAGTGGTTTAAACCGAATACCGATAACATTCCATTTATTGCGCTGTACAGTTGTGAGTTTACTCCAGATACCAACCAAAGTAGTATCTGAGATACAATTATTCTGCAATGAGATAATCATATCGAAATAGCCATCCGGTATTATGTCAAAAGGTTGGATTGTACCTTCACCAAACTCAAAAGACCAATATGTTTTTATGTAATCCTGCAATAACGGATGGGGCAAATACTCGCGATATGTAACAAAGGGCTGTTGCATATGGTCAATTTAGATTCATCAAAAGAATCAGTATCAAACAGAAAAATCGAATCTGTCTTGCTTTGTTTTTTCGTATATCTTACGATCAAATAAATATAACATGGCAGGTTTGTGGCTGACATTCTCCTGACGTTTTCCTGACGGAATCAGGTATTTCATATTAGAAATCTTACGTCTGAAATTACGTTTATCAAAATTGGTATCCAATATTATTTCATAGAGAGTCTGCAATTCGGTCAGTGTAAAGAGTTCGGGCAATAACTCAAATAAGATCGGATTATTTAATAAATCCTCGCGTAACCTCATCAATGCAGCATCCAGTATGTCCTTATGGTCATAAATCAGCTCCTTTACTTCCGACACCTTATGCCAACGAGCTACGTTATAAAGGTGCGAAGCATCTATATCGGAGATATTAACCAACGAATAGTAAGCAACGGTTACCACCCTGTTGTCTCCTACCCCTTGTTCTTTTTTCCATTTGTAATCACGATCACGCAACTTCAAACGGTTAACATCGCTAAATACACTTAGTTGCTTCAAATAGACATCTTCGGTAATACCACTCTGTTCACGCAATATACGAACAGCCGTTTCTTCGGTCGTTTCATCTCTCAGCACATGGTTTCCGGGAAGCTTCCATTCTTCATAAATGCGTCCTCTATAATTAATAAACTCCTGACGGAGCAATACTCTCAAAGCATTTCTCTCATAGCCAAACACAACACAATCAACGGATATGTTCTTAAGAATATTAGATGCACTCATTAGGAAGTGTATATATAGTTATAGGAATAATAGATACTTATTGCCGGACTTTATAATCATAATAGTCTCCAGTTATTATACTTGTCATAGCAATAAAAGGTCTTACACCTTAATTTAGACAAAATTAAACTTTTTTTTGTACCCACCATCTTTTTATGTCAAAAAACATATCGTGTTCCTGAAACACTAACAAAACACATAAAATACACTTAGCTTAGTGTATATTTAACAACTAAAATTCGTTTTTTTCAGAAATTATTATTCACCTTTGTACAGAAACCTAAACATTGTTTAACCAAAATACCATAGCGCAATGATTACTAAATATTTAAGTAATACATATACCGTTTCAGCTCTACTATCTTCCTTTTACATCCGTTTATCGGCTTCTAAAAATCATTAATCAGATTAATTGAACAATCTAAAACAATATTTAGACCGTATGGATTGTTGTTCGATTACGGTTTGAAAACAAATCTCAGCTATAAATTAAGTATTAAATGGCAATTTAAATCTTGGAATCTATGAACAGTAAGAAAAAAATGAGACTAATGAAGTCTTGGCAAAAAACTTGCCTGGCAATAATGTTGCTCTTGCTTCCGGCACTTGCCTTTGCACAATCCGTTCAGGTAACGGGTAATGTGAAGGATCAGGCGGGAGAGGCAATTATTGGTGCTACAATTGTTGTAAAAGGCAATACCGCTACAGGTACTGTTACCGATTTTGACGGTAATTACTCAATATCCGTACCGGGTAATGCTACTCTTGTATTCAGTTATTTAGGAATGGAAACAGCTGAAGTGGCTGTTAACGGACAAAAAACAATCGATGTTACATTAAAAGACGACAGCAAATCGCTGGATGAGGTTGTAGTAGTAGGTTATGGTACTATGCGAAAAAAAGACCTTACAACGGCTGTAGCCAGCGTATCTTCGAAAGAATGGGCCGACCGCCCTGTTATTTCGGCACAACAAGCTCTGCAAGGTAAAGCAGCCGGTGTACAGGTAATTCAACCTTCGGGAAAACCGGGTGCAGGCCTTACCGTACGTGTACGTGGTACTACATCTTTAAATGCAGGTAATGACCCTCTTTATGTTGTTGACGGTATACCAACCAATGATATTACAAATATATCGCCAACCGATATCGAAAGTTTACAGATCTTAAAAGATGCTTCTTCGGCAGCTATATATGGTGCACGTGCAGCTAATGGTGTGGTTTTGATCACAACTAAACAAGGCTCTGCCGGAAGATCGGAAGTAAGCGTATCGATGTTTGCCGGATTTTCGAATGTGGCAAAAACGATCAAAACTTTAAATACAACCCAATACTATGATTTGTTGGACGAGATATATGGTGTGGGTTATTCTGACAGAACGAAAAACACTTACACCAATTGGAGTGACGAAATGTATAGTACAGGTGTAAAACAAAACTACCAAGTATCTTTATCAGGTGGTACAGATAAGGTTAATTATTTTATTTCGGGAGGTTATCAGGACGAAAGCGGTATTATTAAACCTGCATCGTACAGCCGATATTCATTCAGAAGTAACACCAGTGCACAGACTAAAGAATGGTTAAAAGTAACATCAAATGTGAGTTTTGCTAAAACCTCACGCCGTGATGTAGCTGATAATGCTAACTCGGGACGTGGCGGGGTTATCATGTCAATATTGAATACTCCTCCATTTATGACAAAATGGGATCCGACTGAACCGGGCTGGTATTACAGAAACCCATATCAAGGATCGTGGGAAAACCCATATGCTCAAGCTGATACTTACGATCAGAACTCCGACTACCGCTTTATGGGTAATGTGGGGTTAGACTTTACAATCACTAAAGACTTACACTTCAAGCCCAGCTTTGCTCTTGATTATACAGCTCATAAATGGGATAAATTTATTGATCCTGTAAAAACCAACTATGGGCGAAATTCCAATGGACGTGGCGAACATGCTGATGACGAATATTCTACATGGTTGAGTGAAAATATTATTACTTACGATAAAAAATTTGATGGCAAGCACAATCTATCTTTATTAGGTGGTGGTACTTTCCAAAAATACAATCATAGCAATACATACATGTCTGTTGAAGATTTTGTGAAAGGTGCAAACTTCGAGACCATGACTTTGAATATGGCAAACAAGATCAACAGTGCTACTACTTCGAAAGATGCCAATACATTAGCATCATTCCTTGGACGTGTACAGTATGATTACGAAAGTCGCTATTTATTTACAGCCAATATTCGTGCCGATGGATCTTCAAAACTAGCTCCGGGTAACCGTTGGGGATACTTCCCTTCTGTATCGGGAGGATGGAGATTTTCTAGTGAAGAGTTTTTCATGCCCTTAACCAATGTTGTAAACGATGCTAAATTAAGATTGGCATGGGGACAAAACGGTAACCAGAATGGTATTGGAAATTACGACTATTTTCAAAAATACGATATCAGCAGAACTGAGCAAACTTCAGGTGCTGCACCAACAGGTCCGAATATCAATGTAGGAAGATATGGAAACCGCAACTTGAAGTGGGAAACTACTACACAGTTTAACCTTGGGTTAGATCTTAGTTTATTTGATTCCAGATTAACCGCTGAATTTGATGTGTATCACAAGAAAACAACCGACTTATTACTTTACATCACATTACCATCTACAGTAGGACGCGATCTACCTATGAGAAATGACGGTGAGATGATTAACAAAGGTTTTGAGTTCAACCTTACAGGTCATATTCTGACAGGAACTGTTACTTGGGATGCTTCTGCGAATATGTCTTTCAACAAGAACAGATTATCAAAACTAGGTTTAACTCCCGAATATACTACTGCTAAAATAGAAAGTAACAACTCGGATGTTATCATTATGAGAGAAGGACTTCCTTTGGGCAGTTTCTACGGATATATTTCTGATGGCGTTGATCCCGAAACCGGAGATATCAAATACAGAGATTTAAACAACAATGGAATTACCGGTAGTGCCGACCCTAACGACAGAACAGTTATAGGTAATGCTCAACCCGATTTCACATATGGTTTTACCAACAACGTAAGCTGGAAAAACTTCACTTTGTCTGCATTCATACAGGGATCATACGGAAATGACATCTACAATGCTACAAGAATAGATTCTGAAGGTATGTTTGACCAAAAGAACCAAACAACT
This sequence comes from Dysgonomonas sp. HDW5A, assembly GCF_011299555.1. Taxonomy (NCBI): domain Bacteria; kingdom Pseudomonadati; phylum Bacteroidota; class Bacteroidia; order Bacteroidales; family Dysgonomonadaceae; genus Dysgonomonas; species Dysgonomonas sp. HDW5A. The sequence goes on along the minus strand of NZ_CP049857.1, from coordinate 2,755,761 downwards.
ACTGTTCTGAACCGCTGGATGCGTCCGGGTATGGTTACAGATGTACCCAGAGCTGTATCGGGAAGTGAGAATATATTGAATTCATCTCGATTTGTTGAAGACGGATCGTATATCCGCTTGAAAGCTCTTACTCTGTCTTACAGTTTCGAGAAAAAATGGCTTCAACCCATGGGTATATCTGCTCTTAGCATCTATGGAACGGCAGACAACCTTGTTACTCTTACAAAATATAGAGGCTATGATCCTGAATTGAGTTGGAATGGCTCCAGTGCTGCTCAACTGGGCATCGATATGGGAACATTCCCGCAAACTCGCTCTTTCATATTCGGACTTAATCTAACATTCTAAATCGAACAATCATGAAATACAATATAAAATACCTGTTCTGTGTTTCGCTTGCCAGTTTAGCTCTTGTATCTTGCAACGACTTTCTGGATGAGAAACCGTCTTCGGAGCTTACCGATGGAAATTTAGGCATTGATAATAACAATACTGATTCTTTAAAATATACGACAGCTGCTCAGGCCGAGCAATTAGTGGCAGGAGCTTACAACGACTTCGGTTCTGAATTCTGGCAGTTGGACTGGTACATCATGAATGATGCACAAGCAGATAACGCCTATGCCGGTGAACCAAATGATCAACGCATGCAAATCGATGAGTTTAGAATAACTCCTACCAATCAGAACGTAAGCCGAGATTGGGCATATCTATACAAACATATTGCAAAGACAAATGCAATATTGACATGGGTACCTCGTATTACCGACTCGGCATTGAGCGATCAACGCCGCAAAGAAATTCTTGGTGAAGCTTCCGTAATGCGTGCCTTATGTTATTTCAATCTGGTAAGAATATACGACCATGTGCCTCTTATCACCGAAGATATTCCTGAAATTACAACAGAGAATATAGATCAGATATATCCGTTGTTATACCCTGCTCAAACATCTAAAGACTCGGTATATACTCAAATTCTAAAAGATTTGGATTATGCTATTGCTAATGTACCTGACTATTCAGGAGATAATAAATTTAAAATTACAAAAGCGGTAACCAATCTTATACTTGCGCAGGTATATGCTACTAAAGATGGAGTTGACAATACCGATTGGGCTAAAGTAAAACAATATGCCGAAGCCGTAGTTAACGACAGCCGTTACGGACTACTGGACAATTTTGATGATTTGTTTACAATCGGAGAAACAGCTCCCGACAAAGTATTACCAAGTGTAGACTTGAAGTATGAGAACTCTAAAGAATCGTTATTCGAAGTAAACTATACATCATGGAGTGCTTTAGGTAACTGGGGTGCACAAATGTTTTACGGTGTGGACTGGAAGAAATTCAACACACCGAGTCAGGATCTTTACAAAGCATTTAACAACGAAGGCGATGTTGTTCGACGTGATGCTTCTATCCGTTTTGGCGATGTTACCGGACTTTGGGCTGATAAATACTGGCCATCGAATGCTTATCCGTTCTGTAACAAATTGAGAAGTCAGGAAAAAGGAAATATTATTCTTTTCCGTCTGCCCGAAGCTATTCTTCTATTGGCTGATGCTGAAAACGAACTGGGCAATACCTCTAAAGCAAAAGAACTACTGAACCGTGTACGTACTCGTGCTCAATTGCCCAATACAACTGCTAATTCGAAAGACGATATTCGCTTGGCTATTGAAAAAGAGAACCGTCTGGAGTTTGCTTTCGAAGGAAAACGTTTCTTTGATCTGAAACGCCGTGGACGTTTTATTCAAGTAATGAGGGCTTGTGGCGATCATCAAAAAGAGTACGCAACCAGATTAAATGACAACAGATTGTTATGGCCTATTCCTCAAAGTGAAATGGATCAAAACGTAAATCTGATTCAAAATAAGGGCTATTAACCAATAAAGCAGTAAACAAGTTGACTAGTAAACGTGTATATCTGTCGACAAAGCTTGACAACCCGTCTACTAGTTCGCTTGCCAGCTAATAAAAACGTATTACAATGAAAAGAATAAACATAAATATATTGCTAGGGGTACTTGCCTTATTCATGCTTGTGTCATGCGAAGAAAAGGATGAGCGCACGGTATATCCCCATTCAACACCCGTTATCGAGTCTGTAGCGATCAATCCTACCAGCTTTGTATACGGCGATTCAGTAACCATTACAGCAAAGGTATCTGACCCCGTAACGCCTCTTTCGACACTAGAAATGAGAATGGTAGTAAACGACAAAGTAGTAGCCTCTCAAAAACTAAGAACAGTAGGCAACAGCACCGAAGTATCTGCTAAATTTAAGGTTGCTTATATCAGTGAGCTTCCCAATGATGCAGACGTTGAGGTTTCTGTCAACCTTATAAATGTTGAAGGAGATGTTACATCGACTTCTGTCAAAGGAATAAAAGGACACAGAACATATTACAAAGAACTGTATCTGGTATTGGATAATGGTAATGTAATCACATTGACTCCCGAAGGTGCCAAATCTGACAAGTATAATTCGCCTGAGGTAGATTTGAAAAACAGCATCCGTTATAAAATAGCAGAGAAAATAACTGCCGATAAACAAATCGATTTCTCAGGTGATGTATGGGGTTTCAAAGACGGAAGTATTCAACTGGTTGACGAAACGGGCGATTATATCAAAACAACCGAGAAGATGAAAAAATCGACTACTGGTATACTGTTCGATACATATGCATTTGCTACAACACTATCAGGACTTGATCTGGTAAATATATCGAGTCTCGATCTTGAAGCATTTGATGATCTAACAATAGCAGGCGAAACCTTCAAAGAAGGCAGTTTCTATATCGAAAAGAATAAAGAAATTACGCTTACAGGAGACCTGAAGAACGCTGTATTTAATCTTGATTATTTTGAGCGTATCGCCGATAACAAAGTGAAATTCCTTGGAGAAACAGGTCCTTGGGTACTAGATTACAGTGCTGCCCGCAAATATGTACTTGTACAGGATTTAGATTCCAACTATCCGAATGTACTTCTGGCTTGCGGCGAAGGCTTAGGCTATCCGTCTAAAGTGAAGATTGAAGCCACCAGTGGATGGGGATTTGATCAGATCAAACAATTTATCCTGTTCAAGAAAACAGCAGACAATGAGTATCAGGCAACCGTTTATTTCGATGCAACCAAAGCAAACTTCAAGTTCTTCGAAAACAAAGGTTGGGGTAATGAGAAAAAATCTGACGATTATACACTTCCTGCCATACTGATAAACAGTAAAACCAAAGGTGCTAATGATGGCAACTGGTATGCTGCTGAGAATGCAAAATCAGGAAACTATAAGATAACCATCAACTTATCCACAAAGGTTGTCACTGCAGTGGCGGTAACTCTTCCTTAACGGATATTGATATGTACTGAAATAGTATGCTCTGTCCTTTATTAATGAGGGACAGGGCATATATCACTTAAGGTCGCAGACTTTTTTGTTACTTAAAACAATAATTAATATGAAAAAATACCTCATCCTTTTCTCTTCTCTTTTACTAGGTTTGGCGTCATGTTCTTCTGACGACTCTAACGAACCAAGTACACCAACTCCCAAACCTGAAACCAAAGGAGTAGAGGTTTACTTGACTGTACGATCGAGCTCACAACGACTAACTAAACAACCGGATATCAGCTTCTCAAATGATGTTACAAATCTCACAATCAGATTAGATAGCACCGATGTTAAACAAGAAATAGAAGGTTTCGGAGGATCGCTTACAGGTTCGTCCGCCTACCTTATCAAAAACATGTCGGAAGCTGCAAGAACAAAACTGCTTAACGACTTATTTACAGAAAGCGGTATAGCTCTTAAGTATTTACGCTTGACTATCGGCTCTTCGGATTTTTCGATAGGTAATTATACGTATTGCGACGAAAGCGGTATCAATAACTTTGCAATACCGGCAGCAGATAAACGCGATTTGTTACCTGTATTAAAAGAAATTCTCGCTCTCAATAAAAACATCAAGCTAATGAGTACCCCTTGGAGTGCTCCTGCTTGGATGAAAAAAAATAAGCATCTTTATGGAGGCTCATTAATAGGAGAATCGGTATATAACGACTTTTCCGACTATTTTGTAAAATACATTCAAGCCTATAAAAACGAAGGTATCAATATTGATGCTATCAGCTTGCAAAACGAGCCACGGCACGAAATAGGTTCTTATCCAACCATGTATATGGAATGGAATGAACAGAATCAGATCATACGCGATTATCTGGGTCCTAAGTTTAAGCAAGCGGGAATTGCTACTAAAATTCTGATCTGGGATCATAATTTTGACGGGTACGATTATCCAAGTAAAATTCTGGATGACTCTAAAACCAAAGAATATGTAGGAGGTGCTGCATTTCATGGATACGGAGGTTCTCCTGCCGATCTTGACAATTTATTGCAATCGCATCCTGATGTTCCACTCTATTTTACCGAGCAATCGGGTGGCGGATGGAATACCGATGATGCTGTCGGCAATATGTTGTATTACATGAAAGAAATGTTGATGCCAACCATCAACAAGGGTTCGAGAAACTTTCTGATGTGGAATATAGCTCTCGATTCGGGCAATGGTCCTGTAACCACTACGGGTGGAGGCTGTCAGGATTGTAGAGGTATTGTTACCATCAAAGACAATAACACGTACACAGTAAACGAAGAGTATTATTTATTAGGGCATTTCTCGAAGTTTATCAAAGAAGGTGCACACAGAATAAAGTACACGGTTGTAGGCACACAGCCCACTAATATGCAAATATGCTCATTCCTGAACCCCGACGGTTCGAAGGTAGTAGTTGTGCTTAATCAAACGGGAGCCACTCAACAGTTTACAGTACGCACAGGTGACAGAAGGTTTACATATAGCTTATTCAATCAGTCGGTTGCATCTTTTATATATAAATAAGGTTTGAGACCTTTGTATTGCTTGAGTAAGTATAATCGCTCTTTTATTTCTAACGCACCCTTATGGGTTTGTTTTTCATTTTGCCTTGATGCAAAACGAAACAAAAGATCAAGACTGTGCCTTTTGCCCGACCCGATACGGTCTCGAAAGCTAAAACAAAAGAAAACATTTAACGAACGATATCCTTTTGTTTCTTAACGCTTTCATTAGCCCTGCGGGTACCCCGTGCAAACGCCAAGGTCGGCGAACCTGACGGATAAAAGCCATCTGCGTGCGTCAGCCGAAGTGCATCAGTGGCGGAGCCGTTGGCTGACAAGCGAAACGGGCGTAAAACTAAACGTGCCGTAAGGCAGTAGGTTTAGTTTAGCCTGTAAGCTTAAGTCAGACAGGCGAGCCACGCAGCACAAAGCCTTTTTGATTCCTTTTGCGGATTTGGGCAAAAGGAATACAAGCAATCTTCGATTGCGCGTAGGATAAAGTACTAATTTAAAAGAACCCATAAATACAGCATTACTAAAAGTAGAAATCATATATTCATTAATCATATAAATATTTACACATGAAGAAAACCTTATTAGCAATTTCATTTGCTTTGGCTTTATTATCGTGCAGCAAACAGCCCACTTATGTGGAGGCGTATGTTACCACGGCAGACAAATCGATGACTATGGCAAAGGATAGTATTTTGTTGCAAACCAATAACGATACTATTAAACACAATCTGATAACGCTCGATCCAAGCGTAAAATATCAGGAAATGGATGGATTTGGGGCAGCTATAACAGGATCTACCTGTTACAATCTATTGAAGATGACTCCCGAAAACAGAGCTAAGTTATTGAAAGAAACTTTCGATCCTGTTGATGGTGTTGGATACAGTTATATCCGTATTTCTATTGCATGTTCTGACTTTTCTCTTGAAGATTATACATACTGTGATAAACCCGGTATCGAAAACTTTGAGATGCACGAATTGGATAAACGCGATTTGTTTCCTATTCTGAAAGAAATATTGGCAATCAATCCAAATATCAAAATCATGGCTTCGCCCTGGACTCCTCCGAAGTGGATGAAGGTTGACAACTTAAAAGACCGTAAGCCATTCGATTCTTGGACTAGCGGCCAGTTAAATCCTGATTACTATCAAGATTATGCAACTTACTTTGTGAAGTATATCCAAGCAATGGAGAAAGAAGGATTCAACATTGAATCTATCACCATTCAAAACGAACCTTTGAACAGAGGCAATTCAGCATCGTTGTATATGACTTGGCAAGAGCAACGCGATTTTATTAAATCGGCACTTGGACCGGCTTTCGAAAAGAATGGTATCAAAACAAAAATCGTGGTTTATGATCACAACTACGACTATGATGTAAACAAACCCGAAAATGCAGACCAAGGTCAGTATCCATTAAGAATATATGAAGATGCAGAAGCTGCCAAATATATCGACGGAGCGGCTTATCACGCTTATGGTGGCGATAAAGAAGAATTATTGAAAATACACGAAGGTCGTCCTGACAAAAACCTGTACTTTACCGAAATGTCTATCGGACTATGGGGTAATGGCTACGATTTTGGTGGTGATTTGATGTGGAACATGAGAGAGGTTTGTATCGGAACCATCAATAACTTCAACAAAGCGGTTATCATGTGGAACTTTATGTTGGACGATAAACATGCACCATTCCGTCCGGGTGGATGCGATATTTGTTTGGGAGCAATTGACATCAATTCTTCAGACTATGCTACAATGACTTACAACAGTCATTATTATACAATGGCTCACCTGTCGAAAGTAATTAAACCGGGTGCCAGAAGAATCAAAGCTGAAGGCAATACTTCTGCTAAAATTCATTATTCGGCATTCGAAAATCCTGACGGATCGTATTCTGTTGTATTACTGAATGAAGAAGATACAGCTCAAAAAATTAGTATTGCTGAAGGGAAATACATATTCACACACGAAATTCCAGCCAAAGCTGTAGTTTCTTATATCTGGAAAAATCCAATCTAACCTTTTTTTCTTTTTATACATATTTTCAAGCAAGAAAACCACCGGAGCGTTACGCCGCCTCCGGTGGTTTTTATTTCATATCTCATACTGGTATAAAATATCTAATGACACATCTTTTTTGGTAGGGGCAGACCTATGTGTCTGTCGGAAATAGGTAAACACTATTATTACTCAAAAAAAGTGTTTGTTCAAGAAGTCCATAAAACGATCTTTATAGGTGTCGGATACAGGGATATATTCTTTTCCGAAAACAATACAATTGCGTTCAATCGTCTTTATCTTATTCAGATTAACTATAAACGAGCGGTGTACACGCATAAATTGTTTTGCAGGAAGTTTTTCGTCCAAAGACTGCATACTCATCAACGAACTGATAGGTTCCGAAACTCCTTCGAGATGAAACTTTACATAATCTTTTTGATTCTCAATATATAAGATATCATTAAGCTCTATCTTTTCCATCCGATAACCCGATTTTATAAAGATGCTCGAAGCTTCGTTTGTATCAACAAGTTTAAACCACTCCATCGCTTTATTAGATGCCTGAAGAAACTCGGTATAACTTATTGGTTTCAATAAGTAATCCAAAGCATTGATTCGAAAGCCTTCAATTGCATACTGCTCGTAAGCAGTGGTAAAAATAACACGGGTAGATGCAGGTAATGTTTTCGAAAACTCTAATCCGCTAATTTGAGGCATATTAATATCAAGATACAACACCTGAATATTACCCGAACGAAGGGTCTCCATAGCTGCCAAAGGATTCTCAAAAGTAGCTACCAACTCCAGATAAGGTGTTTGCACGACATATGCCTTCAGCAAGTCTATTGCCAAAGGTTCATCATCTATTATAACACATCGTAGTTTCATATCGTTTCATTTTTGAGGAAAGTCAATCCGTAATAATACGAAAAAGCTTTCGCTTCGTCTTTCTACTATAAGTTCGTGATTGTTCGGATAAATGAGTTCAAGTCTTTTGGTCAGATTAGCAAGTCCTATACCCGAATTACCTGTCTCGATATGGTTTTCCGATTCGGATATACTATTTTCGACTGTACACAACACCCCTTTTTCTTTTTCTACCAGTATTTTAATGTCTATAAAACAATCTTCATCGGAACTCAAGCCATGTTTAAAGGCATTTTCGATAAGCGTCATAAACATCAACGAAGCAATCATATCCTTGCTTTCTTTATTCTCTATCAATACATTTAATCGAATATTCGAACTTATCCGAAGCTTCATCAAATCAATGTAATTACGGGTAAATTCAAGCTCCTTATCAATGGGTACAAACTTACGGTCGTTATCATACAATACATACCTTAAAAGATTGCTTAGCCGATGCACCGAATCCTGAGCTTTATGCTGATCGATAATTATCAGCGAATATATATTATTGAGTGTATTGAACAGGAAATGTGGATTGAGCTGACTTCGCAGATTCCGCAAATCAGCTTCAAGTTGAGTACTCTTTACTTTTTCGTAGTTAATAGAATCGCGATACCAGCGAGCTGTCATTTTTATGGCAACGCTTAATCCTATAACAAAGATAATAAGTAAATAATCGGTAAAAATTCGCATCCCAAAAGGAGGCTTATGCCTTCGCGGAACACCTTCCCTTTCTCCCATCGGTGGTGGATTCATTGTATAAAATGAAGAAAAAATAAAATCCATAACCATTGTCTGAATACCGACCAGCATAGCTATAAGCACGATATTTACACAGATATAAGCCGCAATTTTTTTATGAAACAACAGCTTTTCTATCAGGTATAAATAATTGATATAAAACAACAAGGCAAAGATACCCACCTGAGTAAAATAAGAAATGTAAGGTTTGCTATCAAAAGTACCTTCTCTCGACATAATATAGACAGGTACAAGTAATACAATGCACCAGATCAGTATGTGCGAAAATAGTTTGATGGAATTCTTCACATTCATATTTGTTTGAGATAATTAAAACCGTTGCTTTTATTCATAGCGTAATGCTTCTATCGGATCAAGATCCGATGCCTTCTTCGCCGGATACCATCCGAAGAATATGCCTGTAATAGTACAAACCAGAAAAGACAAAACTATAGTATAAATCTCAATATCGATAGGCCAGGACAAAATATTTTTCACCAGATACGAACTTCCTATTCCAATAGCGACTCCTATCACCCCACCCGTTACACTTAACAGGATGGCTTCTATAAGAAATTGCATCAATATATCTATACCTTTGGCTCCTATCGACATACGCAGTCCTATTTCACGTGTACGCTCTGTTACAGACACATACATTATATTCATGATACCGATACCTCCTACCAATAATGAGATACCTGCTATACAGGCTAGTAATACGGTCATCATATCGGTAGTGGAACTCATCATCGTAATCAGTTCTTTTTGCGAACGCACATTGAAGTCGTCTTCAGCATTGGCTCCTATTTTATGACGTTGGCGCAGAATATCTTCAATACTCTTAATGGCGTCTTCGGTAGCATCTTCGGTAGCTGCCGAAACTGAGATCGACTGAATATAGGTAATCGCCAGAATACGTTTCTGAACCGTTGTATAAGGAGCCAGAATAAGATCGTCCTGATCCATACCCATCGTATTATCGCCTTTTGAGGTCAATACACCAATTACCCTAAAGGGTATTTTATTGAAGCGGATAGTCTGTCCCACAGGATCTTCACCATTAGTAAATAGATTATCTACAACTGTCTGCCCGATAAGGCAAACTTTAGCTGACGATTTTACATCTGCCTCGGTAAACATCTCTCCCTGAGCTACTGTATATTTACGAATATCGAGATAAGACGGATTTACTCCATAGATGGAGGTCGGTGCATTATTGGCTCCGAAAATAACTTGCCCTGATGATGAAACTTCGGGCGAAGCTGCCGAAATATATTCAGCCTGATCGGCAATTGCTTCATAATCCTCCAATTTGAGCGTCTGCATACTGGATGCACTTTGACGAACTCCTCCAAACTGCCCTGTTCCGGGACGAATATTTATCATATTCGATCCCATTGTCGATATTTGATCCTGTATACTACGCTTCGACCCCTGCCCTATGGCAAGCATCGTAATAACTGCTGCCACACCGATAATAATACCCAGCATGGTTAAAAAACCTCTGAACTTATTACCGCTGAGGGCTCGAAGTGCTATTTTAAATAAATTGATAAAATTCATACCTTACTTTTTTAAAGTCACAGACCTTTGTTTTTGATGTTCCTAAGATCAGTTTTCTTTGGGTAGACTATCGAGAACGTCTTTTGCCGAACGTATATTTGTATTATAGACATCTTCTTTGATACGTCCGTCTCGAATCACAATATTGCGACTGCTAAATTCTGCTATTTCCTGATTGTGAGTTACAAAAATGATAGTCCGGTTTTCGTCCTTATGCATCCGTTGCAAAAGAGTCAGTATCTCGAATGACGTTCGTGTATCCAGATTTCCGGTTGCCTCATCTGCGAGAATAATAACAGGCTCGTTTACCAAAGCACGGGCAATTGCCACACGCTGTTGCTGACCTCCCGACATCTGATTCGACTTGTGATTGAGCCTGTCACCCAAACCCACATCCTGCAAAGATTTAATAGCACGTTCGCGACGCTCTTTAGAAGAAACGGACGAATTATACATCAATGGAAGTTCTACATTTTCGATGGCTGTGGTTTTAGCCAAAAGATTATAGGATTGAAAGATAAAACCGATCTTTCGGTTGCGAAGAGTCGCCCTGTTATTTTTATCCATTGTACGCACCGAAACTCCATCCAAATAATAGTCACCTACCGAAGGTGTGTCTAAACAACCCAAGATATTCAACAAGGTAGATTTACCCGAACCACTGGTTCCCATGATGGTCACAAATTCGCCTTCGAAGATGGAGAAGCTCACACCTCGCAAAGCATGTACTGTTTCTTCACCTACCACAAAGTCGCGTTTCAGATTGTCTACTTTTATTATTTCTTTAGCCATTATCTTACTTTTTAGGATTGACAATTATCTCCTGTCATTTCCATGACCTTGATTCTCACGATTAGAACCGTTTTCTTTGGATTGATCGTTTTTGTTGTCGCCTTTTTTAGTATTCTTATTTTCTTTTTTATTAGAATCAACAAAATTGCCGGGTACACCCAGTTTCTTTAGCGATTTTTTTAGCTTGCTCTTACTATTTTTACTCTTATCGAATTTCACGACAACGTTAGATTTACCCATATTCACCTGCACGGCAACTACTCCTGCTAATTCTTCTATGTGTCTTCTCAAATCGTACTCAGTGAATCGATTATCGGTAAATTGATAGGTTTCGGTCAAATAATCAACCTGCACTTGCTGATGATTCGGTTTACGATCGCCGTCAGTCGGTTTTGACTGGGCATAGCCTATCATTGGCATGATCAAGCAGAGAGATAATAGTAGTATTTCGAATATGTTATCCACTTTCTTTTTGTTTTTTTTCATCTGATTTTCTTTCAATATTTATTTTTTATTCCCTTCGGGTCGTTTTGGCATAAATGGGCTTGATTCTCCACTACTTGCAGAAGCTTCGGGTTTAGGCGTTCCTGCTTCCATTTTCTGCGAGATACCTGTAACAATTACATCCCCATCTTTCAAACCATCTTTCACCATCGTATTTATTCCATCCGAAACTCCCACAGTGATCAATCTGGGCGATAGTTTATTCTCCGACTTTATCCAAACTGTTTTTTTAGTTTTGTCTTTGGGATCAGAGGCTATAGGATGCTCTACAACCAAATCTTTAATATCTTTCAGTAATGCAGGATCGGGATTAAACCTCAAAGCTTTTGACGGAACTTTAAGCACATCCTTTTCTTCCATTGTGTATATATTTACATTGGCTGTTAATCCGGGTTTTAATTTCAAATCGGGATTCGGTGCATCTATAACCACTTCGTATGTCACAACATTGGAAGTGGTAGTTGCTTCTAAACGTACCTGCACCACTTTTCCTTCAAATTCATCGTCAGGATAGGCATCAACCGTAAACGAAACCCGTTGACCTTCACTTACATCACCTATATCGGCTTCATCGACATTAGCAATAACACGCATCTTGGTCAAATCGTTAGCTATCGTAAATAAGGTAGGAGTACTAAAAGAGGCCGCTACTGTTTGACCTTCTTCTACTGCTCTGGATATTACAACACCGTCAATGGTAGACGAAATGGTTGCATATCCCAGATTAGTCTGAGCTTTAAAGACTGCAGCTTTGGATGATGTCACTGCATATTTAGCTGTTTCGTAAGTAGTTTGTGCAGCTTCCCAGTCAACTTTACTGATAGCTTGTTTTGCCCAAAGTTCTTTTTGGCGGTTAAAATTTCGCTGCTGATTCAGAAAGTCGGCTTGCTTCGACAGTAAAACAGCCTGTGCATTCTCCAACTCCGAATTAAGAAGGTTTTTATCCAACTCAGCTAATATTTCGCCTTTCTTTACGACCGAATTGTAGTCTACATATATCTTGGATATTACACCCGACACTTGTGTACCAACTTCTACTAATTTGATAGGCTCGATAGTACCTGTGGCGGTAACCGATGTTGCAATATCTCCTTTTTGGACTTTAGCTGTATCTAAAATCATTGCAGACTTTTCGCTTCGGGGTAAGAAGAAATAAAGACCACAGGCTATAATTATTACAACTGCTATAATTAGGTATTTCTTTATTTTTTTATTCATTGCTATTCTATTAAGTAACACTAAAAATTTATTGCTACATTTTATAACCATAACTATCTCTCGCTATTATACTTGCCAAAGCAATAAATAGGTCTGAGGCCTTAAGCTCGGAGAGCTATTAAAAAAATTCGACAAGTATAACCACTCTAAACTGTTACTTTCTTTAAAGACTAATTTCCTGTCCCTGATAAAAATTAAGTAACTTCAAACTCAATATGGCTGAGTATTTAGCTTGTATAAATTCCTGCAAGGCATTTGCGTAGTTGTTTTTTTCGGTAGTCAGCTCCACAATATTACGTACTCCTAAGTTATATTGCTCCGATATCAGATTGTAGCTCAATTCGGTTGATCCGAGTTTATCCTTGGCTGCAACGTATTTGCTTTGTGCCGATACTACATCCTGATAGAGGCTCTCAATTGTTCGCAGTAAAGCTTTCTGTTCGTCCAACAAAGCCAGTTCGGCAGTTTTGATATCAAGACTAGCCTTTTCTACATTCGATTTGTTTTGTCGGTTATCGAATATGGGAATACTCAATGTTAAACCTATATTTTGATCGAAATTTCGTCCAAGCTGAGTAAAAAACGATGGCGACTGACTATAAATCTCACCTGTACCCATACTTCCCGTCAATGTTAACGTAGGCAAATACCCTGCTTTTGCTGAAGACTTGTTGAGATTAGCCAGTTTTATACCCAATTTGCTGTTTTCTATTTCGGGCATTATCTTTAATGCTGTACGGTAAATGTCTTCTTTTCTAGGTACCATTTGCAATACGTTATCATCTGCTATTGGAGGAAATTCGACTTGAAAATCAACATCAAGATCCAATTCCAGCAATTGTTTTAGCTGAAGTTTATAATTATCGAATGAGTTTTGTGCAGCTACCACATCGTATTTATTGGCACTGTACTGAGCTTCTATTTGTGCATACTCGCTTCGTGTAATACTACCCGCATCCAGAAAATCTTTGGTTTGTTTCAACTGCACTTCGGTTGATTCGAGTATATTCTGGCTGTTTTTAATGGCCTCACGTGCATACAACATCTGCAAGTATGCCTGTGTAATGGAAATCTCTATACTATTTTGAGTTTCACGAGTGGTGTACTCCTGAGACTGCTTTTTTAACTGAGCTTCTTTTATAGTATTCAGATTACGCTTTCCATTAAAAAGGGTTACACTGGCATTCAAGGCATATTGTCCGACCAATGAGCTTTTGAATTTATACTCACCATCGGTATTCACCACTTGTGCATTCGAAAAACCATGCGAAACATTCCCTGTAAGACTTGGAAAAAGTGCCGCTTTCGACTGTAATTCATCTACGGCATAACTATCTTCTGTAATCTGCGATTTTTGCACCTGAATATTATTTTCACGGGCATACTCTATACACGATCTTAATGTCCAGCTTTGTTGAGCCAAAAGCGATTCTGAGATCAACAAACTGAAGGTTACAGCAGAAATAATTATACAATAATATCTTTTCATTGATTATATCTTATTCATTATCAAACCCATTATCCATTGGCATCTCCGGAGGAGTTCCTTGTCTGTCAGAACGGCTGCGTCGCTCTCCATCGGCAGGTCGGCTTCTACGCCTCTCGGGTCTTCGGAATTCCACTTGATCACGCTTCTCTTTGAATATTGCATATTGCTCAGGGGATAAAGTGGATCTAATTTTCTGATCAGATTTGGTTCTTTCTTTATCGATCTTTTCATCAATTTTATGAACCTTCTTCATAGTCTTTTCATCGTCTTTAGGCTTATCGGAGCCATCGGTAGGCATCATTAGTTCATGCTTCTGACCTTCTAGTTTCATTACAGCTTTCCGTTCATCGGTTAGTGTTTTCACTAACTTTTCACGTTGTTTCTCCGTCAGACCTTCAATCTCAGGAAATTTGGTAATGCCAATCTGATTACTATCACCTCCTCGTTGCGAAGATTCTCCTCTGGGAGGACGTCCGCCACCTCCGGGTCTTCCACCGCCCATCGGGGGTTGTGCCGATAGATTCAAACAAACAGCAATAGTTGCTATAGCTAAAAGTATTTTTTTCATAATCAGTATATTTTTATTATTTACTGATTCAAATATAGAGGGGAAGGGAAAGTTGGACAATCAAAATCGACAGAGAGGATAATTCTATCGACAAAAAGAAAATCACACTGAAAATGTCCGCATTTTCAGTGTGATCTATATAATTAAAAATATTTTGTAACTAATAAAAAGCAGGTTGGTTTATTGGTTCAAAATCAGATAGTAAATTGTATTATTAGTTTATTGAGGTATGAGCATTATTCTGTTCATCATAGGTTACTGAAGTTCTTTTTCCTTGCTGAATCTGAACTGCTGCAGTTCCGTAATTGTAATACGAAGATTTGAGTTGTATCAGATAATTTCCAACATTTAGCGATTGACTAGTATGTTTCTTATAAGTGTTCAACGGAATGTCAAAAAGTGATACTTGCGTGTTCTGCATCGAATAAATAAGCACATGTAAATCATCCGAGGTATTGACAAAAGTCAGATAAAGTTCTCCATCTAAAGTAATGTCATCATCATTCGAACAACCGGTGAATGCCAGAAAAGGGATTAATAAGAAAAGAATAAAGCTCATTGTTTTCAGTGATCTCATACTTGTATTGTTTAAGTGTTTAAATAATTTAACAAGCAATTTAGCCATAATTATTTATAGATACAATAGTCTGATTTAGTAATTAGAGAGAAAGGAAAATATTTTATTTTTACTTCATCAAATAGATAGACACAGTTACCTTTAAATAACCAGATTAAGCAAAAAATAAAGATAATATGGTTGATCAAGCAGAACCACAGTCGAAAATTATCCAGCAGTAGAATGGTAAGTTTCTTTCTGGGATTGTATAAACGAAAAAGCCCTTGTCATCACGACATGGGCTTCCTACAAACACACTAACTAACACTAACCTAAAAAGGATTTATATCACTTCTTAGTTGAAAATATTTTTTCTTTTTATATAATTCTGATTTATGACCACAAAGTTATATAAATTTTGATTTATCTGGTACTAAGTTATCTTAAATTATTGTTTAATATCAAAAACTTCGACAAATATCTCTTTTCAATCGACGATTTGGTATAATCTTAAGACATAATTCACTTGATAAAAGAACTCTTTTAGAAACAACCAACTTCTGGATTTGACCACAAAGCTAGAATTCTACATTCATATAGCAACAAAGTTATAAAAATGATCAACAAATAGGTGATGTTTCGTATTTTTTAACACAAATATATAAAACATTAAATATAAGATCTCTTTATTACTTTAATTTAAACACTACTTATCATTAAACGCAAAAGAGTTCAAATTGTTGAGTGAATATTCAACTTTTAAGTTTTATAAAGCTTACTTTTAAAAAAAACACCACCAAAAATCGAATAAAAAAAACTAACAATCAACAACATACACACATACATCTATATTTAAAATAACATGGGTGCAAATTCAGATAAGTAAAGCCTCCAGTTTGCCCAAGTGTGCCCACCTTCGCTTTCTCTGTATTGGTATATAAATTTCATTTCATCAAGTTTCGATCTGTAATCAACTACATTCTGAAACAGAAAGTCTGTTTTACCAATAGCTATCCAGTAAAGACGATATCCATTAGCTTGCTGAGCCAATAACTTTGCCTCCAAATCTGTGTACATAGGTGAAGCTGCATTGGCCGGTGGCAGAATAGCCGGGGAGAACAATCCCACGTAATCAAAGGTATTTGGATAATTTGCTGAAATGTACAAGGAGTGGAATCCTCCCATAGAAAGGCCTGCAATAGCCCTGTTTTGCTTATCAGACTTCGTTCTGTAATTATTTTCAACAAATTTGATAACGTCTCCAAAATTAGCTTCCATATCTCCACTAAATATATCGGGAGTTCGCATATCGGGTTTGTAAAAACCTTTGTCAGACTCTCCCGGTGCGGCAGTATTGCTTGTATGCCCATTAGTCATCACAACAATCATAGGCTTAGCTTTTCCTTGGGCGATAAGGTTATCCAATATCTGCGAAGCACGTCCGAGTGCCATCCAGGCTTCTTCGTCGCCTCCCATACCATGCAGAAGATAAAACACGGGATATTTATCTGTACTGCTCTCATATCCCGGAGGAGTGTATATAGTGATACGACGGGGGCTATCGAGCTTTGGAGAATCGTACCAACGACGGGCAACAGTTCCGTGAGGTACATTCTGCACTTTATACAAGTCTCCCAGACCTCCTTCGATCAGAAATATATTCATTACAGTAGCTACATCACGAACCTGATATACATTATTGGGATCGATAACTTTTAGTCCATCCACAATAAATGTATAACTGTACAGGTCAGATGGCAGTACTTGAGTAGTGAAACTCCACAAGCCATTTTCGTCTTTCTGCAGATCCTGCAATTTGGGTGTCCATCCCTCACTGGGCATCCAATCACCTTGCAATTTTACCGATTTAGCATTGGGAGCCATCAGTCTGAATGTTACTGTATTGTCTTTATTTATCTGAGGCGAAACAATTTCTGCTTTTGGAGAGAAATCGAGATTCTGTTGAGCCAGCAACCCTGCACTTATCAGGCAAATAGTAAGTATAAAAAATATCCGTTTCATGCTATTTTAAATTTAAGTTCATCATTTTCAAATGTAGTTTTTATTTTTCAGACAACGGATGTACTGCAAGGGTAAAATAGACGCAGGAAGAAAATATCTGTTCCGAGGATTATCACAGCCTGTTATTCGTGATTATTATTTGATCTTTATTATCTTTGCAGACGTTTTGGTGGCACAATTTCATATCTACGAAAAAGTGCTGAAAAGGAAATCAGGTGTAAATCCTGAACAGACCCGCTGCTGTAAGCTCCGCCAAGCAATCTTTGGATATTATTTGATCCACTGTTTCTAATAGAGAGATGGGAAGGACATCCGAAGATGGAGTAAGTCAGAAGACCTGCCAAAGGTATATATAGTTTAAAGCTCGTGGTTAAGGCTTAAGAACATTCATATTCAAAATATGCCTGGCATATGGCGACTTCATGTTTCGTATCCTCTTAATTCTGAGTATTGTTTAATAGTATAAAAGAATTGAGAAACGATGTCTCCAATTGTATTTGTATCGTTAGGACCGGGTGAAGCCGATTTGATAACCCTCAAAGGATTAAAAGCCCTGCAAACTGCCGATTGTATTTTTTATCCCGCAACCATTCTCAAAGAAGGTGCCGTATCTTCGAGAGCTTTGGATATTATGATGGAGCTGGATATCGACCCCAAAAAGACCATTCCTTTTCACGTTCCCATGAGTAAAGACCGCTCTCCGGCAATAGACGCTTATAATCGGGTATCTGAGGAAGCTGTACAGCAATATCTCCAGAATCTGAAAGTAGCCATTGTAGCCGAGGGCGATGCTGGTTTTTATTCGTCCATTCATTATATATTCGATACTCTGGTTAAACAAAACATTCGGGTAGAACATATTGCAGGTATTCCTGCATTTATTGCAAGCGGAGCTTTAGCAGGAATTCATATTGTAAAACAAGAAGAGGAACTGAATGTAATTCCGGGAATAATATCAGCAAGCAGCCTGATCGATAAAATAAATTCGGGCAAAGTTGTGGTTATTATG
Organism: Dysgonomonas sp. HDW5A; assembly: GCF_011299555.1. Taxonomy (NCBI): domain Bacteria; kingdom Pseudomonadati; phylum Bacteroidota; class Bacteroidia; order Bacteroidales; family Dysgonomonadaceae; genus Dysgonomonas; species Dysgonomonas sp. HDW5A. Next base: position 2,737,484 of record NZ_CP049857.1, on the reverse strand, counting down.
AAGGTTTCGCAATGTCAGGATGCGGTTAAGGAATGTATATCTGCGATTCCTACAGCAACATTTCATTACTTCGAAAATGTAGGTGTCAAAGAAAAGGAGTATTACACTTGCGATACTCAAGAAATAATTTCCCGCAAATTCCCCTATTTTTCTCTAATGATAATCCACCAATAAAATGAAAAGCTCAATAATTATTTGTCTGACTTTATTTATCGGCTTCGCTTTCAGCGGTTGCAAGAATAATCAGCAGAGTGAAAGTGCAACTACCTTATCTACGGCAAGCTCATCCGATTCGGTTCACATCGAAGTCAAATACGCACAAGGTTTCAGCGTTTCATATAACGATAACTACCGATTGGTGGATGTTCAAGACCCTCAACACGAAAGCGAGACTGTGTATCGCTATGCGTTAGTCAATCGGGGGCAAAGCCACGAGGGAATACCGAAAGATTACACTATTATAGAGGTTCCCGTTCAGAAGGTTGTTTGCATGACTACTCTTCAATTATCTAATTTTATAAAACTGGATGCTATTGATAAAGTCGTAGGAATGACCAGCACGCATTATTTATTCAACCAACAGATGAAAGACCGTATCAAAAACGGACAGGCCAGCCAGATAGGCATAGAGGGTAATTTTGACAATGAGGTGGTTATGGCACTCGATCCTGACATTATACTTGTATCTCCATTTAAACGTGGAGGGTATGAATCGATCAAGGATCTGAATATTCCTCTGGTGACTTTTCTGGGTTATAAGGAGACTTCTGCTCTTGGGCAAGCCGAATGGATTAAATTTACAGCCATGCTGCTGGGCTTTGAACAACAGGCGAACAGTCAATTCGCAGAGATAGAAAAGAAATATCAAGACCTGATGACTCTTGCTTCTAAAGCGGACAAAAAGCCTATTGTTTTGAGTGGCGAAATGCGTTCGGGCAATTGGTATGTAGTAGGTGGTAAAAGCTTTCTGGCTCAACAATTCCGTGATGCAGGAGCTGAATATTTTCTGAAAGACAATACCGAAACTGGAGGTATAAATATGGATTTCGAATCGGTATATTCTAAGGGAGCAGATGCCGATTTTTGGCGTATGCTCGTAAGTCACGACGGCGACTATTCGTACGAAGCAATGAAGCAAAGCGATGCTCGGTATGCAGACTTTAAAGCTTTTAAAGAGAAGAAAGTGGTATACTGCAATCTTCGTCAGAAACCATTCTACGAAAAAGCTCCTGTTGAACCCGAAGTTGTTCTGGCTGATTTGATAAAGGCTTTTCATCCTGAACTGTTGCCCGATCATAAGCCTGTATATTACGAAATATTGCACTAAATAACGATATCAAATAAATTAAACTCTAAATAAAGATGCTACAATTCAACATTGAAAAACCAAAGGACGAAGTTCGTTCTTATTTACAAGAAAAAATAGATAATCTGACCAAGCCAAAAGGCTCGTTGGGAGTATTGGAAGATTTAGCCATGCAAATTGGTTGGATTCAGCAAACATTAGAACCTAAATTAATTAATCCTCATCATATTGTATTTGCCGGAGATCATGGCATTGCAGCCGAAGGGGTAAGCCCGTCGCCACAGGAAGTAACCTTTCAGATGGTAGCCAATTTCTGGGCAGGAGGTGCGGGTATTAATTTTCTGGCTCGTCAACATAAAATCGAATTACAGATTGTAGATGCAGGGGTTAATTTCGATTTTAAACCCGAAGATCCGATTATCGATAAAAAGATCCGAAAAAGCACCCGGAACTATCTGAATGAGGCTGCTATGACTCACGAAGAAATGGACTTGGCAATACAACGTGGTGCAGATTGTGTACAGGCTTGTTTCGACAAAGGGTGTAACGTTATCGGTTTTGGAGAAATGGGTATTACCAATACTTCAGCATCAGCCTTATGGACAGCTTGTTTGACAGATATTCCATTGAAAGATTGCGTAGGTGCAGGTTGCGATCATACAGGAAATATAATGGAACATAAGTATAATGTTTTGAAACAGGCTAAAGAAAATTATAAGGGGGATAATTCGCCCGAAGATATTATCCGTTACTTTGGCGGTTACGAAATGGTGATGGCTGTAGGTGCTATGCTAAAGGCTGCCGAATTGAAAATGGTCATTCTGGTTGATGGTTTTATTATGACCAACTGCCTGCTTGCTGCATCTAAATTGAATGAAAATGTATTGTATTATGCTATTTTCGGACATCAGGGTGATGAGGCCGGACATAAACTGGTTCTTAAATACTTAAATGCAAAACCTATCCTGCATTTAGGTTATCGATTAGGAGAAGGAACGGGTGCTTTGTGTGCTTATCCCATTGTTGATTCGTCAGTAAGGATGATTAATGAGATGAATTCTTTCAAGAAAATTCAAGTGACGAAATATTTTTAAAGTATATATAACAGACACCAAAGCGAGATGTAAATTTAAACCTACATCTCGCTTTGTTTTTTAGAAAAGGTGTATATCTTTGAGAAAAATAAATTCACACACTAATTTAGGGTCTCAGACCAGATTATTACCGGAGGAGGTAAATTACAATAATAAGTTACAAGATTTAAAATGTAACATTACAGATTTTAGTTACCGACCTGTTTTCTAAATACTATGTCCGACAAGCATTTATACCGAAAATTCTACATCCTATTTTTATTCTGTCTTTTGTCGGTTAGTCTATCGGCGCAAAAAATAGCATCTACGGTCGAGGAAAAAGAATTATTAGAAGCTGTATCCGAGAATTTTCAAACCTTAGCAGAACGTTTATTAAATGAAGGAGGAAATGCCAATCTCACCGATGATTACGGACAAAGCCTACTCATGTTTGCCGCTCGCAATAACAACAAAGAACTGGCAAGCTTATTAATAGAGAAAGGAGCTAAAGTCAATTACCGCATCAAACATAAGTCAGAATACAATAGTGATAAAAATGCTTTAGCCATGCTGATGCTGCAAAATCTCACGGTTCTCGATTACGGCATAGCATCAAAGGATATTTCGATGGTCGATTTTTTGATTGAAGCAGGAGCAAAGCTCGATATTAAAAATAAAGACCTAGGTAGTACAGTAGCCACAGCCTCGCAACGGGGAAACACTAAAATGGTTAGGTACTTGTTAAGTAAAGGGGCTCAGGTATCAGACGAAACCGGCAGGAATTTAATTGTTTGGCATATTATTTTAAAGGCTGATCCTATTTATGGGATTACTAAAACAGATAAGAATACGGACTTCTCTTTAATCAAGATTTGGGATGATTACGGAATATCTCTCGACAATGAAAAATTACTATCATCACCATTAGTCCGCACTGAAAGACATCGAAAGAATATCGTGAATTATATGGCTGCATACCGAGAATGGATTGAGTCGGGAGCCAAAATATCACAAAAGTTAGAGAAAGAGTCCTATGCAAAGCCAATACCAAAGATAGTAAATGAAGATGAGCTGGATCAAGCTATATTCGAGGCAGCGAAGCGTCATAAAGAATACGAAGAAAGAATCCTAAAAGAAAAAGAAGAAGCCGAACAAAAGTATTATAAAGTATGGATAGTTGTATTTATATCATTAGGCGTTATCGCTACCTTAATAATACAACGCCATCGCTTACAGGCTCTTTGGGTTTCGGTCTCTACAATATTGAATACACCTCCTGCCCCTAATAACCGTCCGGTCTCGGTTATTATAAAGCCTCGTCAACCGTCACAAGATAAGCCTGCAGACAATAGAGTGCCTAAAAAACAAGAAAAAGAAAAGAAGACAAAAGCCGGGCAAATACCAATTACTGCAAAAGGATGGACTGTAGATGATACAACCGGAATAGAAGTTCTTTATCTGACTATCGAAGATATGATTAACCCTATCAATCTGAGAAATGAGCACGAAAGGGCTGTCAGAGAAATGATATGGTATATACGGAGATTAGAAAAAATTTCGGAGGAGGAAGCTACTAATATGACAGGTGAAAAAGAGCTTGTCAAGAAATTAAATTCCCTTTGGAAAAGTATTGATCCAAACAATGTACGCGACATTTATAAACGCTCTTTGTATCTTCTTGTCGAGAACTATTCGAAACAGGACAAGAAGGTTGAACCATTCCTCAATCAAATCAGAGTTAAAAAATAAACTTTATCGTATTATTTTACCCTCCTCGTCAATCAGAAAAACAGTCAGCTCACCATCGGGCAGAAGAGGTGTACATACTTCATGACATTTTTGTATAATCAACGAGAAGAATTTAGTCTCGGGGATAATTTCCCATAATTGACGTGCTAAAGTAATATTCTGCATGGCTTCGATGGTTGAGTCTGAGCAACCAGCCTGCACGGCTATATCCGAAAGAAATTCTTTATTCATCACCACTTTTTTGCTGTGCGTATCCAATGAGCCTTCGGCAAGCTTTACGGCTTTTCCGAGCATAATACCCATAGTTACGTATTTAAAGCCCAGATCGGCAGCTATTTTTATTGTTTCACCAATAAAATTTCCGTAGTGAATAAAAGCCTGACCGGGTAATTCTGGATACAGCTGCTTCACGATTTTTTCGCTCTTCGCTCCTGAATTGATTACTACACGCTCGCAATAGAGAGCTTTGGTTACCCCCATCTCTCTGCGTATGGATCGAATGAAAGCATCCGAAGAAAAAGGTTTTACGACTCCCGAAGTTCCTATAATAGATATTCCTCCAATGATTCCTAATTTAGGATTGAATGTCCGCTTGGCTATCTCTTCACCATTGGGAACCGCAATAGTTACATCTACACCGATACGAATACTATGATCGGGCAGTTTATATTGATTGTGACGAAGTACTTTGAATACTTCCCGCTTTATCATCTTTCGAGGTGTTGCGTTGATGGCAGGACCTCCTATCTCCAATCCTAAACCAGGTAGAGTTACAACACCGACTCCTTTTCCCTGTAGAAAATGTACACCTCTTTTTTCCGTATTTAATCGTACAGTTGATGTTATTTCCTGCTTATTGGTTACATCGGGGTCGTCTCCTGCGTCTTTAATCACGATACAAGTAACTTCGTTATCTCCAAAAGTAGTTGCTTCGATAGGTATGTATATCCATTCGCCACTAGGTAGAGTTATGCTTATTTCGTTTAACTGATTGCCTGTTAATAATGCTGTAAGAGCAGCTTTTGTGGCTGCCGTTGCACAAGTTCCCGTAGTATATCCCGTTCTTAACTCGAAAAAATCAGGAACTAACTTTTCTATCATTTTCCGCAATCCATTTTCGCCATGTACAGGAATAAAATGGAGAGATAAGGGCGGACGTTTTACTGCTAAAACAGGGATATTTAATTCTCGGGCAGCCTTTACTTTCTCGTTGAAGCCTCCCGATTCACCACTTTCTTTGGTTATTATTGCTTCGGGTTGTAGCTTCTCGAATAGAGGCGTATCGTCTTCTCCCTGCTGATAATAAATAATCTTTTCGAATGGAAATTGTACTTCATCAACCAATGCTCTTGATTCTTGCCTATCTAATATTCTGAACCAGCAATTATGTGATTGCCAATAGGGTTTTAACTTCACAAGGGTATTTACTCCTGTTAATGCCAGAAGATTATCTATGTTATGTCTTTCGAGGTAATTAATAGCATCGTCATACGAATCGCACCAAATAATATCTTCATCGTGTTCGGGATAGCTTCTTTCGTAACGAACAACGGGGATATTCAATTTCTCGGATACTTTAGCAATTGTCTGATGAAGAACCACTGCAAACGGATGGGCAGCATCTACCAAAAGGCGAATGTTCTTTTCTATACAAATAGCTTCCATCGCATTTTCATCTAATGCTCCTGTCAGACGAGTGCCATTTGCACAAATTATCTCCTGCGATTCGCCTTTAGTCGAATAATAATAAGATTTTGATGCTTCATCGCACACGGTTACTGCATGGCGTCCTTCGGTTGTTCCTCCTAATATAAGTATCATAGTTTTAATGTATCGAGTAGTGTTGCTATACTGTAAACCGATACGGGTTCTTTATCTGATTGAAATATCTTTATTTCTTTATTTTCTCCGTTAGTAACTTCTATATAATCTACCGACTCTATATTTCGGGTAGCTAATATTCCGTTGCGGAGCAGGGCTTTTCGAACCATAGAGTACATTTGCCCATGTCCTGTCAATTTAATCTGTTTGGTATATGTGTTTTCGATTCGAAATAAGCCTGTTTCCTCATCAAATAGAATTCCCTTTCGGGCAAAGAAAGAGGTAAGGTGTCCGCTCAATGACAGGTCTTCGGGAGTGCCTATATTGATGCCCGATTGTTTGTCGATCAACCATATTTTATCAGCAATTTGAAGTGCCAGTTCTAAATCGTGAGTCGATAAGAATATCGTTTTATTGGTTTGACGTGATAATCGATGAAGCAATTGCATAATCTCGACTTTACTCGGAAAATCAAGAAATGCGGTTGGTTCGTCCAAAAAGATAATTGGGGTTTCTTGTGCCAATGCTTTTGTAATCATTACTTTTTGGCGTTCGCCATCGCTTAAGGTATGCATCATTCGGGAGGCAAGGTTTTCGATCTTCACCATCGATATGGCTTTATCCACAATTGCCTTGTCTGTATCGCTGAGTGTTCCCCAAAAGCCAGTATAGGGGCTTCTACCTAAACCGATTAGTTCGCGAGCCGTCATGTTTTTGATATCGCACTTTTCGGTAAGTACTACTCCTATCAAAGTAGAGAGTTGTTTCTCTGAATACGTTTCTATTTCTTTTCCTTCGATATATATTTGTCCGCCGAGTTTGGGTTGAAATGCGGATAATGTCCGAAGTAGAGTTGACTTTCCGATACCGTTTGCTCCTAATAGACAGGTAAGTTCGCCACTGAATATATCTGCATTGATATCCGATGCAACTATCTTTCGGTTATTCTTGGTGAGATACCCAATGGATAAGTTTCTTAGTTGTATGGTTCGTTGTTTATTCACTAATTTCATTTTTTCTTTTTCCGAATAATACAGAAATCACAATAGGTGCACCGATAAGTGCCGTTACCGAGTTGATAGGCAATGCACCTTCCATACCCGGCATACGGGCAATCAGATTGCAAAACAATGATAGAGAAGCTCCTGCCAATGTAACAGCAGGCATAAGTATGCGGTGATCGGATGTCTGAAATATGGTTCTGCACAAATGTGGTACAGCCAGCCCTAAAAATACAATGGGCCCGCAATAGGCGGTAATAATGGCTGTAAGAACACACGAACAAGTAATTACTAATAATCGTGACCGCTTGATATTTAATCCCAAATTGCGTGCATAACTTTCGCCCAATAGCATGAGGTTAAGTGTTTTTATGAGAAGAAAAGACAGGGGTATCAACACAAGCATAATGCCTGCAAATGTATACACCTGATCACCTGACACTTTAGAGAAGCTACCTAACCCCCAGATAACATACGCCCGTACATCTTCATCGTTACTAAAAAACTTAAGTACACCTATTATGGCACTTGCAATATAACCTATCATCACACCGATAATCAGAAGAATTACATTCCCTCTTATCCGTTGCGAAATGGCTATAATAATAGCCATAACCGCAAATGCACCCACAATGGCTGCAAACGAAATGGCTACCTCTCCAAAGAATCCGACTTTGCTGAGGGCAACACCTCCCAAACTTCCAGATAGTAATATCATAAGAGCAACACCTAAGCTTGCCCCCGAACTTATACCCAATTCGGAAGGCCCTGCCAACGGATTTCTGAATGCGGTTTGCATTTGCAATCCGCTAATGGCTAATCCTGCTCCTGCAAATAATGCGGTTATGGTTTGTGGAAATCGTGATTTCCAGACTATATTTTGCCAGATAACAGGTTCGTCCCCCGTATGCCAGATAATATTCCAAATGGAGCGAAGGGGAATTGATATAGTTCCCAGTATGAGATTCAGTAAAAAGAATACCACAATAGAAACCAATATGATTGTAAATGATGTAAAATGCTTTTTGTTCATTTTATTTGGTATAGGTAACAACAAATATTTAATACTGTATTACAGACAATTAAATAAGTCTGAGACCTTACTTTCTAAATAAATGTTTAAACTGATTAGAGTATAATTTCGATAAGCCTTCACGGTTACCGATTGCTTCACCCACAACAATCATAGTAGTTAAGGTCAGATTGTTTTCTTTGATAATCTTTGCTAAATCCTTTAACTCGCCCCGATAGATACGCTCATCTTTCCATGTCAGTTTATAGCATGCTGCTACGGGTGTTGTAGGTGGATAATGTACTAATAATTCTTCCTGAACTTGATCTACAATAGTTGCACTGAGGAATATACACATGGTACTTTGCGATTGAGCCAGCAAGTGCAATTTTTCCTTTTCGGGCATGGGCGTTCTCCCCTCCCCTCGAGTCAATATAATAGTCTGCACTTTCTCGGGAATGGTGAATTGCGATTCCAAAGCGGCAGCCGCAGCCAAAAAGGAAGATATGCCGGGAGTAATATGATACGACATTTTATATTCATCAAAAAATGCCATCTGCTCTTGTATAGCTCCGTAAATACATGGGTCTCCGGTATGCAGACGAACTACTAATTTTCCTTTGTCATAAAACTCTTTCATGATTGAAAATTGCTCCTCCAAATCCATCGAAGCCGAACTTCTTACCACTGCCCCTTGCTTGGCACAATAAGTAAGTTCGACAGGTACAAGGCTTCCTGCATAGAGGATCAAATCGGCTGCTTCCAGAAAGTAACGACCTTTTACCGAAATCAAATCGGGGTCACCGGGACCTGCTCCTACTATTTCGATATGTCCTTGGCGAATAGCTTCCTTGTCAATAGCAATAGCAAACGTAAAATCGTTACCCGCACTTAAAACCGCTTTTTGCTTTTCTAAGATAAGCGGACCTCCATTGGCACTTTTAATTGCGGTAGCTTCCGATACACTCGAGACAGAAGTTACTTCTTTTACTTTTTGAGAAGGGTTGGGTACTTCTATGTCTTTCAGTTCATCAGCAGAGTAAATATTAACAGTAATATTCTTAAAGAAGACCTGAATATCTTCTAATAAAGCTTCATCTTTTTTCAGATCAATAGAAGAAATGTCTTTTATAGAAGACATAGCAATATTCAATCCCTTTATTTCTGTAGAAAGATAATCCGTAATGCCTTTAGGGTCGCAGTCTTTACGACATCCAACACCCAAGTGTAACACTTTGGGATGATAATAAATTACCTGAATACCTGCATCGGGATAAAGATAAGGTGTTACGGCTATCAGCAATTCATATTTATGCAAGTTAATATCCTCGTATTTATAGTATACATCAACATGCTCGGGTGTTGTACGCTCTAGATATTTTGTCCCTTCATCATTAATATCGAGTAAGAGAGCTGTCTGTTTTTTATTAACAAAAGAGGTCAACGGATAATTAAAGTTAGCCGCATTAGAATCAGTCACCCATCCGAATTTATTTCCTATAGTATCTAATGCCCAGAGGTTTGTATTATCGCTTTGAGTCGTAATTACCGCCTCGCCACCAATAATATTAGCTATTTGTTTCGATAGATCATTGGCACCACCAACATGACCCGACAAAACCGAGACTACATATCGCCCCGTACTGTCGATATTTACAACAGCAGGGTCGGTGTATTTATCTACAATATAAGGGGCTATGCTTCGCACACAAATACCCATCGCACCAATAAAAATGAGAGATTCTACTTTATTGAATAGTTCTTCTACGCAGTCATTTATTGATGATATCTGAACTGTACCTTCAATTTCGGCTTTGGTATAGATCCGTGCATTTGCTAAATCTTTCTTTATAGTTTGTGCTAACGCTAGGCTACTTTCTGAGGTTAGTATGATTGCTGTTTTTGTCATTGTCTATCTATTTTTATTGCTTTCATTACATCAATTGCATTGAAATCGTCTACTTTAATTGTTATACTTTGTTCTAGTTTCAAACCATTATTTTTTATGGCATCTAAAAACATATTGCGACTTTCGTCCGATACCGAATTGAATACAATTACCCCATTGGGGTTCAGAACTTCGGTAAGTTTCGCCACTATCTCATTCATTTTACCACCATGTCCTCCAATAAACACCGCATCGGGGGCAGGTAATCTGGATACATCAGTCTGAGTAAAATCACCTATAAGTGCAGTTATACCGGGTGTACCAAATCTGCGAGTATTGGTCTGCATTAATTCTGTCCCTTCGCTCCTTTGCTCGAATGCAAAAATATCGAGATGAGGAAACTGCATTTTAGCTTCTACTGAAACCGATCCTGTACAAAAACCGACATCCCAAAATACCGACTTATCTCTCAAATCTAATAAACTAAGGGATAGTAACCGGATCGGCATTTTAGTTATCATTTTTGCTCTTCCATTCAATAAATGAAAGTCTGTTTCGGGAATACCAAACGGACGATTTCGTGTCTCGGTCTTTATCAAGATCAGATTATTGGGAAATTGAAAGGTCTTATCTACAACGTCTTTCAGTTCTAAAGTCGAGACTTTCTCTTTTTCCTTATTACCGAGTAATTCACCAATATTCATGATGTAGTTATCATACCCATATTCCAGCATTCGTTCTGCAATAGCCGATGGAATATGTTCTTTGTTATCGGTCAACACTCCTATTTTGGGTTGTCCTTCGATCAAAGCCTGATCGAATTTCAACCAAGGACGCCCCGTCAGCGAAACAATATGCATATCCTGATAAGGCAACACCAAACGATGAGCCAACATTTGCAATGAATTGAACGAAGGGTATAACATAATTTCAGCCTCAGACATTTCCCGCTGAATGGTATTTGCAAATCCAAAGAAAAGAGGATCACCTGAAGCAAAAACAACTATTTCATGATGCGACTGGTATTGTTGAAATACATTTTTCAAAGGCACAACTATATCAATCCATATATATTCTATGGGTAGAAATGGTTCTGCAATTTCATGATGACGTGCTCCTCCCGAAAAAACAGTATGAGCACTTATCACCTTCTTTATTTCGGGTGAGAAATATTGTTGCTGATTATCATCAATACCTATTACGTAAAATCTCATATTAGATTGATTTATCGGGCGAATAATTATTCGCCTCCACTATTTTATACTTCATGCAAAATCAGTTATTAAAATTAAGTATTCAATTTTACTAACGCACCCTTATGGGTTTGTTTTTCATTTTACCTTGATGCAAAACGAAACAAAAGATCAAGACTGTGCCTCTTGCCCGACCCACCACGGACTCGAAAGCTAAAACAAAAGAAAACGTTTGCGAACCATATCCTTTTGTTTCTTAACGCTTTCTTAGCCTGGCGGGTGCCCCGTGCAATCGACAAGGTCGTAAACCTGACGGACGATATTCCGTTTTGCGTGCGTCAGCCTCGGTGCGTGAGTGGTGCAGCCGTTGTCAGACCAGCGAAGTGAGCGTAAAACTGAACGTGCCGATAGGCAATAGGTTTAGTTTAGCTCACAAGTGTAGTCTGGCAGGCGAACCACGGGGCACAAAGCCTTTTTGATTTCTTTTGCGGCTTTGGGCAAAAGAAATACAAGCAATCTCTGATTGCGCGTAGTAAAAACTATAATTTAAAAAAACGCATATTATCAACTATAACTCACACATCTCTACCCGGTTTTAATTGTTCTGCATCATCAAAAGTAAGAATTGAATTGACAAGTGTTGCCGCTAAATTACTACCACCTTTTCGTCCTTCGATAATTATTTTCGAGATATTTTTAAATGGTTTAGTCATGTGTTTCGATTCACGCACATTCACAAACCCCACGGGTGCAGCAATAATGCCGATGGGATTTGCTTTGCCTTTACGTACCAATTCGCACAACTCTATTAAGGCTGTCGGAGCATTACCAAAAGCATACAAAGCATCCGGATATTCCTCTACTGCCAAACGAATTCCTGCTTGTGTACGGGTAATACCTTTAGATTGTGCCAGCTCGGCAACACGAGGGTCATGCAGATAACATTTCGCCTCTATGCCCATACGTTCCAAAGCCCCTTTGCGGATGCCCGAAACGACCATAGTAACATCGGTGATAATGGTTCGAACGGTTCCTTCGGTAAATTCTTTGTAGAGATTGGCTACTGCATTTTCATCTGTATAGAGAACATCTTCCATATCAAAATCGGCAGTAGTATGTGTTGCATGAAGCAATGCCCATTTCTTATCGAGTGGTATATCCTTGTTCTTCAATTCGCTTTCGATGGTTCTGAAACTGCGGATCATTATATCCTGTCCCAGACTTTTAGCTCCTTCGACCTCATCTTCTCGATAATATCCTCGAGGCGTGATTATTTTATCTTCCTGAAAACGGTACGACTGCGAATTACCGATAATGACAATCGTAAACATATCTACGTCTTCGGGGTCAAATTCGCCGAGTGTAGTAACTTTCACTTCCTGCTCGTCACGACCTGCCTGACGCACATATCCAATCGGTGTATCGGGCGAACGGTCTTTGAGAAACAATTCTACCAATCGGTATAATTGCCAGTATCTGCCATTGCTTTTAGGGTTATAAATAGCTGTCACAAAATCGGCTGATGAGGCTGCTATTATACGCTTTTCGATTCTGTCCCAAGGCGTCATTAAATCGGACATTGATATAATGCAGAAATCGTGACCGATGGGTGCTCCCAAAATAGCAGCCGCTTTCTGAAAGGCACTGATACCGGGCAATACTTCAACCTCGATATCGCTTTGCTTTTCCTTTTTCATCTCATAGATGAGAGGAGCCATGCCGTAAATACCCGAATCGCCCGAACTGATTACACAAACGGCATTACCTTCTTCTGCATAGCGAAATGCTTCTTCGGCTCGTTGACGTTCTTTCTTCATGCCCGTATCTATACATTGTGCATCGGGTTTTACAAAATCGGTGATAAACTGAAAATAATATTTATACCCCACAATCACATCCGAAACTTTTACGGCTTCGAGTACTGCCGGGGTTATATCTTCTTTTGATCCGGGACCTATACCGGCTACTATAATTTTTCCTTTTATCATATTTATACTTTTTTTATTTTACAATTCTGCTTCCATTTACGTCTAAAAAACTTCCAACTCAACCAAACTCCTGTACCGGAAACAATGATACAACCGATGGATAATGTCCACAAAACCACAGTCCAGAGAACAGGTCTGTCCATCAGCCATTTGATATGGAAATAATGTAATGCCTGAAACATCCATTTACGAGCTTTACGGTTCTGATTGAGGTATTTATAATCGCCTGTTTTTGCATTTATATAATAGAGGATCTTGTCTGCATCGGAAACCTCTACTTTATAGGCTGGTAAACCCAAATCCCGTTTCCAAGGCAAATAATAGTCTTCATACTCGCTTATCAGTTTCACGGTAAAGGCAACACTATCACCATGAATAGCACGTATTGATTTTTCGACCGCCTCATAAGGTAAAAATAACTCCTTAGCTTCGTTTGAGGAGGCATCTATAAAAAGAGTCTGGTTACCTGCAACAATTTCATAGATAGGTATCCCCTGAAAATGAGTCCACTCTATTTGCTTCAGTTCGGGATAAGTCTGTTTCAATAATTTATAGTCAAACTGATACTTATCGAGGGATATTCTTTTGCCTTTTATTTTCATGGGGATTTTATATTCCTCATGCGTTTTCACCATCCATTGAGGTACTTTTCGCAACGACATGACTCCGCTAAATGCCCAAGAGAGAAGAAATATCCCGAAGATCATACCCACTACATGATGCCACCAATACCAACGCTTTCGATAAGGACTTTCGAACTTCGCTTTTCGCTTATATCTTCTGTAATAAGCATCTACTCCAACATATACACCAGCTAAACACATCACGAGTCCGAGCGAAGCCAATACAGTAATAGTAAGTATCCACGTTTGTGTATGTTTACGTAATGCAGGTACATAAAAGGTATGCGGAATAAAGCCTACCCACGACCAAAATCGGCTATCTTTATCGGTAAATTGTTGTACCTCTCCACTTTGGGATGATATGTACAATTGATGTTTCTCATCATCGGCAAAATAAAACTTATAGATCGGCAGCTCCTTTTCATACTTGCTGTACATGATCCATTGCTCCAATTCTTTCAGAGTATCAACCCTTTCGATGGGTGCATTGCTCCATGCTTTTGCTATATTTTCGATTGCCTGATAGTTTAAAGGCTTTACTTTCTCGGTAGTATCGGCATTGAATACATATTCGTTTTCTTTAGTAGATATGGATAGCAGTGTCTGCCCCTGCAATTGACTCAATTGCATTTTTCGGACAGATACGCCCTCCGGCAATTTGTTTACAAGAGTCATAATATCGGGCAGAGAATCTGGCAAAATCTCGAGCCTCTGATTCTTTTCTTCTTGGGTTACATTCGGAAAAGGATGGTACACCAAAACCAATCCTGTAATAAACCACATTAGGAACAGTAGGCTAACTACTGCTCCCAATACCCTGTGGATGAAATATATAAACTTTCGTATCATTATTCTTTACAATTCTTTTTTGTTAATCGTTTAAACTTTCGTCGCAGGTATTTATAACTGAGTAAGACACCGCTTAACGACACCAACGTTCCGCCGATCATAATTACCCACATAACCATATTCCACAGAATGGGATGTTCTGCCAAAAACTTAAAGTTGAAGCTATGCAATCCCTGATACATCCATTTGTGCATGCGTGATTTTGTAGTGAAAGAACGTACATCTCCCGTTTGAGGATTCACATAATAAGTCGTTCTGTCTGCATCATCTATATCTATTTTGTAAACGGGCAATGGTAATTTATTCTTACGATCGACATAATAGTTATCGTATTCGGTCATTACCGACACAGCAATCGGTTCTTTATGTTGACTCGTATATTTATCTTTTACAACTTGCTCCGTAAGAATGAGTGGAGTTATATTATTTGCAGAAGCATCCAACACATAGGTACTATCGGTAGTTACGACTTTATAGATCGGAGTATTGTCAAAGCCTGTCCACTCAAGAGACTTTACATCATTGGCATAGTATAATAAGATCGCCCGATAATCTAATTGATAGGCTTGTGTTTTTAACATGGATGAAGAGCCGAACATTCCTCGTCTGCCCGATGGTTTACTTTCCTTGATAATCCAATCGGGAATACTTGCCAATGACATCATCCCACTAAATACAAAAGTGAAGACGAATATCCCAAAGACGAAACCTAATACATGATGCCATTTATAAGAGAACTTTCGGTAAGGTGTGCCTAGTTTCTTCTTCCTTCGATATTGCTTTACGAGCATATAAATACCCAGACCAAATCCTAATAGGCACATAACAGATCCTAAACCCGACAACCAAATAACGGTAGTATTCCATAATTCTCCGTCCTGACGCAGCGAAGTAAAATAAACCCAATGTGGAATAGCTCCCAACCATGCCCAAAAGCGACTGTTTTTATCGGTAAACTGTAGAGCCTCTCCCCTACGTGACGATATATAAAGCTGATGCTTTTCGGAATCTCCAAAGTGAAATTTATAGATAGGCATATCTTTTGCCAATCGGTTAAAAGGTATCCATTGATCTACTTCACTTAGTGTATCTACTTTCACAATATCAGCAGAACACCATTTCTGGGCATAATTTTCGATTTGTGCATAGCTTACTTTTCGAATAAACTCGCTCGAATCGGCAACAAGATTATAGCTGCTGTCTTTGGTTGAGATTTCAAAAGCCGATTGTCCGTAACTTGTTATTTTCAGGTTGATTTTTTGAATCGAAGTATCCGGATAAATGCGGTTAAGCACCTCCTCTATTTCGGGCATATCAGCAGAAAGTATACCTATTGCTCGGTTACGGTCTTGCGGTGTTACTCTCGGAAAGTTGTGATAAATCATCACAAAACCCGACAAAAACCACATAAGGAATAGGATACAGAGGCAAGTCCCCAGCACCCTGTGAATAGAATATATGATTCTTTTTAGCATATTATCTTAGAGAATAAGCCATTGTAAGCAAAAAATTACGAGGCATACTTGGAACCATCTGAGAGCCTAACGACTGATTGAAATATTCTTTATCGAATACATTATTTACATTTGCCGAAAGGCGAACGTTATTTTTCAACTTATACGAAACACCCATATCAACTAACCAATACGATGGGTATTCAGACGTATTATCGGTATTGCGATATACTTTATCCATAGACGAAGCGGTAGCCACAAAACCCAAGTTCTTAAATACTCCTTTTTGTATAAGATAATTGGCTGCTGCGAAGAATGTATTTTTAGGAACACCGGTCAACATATTTCCTTTTTGGGTTTCGGTTTCCATATACTCATTGGTTTTTAAGTCACGAATAGTAGCATCCGTATATGCATACCCTAGCATGACATTAAGTCCTTGTGCAGGAAAAACAGTAATATCCAGATCGAAACCTTTGGATTCAGACGAACCTACCTGACCCACTACCGATTTGGTGATTCCGTCTTCATCAACAACACCCGTTTTTAAGGTTTTCTTTTCATTATTCTTTATGATATAAAACACACTACCTGTTGCCTGTGCATATTTTCCCAGATTATAACGAACTCCTAATTCACCTTGGTAACCGGTTTGAGGTTTAAATATTTCTTTGCCTGCCGTTGGAAAAAACCTGTTACCATTTGCATCGACATAGATTACATTTTCAGCATAGAAATCACGATAAGGATTAAAGAACGAAGCCATTGAACCATATAATGAAAGGTCTTTTGTCGGGATATAAACAACACCTGCACGATAGGTAAACGACGATGTATTATTAATGCTGTATGCCGTTTGTTCCGATCGGTGATATTGTCTTTCGCCATCGTACGTAGGTGCTGTTGCCCGCATATACTTAAAGAAATCGTAACGTCCTGCCAACATCACTTTCCATTTATCATCGAGTTCCACTAAATCCTGAAAGTAGATACTGTGCATATAACTTTTAGTGATATTGGCCTTGCTGAAAGAGGTATTCATATAACCCATACTTTGAGGATTATTTACTGCCAAATGTGAATAAAGACCGGGACCATACACATCGTATTTGCTATTAAGCGGATCGTTTACGGGTGCCAGATTATACCCTGTATACGAGTTACGATTCATTTGCGAAAATGTATATCCTCCGATGAAATTATGCTTAATACTTCCTGTATAAAAGCTTCCCGACAAGTCGAATTGATTGCTAAATGTTTTCGCCATATGAGAAAAACGCAGGGGAGATGCCAGATATACGGTATCGAGACAGATATATTTGCGAATTTCGTCTCCTGCTTTATTCTTGGTGAGATAGAAATGATCATAAATAGCATCGTTACTCTCCAGATATTTTAGACTTTCTGTTCCGAAATAATTAATATCATCGTCATAATACGAAGCGTAATTTTGAAGTTTCAGATTGTCGCCAAACTTTTTATCGTATTTCATGGTAACATTCCATCCGTAGTTTTGGAAAAAATCGGACTGACTGTTGTAACGCGATTCTCTATTCAGCCCCGATTGCATCTGACCTTTTTGAAGAAACAGAGTTCCATCTTTGCTGTACACATCGTTTGTAATATTAGGTGGTAAACCTATCTCTGTACCATACCAGTCACGGTTGAATCCTCCACGAACATCAATGTTACTTGTGGCATCTATTTTAGAGGCTAAGGCAAAATAACCCGAGAAACGTTTGTTTCCGTTATCCCTCCATCCGTTCTGATCGGCATAATTGAGTAATGCTCTATAATTGACCGATTTGTATAGCTTTCCGCCAAAATCCATGGTAGCTTGTTTGTTCTCCCAACTTCCATACGCCATACGAGCATTCACCACATTGTAAGGAGTAGGCGATTTTCTGACAATATTGAGAACTCCACCGATAACGGATTGTCCGTAAAGAACCGATGCCGGTCCTTTCAATAATTCCATCGACTCGATATCCGTAAGATCAGCCACAGGATAAGAGTTTATCATAGTTCGTTCATCCCTTATACCATCCACCATGATGGGGGTATAATTAAAACCTCGAACCGTAAGGGTTTGAAATGCTCCGTAAGAGGTTTGCATACGCACACCGGGAAGAAATTTTACAGCGTCTTCGATATTGGTAATTCCTCGTATTTCAAGGTCTTTGAAAGACACTGTATTTATGGTCATCGGCAGATATTCGATGGGAACATCCAACTTGCCTATTTCTACTTTTTTTCTACTGAAATCTACTACTTCTACTTCACTGATAGAATACACTGTATCTACCATGCTCTTATTTTGAGCTGACATAACAACCGCTGCCATCAATGCGATAGCAGAAAAAATTATTTTTTTCATGATTTCCTTATATATTGGGAATATCTATATGTTTTGAGAAAAAAGGGTTGACGCCCCTACTACATCTTTTCACCGGTAACTTCATAGATAGCTTTTTTTTCCATGATACCGATTTTACGATGTCCTGAGATAAACTTCAAATGGGAAATGTATAGATCCTGTATTTCGGGATTTTGTCCCAATCCTTCCATTTTCACATCCACCGAATAGCCTTCTTTCTCCAGATCTGTTTTCCAGTCCTCGGCAATGTCATTTTTGGCGTGCTCTCCGGCAACAAACATAAGAGGTACAAGTACGACTCTTTTCAATCCCGATGCTTTCAATTGTTGCAACATATCGTCATAAGACGGGTATCCTTCGATAGTTCCCACAAAACAATTTTTATGTCCTTTAGCTTTCAGCATGTAATCGAGCATTGCATATTGTGCGGTATTAGAATCATAGGTTCCATGCCCTACCCAAACATAAGCAGTTTGGGAATCAATATCTTTGGTTAATACATTTATCAGGTTTTCGTAATCTTCGGGACTGTACAACAAGGGATCGCCAATTCTGATTTCTTTGAATTGCGATTGCACTTCGGCAATATCCTTCTGCAAAGATTCCATTTCCACACCATCAATTATAGTAGAGGTTTGTACCAAAACATAGGTATACCCCTCCTTCTGTAATTGGTTCAGAACATCCAACGGTTTTTGTTTTACGATTCCTCTTTCTCCCAGACGCTTAATTACTATACGTGCCGTATATGCTTCACGCAGTTCTACATCGGGAAACTCTGCCTGAGCTTTTTTATTCATAGCATCTATGGTTAAAGAACGGGTATCGTCGTGTGTCGTTCCAAAGTGTACCATCAAGATGGCAACTTTATCGCCCGCTTGCACATTCTCAAAAATATCAGAATGCTCGTGGTTTTTCCCACCATGCGCAGATACGTTCAGTACCGAAGCAATGATTGATAATATAAGAAACAGATTTTTCATTACTTTTTAAACTTTAAGGTTAAGCTCGCAAATACGGTTCTTCCCGGTGAAGTAGTTGCATATTTACTCCCGAAAGGTTTTTCATCTCTGAAATTAAATATATTCTCGATTCCGAATCCGGGTTCAAAAATCAGATTCTTTGCCCCTGTAAAAGAATGGCTGGTTGCCAGATTCCACAACTGGAAAGGACGTGCATTCATATCTGTGTAATATGTCTCGCTCTGTAAACGACTATTCAGGTTCACATTCAATCGGTAGCTTTTCCATTCTTTCATCCAGTTTCCGTTCAGAATTCCTGTATGGCGGCTCGACCCGAACAATGGCTTGTTATCTATCCTGTTACGTGCATCCAAATAACTGTAATTGATTCCTATCGAAAATCCATCGCCCAGAAAAGTATTTATGGCGACATCTACGCCTTGTGTACGGGCTTTCGATACATTATTATACATATAACGGGTTTTGATTCCGCCTGCTTCATCCTCCGGAGTCAAGGGTTGTACCTGCCTGTCGATAATATCTTTTATATTATTGATGTAGCCTGTTATCGAAAATGTAAAATGATCGCTGATGTATTCGGTATTCAAAGAGAAGTAATTAGACCGTTCGGGTTTCAGGTTAATATTTCCCTGACTAACCATACTTCCCGAGATCTTATCATAATATAACTCCTGCAAATTGGGTGCCCTGAATCCCATTGCATACGATGCTCTGAAATTGAAATGATCCAAAGCATACATAGCCGAAGCTTTTGGAGTAAACTTATTCTTGAATGTCTCGTGATGAAGCAAACGGAATCCAGCAACTACCGAGAGACGCTCTATGACTTTAATTTCATCCTGAGCATAAAATGCCATCGTATATGCAGATTTTGATTCAGCCAAGCTTTCGGGGTTCTTCATGTACTCATTCATAAAGTCCAAACCCGTATTCAGTTTGTTATTTTCGCCCAGGCTAAATACCCCTTTTACGGTGGTATTAAAAAGACGTTGACGCTTGGTTAGATCACGATCTCCGGCTTCAAACTTTCCTGACTTTTTGAGGTAATCTTTATAGTATTCGTAGTTATCAAAATAGCTGTCGAAGGTGATGTAATTGATATGTTTTCTGAAATGATAATCGCCGCCCAAAGCAAAATTATAATCTTTGTAAAACATATCGTAAACATAATCAGCATAGGGACGGTCTGTTTTTTTATCGAAGTAAACCCCTTTGGTATAAACTGACGATTTCTTTGTCGGATTGTATACAAATTTCTGAGAAACCGTATTCGAGTGATAAGCTGCCATAGCCTGCTTTCCTGTTTCGACCAAAGTATCACGAGTAGGCTTGCTTAATGATTTTATTTCATACGGACTCAATTGCCATCCCTCGGTCTGCCTGCGTTGGTAAGTGGTTTGCGATATAAATTTACCAACCTTAAAACCAACGTTCGCATTCTGATTGAATTGACCGTATTTGGATATCCGTGTAGCGGAAACAATATCCATCGAGTTCTGAGGAGTATTGGTTATAATATTAATTACGCCTCCCATTGCTTCGGATCCGTAAAGCGACGATGCACCTCCTTTTACCACCTCTATGCGTTTGATATTACTCATGTCGATACGCTCCAGATCGTTGTCTCCTCCAACATCACCGGCTAGACGCTTACCATCGACCAGAATCAGTACTTGCTTGTTTCTGAGTCCGTTCATCACTATATTGTAAGCACCTTTGGTATTAATGGAAGTAGATAAAGCCGATATGGCATCTTCGAAGTTGAGAGCTCCCGTATTAGCAATTTCTTTAGCAGTTATTACTTCAACAGGAACGGGAGTGTCTTTCAAGCGGTGATAGGTTCCTGTTCCGGTCACAACCACCTCATTGAGGTTTAAATAAGATTTTTTCAGCCGGATAAGCAGATTGTTATCCGTACGGCTTACATCGTGTTTTTGGGTCTCGAAGTCCATACGACTCGTCCGCATTACATACTCACCATTGGGCACATCTTTGAATACAAATTCGCCCTTGCCGTTAGTCACTGCACTGATTGTCGTTTTCTCCAAACGTACCGTTGCACACAATACAGGTTGCCCGTCCTCATCAACAACTTTTCCTTGCAAAGTCATCTGAGCCAAAGCAACACTTACTACACAGCACCCCAGTGCCGTCAGCAATAGTTTCTTTCTCATTTAAGAATGAAAATAAATTGTTTATAAAAATATTCTTGACCCCGAGAATATGTAAATAACTGGTTTGTTAGGCAGGTTTCCTGACTCACTCTATTTTGAACGCCTTCCCATTCATTCACAAGAACAGTGGCAAAAGATTTGTTCAAAATTTTAAAGAGTTCACAGTAGCGGGCACTGTTTCGGATTCTGACCGAATTCCCTTTTAAATGCTCGAGACGGATGTCTCCAAGCATCACCTTAACGGATGCAAAGATACTTTTAATCTATTTTAGAGAGACTGTATTCAGAAAAATAAATAAAACAAATAGTATGATAGATGCAGTTTATGATATAGATTTTATATTTTTGTAAACCTTAATCCGAAGACCTTTTGTCACTTCGAAAAGCATAATAACCTGGTGCTTTTATGCTTATAAAATACAATACCAAATATTTAACGTTACTTATTATACTTTTATATGGATAAGCTATCTCGTCTATTAATATCCGCTACAACCTCGGGATCGGGCAAAACAACCGTTACATTGGGATTACTCAGAGCTCTGAAAAACAGAGGGCTAAGAACCCAGCCTTTTAAGTGTGGCCCTGATTATATAGATACCAAATACCACGATATGGCATCGGGGAATCATTCGATTAATCTCGATGTATTTCTAGCGTCGTCCGATCATGTAAAATCGGTATACACCAAATATACAGCTCAAAACGATGCCTGCATTGTCGAAGGGGTTATGGGTTTATACGATGGTTACGACCGAATGGAAGGCAGCAGTGCACAAATAGCCGAATTACTCGATCTGCCTGTTGTTTTGGTTATCAATGCCAAATCGATGGCTTATTCTTCGGCAGCTTTATTGTATGGGTTTAAGAACTTTTATAAAGGAATAAAGGTAGTAGGTGTTATCTTCAACTTTGTTGCATCCGAAAGCCATTACAGCTATCTGAAAGATGCTTGTGAAGATGTGGGACTCGAAGCTCTCGGCTATTTACCGAAAGATACAAATGTGGAAATTCCCTCCCGCCATCTGGGTTTAAATATCGAAAAAGAATTTATTTTTGATGAATTTGCAAATAAGGTTGCAGACCTTATCGAAAAGCATATCAATGTTGACCGATTACTCGAGATAACTTCAATAATCAGACCTCTATATATATCGAAAGAGGCAAAGACAGAAAAAGGCAACCTAAATATTTCGGTCGCCTATGACGAGGCATTCAATTTCATCTATCACGAAAATATCGAATACCTGAAACAATTGGGTAACGTTACATTTTTCAGTCCCATTACTGATAAAAAATTACCATCACATTCAGACCTGGTATATCTTCCGGGAGGATATCCTGAGTTATATCTATCGGAATTAAGCTCTAATAAGCCGATGCTGGAAAGCATTAACTCCTATATAGAAAACGAAGGTAAACTCATTGCCGAATGTGGGGGTATGATGTATCTATGTACTTCTATTGCCGATAAAGACGGGGTGGAATATCCGATGGTAAATATTCTGAAACAAAAGGCTACGATGCAGCACATGAAATTGAAATTAGGCTATCGTTCGTTTAATTACAACGGACAATCGATCAAAGGTCACGAATTTCATTATTCTAAAACAGAAGATCCTGAAAATAACCTGTCATCTCTCACTCAAATCCGTAATGCCAAAGGAATGCCAGTAGATACAAAACTGATCAGATATAAGAACACGATTGCAGGATACACACACATCTATTGGGCGGAATTGGATTTAATGAAATTATTCGAATAATCACTCGGCTGATATCTCATTTGTCTTGAAGCCTTATTTACCTTATCTTTGGAGTTCTTATTAATTAACTAAAACTTAAAGAGAATGGCAGAAGCACCCAATTGTCCACAGTGTGACATGGAAAATACGTATTTCGACGGCACAGTATATATCTGTCCCGATTGCAGTTACGAGTGGACTACTGATGGCAATGATGTAGAAGCAGACGACACGCCACGAGACAGCAACGGAACGGAGCTTATCGACGGTGATGCAGTAACGGTTATCAAAGATCTGAAAGTAAAAGGTTCGTCGATGGTCATAAAAAGGGGTACAAAAGTAAAAAGTATCAGACTGACCGAAAATCCTGAAGAAGTAGATTGTAAAATAGACGGATCGAGCATCGTTCTAAAAACATGCTTCCTGAAAAAAGGATAAGAATTAAACTCCTCATATTTAAAGCAAAAGAGTTGATTAGATATTTCTAATCAACTCTTTTTTATTACACTAAAAAGTTACTAAATCTTTTTAGCGATGTAAAATACATAGCCATAGAATTCGTTGTACTTGCTATATATTTCCGCATCGTAACGTTGAAGTTCTACAAATTCTTCAACAGTTTTATTTCCTGCATATTTATCAAGAAACATCTCTTGTGCCCTGATCAATGGAGAAAAATAATGATCTGTCCAACAGGTTGTAGGCAGAGTAAAGGTTGCAACAGGCATATATCCTGCCTTCTCTATCTGAGCTACTTTATTAGAGATGGTATTCATTTCCGGAAAATGCGGCATGCAGTAATTCTCAATTTCAGCAGGACGTTTGTCGGTCAACCACGAACTTTCGGTAACAGCGATATAGCCTCCTGTCTTGAGAAACTTACGCCACTCGTTCAGTCCACGTTCAAAACCGATATTATAAATTGCTCCTTCCGACCAGATCAAATCCAACTCTTCATTCTGAAAAGGAAGATTGTCCATCGAACAGATAACACCTTTTACCCTATCCTGTAGATTCAGCTCACCGGCATTAGTATTGAACCGGTCAATAAATGCCGGAAAAAGATCGAAACCTGTAATATGTCCGGGTGCCTGTTGAGCCAATACCATAGTCTGACCACCTGTTCCACAACCGATATCAGCTATAAGAGATCTATCAGTAAGATTATCGATAAAGCTCAATGCTTTAAGGGTTATTTCGGGACTTCCGGGTCCTTGTCGTTCGGTATTTAAAAAGAATTCACAGATTAAATTAAAATCGAATTCATGAATAGTTGTAATATTTTCGTTACTCATTGTTGTAATGTATTTTGCATACGATATAAAGCATAACGATGCTATTATCATTGTACACAGATAAAAAAAAAACTAAAATTATAATTATAGAGAAATACTCTCGAAAGAAGTTATCCGAGAGCTAACGAAGGGACAATCTGTATCAGAAGAACAGATTGTTTATTACACCAAATCCGATTTTAATAAATTACGTGTCATAGTGCAAAGATACATACTATTTTGTAATAAAGAATACATCCTTGTCAATTATAAATTATCCCCATCTGTAGTTGATATTATATGTTCAAAAAGTTTTATTAATTCAATGATTGGAATCTCAAAGAAATCATACATTTGCATTCCAAATTGGAGATATATAATATTGCACTTAGCTGTTAAGGTAAAGAGATGAAAGTTAAAGGTTATTTTTGGGGTTGTTTGTCATCATCCACATACGGGTTAATCCCTTTATTTGCCATTCCGATATTGGGAAAGGGAATGCTTTATGATTCATTGCTGTTTTATCGGTTTACCTGTACATCATTACTGATTGCCATAATGATGCTTTTCAAAAAAGAATCTTTTGCAATAACACGAAAAGACCTGTTACCCTTAATCTCACTCGGTGTATTATTTGCATTATCAGCACAGTGCTTATTCTGGGGATATCAATATCTAGCAGTAGGTACAGCCGCTACTATACTTTTTCTCTATCCGGTATTTGTAGCTCTGTTGATGGCTGTACTTTTTAAAGAAAAAATCCCTAAGATATCACAGTTAGCTATTGTTATCGCATTTTTGGGAGTGTCCTTATTATACAAAGGCGAAAACGGCACGACACTAAATCCTTTTGGTATTGGGCTTCTACTACTATCAGCATTTATGTATGCTCTTTATATTGTTATAGTTAACAAATCGAGCATAAGCAATATGGCAGGTTCTAAGCTGACTTTATATGCTATGGTTTTCAGTTCCATATTCTTTCTAGTGAAATCTTTACTATCAGGAGGTATACAAGCATTTCCTGATACGATGAGTGTAGTCGATTTAGTAATGCTCGCCTTACTATCTACCGTAATATCTAACATTGCGATGGTATACTCGGTACAATATATAGGTTCTACCGCTACCGCAGTGCTGGGAGCCATGGAACCCGTAACTGCTGTTTGTGTAGGTGTCTTTGCTTTTAATGAGCTGTTTACTAAAAATCTGGCTATGGGTATTTTGCTCATTGTTATAGCAGTATCACTAATAGTTCTGTCCGATTTTATCTCTAAAAAGATTAAATTTAGATTACCTCACAAAACCAAATTCGGCAATAGATAAAAACTATAATTATATAGATAGCAAAGAGTCACAACAGAAATCAGGTGACTCTTTTTTTATTTATATCTTTGCAACCGATTTAAGGTTACAGACCTTTTTATTTTACCTAATATAGCATTTCTGAATGAAAAATATTGCTGATTATGAAATCATGGCACCGGTAGGATCGTACGATTCGCTGGCTGCGGCAATACAAGGGGGAGCCGACTCCATTTATTTCGGCATCGAGGGACTAAACATGCGAGCCAAATCGTCTAATAACTTTACGTTAGATGACTTGAAAAATATCGTAAAAATATGTCAGGAGAATAACATGAAAAGTTATCTCACTGTCAATACCATTATTTACGATAACGATATCAGCCTTATGCATCAGATTGTAGATGCGGCTAAAGCTGCAAATCTATCAGCCATCATAGCATCCGATGTATCGGTAATGATGTATGCACGCAGCATAGGTGTTGAAGTACATTTGTCAACACAACTGAATATAACCAATTCCGAAGCTCTTAAATTCTACGGACAATTTGCAGATGTGGTAGTATTGGCTCGTGAACTGACTCTCGATCAGGTTGCCGATATCTATAAAGATATTACCGAGCAACAGATCAAAGGTCCGAGTGGCGAACTTATCCGTATCGAGATGTTCAGTCACGGAGCATTATGTATGGCTGTTTCGGGAAAATGCTATTTAAGTTTACACGAAAAAGACTTGTCGGCAAACAGAGGGGCTTGCAACCAAATGTGCCGTAGAGGATATATAGTGAAGGACAAAGAGAGCGATATGGAATTCGAAATCGACAATGAATATATTATGTCACCCAAAGACTTGAAAACAATTCACTTCATGAATAAAATGATGGATGCAGGTGTACGGGTATTCAAAATAGAAGGTCGTGCGCGTGGTGCAGAATATGTTCGTACTGTTGTAGAATGTTATAAAGAGGCTGTAAAGTCGTATTGTGAAGGTACATTCTCTGAAGAAAAAATAGCCGATTGGGATACTCGCTTGGCAACGGTATTCAATCGTGGTTTCTGGGATGGTTATTATCTGGGACAACGCTTAGGCGAATGGTCGATGAACTACGGTTCGGAAGCTACCAAGAGAAAAATATACATAGGGAAAGGATTGAAGTATTTCTCAAATATAGGTGTTGCCGAATTTTTGATGGAAACACAATCATTGAAGGTTGGAGATGAAATTCTCATCACCGGACCAACCACAGGTGCAGTTACTCAAATAGTAGAAGAAATACGTGTAGATCTGCAGTCGGTAGAGGAAACGGTAAAAGGTGAAAAGTTC
Source organism: Dysgonomonas sp. HDW5A (assembly GCF_011299555.1). NCBI lineage: Bacteria > Pseudomonadati > Bacteroidota > Bacteroidia > Bacteroidales > Dysgonomonadaceae > Dysgonomonas > Dysgonomonas sp. HDW5A. Next base: position 2,710,345 of record NZ_CP049857.1, on the reverse strand, counting down.
TCTATAAAACTTACGGATAAGATTCGACCTTCTGATAAACTTTTTAAGCTGGTAAAAGTTACTCCCAACAAAAAGTTTGTGGAGAAAAATTAATACGCATTAAACTATTTTGAAATGGTTAAAGACAAGCGGGGAAAAGATTTCCTCGCTTATTTTATTTTTCTGAATTTATTTTATTCATAAAAACAATTGCTAAATCAAAAATATCAATTAGAAAATAATGAGTTTTTTGGAACTAAAACTACTGAGCTTTTGTTTTATAGATAGAAAAAGGAATTACAAAAGTCAAAGTAAAAGAGGGTAAATGACTGAGACAGTAAGAGCGAACTTTATGTATTTAATTTTCTTTAGAAAGGAGGTTAATATCTCAAAAAAAGGAACAACAGTTGTAGAGATTTGTTCGCCTCTCGAAGCAAAAAGAGTGTTCCATCAAAACAGAGTTTTTCATTCAAAAGTAGACTCTGCCTTTTTCTAAACAGTTTATGTTTTCTAGTGTTAGTGTTTTATAAGTGGAAGAGGGAGTGAATAATTATTCATTCCCTCTTTTCTTTTTTTAAAGGTCAAGTACTATTTTCGTCTACAAAACAGGTTGTTTTGCTAGTAAAAACTCAGCTTTCAGCGAAGCAATAGTCTCTTTCACACTGATAATTTTTTTAGCCAGATGGGCATTTACTCCGGCAAAAGCATATCCTTTCTCCATATTTCCTTTAGCTGCATTATAAAGTGCTAAAATAATACAATATGGGCTTTTCGAATAATCGCAAGTTCTGATACAATGATATGGGCAACTTTTGGGTGTTTCCGATCCGCTTTCTACTTTTCTGATAAACAATCCGTCAATAGCTCTTCCGGGCATACCTACGGGACTGTTTATGATTTTTATATCCTCTTTTTTAGAGTCTATAAATACATTTTTAAAAGTAAGCGAAGCATCACATTCATCGGTGGTAACAAATATAGTACCCATTTGTACACCGGATGCTCCCATCTCGATAAAACGGTATATATCTTGTCCCGAATGAATACCTCCGGCTGCAATCACAGGGATGTTTTTATGTTCTTTGTATGTTTGGGCAACTTCAACAACTTCGGGAACAATCTGCTCTAACGAATAGTTTGCATCCTCTAATTGATTGGTTTTAAAACCAAGATGTCCTCCGGCTTTAGGTCCTTCTACAACAATAGCATCGGGTAAATAGTTGTAATTAGCAAACCATTTATCGCAGATTATTTTTGCTGCACGCGAAGATGATACAATAGGTACCAACTTTGTAATACTGTCCGACTTAAGGAAAGACGGTAAATCGAGTGGAAGCCCTGCTCCCGCAAAAATAACATCTGCTTTCTCAGCAATAGATGTACGCACCATGTCGGCAAAATTAGTAAGAGCTACCATAATATTGATACCTACCACTCCTTTTGTTTTTTCTTTTGCTTTTCGGATTTCCTCTTTTAATCCCCAAATACAATCGCTCAGATAATCTGATGCTGGTTGACGATAGAGTAATCCCAAACCGGCACATGAAATAACGCCGATACCGCCTTCGTTAGCAACTGCTGATGCTAGTCCCGATAGAGATACACCAACGCCCATTCCTCCCTGAATAACTGGAAGTTTAATTTCTAAATTTCCTATAAAAAATGATTTCATATATAATGTAAAAACAGACAAATCTAGATGCCCAGAATTTGTCTGTATTGGTTAATCTGAAGCTTATTTAATATTTTGCATTACGATTACCTCAGTGGGCAAATTACACTTTTGGTATTGCCTCTTTCACCACCATTGGGCGACCTAAATGCTCTTTTCCGTTCAGAGTTTGAATTGCATTTTTCGCACTAGCTTCATCCTCCATTTCAACAAATCCAAATCCTTTTGATCTATTTGAAGCTCTATCGATAATTAATTTAGCAGAAACAACTGAGCCGAAATCGGCCAATAATGCTTGTAAATCTGATTCCTTAACTTCGTAGCTAAGATTTCCAACATAAATGTTCATAACAATAAAATTTAATTAAGTGATTTTAAAAACAAGAAGTTGATGTTAAGGTCTATTTCTACAGTAGGAAACTTAATAATCTATTAAGAGAGATAATGCAAGATAAAGAACAAAACAAACTTATTTGTTTCTAAAACTAAAGAACGGAATAAAAATCTATTTGGATACTATATGGAGATAAGTTATTTATCAGAATGAGCCTATTTTACTTTTTTTACATTTCAGGTAACATAAATTAACTATAAAAAATAGGAAATTAAACCATTATTGCATAATCAACCATTTCCGAGACAATCAAATTTGTTCACTTTTTCAACTTGACCGATTGCACTAATTTATCACCGTTAATCTTAAGGACTAGATTTTGAGTCAGCTTGTCGTTTTTCTTCTTCCTAACATTATAGACAATTTCCTTCTCTACAGACAGGTCTACAAATACAATTCCTTTATTATCCTGCTTAGCAAATACCGATTCGGGTTTAAGCGTATAGGTTATCTTTTTTATCTTGTCTTCAGTATATTTTTTCGAGATGGAAGCAACAATGTCAGTACTACTCATTTCTGCAGTATAATAAAAAGCCTTTGGAGTAAATTCTTTAAGTAAATCTTTCGGCTTATTTTCTGACATTTTTTTGAAAAAATCTTTCAAATCGAGGATGAGACTTTCTAAAGATGCACCGCTTAATACTACAATCTGAGAAAGATAATCGTATTTTTCCTTTGCTTCGTTAACATGTGCCCCTGTAATATTACCCAAGCTGGCATTTTCGATATAAGCTTTGTAGGCATCGGCTGTATTATCTTTAAGGGTAGTATTCCAACTCAGAGAGTCCATGATCAGATGTATCTGATCTAAATGAGGTGTTTTGGGATTCTCGCTCAAATAAGCATAGAAAGCATTTATATCGGACGATTTCCGTAGTTTCTCCCAAGCTTGAATTTCTTCTTCCCGAGAAGCTCTTATTCGTTTTTCGGCTTCATCCGCGAAATTACCTTCGGGATACCGTACTAAATACTTTGAATATGATAATGGCGTGTTTTCCTCCACACATTTCATCCAATAGGCTTCTTGTGTTGCCTCGGAATTACGCGACCGGGCAATATCTAAAGCTCCGACTACACCAATAACCACTAGAATGGCAGATCCCAGAATCAAAAAGATAATACCTTTTGACATCTTCGAACGTCTTTTAGGCTCTTCGGGCGAAGGCTCCGCTATGTTATTCTCATCAAGTCGTTCTTCGATTGGAGGTGTAGAATCTACTTTATCAGATTCTACCAGTAAATCAGGTAATGGTTTGTTGATCCGATCATCATCCAGAAAATCGGTAGTATACTGATGATCCATATGATCTTTACACTCCTCGCAAACATTTTCATCCTCTCGTACGGGCTTGCCACAAAAAGGGCATTGCTTAATATCTGACATATATATTATCCTATTAGGGTTTTATTTATCTTCGTATAAAAGATACTTCTTTCTCATTTGTTTGTACTCATCCAAGCCCTTTTGCCATGTTTTACGAATACTTTCTTCGGACTCTCCCGCAACTATCTGTTTTTGAAGTTTGCTTGTTCCTGACAACAGATTCATAAACTTAGGTGATTTAAAGAATGCTGCTCCCAAACCTGATTTATTATAGAAATCAATCAGATATGAAAGTGTCAAGCCTTTGTCAAAATCAATATTTCTAAGATCGTAACCATAACAAAGCTTGTCTTTTTGCAAAGGATTTTTCTCGAATCCGGGTAATGATACAGGGGTAAATGTAAACGTCCCGAATTTAGGATTGGGATACCCCACCACCTGAAAAGGGTAATAAGTACCACGCCCTACACTTACCTGAGTGGCTTCAAAAAAACACAACGAAGCATATAGCTTTATAGACTGATCGTTAGGCAAATTAGGCGATGGCTTAACAGGTAACGAATAAGGGTCGCCATGCTTCCAGCCTTCTACTGTGATAACTTTCAGATTACACTTTAATTTTCCCGTCAACCAACCCTGCCCGTTTATCATCTGAGCCAGTTCGCCCACCGTAAGTCCATGCAAAACAGGTATAGGATGCATCCCGACAAACGATTTATAGGGTGTTTCTAAGATAGGCCCATCAATATAATCATGGGGATTGGGACGATCAAGTATTATACATTCCTTATTATTCTCGGCACAAGCCTCCATCACATAATGCATAGTACTTATATAGGTATAAAAACGTGCTCCTACATCTTGAATATCAAAGATCACAACATCAACACCATTCAGCATTTCGGGAGATGGCTTTTTATTCTTACCATATAGTGAGACAAGGGGTAATCCCGATTTTATATCTTTACCATCTGCCACCTGTTCTCCGGCATCTGCATTTCCTCTGAAACCATGCTCAGGAGCAAAAATTTTAACTACATTTACATGGTTGGAAAGAAGAGCATCGAGTAAATGGGTACCGTCTGATAAACAACTCGTATGATTAACAACAAGTGCTACATTCTTGTTCTTCACCAGAGGAAGAAGTTTTTCTAATTGATCAGCTCCTACTTTTATTTTATTTGCTCCAAGAGCAGAAACGCAGAATAAAACTGAAAATAGTAACAATAAAAAACCTTTTTTCATAAAAATCGTTATTTACTTTGTAAAGATAAGTGTTATTGTCATCTAAATAAAGCCTTTGCCAAATGAATCCTATAGACATAATCAAAAAATATTACGAAGAGAGCTCCTCACTATACAATATCCTCATTAATCATAGTTCGGATGTAACTAAAAAAGCATTGGAGATAGCCAAGAAACATCCCGAATTAAATATCGACATGCACTTTGTTCGTGAAGCGGGAATGATGCACGACATTGGTATCTTTATGACCAATGCACATTCTATAGATTGCTATGGCGAATACCCGTATATAGCCCATGGATATCTGGGAAGCGAACTATTACAAAAAGAAGGACTACCTAAGCATGCTTTGGTCTGCGAAAGACATACCGGAGCAGGTTTAACCCTTGACGAAATAATAGAACAGAAATTACCTCTACCCCATCGTGATATGATGCCCATCAGTATCGAAGAAAAAGTAATATGCTTTGCCGACTGCTTTTTTTCTAAGACGAATTTAGGTGAAGAGAAAAGTATAGAAACCATAAAAGGCAAACTTGCCAAGTTCGGCGAAAGATCAGTACGCCAATTTACGGAATGGTGTGAGCTATTCTTGTAAAACCAAATATACAATTTCAGCCTAAACTCAGAATAGTTAATTAAGATTTCTATTACCTATTGTATAGTTAATACAATATCAGCTACCCTATGACCATTATTTAAAATATGTAAAACAAACCGATTATAGAGCTTTTCACCTATAATCGCACTATCCACATATACAAATCACTAATAAACAGAAGAAAGGAAGACAAAAGGATTTCATCCAAAGACTGTCGGCTTTGTGTTAAATAGACGTACTCAGACTATTTGTGCCCATAATTCAGACGAATTACACACATGCAACACATTAAAGAATACTAATTTTGGTTTGAAACAATACAAAAATTTAACCTTTCAGAACCCTCAGAGTAGAGACTCTTAGTGATTAACCTTTTTTAAATTTAAAGCTTATGATAAACAAGCGAGTTTACTATTCCCCGTTATTCAAACGAATACTCATGGGGAGTACAATGCTCTTCCTTACTACAGGAATAGCTTTTGCAGAACACAAGGGCATGATACCCGAAAGCACCGGCATAACACAGTCTCAACAACAGAAAGCAATAACAGGCACTGTCGTAGATCAAAATGGCGACCCTATTATAGGAGCTTCCGTAACAGTAAAAGGTGCCACGATAGGAACGGTAACCGATCTCGATGGAAAGTTCTCATTGGACGCACCTGCCAATTCAACCCTGTTAATCAGGTATGTTGGTTACATAAACCAAGAGGTAAAAGTTGGAAGCCAAACCCAAATCAACATCACATTAAAAGAAGATACTCAATCTTTGGATGAAGTAGTTGTTGTGGGATATGGTGTACAGAAGAAAGTAAACCTCACGGGTTCCGTATCCAATATCAAAATGAGCGAATTAGTAGAAAGTCGTCCTATTGCCAATGTATCACAAGGGCTTGCAGGTATGGCTGCCGGAGTACAGGTTACTTCGTCTTCAAACCGCCCGGGGGAAAACAATGCCTCCATAATGATCCGCGGACAAGGTACTCTAAATAATTCGGCTCCCTTGGTAATAATAGATGGTGTTGAAAGTAATATCAACAGCGTGAACCCTCAGGATATCGAGGATATGTCTGTATTAAAAGATGCTGCATCGGCAGCAATATACGGATCGAGGGCGGCCAACGGAGTTATACTTATTACCACCCGAAAAGGTAAAGCCGGTAGTGTAAAAGTGGATTATAACGGATATGTATCTTGGGAAACCATCAGTAACAAATTTAATCTGGTGAGTAACTATGCCGATTACATGGAGTTGATAAACGAAGGTTTGGCAAACTCTAAACTGGCAACCAAATTTTCTAAAGACAAGATCAATGAATGGAGAACAGGCACGGATCCTCTAAAGTATCCAAATACCGATTTGATGGAGGCTTTGTTTGAAACAAATGTCGGAACCAATCATAACTTATCGGTAAGCGGTGGTTCTGAAAAGGTGAAGTTTTATACTTCATTCGGTTATCTGGATTCTCCCGGTATTATGGAAAATGTTGCATACAAACGTTATAACCTGAGAACTAACCTCGAAGCAAATATAAAACCATGGTTAACATTAGGAACTAATTTGAGTGGTTATCTGGGACAAACCGAATCGGGATCAGGTATCGCTGATACCGAAGATGCTTCAAGTATTTTCACTTTCTCGTCGGCAACTACTCCCGGAATGGTATTTAGAGCACCCGATGGAAGATACGGTGCAATGAACAACACCGAAGACGATGCTCAATCGGCAAATAACAATCCATTATATCGTTTAAATTACAGAAAAGGAACTAACGAAAACCGCCATCTTAAATCGCGTTTTTATGGAACATTAAAACCGATTGAAGGATTAAGTGTTACAGGATCGTTTAACTACATCTTTACTGACAAAATAAAAGATCAGCAACCCATATTTATTCCTCAATGGAATTTCCTGACAGAAACAATGACTTCCGATGGTGTGGGCAAAACTTCAATAATGAATAGCGACTTCAAATGGAATAACTATTTGATGGATGCTGTTGCAACCTATACCAACAATGTATCTAAATTGAATTACTCGATAATGGCAGGAGCCAGTCAGGAATTATTCAGATACAAATGGTTCCAAACAACTAAGCAAGATCTCTTAGATCCTGATTTAGGATCTATAAATGGTGCAACCGGAGCTGCCAGTGCCAGCGGAAATACAGTAGAATGGGCTATGCGTTCTTTCTTTGGACGTATCAATCTGAACTGGGATGAAAAATATTTACTTGAATTCAATATGCGTGCCGACGGATCATCGCGATTCACCAAGGACAATCGTTGGGGATACTTCCCTTCTGCTTCAGCAGCATGGAGAATAGATCAAGAGCCATTTATGCAGGACTTGGTTGCGAAAGGTCTCAGCAATTTTAAATTAAGAGCTTCTTACGGTGAGTTAGGGAATAATGCATTAAGTAGTTCCGATGCCAATATCAACGGAAACTATTTGGCTCAATCATTATATGGTGCCAGTAATTATATTACCAACAATCTTGTAGCGATGGGTGTAGCTCAAACAGCAATAGCGAATGCCAGTTTAACTTGGGAAAGAACTAAAGCTGCGGGTATAGGGCTTGATTTTGGACTTTTGGGTAATAAACTGAGCGGAACTCTTGATTATTTCCATAAGACAACAGAAGATATATTGATCGACTTACCTATTCCTTTAGTAAATGGAAATGCAACGGCTCCACGTCAAAATGCAGGAACAGTCGTGAATAAAGGTCTAGAGATTTCTCTCGGATGGCAAGACAAGATACAAGAGGTTTCTTATTATGCAAATACCAACTTCACTTTCTTAAATAATAAAGTGACCAAATTTAAAGGCGATGTAATGTCTTTAAGTGGAGCGAACATGATAAAAGAAGGATATGCCATCAATACACAATATGGACGCGTTGTAGACAGATTGATCCAAAATCAGGAAGATCTGGATTATGTACAAAAATTTATAGACAATTCGAAGTCCCCCAATCCATTCGGATCAGGTAAAAGACCCGAATTAGGAGATCTTATGTACAAAGACTTAAACGGCGATGGTGTTATTAATGATGATGACCGAACTGTAATAGGACATGGACCTACTCCTACATTCACTTTTGGTATAAATCTAGGGGCTGCGTACAAAGGTTTTGACTGCTCTGTGCTGATACAAGGTGCAACCGGTATGGAACAAGTTTTATTAGATAATTACTACCGTCCTCAGGTACGTACCGGATACCAGCTCAACAAAAAAATTACAGACGGCAGATGGTATGAAGGAAGAACAGGAAATGCATCATTTCCTCGCCTATTGGAATACAGCGATACACGTAACACAATTATCAGCGACTTCTGGGTACAGGACAAGTCCTACGTTAAAATAAAGAATATACAATTAGGATATACCTTACCTAAATCCGTGGTGTCACGTTTATCTATCGACAGGATACGAGTTTATGGTAGTTTAGAAAACTTCTTCACATTTACCAGCTATGATGGATTAGATCCTGAGGTGAGCGGTTTTGCTTATCCAACTTCTAAACAGGCAGCAATAGGTATCAATGTAACATTCTAACATCTTAAACAAAAACGAATATGAATAAGTATAAAATATTTATAACAGCATGTATTGCAATTGTAACATTCAGCGGATGTTATGATTTAGACAGATATCCCTACGATCAGGTGGGTGAAAGCACATTCTGGAAGAATGAGACCCAAATAAACCAAGGTATGATGGGGGTATATGCAGCATTAAGAGAAGATAACGCATTTGGGTTAAAATTTGCGATCGACAATATCTCTGATATGGGTATCGGTTATGATAACCAAGGCTATGGACCAGTTTTATTAGGAACCTATACTGGTCGTACAGAACTAATTAAAAAATCGTGGAAGTCGTTATACGACGGTGTAATGCGCTCCAATCTGGCCATTCGGAAAATATCTGAAAACACAACAATTAGTGCCGAAGCTAAAAATAAGTATATAGCAGAAGCTAAGTTTTTACGTGCTGTGTTTTATTTCCAGCTATATAATCTGTATGGAGGTGTTCCTTTATATGATGAAACCATAAATCAGTCGACAGATTACAATACTTTACTGAAACCTCGTAATACGGACAAAGAAACTGTTGATTTCATCATAAAAGACCTGACCGAAGTTATAACCAGTGAAGCGATGCCCGTTAAATGGGAAACAGCGAATACAGGACGTGCTACATTAGGAGCCGTTTATGCACTACGCGGAAAGGTTTACTTATACACCAAAGAGTATCAAAAAGCTTCTCAGGACTTCGAAGAAGTAATGAATGATCCTAGAGGAAAAGGTTATGGATACAAACTGTATAACAGCTATGCAGATTTGTTTAAACCCGTAGGAGATGAGTCAAGCGAGATGATCTTTGCCATACAAAATGCAGGTGGTGTAGGTATGGATTATGGTATGCCTATGACTTTCTATATGGGAACCCGCAGTACATTTGGTAGTTGCTGGAATAATGTCATGCCATCGGTAAAACTTGTTGACGAATATGAATTGAAGGATGGTAAGAAATTTAACTGGGACGAATATATACCCGGATTTAGTACCGGAACAACGGTTAAAGACGAAACTTTTGTAAGTACTTTAAGTAAAGACGGAAAGGTTGTTGAAACTTATGCTAAGAATAAAAATATTCTGCTATCAATGTACCAAGACAGAGATCCCCGTATGGCTGTTACCGTTCTTTTACCATATACCAAATATAACGGCTGGGTTAGCAATGCTGCAAAAGAATGCGAATTTGTGGTAGCTCGTAATGTGGCTCCTAACGAGTCGAATGGCTTTATTCGGATAAACGGTGCATATACCGAAAGTTATGTATTCAGGAAGTTTGTAGCCGAAGGTAACATGAGTGGAGGTATAAACAACAGAGCACATACACCTATTAACTTTCCATTAATCCGCTTGGCAGATGTCTATTTAATGTATGCAGAATGTCAAAACGAACTGGGAAAACAGTCAATCGCTGTAGAATATATAAATAAAGTACGTCAACGCCCATCAGTCAATATGCCTGCTATCAACAGTGGACCCGCATGGTTAAAAGCATCAAACAAAGATGAAGTATTTGACAGAATTCAACACGAAAGAGCAATAGAACTGGCAGCCGAAGGACATCGCTGGGACGATCTTCGCCGTTGGAAGTTAGCCAAAACTCTTATTCCCGGAAATGTTTATGGCTTTACCGGAAAGAGATTATTGACCAAAGAGTTTACCGACAGAGATATGTTATGGCCTATACCCGGAGAGGAAATGGATATAAATCCAAATCTGGTTAATAACCCCGGATGGGACTAAAAAGATAAGATTTACAAAATATCTGAATACTTGAAAAACACATTTTATTTATTTCCATAAACTATATGGGCACATCTTTCAGCCCATATAGTTTATTTAAATCACCAAGATTTTATTTTCCTGACATATCATACAACAGCAATATTTAATTGCCGTAAAAAACTATTGTAAACAAATAAAAGCATCCCAAGATAAACCCTTAGAGAATATCCGGTTATTGCTTTTTAATTAAAAGAACAATTATGAAGAGAAAAAATATTAATATCGTTTTAGGAGGATTAAGTTTACTCTCTTTAATCAGTTGTAAGTCCGAAAAGGTTAGTACCGAACCTACACGTCCCAACGTCATCTATATATTTCCCGACCAGATGCGCAATCACGCTATGGAATTCTGGAGCAAGCAGGGATATAATGACAAAGTAAATTTCACGGGTGATCCGGTACATACACCCAATCTAAATCAATTCGCAGACGAATCACTTGTATTATCATCTGCCATCAGCAATTGCCCGCTCAGTAGTCCTCACAGGGGAATGTTCCTCACAGGAATGTATCCCGAAAACAGTGGAGTAACACTCAATTGCAACTCAAACCGACCCATCAGCAGTCTCAAAACAGAGACCAACAACATAAGCGATGTTTTCAGCATGGCCGGATACGATTGTGCATACATCGGTAAACTTCATGCAGACTACCCTACTCCAAATGACCCTGCCAATCCGGGGCATTATGTAGAAGATAAACAACCGGCATGGGATGCTTATACCCCACCCGAAAGACGACACGGATTCAACTATTGGTATTCGTACGGAACTTTCGATGTACACAAACACCCTCATTACTGGGATACTCAAGGCAAAAGACACGACATAAATCAGTGGTCGCCCATACATGAGGCAGATATGGCTATTGCTTATTTGCAAAATAAAGATGGAGTACGCGATCCCAAGAAACCATTCTTTATGGTGATAAGTATGAATCCGCCACACAGTCCTTACGGATCGTTAGAGGATTGTATGGAAGAGGATTACAACCTGTATAAAGATAAACCGATTGATGAACTTCTCATTCGTCCAAATGTAGACTTGAAAATGAAAAAGACCCGATCAGCACCCTACTATTTTGCTTCGGTAACAGGTGTCGATAGAGAGTTTGGACGCATACTTCAAGCACTCAAAGATCAGGGTCTGGATAAGAATACCATCGTAGTATTCACGTCAGATCACGGAGAAACCATGTGCAGTCAGGGAATCGAAGATCCTAAAAATTCGCCATACAACGAAGCGGTTAATGTACCTTTCCTGATTCGATATCCGGAGAAAATAAAACCTCGGGTAGATAATTTACTGTTGTCATCACCCGATATAATGCCCACTCTTTTGGGATTATGCGGACTGGGAAATCAAATACCCTCAACGGTAGAAGGCTTGAATCATTCGAATATATTTTTCGGGAAATCGGAAAACAATTACCGCCCCAAAGGAGCCTTATACATAAAAAATGCAGATGGAGATAAAAACGAGGAAGGTAAAGTTATTTCCTATTTTCCTGTATCGAGAGGAATTATTACCGATCAGTATACACTTACATTCACCATCGATAAAAAGAATAAAACACTGAAAGAAACCTTACTGTTTGACAATGTGAACGACCCTTATCAGTTGAAGAATTTATCTCCGGAAAAGAATAAGGACATTGTAGACCAACTTACCTATGAAATGGCCAGATTATTGAAGCAGGCAAACGACCCGTGGTTTAAAGAAGAAATTCTACAAGACAGAATTCCTTACAGTAAAGCTAAATAACAATTAAGCAATCAGGAACAACACGATTAAGATCATCAGAATCTTGCAGAAAGTAAATAAAGGAAATATTTAATTCTACAACCAACCAATAGATCGAAAACCTTAAATCGAATACTATGAAAAACAATAAACACCTTATCGTCATCCTTTTGCTGTTCCTGACAGTAAATATGTTTGCTTATACCGAGAAAAACCTGCTTGTAAAAAAGACCGACATCGAAAACCTGAAATCTATGCTGATTATGAATCAGCAATGGGTTCCCTATCCTCAATACAACGACAGAAAAGGTTGGGATAATTTATTGGGAAATTCAAAAGCCGACGTGATAAAGGAAGGAGAAAAGTATCTCAATTATCAATGGCAAGTGGTAAAGGCTACCGATTATCTGGAATATGAAAGATCGGGTAACCGCGAAATCATGCAAAGCCCCTATAATAAGAATAATCAAGCTATAGTAGCTTTACTTATGGCTGAACTGGCAGAAGGAAAAGGACGATTTACGGATCAACTTATCAATGGCGTTTTTCAGTCGTGCGAAATGACTTCATGGGTATTATCAGCCCATCTTACAGCACAGCACTCCAAAAGAATCCTACCCGATTATACAGAACAGGTTATTGACTTAGGATCGGGCAACCTCAGTTCGGCATTAGCCTGGACGTATTATTTCTTTAATAACGAATTTGATAAGGTAGACCCGGCTATTTCGAAACGTTTGTATTACGAATTGAAAAAACGCACACTCGATCCATATATGAATGAAGATCGTTTCTGGTGGATGGCATTCAACCTGAAACCGGGAGGCATGGTAAACAACTGGAATCCGTGGTGCAACTTCAATGTATTGCAATGCTTTATGCTTCTCGAAAATGATAAGGATAAACTGGCTAAAGCCGTATACCGAACCATGCAATCGGTCGATAAATTTATCAACTATACCCACTCCGACGGAGGATGTGAGGAAGGGCCTTCGTATTGGGGACATGCTGCCGGTAAGATGTACGATTACCTGCAACTGCTTAGCAATGTAACCAACGGGCAAGTTTCGATATTCGACGAACCTATCATCCGCAATATGGGCGAGTATATTTCGAGATCGTACGTAGGTGACGGATGGCTTGTCAACTTTGCAGATGCTTCGGCAAAAGGCGGAGGAAATGCACAATTAATTTACAGATACGGAAAAGCTGTAAACAGTACCGAGATGATGCAATTTGCAGCTTATCTCGAAAAACAGGAACCTTCGACCTTCAAAGCGGATATCGATATTTTCAGAGCCTTACAGACCCTGCTCTACAGAAACGAACTGAATGACCAAAAACCAATGTATAATACTCCTGATTATACCTGGTATCCTGAAACAGAATTTTGCTATATAAAAGATAAGGCTGGATTATTTTTAGCAACTAAAGGGGGCTATAACAATGAAAGCCATAATCATAACGACATAGGTACATTCTCTCTTTATATGAATAATACGCCCATAATTATAGATGCAGGAGTAGGTACATATACAAGGCAAACATTCAGTAACGAAAGGTACTCTATATGGACTATGCAAAGTAACTACCATAACCTTCCTGTAATTAATGAAGTACCTCAGGCATTCGGATCACAATACAAGGCAACCAACGTTATCTTTAATCCCAAGAGCAGTACTTTTTCGGCAGACATATCCAAAGCTTATCCCGAGACTGCACAAGTAAAACAGTGGATACGCTCTTACAGGCTGAAAAACGGAATACTCAATATTGAAGATTCTTTCGACTTGAAAGAAGCGATGCAAAATAATCAGGTTAACTTCCTGACATGGGGAGACATCAACATAGATACTCTTGGCGAAGTGTATATACATGTCAATGGACAGAAAGCTATTTTAGAATATGATAAAAAGGGCTTTACTCCAAGTATAGAAACTATCACCTTAGACGATCCCCGCCTCTCCAATGTATGGGGACAGAAAATATACAGGGTATCTCTTCATGCTAATAACACAGCAAAAAAAGGAAAGTACTCTTTTGTGATTAAGAAAAGTAACAAATAGGTCTTCGACCTTAAATTATAACTTATGAGATATTTATTAACGTATAGCTTATTAAGCCTTAGTCTATTTGCAGCAGCTCAGCAAGACCCTCGCATACCACCTGCAAAAGATTTAGTAACCTATCAGTTACCTAAAAACTCTATCTACCACAAAGGGTGGATCGACTTCAACAAAAACGGAAAGATGGATGTATATGAAGATCCGTCTGCAACAATAGAGGCACGTATCGAAGACCTTCTGAGCCAGATGAATGTGGATGAAAAAACCTGTCAAATGGTTACTCTGTACGGTTATAAACGGGTTCTAGCCGACGACCTGCCTACTGCCGATTGGAAAAACAAGCTTTGGAAAGACGGTATGGGAGCTATTGACGAACACCTCAACGGGTTTCAGCAATGGGGCTTACCTCCATCCGACAATCCGTTTGTATGGCCTGCCTCTCGTCATGCATGGGCATTGAATGAGGTACAACGATTTTTTATTGAAGAAACACGATTGGGCATTCCTACAGATTTCACTAACGAAGGTATCAGAGGTGTAGAAAGCTACATAGCCACGAACTTCCCGACTCAGTTGGGATTGGGACATACATGGAACAGGGATCTGGTTAATAAAGTTGGATACATTACAGGGCGTGAAGGTCGTTTACTTGGCTACACAAACATATATGCTCCCATATTGGATGTGGGACGCGATCAGCGTTGGGGACGTTACGAAGAGGTATATGGCGAAAGTCCTTATCTGGTAGCCGAACTGGGTATCGCCATGACAAAAGGTGTACAAAAAGATTATCAGGTAGCATCTACTGCCAAACATTATATTGCATACAGTAATAACAAAGGCGGACGTGAGGGTATGGCTCGTGTAGACCCTCAAATGTCGCCCCGAGAAGTCGAGAACATACATGTATACCCTTGGAAACGGGTTATAAAAGAAGCAGGCTCGTTAGGTGTAATGAGTTCTTACAACGATTACGACGGTTTCCCGATACAAAGCAGCTACTATTGGCTCACAACGGTTCTGCGTAAAGAGATGGGATTTAAAGGATATGTAGTTTCGGATAGTGATGCCGTTGAGTATCTGCACTCTAAACACGGTACATCTGCCGATATGAAAGAATCGGTACGTCAATCGGTAGAAGCCGGTTTAAATGTGCGTTGTACATTCCGTTCACCCGATTCGTATGTATTGCCCCTTAGAGAATTGATTCATGAGGGAGGTATCAGTATGGAAACTATTGACGACCGTGTGCGTGATATTCTTCGGGTTAAATTCTTAGTAGGATTATTCGATGCACCTTATCAGATGGATTTAAAGGCTGCCGATAAAGAAGTAAACAGCTTAGAAAATCAGCAGATAGCATTACAGGCATCACGCGAATCTCTTGTGTTACTTAAAAATGAAAACAATACGCTGCCCTTATCAAAAGACAAGATAAAAACAATTAGTATTTGCGGACCTAATGCCGATGATGCTTCGTATGCCTTGACTCACTATGGACCTTTGGCTGTGGAGGTTTCATCGGTATTAGATGGTATCACAGATAAAGTAGGCAAAAACACCGAAATTCTTTATACTAAAGGTTGTGATCTGGTAGATGCTAACTGGCCCGAATCGGAGATTTTACCGAGTCCGCTAACTTCTGACGAACAAGCTGAAATAGACAAAGCGGTTGCCAATGCTTTGAAAAGTGATGTTGCCATAGTAGTATTAGGAGGCAACAACAGGACTTGCGGTGAAAACAAATCACGCTCAAGCCTCGATTTACCGGGACGACAACTCAATCTGTTGCAAGCTGTACAAGCTACAGGAAAGCCTGTTATTTTGATAATGATAAACGGACGCCCCAATTCTATCAACTGGGCGGATAAATATGTTCCTGCCATTTTAGAAGCTTGGTATCCCGGATCGCAAGGTGGGACAGCCATTGCCGATGTGCTTTTCGGCGATTATAATCCGGGAGGTAAATTGACTGTGACATTTCCTAAAACAGTAGGACAAATACCTTTCAACTTTCCCGCAAAACCAGCTTCTCAAGTTGATGGAGGCAAAACGGTAGGTATGCAAGGTAATATGAGCAGGGTAAATGGTGCTTTATATCCCTTCGGGTATGGATTGAGTTATACTACATTCAAATACTCAGATTTATCAATCTCACCTGCTGTAGCTACCCCTAAACAAGAAGTTACCGTTCGCTGTAAAATAACCAATACGGGCAATAGAGACGGCGATGAGGTGGTACAATTGTATACCCGCGACATTCTTAGCTCGGTAACTACATACGAGAAAAACCTTCGGGGTTTTGAACGTGTACATCTAAAAGCCGGAGAGACTAAAGAAGTTTCGTTTACATTATATCCTCGTGATTTCGAGCTGCTAAACTTAGATAACAATTGGGTCATAGAGCCGGGAGATTTCCGCATTATGATCGGGGCTTCGTCCGAGGACATCCGTCTGAAAGATATTCTTACAATAGCTGCTTATGGGGAACAAACGGTTCAAAAGAAGATAGCCGGAGTAAACGAGTCTGTTGCAATGGTATTGGATAACAACAATAATACCGAGTGGAATGGTGTAAGCGGCGACTATCTGACTTTTGTGATGGAGGAAAATGCACAACCCGATAAAATGAGTATTTACTGGAAAGCAATAGAACACCCTGCGGCATTCGAAATTCAATTATCAAGCGGTGGAGGTCAATTCCTTACAGTATACAAAGGAGAGATAAAAGAAGCTGAAAAATTATCGACTTATTCTTTTCCTAAAACCATTGCCAGCGATGTCCGCATTGCTATCACTTCGGGCAAAGCATCTATTGCTGAGGTTAAATTAGATAATATAAAACGTTGATGTACGATAAAAAAAAGAGGCTATTTGATAGCCTCTTTTTTTATTTATTTACATTATAATAAGCAATTATAGCATCAAATAGTTCATTCATACGCAAGCCCATCTTCTTAGTGTCTTGCTTAGTAATATAAAACTGATACATTCCATTTACATGACCTGCCAAAGAGATCCTTATGGCGGGTTTGTTCATATTATCGGTCGAATGTATAATATTTGCTATTTCTTTCCATGTAATGAAACCCGCTTTACGACATGTTTTATTCATATTCAGCAAAATGCCCTGCTCGTCTATACGCAGCAGTAGTTTCTCGGGAATCAATAAAAGATAAATATACTTTAATAAATAGATCGCAGCTACGACAGCACCCGGAAAAAAGAATAATAAAGGTATGACTATCAGAGCTTCGGGATTTCTGGTATTATTAGCATAATCAATAATGTATAAACTGACCGGAACCAAAATCATAAGAACAAGAACCGATATCCAAAGAGAGAGAAGGATCTTCTTTTTGCTGTAATAAAATTCCATATTAGTAATGCAGTGTATTTGATTAAATTCAGATTCAAAGCTAAATCATTTAATTGTAATTACGATACCCTGAATATATAATTTTATGCCGTATTTATAAGTACCCTCTTTAAAGTACTGTATATTTGCTTAATGAGATTGTCCTCCGGAAAGGACAACCCCATTGAGCATATACTTATTATGTTAAGTTAAAAGCTAGTGGTACTCATCACAAGTAATCCGCCCACGGCTTTAGTTATCTTAGGCTTTGTCATCTGGCTATATGCATCTGTAAAATCTATTATTAGAAAAATCGGAGGTGCTGTAGATGTTCTGACAGTTAAATCTGTACCAAATGAGTAAACAAATTCCTTATCATTATAATAAAGTTTGAGAACTCTTTTTCCCGAAACTTCATTACCATCCCATTTGAATGTACCATTCACTTTTTCTGTCAACTTTTTAGTATCGGGATAATATATTAAGTTTCCTGTATAATCTGAGGTGTACATCAGTTTATAGCCACTTCCCACAGGGACTAATTTACCGTCTATTTCTGCTTTTATTTTATCAATAGCTGCCTGATCTCCGGTTGTAGGGTTAAGTGCTTCGACTAATGTTTCGTGCTTAGTGACCAATAGAGATAACGTTTGAGTAATAACTTCGACATTTAATGTTGCCGATCGGTTTTCACTGTCGGTTACCGTTATGGAGGTTGTTCCTTCTTTAATCCCTTTAATGTTTATTACCGAATGTTCATTTATAGATGCTGTTGCAAGAGCTTCGTTATTAGATTTAACCGAGAATGTACCATTTACATTACGTACTTCTACAAATGCTTCGCCAATAGAAGTGACAGATATTGTGTTCACTTTCTCCGAACTGGCATAAAACTGAATGCTGGTATCCTCATCATCGCTACAAGACATAAATCCGACAAAGCAAAAGGACATAATAAAATAATAAAGGAATTTGTTTTTCATAATTAATAATGTTGGTTATTAAGATCTTGAACTTATTTACGACTTTGGTTAATTAATATACATTATAAGAGACTGTGCTATTTAAATAATGTTGCATAGACTCACTAAAAAATGAATTACAAATATAGGGATACCTTCACAAAAATGAATTTCAGCAAACTAATGCAAGTGTATTTTTCATCAATTATCGGCCTCTTTTTTACGGTATTCATTGGGCGACATATTGAATTGAAGCTTAAAACAACGACTGAAATAGCGTGCCGAGCTGAAACCAAATTCATCGGCGACATCATTTATTTGCAGATTGCTATTGTGACGCAACATAAATGCTGCTTTCTTCAATTTATAGTTCAAAATAAACTCATTGGGTCCGATTCCGGTAAGAGTTTTAAACTTGGCAAACAATGAGCTGCGTCCCATAGCCATCTCACGTGCTAAGGTATTTATATCAAATTCCTGATTACTTAAATTAACATCTATGATTGCTTCTACTTTTTTCAGAAAAGCCTGATCCAGCTCATTATTTGCCAAAAGTTGAATATCAATCGAATCTTGTTTTCGGAAAGTTTCCTGCTGACGTAATCTATTTTGTATTAAATTATTGCATCGGGTCAGTAATATTTTGGCATTAAATGGTTTAACAACATAATCGTCTGCTCCTTTTTGCAAACCTTCCAGATTCTGCTCATCCGATGTCTGAGCCGTCAGTAAAACTACGGGGATATGGCTTGTATTTATATTATTTTTGATTCGCAGACATAATTCTGTTCCATCCATTTCGGGCATCATAATATCACTCAATATAATATCGGGCATATTATCAGTTGCTTTTTGCAACCCGTCCTTTCCATCATATGCAAGCATTACATTATAGAAGGGTGCAAAAATAGACTCCAACAGTTCCGATAATTCTTCGTTATCTTCCACTATCAGAATAGTATAGGGTCTAACCTCGGAAATGGTATCGATTCCTTCACTTTCGAGCTGATCATTTTCGGTAATTCCTACTAAGGGCATTGTATCTTCTTTAACTGCTTCGTATCCATCCCTGATTATCTTAATATTACTATCATTCTCAAAATGGGTTGCCCCTTTTAGAAAAGTAACTATAAATATACTTCCATAATCGGGCTTACTTTCAACCGAAATCTTTCCGTGATGAAACTCTACAATCTCTTTACAAATGGCAAGTCCCATTCCTGTTGTCATATACGGATCTTCTGCCTTAATACTATTGCTTGCCTGATAGAACTGATCGAATATTTTGTTTATATCTGCCTTTTCAATCCCCACTCCATTGTCGATAACTTTTACGGTTATTTCATCTTTCGACTCCAGTATTATTAATTCTATACTTCCCTTTTTGGGGGTATAGCTAAAGGCATTGGATAACAGATTGTAAAATACTTTTTGTAATTGCTCCGGATCAAACCAACAGTACAAACTTGGTACTGATGACTCGAAGCAATATTTAATCTCTTTGGCTTGTGCTTTCTCTTTAAAGGAGGAATAGATATCTTTCAGAAAAGGAATTAGATCTGCATGATAAACATGCAATTGTGTTTTCACGTCTCCCATTTTCTGAAAATCAAGAATTTCATTCACCAGATTACGCATTCGATGAGAATTCCTATATATTTTCTGTATTTTATCCGACACCGATTTTGACAATCCATTGCCTTGCATCAGCAACTCGATCTGAGTTATAATAAGCGTAAGAGGTGTACGAAATTCGTGGCTAATTTTGGTAAAGAACGAGAGCTTCGATTTATTTAAAGAGGTTATATATTCTTTTTCTTTCCGTTCATATTGAAGCGAAGCTTCCAGTCTTATTTGTCTTTGCCTGAAATAAATAAATGCGTATAACAACGATACAAAAATCAGCATATATACAATCCATGCAAATGGTGTCGCATAAAAAGGAGCATGTACAACAATCTCCAATTGTATTTCGTCCGATTTGTTATCGGTGGGATTATAAATATTTTGCGTTCTCACTCTCAGAGTATACTTTCCGGGATTCAGATGAGTATAAACCAAAGATGTCTTATTGGTAGAGATCCAATCATCATCGAGTCCTTCGAGTTTGTATTCATACCAACGGGGATTATATGAATTGGCATAATCATTATTCGCAAAAGTGACTGCCAAATTGTTCTGGTTATGATCTAAAGATATTTTGGGTGTATATGCTAATATATCATCCAAAATATGAGAGTTATCATCGGGCAAGACTTCATTGTTATTGACAAAGAGATTCGAGAAGTACAGATTATAAGGAGGGTCGGGCGAGTACAAATCTTCTTCGAAAAAAGAGATAAGCCCTTCGGTTGTACTGACAAATATTTCGCCATTTTTACAAACCAGTATTCCATTGCCCCTATTGAATGAAGAAATAGGCAATAAACGGCTGATACTGATAGACTTTAGTAGTCCTTTATCAGGGTCTAAAATAGAAATTCCTTTATCTCCGATTACAATTAAATGCGCGAGCTTAGATTCGGCTACATTATAACAATAATTACTCAACAATTGTCCATTTTCGGCTGTGTAAGAAGCAAACGTGCCTGTTTGCTTGTCTAATTTGAGGAGACCAAGCCCTAAAGTCGTCACATATATATCCCCTTTTTTCGATTCAAAAAGATTCAGAGATCGTGCTGTAGTAAACTTATCTTCAAAGTAATATTCTTTTATACCTTCTGATGGGTCATTGAGATTCAACCGGGCTATATAATTCATGAAAGTAGATATCCACAAGTATCCTTTCGAATCGACAATAAAGCTTACTCCTCCGTATTTTGAATATAAATCGAGGGCAAATAAGGGTGTTATTTTAGCTGTTTTGATATCCATCTTAAATAACCCGTAGGTATCCAGAAAATAAAGGTCGCCTTTATAAAATACAGTCTGTAAAAGAATAGAGTGAAAAAGTCCATCCAAGCTCGGTTCATTCAGATAATTCTTAAACCTTTGGGTCGAAATATCGTAACTGCTTATACCTCCGGTATGGGTACCCATGTACAGCTTATTATAAATAGAATCGTAACAGATACTTTTCAGATTATTATGATTAGGACCATAATCGCCATGATCGGCTATATAGTATTTGAATCGATTTGTTTTCCGATCCAGCATATTCAATCCCCCTCCTTCGGTACATATCCAGATATTGCGATCGCGATCTTCGACCATATTACCTCCAAAGGGATAGTTCAGGCAATTGTCCCGAAGGGGATCCACCGCATAATATGTAAAAATATCTTTCTTGGGATTAAAGAAATTAACGCCTCCATAGTACGTTCCTATCCAAAATGAACCCTGCCGATCTATTAAGAGCGAAAACACGGAAGTGTGAGAAAGGCTACCCGACAGATAATTATTTGTGTAAACGCTGAATACTTGTGTTTTAGGATTGTACTTATTTAAGCCGGCAAAAGTTCCTATCCAGATGTTTCCTGCAGCATCTTCGACAAAGGTTCTGACCTGATTACTGCTAATAGTATTATGTGATCCGGCATCGTGTAGAAACTCGGTTATTTCTCCTTTTGCATCTATTCTAAACATACCCTGCATGCGTGTTCCTACCCACAGCTCATTCTTCGAACTCTCGAAAACTTCCCATATTTCTTTATCCGCTATAATATTCACAGGGGTATTATCGGCAGACAGTTTGTATAAGCCCGAGATAGTTCCTATCCAATATTGTTGCTGATGGTCTTTGAAAATCTTAGTTATTTTATTTCCTAAAGCGGGAGCTGACTTAAATAGAAAATTATTAGCTTTCTCATCCCAAGTGTATATGGTATCTTTTGAGGCAATAAAAATGGTTCCGTCAATGGATGAAAGTGCTGAAACTTCAAGTCCGTCAAACCTCGAAAACTCATGCTGCTTGAGGTCATACTTCATCAGTCCGTTGTCATTGGTCATGAAGAATATATCACCATCCTTATTTTCCGTAATATTGGTTATTTTCTCGCCTTGAATATTGAGTCGGGGCAAAGTATTATTTCCTTTATAACTGACTACCTCCTGCCCATTGTAGATGCTTAAGCCTTCCATTGTACCGAACCAAATACGCCCCAGTTTGTCCTGATGAATACTCAGAACCGACAGTTGCGACAAACCGTCTTTTACACCTATATGCTTAAAGTATATAGAGTGCAAAAACATGCAGGAAAAAGCAAATAATAGAGAAAGTATTAGTTTTTTCATAACACTAGATAAAAAGTCCGGATACGAAGATTAAGGTCTTATACATTTTACAGCCTCAGTGTAAAAGCTTTATCTGAAAGACGATAAAGCCGTACTCATACTAAACATTGGCTGAGACTTACACTCAAAGATAAGATTTTGTTTAGAATTTAGAGCGTTTTTGTCAAATTTCAGTTCTGTTTATTTATTTTGTTATGATAAAAGATAAAAATATTTAGTCATTGATTACCAACCTTTAATAGCTCCGCCTTTGAATTCACGTCTGGCTGTTTCTGCAACTTCATCCGATTGAAAAGCCTTTACAAATCGTTTTACCCTATCATCATCCTTATTGTCTTCACGTGACACAATCACGTTAACATATGGGGAATCTTTCTCTTCTACAAAAATACCGTCTTCCAATGTCAGCCCAACACCCGCTGCAAAAGTATTATTTATGATAGCTATTGTTACTTTATCATCATCCAGAACACGAGGCAGTTGAGGAGCTTCCAACTCCACGATTTTCAGGTTTCGGGGATTTTCTGTAATATCGGTTACTTTGGGAATAAAGCCGACATTGTCACGAAGTTTTATAAGTCCTTGTTTTTGCATCAGCAGAAGGGCACGACCACCGTTAGTCAGATCATTAGGTATGACTATCGTACTGCCGTCTTTTAGCTCGGCTAATGTTTTTATTTTCTTCGAATAACCGGCTAAAGGATATACAAAGGCATTGCCTACAACCGCCAGTTTATAGCCTCGCTCTTGCATTTGATTTTCGAGATAAGGCACATGCTGAAATACATTGGCATCAATATCGCCTTGATCGAGCAATGTATTGGGCACAACATAATCGGTAAGTGTAACCAGATCAACATCGAGATTATAGCGTTCTTTTGCTACTTTCTGAGCTGTTTTGGCTACAATATATTCGGGTCCAAGCACTACTGCTACACGAATATAATTAGGGTCGTTTTTTCGTCTGCGTCCACAAGAGTTCAGCAAAATAACGGATGCAATACATATAACGAATATCTGAACTATTTTTAATCTCATCTTAAAGTCTTATGTTATTCGAGAGTAAAATTTTATCTATGATCTACTTTCTTTGAAATAAAGTTGCCTAAGGTCTGAATAATAAATACCAATACCACCAAAAGTACTAATACTACATTCATCACGGTAGTGTCATAGCCTACGTAACCATATTGATAGCCTACCTGTCCCAAACCTCCTGCACCCACAGCTCCGCCCATGGCTGAATATCCTACAAGAGTAATCAAAGTGATAGATGCACAATTGATAAGCGAAGGCATAGCTTCGGGCAACAATACTTTTCGGATGATCTGAAAGGGGGTAGCTCCCATGGCTCGTGATGCTTCGACCAGTCCCGAAGGTACTTCGAGCAAACTATTCTCCACCATACGGGCTATAAACGGAGCTGCACCTATACTTAACGGTACCAATGCTGCTTCTACACCGATAGATGTACCTACGATCAAGCGGGTAAAGGGTATCATCCAAACAATAAGTATAATAAATGGTATTGCCCTGAATATATTCACAAAGAATGCCAATGTTTTATTCACCGTTTTATTGTCTCTGATTTGTCCTTTGCTGGTTATAAAAAGCGAGACGCCGATAGGCAGTCCCAATACAAAGCCGAAGAAACCCGAAACAAATGTCATCACGATGGTTTCCCAAGTTCCTTTTATTAATATTTCTATCATCGAATCAGACATAACCCAGTACCTCCACTTTTATATTTTTACTTTTCAAAAATTCTATCGCACGGTTCTCGTTTTCGGCGGAACTTATAAATTCAACAAGCATAACTCCAAATTTCATTCCTCCCACGTAATCCATGCGAGCATTAATTATATTACTGTCGATATCGAATAAACGTGCCACCTCCGATAGTACGGGTGCATCTACCGACTGCCCTGTTATTTCGAGCTGTAACAAAGGATGCTTACCTGCTTGTGGCAGAGCAACCAGATTTTCCTGATAATCGGCAGGTATTTCCATATGCAAAGACGATGCAATAAACTGCTTGGTTAAAGCTTGCTTGGGATGCGAAAAAATATCGGCAACCGTTCCCTGCTCTATCAGTTGTCCGTCACTGATAACGGCAACTTCATCACAGATTTCTTTTACTACATCCATTTCATGCGTGATTAGAAGAATGGTTATATCCAGACGTTTATTGATTTCTTTCAGCAGCGATAATATCGAACGTGTTGTCGCAGGGTCTAGGGCACTGGTTGCCTCATCACACAACAATACTTTAGGATTACTTGCCAAAGTTCGGGCAATGGCTACACGCTGTTTTTGACCTCCTGACAGTTTAGACGGGTAATCGTTTGCTTTTTCGTCCAAACCTACCAATGCCAATAATTCTTTTACACGTGTAATTATTTCGGCTTTGGGAGTTTTATCCAATTCGAGAGGAAATGCTATATTATCGAATACTGTTCGTGACGACAATAGATTGAAATGCTGAAATATCATCCCAATATTTCTTCGTGCTTTTGCCAACTGCGATTCCGACATGCGGGTAAGGTTTTGCCCGTCAACGTATATCTCTCCCGAAGTGGGTCGTTCCAACAAATTCACACAACGAATAAGCGTACTTTTTCCTGCTCCCGATTCACCTATTACTCCTACAATCTTCCCTTTGGGAACAAATAAAGATACTTCGGAAAGTGCAGTTGTGGTTCGGTCTTTTTGCTTGAATACTTTTGTTATATCTTTTAGCTCTATCATTTGGCTAACCTTTTTTTCGATCTTTTTGAAAAGCAAAGTAACAAAAAATAATTAAAGTCACAGGGCTTTATTGAATGACTGTTTCTCTATTTAAAAAAGAAAAGTGTATTTTTGTGATTAAATATCGTATAAAGACTAAGTTTTAATCTGATGATTGATAAAATAAACAAACTACTATCTGAAATAGAAGAGATAAAGGCTGCCAATACACAACAGCTGGAAGATTTGCGTATCAAATTTTTAAGTAAAAAAGGTGCGATTTCTGTCCTTATGGACGATTTTAGAAACGTAGCAGCAGAAGAGAAAAAAGTATTAGGAGCAAAACTGAATGAGCTTAAAACCAAGGCTCAGGATAGAATCAACGAATTGAAAGAGAATCTGGAAAATTCCAGTTCTACGGACGAAACGATAGACCTTACCCGTACAGCTTACCCGATACAATTGGGTAGCCGCCATCCTCTTTCGTTGGTAAAAAAAGAAATCTGCGATATATTTAAACGCTTAGGCTTCTCAATTGCCGAAGGCCCCGAGATTGAAGACGACTGGCATGTATTTTCGTCATTGAATTTTGCTGACGATCACCCTGCACGCGATATGCAAGATACATTCTTCATTGCACGCAGTCCCGAAGTAGTATTGCGCACGCATACTTCATCGGTACAAACCCGTGTGATGGAAAAACAAGAACCACCTATCCGTATTATTTGTCCGGGACGTGTATACCGTAACGAGGCTATTTCGTACCGTGCACACTGTTTCTTCCATCAGGTAGAAGCTCTTTATATCGATAAAAATGTATCGTTTGCCGACCTGAAACAGGTATTGCTTTTCTTCGCAAAAGAAATGTTTGGTGCAGATACTAAAATACGTCTTCGCCCTTCGTATTTCCCATTTACCGAGCCTAGTGCAGAAATGGATATTTCATGTAATATCTGTGGAGGAAAAGGTTGTCCTTTCTGTAAACACACAGGATGGGTAGAAATATTGGGTTGCGGAATGGTCGATCCAAACGTTCTTGAAAATTGCGGAATAGACAGTAAAGTATACACTGGATATGCCTTAGGTATGGGTATCGAACGTATTACCAACTTAAAATACAGAGTGAAAGACTTACGTATGTTCTCTGAAAACGATGTTCGTTTCTTAAAACAATTCGAAAACGCCCAGTAAAAATAGTAGAATATGAAAAAGCTATTACTCTTATTTGTTGGATCTTTATTTTTTATTTCTTGTCAAGAAAGCAAAAAAGAAACTATGGGAATTACACCAGAACATAAGAATGAAGTGGTAGAAGCGATTAAAAACCGCAGAAGCATCCGATCATACAAACCCGAACAAATAGATCAAGCTCAGCTAGATACTATTATCGATTGCGGAATCAACGCTCCCAGTGCCTTAAACAGACAATCGTGGGAAGTACGTGTGATTCAAAATGCTGATCTCTTGAAACGAATTAATGATAGCTTTGTCGACAAAGCAAAAGGTAAAGAACTTAAAGGTAGTGCCGCACGCTCTCAAGAACCTGGTTTCAGCGTATTTCATGGAGCTCCTACTCTTATTATTGTAGCTAAAGATAAAAGTAATCCATATAGCGCTGTCGATTGTGGATTATTGGCTCAAAATATATTATTAAGTGCAGAATCCATGGACATAGGAACGTGTACTATTGGTAATATGGCCAGTATACTCAACGATCCTGATGCCAAAGGGTTTCTGAAAGAAATCAATATGCCCGATACTCACGAAGTGGCTTTTGGTATTGCCATCGGATATAAAAACGAAAGTCCCGAAGCTAAAACAAGGGATACAAGTAAAGTGCAATATGTAAAGTGAGAAAAAACAATCACCTCAATAGAAACAGTCTCTCAGAAATGGGAGGCTGTTTTTTTTATTGACTTATAGTTGTAAACTACTTTAAAGTTCTTCTTTAAACCGGTCGACCTCTACTCCATCGACTATTACTTTACCAAAAAACATAGATGCAGGTCTTACCCAAATACCATACTCACCGTATAACGCTTGATAAACAACCATATCCTCTAAAGTTTCACTGTCTTTAGCCAGGCTTATAAATTTATAACGGTTTCCTTTAAAATGTACAAAGAAACGTTCCTTTGATTTTGAATCCATAGATTTGATAATTAAGCTGCAAATATAAAAGAGTTTTTCCTAGCACCGGACCTTTTTATTACATTTGCAATATAATCTCAACAGAATAAACAAGATGAAGAATATTATCCTACTCATATTAGCGATATCCACTTTTATGATATGCAGCAGTAGTAAGCCGATAAAAACAAAACCCAATGAAACGATAGTATTCGGACGATTTATTTTAGATAACGATTCGGAAATCGATCATGAAAAGATCGAGTTAAATTTTCTGAGGAGCCCCAGAGGCACAGCTAAAGTAAAAGTTGGAAAAGACGGTTTTTTCTGCCTCAAAATGCAAACAGGAAACAGCCTTACTGATTTTATCCAATATAAAGACGGTGGTACTTTCCGCAAAATACTCACCAATAGTTGTCTTACACTATCTTTAACAGAAGCAGATAAAGCATATTATGTAGGAGATATTTTCATGAAGTGGACTCCTACCGATAGAGATAAAATAAAGAAAGGGTTCTCTCTGGGTATAGGTATGGGCAATAACAGCATGGCCGGTTCGTTTGCCATACCTATAGGAGAAAGTTATACTCCGGGCGAAGATTGTCCCGAAATAACAATAAGAGACATGCAGGAAACTATCGATCAGTTTCACGCCACATATCCTGACGACAATAGAGAAGTTATTATACAGTTTATGGATCTCGATTAATAACAGAGACTTACACCAATAACTTTCTTCACTAAATTATAGAAGATGTATATTCTTATCTTTTTTATTAAATTTGCCAATCAATATTAAACAATATTATAATCAATATGAAAGCATTTGTATTTCCGGGTCAAGGTGCACAATTCGTAGGAATGGGTAAGGACTTGTATGAAACATCTCCTGTAGCTAAAGATTTATTCGAAAAAGCGAATGAGATTCTTGGATTTCGCATTACAGATTTAATGTTCAGTGGTACAGACGAAGACTTGCGTCAAACTAAGGTAACCCAACCAGCTATATTTTTACACTCGGTAATTCTTGCTAAAACTTTAGGTGAAGAATTTAAACCTGATATGGTTGCCGGTCACTCTTTAGGAGAATTTTCGGCACTTGTTGCAGCCAACGCTCTGTCTTTCGAAGACGGTTTGAAACTTGTTTACAAACGTGCATTAGCTATGCAAAAGGCTTGTGAATTGAATCCTTCGACAATGGCTGCCGTACTTGGTTTACCCGATGAAAAAGTAGAAGAAATATGTGCTTCTATTACCGACGAGGTGGTAGTGCCTGCAAATTATAACTGCCCCGGACAAATTGTAATATCGGGCACAAATGCAGGTATCGATAAAGCTTGCGAATTATTAAAAGAGGCTGGTGCTAAACGTGCTCTAAAACTTAGTGTTGGTGGTGCATTCCACTCTCCATTGATGAATCCGGCTAAAGAAGAATTAGAGAAAGCAATTAACGAAACTGAATTTTCGGCTCCTATTTGCCCTGTATATCAAAATGTAACAACAGTTGCTGAAACAGAACCTGCTACAATCAAGAAAAACCTGATTGCTCAATTGACTGCTCCTGTAAAATGGACTCAATCGGCTGAACATATGATTGCTGACGGTGCTACTGAATTTGTAGAACTAGGACCGGGATCAGTTCTTCAAGGTCTTGTTAAAAAGATCAATAAAGAAATTGCTACCAGCGGAAAACAATAAGATCAAAATCGCAGATTATTTATTACTCTGCTTACACTAAATAATAAAAAAGGCATCCCGAAAGAGATGCCTTTTTTTATTTCAACTGAAATAAACTTTTTATTTTAATATTGGACTTCCTACAGGCACAATATTTTTACCGAAAAAGCTATTCAAATATTTTGCTGCTAATACATAGAATGTAAGCAACGATATAGCCAACTCTGCATAAGCTGCTACCGCATGCCATACATGACCACAACCAAAAGAGTCTAATGCTAGCCCTAAGAATAAGACTACAATTAGAAGTAAAAGAACAAACATCGCTTTCGACATTTTAAGTCCTGATATAGTAAAGATAATTGTCAATATCATATACCCGACAAAAACAAAACCCAATTGCTTTACATCTACCGCCTGTGCCAATGTATCCCCAAAACAACCAAGCTTGATCAACCAGCTCATAGCCATACCAATCCAGAATAAGCCGTAGGCACTAAAGGCTGTCGCTCCAAATAAATTGTTATGCTTAAAATCAAATAAAGAAGCTATTAATTGTGCAATACCACCCAAAAATATAGCCCAAGGTAATACCAAAGAAAGACCTGAAGTCAATTCCATCTTTTGAGATGATGCTACAAGTGTTACAATCGCCAAACCAAACAATCCGAGTGTGGTAGGATCGGCAACTTCAATTTTCACGTTTTTTGTTTCCATTTATAATTTTTAATTGAAGGCGCAAAAATAGCAAATATAAAGTTACAGCAACACTCCAATCATAGAATCTATAAAGCACGCCCTCTTATCACGTTTACCTATGTTGCTTATTCTACAGATTACGTTCTCTCAAAAAAGTTGATTCCATAAGATTATGTTTGAATTTTATTCATAAAACTGAAAGATAAAGGAGACATCCAACAGAGCGATATACGACACATAATTTTCTTTTTGGAAAACATTTTTCAATATTGTTAATAACTAATTTTCCATTTTGAACAACTTTCTCATTTTTTATTCACAACTTTGTTATTAATTATTGGTGTCATTGATCCGTTGTCTCGGATAAATGATGAAAAGGGAATCAGGTGTAAATCCTGAACAGACCCGCTGCTGTAAACTCTACACCGGTCTAAGAACAAATCTCAAACCACTGTTGAAAAACGGGAAGGATGTTCTAAAAGACAGAGTAAGTCAGAAGACCTGCCGATAAAATAATAGTTTTGTCTTTCGTGGATTAAAGACAATTCAGCACAAAGTAAAATTCAGTTTTGATTATTTAATTGGTATTTATATACATCATCTCACATTCGGGGATGTTTGTTATGTATATTCCGTTATCTACAAGTCTGTATTTATACTTACCCAACAATCCGAAAAAGCGAAAAAATTTTACAGAAGCAAAGCTTCATAAATAGGAAGTACAGAAAGTATCTTAAGTTCACAGAACTATTTATTGCTTTGACAAGTAAAATATTGATAAGCAGATATTATTCTGGAATAGATAATAAATAGGCCTGAGACCTAAATTAAATAACAAACTAAAAAATTACAATTATGGAAAAAATATGTCCACGTTGTTCGACATCATTCAGATGCAGAGAAGACAGAGTTGAATTATGCAATTGCTCCAAAACCAATAAAGCGATAGGTTTACGCGATTATGTTAAAGATACATATGATGGATGCCTTTGTCCTACATGTCTTGAAGTAGCAAACAGCACATTTTATAATATTGGAATAAATCCTAAATTTCTAAATAAAAAAAAGACTGTTTGACTGTTTGAAAGAAACATTGCATTTTACCGAAATAACGAAAGGCACTCTTGTATAAGAGTGTCTTTTATTTTTCAAGAAAAGAGTATATATAAGAAGAATCCGCATAAATCTTCGAATTTATTAACAAACGAAATCTAAAATTAAAACTTCTATACCCTCTACAACATCATTTAATCCTTTTTAGGACAATGGGGCTCCTGCACTACAAAGAGGCTAAATGAAATTCTGTACTTTTATCAACCTTATACTGATCTACAGAATTCTCTGTTCAGCAATAGAAATATTTTTATGAAAAATCAACTAAACGATGAACTCGTTGCGGCTATCCGAAATAATGTATCAGACGATATCAATATAGCGAATCTCCTTATGGACATACTTTCGATGGGTAAAGAAGCAGTCTATCGCCGGCTGAGAGGAGACGTTCCTTTTACTCTTGAGGAAGCATTCCTGATATCTTCGAAGTTATCTATTTCACTGGATAATACTGTAAATATAAAAAATTCGAAACATGCATTCTACGATTTAGATTTAGACTTGAACCTGAACGAACAAAAGAATCCTCTCGACTACTACTGTGAAAAACTGGAACATTGTATTCGGCTATTTCAAAAAATGCATAAATCTGAGGACTCCAAAGCACGACTGGCGATAAACAGTTTGCCTTATATGTTTTATCTTCCTTATCGGCATATTGCCAAATTTCGTTTATACAGGTGGATATATCAAATGCAGGCAACCCCTCATATGGGAACTTATAAGGACATGGTGGTTCCTCTAAAAATTTCAGATACTGAAAAAAGGTTTGTAGCCGAACACAGACACATTTCACACACAACTTTTATAATGGATCAGAATGTGTTTAAATCGTTCATTGGCGATGTCAATTATTTTTATAAACTAAATTTATTATCAGATATAGATGTCAAACTTATCAAGAATGAATTAATGGAGATGATATCTGAACTTGAATCTATAGCTGCAAAAGGCACGCAGAGAACAGGGACAGAGGTAAGCATCTATATATCGAATATCGACTTAGAGTCTTCCTACATACATTTCGAATACGGGGGTAGTGAAAATAGTTTCTTAAGGGTATTTTCCATCAACATTATAGACTCTCAGAACCTGACTGTTTGTAACATCCAAAAAGAATGGATAGACTCTCTTAAAAGGTATTCTACCTTAATTTCGGAGAGTGGAGAAATGGAACGTATCCGGTTTTTCAATCAACAACGCGATCTAGCCCTTAGCATGGGAAATACATAAGTAAGGAAAGTCGGGACTAAAATTAGTCCCGACCTTTTTTCAATCTACATATTGATATTCGAAAAGATATCCTTTAGCAAACAAAGGTTAGTTAGATAAATTCTTGTTTAAAGAGAAGGTGTTATTTTCTCCAAATGTTTGAGATATATTTCTTTTGAATGGTCTATCTGTGGATTTTTCATCACATCATAAAAATGAAAGCTCTCTATTCGAGATAATCCTATAAACTGATTCATTTGATGAAATCCAAACATGACCCCATCATCCACACTGTGTTGTCTGAAAAATTCGTCTTCAATTGTAAAAGCTTCTTCCGGAGCATTCCACGTTGTAGTCAACATATACTTTCTGCCATGCAAAGCCCCTCCTGTTCCATAATTACGTGTAGGGTTCGCCGAACGTCTACCATCAGACACATAGATTTTTTGATGACCTTCGGAAAATACACGGTCAATATATTCTTTAAAGCCAAAAGGTAACTGAAACCACCAGATAGGTGTATGATAAATAATTACGTCTGCCCAAACAAACTTTTCGACCTCTTCGCTCAAATTATACTCGCTATTTATATCGGTAAATTTGATTTCATATTCTCCACTATTTTTAAAATAACCGGCAGTCCAGTCTGATAATGTTTTATTCAGTTGACCTTCCGATTCGCCCAATTTTTGACCTGCATTTATTACAAATATTTTTTTCATAACCTTAATATTGATCTTTTTTATAATTACGATACAAAAATAGAGAGGATTAATTAATAATCAAAATAATATAATTCATATATTTGTATCACAATTATAATATATAAAATTTATGGTAAATCTTGAATGGTTCAGAACATTCAAAGCAATATACGAGACAGGATCACTTACGGCTGCTGCAAACAAGCTATACATATCTCAGCCCGGAGTTAGTTTACATCTGACATCGTTGGAAGCTCATATCGGATACAAACTGTTTGATAGAGGAACCCGAAAAATGGTAGCAACCGAACACGGGAACATCCTTTACAACTCTATTGTAGAAGGAGTAGACAAATTGGAAGCTGCTGAAAGACATTTCTACAGAAATGCCAATTCGGATAAAACAAGCATAAGTATCGGTATGTGCTTCGAGACATTTCAACACGTACTGGAGCCGTATATAAGCGAACTGCCTTTTGATTTGATCTCTAAGTTTGGTATGTACCCTCAAATGCTGGGAGATCTGGATAAAGGTTTACTAGACTTTGTTATCTCTCCACAGAAAGACGATTCGCTGAATGTGCAATACACTCCTTTTTCGAAAGAAAAAATTGTACTAGTTGCAGGTGCTAAAAGCAATATCTCGGAATTTAATAAGATCATCGAAAAGGGCGATCTGAAAGGAGCTGAAAAATGGCTCAACAATCAAGTTTGGTTTGGTACAACAGGCGACATGGAACACCTGAGAAACTTCTGGATTCAGAACTTCAAGAAAAGACCCGATTTTAAGCCCAATTTTATTGTCCCGAATAAGAGTTCAATTCTTCGTTCCATAGCCAATCGAGAAGGCTTTGCTGTTGTACCCGATTTTCTGGCTAAAGAGCAATTTGCAAACAACAGTGTAAGACTAGTTTGGGAAGGAAAAGTTCCGTTAGAGAACACCTTATATTTTGCTCAACGAAAGAAGACAATCTATGCAAAGGAATTAGAAACACTGCAAAAAATATTTATCAAAGAATTCGAGTAATACAAAAGTCCTTTTTATAACTTTAGCGAAAATTTATCGCCTTATATTAAAACGGTATTAATATGATACGCAATGTTCAACTATCGGATGCTAAGAGAATAGCAGAGATTTATAATCCATATATAAAAGATACTATAATCACTTTCGAAGAAGAGTTGGTGACCGAAAAAGACATTACTGAACGGATCAAATATATCACTGCCAAAAATTTCCCTTACATAGTTTATGAAGAAAACGGCGATGTAGTTGGCTATGCCTACTTAAGCAACTGGCGAACACGATCGGCGTACGACATTACTTTGGAGACCAGCGTCTATATAGATGAAAAAGCTCAGGCAAAAGGACTTGGTTCGATTCTATATGCCGAACTAATCAACAAAGCCAGAGAAATAAACATACACTCGTTGATAGGGGTTATTTCTCTACCCAATCCGATAAGCCAGAAACTACACGAGAAGTTTAACTTCAAACTAGTAGGTAATTTCAAAGAATCAGGATTGAAATTCAACAAGCTTATTGATGTTGAGTTTTGGCAATTGATTCTATAAAACAGTCATTTACTATTTTTCAAAAGGTTATCCAATACAGTTTCCGAAACCTTGAAAGCCGTTCCGTGTCGTATTCCTTTGGGGAAAGAAACCAAGTCCGAAACATCTTCCCACGTTTTACCATCTTTCGAACGTACAGCTCCGTATTTTCCTTCACGGTACTGATCAAAATACACATAGATATATTCATCTACCTGCAATGGGGCAGGTCCTTCGACCCAATTTCTTGTTATGGGAGCAGATACTTCTGTCGGAAAATTATTTATATCCTTTGATACAGTCACTCTGATATTTTTTTCGACAGGTGTTTTATTCTCATTCTTCACAAAGAGAAAGTATTCTTTTCCTCGCTTTAAGATAGCTCCATCTATCACACTAAAATCAGGATTAAAGAAAAGCTTCGTTTCCGAGAACGTTTTAAAATTGGGAGTTGTCACATAATACAGACGATGATCCAAACCGTCTTCCGATGGACCGACCTCACTAAAACGTCCATCGATAGTAGATGCCCAGAAGATATAATAAAGCATACTCGCTTCATCATAAAACAACTCAGGAGCCCAAGAGTTTCTAACGGTTGGTTCATGAGTCATCACAGGGATAGCCTTTTGCTCCGACCAACTAATCAGGTCTTTAGACGAAGCATACCCTATACTGTTATCGTGCCAGCCTGTAGTCCAAACCATGTGAAAGGTTTTATCGGGAGCTTGTACTATACTTGGATCACGCATCAATTTATCTTTGCCAACAGCAGGAAGTAAATAACTTTTGCCGTCATTGAGCGGAGTCCATGTTAAACCATCTAAACTATAAGCCAAATGGAGACCTGTTTCCGACTTTCCTGTAAAATAAGAAAACAGATAAATATCTTTGGCAGTACCACTTATAGTACTCGTCATTAGCAATCCTGCCAATATAAAAACAATAAAAGGAGTATTTTCTTTTTTCATTTCAGTAATATCTTGTTAGCTACTTGAGACTTTAAAATTCTGTGACTTCGCTCAACTCTTCTTTAAAGCCATCTACATTGTGCAAGGCATAAGGCTCTACACCTTTGGCTACTTTTGAACGATAGTTTATTAATCGGATATTCTCTGCATCTTTTACCCACAACGACGGGCGGTAATCGGGTTTCATAAAATCGACCTGTATATTATTCAGTTCGATATTTTTAGCATGGCGGATAAAGAATCCCGAAGCCGGAATGGTTCCGAACATCCAAGGCTCAGGATACAGAGCCTCATTTTCGGGAGGTAGTAATTGCGCATCTTCTTTTGTACCTCCACCTTTATACAATATTCGAATATTACTCAATTGAACATCATTAATCTGATGATCGGGTACTCCGCTTATTATGCTTGCATAACGAGAATCGGCATTATAAACATTTACATTACTGATCGTTACTCGTGAGATATTCCCCACAGGTGTTCCCTTAGGGCTTCTTAAACGAGAGCCTAAACGCAAAAAGAAAGGAGCATTTACAATATCACGCATAGTAATGTTGGTGATGGTAATATCTTCGAGGCTTCCACCGTCTACCGATTCGAGAGCCAAGCCTCTGCATCGTTCAAATGTACAATTCGAAATGGTGATATTTTTGAATCCTCCACTCGATTCTGTGCCGAATTTTATGCGTCCTGTTACATAGCCCTGATCAGGAGCCTGTGGCTCATCTCGTTGAAAAGAAGCATCCAATAACGAACCTTTATCGAATCCACTTACAAAGCAATTGGTTATAGTCACATTTTCGGTATCCCGAAAAAATCCTAGTGCATAGCTGCTTTTCAAAACAATAGCATCGTCCCAAGGCGAATTTACCGAACAATCGGAAATACGTACATTGCGGCAACAGTCTATATCGAAACCATCGCGATTGGTATCTACTTTTACATTACTGATCGTCAGGTTATCAACGCCTGTAGCAAGCAATGCAAAGTGTCCGCAATTAAGCATCGAAACATCTTTGATAGTTACATTTTTACACAGTTTCAAACTGATTGCTTTGTTCCCAACTCCGGGTAAACGGCTTTCTTCACGGGTTAAGCCTTGTCCATTTATTAAACCTTGTCCGCTTATCGTGATATTTTCGAGACCTATACCCCAGATCAGACTGTTTTCCCAATGACTGTGTCCAAAGTCCTGAAAGTGATTATGTTCATTCTCCTCAGCCAAATCATAACCGCTATCTTTTTCGGGATAGGCAGCCATAATAACTGATCCTGCATCCAGATACAGATGTATATTACTCTGCAATCGAATCGAATAACTTGCATACGTTCCGGCAGGAATAAAAACAGTTCCGCCTCCATTAGCAGTGGCAGCCTCAATCGCCTTGTTTATGGCAGGAGAATCTATTTGTTTTCCATCCCCTTTTGCTCCATAATCACGTACATTATATGTTGATGCAAACAAATTACAAACAAAACTGAATAGAATAATAAGGATGAATATATTTCTTTTCATATCTAATCAATAGTTACAAATTACTGGTTACAAGTCTGTTTCTTAAAAAAGTGACATATCTTCTCAATGGCAACATTTTCTACACAATCTACATAAAAAGGTTACAGTCTGTGTTTATTTTTTGTCACTTTTACTCATTCACTAAACTACTATATATCAATAATAAAGCTCATAAAAGATTACAAAAGTGACAAAAGTGACACTTTTTCAGTATCTATTTTTTTCGTCTTCTTTTTTCGATATAATCGGCTATTGTATAGATAAATAAAACAAAATTTATAAAATCAGCAACTGGATTATAGAAAACGTTCAATTAAATTGTCTTTTTCTACGCGCAATCAAAGATTGCTTGTATTCCTTTTGCCCAAAGCCGCAAAAGGAATCAAAAAAGGCTTTGTGCTGCGTGGCTCGCCTGTCTGACTTAAGCTTGCGGGCTAAACTAAACTTATTGTCTTTCGGCACGTTTAGTTTTACGCCTGCTTTGCTTGTCAGCCAACGGCTGTGCCACTGATGCACTGGGGCTGACGCACGTAACGACTATCATCCGTAAGGCTACTGACCTTGCCGGTTGCACGGGGTACCCGATGTGGGAGGAAAGCGTAAAAAACAAAAAGAAATCAAAGTCAAATGTATTTTTTTGTTTTCGCTTTCGAAGCACGTATCGGGTCGGGCAAAGAGGCTCAGTCTTGATCTTTTGTTTCGTTTTGCATCAAGGCAAAATGAAAGACAAACCCGACAGGGTGCGTCAGTAAAAAAGCATTTATTACTAACGACAAAGAATACTGATAGCATTATTCAACAGTTTCCAAAGGCATTAATCTAAAAGCCCTCAATTCATCTGCATTTCCGTACATCGTATGTTGACGAGACAGATTCCAAAATCCATCTTTGGGTTTACCCTCGTTATTATCGTAATCAATTACTGCCCAACAGAGACCGATTAATTTATTGGCATACAATTCGGATTCGACCGAAAACTTACTACCCTTTGGCGAAGCATAATCAAATGGTGTTATATAAAATTCGAGTGTCAGTTTTCCGCTTTCTCCTTCTTTAACATCATATTTATAGGCATAATCCGAATAGGGCTTTTCTTTCAGCCATTGCTGAGGTCCCCAATACATACACCAATCGTCTTTCTTTGGAGGTGTATAAATATGGTAGTTTTGAGCCTGCCGACCGTGAAACAATTCCCACGCCTGTTCTTTCGTAATATCTTTGAAAGGGTAAAACTTATCGATAAAAGGTCCTCCTGAACGATCTCCATCGACTACGACTTCAAAAATATCAACCATCAGATCATCTCTCGAAAACGACCAGTAATTATCATAGGCTTCGTATAGAAAATATAAACGATTTTCACCTTCAGACCATCCCACTTTCACCTGAATATCCAATGTTGACTTATTGGATTCGGAATATTTTCCCTCATCTTCGGTCATCTGATCTATTCCGATAGTATAACTCGCCGGAACAATATCCCAATCATGAGTATCACCATCAATTCGGGGAATTTTATCGGAAGGGAAACAGAATACCTTAAATACCATCGGCTCCGTTTGCCCTTGAACCCGACAAAACATGAAAACAAGTGTGTATCCTAACAACAACCATTTCATAAGCCATTATTTCTTTTGAGATTCTTCTTTGAATAAATCCGGCAACATAAAATGATTATAATCGGCTTTTTCGTTTTGCTTATAGACACTGAAATATTCTTTCTGACCGTTCATCAAAGGTAAAGAAGCAGCCAAAGCAGGAGAATCGGTTTTCTTTCCCGACTCGAAAAACGCTTGTGGTGACTTTTGTACATGGACATCCGACAAACGAATTTCGGATGTAACAGGCATCACGGCATTGATGGTTCTCAATCTCATACTTTCGCCATGATATAAAGTAAAAGCTGTTTGTTCGACACTAAAAACATTGTTACGGCAGTAGATGGGTTTTAACCTCCCATGT
The DNA here is from genome assembly GCF_011299555.1 of Dysgonomonas sp. HDW5A. Classification (NCBI taxonomy): domain Bacteria; kingdom Pseudomonadati; phylum Bacteroidota; class Bacteroidia; order Bacteroidales; family Dysgonomonadaceae; genus Dysgonomonas; species Dysgonomonas sp. HDW5A. Next base: position 2,671,133 of record NZ_CP049857.1, on the reverse strand, counting down.
TCGTTTTCTGATAATATTTTACCATAAGCACCTCCATACGACCAAAACAGATTTAGGTTCTGAGGAATATCCACAGGATTCACTTCTATTACTACACCGTCCGATTGAGAGAGTGAAATGACTGTTATAACCAATTTTCCTTTTCCCAATATCGGGTCGGATAGCGTATAAACTAACGATCTGTTATCAGATTGTTTCACATCTATTTCTTTAAAATCACCAAACCATTTATCGGCTTGTGTACATATAATTCCGAATTTTAAGTTACCACCCATTTCTGGAAAATAGAAAGCTAATTCGGGATATTTATCTAATAGTATTTTAGCGTTGTTACTCTTACCACTCAATTGATATGCGAAAGGAGCATTACCTACTATACTTGTCGGATAATTTATATGTGTACTATTATTTATAGTTATAGGCCCATTGTCTTTTGCTTTGACATTTATATGTTGAAACTCCATATTTTTCGCAAAAGCAATATTACCCAACGTCTCTACATCTCCCTGAATATTATCGAAGTGAAAGTTCTGCATATAAGTATCCTTATTTCCGGAAATTTCGAGAAACTTGTGAGAATCTTTTATCCGAATATCTGAAACATATATATCAGTAAAAGATGGAATACCTTTCTTGGGATCTACTTTCTCCAACATCTTCACCCAATGATCGGGCAAAGGTTTGTTTTCGTATTCTTTAGGCAAAGTAGAATAACTGTAAGCCGGATTCCAATTAACATTCGCTTCGAAAACAACACCCACGTCTTCCAATTCAACATCTCGGATATAGATATGCTCGGTAGTTCCACCTCTGTTCATTGCCGATTTCAGGCGGATAGCTACATTCGTGCCTTTTGCTTTCAATCCTTCCGCTAAAACATACCGGATTCCTCCCGATGTTTCACTGCCACAGGTAAGTAAGCCACCTCCGGCACGAGACAGGCAATTGCGAATCACCACATATTCCGTAGGGCGGTTTACCCGTAAACCATCGGCATCCCTACCCGATTTGAGACAAAAGTTATCATCATTACAATCAATATCACAGTTTTCGATCAGTATATAAGACGAGGAATCTACATCTACGCCATCGGTACTTGGCCCGTGTCCTCCTACATTATTTTGAATAATTACCCCATCGACAGTACAATACGAGGAATAAAGCAGTTGAATAGTCCAAAATCCTGCCTGTTGAAAAGTAAGGTCATTAACTGTCACATCCTCAGAATTAGAAATCAATAAAGTACGAGGACGCTTACAATCGTAATCAACAATCCAGCGTAAACCTTTAGCCTCATACTCCTTTCTCATTTTCCAATAAGTATCCCAAAAGACTTTACCTTGTGCATGTATGATACCTGAACCACTCAACATTACATTTTTCTGATCCAAAACATTTATTAATGCCGAAGGCCAACGCATCTCTATACCTGCCACTCGTGTATCTATCTCAGGGTAATCTTCTATATTGGTGCTTCCTAAAAGCACGGTTCCTTTAGGTACTTCAAAATTTACACCCTCTTTCAGATACAAAGAGCCCGACAGATACTTACCTTTTTCGAAAGTAACAATTCCTCCTCCTGACGAAACACAGGCATCTATCGCTTTTTGGATGGCTTTTGTATTCAAAGTTGTCCCATCTGCTATTGCTCCATAATCAGACACCTTAAAAATCTTTGTATTTTTAGGGTATTGTCTGGCTCCCACCTTTTTTTTCCACGAGAGATCAGGCTCTACAGTAAATGCCCCTACCGTAGGTATCATCAGATAAATAAGAAACAGAAGACTGATAATTTTCTTCATATCTATTATTTCTTATTTCTCTTATTTAGTTTCAGAATCTCAACACCTGCATCAATAATCAAACCAAGTCCGTGTTTTTCATTTTCACCTACAGGACGGCTGTAATAAAAGGGCAGATCATCGGTGATACCTGTTCCCACACATACATTCTTAAAGTGTCCGTTTTCGGTTATCTGGTCTTTTTTCAATGCATTCCACCCCAGTTGGGCTATTCTCATATAGGTATCATCGAACCAACCTTCGTTGATTGCTTTGGCAATACCGTACACATACATGGCTGTTACCGACGACTCGTCGTATGATTCGGGTTTATCCAATAACTGATTCCACATACCGTTTTCGTTCTGATAGCGTGATGCACCAACAATTTGTTTTTCGAGTAGATCGATTAACTGTTTCCTACTTGCATAATCCTTTGGTAACACGCCTAAAAGACGAACTAACGACACGGTAATCCAACCGTTTGCCCGTCCCCAGAATGCTACTCCATTACGATTGAGGTCGGTATAAAAACAATGATAAAACAGTTGTTTGTCGGGACACCACAAGTAATCTGAAATATTAATAATCTGACGGGTTGCTTCATCAAAGTATTTCTTATTACCTGTCTGTTTTCCCATTTGAGCCAGAAACGAAACACTCATGTATACATCATCCGCCCACACGGTCATTTCACGGGGAAATGTACGGCACAATGTACCGTCGCTCAAACGGGTTTGATCCTGCATGATATGTTTTCCTGCTGCTTCAAAGTAGTCTTTATATTGCTTCTTCGAATCGTACTTATATACTTCAATAACGGCAGCTCCCATTGCTCCGCAATCGTCCAGTTCTTTCATATTCCAAAGCTGACCGAAAGGCCAGTGCCAATGCTTTCGGTCGTTACGGAATGTATTTTTAAAATACTCGTAATTGGCAAATCCAAATGCGACATGATTCTTTGCATAGTTGATATATTTGGGGTCATTGAGATACTCGCCCAGATTTATCATACTCATATCCAACACTCCATTCGAATAATGCCATTCGGAAAGCGGGCTTTTAAACCTCACATCTTCGCCTTTAGGTATTTCTTTGGTGCTGTTGTATGTTTTACCTGTTTTCACTCCTACAAATTGAGAGACAGGCTCTTTCAATATATTATCGGCTACCGCCCTTATGCATTCTTCATCAGTACGTTGTTGAGAAAATACCGTTACAAACGTTAACGAAAGAATCCCACATACAGTTAATAGTCGTCTTTTCATATAGATATTATAAGTTTAAGGTCACAGACCTGTTTATTAATTCAGCATAAACACTATAGCTTTAATTTCCATCGGGTTTAATTGTCGAAGAAAAAGGTGTCAATGGAATATGAAATGTCTCGAACGCATCGGGATGAGCCGGATTATAATTTCGATATTCCTTTTTAATGTATTTTTGGATGGGTAAATTCGCTTCAATTATACCACTGACTATACAACGGGCTATCTGATAGCCTCCATAGGGATTGAAGTGTGTATTGTCTTCCAAAGCTTTTTCCTGATCGGGAAATGTTCCGGCTGCATAATGTACAAATGCCTTTTTAGAACCTTCTACTCCCCATGCTTCGTACAGATCTTTACTCATATTATTGAGATTGATCAAAAGCACATTTTCTTCTTTAGCTAATAAACGGACAGCATTAGGATATTCGCCGTGCGTATTGATTACTTTTCCCTTTTCATCAAAACTTCGGCGGTGCATAGATGTTACCAGTACAGGGTTTGCACCTTTTTTACGAGCTTCATCTACCAAGTATTTCAAGTCACTTTTGTAGCTTGTGTAGGGGCCTTTACCCTCGCCTTTTTGTTTTTGATCGTTATGTCCAAACTCTATAAACAGATAGTCACCTTTCTTTATCTTGGTTAATAGTTTGGCGAAACGTTTAGACGAAACAAACGTATTTGCCGCCTCACCCGATTCGGCATAATTGGCAATAGCCACTTTGGATGTAAAGAAAAGCGGAAACATCTGTCCCCATCCGCACCAAGGTTCGTTGGCTTCATCAACAACAGTTGAGTTTCCGGCTAAGAACAATGTTACCAAGTTATCTGCCGATTTTATTTCAATACTTTGTACCGATGGATTGTCGCCATTAAATTCGAGAGTCAACTTATTATCCCAAATAAGTTTGCCTATTTCACGGGGTTTTATCTTAACCGATTCGGTTTCCGAGATCTTTGTATTACGGATATTTACAGCAAACTCATGTGTGATAAATTCACCTTTTTTTGTCTCTATATTTTTGAGCATCAATCTACGAGATTCGGCTTTTACAGTTGTATTACTTGAAGCATCTTTACTTCCCAATACCACTCTCACCAAATAGTTACCCTCAGGTACATCTACCGAGAAAAAAAACGGCTTTCCATCATTCGGATGTGTTCCTAAATCGTAGCCATAACCGCCTGCAATATACATATGATCCGGAGCAATAGTAGTAAAACCTTTCTGGTGTTTATCTTTTGTCAGATTAAATTTGTAATCTACCGCCATATTAGTACTTACTATTCCTAATAAACACAGAACTATTATAAGGGCTGATTTCATATTTTCTATTACTTATTTCAAATAAAAAACTTCTTTCAAAGATTTCGACACAGGCGAATTATCGGGATTGGTTTCCATAATATCTGCCATATATGCCCACCATTTCTGAACAACAGGATTTTCTCCCAACGATTGAGAAGAACCTCCCTCCACCTTTTGAGAAGCATAGAGGACATTGGTTTCTTCGTCCCAAAAGATACTGTAATCGCTGATACCTGCTTCTTTTAGAAGAGATTTTAATTCATCCCATATTTCGTTGTGACGTTTTTCGTATTCAGCCTCTTTTCCCGGCTTTAAGTACATTTTAAATGCTTCTCTTTTCATAGCCACTATTGTATAAGATTGTTATTTTCTAATAATATATTTTTGAAGCCTGAAATCGGGTAAAGCCAGCAGTCCGTCAACAACCGATTGCCCGTTCATCAAAGCTCCATCACGAGTAGTGTGTACATTGTCTTTATAGAGTTCCTTTACTTTGCCCTGACCTAAAGCATCGCATTTTTGTGCTGTCAGGTCATTCAGATCGATAAAAGGGACATTCTCCTGTGCTGCAACTTCTTTTGCCCATTTGGTATATGTTTCGGTCATACGGTTCAGCTTGCCATCTGTCCAATGATTTCCGGGTGTAGGTGACAATACAACCGGATAAGCTCCTTTAGCTTTTGCCTGACGGATATAAATACGCAGGTAGTGACCGAATGTATAAACAGTTTCTGCACCTCCGTTACGTTCCATTATTACGGTTTCCGATTCATTGCCAATACCTTTCAGCGAGGCTCTGGCACGACCTGTATTTAACGAACCTCCATCGTTATGTCCGAATTGTATAAACAGATAATCTCCTGCCTGAATACCCGGCAATACTTTATCCCACAATCCTTCAGTAAAAAATGTACGGCTGCTTCTTCCGCCTAAAGCATGGTTCTCTACAGATACTTTTGTTGTATCGAAGAATTGTTCGAAGAAGCTTCCCCATCCCCATTGATCGTTATCGCCGTTTCCTTTTCCATTTTTAACGGTAGAGTCTCCAATCAGAAATAAAACGGGTGCTGTTGCATTTTTACGTGAACTACCCGATACTATGTCCTGCGGACGTGAAGGATCACTCACACTGAAAATGGGAGCAGTGGTATTTTGTTTTTCTGAGTAATATTGCACTGCACTGTCGTTCATTTTGGGATAGAAATTATTCAATAAATTGATAATCTCAGCTCCTGCCAATAATACAGGCCCATAACCATGTGCAGCGTATACGTTTACAGGACGATAGTAATAAAATGCAGGATCGAAAGCCATACCCGTGCCCACACAAGTACCTTCGACCTGCCCTTCGCTGTTTATTTGGGTAGACACGGCATGCCAAGCCAGATTGGCTACAGGCGCATAAGCGATGGCATCGATCCACCCTTTGTTGACGGCTCGGGCAATACAATAGGCATAAATAGCCGTTGCCGATGTTTCGGGGTACGAATCGTTCCGATCTATCAATTGATGCCAGAAGCCGTCTCCCGATTGATAGGATGTCAAGCCTTTTATATGCTCTTTTAATTGAGTCAATACTTTTGATCGTTCGGGATGATTAGCGGGCAATACATCCAATACCTCAACCATGGTGAGCAGTGCCCATCCGTTTGCCCTTCCCCAATGGAAGGCGGGGTGCTCTTCGGACGATTCCACCCAACCGTGCATATATAAGCCTTTCTCTTTAACAAACATTCGTTTCGAAAACTGAAGTATCTGCTTTACCGCCTCATTGTAATATTTACTTTCGCCTGTGAGCTTACCCATTTGAGCAAGAGCAGGAATACTCATATACATATCGTCGAGCCAAAGGGTATTCATTTGTGGGCGTTTACGGGCAAATGTACCATCATAGAGACGGTATTCGCTATACATGATATAGTTGATATAATTGTCGATAAGCGGACGAAGGTTATATTCGGATTTAGTTTGCTCCAACTTAATCATTGAAGCACACATTGCCCCTGCATCATCCAGAGCATGAGGTGTGAGCATTTGTTTCATCTGAGGATCAATCACACCGTAATCGTCCATCAGTTTCTTGAAATGAGGTGCAACATCCGACAGAAATTTAAACCTGTCGTTCACATAGTCAAAATAGCGTTTATCTCCTGAGGCGGCAGCCATTTCGAGCATCCCCGAATAAGTAACTCCCCACTCGTAACTTGCCAAACGGAAAGCACCTTTTTCGAGTTCGGAGTTGCTATCCATTTTTGAATAATCGGTAATTACTTTCCTTGTTTTCTTGTCGATTACATTGGTGGGAGTGGATACCTCAAGATAAGACAAAACTCTATCTAACGATTTCTTTACTTCATCTTTTGAGATCATCCCGTAAGGAACTTTATAATCGGAAGCCAATAGATGCAAAGGTGTAGTAGAATCGTTTATTTTATCCTCTTTTTTCTGAGCGGAAAGGACTCCACTTATCAATAGGAAAACTAAAAGCGAGAATATATTCAAAGTGTATTTCATGGTCTTCGTATATTTATTGCAAAATAAGGATTTCCATACTTTCCGAAACATGGAAAATTATTCAATTACATAGAATTTAAGGCTTCTATTTTGTTTTTGCACCTAAGGTTACATACACAGAATCTGAAAATTGATAGCCTCGATAAGTAACGACTAATTGTATAAGTGTACGCTTTCTCAGGGGAATATCTTTTGATGTTACCAACCTACTGCGACTCTCTCCACCTATCGACCACAAGTAACTGTCATAATTCATCCCTGCATCCAATAACAGTTCGGTAGCATCGGTTACAAGTTCTTTTTCGGGAAATATCTTACCCAGATCAGCACCCATATAAAATCCGGGTTGCGTAGGCTGATTATAGGCTACGTTTTGAGTAGCCATACTTATCCTGTAAATCGGGTCTTCCAAGAATGTATGGAAACGATATTCGGTAGGATATGTTGACACATACAATCTCAGGTTGTTATTATCTTCGGTTCTCAATAAAACCTCTTCACGCCAATCGCCCACAATATCGCCTTGTATGGCTGGAGTAGCTTTTGTTCCATTGTTCGAAACGCATCCCTCGGCAGTAAGCAGTGTTTGAAATCCGCCGTTCTTATAATCGTATTTTGTTATTTTGTTTTTATCGAGCAACTCACGAAGTAAATCTCCATCCCACCAACAAGCCATATTTACCGATATGTCTTGCATAGCGGTATCAATCACCTCGCCTTTTATATTCCGGATGCCTTTGGACTCCCACGACCACATTTCAACTCCGGGATAATTAGGGTCGATATCGGCTGCCATACATCGACCTACATCCGTAGATGAAGATACCTGAAACAGTATTTCGCCTGTTCGTGCATCACGGTAAGTAGAACCATCCCGTTTATTTTCGTGGCAATCCCAAACTTGTAATCCTCCCCTTTTCGGGTCGAAAACGGTCAGATGAATAGCATCACCGTGTCCTAATTTAGTATTATACAGACCTGTCCCATCGTGATCTATGGCACACGATCCGTATATAATTTCGTCGCAACCGTCTCCATCCACATCACCTACTCTGAGGTTGTGGTTTCCCTGTCCTGCATACGACTCATTACCGGGAGTATTCGAATCGAAAGTCCAGCGTTTCGTTAGTTTTCCGTTACGCCAATCGTAGGCTACTAATACTGTTCGGGTATAATAGCCTCTACACATGACTACACTTGGATGCTCGCCATCGAGATAGGCAATAGCCGCCAAATACCGATCCATACGATTTCCTTTATCGTCGCCCCAACTCATTAACTCACCTCTGGGCGGATCGTAAGGAAGGGTTTCCATCGCCTTGCCTGTCTCACCATTGAAGATGGTCAAGTACTCATTTCCCGATAGAATAAAACCATCTGAATTTCGAAAGTCCAACTTTGCATCTCCTATAATATTACCCGATCCGTCAACCGAACCATCGGCGGTTTTCATTACTATTTCGGCTTTGTTATCCCCATCCAGATCATATACCATAAACTGCGTATAATGTGCTCCTGCACGGATATTTTTACCGAGATCTATTCGCCAGAGTTTAGTTCCGTTCAGTTTATAGCAATCAATAAATACATTTCCTGTATAACCCTTGTGTGAATTATCATGCGCATTAGATGGATCCCATTTCAGGATAATTTCATATTCGCCGTCACCATCTACATCACCGATACTGGCATCGTTGGGCGAATAAGTATAGGCTTGTCCATCGGGAGTAACCCCATCTTTAGGTTTATCAAGTGGAATATTTACATAACCCACAGGGGCATTTGCAGGAAGGGTATATTTTTGTTCTTCTTTCTCAATGCCTTTTGCAAATGATTTTATTACATAAGTTTGCTCACTGCCAGAAGCTGTTTTGTCTTCAAAGAAAGTCCCTTCGGTTATTGGTTTATCATTTATTTTAGTTCCGTTTCGATAGATATTAAAAGATATATCCATAGGATCGGACGAAAGATAACGCCAACTCAGGAAATTTGTTTGATTATCTTTTTTCACAACAACCAATCCTCTATTGAGCTTCTCCCGTTTAAGTTTTGTAAAATCATAATTGGGCTGTGCCGAAACTGATAATGTAGAAACCATGAGAAACAAACATACAACAAGGTATAGTAATTTATTATTTTTCATATTTTCAGGTATTTCGATTTTTTCTTGGTAAAAGACAAAACTAAGCCCTCTTATAATTTTCGGACTTAGTCTTGCCTGAGATTTTCAAGATTGCAAACCGGTCTATTGGTTTAGCAAAATATAAGAATAAATATTTTATCTACTTAATAACCGGGATTTTGCATGGCTTGTTTTTCTTCTCCGCTCAACGGCTTTCCATTCTTATGAATAGCATCCAAAAACGATTGAGGTATAGGACGAAGATAATGTACACCTTCTTTCGGGTTTGTATCGTCGTTAAAGACTTTAGCTCTTGTAACCAGTGTCTTTGTTCTTGAGAGATCTTCCCAACGCAACAATTCTCCGACAAGCTCTCTTGATCTTTCGTTCAAGATAAAGTGAAGGAATTTTTCGGCTTGTGAAGATGCTCCGACTTCTGTATAAAATTCTTTTGTCGAATTAAATATATCAGTTGTACTATTCAGATGCAGTGCCGATAATGAAGCCGTAGTTGTTACCGGTATGTTATTAGACTCATAGTAAGAATTTATTTCCGAATAAGATGTATACTGTGCTGCGTTAGCTACGGCATTATTCTTATAGGCTGCTCCTCCATCCGAGTAAACGGTTCGGTCTTCACCCTCTTTATAAGCTGCTCTGTCTCTCACTGCATTGATATAAGGTAATGCCGCATCGTATTGACCGTTGCGTCCATAGGCTTCGGCTGCAATAAGATAGGTTTCGGCCAAACGAGCTAAAATTCCATCGCGACAACCAAACTGTGATGCTACTGAGATACGCGATCCATCTAAAAATTTGCTCATTGTCACATAGCGGCTTGTTGTATAATTGCCATGTTCGCTCATTAAATTGGGGGAGTCTCCATCGAAATAACGTACAAACATGTGTGGGGCACGGTATTTAATGCTTTCTTCTGTATACCTTTTGTCTCCTGCATTATTTACGATATACAGAATCGATTGCTGCCCTCCTGCAAAACGAGGTTTTCCTACAAGTTCGGGCTTAGGTGCATATTTAGCCTCCCAAACCGGAGCACTTGCCGGCTTATTACAAGAATAACTGGTTTTAAACGATTTCCAGAATCGAGAATCGTTCACCCGGTCAAACACATCCATGGAGTAATCGGTAGTTCTCATCCTCTGAAATTCACGACCTCCGGGAATATCGCGTTGCATTCCTGCCAAGTTTTGATAAATCGAAGGATAGTACAGATGCACTTGATTTCCATAACGTCCCTGTGTAGCCGTATTATTGGAGAACTCTGCTGCCAGAATAATCTCAGGTAGTTTTTCATTTGCACCGTTCACTGTTGTATAATTCCACAATTCGCGGAAATCTTTAGCTAACGAATGTTTTCCACTATTGATTACTATATCTGCATATTTGATGGCATTGTCTAGATCCTCATTTTTTGTTGCCGAATTCCAATCGCTGTAAAGCTCGCTGGCACGGGTAAGATAAGCTTTTGCTAAAAAGTGAGCTGCCGCCCATTTAGTAAGACGACCTTGTTGGGCAGGTGTAGCGGGCAATAAATTATAAGCTTCGGTAAAATCCTTAATAATTTGTTCGAAGACCTCGGGTGCTGTATTTCTGCCAAATTCAAATTCGACAGTCACAGAAGGTTCCAGTTTGAGAGGTACTCCGCCAAACTGCCTCACCAGCTTAAAATAATCGAAAGCTCTCATAAAATGCCCTTCTCCTAAACGTGTATCCCGATTGGGTAGATTTCCGTAATATAGAGGCACGTTTTTTATCAGAATATTAGCACTGGCTATATTGCTGTACATATTGTCCCAGACATTAGCAGCATATGCATTCAACGAATTTAAACTGGCATCGTATGTGTTCCACATCTGCTCCGAACGGTCTCCTCCGACCGAAAATTCGTCAGTACCGTAATTGGTGGTAGCGTAAGCCCAATTATAATTAAAGTGAAATCTGAGTCCCTGATACATTCCTGTTGAAAGTCCGTCTAAACCTTCGGGGGTTTCAAAAGACTGCAAACTCAATGATGTTGTTAACTCTTCATCCAAAAAATCGGAGCAAGACGGCATCAGAACAACCGTAGATGTTGCGATTATGCAACAGTATACTATATTTTTTATATTTTTCATGCTTTTCTCTTTTAAGTAAAAAGGTCTGAGACCTTGTTTGTTTTAGAATCCGATATTCACACCGAAGATTATTCCTCTATTGAAAGTGGAGCCTCCTAAATCGGGATCAATCCAATCGATTTTAGAGTATAATAATCCCGGGTTTCTGAATTGTGCAAACAGCTTCAAATTAGTTACGCCCAAGTTTGATAAGGTTTGTTTGGGGAATAGATATCCTAATGAAATATTACGCAGTTTGATAAACGAACCGTCCTGATAATTCATCGAACTTTTGAATTCATCACCGGATGCTCTGTCGTAATTAGGAGCAGGATAATCATTGGTAGGGTTTGTAGGTGTCCAATAATCTAAGAGACGTTGAGCAAATCGCCCTTGCAGAGATTCGGCTCCGGTTTCCATCATGAAATTCCAACGGGAGAAGATAAAGAATGATAGTTCCCAGTTTTTATATGTAAAAGTATTTACAAGACCTGCTGTCCAGCTCGGATTTTTTTGTCCTACAATCTTACGGTCGTTATTGGCATCAATCTTGTAATCGCCATTCTGATCTACAACCTTTATACTACCGGGTTTGAAAGCATGCCCGTTTGCATTGAATTTCTCCATTTCAGCTAAATCTTCAGGCGTATTTTGCCAGATCCGATCTTTCTCATAGTCATAAAAAACACCTAAACGTTGTCCGATAAACCAGTTGTTAGCAAGAATGTCTTCTTTTCCATTTGCCAACTCTACTATTTTATCTTTATTAGCCGAAAAATTCAAGTTTGTAGACCATGAAAAATCTTTGGTTTCGATATTTACCGAGTTCAATGTCAAGTCAATCCCCTTATTAGAAGTCTTACCTATATTTGTCCACACACGCGTATATCCCGTTACGGATGGAATGTCTCTTTGCATCAACAAATCGCTGGTGGTAGATGTATAAAGGTCTAAATTACCGGTAAGACGGTTATTAAAGAAACTAAAATCAAGTCCAAGATTCCATTGGGTAGTACGTTCCCATCCTAGATTTTTATCGGGCATCACAATAGGGTCTTTCATGGAAGGATCGGACTGAACATACCCCGGAGCAACCAATGCTCCCCATGTATAATAAAGAGTTTCTATTCCCCCTTTAGTCTGATAAGCAGAGATCGCAGAGTTACCCGTAGAACCAACGCCTAAACGCAATTTCATTTGATTGATCCATGTCTGGTTTTTAAGGAATTGTTCTTCATCCAAACGCCAGCCAATGGCAGCCGATGGAAAAAAGTCCCATTTATTACCTTCTGCCAACTGAGATGCTCCATCCCAACGAGCCGATGCAGTCAACATATATTTACTGTTAAAACTGTAATTGGCACGAGCCATATAGGACAACAATTGAGTTTCTACCAAACCCGATCCGAATGCATCGAGTGCACTAACTGAGTTCAACTGATTCCATAGCTGACTATTCCAAGGAAGATTACTGGCTGTCATGGTCGAAGTTTCTTCATGAAACTTAGAAGAACTTTGCAACAAGGTTATTCCCAGATTGTGTTCTTTATTAAATGTTTTATCATAATAGATTAAGTTATCTAATGTCCACGATAGTCGTTGTGTTTTATTCAATTGTGCATAATTGGTAGAACCGGGTTCTCCTGCACCTCTGTTAGAGGATCTTTCATCCATAAAACGCCCGTTTCTGAAATTATAAAAATCGGGACCGAAATTGATGCGATAACGCAATCCTTCCATAAACTTAATCTCGGCATAAAAACTTCCCAGAGTACGTAAAGTTGTACGTTCGTTTATCACATATTTATCGTCACCTATCGGGTTTAAGATATTAACATCACCACCCGGCATATTGATACGGTTACCGTTTTCATCAAAAGGTACTGCATAGGGCAACATGGCCTGAGCGGCAAAATACAAGTTACCGGGACCGGTTGCATTAGATGTTGAGTAGCCGTAATTCTGCACGCTCCATGTACCTGTAATAGAAGCTCCTAACGAAAACCACTTGGTCGGATTTACATCGGTACTTATTTTGACATTGTAACGCTCAAAATCCTGTCCTTTTTGGGTTCCTTCCTGATTCAGGTATCCAAAAGAAGTGTGTGTTCTCATTTTATCGGTACCACCACTTGCACTTAAGGTATGCTCGTGAGTCAATCCGGTTCTTAATACCATATCTGTCCAATCGGTAGTAGGTATCAAACTTCCGTGATAAGTTCCGTTAGCCCATCCTTTTTCGATATTTGCCCATGCAATCGGGTCTTGCCCGAATATTGCTTTGTCAGCCTCAATAGTAGGAGTTTCGGGATACGTATTTTTTGCCGCACGGCGGAAAGCATCGCGACGGAATTCTACATATTGTGGAGAATTCATCATCGTTGTCCGATCATACATATTTTCAAAAGTTACTATTCCCGAATAGTCCAAAGTCATTTTACCGCTTTTACCTCTTTTGGTCGTTACCAAAACAACTCCATTGGCTCCTTTTGAACCGAATACGGCTGTTGCCGAAGCATCTTTGAGTACATCTATTGATTCTATATCGAGAGGGTTCAGTGCTTCGATACCTCCTGATGCAAGAGGAATTCCATCCACTACATACAGAGGCGAATTACTTGCATTCAAAGAACGGCTACCACGAATTAGTATTTTACCCAGTTCTCCGGGGCGTTCGTTAGAAGTTATATCCACACCAGCTGCACGCCCCTGCATAGCTTGCAAGGCATTTGCCACAGGTAGTTTCCGTATATCTTCGGAACTCACATTTACCATTGCACCCGTAACGTCACTCTTTTTCATAATACCATATCCTACTACCACTACTTCATCGAGTAATTTAGCATCCTCTTTAAGTATCACTTTTATTTGTGACTGTCCACTTACCGGAATCGATTGTTTGATATACCCTATATAAGCAACATCCAAAACATCGGAGGCATTTGCCTGGATCGAAAATAATCCATCCAGATCGGTTATTGTTCCTACCGAAGTACCCTTTACACTAACCGAAGCTCCGATTATAGGCTCGTTATTTTCATCATAAACAGATCCTTTGATTGTTTTCTGTTGTGCATACGAAACAACAGACAAAAGCAAAAAGATCATCGTCAAAAACATGTATCTTGTTTTGAATACAAGACATTGATTCGTTTTTAGTTTATTTCTCATGGATTTTTAATTTAAGTAATTCTTAGATCAGGTTTTTCTCTTCCGATTCTGTGATCGGGAATTAAGGTTTGTTTAATTTTTCATGGCTCTTGTGTTTATATTTATTAAATCATCGACGAAAGTAGGCTACAAGACTATCGGCACAAATGTATTTTTGTACAGAAGCATAGAAAATAAGACTTTAGGATCATTTATAGGGCTTCATAAATCTCAGCCTCTACAATACGGAGCTGTCCTTTAGCATCTAAGGCTTTAGGATCTTTATACAAATCGAGCTCTTTTGTTCCCGTAACTTCCACAATACCGCCAAAAGCGTCCTCATCGCTGCTTTGCCCCATTAGCTGAATCTTAACAAAGCGTCCTCTTGTCGGTTTTATGGGAATAGAAATGTAACCCAGGCTCTTTTCGGTGTCGCCTCTGTAAACTTCAACATCATCAACGGTAATAATGATCGGATAACTGCGCATTCTCCATCCTGTGAGTTTGAGTTCTATTTCAGATATGGTTGCATCCCGTTCCAATTCGTATTTTATCCATCCTGTACGGATATTTCCATCGTTAGTCCATTCCGAGAGTTCGTTATCATCGTAGCTGAGCTTTGCTTTATCTTCGTTGCTGCCTGCGGTTGCTGCAACAATATCGATACTTTGTCTGGAAGGTTTAAAAGACGCTCCTACAGGAGTTTTACCTCTCTCTAAATTAGAGGGTTGATATTCGCCACTGATATATTCTGCAAGTCCGTCTTTTTGTTTAAAGGGAATAGATTCGAAAGAAACGGTAGCCGGTTTCAAGCCTTTCGCCGATGCTGTCAATGTAATTTTTCCCGAAGTGTTAGTTGATCTTACTAATACACGATTGACTCCTGCTTCGAGAGGTAATTCTTTAGATAATATATAATTATCTTTGCCTTGTGCAATGCCTCCACGCCATTCGGCAGCTCCCGAAAGTGAGAAAGAAGCCAATACTTCGGAGGTGGGACAACGGTTTCCGTCTTTATCAATTGTTTCGACTTCAATCAGTGCCAAGTCTGCACCATCTGCTTTAAATCCATCGGGGGCGTGCATTACTTTCATTTTCAAAGCGACAGGATCTCCTGCCGTTTTTATTTCGCTTCTGCTTAATATCGTTTTATTATTGTCATAACTTATAGCTTCAATTTTGCCTGCCTGCCATTGTATATTTTTAAATGTAAATAAAAACTGATAGCTCCGTTCGCCCATCCCTTGCGATTGCCCGTTAATAAATAATTCGACCTGATCGCCCGACGATACTACAAACACATCTTTTACGGTTTGAGGCGTATAATTCCAATGTCCGACAATATGAGTGCGATGGTTTTCGACATCTACCCATCCATCCCACATCACCCGATGGGCATAGAAAGCATCCTTAGGAATACGCATGGCATCGACTTCGCCGCTTCGCCTGTAATTTTCAGCACCCCGATAATGGGTATTGGAATCCGAAAAGATAATATTTGTACCTCCCGAACTTACACGCTTCCCTCTTCCGGGACGTACTCTGAAATAGTCGTACCAACGAGCAACTGTTTCTTTTGCAAACGAATCCTGATTGTGATTATACGCACTTGCGTCCTGCCCTTTATGCAAAGGACCATCGCCATTTTTGTGATAAGGGGGAGTAAATTCATCCCAATATTTACGGAGTGCCTCATCTCTGCAATACTCTGTTGCCCACATGGGTATATGGGCACTTTTATTTATGTAAAGCATTTCGCCTCCATACTCTGCAATCTTACTGTCCAACATTTCACGTGAACCGATGGCACGTCCTCCATAAGGATCGTAACGATCTCTTACAGCCTTCATGCCTGCCATATGTTCCTCGCTGATAGATTCATTGCCCGATTCATAGAAAAGAATACTCGGATTGTTGCGATTGTAAATAATGGCATCTCGCATCAGCTCAACACGTTGCTTCCACTGTCTGCCTGTAACATCTTTTTCGGCATCTCCGGCAGGCATAGCTTGTATAAGCCCCACTCTGTCACACGATTCTACATCCTGTTTCCACGGGGTTACGTGCATCCATCGAACCAAATTACCATTGCCTTCGACAATCAACCGATTGCTGAAATCGCTCAGCCAAGCAGGTACAGACATACCCACGGCAGGCCATTCGTTACTGGTACGCTGGGCATAGCCTTTCATTTGCAAAACACGATCGTTTAGCTCTACCATTCCATTTCTGAAAGCGGTTTTACGAAAACCTGTTCTCGTTTTCACCACATCTACGGGAATATTGTCTACATAGAGAGTTGTATATACATTGTATAAATAGCCATATCCCCAACTCCAAAATTCAAGATTATCAACCAAACTATTCACTCCAATAGTTTTGGTTTCTCCTGCTTTTAAGTCAATGGACGATGATTTAATCTTTTTTATCACATGACCGTTCATGTCTTCTATCTGCATTTCGAAGCTGACTGCTTTATCTACCGAATATTCATTCCTGACTTCCGATTCTGCAAATACCTGAGCGTTTTTTTTGCTAATGTTTATTTCTCGTGCATAAATATATGTTCCTGTAGTTTTGAGATTACTATACAGAGGAAGAGTCTGATATACTTTATCTGTCACATGTAGAAAGACGTTCTTGGGAATACCTCCGTAGTTTGCATTGAAATTTATATTATTCCACTGATAAGTAGTACCTGTGGCACGCTCGGCATATTTCCACGAATTATCAATGCGGACAGCTAAAACATTTTCTTTGTTCCCGAAAAAAACATCGTCAGTAATGTCAAAACCGAAAGCCATCACGCCATTTTCGTGTATACTTATCTGCTTGCCATTTAAGTAGAATTCTCCTGCAAAACGAATACCTTCAAATTCTAGGAATATTTTCTTTCCTTTATCTTTTGCTGGTAGTTTAAAATGCTTTCGATACCACACAATACCGGTTGTATGATCTTCAATGGGCAGTTTAAAAGCATCGTCTTCATTAAAAGCTCTGGGCAATGTGATTTTACTCCATGAAGCATCGTTAATATCGACTTTTTGACCGCCTTCAACATCTCCTGTTTTTAAAAGCCACTGAGAATTAAAGTTATATTTCACCCTTTGATTTCCTTTCAGAGTGGGCATCGCCGAACTACTGATTGCTGAGAGGATAAAGAGTATCACAGACAATATTTTGGGAAAAGTTCTCACATATTGTTTCATGGTAATTGTGTTTTTAGATTTAAGGTTCATCAAAAGTATCTTCATAAAACGAAACAAAACATGGAAATTTGTCCATTCAACTATATTATTTGACACTATTAATTCACATGTCAGTTTTTCTTTTAAATTTGAATACGAAACCTTTAAAATACCTGTTACTATGAATAACATAATCACCATATGTATTAGCATGCTCTTTTTTGCTATTACACATTTGGTAACTGCGAAGAATAGCGAGCTTCATTTTTCTCAAATAACTACCAAAGACGGACTGTCTCAAAATACGGTAAGGGATATATTACAGGATAATAAAGGATTCATCTGGGCAGGAACTTTAGACGGACTTAATCGATACGACGGATATCAGATTGTGACTTACAAACCGCAAATAGGAAATCCAAAATCATTGATAGACCATCGGATTAAAAACTTATTCGAGGACAGAAACGGGTATCTCTGGATTAAAACTTACAAGAATGTGTTTTGTTGTTATGATCCCGTCACGGAATCGTTTATTGATTATCAGCAGAATATTCAGGAGAAAAACTCTCAGTATTACACCTATTATTATGAAGCCAATAACGGCGATATATGGCTATGGGGAAATACAAATGGTTGTTTAAGAATACGAAAGACCAAACAAGGCTTTACGTCTAAAAGCTTTCTTACCGATATTCCGTCTGATAATAAAAGAAACGGACGATTTTTGTTCGAAGACTCTAAAGGCTCAATATGGTATGGCGGTGAATCGGGATTGTATAAAATCAGTGAAGATAAAGCCGAAAGCTTCTTCAATAAAAATACGGTATATCATACGACGAAAGCGGTAGAATCGAATGGTAAAATATATTTTTCGACAGAGCAGGTAGGTGTATTGATTTATGATATAAAAAGAAAGGTATTTGAAGCAAATACAAGCATGCAAGCTTCGCCTATCCTTACAGATATGGCTAAGACCAAAATAGATCAGTTGCTTGTGGTTACCAAATCATCAGGTATTCAGTTTTTTAATACCCGAAACAGCGAATATACAACTCCCGGATGGGCAAAAGATAGCGATCTAAAAGGAAATATTCAGCTTATTATTGATAAGGAACAAAACATCTGGATATTTAATCATACAGGCTATATATGGTATTATAATATCCAAAATAGTGAGGTGAAAAAATTGCAACTGATTCCTCAGAATATCATAAATATTATAGATGAAGAGCGATACAATGTTTTTATAGATTCGAAGGACATTATCTGGATTACCACCTATGGAAACGGTTTGTTTTCTTATGATCCTAAAAGCGAATACCTTCAGAATTACAAATATAAGTTGGGTGAAAACAGCTTAAGCTCCGATTATTTACTGTCGATTACCGAAGACAAATTCGGCAACCTATGGTTAGGCAGCGAATATGCAGGCATAATAAAAGCCATAAAGCCCAATTACGATATACAGTATATAAGACCCGAAAACAAAATATCGATCGGTAAGAATAACAGTGTAAAAACGATTTACGAAGATTCGAACAACAATATCTGGGTAGGCACAAAAAACGGAAGCTTGTATGTATATGACCATCAAATAAAAACGATTAAACATGTTTACGAGGATTTGAATCCGTATACCATAACCGAAGACAAAAAAGCAGGTATGTGGGTAGGTACTAAAGGCAATGGTCTTTACCTTTTCGACACCAAAACTTTTAAGCAAATAGCACATTATAAGAATGACCCGAGTAATCCGAACAGCCTCAGTAACAATTCGATATTCAGCCTATTGTTAGATAATAAAAACCGCCTTTGGGTAGGTTCGTTTGGAGGAGGTATCAACCTGTTGAAAGAAGATAAGAGCACATCATCATTTATTCAGTTATTCAATCAGGAAGGTAACAGGCGTTATATACGCACCATTTATCAGGACAGCAAAGGTCTTATATGGGTGGGAACGAGTGACGGAATCATTAAATTCAAACCCGAAAATATTATTGCTAATCCTTTGGATTTCATCGCCTACAAACTGAATCTTCAAAAGGAAAATACGTTAAGCAGCAACGATGTGAAAACGATTTATGAAGACGAAGACGGGCAAATCTGGATAGGCACTGCCGGAGGGGGACTTAACAAGTATCTGGGAGATATTAATGGGGAAGGTATGTTTGAATTTTTCACTACCACCAATGGC
This sequence comes from Dysgonomonas sp. HDW5A, assembly GCF_011299555.1. Lineage (NCBI taxonomy): Bacteria > Pseudomonadati > Bacteroidota > Bacteroidia > Bacteroidales > Dysgonomonadaceae > Dysgonomonas > Dysgonomonas sp. HDW5A. The sequence goes on along the minus strand of NZ_CP049857.1, from coordinate 2,651,490 downwards.
TTGTCGGGAGATATTGTTTCGGGGATTCTTGAGGATGAGAATCATCAATTGTGGATCAGTAGCGAAAACGGTATTTCGAAGTTTGATAAAAAGTACAATTCATTTACCAATTTCCATTTTTCGGAAAACACGTATGGCAATCATTTTAATGAAAATGCGAATCTTAAGTGCCTGAATGGAAATATGTTTTGGGGAAGCCTCGATGGTTTACTCATTTTCAATCCGAAGAGTTTTGTTGCCGAAAAGAATACACCTCCTGTAACTTTCACCAACTTCTTTTTGTACGATCAGAAAGCTGAAGTAGGGAATTCTAATTCCCCCTTAAAGAAATCAATTTCTTTTTCTGATAAAATAAATTTAAGCTACAAGCAAAATACATTCACCATACAATTTGCATCACTTACATTACGTTCACCCGAAAAGAACCTATACTCATATATGCTCGAAAATTACGATAAGAAATGGAGTACTCCCAAACATGACAATAGTGCAACTTACAAAAATCTGCCTGCCGGAAAATATATATTTAAGGTACGGGGTGCCAATAGCGATGGTGTGTGGAGCGATAAAATTACTCAGATAGAAGTAGAGGTTACACCTCCTTTCTGGAAATCTACTTATGCCTATATTCTTTATAGCCTGTTATTAATCGTTGCGTTGTATTTTGCTTTCCGTTTAATCTATAAATTCGGAAAACTGAACAATGCGGTTCAGGTAGAGAAGCAACTGACCAATCATAAGTTACGCTTCTTCACCAATATTTCTCATGAATTCAGGACTCCTTTAACGCTCATTCAGGGAGCGATGGAAAATATGAACGACCAAACTAATATCCCCGATAATATCAGAAAACAGCTTGCTATTTTAGGTCGGAACTCTAATATTCTGAGCCGATTGATAGATCAATTGCTGGAGTTTAGAAAACTGCAAAATAATGTTCTCACTCTCGATTTGGAGGAGATAGACTTGATAGAGTTTATACAGGAGATTTATTCGGGATTTCAGGAGATTGCCGAACGCAAGAATATTACTTATACACTCAACACTCAATCGGAATCTTTGAGGATGTATATTGATCGCCGGAAAGTCGATAAAATAATATATAACCTGCTTTCGAACGCATTTAAGTTTACAGCAAAAGACGGTGTTGTAGAAATTTCAATTACCGTCAATCAAAAAAATGAAACTTGTACTATTTCGGTCAAAGACAATGGGATAGGTATTGATAAAGATAAACAGCATCTTTTATTCAGCAGGTTTATGCAAATTAATTTTTCATCGTCGGGAACAGGCATCGGCTTATCTCTGGTGAAAGAATTTGTGGAGGCACATAAGGGTAAAATTTGGTACGAAAACAATACAAATGGAGGATCGATATTCAATGTCGAATTTTCGACTTCAAAAGAGGTGTACAAAGGCGAAAACTTTATAACTCTTTCTATACCTGATATTATTAATGAGGAAATCAACAGAAATCAAACCGTTACCGAACAGATAAGTCCTGTTTTACCTGAAATAAGCGAGTCTACGCTTTCCAATTATAAAATGTTGATTATTGATGATAATGATGACATACGTGACTTTCTGATTGATGAATTCAGCAGATATTTTATGGTTGATTCGGCTGAAAACGGAAAACAAGGACTCCAAAAAGCAATTGAAACCAATCCCGACCTGATTATCTGCGACGTAATGATGCCCGAAATGGATGGCTTTGAGGTGACACGTCAACTGAAGCACGAGTTTCAGACTTGTCATATTCCTATTATATTATTGACTGCCCATTCTTCTATCGAACATCAATTGGAAGGTATCGAAAGCGGTGCTGATGCCTATATTATGAAACCGTTCAGCATAAAATACCTGACTACAAGAGTCTTTAAACTGATAGAGCAGCGGGAACAGTTAAAGAAAAGATTTTCAAACGAATATGTATTGGATGGCAATCTCATTACAGCAACGGATAAAGACAAGGAGTTTTTCGAAATGATTGATCGTATTTTAGAACAAAATATAGCCAATAGTGAATTTTCGGTAGATCGGTTTGCCGAACTATCGAAACTCCGCAGAACTATTTTCTATAAAAAAGTGAAAGGCATTACAGGATTTTCACCGAATGAACTGATAAAGATAAAGAGACTGAAAAAAGCTGCCGAAATGCTTCTTACGGGAGAATTTACGGTATCCGAAATATCGTATAAAGTGGGATTCGAAGATCCTTTCTATTTCAGCAAATGTTTTAAAGCTCAATACAACTGTTCACCTTCTAAATACGGTCAACTAAAAGAAGAACCCAAATCGGTGGAGGATTGAGGTCTAAGCTTATTGTACATGTATCTTGTATTTTACAGCTCCTACTCCATTGTTGTAATAGTCCGAAAAAGAGAAAGAAACAGGAACAATCGGAATCTTTACAGCTTTTGGATCTTTCAACTGATTGATAACCTCTATCAGGTTGCCTTTGATCACTTTGAATTCACCGACAGAAACCATATAAATATAATAAGCATCCATTTGTTCTGCTTTTGTCACCTCCTCGGCATTTAACTGCTCACTTTTACTCAGTTTCGATTGTATAGAATTTACTATTCCCTTTTCAAAATCGGACTCAACCAAAAGCAAAGTATTGTTACCATACTTAATTTCAGAAATATAATTCGGATTCATGGGAACAAATTTATCTTCATTCAGCTTTTCGGTCAGCAAAGGTGGGTTTGGGCGATCCATATCTGCACTAAATCGAATATTTGACACAGGATATATTAATCCATATTCATGCTTCATCGACTCTTCTTTATAGGATTTTCCGTTTAATAATTTCTCCAACGAAATTCCAAGTTCATAGAGACCTATACAATGCAAATGACGGCGAGAATAATAATATGTTCCATCTGAAGTTCTCAAAGGAAAACTAGCATCAGAATTAAAATTATCTACACCTTCTTTTTCTATTTGTTGATAAGTTTCATAAGAGGGTGTATAATTTTCTTCTATGGTAAAGTTTATGAAATTTCCTATAATTATCGGTAACTGGTTATATGCATAACCTGCTGTCTCCACACGATCCAATTTAGGGTAATTAGTCAGTTTTCCGACAAAAAGACTCCCGAGAAATATCAGTTCTTTATTGGATGAATTAATAAATAGTTTATCCGATTCAAATTCCAGATCAAAAGGTTCGGTTTCGGAATAAGTTCCACTTACGAGACGAATTAAAGAAGTGAATCCCAATCGGGGCAAAGTATATTCGGGTTTAGGCTTAGCCTCCTGATAGATATGTAATGCTTGCTTTTTATCTTTGATCTTAAAAATCAGATCAAATTCTCGAACTGTTTCGTTTCTATTCGGTTGAATATAAAGAATAACATTTGTGTCTTCCTGTGTTCCCTTTTGTTTACTTACAGTCAGCCATTCGGGCATACTCTCTATTTCCCAAGAAGTATTTGTCTGTATTTCTATAGTATCTTTACTTTCTTTATAACCCAAACTGATTTCTTTTTTAGCAAATTGAATAAAATCAGGTTGTTTACTATCTTCATTTCCTTCACAAGAAGACAATAAAAAAAGAAGCAAAGAAAGGATCAATAAATTGTTTTTCATAAAAAGATCGGTTAGCTGTTTATACTTAAAGCATTCAAAGTTAAAAAATATTTTTCATTCTTCCACCGCTTTAAGATATTTACTTAATCCATATAAGTTCAAATCTCTTATGCCTTCGGCTACAAAAGAAGCAACCTTTGTAGCTCCTTTATCCATCATGTGAGTGTCATCTTTCAATCCATCAGGTTTAGCATGGTCTACACCTGCTTCCACCCAACGATAATAAGGTATAGATGCCGAATCGCCTAACATGGTTATAAAATCACGCGTCTTTAAATTTATATCAATCAAGGGAACGGCGTGTTCTCTGGCTACTTTTCGGGTAATAACGGGATAGCCTTTCAAACGATCATCAACCAGATTACCATCTTTAAAAGTACGCATCACAAGTGAGGTCAATAATACAGGATAAGCGTCTTTAACTCTTACATCGTGAATAAATTTCAGCAGATTCTTTTCATAATCTTCGTAAGATGCATGTCTTTCGGGACGAGTTGATGCATCATTATGTCCAAATTGGATAAATACATAATCGCCTGCTTTTACTTCCAACAGCAATCGATCCCAACGCCCTTCGCTTATAAAGGTTTTGGTACTTCTTCCTCCTATTGCATGATTAACGACCTGCACATTATCCGTGAAATATTTTTCAAGCATTTGTCCCCACCCTTTTATCAAACCGTCTTTTTCTTCCTTATAACTCTGAGCTGTAGAATCTCCTGCTATAAAAATTCTTATTTTAGGTTCAGAAGATTTAAAACTGCATAGCAGAATAAAAAGAACTGCTAAAACTAATTTATTTTTCATGTTTTTATTTTTGTTGGGCAAATTATTTTTCGCCCCTACTTTCATTCTTTCCAGACAGATACACCTGCCGTGGGTATTTCTTTTCCTCCAATAATGTATTGTACGTTTTCAGCCAAAGGTAAACTCAATGTCTTATCGGCATAATTCACTGCAATACCAAAGCCATCGCGATATTCGATATGTAAACCGGCAGGTAGATCAAGAATCGGAATGTTTAATTGTGAATAAAGCCTCTTCAAAACATCTTTCTCCAATTCTCCCTTTTGAGAATCGACACCCACATACGTTACTGATCCTTTTCCTAGACGATGATGTATGACAGAAGAACTTCCTTCATAAAAATCACCTTGATACGTAGCCCATGTTTCGGTTCCGGCATCAGTCTTTAAGATTTCGCCCCAACTAGTCCAGCTATAAGGCTTTCCTTCAAAAATTACATTATCGGGAGTAGTGGGTTGTAAAAGATCATAGAACTCTATCTGAGCACCTATCAATGGATAAATAAGTTCTCCAAACTTAGCTTCAAAGAGTTGTCCGTTGCGTGTTTTATGCCCCGATCGGGCAGTTAATACAAGATTGCCGCCTTGCTCTGCATAGGCTTTCCATCGTTGCACCAATTCGGGATCGATCATTTCATAAGCAGGGGCAATAATCACATTGTATTTTGAGAATCCGGCTCTTTCGTCAATGAAGTCGACAGGAGCACCAAAGTTTTTCAAAGCATTATAATACTTATCTATGTGTTTTTCCGTATTCCATTCTGTTGTTTGCTTGTTGCGTTCCATTTCCCACGTATTCTCGTGATTGTAGAGAATGGCGGTTCTTCTTTTCTCGTAAGCTTCGGGATTTTTAGCATCTGCCTTGTATTCTTTTCGAAGCGATGCTATTTCTTTGATAAATGCAGAATATTCTAATCCACTTGGAGTTGGTGTTACTCCATCCGATCCGACAATACCATAATGATATAGTTCGGTTCCATAAATGGGCTGACGATAACGATACGTACAAGCAAACTTACTGCCTCCTGCAAAAACATGCCACAACCACAAACGAACAGTTCCCGGTAGAGGTTGAGAGTTTATCGTACCCCAGTTTACTTGCCCCGGCTGAAGTTCCATAATGCCATAAACACCATCTATAGGACGGAAGAAATCATTGGCTTTTGCAATACGTTCAACAGGTCCTAAGCGATACCCTTTACGCCCTATTCCATAATTTTCGCCAAACACCATATAACGGGTATAGGAATGGAAATCCAATTGGTCGCTTTTTCGTAAATGTCCGTCCTCATATAGGGGAATATAATTAGTAGTAACCCATTGTGTGGGAATACTGTATTTTCGGATAGTTTTGGTCTGATCATCCAAAAATGTAGCCATCTCATCGGTTATAAACCTGTTATAATCCAGAATTTGATGTGTATTCATAAACATTTGAGAAGTCTGAGGAATATTTATCTCCGAAAAATCAGAATACACCTGACTCCAGAAGTTAGTACCCCAAGCTTTGTTCAAAGCAGCAATAGTGGTATATTTGTTTTTCAACCATGTGCGAAATCTTTTATGAGCATCTTCTCCATAATCAGCAACAGGGCGAGGTTCGTTATCTAACTGCCAACCCATAATACGTTTATCGTTGCCAAAATGCTGAGCCAGTTTATCGATCATTTTCAGAGAGTATTCTCTATAAAATGTATTCGATGGCGATGGGTGCTGACGTGCTCCATGATCCATCTTCGTTCCATTTTCACGAGTTATCAATACATCGGGATATTTCCGAACCAACCACACAGGCGGTGTGGCAGTTGAAGTACACATAATTACTTTCAGTCCGTTTTTATCTGCCAGATCAACGGCTTTGTCTAACCAGGCAAAATCATAAACACCTTCTTGTGGTTCGAGCTGTGCCCATGCAAATTCGGCATAATGTACAAAGTCGAATCCGAGGTCTTTTATTTGTTTCAAATCCCTCTCCCATTGGCTTTCGTCCCAATGTTCGGGATAATAATAAGTACCCACAATTGTCAAATCCTTCGGATCGAAAAAAGGGTCTGCTTTTTGGGCATTGAGTCCCAAAGTAAAAGCTATTAATAATAGTCCTGTAAGAAGTTTCTTCCTCATGTTCTCTATTTTAAATAATAGCGAGCAGATACATAGGTCTGCCCCTACGATACCAATTATTGTATTATATTTTTCAATTCATCGGGAGCATCTTGGGTGTGGGTATTTATACGCTCGCCTTCAAGTTTCGTAAAATCCTCTATAACCGATAGGTTTAAATCCGATTCAGGATAGAAAAATCCAGATGTCATGTATTTAGTTATCGCATAATAGAGTTGACGTGCTACAGGGCGTTTATCTAAATCGGATTGAATATCGGCACTGCAAACCACGATCTTGCCTTTACCCACATTTGCCTCGAATAACATACCTAGTTTACGGTTTATAAACCAAGTATCAATAGGTTGTACGATAGGTTGAAAGTCAGCAGGAAAACTATTCATTTCCATTGTCTGAGCTTTATTTGTCAGCTCCCACCATTGCAAGCCTGTATAAAAATCAGTCGGGAAGTTTTTAAAAATGGGGTGATTATCTCGGATCAATGTTCCAACGGTATGTGGCGGACGCATTTTAAACCACGATGTATTCCAGAAAGCAGGTGTCATGTATTGTACGACATCTTTCCCCTGCTCTACTTTTCCGGCCAATAAGAGTAATACTTTTCCTCCGTTATTCAGAATATCTTTTGCTTTGGGATCTATTGTTTGAGTAATATAAATATCCGAAGTATTCACTTCCGGCAAAGTGGCAGGATATACCCAGAAATCCCAATTGTTAGTTATATCCGAACACGGAATATTCACTTCGAGATTCAACTTTGAAGCTTTATCAATGGTATTTAAAGGAAAGGATATTGTTCCTAAATTCTGACAATTTCCTATAGCTATATCTTTGGCTGATAACTGTCCTTTTCGAATAACTTTTCCATAAGTATCTTTGATAGTCCAATTAACAGGAGTTTGTTTCAGTTCCTTTTCTCCGAAATGCGAAACTTCGATTCGAGCCTGCACTGTTTCGTTATTTTCGAATACAAACTTATCCATACGGGAAAGTAAAACCGTTGGTGCACAAAACTTACGGAACTCTTCACTATTTATATATCCTTTATCTTCCCAGAAGGCATTTAGAACACCAACTAGAGCAGTTCCTTGTCCCGAATAATCATTCAGACTGAGTAATTGAAATCCTGCATAGTTAGACGTACGCAATGTTTTTTCTATTTCATTTTTATAGACTAAAGCTTGTAATTTGCCCGATGCTCTCAGAAAAGCAGCAGATAGATCGCCCATATTACGGTCTTTGAGATCTTGACGGAACAGTTCGAAATTACGGGCACGCATCACACCTGTATATCTGTCAATCTCGGTAAAATCGGGGAATACACACCACTGTCCTGTTTCGTGCGATACATAGGGCTGTCTAACGGTATCAATACGAGCCTGATAGTCCGAATTAGATTCAGGTCGTTCGTCTGACCATGTTAAACCTCTTGCTCCTGCTTTTACATGAAACTGATTACGGGGTTGCCATGCCCAGCCATTCCCCACAGAAGCACCTGTATAAACTCGCCGTGAATCGGTTTCTTTCCAGTAATCCACAAATTTACTTACCCATGCTACCCAACGTCCACGAGGTTCGTTACCAATGGCAAACATGGCAAAAGATGGATAGTTACCATATTGTTTAACAATGCGTTTGGCTTCTTCCCACAAGTAATTGTCCACTGGCTCGCCATTACCTAACGACGATCCGTGATTGGGCCATGTAGGTCCTTCGGGTTGCAAATAGAAACCAACCAAATCGGCAGCTATCATAGCTGCTTCGGGTGGACAAAACGAATGGAACCGCATGTGGTTCAAACCATATTGGCGGCAGATACGAAATACCCGTTCCCACGATTCTATATCCATGGGAGCATAACCTGTCAATGGAAAAACACAGTTCTCGACCGTACCCCTCAGCATGGTTTTACGACCATTGATATAGAAATATTTATCTTGAATGGTAAACTCACGCATCCCGAATTGTACTTGTCGTACATCTTTGCCTGCTTTAGTTTGTAAGGTCGCTGTAAGTCTATATAAATTAGGATTAAATTCATCCCACAATTGCATCTCATCACCCATTGGTAGATCAATCGATAAAGTAGTAGCTTTTCCCTGAGGTTTGAAACTTTGCTTAACAGGTATTACAACATGTCGTTTGTCTCCATTAAAACTTTCTGCCTTAAGTAAAATTTCGCCCGAAGTGCTGCCTTCGATATAAACAGTAACAACTGCTTTCTTAGCTTTCAGATCGGGAAAGATCTGAATATCTTCGATATATGTCTGAGGTGTGGCTTGTAGTTCTAAGCGACCTACTACCCCATTCCAGTTTCCTTGCGTTTGGTCGGTTATACTATGGGAGTCTTTGCCTACGTTGATTTCTTTGGTTCGGTTATCAATCCGCAGACTGATCGTGTTCTTACCTATTTTAAGATAAGGCGTTACGTCAAATACATGGGGTACTGATAACGAGTTTCGTATACCGACCTCTTTATCATTGATCCAAAGCATGGTTTCGGTATGAGGACGTTCCAAAAACAAAATAATACGTTCTCCTTTCCACGAATTTGGAATAACTACATCACGTTGATACCACGCTGCTCCAACATAATACTTAAGAGGAGTTAACCAGAAAGGAAGTTTCAAATTATCCTGTTTCCTGTATTTTTCCAATCTTGGATTAAAGAAAAAAGAACTATCATAAATACTGGCTGTCCAATCGGTATGAAGTGTAACTTCATCTCCTTTTCGGTTCTCGGTCATCGAACCGGGCAGAACTATTTCGTCTCTCAGCATTCGGGAATACCATCGTTCGGTAAGTCCTTTATCCTGTGCATCGATATCGAAACGCCACGTTCCTTGCAAATCAATCTTCTTTTGCTGCGAAAAAATGGATAAGCCGAGTAAAAGGAATAAACTAACGAAACAAATTCTTAAAAGGGGACAAGCCAAGTGCCTCATAATAGTATACGGTTTAATTTTTTAGATTCAGGTAAAAGCAGAACACAAATATATTAATCACAGCACTAACCTTCTATGTAAATTCATTCAAAAACCTATAGATTTTGACATATTAAATATAGGATTAGACATATCACCACCTCATAATAGCATCTAAGAGATAATATTACATCTATCCGGATTATTTTACATTGTATACCCAGATCAAACAGCTTATTTTTGTTTGAATAGTTTTATTTAAGGCCGCAGACCTTTTTATTGCTTTGGCAGGTATAACAAATATAGATTGTTACAACTATAAAATACACCCATAAATTTTATTCTTTAGTTAAGTAGAAAAATAATCAATTACACTTTTCCCGATAACGGGAATGCACTTTATCATGAGAGCAAAACAGTCCGAAGTGATTTCGGACTGTTTTATTCTTTATATAGATGATGTTTGTTTACAATTTCACGACAAGCAGCCTGTCACAGACAAACTTACTCAGAACTTCCGATGTTTTTTGTTGATGGTCAACAGTCATACTTCCATCAAAATTTTCAACAGATTCGATGGTCAATTTCACACCCAATGTTAAGCTGCGTTTACTCAGAAAGTTGAGAAAATCTTCGGATGAATCTATAACTGCCGAAAGGGTAACTGTTTCACCAATTTTGCAATCACTTAATCTATGATAGTCTATTTGCGGTATATTTCCTTTTTTATCGGGAATAGGAGATCCGTGTGGATCTATATGCGGGTGATTTAATAATTCGTCCATCCTGTCGAAAAAAACAGTCGAATCAATATGTTCAATCTGTTCAGCAATCGAATGAACTTCTTCCCAGCCAAGTCCCATACGTTCATACAGAAACATCTCGGTCAGACGGTGTTTGCGAAGTATAAGTGCAGCTTGTTGTCTCCCCAGTTCAGTTAACTTCAAGGGTTTATAGCTTTCGTAATGAATCAAGCCTTTTTCAGCAAACTTCTTCATCATGCTATTTACTGTAGACATCTTGATATCTAATGACTTGCTTAACTCATTTACAGTAGCTTCACCCAGTTTATTTTCCAGATAAAACAAATTCTTCAGATAATTTTCTTCGGTTGGAGACATTGTGATACAAATATATATAAAAAGCGAACAACATTAAAATAAGAGCCAAATAAATTTGTTTTATTAATCTAACTTTATAATTTTACAATTCTAATCATTATAAATAAAGAAGGAGAACAATGGGAAATGAAGCTTTACAAATAGAAACCAGACTATCGGAACTCATCTACGGGGAGAAAGCAAAGATAGTTGGTATAGAAGAAAGCTGCAAAGGTGAAATAAGAAGACGCCTGCTCGATCTTGGTTTTGTGAGAGGAACAATCATTACCGTTCAGAACATCAGCCCATTAAGTAATCCTGTAGCTTATAGTTTACGTAATACACTGATTGCCTTACGAAACGAGCAAGCACAATGTATATTAATAAAGAAACTAACTGACAATGACAAGCGCTTGTAATACATGCAAATACAATACAAACTCCGATCTGAAAAAGATGGGAGAGAAAACCGACACGTTTGATTATACGATAGCTCTTGCCGGAAATCCGAATACGGGAAAAAGCACGGTATTCAATACGCTTACGGGACTTCGCCAACATACGGGCAACTGGCCGGGAAAAACGGTTACTACGGCTCAAGGTAGTTTTTCGTTCTTAGATAAGAAATTCAAATTGGTTGACCTTCCGGGAACTTATTCCTTATTATCAACCTCCGAAGACGAAGAGGTTGCCCGAGATTACATTCTGTTTGGTAAACCCGATGTCACTATCGTGGTAGTTGATGCCAGCAGACTGGAGCGAAACTTAAATCTGGCTTTACAGATTCTGGAGATTACCGATAAGGTAGTCTTGTGTGTCAACCTAATGGATGAAGCCAAAAGGCACCATATAGAAATAGACGACAGAACGCTTGCCCGAGATCTGGGAATACCTGTTGTTACCACCAGTGCGAGATCAAACGAAGGTATAACAGAATTACTACACACAGTACATGATTTGGCTATAGGTGAGATCAAAACCAGACCTCATCACTTTCAGGATATACCAAGAAAAACCAATACTGCCATTGAGAGATTAAATGAGGAGCTAATTAAACTATATCCTCATCTACCCAACAGCCGATGGATAGCCATGCGCCTATTGGAAGGTGACGAAAGTATAGTTAAGGCTCTTAAAGAAGGGAGATTTCAGGAATGAAAGAAGATAAACAGACACTTGATAATTTATTGAAACTGGCGGAAGAATTACGAAAGGATGTTGGTGACAACTACCACGATAATCTGACCGAAAGTTTCTATGCAGACGCAGCAAAAATAGTAAAAAGCTCAGTTAAATCGGATGACCAACACCGCTCATTTCGAGTTGACCGGGCTATAGATAATATAGTGACGAGCCGGATCTGGGGATTTCCTATCATGTTGCTCCTACTTGGGTTTGTGCTTTGGCTAACCATAATCGGGGCGAATTATCCGTCTCAATTATTATCGTCCCTATTTTTGGATACTATTTATCCGTTCCTGAAAACAGGAGCAGACAGCCTTAGTATTCCTTGGTGGATAAGCGGATTATTGATTGATGGCGTGTATCTTGCCACAGCTTGGGTAGTAGCTGTGATGCTTCCCCCGATGGCAATATTTTTCCCTTTGTTTACATTAATGGAAGATTTTGGCTATTTACCACGTATAGCTTTCAATCTCGATAATCTATTCCGTAAAGCAGGTGCACACGGAAAACAAGCTCTCACCATGAGTATGGGTTTTGGTTGCAATGCTGCCGGAGTAGTAGCTACACGTATTATAGACAGTCCCAGAGAAAGACTCATTGCCATCATTACCAATAACTTTTCGCTATGTAACGGACGATGGCCTACACAAATTCTGATTGCTACTATATTTATCGGGGCAGTTGTTCCAACAGGACTTTCTCAGATAGTATCCACAGGATCGGTTATTGGAATAGCGGTATTAGGAATTGGATTTACTTTTGCCGTCTCTTGGTTTTTATCCAAAACCATGCTTAAAGGCGAGGCTTCATTCTTTATTCTGGAGCTTCCTCCCTATCGTCCACCACGCATATGGCAAACCATTTACACTTCTTTAATCGACCGGACATTGATAGTCTTAGGGCGTGCGGTAGTATTTGCAGCACCTGCAGGAGCTATTATATGGCTGATCAGCAATATAAACATTGGAGATCAGAGTATTGCCATCTGGATGATAGACGGGTTGTCTCCTTTCGGACTGATACTCGGACTGAATGGGGTTATTCTTCTGGCTTATATTGTGGCTATTCCTGCCAACGAAATTGTAATACCAACCATACTTATGCTCACCACCCTTACCTTAAGCAGTATGGGGATAGGCAACGGGGCAGGCGTGCTTTTCGAAGGTTCGGAGAATGAAGTTGCAAATATTCTACATGCGGGAGGATGGACATTACTTACAGCCGTAAATCTCATGTTGTTCAGCTTACTGCATAATCCGTGCAGTACAACTATTTATACTATCTACAAAGAAACCCGAAGTGCTAAATGGACTGCAGTTGCCTCTTTGCTTCCTCTAGTATTGGGTCTTGTAGTTTGTTTTTTGGTTGCTCAAATCTGGAAACTCTTCTGATAGACAGCTTCTTGTTATAAATACAGTCCTTTAAACAGTGAACTATTTAACCCTAAATTGGTTCAATAAGATAATCACTGTTCAAGAAGCCCTCATGAGAAAAGCCTTAATAACTATTTACCTGATAATGGTATGTATATGCATATCTTTCACTGCCAAAAGTCAGGAAGAAGGAAGGAAAGTAAATATTATACCCTTTCCCGTTATTGCAACAAATCCTACGGTTGGATTTGCCTATGGTGTTTCTCCCGGATTTACCTGGCATATGGGGAATAGCCAAAATACAAGCATGTCGTCCGTTGTAGGTGCACTGGTTTATACCACTAACCAGCAATTACTTTTCAGCGTCAGAGGGAATACCTTCTTGGAGGGAGACAAGTGGAACATTATGGCAGACCTGAGGTATCAGATGACCTCTCAACCAACATACGGACTAGGTACGGGAAGCGGATCAATACATCCGATAGTAAATAACGATTATGGATACTCGGAAAGGCATTATCTCAAAAAACATCAGATGATAGAATATGATCTGATAAGGGCATACATGACGGGATTGAGAAGGTACGAAGACACTCGCTTTTTCTACGGCTTAGGCTACCACTTGGATGTAATATATGATATAGACGATCACTTGCTCAATCTGGATACAATACCTCAACAGATAACACAACATTATAGATACAATACGCTTAAAAATTTCAGCACAACGGGCAATACGGTATCGGGTATATCATTAAACCTGATGTACGACAGCAGGGATAATATAGCCAACCCTTATTCGGGACGCTATGCGTTTGCCAGCTGGCGGATAAATCCCAAATTCATAGGAAGCACACAAAATTCGAGTACACTGTGGTTAGAATATCGGGATTACTTCAATCTTTCGGAAGAGCGTCCACGCCATATGATTGCGTTATGGACTTACGGATGGTTTGTCACAAGCGGCAACTTGCCCTACATGAACTTGCCTGCCATCGGTTGGGATATGTTCAGCCGATCGGGAAGATCATATACATCGGGGCGTTTCAGAGGCGAAGATTTAGTATATACAGAAGTCGAATATCGTTTTCCCTTGCAGCGAAATAGCGATCTGTTAGGCGGAGTTATTTTTGCGAACACAACTACAGCAAGCAGTCGCACGGAGGATATCAATCTCTTTCAGAATATAAATCTGGCTTATGGACTGGGGCTTCGTGTTATGATCAATAAGAAAAGCCGCTCGAATGTCAACCTAGATTATGGATGGGCTACGAATGGTTCACAAGGTCTTTTCATCTCCCTGAATGAAGTATTCTAAACAAAAACGGCTGATATATTACCCACTTTATTCAACAACAAGCACAGCTACTACCTACTCGATATCAACAAATTAAAACACCTGCAACAGATTAACAATTCACTATTTTATCCTCACGTAGAGGTTTGTTTCCGGCAACAAAGTATATTTGACTAAAATACAGAATCCCGAGCATATCAGGATTCTTTTTGATTAAAACAACTTCGAATAAAAGGAAAATCAGAATATAAACATGAAAGAGACCTATCTGGCAATCGATTTAGGCAGATCAGAATTACATATCGGAGAGGTAAATGCAAAAGGGGAAATTCTTCACTCCAAAAGATACGGAATTGGTTATATCAATCAGACAACAACCCTTGCTGTTATTAAACGATCGCTCGAAGACTATATAGTAACGGATGGGTGGGCTACAGAATCAAGACCTATCGCAATGGGAATCAGCCTTGTGGGAAATGTAAATAATAGAGATGGAGTCTGGTTGCAAAATGATTCAAAAGGCAACCGTCCCATACATTTAGCTAAAGCTTTACATGGAGTGTATGGTATACCATGCTACATAGAGACCAATATAAAGAGCATAACGAAGGCTGAAAGATTATGGGGAAACGAAAAGCATCCGGATAATTTCGTTTACATAAATATTGGTTCCGATATCGATGCTGTATTTGTTGTAGATACACAGTTAACTCACAGTTCATATTTTGGGATACAAGATGTAAAACACATGGATGTAGGAATAGATATTGGGATCAAATGCAACTGTGGGCGGTACAATTGTGTGGAATGTATTGCCGGAGAAGCCGGTTTTGATAAATCCGCACGATTATTAAGCAATACTTACTCAACTAATCTTTATATACCGCACGACGAAAAGATTAAAGTAGATATTAAAGAGATTTACTTTCTATCCCAACAAGGTGACAGTCTTTGCACACAACTGGTTGATAATGCTGTTAATGGAATAGCAGGTTTAATCATGAACTTAATCAGAATAAGCAATCCCGATAAGGTTATTATAGGAGGAACTATTATGGCAAATAACTTCATATACCAGAGGATTATCAAAATACTGAGTAAGGCAAATTTACGTTTAGATCCTCATAATATCGTATTAAGCCGATTTACTCCTCAGGATGCAGGACTAATCGGTGCAGCAGCTGTAGCGATAAATAAATAAACATCCTGTTTTAGTTCTATAACCTTAATTCTATAAGCTCTATGTTAATTAAGAAGGCAGCTCAGGCGTCTACTTAATAAAACTAGATCATCTTTTGAACAGTTCTAATTTTTAGCCAAACTTTTATTTTTGACTCTTAAGTAATCGTAAGTATACAATACAACTCCATCTCAGCTATAAATCGATAGTTGCATTTATACTTACCTAAGTAACAAATAGGTTTAAGACCTTAAAATTATTATCACTATGAGAAATCTTTCGCTCTTTTTTATTCTCTTTCTCCTTACTATTCATCCTTGCCAAGCTAATAATGAACTGGATTCATTATTCATCGAATTAGACAATAAGATAAAAAAAAAGGATATCTATATTGAACTCAAAGAAATAAGAATTAAAGAATTAAAAACGGAAAGTAACAGCACTAATTTATCCATAAACAATGCCTATGCATTAAATACTCTTCTGTACAAAGAATATAAATCGTATATATCCGATTCTGCAATTGCTTATCTGAATAAAAATCTTGACTTAGCTGCTATCTTAAAAGATCAAACCAAGATAAACGATACCTCTATAGCTATGGCGAATCTTTTTGCCATATTGGGTATGTACAAAGAAGCTATAGACATGATTGACCGTGTAAATAGAGATTATCTGGATAAATCACAAATGATAGAATACTATTCAACCCAAAGAATCATCTACAATAGTTTAGGCTTATACTCTCATAATAACAGGGATAAATCACGATATCAACAAATGGCAAAAGCCTTTAGGGATACATTATCTAATATTGCCGATAAATCATCGGAGGCATATCTCAGGATAGAGGAAATCCAATTAAGAATCGATGGACGCATTTCGGATGCACTACTTGTAAATAACAGACGATTAAGCATGACTGTAATAGGAACTCCTGAATATGCATTGGTCACTTTTAATCGCTCTTTACTGTACCGCAAAAACAACGATACGATTATGGAAAAAAAATACTTGATATTATCCGCCATTTCGGATATTCAATCATCCATCAGAGACAATGCATCTATACCTATTCTGGCCAACATGCTTATGCAGGAAGGAAATATCGATCGGGCATACAAGTATGTCCGCTTCTCGTTAGATAATATAAATGATTACAATACACGTTTCAGAAGTTCGGAGATTCTAAGCATTCAAACAATAATAGAAAAAGCATATCAAAAAAAAACTGAAGAGCAGAATAACAAATTACGGCTTTTTCTGATATTGATAAGCATATTGTTGGTTTTGCTCACTGTATCTATTTTTTATGTGTATAAGCAGATGAAGAAGGGAATCATAATCGGAAAGCGGTTAAAAGAAGCCAATCTCGAATTAAATACTCTGAATCAGAAATTACATAATATGAACAACGAACTTCGCAAGCTGAATATGGAAGTTGTAGAGGCCAATCAGATTAAAGAAGAATACATTGGATATTTTCTGGACGAATGTTCTAAATATATAGATAAACTAGATGCTCTCAGAAAGACTATAAATAAAAAAATACAAGAAAAGCAGATCGAAAGCCTTTATAAAATGACCAAGAATAATAATATGAAGGATGATGAACTGAAAGAGCTGTTCCGCAATTTTGATATTATGTTTACCCATCTGTTTCCTGATTTTGTGGAAAAATTCAACTCTTTGTTGATGGATGAAGAACAAATCAGTCTAAAAAAGGGAGAAACTCTAAATAATGAACTTAGAATATATGCACTTATCAGATTAGGAATTGATGACAGTGGTAAAATTGCCAATTTTCTAGGGTATTCTGTCAATACAATCTATAACTACAGGGCTAAAACAAAAAATAAAGCTAAAATTTCGCGTGAAGATTTTGACTGGACAGTAAAAAAGATCGGGACTTTCCGAAAATAATCAACCCGGTTCCTTTTAAAGGCTATAATACAAAATTTGCGGAGGTGGCTATCTCCGCAAATTTTGTATTATAGTTCTTATATTGAAATGATTCTCTATCAATTTTTCAACAACAAACATGTTCCGGCTGAATACCCACCACCAAAAACGGAGAGGCAAATCAGATCATCTTCACGGATCTTATCATAATTTTGAGCAAGAACCAAAAGGGCACTTGTAGATCCCGTATTGCCTAACTCCTCAATATTAGTCATTGTTTTATCCTCTGAAATATCCAATTCCTTGAGTACATGCGATATTATTCTTTTATTGGCCTGATGTCCTATAAAGTAAGAGAGGTCATTAATAACATATCCGTTTTTATCCAGAATATCTTTCGTATTTTGCACCAGATAAGTACAAGCTCGCATAAATACGTCTCTGCCATATGGCATTCGTAGGTCACCACTCGTCAGATCAAGAGTCACGGCCTTAGGTCCATGCCCAATATGGGCTAACCCTTGCGTTGTTATATCCACAACTCTTAATTCATCATCCGAGTATTTTTCTGATGAAAAAAAGTATGCAGTAGCTGCATCTCCCCATAAATGACCCGACATAGGATCTTTGTCATCCGAATAACTTGAATTCCGTTCGGCACAAATAAGCAAAGCCTTTGTTGCTATATGAGTCTTAAAAAAAGATTGTATAATTTCCATCGCATTCACTGCCGATGAACAGGCTGATGAGATATGAAATACTTTAGCCTTTCTCATTTCAAATTGCCTTTGAATAACATGAGCTGTTGTACCAATAGTATCAGACAAAGTGTATGAAGCAAATATAATAAGATCTATATCAGTTTCACTATATGGTAACAGAGGCAATGCCTTCAACACTGCCTCTGTACACATATAATCCATAGTTTCTTCTTCTGTAGCTCTGGATCTGGTCAGGATGCCGGTTCGTTGATATATCCAATTTGCATCGAGTCCGTTAATATCCTTAAAGTGATCGTTTGAAATTCGTTGGTCAGGAACGTAATAACCTATAGCGTTAATATACATGATTGAATAGTTTGATTTTAATCTATAAATATATTTACAAAATCAAAATCTGGCGTTCGATTTAATCATAAAGTTATTATTTGATCTTGTTTTTTATATTTATTTTAACAAAAAGTCAGTTTTTAAATATTTTCAAAAAAAATCAGACTACCATGTATTGTAAGCCATATTCACGATCGATTATAGTGCCCTACCTTTAAACACATCCGATTCGGATTTCGGATATAAATAACCCGAAAAAGTTATAACCCGACTATTAAAGTTGGGTGTTACTATTGCTGTACATTGATTACTGCCGGCTACCATATTAATAGTTACCACTGCTGATACTCCGGTACCAAATACATTCATAGAGAAAGTAACATTTCCTTTTTTGTCTGTCTTTGTCTTGATATTCGATGCTGTTCCGTCTACTGTAATACCACCCATCCCGTTAGGTCCGGCATATGGTGAGTTGAATGCCAACTGTATGGTAGCTTTGTCACCAGTCATAGAAACAAAGTTTGTACTGGGAGATACATAGCTATAACGCCCATTTTTAAAAGTAACACGGTCTGCTTCAAGCACAAATTCATGACTATTTAAAGCCTCTACTGCTTTTTGAAACTTGAATTCTTTCTCTGCATTTTTCGCCTCTTTAACCGCAGGATCCTGAGTCTTACATCCTGATAAGACCAACACGATTGATGCTAATAAAAATAAAGCTTTTTTCATATTTCTAAATTTATGTCAATTTTTGAGTTCTCACATTCTAAACAAATCAAGTCACAATAAAGTTTGTTTAAATATTATTATAATTTTGCATACATCAATAGTCGTCTGATTAAACAACTATTCATTCTATATTGTTTAGTTGTAAAAGAATAATCTGAAATTCTAAAATAAATAAATTCGATGCTTACAAAATATGCTTTCACAAAGGATAAATTTCTTGATATACTACATATTATCATTATTTTGCTTTCTGTTTTTCTGATAATAT
Source organism: Dysgonomonas sp. HDW5A (assembly GCF_011299555.1). NCBI lineage: Bacteria > Pseudomonadati > Bacteroidota > Bacteroidia > Bacteroidales > Dysgonomonadaceae > Dysgonomonas > Dysgonomonas sp. HDW5A. The sequence continues at coordinate 2,631,953 of NZ_CP049857.1, read as the reverse complement.
GTATTTCTGTTGATACATTTAATAATATATCGTTCCTTACACAAGGTTCATATATGAAAATACAACTGTGGGTTTGTATATTCTTTCTGTTTGACTTCGTTTTAGAATTAATTCTATCCGACCGCAAGTGGCATTTCATCAGTACAAATTTCATATTTCTCATAATATCCATTCCTTATCTCAGTATAATAGAACATTATCAGATCACATTCTCACCCGAAGTAAACTACCTGATTCGCTTTATACCGTTAATAAGAGGTGGTTATGCTTTGGCTACTGTTGTCAGTTGGCTAACAAAGAATAAGATATCCGGACTCTTTGTTTCTTATATTACTATCCTAATAGCCATAGTATACTTTTCCAGCCTTATGTTCTTTGTACTGGAACATAAAGTAAATCCTCAGGTCTTAAATTATTCTGATTGTTTATGGTGGGCGTTTATGAATGTCACAACCGTAGGTTCCAATATTTATGCACAAACGGGAGTTGGAAGGATATTGTCTGTTGTTTTGGCAGCATTGGGGATGATGATGTTTCCTATTTTCACCGTATATATAACTAACATAGTGGAAATGAAGAACAAAAAACGTAAATCATCAAAAAGAGAGCATACTGAACAAATAAACAATTAAGCTTAATAATTGAATTAGTTTCAAGTATGCACTAAATAATTGAGAAAATACTCAAAGCCTCAAAGCTTTATTTTCTTCTTTAATTCTGAAAGCCAACATCACAGCATTAAGCAGAGTAAAAATAATGGCAGTGTAATATAACTGAAATACAAGAGGTATAATGGCTATCTCGGCAATTACCACTATATAATTGGGATGTTTTAAATATCTGTAAGGACCTTTATTTATCAACGGAAAATTGGATACACGATATATCTTCGTATTCCAGAATTTACCTAAAGACGAAATAATCCAAGCCTTAAATGCAATCAGTATCAAAAATAAAATAAACAGATAAACATTGAAATATACTGTTTGAGTAAGAGAGTATTCAATAATTAACGAGACGAAGAATGAAGCGTGAAGTGCAACCATAAAAGGATAATGTTCCTTCCCATATTCGACCGCACCCTGCTGTAACAACCACCGTTCATTGCTACGGGCAAGCACTAACTCTCCGATACGCAACAAAATCACAAATGAGATAAAAAGGATAAACGCCATATTATTGTTTTGTCATTTGAAGTAAAACCATTTCGCACGAGAAACCGGGTCCCATCGACATCATCAAACCATAGCCGTCTTCGAAATCGTGAGTAAAGAATCTTTCCAATACATATAATACAGTAGCACTCGACATATTGCCGTAATTATTCATGACCTCTCTTGTTGTCTTCAAAAAATCGCCTTCTACTCCTAATGCTTCTTCATAAGAGGTGAGTACTTTTTTGCCTCCGGGATGAAATATAAAGTTTTTTATATCTGAAATCTCCAGATTATTTTTAGCTAAAAACGAACTTACATCATGCTTTACATTATTAGCTATAATATTGGGGATACCCGAAGAGAATAAAACCTTAAAACCACTATCGGTAAAATTCCATCCCATAATATCAAGCGAATCAAAATACAGTTTACTTTCGTTAGCAAGAAATGATATTTTGCTTTTAGCCTTATTTGCATAATTATCTCCGACAATTAAACAGGCTGCGATTCCATCCGAAAATAAACTGGAGCCTATAAAATTACTCTTGGTAAAATCGTCACGCAAAAAAGTGAGAGAACACAATTCAACAGCCACAAACAACACTACGGCATCTGCATTCGCCTTAGCCAAGGTGCATGCTTTAGCGTAGCCTGAAACTCCTCCTCCACATCCCAAACCAAATATACTCATACGATTGACATGCTGATTCAATTTCATTTTATTGATTATCAAAGCATCCATACTTGGTGTAGCAAGACCGGTTGTAGAAACGAAAATAATATCGGTTATATCCTCCTTACTTATTTGTGCGGTAGCTATACAATCCTCAATTGCCTGAACGGAGTATTCAAGAGAAAGCCGGATATATTCCAGATTTTGTTCCTGAAAGGAGTGAACTTGTGAGTAATAATCAAGTGATTTACATAAATTACGTGTAATTATTTCAGTATTATCAAATGCGCTCAACATTCTCACCACTTCAGGAAAAGAAGGTGAAAATAATCCTTTTGCATATTCTTTTACACTTTGTTGATCTGTTTTGAATGGAAATTCTATCTTAGATATAGCTGCTAATGAAGGCATAATTTTATGATTTACTGACAATAAAACGAGCGTGTTTTGTTACACTTCCACATTAAACACTTAGTATGGAGTAATAGTTCGGACTATCATTCTGTAAACCTTATATATAAATAAAAGCGGTTGACAAATTTCTTCATTTTTGTCAACCGTTTTGAATTAAAAAAATCAATTTTATTTAGTCTGTGATTATGATAGACTTAATTCAAATTAAGTAGAAGTAAATATTTAATGATACATTTTAAAGGCATAACAACCTATCGCTGTTTTGCTTGCCAAAGTAATAAATAGTTCTGCGAACTTAATCTAATCTCATTATTTTGCGTTTATTATTCAACCCGCAATTCTTCAAGCCTTTGTTCGGTATCATCTTCTTGATCTTCATCAAGCTCTTCTTCCTCATTTTCTTCTTCCTCTTCTTGCGGAGCTGCTTTTACAAAAAGCGCACTTAATTCAAACAGAAAGTAGAGAGGGAAAAATACAATGGATAGAGTAAACGGATCGCCGGATGGTGTAATAAATGCAGCTGCAACTAACAGTCCAACAATAGCATGCCTCCGGTATCTTGTAAAGAGTGATCTATTTAATAACCCAAATTGAGAAAGTAGCCATGATAGCAATGGTAATTCGAAAACTATTCCCATCACAAAAATAAGCATCAGGAAATTATCCATATAGGAATCCAATGATATCTGATTAACAATGATATCACTCAATTGATAAGTCGCCAAAAAGCGTAAAGTCATCGGAAAAACCAAGGAGTAGCCAAAAAGGCAACCCACAAAGAACATAAGAGTTCCAAAAACAAATGCCCACCTCATACTTTTTCTCTCATAAGCATATAGTGCCGGCTTTAAAAAACGCCATACCTCATAAGCAATATAGGGGAAAGTAAGAATGAGAGCCAACCAAAAGGAGGTTGTCATGTGCGTAAAAAACTGGGAAGCCAGATTAATATTTATAATATTTACTTGAAATGTATTGTCACAAAAATCGGGCAAAAAAGATACTGAAGATGTTATTTCACAGAGATATCTATACAAGAAGAAGTTTGAATTGGTAGGAGCCATCACAACATTCTCAAATAAATAAGGCATGAAGATAAAACCTATAATTGAAAACACAATTAATGCAGCTCCTGACCTGAATAAAGACCAGCGGAGCTCTTCCAAATGATCCCAAAAGGTCATTTCTTTATTTTCTTTCATAGATGAGTATTCTATCAATCTCTTTTTGAATCGTTACCCTCTATATCGTCTTCAAGTCCTTTCACCCCTTCTTTGAAGCTTTTGATACCCTTTCCTATGCCTCGCATCAACTCAGGAATTTTTTTACCTCCAAAAAGTAATAAAACAACAATGGCTATAATGACAATCTCTCCTGTTCCAAGATTACCTAAAAATAAAAGTGTATTCATTTTCTGTATTTTTTTATGTAATAAATAAAAGTTTTTAATGATATTTCAGTTTACAAATAAACTGCTAGAAAGCCCTCAGGACTTATTAGTTCGTTTCTTATTCGACCTCTTTTAATAGAATTACTAAAGTAACAAACATATCTGTGATCTTTTAAGGTTTCAATCCTTAAATATAACTATAATTGAAGTAAATCAATATATATTATTCCAATACAATATTACTTTCGATTCCCGATGTATAGTATACTTTATAATCACCTTCCTCATCGCAAATAAATAAAGCATCTAATTCGGGATTCTTTTCGATCCATTCCAGAGCTTTATCCATACCTCCAACCATAAATGCCGTAGCAAATGCATCTGCTGTAATAGCATCATCAGCAATTACTGTGGTAGACAACAAATTATGTCTTGCGGGATATCCGGTTGCAGGATTGATGGTATGAGTCACTTTTTTACCGTTTTCAATATAAAACTGACGGTAATTTCCCGATGTAGCAATCCCCCGATCGGTAATCTGCAATATTACCTGCAAATCTTGCCCGGGAACCGGATTGTTTTCCGACGGGCGATCAATACCAATTTTCCAAGCCTCTCCTTGTGTGTTACATCCTTTCACTCGAATTTCGCCTCCTATTTCCACCAAATAATCTAAGCAATGCTGTTTTTCGAGATAAGAAGCAACAATATCTGCCGAATAACCTTTTGCTATAGCATTGACATTCAGCAAAACACCGGGTGCTGATTTTACAACACGCTTGTTATCTATCCAAACTTTATCCATGCCAATATTAGCCTTTAGCTTTTCTATCTGTTCTTCATCCGGTATATTCTTCTTTTCCGAACTAAATCCCCATGCTCTGAATAAGGGCTCTGCAGATATATCGAAGGTTCCTTCTGCCTGAATACTAATTTCTTTTGCCTTATTGAATACGTGAGAAAAATAATCATCAACCTCTACATCTTCATTCCTGTTTACACGGGAAATAATAGAAGTCTCATCATATACCGAAAGTGATTTCTCAAAATCAGCTAATAAATTTTCTATATCCATGCGAAAGTCTCGATTTCCTTCGTATTGATATATTATATTATAACTTGTACCCTCAGCTCTACCTTGGATATTGTAATAACAGGCTCCATTATCGGCTAATACTACATTCATATTTCTCTTATCAGACTAATCTTTAGCAGCTCGTTATTTACTATAACTGGCTTTTACTAGTGGACAGTCGAGCAGATAGTCTAAACTTTTCTGTACACTTTCTATCGGTGTAAAGTTATAATTCTCAACTTCTACGACCAGGTGTTCTGTACCTGCGGCATCTGTATTTCTGAAAATAGCATCGAAACCGACCATCCCACTTTGACCAAGCTCTTTATTGTCTTTAATATGCAATAGTTTAAAACGACCGTTGTACTTATTAAAGTAATCGACCGGACTTTGTTGTCCTCTTACGACCCAATATACATCCATCTGAAAAAATACGTATTCGGGATTCGTATGCTCTATCATGTAATCATACATCACCTGTCCTTCTACTTTCTGAAATTCATGTGCATGATTGTGATACCCAAAGGAAATACCCTTTGCCTTGCATCTTTTTCCGATCTCGTTATAGTACTCGCAATAGGTTTGTAAGTCCTTGAGAGTTTTGGACACTTCCATCCAGGGTGCAACTATATAGGTCATACCGGCAGCCTTATGTGCATCGATGCATTTGTCCCACCATTGGAGCGATTCCGTGAAATCTTTAGACGATAATTCTTTTTGAGATAGCTCTTTTGATGTATGAGAAGAAAGCACATTCATACCTGCTTTTTCTATATCAGACTTAAATTGTACAGGAGTTTTTCCATAAAACAAACCGTTATCATAATTAGCGGCTTCGACATCGGTGAAACCCATCTCCCCTACTTTTTTTATTGTCCCCTCATAATCTTTAGATATATCATCTCTTACCGAATAAAGCTGCAAAACAATTTCTTTTTTCATCGGGGCAGAATCTTTCGAATTGACTTTTTGCTTAGCCATACATACTGTTGACATAAACATAATTAGTACAAATAACACATTCTTTTTCATGGTAAAAATATCAGATTATACAATTAAGGTCTCAGACCTTTTAATTATGATGACTTATTATAAACAACCACTGCAAATTAGTACTCTAAGATAGAATAGGTGTGCATGTTCATTGAAAAATCAAATCCACCAAAATAATTCTTCAATGGATTTGATCTTCAACTTTGAAAAAAATGAAAAGGATTTATTTAGTCAAGTATTTTTATTCTTATATTCTTAAACCATACATCATCACCATGATCCTGGAATCCGATATATCCTTCTTTTTTATCACCACCACAGTTATTTAGCAATTCGAATGCCAAAGGCCAAGCTTCTTGACTGAATTTGCTTTTTTGAAGCATTTCTGTCCATTGTGGAGTCCAAAGGTGATATTCAACGACATTTTCACCATTCTGACCATGTACCACTGTACCTTTGTATACCATAATCTTAGCTTTGTTCCACTGACCAAAAGGTTTTCCATTTTGTGGTTTCGCCGGAATCATATCATACAATGATGCCGATTGTCTATTATTGTCTTTACCTAGTTTTGCATCCGGATGATTTTCATTATCCAATACTTGATACTCGGGTGAAGATATATAGATAGGCTCCATTCTTACCTCTCCGGTTGCAGTATCTTTAGTCGAAATTTCTTGGGCTAGATAGAAAATACCGGAGTTGCCACCTTTAGAAACTTTCCATTCCAATTCAAGTTCAAAGTTTTTGAATTTAGAAGCGAATATAATATCGCCGCCATCTCCGTCTTGAGCTTCACCGGCACCCGAACCGTTAAATTTGATTGCTCCATTGTCGATAGTCCATTTCGAAGGCACTTTATCTTTTCCATATCCACGCCATCCTTTAAACGATTTACCATCAAATAGTGTGATATAACCGTCCTTATCTTTAGGAAATTCGCTCAAATCAACAACCGGATTTTCTACGACTGTATATGCAGGCGCCATCTTTTCTTCTGTTTTTGGTTCTGTACTCTGTGCTGCATTATCTGCAGTTTTCTTTTCTCCACCACAAGCGATTAATGTTCCTGCAATTGCAAAACAACTTAATCTTAAAACTAACTTATTCATATATTATTCTTTTTAGTTATATAATTTAAAACAGTAAATACATCTGTTACCTTATTTAGGCATATCAGGTAGTTTCCAGCCATTACGGTAGGTATGTTTGATCAGTTCCTGAGCAAATGCTGTTGCATTTACCGGATCTGTCCATTTTTTATCAAAAGTAGGATGACCGTCTTTTATCTCGAAACCGTCTTTTATGACAGTTCTTATCGTTGCATTCGGATCTATATTGGTGAACCTCATGTTCGGGCCATCCCAATCCAATACCTGATTCAAACCTTGCAATCTTATGGCAAGAACACCCATTACTACAATTTCATTAAAAGGTCCTGCTTCGCTAAACGGAGAAGCTGTTTCTACTCTGTTCGATGCATCTTCTTTACAAGCTCTTACCCAATCCATTTCGTGAGATGTTTTTACCTCTCTCAATACTTTAGGAGCTGACGGCACACGACCGGAAAGTAACCAAGGGTCTTTACCGTAACAGCCACATATCAGCGTATCTTTTGTTCCATGGAAAATAACACCTCCGCCATCGTCATTCAAGTCTTTGTTTGCAGGCATACCTTCGGGACGCATTGGTTTTAATCCTCCATCGTACCATATTACTTCTACTTCGGGCATAGCTACCTTTGGCATATTATCTCTGGCAGGGAATACAAATTTCACCATCTGTGCATTTGGTGCACAAGCTGTTAGCAGCAAAGTTGAGCTTCCCTGAACTTTAGTTGGATATCCAAGTTTCAGACCTTTAAATACAGGATGAAGAATATGACAAGCCATATCTCCTAATGCACCTGTACCAAATTCCCACCAGCCACGCCAGTTCCATGGTGTATATATAGAGTTATATTCACAGAATTGTGCCGGTCCGACAAATAAATCCCAGTTTAATGTTTTAGGTACTTTTTCTACAACATCGGGACGATTCAACCCCTGAGGCCATATCGGACGATCGGTAAATGCCTCTACTTTTGTTATTTCTCCTATTTCTCCGTTCCATATCCATTCGCACACTTTGCGAACTCCTTCACCCGAAGATCCCTGATTACCCATTTGAGTAGCCACTTTATATTTATCGGCCAATTTGGTCAATAAGCGCGACTCGTAAACGGTATGAGTTAATGGTTTTTCGCAATAAACATTTTTCCCCATAGTTATAGCTTCGGCGGCTATTATAGCGTGTGTATGGTCGGCCGTTGCTACCATTACAGCATCAGCAGATTTGCCTAACTCGTCAAACATTTTCCGGTAGTCATAATATGCTTTGGCTTTGGGATAATCTTTAAAGACATGACCACTGTATTTCCAGTCTACATCACATAATCCGATAATGTTCTGAGTATTCATGCCTTTCAACACACCTGCTCCACGACCTCCGATACCAACACCCAATATATTCAGTTTATCACTGGGTGCTACTGATCCAAAACTTTGTCCTAAAACTGTACTCGGAATAATCGTCAGTCCAACCGCAGCTTTAGCTCCTGTTTGCAAGAATTTTCTCCTCGAAATCTCTGATGCCATAATTTTAATTTATTAGTTAACAATTTTGTAAATTCAGATAATATCCTGATAAGGCAATAGTTTGTGTTATGCCTTTACTATTAGCTCTTTGTCTTTGTCCCAATACATGGTACGTCCTTCGAGATAAGCCCTTGTGCCCATATGTGCCGTTATGGCTTCCTCGAATGCTGCATCTATACCACACGAAGGTTTTAAATTTCTGTTGCGTATACATTCGACCCACTCTCTGAGATGTAGAAATGTAGTATCGTAACGTTTACCTCCCATGTATGAATAAAGCAATCCACGTTCGGCAAAGTATAATTCGGTGGCAGATGTAATAGCATCTACCTTGCTCTGTCCGGGCACATAAGTATAAAATGGAACGTCGGGTTTAATAATACCTTGTTCTATTTTTTCTTTATAGCGGGTCGATCCACTGTCTATCTTCAAAGTCAACGTGTTACCTACTTCCATCGAAGCATCGTGCCCCATAAACACCTTGCCCCTGTTGCGGTTACTGGCTAAAGTGGCACTATATAACATGGTCAGATTTTTATCAGGAAACTCAAATACGGTTTGTAATACATCGGGAACCGTCCTACCGTCTTTAAAGAAATACACTCCTCCTGAAGATGCTGCCGAATGAGGAATTCCTGTTCCAAGCAATTGATTTACTGCATCATATTCATGAGTTAGCAAATCTCCACTAAGTCCGGTGCTATAGTCCCACCAGCAACGCCAGCGAAAAAACCGTTCGAGACTGAATTTATCACGTTCATCAGGTCCCATGTATTTTGCCAAGTTATTACTCAGCATATATTCATTATATTCTTTTATTCTTTGCGGATCACCTTCGAACTGCTTCCAATCTATTGTTTTCGGATTTGCCGTAGGATCGATATCATATACCCATGCTCCATTGGGATCGTTTCGGTTGGTACACACTTCGATAAGAGTAATAGGTCCCAGTAATCCTTTGTCTATTATCTCTTTTGCTTTGCGATAACTATCAACCTGACGACCTTGATGCCCCAATTGAAAAACCACATTCGACTGACGAATCACGTCTCTTACCGCATAGGTTTCGGGCACTGTCCATGTTAAAGGCTTTTCGCAGTAAACATGCTTCCCGGCTTTTGCTGCATCCATAGCCATCGTTCCGTGCCAATGATCGGGAGTAGCAATCACAACAGCATCTATATCGTCGGCAGCCAACAACTCTTTATAGTTCAAGTAACGTTTGGGTTGAGGTCCCATTTTTCCGCCAGCTACTTCTTTATATATATTGCCTCCTGCTGCTATTCCTTCTTCAGCAAATGTGTCGAATATATCGCATATTCCCGTTATTTGAACATTGAGGCTTTCTTGTGCTAAAAAGTCTTTGTAACGAGTGTCCGACGAGTTTTCTTTCGCTTCTGTTTTTAGTATCTGCATACGCTCGGGTGTGGCAAAGCCTAAAGCTCTTAGCAGTTGCTTTCCTCTGATGCCGCAACCAATAACACCTAAGCGAATCAGTTTTCCATCGGTCTGCATAGCCGGAACGGACGTAGATGCATTACTAAGGTTAAACACATCGCTTACATCTTTCAGCGTCTTGATACTTTTTTGTTTCTTGTATGCACCATATGCCAAAGCTCCCAGCAAGGGAACAGTTGCAAGTGTTTTTATGGCATTACGCCTTCCCTGAGATTCGGGAAGAGCTGTTTCTTTATCGGGTGTATTATTCTTTTTTTCTTTATTTTCCTGTGGTGTATTATCTTCTGATATCATAGTGTTCTTCGGGTTATTTCTTCAACAAAGTATTAATATATCTATCAAATCCTATAATTTGAGAGGTAGGAAAATAGATTAAGACCATAAGTGCTCCTATCTCAATAAGATTTTTATCTACCCATAAATAACTCCCCTCGGTTGGCATCATGTATTCGGCTCCGATAAAAGGAGCATGCGATAAATAATACATAGTAAGAAAGATAACTCCACCTATAGATGCGTAGCGTGAAAAACATCCTAAGATAAGCCCTAGCCCCACAAGTATCAGCCCATAGATATTTATACAGTTAACAACTGACAATACTCCCGGATTACTTGCTATGCTATGGAAAAATGAAGACAGAAAACCTTGTGAGTCCATTAAATAAGGGGATGAACTCCATCCCGTATTAATCATCTTTACTATTCCTTCATAGAGGAAATGCCATCCGATTAATAATCTCAACAAGACTAACCAAAATGTTTGAGAACGAGTGTAAATAATTTGTTTATTCATAGGTATTTTTAATTCAGCAGGAGTAAACGGTAAATTTATTCCTACTTACGATTAAGCATTAAAGTTATATTTAGTAAAGTTACATTGTGTTTAAGTCATTCTTATTTAAGGCTACAATTCAGCACTAAAAACTACTAGACTGATTAAACATGTCAATAAAGCTAGAGATTTTTAAATAAAAAAACATCTTCGCAAATGTTAATAATTCACAATGCCAATCAAGACTATTCTCAGTAAAAATCTACAACGGATGAGAATATTAAAATACACAGTATCGTACTTTGCCTAATAAGTATATTTTGAAGACATTTTCAGTAAAAATAGCAGAAATAAGCAAGTCTATATGGCATTTTATATCATTTTCGAAACCCACGAATTACAATAAATAAAATTTGGGTAATGGTGAATTATTGGAGACCAATCTATCCCAATTGGATAAAATTTGCCTTTCAAGCATCAATTAAGGTCTCATTACATAACTGATATTCTGAAACTGAATAATATTTTTTGCTTCTAAAAAATCGGATCATATCAAAAAAGCACTATTCTATATTGGATTGATATAGAATAGTGCCTACTAAAATAAACTATTTAAATCCGGTTAATAATAAATTTCTGCCACACCATTGAATGTTATCTCAACCTTCGAACCATAATCTGATGCAATTATTTGAGCGATAATTTTGTCATTATCAGCTGTGATATCCAGTTTGCCACTGATAGGGTATAGATTCGAGAAAGTGGATGACAGATATACATAGGAGATTGGTTCGGAAATCTCATAATGAATATTCGTAGAATTGAGTTTTAAATTCCCTTTTCCGCTTTCCACTTTAAAATCATAGAGATTGGGGGATTTATCGTAGGACTTAGAGCCTTTAACCTTCAATTCGGCATTACTCATATCATCATCCCAAAAGCTATAACCTGAAAGTATGTCATAATATTTGAGGTTTACTGTTGTGATCTTCCAGTCTTTATCTCCGGAACTTTCTACACGGAAGTTTTCGTCTTCAAAGACAATCACTCCTTTCTCCCATGCGTTCGTTATCACCTTTGCAGTCCATATCGCACCGGATTCATTGATCGATTTTTGATTATGAGTAAAAGTTATCTCACGAGTATTATCATCCAAAGTCCATGTTTTATCTGTTTTGGTAATCGTATAACGCGATAAGAAATAGTTCTTAATTCCTTCTTTTTCATCATCCGGAGCTTGTGCATAATAATCAACCTTTGTCATCAAGTCCAATAGGCATATCGACTGAGAAAGGCGACTCTCGGTATCATCATAGGCAATTTTCCCTTGTAATGTTTTAGGATACCCGCTTTGTCCTTCTTCCACTTCACAAGCTGAAAATAAAGTAACAAATAATAATGTCAGTATATAAATTATTTTTTTCATGTTTGTCTTGAATTTATTAATTGAAAATATTGAATGATCTATTAGCATGTTTATAAGTCTCATAAATTGGTTGCATTATCAGAATCTATAACCTACGCCTCCTACAAAATTACCCGTACGACCTCCCAAATTGACTTCACCAAAGACAAATATTTTTTTGCCAAACGAAAATCCTATCGGAGTCAACATAAACTCGTTATCGAATGTAGTATTGTTACTCTTTGCCGAGTTTCTTTTCGAATCCATTTTATAACGTGTTATGTCCCAATAAAAACTCCATCCAATACCCGAGTAAAGACGAAACTTCTCTTTCGCAAGCCACGAATATCTGATCATAGGTGTAAAAGCAACATTATGCCCTTTCAGGTAACCGGCTTTTGAGTCATCAATACGATTATAAAAATCGGTATTATATCCACTATAGGACAATGCCCCTCCAAACGAGAAACGAAGGTCGGACATGTTATAGAAATAATTAAGACCAAATACGCCTGTTGTTTTTGTTGCACCGCTATAAGTGGCTGCACCAAAATAATCGTTGCCGTAATACCCCCCATAGCTTGGATAATAGCCGTAGCCAGACATGTAATAAAAACGGTCGTAATAACTTTCGTCATTTACAGAACCATACGACAATCGAAGTTCGTGCTTATTCTCTTTGAAAAACTCTTTTTTCTGGGCAAAAATAGCCGAACTAAAAGCACATAGCAGTAGCGTGAACAGATAAATTCTCTTCATATCAAATTGTTTTAATTAATAAAATTTTAGTTGTTTATCGTATTTTAACGCGCGTTTTTTAGAAATTTTTGTATTCGAAAACCTTGATTTCATTACATGCACCGAGTATACCTAATCCTCCATGAATATTGGTATGCACAACAATTGGCTCAGACACTTTATCCGAAGATACTTGCTGGCTACGCTGTAATGATGAGTAGTATTTATATAAATCTTCACTTATTGATTGCAATCTCACTGTCAGATGCCGTTTCATGGTAACGGAATCTTCGGGAAAATACCAATAATAGACTGAATTTTCGACATAAAACGATAGAGTATATTCTTTACCTGCAAATGTCGCATTACGAAATACCGAGAAATTATTATAGACAGAAGATACTAATCCGGTATTTGAATTAATAGGGCTTCCTTTATATCCGTCTGTAAATACAGGGTCATTTGAATAATACGATGAATAAGTAAAATGCTCACGAATAGTATCGCCCTTTAAATAAAAAAACCTGTTATTTATCAACAAACGGTAGTAATTGTCTCTTGCCGGAATATCTTTTATCGTCAATTTAAACATCGTATAATTTACCAGTCTACCATATTCAATACGATTGAAACTTGCGGTATCAACCGAAACGACTTGTGGAGCCGGCGGTAAAATAGCCATTGACTCGAGCACTTTCCCCTTATAATATGACTTTAAATTTAATTTATCCCCCTCTTTCAATCTCGCCAATAAAATATAAGCAGTATCAGCATCACTATATTTTAGATAAGATGTATTCCCATTTAAGCTTAGGTTAAACTCAGCATCATTGATTATATCATACCCCCATTTATCATTTATCCCGGAGTTTAATGTATCCCTGTTATATATAGGACGACTTTTACTCATATAAAAATAACTTGTATCGCTATTGGCATACAATAGTCCGTTTAAAACCACATGTGGAGTTATAGAAACACCTCCTATATCGACTACTTTCTCGAAGTCGCACGATGAGAACAAAATAGTGGTAAGTGACAATATGACAAATAGTTTTCTCATTTCTTATTTGAATTTATATGTAAATGATACAGAAGGAACTACTCCAAGTAATGAACTCTCTATTATCACTCTATCATTATATCCGTAACCACCTACACGAGCCATGTAGGGATTTAATCTGCCATACACGTTATATACACCCAGAGCCCAGATTTTCCGTGGCGACCGGTAATATTTCAGCTCTAAATCCAGATGGTGGGTATCCGACATTTTATAATTATTACGCCCACTGATATACTTTACGGAAGGATAGCCATAGTAATTCTGGTATGAATCATCTCCGGCATTAGGTAAGGGCTGATATTCTTCAAGAGGCAAAGTACTTCTACTACCGGTTGCATACACCCATGAAGCTAGAAGAGCTATTTTTTTACTACACTGGAATGTACCTGTTATATTAAAATTATGCCTGCTATCGTATTTTGCAGGAAAAAGTTGTCCTTTATTTATTGTCTTGAAACGGCGTTCGTTCCACGACAATGTGTAACCCATCCACCCGGTAAAACGTCCTTTTGTTTTCTGGGCAAATAGTTCCATACCATAAGACCATCCCTTACCGGATTCAACATATTCTACCCACGAAGTAAACGCATCTTTCCATGCCACGCCATCTTTATATTCAAGCACATTATTCATCCTCTTATAAAACCCTTCAACCGAGAAGTTATATCCACTTTTTGTATCGACAAACAAACCTCCTGTAAATTGATGGGAAGACATGGGTCTGAACTTCTCGGTTATCGGCACCCATAGATCGGTAGGCTGACTTATTGTATTAGATGATAACAAGTTTACAAATTGATTCATTTTAGTATAAGAGGCCTTAACGGCAACTTTAGGAGACAACTCATACCCTAAAGATATGCGCGGTTGCAATGCCAAATATGTCTTACTTTGGACGTTAAAGACCGAAAAATGAAGCCCAAGATTGCTTCTTAATTTCTTTGTAATAAAGAATTCATCTTCAGCATATAGTGACAATTCCTGACCTCTTATCTTGTCATATAAATAATAATTTAGCTTCCACTCCTGATTGTCATTGCCCATTTCTCTTACTTGATAACCATGCATCTCCGGGCTGAACTGATGCAATATTACACCTCCTCCAAAACGGAAATAGTGATTATTATCGGGCTGATATTCAAAATCGGAACTGAGCTGCCAATCTTTAATTCCTGATCTTTGAAATCCTGCATAGTTTTGTCTATGCTCTTCATATTTATCATCTACGAATGACCTGAAGTTAAATTTATATTTATTGTATGCTAAAGTGTTATTCATGAATAATTTATTATTAATCACATAATTCCATCTCAGAGACATTATATCGTTACCCCATCCATAGCTGTAGTTGGTCTTATTATAAGACTTTACATCATCCCCTTCATAGCTGGTCATATCACTTTTTGTATCTAATTTGTCACGACCACTATAATAGCTCAGATAAAGCCGGCTCCGATCCGAAAACTTATGATTTATCTTGGCATTCATATCGTAGATATAAACCAAACCATTGGGAAAAAGAGCGGTATCGGTTATTCTTTGAATAGCATCAATGTAAGAACGTCGTGCCGAGAAACTATAAGATGTTTTACCTTTTACAATAGGCCCCTCTATATTTATTCTGGCTGCAAATAAGCTGACAGTAAAATCTCCATGAAATTTTTGCATATCTCCATCTTTAAAACGAATATCAACAACAGATGAAAGACGTCCACTAAAACGGGCGGGAAAACTTCCTTTATGCAAGGATACTTTCTTTACTGCATCACCATTAAAAACAGAAAATATCCCCCACATGTGCCCTGTGTTATAGATCGGAACTCCATCAATCAGAATCAGGTTTTGATCGGGGCTTCCTCCCCGTACATACATTCCTGCCGAACCTTCTACTCCTGCTCTAACCCCCGGTATTGTATGAAATGACTTTAATATATCATTTTCACTAAAAGCAGCAGGTATAGGTTTAGTTTCTGAGCCTGACAACTCGATAGAGCCACTTGAAGGAGAAAATGATTTTGTATTATACACTGTCACATCCTGCAGTATGGCACTAGATTCCTTCAAGCGAAAATTAACAATTGTATCATTCTGCACATAAAAACTTTTCGAAAGAGGTTTAAATCCGATGTAAGATGCTTGTAAATTAACACTATCCGGCATAACCTGAATTGAATAATAGCCATAAGAGTTAGTGAAGTTACCGGCACCTGATCTTCTATCACTGATTGCTGCCCCTAGCAAGGTCTCCATTGAGCCTTGATCTGTTACATAGCCCGATATGGTAATCTTCTTCGCTTTATTCAGAATAATATGATTGCCTTCTATTTGCCAACTAATACCGGTTCCTCTGAAAATATGTTTCAAAGCTCCGTCAATAGATGATTGGGATATAGAAATGTCTTGTCGTTGTTCCATATTCAGATTTTCATTAAATACAAATGTGTAGTTACATTTTGTCTCCACCTTTCTGACTATTTCTTTTAATGTATTATTCTTCATTTCTATGGTTATAGAGGCTGTTTGAGCATATCCCGTAAATACGTAGAAGCAAATGATAAAAAACAAAAGGGGTATCCTAACAGATATATGCATGCAAACTCTTATTTTCGGGTCACTATTTTATATTTATTACCTTGTTTGATATAGGTAAACTCTGCTGTTTGACCTAATATAGTCAATGCTCTTTCGATCGATTCGCCTGAAGCGAAACGAGCTGTTATACGCAACTCTGCCAACGTCTGATTGTTAATTTCGAAGTTTACGTTATGCTCACGCGATAAGGCATCTAATATGTCGATCAGTGGTTCGTTTTCGAACACCAACAGATTGTTACGCCAAGCTGTTTCAATATCCGGATCTTTCAACTGCTGCACTTCGAGTTTCTCTGTTTTTTTACTAAAAACAGCTTGTTCGCCGGGTTTAAGCTTCTTAGTATATCCAGAGTGTACCCCAACAGATACAATACCGTCAAATAAAGTGGTCGTGATGTGTTCCTGATTTTCATAAGCATCTATATTAAATTTTGTACCTAAGACTTTTACCTCTATATTTTTCGCTTTTACGATAAATGCTTGATTGGGATTTTTAACAACATCAAAATAGGCTTCTCCTTCTAATGATACTTCTCTGGTTTTACCATTCATTTTTTGAGGATAGGCAATCGATGACAGACTATTAAGTATCACTACAGAACCATCGGGCAGCTCCACTTCTTTCTTCTCGCCATAAGAAGTAGTCACATATAATACTTCCGGTTGTTTCCCATAATTATATACAACTGTAGATATTAAAAAGAGTAATAATACTGCAGCTGCATAGCCGGCATATTTAATAAGAGGTCGACTCATTATAGATTTATTCAATCTTATTTGTTTTTCAACCAGTCGGTATGTTGTGTCTGCCTTATATTTATCGGGAAGTATAAGAGGAGCATCATCCGATGTAAAAAAAAGAAAGTCTTTGTCTGATAAATCTTTTTCGATGAGAGCCTGCTCTTGCTCCGAAAGGGGTAATCCTTTCAGATATTTTTGACGAGCTTTTTGTATTTTAGTGTTATATTTCATCTTTTATCTCTCTGTTTTATCGCTTTCAATAATAAAGAGTACGAAAAATAAAAATACCCCTATTGAGAATTTAAAAAAATACGATAAAAAGATTTTCTTTTAGTTCTTCATACAGCAGCTTCACAGCCTTATTCATCTGATTATCTACAGTCTTAGGTGATATTCCTAACATTTCTGCAACTTCGGAATATTTTTTTCGTTCTTCTCGAACCAGACGAAATACTTCAGCACAACGAGGGGGTAATTTTTCCAATGCCTGTTTATATTTCGTTTGTAATTCGATATCTAATATATCAAAATCAGTCTCATCACTGCTACTACAGTTATTATCGGGAAGATTCTCGATAAGTAATTCAGTCTTTTTGCGGTAGTTTTTTTCCACATAACGAGCCGCAGCATGTTTTAATGCTATAAAGAGGTAGGCATCGGGATCGGTTATAGTATCTAAGATTTTACGGCTTTGCCACAAAGCAACAAAAACGTCGGCTACAACTTCTTGTGCATAATCGGGATTGTTGTTTAAATAATAAAGAGCTTGCCGAAACAACTTTGTATAGTAGTGGTTATAAAGTAAGCGGAACGAGTCGGGACAGTCGGACTCCGCTATTTCTTTCATAAAATTTAATATGTCTTTCTTATATTCCATGCAGCGGGCAAAGGTACTAAGAAAGAATCTAAATATAATTTATTTATATTTTCCTTAACTCGATGACCTTAGCTTCCTCTGGCCTGAAGAATTCAGTATTTCGGTATTAACAGAGAATATTTCAATATTTTTTTAACGGTTCAACCAGTAAGTAGATTAACATCTTTTAGATTCAAAAAGAATATTATCAATACATTTAGTCAATTAATATTTTTAATTCTTCACAAATTCATAGCTCAAATGATTTATTTTAGAACAGACTTTTTAGGTTTCAATTACTGTCAGGAACATATTCTAAAATATCTCCAACTTCACAGTTTAAGATGGTACACAAAGAGTTTAATGTTTCAAATCTGACACCTTTCACTCTTCCGTTCTTTAGCAAAGACAGATTAGTCATGCTCATATCTAAACGCTCTGCCAGTTCAGTGAGCGATATTTTGTTCTTTGCCATTTCTATGTCTAGATTTACAATTATTGCCATTATACAAATGCTTTATTTTCTTGTTCAAGTTCAAAACCCAGCTTGAATATTTTTGCAATAGCAAAGATAACAGCACCTACCAATAATCCCACAAAATCAGGAATCCAGTCTAAGGCAAATAAATAATTATAATGGTTTACATTTTCAGTCAATATCCACTCTCGGTATAAATGTACTCCCCAACTTAGTGGCGAATAGAGTGCAATATACAAAGCTATAATTTTGAAGTGCCTGATATTATCAACCGAGAAGATAGACTCTTTTTGAAAGGAGCTGAAAAGCTTGCGTAAGTGGAACAATACACCTATAATAATACCTTCCAGTAATAATAATGAAACCATACTTACAATAGTATTAGATACTGAATTATTGACATTCATCATTATTCGACCTCTATTTTTAAATAGCCTGATATTTGATGTCGTTTCAGAACCGGATATCAGTTCTTGTTCTGAAAGAGCCTTATACATATTAATTGTTATCTTCTCATTAAAATAGTAAGTGTCCTGCACTATATATTCATTAGATAAAAAATATAGAGCAACCACAATCAACAAAAAATTTAGATACCAAATAATGTTTAATAACCATTTCACTAAATGAATAATCCGAATAGATTTTGCTTTCATACTATAATATTTAAATTGTAATTAATAATTCAAATACAAATAAAAGCATTTTTTAAATAAAACATAAAATATTTATCGTTTATTTTAAAATAAAATAATACAATATAAATTTCAACTATATCAACATCATAAGGAAAGCATACCCAATATTCCGCCAGATAAAAATAGCCCACAACTCGAAAATATGGCATTGAGAGAAACTTTACCAATCAGTTTCAACTAAAAATTTTGTTTTAATAGATAATCAAAAGCAATGTATTAAATAATATATAGGAAAAAATAATAATCAAAAACACCGAGATGTTTTTGTCTTTTGAATACTATTCGTATATTTACGAACTGAAAATAAAATATACCCTATGTCGAAGAAAGACT
The DNA here is from genome assembly GCF_011299555.1 of Dysgonomonas sp. HDW5A. Lineage (NCBI taxonomy): Bacteria > Pseudomonadati > Bacteroidota > Bacteroidia > Bacteroidales > Dysgonomonadaceae > Dysgonomonas > Dysgonomonas sp. HDW5A. The sequence goes on along the minus strand of NZ_CP049857.1, from coordinate 2,612,479 downwards.
TAACAAAAGAACAAGAACAGCTAGCACGCTTTGCCAAGGCGATGGGGCATCCTGTGCGTATAGCCATACTGCAATTGTTGGCAAGCCAGACCTGCTGTTATCATGGCGATATGTCTGAAATACTACCCGTAGCCAAAAGCACCCTTTCGCAACATTTGAATGAACTGAAAGATGCCGGACTGATACAAGGAACAATTACACCTCCCACCGTAAAGTATTGCATCCATAGAGGCAATTGGGAAACAGCACAAAGATTATTCTCTGCTTGTTTCAAAGACATCCAATTTGATTCGGGCTGCGAGTCATAAAAAATTTACCTTTTCGATTCGTTGTTTTGCGAATAACGAATTGAAAATAGAAATAAGAATAAAAGATAAATATAATATGAATACAATCCGACTGGCAAAAGAAGAAGACATAGAGCAAATAAAGAAACTCTATCAGGAAACAATCTTATCCGTAAACATCAAAGATTATACATTCGAACAGGTTGACCTCTGGGCGAAACGTGGAGTGGATAATGACGTTTGGCAGCAACGCATCAATGAAGAATACTTCATTGTCTGTGAGATTGAAAATCAACAAGTAGGCTTCTGCTCTCTCAAACCCGATGGTTATTTGAACACTCTCTTTGTTCACAAAAATTTTCAGGGGAAGGGCATTGCAAAGGCTCTGCTATCGACTATCGAGCAACACGCCAAAGAAGTCGGAATCGAAGAACTTAGTGCGGATGTATCTCTTACTGCTAACGGCTTCTTTTTGAAAAATGGCTATACCGACTTAGGGCAACAAACTGTTTGCATAGGTATACCTATGATTAATAGTAAAATGATAAAACAACTAAAAATAAAAAAGTAATACAACAATGAAAGTACTTATTCTTTGTACAGGCAATAGCTGCCGCAGCCAGATGGCTCATGGTTTCCTCCAATCGTTCGATCATTCGCTTATCGTTTGTTCAGCAGGAACAAAGGCAAGCGGAAAACTCAACCTCAAAGCAGTTGAAGTAATGAAAGAAGCAGGGACAGATATTTCACACCATACTTCTGATAGTGTCGATAAATACCTGAATGACGAATGGGATTATGTAATTACCGTTTGCGGAGGTGCAAATGAAAGTTGCCCTGCATTTACAGGCAAGGTAAAACATCGTTTGCACATCGGCTTTGATGATCCGTCGGATGCTATAGGCACACCTGAGTTTATCCAATCGGAGTATATACGTGTGCGTGACGAAATCAAGAAAGGGTTTTATGAGTTTTACTTAAAAGAGATAAAGGGAAATGGGTAAAAGGAAAATGAGTTTCTTGGATAAAAACTTAACCATCTGGATATTCTTGGCTATGGCTATTGGGGTGGGCATAGGTTATTTCTTTCCTTCGGTATCTGCAACAGTAGATTCCATGTCAAGCGGAACAACTAATATTCCTTTGGCGATAGGACTTATTCTGATGATGTATCCGCCACTAGCTAAAGTGGATTATAAACTCTTACCAAAGGTTTTTACCAATGTAAAGATATTAAGCATATCCTTGCTTCTCAATTGGATTATTGCCCCTATTCTGATGTTTATACTTGCCATTGTTTTTCTGCAAGATTACCCTGAGTATATGGTAGGAGTTATACTTATCGGTTTGGCTCGCTGTATAGCGATGGTATTGGTCTGGAACGATCTGGCAGAAGGCAATACCGAATACGGAGCTGGTTTAGTTGCTCTCAATAGTATTTTTCAAGTATTCTTTTACAGTTTTTATGCTTGGCTGTTTATAACAATACTGCCTCCTTACTTTGGATTCGAGGGTGCTATTGTGGATATATCTATTGGTACGATTGCCGAAACAGTAGCTATCTATCTGGGTATTCCTTTCCTGATGGGTATTCTTAGCCGTCTGATATTAGTAAAACTAAAAGGGGAACAATGGTATAAGGAGAAGTTTATTCCAGCTATATCACCTATCACCTTAATTGCTTTACTGCTGACTATTATCTTAATGTTCAGTTTAAAAGGCGAACTGATTGTACAAATCCCTATGGATGTGGTACGCATTGCTATTCCTTTGCTCATCTATTTTGTAGCGATGTTCTTTATCAGCTTTTTTGTAAGTAAGGCAATGGGGGCTAGTTATGATAAGAATGCTTCTATTTCGTTTACTGCCACAGGTAATAATTTCGAACTGGCTATTGCGGTAGCTATCGGTGTATTTGGTATTCACAGTGGACAAGCGTTTGCTGGTGTTGTGGGTCCATTGGTAGAAGTGCCTGTATTGATTGCTTTGGTAAATGTGGCTTTCTGGTTGAAAAAGAAGTATTACAAAACAGGACAATAATAACCATTAAAATAAATCGTATGAGGAAAACATTTTTATTTACACTCCTTGCAGTGTTGCTGGTCTCCTGCGGAGGTGGAAAGACCGAAAACAAACAAGAAACAGCAGAACTAACTACACCCGAACAAACAGTTGCAACTGCTGATGCATCGAACGTAAACGTTTATTATTTTCATGGTAAACAACGTTGTAAAACTTGTCTGGCGATCGAAGATGTAACAAAAAAAGCAATAGCTGACAATTATAAAGATAATCAGAAAGTCAAATTTGTTGAAATAAACATTGATGAAGATAAAAACAAAGATATAGTCGAAAAATACGAAATAGCTTTCAGTTCTTTATTGATAGTCAAAGGCGAAGATTATACGGATTTGACAGAACAGGCATTTGCTAATGCTGTAAACTCGCCTGATGCTCTTACGAGCCTTATTAAAGAAGAAGTAAATAAACAATTACAAAACTAAAAACGATTAAGCTATGAGATTCTTAACTTTAATTATTGCTTTAATTATGCTTTCGTGTAGTAATAACAACCCTGAACTCATCAAGACCGAAAGTTGTTCTGTCGGAATATTTGACAATTCATTAAATAATCCGAAAGTAATATTTTCTAACGATACTCTTACTATAAGCAGTGGTGCTAAAAGCGACTTTTTCAATGCACCAAATGGTATTGAAAAGAATGCAAATGCCCCTATTCTGATGAAGATGATAGATAATACAAAACCATTTACTTTTACAGCCAGGGTAAAGCCAAACTTTGCTGACACATACGATGCAGGCACTATATATGTCTTCTATAACAATGATTTGTGGCAAAAGTTTGCATTCGAAATGGATGAAAGAAGACTTACCAGACTAGTTACCGTACGCACATTAGGCACCTCGGATGATAATAATCATGATGCTGTTTCGCAAGACAATGTATATATGAAGGTATCGTCGGACGTAACCTCTATAGGATTTTACTATTCAATCGACGGCGAAAACTGGCAACTAGTGCGACTTTATCGTAATGAGTACCCAACTCCAATTTATATCGGGCTCAGTTCTCAATCGCCAATGGGCAATGGCATAGATACTCATTTTTCCGATATTAAACTCATCGACAAAAGTATTCAAGATTTCAGATTAGGATTATAAAATAGAATCAAAGATAGCAGTAGATGGAGTTTTTACAACAAATAGTAGATAATTCGGATATTCCGATACTGACAGCATTTATCTTGGGGTTAATGACAGCTATCAGTCCCTGTCCATTGGCTACAAATATTACGGCAACAGCCTATCTGAGCAAAGATATTACCGAAAAAAGAAGAGTGCTTCTTAACGGTATATTTTATACACTAGGACGTACTTTCAGCTACACGGCACTAGGCTTGATATTCTACTTAGGGGCAAGTAAATTTCAGGTTGCAAAGATACTTCAAAATGTCACTGGGCTTTATTTGGGCATATCTCTGGTTATCATTGGTATCTTGATGCTCGATGTAATTAAGGTGAACATACCAATATTAAATAGCCTGACATCAAAAGTCAATGAAAAGAAACTAAAGAAAAACTACTGGAATGCTTTTCTCTTGGGAGTCTTGTTTGCTTTGGCTTTTTGTCCGTATAGTGGTGTATTGTATTTTGGGGTGCTTATTCCTATGACAATGGCTTCAACTTCGGGCTTATTACTACCTCCTGTTTTTGCGATAGCAACAGGATTGCCTGTAATAATCATAGCTTATCTACTGGCTTACAGTATGTCGAATGTGGGTAAGTTCTACAACCGGATGAAAAGTTTTGAAGTATGGTTCAGACGTATCGTATCAGCTGTATTCATTCTGGTAGGTATTTATTATATAGTTATCAATATTTAAGGTCACATACCTTTTATTATCAAATTAAACAAAAACAGAATCATGGAGATAATCGTTTTGGGTACAGGTTGTGCCAAATGTAAAGAAGTTTACGAAAAAGTAAAAAAAGTAGTGTCTGAATCCAATGTTACAGCAAATGTAAAGAAGGAAGAAGATATCATGGAGATAATGAAATACAATGTTCTTTCTACTCCTTCAATCGTGATCGATGGCAATGTAATGATACAGGGCAAAGTGCCTACCGAAAAAGAAATATCGGAATTATTGACTATGAATAGTAATCAGGCAAAAAAGGAAATGGTAAAACAGCAATACAGCGAGTTAGCCATGAATAGCGATTTACTTAAATCGGGTTGCTGTTGTGGTACAAACCCAACTACACCATCGAAAAAGGTATTTACCATTATGAGTGAAGATTACAGCCAACTCAAAGGCTACGAAGCTGATGCTGATTTGGGTGTAGGTTGTGGACTACCGACAGAGTATGCAGGGATTAAAGAGGGAGATACTGTGATCGATTTAGGATCGGGAGCAGGTAACGATTGTTTCATTGCACGAGCCGAAGCAGGCGAAAGCGGCAGAGTAATAGGTATAGACTTTTCTACTCAAATGATAGAGAAAGCTCGCAAAAATGCTGTCAAACGTGGCTATACCAATGTTGAATTTATGGAAGGGGATATTGAAGAAATGCCTGTTCCTGATAATACTGCCGATGTGGTTGTGAGTAATTGCGTATTGAATCTGTTACCTGAAAAGGATAAGATTTTTAAAGAGATTTACCGTGTTCTCAAAAAAGGCAGTCATTTCTGTATTTCCGATGTTGTGCTGAACGGTATATTTCCGAAAGAGTTTACCGATAATGCTTCGATGTATGCAGGTTGTATAGCCAGTGCTATTCAGAAAGAGGATTATTTAAAGGAAATAGAAAAAGCAAACTTCACTACCATTAAAGTGGAAAGGACAAAAACGGTTGTTATACCTGATGATGTTTTACAGGAACATTTGGATGAAGCAACCATCGCTAAATACAAAGCGGGTAATGTAGGGATTTATTCTATTACAGTTACAGGAGTGAAGTAACAGATTGAACTTTAGCCTATTTAGTCTGATATTCGGATTACCACAAACAACTAAATCAAGAGCAAACAATAAGAAAATCGGAGACATTTATTCAATTATGAATGTCTCCGATCTCATTTCTAAATTACTACTTAAGAGCGCATTCTATTGTAGAAAAAGTAAAGGATTAAATTAATCTTTTTACGTATCGATTTATAGTCGTTTATAAAGAAAGGGTAAACGAAGCTATTTACTCCAACAGTAGCAACACTAACCTAAATAATAGGCTGATTCATAAAAAAGTAATTTATATCTAAATATCAGGAAGAGTCTAATCTCTTTTTTATCAAACAATAGGTTGTAAACCCAACGCTTACAGGAAACGGTAGCCTGAAAATACAAATTTCACTACCTTCAACGAGTAGAAAGAATAAAGCAAATAATTATATTTTAACAAAGATGAAAAATCCATTAGTCGATAACGATTATCTCTTACAAAAAACAGAAGGTAAAGGAGGTTGGACTTTTGCCGAATTACCCGAGATACTCATGCCTAAGACATCTTTCGGCATGCTCAAAGTAAGAGGAAAAATAGACGATTATGAATTTTCGAATGTACACCTGATGCCTTTTGGAAACGGACATGTGGGCTTGGCTGTTAAGTCTGAAATAAGGAAAAAAATAAAAAAGCAGGCTGGTGATACGGTGCATATTGTTATTTATGAAGACAATATGCCTACTGAAATTCCAGAAGAGCTACTTTTGTGTATGGAGTACGAAGATGGTATCTTGGGGAAATTTGATATCTATAGTGATGCCGAGAAGAAAGCATTTGTAAAATGGATATACTCAGCAAAAACAGAGCAAACCAAGATAGACCGAATTGCCAAAACAATAGTAATGATAAGGAATGGTGAGAAGTTTTATAAATCGTGGTAATATCGCACATTTTTAGACTGAAGTACGTCATATTCCCACACTGGTCTGTCTATCTATTTTATTTTTGGTATACCAAACAGCTAATTCATTATTCTAATTTTGCATCTCAGTTTTACCAACTAAATTATTTATTTTATGAAACAGATTGAAATAGCAACATTAGAACACTTAAATGAGTTTGCAGAATTATTCGACAATTATCGTGTTTTCTACGAACAGCCATCAGATTTAGAAAAATGCAAGTCCTTTTTGCGAGAACGTATAAGTAACAAAGAAACAGTTACTTTTCTGATAAAGAAAAATGATAAATATGTCGGTTTTGCACAATTATACCCTCTATACCATTACAAAGCCTTGAAGCGTCAATGGTTGTTGAGCGATTTATTTATAGACCCAACTTATCGTGGATCTGGCTTGGCAATAACACTCATTGATCGCTGCAAGCAATATTGCGACGAAACAGATGCTTGCGGGCTATTGCTCGAAACACAAAAGACAAACAAAATAGGTAATAATTTGTATCCCAAATGTGGTTTTGAATTAGATACTGAACACAATTATTACAATTGGTGGAAGTAGTTATAAACCAAAGAAAGTGATAAATTATTTTTCTTATCACTTTCTTTTACTTTTTATAAATGTCTGATCTATTTACCGATCTGCTCATTCCAATAAAAACTATCAGGATATATACGTGACCCAAAGACAGATGTGCCGACTCGAAGCATCGTTGAACCTTCTTCGATGGCAGCCTCAAAATCACCACTCATACCCATGGATAATACGTTCATATCAACTCTGTCAATATGTTCCGCAATTACTTTTTGCTGTATTTTCTTTAGTAAGCGAAAACATTTCCGTACCGATTCATTATCGGAACTTAGAATACCAATAGTCATCAAACCTTTTATATTCAATGTATCATACAGCGCTATATGTTTGATTAAGTTTATAGCTTCGTCAGGTGCAACACCAAATTTACTGTCCTCGAATGAAGTGTTTACTTGAACCAGAATATCGATTGACCGACCTTCATACTGTAAACGCTGATCGAGTTTTTGAGCTAAATCGAGCCTGTCGACAGATTGAATGCAGGAAGCATATTTAAGGACATCTTTTATTTTATTGGTTTGCAAATGTCCTATAAAGTGACGTTCAACCGGATAGTCTTTCAATTCAGAGTCTTTATCCCTTAGTTCCTGAATTTTATTTTCGCCGATTAATGTTTCTCCACAGTCTAAAGCTATTTTTATCCTTTCAGGGGCAACGGTTTTGGTGGCAAGCAATAGCCTGACATCACTTTCTGCCCTGCCGGATGATTCACATACCATCTTTATACGTTTGTGGATATAGGCTAAATTTTCTACTATAGTATTCATATCGCTCTTTTTTCCTGCTAAAATACATACTATATGGACTATATTTGTATACCAATTATTATTAAATAAGATATACCAGATGCTCCGCCCTTGGATTATTCAAATACAATTCGAAAAAGATTCGAAGAAAGCAATTTATGTACAAATTGCCGATCACATCATCGATATGATAAAGAATGGAACGCTCAAATCGGGAGATGCTCTACCCGGAAGCAGGCTGCTGGCATCCGAGTTGGGAATCAATCGAAACACGGTTATCAAGGCTTTGGATATTCTGATCTCGGAGGGGTGGTTGTATAGCGAAGAGCGTAAAGGCTTGTTTGTATCTGCCAATCTACCTGCTGGGGCAAGACATGAGAACAGGCGAGGTGTCCAAAAAGAAAATTTGTCAGACCGAGGAAAGGAATCTATTGCCATTTTCGACAGTGGACTACCCGATACCCAAATAGCACCTATGCGTGAACTAGCCAGTGGTTACAGACAAATATTCAACCGCAAAGCCAGAATAAATCCCATGATAAACAGAAGTGAGTTTGGCACACTTCGATTCAGAGAGTCTGTCTCCAGAATGCTGAATCAGACAAGAGGAATGCATACCGACTATTCGCAGATATGTATTACCCGAGGTAGCCAGATGGCGTTGTTCTTGATAGCACATGCTTTATTGAATGAACGCGATTTAATTCTGGTAGAAAATCCGGGTTACGGACCTGCATGGGAAACTTTCAGACATGCCGGTGCAGAACTAATACCGATTGCAATAGATGAAAAAGGCATTAGCGTAGAAGAGGTTGAACGGATTGCTTCCACACAACAAGTAAAAGCTATATATATAACTCCACACCATCAGTACCCTACTACCGTCATTCTGAGCTTAGATAGACGTTTGCGATTGATCGAATTATCTAATCGTTATGGATTCACAATCATAGAGGATGACTACGATTGCGATTTTCACTTCGGCATCCGTCCGATAGCTCCATTGTCGTCCTTGGATGGTGCTAATGATACAATATATATAGGAACTTTCAGTAAGATGATTTCCGAAAGCTTGCGTGTGGGTTATCTCGTTGCGAATAAAGATATTATACAAAAAGTAGGCAATCTTAGGCGTATAATCGACTTGCAGGGAGATAACATTATGGAGCAGGCTATTTTAGAACTTATCGAATCGGGTGTTATCAAGAAACATATTCGCAAAGCATCTAAATATTATCTGAATAAGCGGAACTACTTTGCTTCTTTGATTGATAAATACCTCTCCGATAAGGTTACTTACAAAGTTCCCGAAGGAGGTTTAGCTTTCTGGCTGAAATTGAAAAACAAACAAGATATAAACAAGCTAAATGAAGCATTGAAACTTACGGGTGTCAGCATAATTCCTTGGACAAATTATTCTTTTGACAGTGAAGTTGACGGAATCCGTTTAGGGTACGCTTCATTGTCTGAAAGTCAGTTGGAAAAAGGTATTAAAATATTGAGCAAGGTGATTAAATAAGCATGTATAAAATACACGCCAAAATAAAAAACAATCCCTCCTCTTTCTATTAAGCATCAACTAAAGACGATTGGAAACTCTTCCTGTACTGAGCAGGTGTTACCTCCATAAAACTAATAAATTGACGACGCAGGTTTTCTGCGGTCTTTAGTCCGCAATATGAAGCTATTTCATCTAACGAAAACTGTGTATCAATGAGATGCTGGCAGGCATTCTCAATCCTCAACTTATTGATAAACTTGGCTGGCGTAATCCTCAGTTCACGGACAAAAACCCGTGCAAAATTACGGGGACTCATCGCAACGTGTTCTGCGAGTGCCTCTACAGTAAGGTCTTCTCTCAGATGCTCCAATATCCATTCGCAAACTTTTCTCATAGACGGATTTCCGATACTCTTATAATCCAAATAAGCACTGAACTGCGATTGGTTTCCGGGACGTTTCAGGTATAAAACCAACCATCGGGCAATATGCAAGGCAAAAGATTGTCCGAGGTCTTCTTCTATCAAGGCTAATGCCAAATCCATACCCGAAGTTATTCCTGCTGCTGTATACACATTGCCGTCTTTAATAAATATACGGGCTATCTGAACATCTATCAAGGGATATGATTGTGCCAGCTCTTCGTTCTTCGACCAGTGAGCTGTAGCTTTTTTCCCATCAAGTAATCCTGCTTCAGCTAGAATAAACGCTCCGGAACAGACCGAACATATCCGACGGATTGTTTTTGACTGTTGCTTCAACCATTCCAACATTTTATTCATGGAAAATTCTTCAAGATGTCTCGCCAATCCTGTTATCATCAATGTATCTATGGGATAATCTATCTCATCATAACAACCTTCAGTTAGTATTGGCAATCCGCAGGATGTATTTATCAACTTTGTATTCTCCATTGATACGACATGGGTCTTGTAATTGAAATCAACTTTATCCTGAATCAGGTTAAATTGATCGACGGTTTTGGCGAACACTTCTAAAGGACCTACTGTTGTAAGCAATGTTGAGTCTGGAGCTACCAGTATTACAATATGTCTTATTTTTAATTGCTTATTCATATGTTTCGTATTTCAATATTTAAGTAAATGAAAGTTTTTAATAATATACTTTCGAATTGTAACAGGCTATTGTTATTGCACTTACCAAAGCAATAAAAAGGTCTGAGACTTTAAAAGTAAGTATTATTTGGTAGAAGAAATCAGATATGGCAGAAATTGTACATTTTTTGTCATTACAGACAATTGTATTATAGTATATCTTTGTAATACAATCAAAAACTAAAAAGTAAGAACAATGAAAAAAATTGAAACTATATCAGAAAGTAATAGTTACTCAGCTATTAACATTGGAGTTTTGGACAGCTTGCAGGAGTACTCATTTCTTCATCCTAAAACTCAACAGGAAATAAAAGGAAAAGTATTTCTAAAGGAGCCAACCAAAGCAACGGGCACCGAAATATCATTCCAAACACTAGCGGCAAAGAGTGAGTTACCTTACTTTCATAAACATATAGAAAATGAAGAAACATACATTATTCTGAAAGGTTCGGGATTTTTTCAGGTAGATGAAGACTGTTTTCCGATCAAAGAAGGAAGTGTGATTCGGATTGCACCGGCTGCAAAGAGGGGATTTTGCAATACTTCGGACGAACAAATGATACTGGCAGTGATTCAATCTAAAGAAGGATCGCTCAATCAGTATAGTTCAGAGGATGGAGAGAGAGTGAGTGTAGAACCAAAATGGCGGAATAAATAATCAAAAAAGTAGAATTATGAAAACAATTAATGTAGGTATTAACGGTTTTGGACGTATTGGACGTTTAGTTTTTCGTGCTGCACAGAGTAGAACAGATATCCGAATAGTTGGGATCAACGATTTGATGGATGTGGAATATATTGCTTATATGCTTAAATACGATACAATCCACGGTCAGTTCGACGGAACTATCGAAACCAAAAACGGCAAACTGATAGTGAATGGTAATGAAATCCGTGTCACAGCGGAAAAAGATCCGGCTAATCTAAGATGGAATGAAGTGGAAGCCGAATACATTGTAGAGTCAACAGGATTGTTCCTAACAAAGGAAAAAGCACAGGGACATATTAGTGCAGGCGCTAAATATGTAGTCATGTCGGGCCCATCGAAAGATGATACTCCGATGTTTGTTCCCGGTGTGAATGATGACAAATACATAAAAGGAACACAGGTTATATCGAATGCTTCGTGTACCACAAATTGCCTGGCATTAGTAGCAAAAGTATTGAATGATAAATTCGGTATACTTGAAGCCCTTATGACTACGGTACATTCTACAACGGCAACACAAAAAACAGTAGATGGTCCATCAATGAAAGATTGGAGGGGTGGACGTGCCGCAGCGGGTAATATTATTCCTTCTACAACAGGAGCTGCTAAAGCCGTAGGCAAGGTGATTCCCGAACTGAATGGAAAACTTACCGGTATGTCATTCCGTGTTCCGACTCTGGATGTTTCGGTCATTGACCTGACAGCTCGCTTGGCTAAAGAGACTACTTACGAAGAAATCTGCAAGGCGATGAAAGAGGCTTCGGAGGGTTCTTTAAAAGGATATCTGGCATATACTAAAGATGAAGTTGTGTCATCTGATTTTATAGGTAATCCGTATACAGCTATTTTTGACGAAAAAGCGGGAATACAGTTAAGCCCGACTTTTGTTAAAGTGGTCGCATGGTATGATAATGAATGGGGATTTTCGTGCAAAGTGCTAGATTCTATTGCTTCGATGAAGAAAGTTAATGGATAAACGTAACGATATCAGTAAGTAAACAGGCTATATGGAATAATTTCGTGTAGCCTGTTTTTGTATACGGATTATTACAGCAATTGCAATGCTATCTCGGCACAAGCTTCCGCATCAGCCAAAGCATGATGGTGATTGACGAGAATGTAGCCACAATCTTCGGCTACGGTATGCAGTTGATGATTGGGTAAGTGTTTTAGTTGACGACGTGATTCGGCTAATGTACAATAGAAGCGGTAATCGGGATAGTCCATTCCGTACGTTTTAAATGCGGCCTTGAGGCAACCTTCATCGAATCCCTTGTTATGAGCAACTAACGGAAGATTTCCAAGGAGTGGTTCGATCTCTTTCCATACTTTAGAAAAAACCTGTGCTGTATCTGTGTCTGCAGCCGTCAATCCATGAACAGTAGTATTACCATAGCAGTAATAATTGGGTTCGGGCTGAATGAGACTATAGAAACGGTCTGTGATTATACCGTTTCTGACAATAACGATTCCGACACTGCAAACACTGGATAGTTGCTGGTTGGCTGTTTCAAAGTCTATGGCTGCAAAATCACGTAACATTTATTTCAGTGTTTTCTTGTATTTTATAAGCTGGCTCAAATCTGCCAATTGTTGTTCTTTATCAATATCGAGTAGCAACGGGATCAATTTGCCGGTAGCATGTGCATTTTTGAAGCTTTCTTTAATTTCGTTACTGATCTCCAGATCATAAATTCCGCCACGTGTTTTTTCAGTAAAAAGCAAGCTGATTTTTATGAACTTTTCCCATATAGAAAGCCAGAATATTGTCTTCTTTTTATATACTGCTTTGTAAAGCCATGATTTACCGTCTTTGTAATATCTCCATTCGGGTTCTATCTGAAACTCGGTACGGATAATTTCATTTAGCTTGGTATAGACTGAAAAAACGTCTTTTCCTAATGCTTCTTCTAATACTGTTTCTGTTGGTATTATTTCTTCGTCCCGCAAAAGTTGAATTGAGTCTTGGGTTTTCATACTATGGAATGTTTTTGTATTATTTAAACTTGCTGTTATCATAGTTATAGGGTATGCTGGTTCCTACCACTACATCTTCTATTTTTTCGATGATCAGCCAGTCATCCATATTACCCTGATGATCAAAATCAAGGGGTGCTATTTCTTCAACGCTTCCAAATTCAATCAGGCAAAGGCATTTTTTATGCCAACGGGCTTTTTGTTTGTCGGAAAGATTCAGTTTGGGCTGATTCTCCTTCAGGGTAGATATTATTTCTTCTTCTGATAGTTTAGTGAGATTCTCTACATTGGTAACATTTGCTTTAGCTGTTATTTTCTTAGAGCCTTTTTTCATAAAATAAAGTACTTCATCGGCAAAGACTCTGCTGTGTGGTATTTTCCTGCCGGCTGCTCCTCTTACAACCATTGTTTTTTCTCCTGAAAGAATCTTTTCTAATACTTTTTCTTTGTCATCGCAATAAACCAAATGTACCATAATATTAGGGTTTAGGATAGTTATTATTTGATGTGCTTTATTCTATTGAGTATCTCTTTGTTATATGACATAGCCATTAACGGATAAAAATACGCTTTCTGCTTCAGATTATAAAATGATGAGAATATATATTTTATGGACGCTAAAGAAAAAAGCAGATCTCTAGAAATGAAACTATCTGTTCACCATCCGGTATGTATTATTTGATCGTAGAAAGGACAGCATTATTAAAATCCGCTCAAATATTTGATAAATATTAACCATCAATACTATAAAAAATATTACACCAACTAGTCCATTTGTGGCCAACAGTCCATCTTAATAAATTAAACTCTATTCGAAAATTGGGAATTGTGTAAAAGTAATATTTTTTTAATGGTTTAAATGCTGAATGCAAATCAAGCTAGCTCTTATTTCTCCACAAAAAGGTTGCCAAGACAACAATGCTTTTATTAACTGTTAAATAGGCCTCATGAAAATATTATTTATTTGCTAAAAATTTATCGAAAAAAAATTCTTTATGACCAGATTTATTACGGTCTTGATTATAGAGAATAGCAAAACTCATCATTTTGCAACAAAAAGCTTTTGTGAATTCCCCATTTATTAACGGTACCTTTCAAACAATCAAACAGAGAAATATAATAATTGCTTATTCTATATTTCGTTAAGATAACAACACAAAAAAACGAACAAAAACCTCAATACTAAGCACTTGAAATCTCACATTACAGACAGATGGATACAATAGCACACATTAGTGTACACTTAAATCAGACACAAAATATATTATAAGCCCAAAGAAGAGAATTAATCTCAACTTTAGACATGTTTAAATCTATCGATCAAATAAACTATTTTACTTATAGATTGTTTAGATACCTATATAGTCAGCATGAATTTCATATAAATTTCATTTATGAAATAACCTTTTTTTTTACTTTTTCAAACAACAGATAAAGTCGAAAAATTCAATGATCTATTATCGAGACAAATACATAGCACAAAATTCTAATAAAGAAAAGAAAACAAAACTCTATTAATAAAATATAGAACCTAAGTTTTAAATATGAAAAAACAAATTATAATTGTCGATGACAAAGAGTCTATAGCTAAGATCATATCCATTTATTTTACTGAAGAATATGACGTTACTTATTTCGAAAATCCGCTGAAAGCAATAGCTTGGCTCGAAGAAGGACATATTCCGGATCTCATACTCTCTGATATTCGTATGCCGCTGATGAGAGGAGATGAATTTTTAATGTATCTCAAGAACAATGAACTCTTCAAAGAAATACCGTTTGTAATACTTTCTAGTGAGGATTCCAGTTCTGAAAGAATAAGATTATTAGAATCAGGAGCCGAAGACTATATTCTTAAGCCATTTAATCCCACAGAGTTGAAAGTTAGAATAAAAAAAGTACTCAAATGACACCTGTCCTTTATATCGGAAAGACACCAGATTACATATCTCATTTCAGAAAATACTGGAGTGAATTAGTTGTTTTGGAAGGATATATACCTCTGGAATCAGAAATAGGATCCTATGCTGATATAGAATATATACTACTTGAGAGTATGGATATATCTTACAATATAGATGTCTTCGGTTCTCTAAAAAAAATATTTCCAAAGGCTCATATAATTCTAGTTTCAGACAAGTCAATACCAAAAGGAGAACGTGTAAGGTACCTTGAGTCAGGGCTTAGATCAACCCTATCTCCGTATGCCACAAACAAATCAATAAGGCAAATAATTGACTATTACAGCAAAAAAGAAACATTTTCCTCGGAGATAGAGCAAAATAAGCAAGAATTTCAAACCTTTAATATTCCATTAGGCAAACGTATTTTCGACATAGTCATGTCATCTATATCTTTGCTTCTATTATCGCCTTTATTTATTATAATAGCCATATTAATAAGGATTGAAAGCAAAGGCCCCATTATTTATAAATCGAAACGCGTAGGAAGTAACTACAAAATATTTGATTTTCTAAAATTCCGATCCATGTACCCCGATGCAGATAAACGTTTAAAGGAATATCTATTATTAAATCAATACAATCGGAATAACGATGAAAATCTACCAGAACAATCAGGCGATAAGATCAATGAAGATTTAAGTTCCGAATCCGGCACCATTTTAATTGCGGACGACTATACCATATCGGAAGATAGATATTTGGAAAATAGACATCAGATGCAAGAAAACTCATTCATAAAATATAAGAATGATCCAAGAATAATTAAGATAGGCAAGTTTATTAGAAAGTATAGCATAGATGAACTGCCTCAGCTCATTAATATTTTGAAAGGTGATATGTCTTTTGTAGGAAATCGTCCCCTCCCCTTGTATGAAGCCGAATTGTTAACTACGGATAACTATGTCGACCGGTTTATAGCTCCTGCAGGATTAACCGGATTATGGCAAGTAGAGAAAAGAGGAGGCAGTGCTATAATGTCAGCTGAAGAACGAAAACAGTTAGATATCTATTATGCCCAACATTGCTCTTTCTGGTTTGATATGAAAATAATTTTCAAGACTTTCTTTTCATTTGTTCAAAAAGAGAATGTTTAAAACTCTTAATCTATTGTTTGTATGACAATATATCCTATGATAACTAAAAAAAGAAAAATAAGTCTATATCTTAAGATTATAGCTGTTTTTTTATGTTATTTCATATCCTTATCCACTAAGGCACAAGAGCTAGATGATTATAACCATGTTGAATTACCACCGCTAGAGGTATTATTTGAAAATGCCAAATCGAGTGCCACTGTAAAGTATTATAATTCACGCAAAGAAGCGGAAAAAAGTATGCTCAAAACTGTAAAAAATGAATGGCTGAGATATTTCAAAATCATCGGAGCATATCAATATGGAATAGTCGGTTCTCTATCTACAATTTCAGAATCAAGTCAAACTCAAACCCTTCCTATTAATCACTTAGCAAATACCAAACAGAGCTTCTATAATATAGGATTCGGAGTATCAGTACCTCTTGACGAGCTTTTCGACAGGGGCAATAAAGTTAGAAGGCAAAAAATGGAGATGGAGGCAACTGAGGCTGAAGTGGAAAGATGGCACGATGAACAAAAAATCAGAATCATAGAAACATACTCGAAAGCTAAACTATTTTTAAGTCTGCTTAAAATTAAAGCAGAAGCAATGGTAATAGCACAAGCTCAATATAAAGTTGCAGAATCTGATTTTATCAATGGGAAAATAAATCCGGCAGATCTTAGTGCCCGAAAGGGTGTAGAGACCGACGCTAAGGTGAATTACGAGCAAGCAAAGGCCGAACTAAGTATGGCCTTATTGCAACTCGAGATACTTTCACAGACCGAAATCCTTAATAAATAAACTAAATGAATCCTTTATTTTACACAGCACGGTTTATTTATCACCTCCGCTATTGGCTACTATGCTTACCGATAGCTGTAGCTATTCTTATTGCCTGGTCTACACGACATCAAACATTACAATATTCAGTCGAAACGTCCATTTATACAGGTGTTATTTCAGGAGAAAATACGATCGTTAATGATCCCGAATCTTCCATGTCAAGTGTACAGAATGCAAAGATGGAAAATATGATTACAATCATTACTTCTGCCAGTACATTACAAAGGGTATCTATTAAGTTGTTTGCTATGAATATGATATATGGTAATCCCGATGAGGATAATACATATATAAAAGCTTCAACATTTCGCGAACTAGAAATGAATACCCCTGAAGATGTGAAGAAACTTATCGATAAATCATCTGTAGATCAAACGATAAAAAATCTTACAGAATACAGCCAAAAAGATCCCGACAATTATGTTTATGGATTGTTTAACTGGCAACACAGGCATTATAGCTATGCAGCATTGAGTAAAATAACAGCTAAAAGAATCGGATTCAGCGAGATTCTGAAAATTAATTATTCGGCAGATGATCCCGGGATTGCTTATAATACTTTAAAAATATTAAACGAAATATTTGTTGATCAATACAATGCCCTAAGATTTGCGGGTTCAAGCGATGTGATTCGGTTCTTCAACGAGGAATTAAAGAAACAAGGGGGTAACCTCCAAAAATCGGAAGATGAATTGACCGAATATAATATTAAAAATAAAATAATCAACTATGGTGAACAAACTAAGCAAATAGCAGCAATGGATAGAGATTTTACTCTTCAGTATGAAGATAATAATCTAAAATTCTATGCATCAAAAGCGCTTGTTGAAAGCCTGGAGGAACAGGTTGGGGACAATGCTAAGATACTTAAAACAAATAACGAGTTTTTGAACAAACTTCAGAAAATATCAGACCTCACATTTTTAAAAACAGAAGCAGAATCTTTATCTAAAGATTCAGTTAAGGAAAAAGACGGTATTATAGCAAATTATTCTAAAAAGCTGGAAAATGCAGAAAATGATTTTAAAGGCTTTGTTAATTTATACTACAACGAAAAATATTCAAAAGACGGTTATCCCAATGAAGAGATTGTTCAAGAATGGCTTGCTGAATTATTAAAATTAGAGGGATATACTGCCGAAAAAAATGTACTCGATAACTGGAGAAAAAATCTCGATAGTCAATACTCATATTATTCGCCAATAGGAGCAGTTCTTAAGCGTAAAGAACGGGAAATAAATTTCACCGAAGCCTCTTACCTGTCTATCTTAAACAGTTTACACGATGCTATGCTCAGACAAAAAAATATGGAAATGATGGGTGCAACCATAAAGGTTGTCACTCCACCCATTTTTCCACTGTCGGCCATGCCCACTAAAAGAAAGGCTACAATTGCTGCAGCATACTTTGGCTCATTATTCTTTGTTTTGTTTTTCTTCATAATAGTTGAGTCTTTGGATCAAACGCTTAGAGATAAACTTCGCACTGAAAAGATTACAGGCCTTAAAGTTATAGGAGCATTTCCGACACATACATGCCTGAAATATAAAGAATATGAGGAACAGCAAAAGAAAATTGCTGCTCAACAACTTGGAAGCACAATTAGTTATTATTTCGAAGAAGGTTCGCCTCAAATAATAAACCTACTGAGTATAGAGCCACAGGAAGGAAAATCGGTGTTATCCCATTATTTGTCAGAATACTGGAGATCACAAGGATTAACAGTAAGACAAGTTGATTGGAAAATTGATTTTAAAACAAAAAGCCGTGAACTTATTTTAGGAAAAAGCCTGAAAGAGCTTATCAATTTAGAGAATGATGATATTATTTTGGTAGAATATGCACCTCTCGAAAATCAACCTATATCGAGTAATTTGGTAGATGAAGCGACTCTAAATTTACTCATTACAAGAGCAGATCGTACTTGGAAAGAAACAGACCGGGTAACACTAAGCAACCTAACAGATCGCCTTGTCAATAAACAAATAGTAATCGGATTGAATAATGCCAGACTATCTGTTGTAGAATCATTTACAGGTCTACTTCCTCCATACCCGAAACTTCGAAAGATGGGATACCGCTTTTTGCATCTTGGTTTAACTTCCAAAGATAAAATAACATAAAATGCTGAAAGATAACGAAAAAATCATATTTGAATTTACTCCTATATATACGAAAGGAGTGTATATCCTATTAGCTATTTTTTTAATAATAATGGTATATTTATTCATCACCCTGGGAGTACTTGGGGGTATGGTATTTTCGTTAGTACCTTTGGCACTATTTATTTCTTACCGTCTAGTAGCCAACCCCTACCAACCATTGATGTTGATGTTTGTAGCCAGCTACTTCATCATGGGAGTTACCCGTTATGTAGCCATACCATCCATTGGCTTAATTGCTGATGCTTTGCTTATTTATACATTTATCTCTCTGATTATCTATTCCATAGGAAACAAAGTCTGTTGGAAAAACGGACGTAATGAGTTTATGCTTGCATCACTTATATGGCTGATATATTGCACATTGGAGCTTTTCAATCCTCACGCATCAGTTTCTGCATGGGCAACATACATCAGGTTTATGGCAATGTATGCCTTATTTATATCATTTTTGGTACCCATTATCTTCAACAAGTATAAAGACTTAGAAAAGGTGATATTTCTCTGGTCTATATTTTCCATATTAGCGTTTTTAAAGGCAATGTATCAAAAAAATGTTGGTTTTGATTCAGGTGAAATGCGGTGGCTCTATATAGAAGGAAAAGCAAGCACCCATATATTATCATCGGGGATAAGATATTTTTCGTTTTTTACCGATGCAGCCAATTTCGGATCAGGCATGGGAATGTCTATGGTGGCATTTACTATTATTGGAATACATAGTAAAAAATGGAAGTGGAAAATATATTACATCATTGTCGGGCTGGCTACGGGTTATGGTATGATGCTTTCGGGAACACGCAGTGCCATGATTATTCCTTTTATGGGGTTTATATTTTATATCATCTTTTCGCGAAATGTGAAAGTTATCATAGCAGGAACTGTGATGGTTGCAATAGCGTTTATATTTTTCAATTTCACGACCATAGGCCAGGGCAATGCCCAAATCCGGCGGATGAGAAGTGCATTTAATTCGGAACACGATAATTCATATAATCTCAGGAAAGATAATCAAGCAAAACTAGGAGCTTATTTAGTAAACAAACCGTTTGGCGTAGGTATCGGGCTGGCAGGTGGTAAAGCGGCAAAAAGTGCGCCCGGAGAATATTCCACCACCATTGCCTCTGACTCGTGGGCAGTTGTTCTTTGGGTCGAAACGGGAGTTGTAGGCTTAGGGTTATACTTTCTGATATTTATTTATCTACAAATGCGAGGGGCATACATAGTATTTTTCAAAATAAAAGACGAGCAACTCAAATATATATTGGGTGGTTTGCTTGCAGGCATTTTCGGGATAATGGTCTCATCAACCAGCAACGAAGTTATAGCGCAGTTTCCCAACGGAATCATTATATTTTTTGCACAAGCCTTCATTTTTATGGGACCAAAATTCGATAAAGAAATAGCAGAACAAAAATGTATAGCAACAACCTAGGCATAGCCGATCCTTTGTTATCAATCATTTCCGTCAATTACAATGGCTTCGATGATACTTGTGAGATGATTGACTCATTGAAGGAGCATCTTACATTTTCTTTCGAAGTTATAGTTGTGGATAATGCTTCTAAGGTAAACGATGCAGAGCGTATCCGGCTGATTTATCCGTGGGTAAAATGTATTCGCAGCGAAAAAAATTTAGGATTTGCAGGGGGCAATAACATAGGTATCGCCGAGGCAAAAGGTAAATATCTGTTTCTGCTGAATAACGATACTTTTGTTACTGACAATTCGCTGTCCAACCTTATTACTTTTATGGATAGTAACCCGCAAGTGGGAGCTGTGACTCCTAAATTAAAGTTTGCTCTTTACTCCGACGAGATTCAGTTTGCGGGATATGCCTCGTTCTCTAAAATCACACTTCGCAATCACATAATCGGTTATGGTGAAAAAGATGAAGGTCAATATGAAATACCAAAACGAAGTGCATTTCTACACGGTGCAGCCATGATGGTCAGAAAAGAAGTTATTGGAAAAGCAGGAATACTGCCCGATATGTACTTTTTGTACTATGAAGAATTAGATTGGTGCGAACGTATCAAAGAGGCAGGTTATGAACTGTGGTATGTACCTGGTGGTACTGTATATCATAAAGAGAGCAAGAGTGTAGGAAGCAACAGTTCTCTTAAAATGTTTTATATGACCCGAAACCGATTGCTTTTTGCATGGCGTAACTCTAGCGGATTTAATCGTTATTTAGCTATTGCATATCAAACGACTATAGCTCTGCCAAAAAGTATAGTGAAGTCACTTATAAGGGGAAGATTTGATTTGGCTAAAGCTGCATTGAAGGGTTGGAGCTGCTTTTTTGTGACAAAAAAGCAAGTCTCATAAAACCGAATAATGATATTTAAAGAACAGCTTACATCTTATATAAAAAACATAAACTATTATGAATCCAGCATATATTATTAAATACATTTATCTGATGAACATAGGAACTTATGTGTTTTTTATATTAGATTATCTACTCTTTATATTATTTACGCTAGTTATTTTATATCTGTTTGCTTTTGCATTATTATCTAAAAAAAAGAAAGCGAACCATTACCTCAAAGCCGATAAACAGCACCGTTTTGCAGTATTGTTTCCAGCTTACAAAGAAGACAGAGTTATACTGCACTCCGTAGAATCATTCTTACAGCAAAATTATCCACGCTACTTGTATGATATGGTCGTTATATCGGATCACATGCAAATGGAGACCAATGCTTCTCTAGAAGAAATATCGGCAAAAGTATTGGAGGTCAAATTCGAAAAAAGCAGCAAAGCCAAAGCACTCAATTTTGCGATCGATTCTCTAGACGCATCGTCATACGATATTGTTGTTATTTTCGATGCTGATAATATTGTCGATACTAATTTTCTAGAAAAGATAAACGATGTATACAGTTCGGGGAGAAAAGCAATTCAGGCACATCGAACCGCTAAAAACACGGATACCGATATAGCTCTGTTGGATGCAATCAGTGAGGAAATAAACAATTCAATATTCAGAAAAGGTCAGGTAAATGCAGGTTTCTCGGCAGCATTAAGCGGCTCGGGTATGGCCTTCGATTATACATGGTTTGCAAACAATATTAAAGATGTTTCGTCTTCGGGCGAAGATAAAGAAATTGAAGCATTGCTGCTAAAGCAGAAAATATTTATTGAATACTTACATGAGGTAACCGTTCTTGACGAAAAAGTTCAAAATTCGGACACTTTTTATAACCAACGCCAGCGATGGATTGCGGCACAATATGCCATACTTGCAAAGGCCTTGAAGGATTTACCAAAGGCTTTGAGTCAACGTAATTTCGATTATTGTAACAAGATAATTCAATGGATAATCCCGCCTCGTATTCTCTTATTAGGAAGTATTGGTATG
Organism: Dysgonomonas sp. HDW5A; assembly: GCF_011299555.1. Taxonomy (NCBI): domain Bacteria; kingdom Pseudomonadati; phylum Bacteroidota; class Bacteroidia; order Bacteroidales; family Dysgonomonadaceae; genus Dysgonomonas; species Dysgonomonas sp. HDW5A. The sequence goes on along the minus strand of NZ_CP049857.1, from coordinate 2,590,215 downwards.
CTGGCAGTAATAACTACAGTGGTTTCCTTTTCGGTCTCTCTGAAATGGTGGGGACTATGGTTTCTTTTGTTGTTGACTTTTTTTGTGGCAATACCGGACCATCTTATCAGCAAACGACTTTGTAAAGCTATTGTAAGGTTGCCGTGGTTGTTTACTCTCATGGTTTTGAATCTTTTCAGACTAAAAGGTGCAAATAAAAATTTTAATCGAACAGAACATACCCATTAACCGTTACAGTATATGACACAAATATCATTAAAAGAAAAAATTAAGAATAGCCCCCAATTAAAGAGGCTGGTCTTGAATCTGATAATGCATCCGGTAAAAACCCGACCTCGTTGGACTACACGGTTGTTTCAGTTCCTGTATCTTAAAAGAGGGAAGAAGTCGGTTATATACAGAAGCGTCAGAAAAGATCTGGTTCCGTTCAATAATTTTTCACTGGGACGATATTCGGTTATAGAGGATTATTGCACTTTAAATAATGCTGTAGGGGACGTTACTATAGGTGATTATACACGTATCGGAATGTCGAATACAATTATAGGTCCTGTACAAATAGGCGATAAAGTGAATCTTGCACAGAACATAGTGGTATCGGGTCTAAATCACAACTTTACAGACGTAAATACTCCAATATCAGATCAGGGGGTTGCAACTAAACCTGTAATTATAGGAAATAATGTATGGATAGGTGCGAATGTAGTGATATTGCCGGGAGTAACCATCGGAGAACACGTGGTTATAGGTGCAGGCAGTATTGTTGCCCGCAACATACCATCCTATGCGGTGGTCGTAGGTAATCCGGCACAAGTAGTTAAAGAGTACGATTTTGAAAAAAAGCAATGGGTAAAGAAACTACAGTAATGACTTTGCCAAAAGTAAGCGTCATCATTCCGGTATATAATACCGAAAGATACGTAACGGCAGCTATTGAGTCTATTTTAGAACAGACTTTAAAAGATATTGAGATCATTGTCATCGACGATGGTTCGACCGATTACAGCCTCAAACTTGTTTCGCAGATAGCTGCCCTAGACAAGCGGATTCAACTATTTTCTAAAAAAAATGAAGGTCCTTCCGAAGCTAGAAATATGGGACTTAAGATAGCAAAAGGGCAGTACATATATTACATGGATAGTGACGATTTGCTTGAAAAAGATGCTTTATGGACTTGTTACGAGAGGTGCGAAAAGAATAAGCTCGATTTTGTTTTCTTTGATGCAACTGCATTTAAAGAAGATCTTACCGAGTCGGTTAATGATTACTATACACGATCAGATATATTAAGAGAAGAAACTATTTATAAGGGAGACGAGGTATTATCGTTGCTAATGGATGTAAATCTATACCGATCTGCGGTATGGCTTTGTTTTGTTCGGCGTGAGTATCTGGATAGCATAGGTTTGTGTTTCTTTCCGGGAATCATTCATGAAGACGAATTATATTCGGGCATTCTGCATATTAATGCACAGAATGTAGGATATATCCCCATACCTTTTTTCAGACGGAGAATAAGACCTAACTCTATCACTTCGAACAAATTTTCGACAAAAAATATGTCTTGCTATTATGTTGTTCTATCGGAGTTAATGAAATATGCCGATAAGGAAAACGGCAAGTACAAACCGATAATAGACAAATTGTGTGCATACATTCTCAACCCTGCAATTTATAGGGCTTCAGCTTTCTCTTTTCTCGAAAGACTGGGGCAACTACACTATTGCATAAATAACGGATTGATGAAATACATCACAACTAAAAACAAACTACTATTACTATGTCCTTTTCTTATAAAAGTAAAATCTGTTATTAAATAATACTTTGGATGAACAACGTAGCTAAACAACTTTTCTCGGGAGTGTCGTATACGGCAGTATCGCAGTATCTGGGGATATTTATATCTCTGGTTATTTCAGGTATACTGGCACGTCTAATCTCGCCAAAAGAGTTTGGTATTGTAGCTGTTGCCACCGTATTGATTACATTTTTCGGCATATTCACCGAGTTGGGTATTGCTCCCGCAATTATTCAGACCAAAAATTTATTGAAAGAAGATTTGGATAAGATTTTCTCTTTCACGATATGGGTAGGGTTGGCTATATCTATTATGTTCTTTTGCTCTTCGTGGCTCATTGCCGGTTATTATAATAATACTAAACTTATATCGGTCTGTCAGCTATTATCTGTAAATCTTCTTTTTGCGGCTGTAAATATCGTACCCAACGGATTGATGTTTAAGAACAAAGAATTTAGGTTTATTGCCATAAGAAGCATAATTGTACAGTTGGTTGGTGGAACAGTAGCTGTATTTGCGGCCTTTATGGGAGCAGGAATATATGCTTTATTAATCAATCCGATATTTTCGAGCATATTCATATTCTTGTTCAGCTACCACCGTTTTCCTCTAAAACCTCTATTTACTTTGGGATTAGATTCCATGAAAAAAATATCATCGTTCTCACTGTATCAGTTTTTCTTCAATGTAATCAATTACTTTAGTCGGAATCTTGATAAATTGTTAATAGGCAAATTTATGAATCTGGCACTTCTTGGGTACTATGATAAGTCGTACCGATTGATGATGCTTCCTTTACAAAATATTACAGCCGTTCTAACCCCTGTAATGCACCCTATACTTTCAGACTTTCAAGACAACCTGTCTCAGTTGGAACGATCGTATCTGAAAATAATTCGTTTACTGGCTTTTATAGGATTTCCTCTTTCTGCCTTCCTTTGGTTTTCTGCTGAAGAAATTATGTTGCTGGTTTTCGGGAATCAATGGGAACCTTCGGTACCTACTTTTCAGATTTTAACTCTGTCGGTAGGAATACAAATTATATTATCTAGCTCTGGACCTGTTTTTCAAGCAGCTAATGCGACAAAAGTATTATTTATAAGCGGTTTACTTTCTGCCATACTCAATGTAGCGGCTATTCTGATAGGTATTTTTGCCTTTAATAGCCTCAATATTCTGGCCATGTGCATTTGTATATCGTTCCTCTTCAATTTTGTTCAATGCTATACCCTCATGTATCATGTAGTATTTAAAGTAAGTATGGCTCAGTTTTGGAAGCAGTTTTTATCACCTATTGTACTTACGGCATTGTTGATAGGATGTTCACTGGCTATCAATCATCTCATATACCATTTACATTTGTTAGTAAGCCTCATCATAAAAGCAATTATTTATACTAGTGCATTTGTGCTATACATACATTTGACTAAAGAGCTGAATATAGTAAGTTCAATAAAATTATTAAAGAAAAAGTAATGAAAGGACTATTTCTTATATTTCACGGAATGGAGTCATACAATGGTATCAGTAAAAAAATATGTTATCAGGTCGATGGCTTTAAGCAATGCGGTGTAAACATGCAACTGTGTTATATTGATATAGACAGCGCAGGAAATCAACGGAGAATGATAGATAACGATGTAATAGAAAGTTTTGATCATTCGTTGAAAGGCAAGTTCAAAAAGTGGACTGACTATTCTGCCATTTTGGAGTATATCGAAAAAAATGCAGTTGAATTTGTTTATATACGATCGTATCATAATGCCAACCCTTTCCTTATTTCGGCTGTCAAACACTTAAAGAAAAAAAAGGTAAAGGTTGTACTTGAAATTCCAACATACCCCTATGATCAGGAATATAGAGGAGCTACCCGAACTATGAAATTTCAGTTAATGATAGATCAGTGTTTTCGTAAGCAGTTAGCAAAGCATTTGTATGCAATAGTAACTTTTTCGGATCATAAAAGAATATTCGGGACTCAGACTATAAACATTTCCAACGGCATTGATTTCAATGCAATACGCATGAAAAGCGATGTGAATGATACAAGCCATGAATTACATCTGATTAGTGTAGCGGAGATACACCCCTGGCATGGTTTCGACCGACTAATCGCCGGACTTGCCAACTATTACAAAACAGAGAGAGATTATAAAGTATATTACGACATAGTTGGTTACGGGGTTGCAGCCTACATTGAAGATCTGAAAAAAATGGTCGAAAACAACAGTTTAGGCCAATATGTAAGGTTTCACGGATCACAGTTTGGTGAACAACTCGACAAGCTTTTCGATAATTCGGATATAGGAATAGCTAGCTTAGCCCGTCACAGAAGTAACATAACACACCTTAAAGCTCTAAAAAACAGAGAGTATGCAGCACGGGGAATTCCTTTTATATATTCTGAAATAGATGATGATTTTGAGGTAATGCCCTATGTATTTAAAGCTTCGATGGACGAAAGCCCTATAGATATAGATAGCCTGATTGAATTTTACAGAATGGTGAAAAAAAAACCTTCCGAGATCAGGCAATCTGTCCATTTTTTGAGCTGGGAAGTACAAATTCAAAAAGTAGTGAATGCCATATATCATGTAATCCCTTAAACATAAAATCAGTATGAAAGAACTATTTGCACAACTAAAACATAAAATACAATACAATTTCACTATGGAGTTGTATAATTTTCTATATTATTTTCACCCCAAACAAAAGGTTATTCCCAATGTAATATCCATTGTCGAGACTCTTGAGAAAATTGAGTCTGAGAAATGTTCTGCAAGCCGTTTTGGAGATGGAGAAATGTTAGTTTTAGCAGGTTATCCCATCCGTTTTCAGAAAGCTGATGCACGACTGTCTAAAAAGTTGATTGAAGTTATAACAAGTCAAAACGATAAGCATTTGGTTTGTATATCCGATACCTTTACTGACCTAAATCGTTACACCCGCAGTGCAACCCGATTTTGGCGAACTCACTTTTGCCTCTATGGTAACCTATGGGATAAATACCTAAAACCCCAATCGTATTACAATACCTTTATTACAAGACCCTACATGGATTTTAAATCGAAAGATGAGTGTGGTCTTTGGTTCGATTTATTAAAAAAAATATGGAACGATCGGGACATCGTTTTCATCGAAGGTGAAAAAAGTAGATTAGGTGTCGGAAACGATTTATTTGCAAACGCAAAGTCTATAAAACGAATTCTTTGTCCGCCAACCAATGCCTTTGATAAATACGATGAGATTGTGTCGGAAGCTATGAAACAGAAATCTGATACACTATTTCTTATTGCTCTTGGACCAACGGCTACGGTGCTGGCGTACGATCTTTTTAAAGCTGGTTATCAGGCAATAGATGCCGGGCATGTAGACATTGAGTACGAATGGTTTAGGATGAAAGCAACAAAAAAAGTGAAAATAAAATCGAAATATGTAAATGAGGCCTTTGCTGGAAATAAAATAGATGACAGTGGTGATATAGAATATAATAATCAGATAATCTGTACCATTAAATAATGGTCTCAAACCTTTTTATTGATTGAGCAAGCATTACAACTAGAGGCAATTATGTTGATAAAATGTCTCATTAAATATTTAACGCTACTTAAAAATAGCATTATATGAAAATAGTCTATTACTTACCATCGTTATATATGTCGGGAGGATTGGAGCGAATAATTACCTTTAAAGCTAATTATTTTGCGGATAATCTGGGCTATGAGATTACTATTCTGACTTCCGAGCAGAACGGGAAAGAACCTTATTACAAACTTTCGTCCAAAGTAGGCCATGTTGACTTATCCGTTTGTTTTGACAGGACTGAGAAACATCAATCTTACCTGTTGAAGGTGGTCCAATACCCATTTAAGTATTATTTGTTTAAAAAGAGATTCAAACAATTTTTACTGCAATACAAACCTGATATAACTATTTCGACATTACGCAGGGAACTTAATTTTCTGAATACTATTAACGATGGTAGTGTGAAAATAGGAGAATTTCATGTGACTCGCTATTCATTCCATACAAATCTCGTAGAAGGAGGTAATCCGATAAAGAACTTTCTGAAAAAGAAATGGGACAAGCAATTTTTGGACAATCTGAGTAAGCTCTCCAGGTTTGTTCTGTTGACGGAGGAGGAAAAAGCCAATTGGCCCGAACTGTCAAACACGATGGTGATAAACAACCCCCTACCCTTTTTTCCCGATACAACTTCCGATTGTACGAATAAAAAAGTGATCGCTGTGGGTCGTTACTCTTATCAAAAAGGGTTCGATATGCTTATAGATAGCTGGAAATTGGTGAACGAAAAGCATCCCGAGTGGTCGTTGTCTATTTATGGCGAAGGAGACAGAGAATCTCTGATGAATCAGATTCTGAAATTAAATATCGAAAAAAGCTGCTTCTTAGAAGAACCGGTTACAACTATAACAGATAAGTATGTCGAAAGCTCTATATTCGTGCTAAGCTCTCGTTTCGAAGGCTTTGGTATGGTTATCGTCGAAGCTATGGCATGCGGAGTTCCACCTGTGTCGTTTGCATGCCCTTGTGGACCAAAGGACATTATCAAACACGAAACGGACGGTTTATTAGTCGAAACAGGAGATATAAAAGCACTGGCATCGTCTATTTGCTTATTGATCGAAAATGAAGAAATGAGAAAAAATATGGGAACACAAGCCCGCATCAGTTCAAAACGTTTTGATATGGAAACCATCGGCAAGCAATGGGAAAGCTTATTTGAGTCGCTAATAACTTCTAAAAATTAATGTTATGACTTGGTATTCAAAATATTTAGAGGTTTTTGAGAAACCATTTTCAGAGGTTGATCCTGATCTGGTACTAAAAATAAGAGAAAAGGTAACCCGACTGCAAAGCAATGCTCCTCTAGTTTCGGTTGTTATTATTGCCCATAACGAGGGCAGCAGATTATTGAGTTGTATTTGGTCACTAGTTGATAACGTGCATGATTATCCGATTGAAATTATAGGTATTGATAATTGCTCAACCGATAATACAAAGGAGGTTTACAAATCAGTAGGAGTAAATTATTTCTACGAAGATAAACCGGGACCGGGATATGCCCGTCAATGCGGTTTAGATCATGCTAAAGGAAAATACTATATATGCATAGATGCAGATTCGATATACCCTAAGGAATATATCCGAACCATGATATCCGAACTTAGTAACCCGTCTATGGTTGCTGTATTCGCGTTGTGGAGTTTTATTCCCAATAAGAAAAACACGAAATTTAAACTTACAATATATGAGTTTATACGTGATATACACCTCCGGATTCAGACCTTTAAAAGACCCGAATTATCGGTAAGAGGAATGGTGTTTGCATTCGATACTTCTTTGGCTAAACAAATTGGATTCAGAACTGATATTCGCCGAGGTGAAGACGGATCGTTATTACTGGCAATGAAGAAATCGGGTAAAGTAAAACTGATCTTAAACCCCAAAGCAAGGATAATGACATCTAGCGGAACTTTAAATACCGACGGATCACTCCTCAGCAGTTTGGTTAAACGTATCAGCAAAGCAACTAAAAACCTGTCGAATTATTTTACAAAAGAAACAAAGTATACCAACGAAGACTCAAATATGCTCTAACGAATCTAATACTATACTTGAACAAACAATAAAACCTCAGACCTAAACTTTCTAAAAAAAAGATTAATATATGATACTAATCGATGTGTTTTGGATTTTAGCCTTCCTTATATTCTACACTTATCTGGGATATGGTATTTTACTGTGGGCACTCGTGAAAATAAAGGAACTGATATTTCCATATAATAACGAAACAAAAGAGACTTACAACTACCCCGAAGCCACACTTGTTATAGCAGCCTACAATGAGGAGGACATCATCGACATGAAAATGAAAAATAACCTCGAACTCGATTACCCACAAGGCAAGTTACATATTGTGTGGGTTACCGATGGTAGTACGGATAGAACTGTGGAACGATTAAAAGAATATTCGAATATAGACATATATCATATCGACGAACGAGGGGGAAAAACAAAAGCCATAAACCGGACTATGCCTTTTGTTAAATCGCCAATATCTGTTTATACAGATGCAAATACGCTATTAAACAAACAGGCAATCAAAGAAATAGCAAAGAAATTTGATAATCCTAAAGTAGGTTGCGTAGCAGGAGAAAAGTGTATTGCGGTAGAAACACAAGATACAGCTTCCTCAAGCGGCGAGGGCTTTTACTGGCGTTACGAGTCTAAATTGAAAGCTCTCGATTCGAGGCTATACTCGACCATAGGAGCTGCAGGCGAACTTTATGCCATCCGCACTTCTCTTTTCAAGCCACAACCCAGCGATGCTCTGCTTGATGACTTTATGCTTTCGATGGAAATTGCAGCTGAGGGATACAAAATAGCGTATTGCCCCAAAGCATATGCAACTGAATCGGGGTCAGCTGATATGAAGGAGGAAGAAAAGCGTAAAGTACGAATTGCCGCCGGAGGCTTACAGTCAACATGGAGGCTTCGTAAATTACTCAATATCTTCCGTTACGGAATCTTGACTTTTCAGTATGTTTCACACCGTGTACTTCGTTGGACCATAACACCAATTGCGTTGGTGCTTTTATTTCCATTAAACCTTCTTATTGTTCTAATGACTGAAGGCAGTCAGCAAGAACTCTATTTACTGTTATTACTACTCCAAACCTTATTTTATATACTGGGATTTTGGGGATACCTTTTATCTAAACGAAAAATAAAGAATAAAATCCTGTTTATACCCTATTATTTTATATTTATGAACATCAGTATGTTTAAAGGAGTTTCCTATTTAATCAAAAAGAAAAGTGGAGCTTGGGAAAAATCAAAACGCAAAAAATAACCAATTATGAAAGTAATTAATTCAAAATACAAGATATTGATAGTTGATGAGTCTGAAGAACAACTTCTGGAGCTTGAGCAGGTTTTGACAGATCAAAAGTTTACAGTTCTAAAATCACAGAGTGGAAAAGAAGCTATCAAAATATATCGCAAAGAGCGTCCGGATTTGGTTATATTAGAGATTTCAATGCCCGATATATCCGGATTTGAGATATGTAGCTACATCCGCAAAAATCCTAATAAAAAAAGGATACCTATAATTTTTTCAACAACATCTACTGATTCTAAGGATATAATAGAATCTTTTAAAGTTGGTGGAGATGATTACGTGGCAAAACCATTTAACTTCGATGTATTAATGGCCAGAATAAACCATCAATTATCGATGCTGGTAGCTAAAAGTATTATTATAGAAAAAAACAGAGAACTCTACAATACGGTTATTGCCAGAGATAGAATGTATTCGGTAATTGCACACGATCTCCGATCGCCGGTTGGCACTATAAAAATGATAATGAATTTATTGACCGAAAACACGGTTGACAACATAGTAGAAGAAACTTTATATAGAATGATTCGCGAAGCAAACTTTATAACCGAAGAGCTCTTCACATTATTAGACAACTTACTGAAATGGGCAAAAAATCAATCGGGGAGCATGACTCCAATATTTCAAGAAATAGACTTGGTTGACATCACGAAAGGGGGAGTTGAATTATTCAGGAAAGTGGCGATTGTAAAAAACATACAAGTAGAGTTTAATACTATACCTATGGCTATGGTTAACGTAGATATAGAGATGACGAAGAGTTGTATACGGAATCTAATGAGTAATGCTTTTAAGTTCAGCTATGAAAACTCAAAGGTCGTAGTATCGCTTAGTGAGGAGAAAGATTATTTCAGAATAGCAATCCAGGATTTTGGATGTGGAATGAATGAAGAGGAAATCCAAAAACTATTAAATCCAAAAACTCATTATACCAGCTATGGCACTGCTAAAGAAGAAGGATCGGGCTTAGGTCTTCTACTCGTGAAGGAATTAATTACTAAAAACAAAGGGCATCTCGGCTTCAATTCCATTAAAGGTATTGGTTCAACATTTTATATTCTTATACCAATACCTCAGCCTAAAAAATTAAAATTATAAAACGATCTATTACTGACAAATACCTACTTTATATAAATAAAGTAGGTATTTTGCTATATATTACATAAAACTAAGCAATATGCATTAGATTATTTTCTTAAAATATTCAATGGTTGCAAGAAGTCCTTCCCGAACAGGAACTTTCGGTTCCCAATTAAGAGCTTGCTTAGCCAATGAAATATCCGGTTTACGTTTTCTTGGATCGTCAAGAGGAAGATCACTGAATACAATTTTAGATTTTGAGTTTGTAAGTTCAATAATCAAATTTGCCAAATCAACCATTGACATTTCATTTGGATTACCTATATTAACAGGTCCTGTAAACGAATCACTGGTTGCCATCATTTTTATCATAGCATCAATCAGATCATCAATATACTGAAAACTGCGAGTTTGGGAACCATCTCCATATATTGTGATATCCTCACCTTTGAGAGATTGGATTATAAAGTTAGATACTACACGCCCATCTTCTGGATCCATATTAGGACCATAGGTATTAAAAATACGTATTAACTTTATTCTCACGTTATTCATCCGATGATAATCCATAAATAATGTTTCGGCACAGCGTTTCCCCTCATCATAGCATGAACGAACACCAATAGGATTTACATTCCCCCAATAACTTTCAACTTGAGGGTGCACAGCAGGGTCACCATATACTTCACTAGTCGAAGTCTGTAATACTTTAGCCCTTGTCCGGCGAGCCATATCCAGTGCATTAATAGCTCCCATCACTGAAGTTTTAATAGTTTGAACACCGTCAAACTGATAATGTGTAGGTGATGCAGGACAAGCCAAGTTGTATATCTCATCAGCTTCGAGTGAGTAAGGTAGAACCACATCGTGCCTCATCACTTCAAAAGAAGGGTTATCAAACAACTGAGCTATATTATCTTTTGTGCCTGTAAAAAAATTATCCATGCAGATTACTTCATTATTCAATTCTAGTAGTTTCTTGCATAAATGCGAACCTATGAATCCGGCTCCGCCTGTAACCAAAATCTTCTTTTTCATATAGTGTATATTTGTAAATTATGAGTTGTGGGAAAGTTAATACAATGCTATACTAATGCAGTATAAATTAAAGGTCATTTTAATAGTAACATACAAATAAACAATTTATTGCATAAATTGTTCTATCTTATGGTAACTATTATCTAATTACATAAAAACATGAATATAATTAAATCCGTTATCATTATTCGATCTTTAAATTTTCAGATCTATTATTGGTGAAACGATTGTATATTTGGAATAGCAATCTTAGGTTGATAAAATCACAAACTTATAATTCTTACAAGAATAATCCCCTTTTTTCGAACTAAAGCTAAATTACTTTATTGTATAACATTATATATTTAAAAACGTATGAATATCGCAATCGTTGGAAGTGGCTACGTCGGTTTAGTAACAGGAAGCTGTTTTGCTGAAATCGGAGCAAATGTAACATGTATTGATATTGATGAGAATAAAATAAAGAATCTAAAACTTGGAAACATTCCGATTTATGAACCCGGTCTAGAAGCCATGATTAAGCGTAATGTAGAAGCCAAGAGACTAAATTTTTCCACTGACCTGGCTTCTGTTATAGATCATATAGATATAATTTTTATTGCCGTAGGAACCCCTCCGGATGAAGACGGAAGTGCTGATCTTAAATATGTAATAGATGTAGCCCAGGCAATTGGTGCCAATATGAAAAACTATCTGGTTGTAGTAACAAAAAGCACAGTACCGGTAGGAACTTCAATAAAGATAAAGAATACCATTCAAGAACAATTGGATAAACGTAACTTAAATATTGAGTTTGATGTTGCCAGCAATCCAGAGTTTTTAAAAGAAGGAAACGCAATTGACGATTTTATGAAGCCTGATAGAGTTGTTATCGGTATAGAGTCGGAAAGGGCTAAAAAAATCTTAACTCGTCTATACAAGTCAATGCATCTGAATACATTCCGAGTTATCTTCATGGATATAGCATCTGCTGAAATGACCAAATATGCTGCTAATTCAATGTTGGCCACAAGGATAAGTTTTATGAATGAAATTGCAAACTTATGCGAGCTGGTAGGAGCGAATGTGAGTATGGTTCGAAAAGGTATGGGAAGTGATAATCGTATTGGAAGTAAATTTCTCTACTCCGGCTGTGGTTATGGAGGATCGTGCTTTCCGAAAGATGTAAAGGCTTTGATAAAGATAGGACATTTGAATGATTCTGAAATGCAAATCCTTAATGCTGTAGAGTCTGTTAATGAACAACAAAAGAACATCTTATTTAAAAAATTCCAAAATTATTTCGGCGGAAAAGTTAAGGATAAAAAAGTTGCAATTTGGGGATTGTCTTTTAAACCGGAAACTGATGACATGAGAGAGGCACCTTCAATTAATTTAATGAAAAGTTTACTTGATGTGGGATGCTCTATAACCGTTTATGATCCCATTGCCATGCCCGAATGTAAGCGAATAATGGGTAATAAAGTAAAATATGCAAATAATATGTATGATGCCGTGATAGATGCAAATACAATATTTCATGTTACAGAATGGAAGGAATTTCGTTTGGCTAGTTGGGAAGCTATTAAACGCTCCATGGCAACAGACCCATTACTTATTGATGGACGAAATGTATTCTCGAAGGAAGATATTGCTGGTATAAATTATATAAGAATAGGTTAGACAATTGCATAATGACTCTATTTATATATGTAACCAAACATACAAGAAAGTTTAGAAGACTGGATTGAGGACAGTTTAACAGTGTTGTTAAAAAATATGATGGCGTTTCAACAACATAAATAATGTACCTCTAAACGTCTTGATGCAGGTTTTGATATCGGAAAGGTAGGCAGTTCTGTATGCAGTATTTCAGATAAAAATATATAATGTAATATATAGGTTCAATAGCCAAGTTTATAACTTAACAGGTGAACTAATGTGATTAGCTGCATTTGGAAAACCAATAGCATTTAGTAACCTGTTCTTGACATTCTGAAAGTATCATTAAAAAGGAATAGGTGTATATCCCAATTTAAAGAATGGTATCAATTGAAAAAAGAATAAAAATTATATGATGGACAGCTATAAACCAATTTCTGACAATAGACTACTCAGCTATGTTATTTTTTTTTGGGGGGACTTCTATATTAAATGAATACAAAAGAAAAGTTCCACAAATCACTGATTTGTGGAACTTTTCTTTTGGGGCTTATTTATCTAGCCTTTTGGCGGAGAGAGGGAAGTGAAATTTAGTACCTAATATACTTATATATAAAATAGACCTAATGGTAATAATACCTATAATTAATGCAGGCAATAAAGTCGGTCGATAAAGCCAATACATTCCAAAGTAGGCAATCAATACAAATGAAAATATTATTCCGATAAGATAATGTATAGTCTAACCCAGTATCGCCTCATAATGGACAGTTGGTGTACGAGTTATATTTTCGTGGGTAAATTTACCGTTAACGAAATTGCCTATCCACCTGCCCACCAATCTATAATCTAAGGTCTTAATATTAAAATAAGACAAAAGGTAAGACCACATATCCATTAGTAAAGTAGCCCCAATTCCAATCACCGTAATTCTTATGATAGTTTCCATCTTTTACTTTATTTTCTTAGTTATTATTCGATTGTTTGTAAAAATGAGCAGGTAAAATGCCTTTTGTAAAAGGTACAACAATCCTTTCTCATTTGAATGGATTTATAGTTAAAACAAAATGGATTCATTTTCCATATAAGTTAAGAATCATTTTTTCGGATAACAATCCCCTCTTAGGCTTGTTCTATATGTACTCCCTTATCCTTTTCGGATAACATCACCTTTCGCAGAATTATGCGTTTTTTATAGTCTATAATCCGACCACAAAAGATGCGGTTGGAAGTAGTTCATTTATAATACCCAATAACAATGAAAAATTTAACTCCTTACTTGATTATAAACAATAAGTGCGAAGAAGCACTCTTATTCTATAAAGACTGTTTTGACGGTGAAATATCTTTTATGCAGAGATATGCAGAAGCCGAAAACTACAATGTCTCAGAACAATTCAAAGACAAAATCGCCCATGCCGAATTTATGGCAGAAGGTATCAAATTCTATGCATCTGATGGTTTTGAAGGACAGGAAGTAACCGTTGGTGATACTATAGCAATGACTGTATCATTCGACAATGAGAAAGAACAAAAAACAGTCTTTGATAAATTGAAAGTGGGTGGAAATGTAACAATGGACTTTGCCGAAACTTCAACAGATTCGATATTGGTTACATTGATTGATAAGTACGGAATCCACTGGTATCTGAATTATGATAAGTAACATTCGGCTTATAATTTTCTTAAAATTCAAATTATGAATACAAATAACAATACAACAGAAGAAACCAGAGCAATCGTAGAACAGTTTTACAAGAGAAGATCATTAAATGATATCGATGGGGTAATCGACCTTATAGCAGATCACATAAAATGGGAGATTCCCGGGGATACGAATTTAGCTCCCTGGTTGGGCGACAGGTCAAGTAAAGCAGAAATCAGAGAGTTCTTTTCACTTCAAAAACAACACCTCGAATCTTTGATTTTCGATACTAATCAGTTGGTAGTTGAAGGTGAAATTGCAGTGGCAATAGGATATTTATCATCCCGTATGCTGAAAACAAATAAAGTGTTTAACAGTCATTTTATGACGCACTTTATAGTTAAAAATAAACAGATCACACATTACTTTTTTTCAGAAGACAGTTTGGAGTTAGTGAAAGTACTAACAACAAATGAGAACAGCATTGAAGAGCAAAAAACAAAAGACTCATCAGCTATTGAGCTAGTAAAACTGTATTTTGAAAAAACAGATAACAGAGAGATCGATGTTAACACCCTGTTTTCAGAAGATGTAGAAATCTACTATCCAAAATTCGGAGAAGCTAAAGGACGGAGCGAAATCAATCGATTCATCGCATGGGCGAGGGGATTTATAGAAACACTGACACATGAGATCAGTGACTTTTCTTATATTATTTCTGAAAACAGGGTGATAGTCGAAGGAACTGAAAGTGGAATACTAAAAAATGGAAAAGCTTTTTCCAAAACTCGCTTTTGCAGTGTTTTTACGATTAAAGATAATCTGATAAGCCGCATGTATATTTATGTAGATCCTGATTTTACGGGAGAAGATGCTGAGCGATTCAGATAAAGAGGAAAGCAGAAGTAATAATAACTTATCAAAATAGAAATATGAAAATACTAAAAACACTTTATCGTATATATACAATTCCCGATCGGCTAGAGGCTCAGGTGCTTTTTTACGAAAAATTGTATGAAAGACCTTATTTTATGAAATTCTATTATCAGCAGCTGGATGTTACCTTAGTTGAAATTGGTGATATACTTATACTCTCCGGGCTGGATGAAACATGGAAAAACCTTCCTATAGTTAAGAATACTTCCCTTACTATCTATGTGCTATCTATTGATGAAACTTATTCAGACCTTCTTATGAACGAAGAATTAAGCATACTATATGGACCACAAGAATGTCTTACGGGGTTTAATATGGGAGTTCAGAATCCGGACGGGCTTATTTTTGAATATGTACAACATACTGAGAAAGTAAATAAATATAAAAATGATAAGTAAAACCAAGAGTTTCTCACTGTTATAGAGAGGATCTTAAGTTAATAGAAAGAATATGAAAGCAATAACATTAAAAGAATTCGGAAGTGTAGATAATCTGATAATACAAGATATTCCAACACCAACCATCAAAGAAGACGAAGTTTTGGTAAAAGTAAAAGCCATCAGTATAAACCCTGTAGATGTAAAAGTCCGAGCAGGAGGAGTACAGATTGCAGGACCATTACTTGATAGCCTGATAAACGAAAACCCTATTATTTTAGGATGGGACATATCGGGAGAAATAACCGAAACAGGTACTTCCGTTCACGATTTTAAAGTTGGAGACGAAGTATTCGGTATGGTAAACTTTATCGGACATGGAAAAGCCTATGCAGAATATGTAGCTGTTCCAGCTTCGCAATTGGCATTAAAGCCTCAAAATATTTCGTATGAAGAAGCAGCCGCAGCAACGCTTGCTGTATTAACGGCTTGGCAGGCATTCACCAAAGATGGACACCTAAAATCAGGCGATCGGGTGCTTATACATGCCGCGTCAGGCGGAGTAGGTCATTATGCTGTTCAGATAGCAAAACATTTGGGAGCTTACGTAATCGGAACATCATCAGCTGCCAATAAAGACTTTGTTATGAGCTTAGGAGCAGACGAGCATATCGATTATAAAAGGCAGGATTTTGAGAAAACAGTAAGCGAGATAGACTTTGTTCTCGAAACGATTGGTGGTAAAAATCTCGAGAAATCCTTGGAGGTAGTAAAACAGTCAGGAACTGTAATCATAATCAATCTACCATCAGGATTCTCGGAGGAGATTAAAAGTAAAATAATCGAAAAAGGGATTAAATTCTGTCTTTATATGACAGTTCAATCTAGTGGAGAAGATATGAAACAGATAGCCAACTTGTTGGAAAAAGGGATTATTAAATCGCATATATCTAAGGTATTCTCATTCGACCAGATGGCAGGGGCTCATTTGCAGATAGAGTCTGGACGTACTATGGGGAAAACAGTAGTAATATTATAAAACAGTTGAAATATGAATAATTTGAAATTACCTCTTCTGCCTTAAGAGATGAACCTATACTTTGCAGATTCCTACAATTCGGGACAAGTTGAAAATCTGATCCGGCTTTTTGAAGAAAATGCCAAAAGCGTAACTAACAGTTGAAGGAAATGTGTTGTCTGGTGTGAAACAAATAAAAAGCGACCATCAGAAACTGTTGCAACTGGCAGAAAAAATGACCTCAACAAATATATTTTGCACCGAGTTTGAAAGTATAGCCTTACTAAGAGCTGATTGGATAATCGTAACCTTTGATTCAGAAGGTAAGAAACTGAAAATAAAAGGTTCTAGTTCTGAGATCGTAAGAAAACAGACTAATGGAGTATGACTATATGTTTGTAAATCATCCTTTTGCTTTTAAATGATGTCTGGTTGATATTTATTTGTGTTCACAAACAAGTATATCCAAAATAATGTCTGATTTATTTAATGATTTGAAGCCTGTTCGAGACGATCTATTCAATAAAAATGAGTTTTATCAGTTGCTGGATAATGCTGAATAATCAAGTTTTTTTTCATATAACAGAAATGCCATAGATACATTTTTTGATTATATCCAACATAATGAAAAAAATAAATCTTTATCAAAAAGGATACATCATGAAATATTATATAAAAAACATGGTTTGCAATCGCTGTAAGATGATGGTTAAATCGGAATTGGAAAAACTGGGGCTTCATCCCGTATCGGTCTCTTTGGTAGAGGTAGACCTGACAGAGGAGTTACAACCAGCAGACAAGGTAAAACTTACGGTTGTTCTCGAATCACTTGGATTTGCGATGATAGATGACAAAAAAAGCAGAGTGATCGGACAGATAAAAACGCTCATTATCGAATTGGTGCATTATAACGATAATGAATTGATAATGAATCTATCGTATCTCCTCAGTGAGCGACTACATCTTGACTATAATTACATGAGCAATCTGTTTTCTGAAATAGAAAGCACCACAATTGAAAAGTATTTTATTGCTCAAAAAATAGAACGAGTTAAAGAACTTTTGGTTTATGACGAATTGACCTTAAGCGAGATTGCATTCAAACTCAACTATTCGAGCGTTGCCTATCTAAGCAGCCAATTTAAAAAAATAACAGGACTCACCCCTCACCCCTTCCCACTTCAAAAATATAAGAACCGAAAAACGCAAGTCGCTCGACGAAGTGTAAATCTTATAAATCACTCACTAAATAACATAACATACGATAGGTTCTTTTTTCCCAACTTTGCATTATAATCAATAGATTACGAGGTTATTTACTATTGTAGCATAAAAATAAAAACAAAACATCATGGAAGCGAAAGAACAAAAAACAGTTATAATTCAAGTTCAGGGAAATTGCCCGATGTGCAAGACACGTATCGAAAATACGGCTAAAGGGATCAGCGGTGTATCATCTGCCAGTTGGGATCAAAAGACAAAGCAGTTACACTTGAGTTTCGATGATTCTGCCACATCTGTCGATTTGATTAGCAAGGCAATAGCCGAAGTAGATCACGATACAGATAAATATGAAGCAGATATAGCACTTATACCGCCTTACCTAATTGCTGTAAATACAGAAAGTAATTACAAATTCTAAATTGAATCAAAATGAAAAAGTTAATTTTAGCAATAGCAGTCACACTTTTGGCAATTGTATCATACAATCAGCCTGTCAGTGCTCAGAATAAGGATGCCGGTGTAGTATTACAACCGGTTTATCAATCGTATTTTGCACTCAAAGATGCTTTAGTTGCGAGTGATGGCAAAGCGGCACAAAGTGCAGCCGAGTCTTTATACAAAAACATAGCAGCCGTACCGATGGATAAACTCGGTAGCAGCCACACTGTCTGGATGAATCTTCAATCGAAACTCAGTTTCGATGCCGAACATATGAAAGGTACAAATGATATTGGGCATCACAGAGAGCATTTCGTATCGTTGTCTAAAAATATGTATGAACTCATGAAAGTTGCTACATACGGAAAAACTGTATATTATCAACATTGCCCGATGTATAACAAGAAAAAGGGCGGAGCAAATTGGTTGAGTCTCGATAAGGCTATCAAGAATCCTTACTTCGGTTCTAAAATGCTAACCTGTGGCAGTACTACCGAAACATTGGAATAAAGACCGATTAATTATAAAATAGGAGTATTGTTTGATGATTTTACAAGTTATAAGTAAACAAGTTCACGGTTTTTGCATTCCTGTTTACTTATATACTTGTATACTAGTCAACCATATTTAACGTAAAAAGGTCTGAGACCTCAATATACCACGCATATGAAAAAAATTAGTAAAATACTATTTTCGATTTTTGTGCTGTCGGTTATAATTCCCACAATCAAATCGCAAAGCATCAAGGAATATAACTTATATGTAAATGATACCATTGTAAATTATACAGGGAAAAATAGAAAGGCAATAGCTGTCAATGGGCAGATTCCAATGCCGACACTTTATTTTACAGAAGGCGATACGGCGGTAGTCTATGTGCATAACAATATGATGCACGAAACATCCATTCACTGGCATGGGCTTCTTTTACCCAACGAACAGGACGGAGTATCGTATTTAACCACAGCTCCTATCGAACCGATGTCGACCCATACATTCAAATTTGCTCTTCGCCAAAGCGGAACTTATTGGTATCATTCGCATACCATGTTGCAGGAACAAATAGGTATGTACGGAGCAATCGTCATTCATAAGCCAAACGAACCTGTCGTGAACGAAGAAGTCGTTTTACTCAGCGATTGGAGTGACGAGAATCCCCACGAAATAGAACGCTCGTTGCATTATGCTACCGATTGGTACGCAATCAAGAAAAACACCGTGCAAAGTTATGGTGAAGCACTCCTAAGCGGGAACTTCAAAACGAAATTTACCAATGAGTGGAAGCGTATGAATGCCATGGACGTGAGCGATGTGTATTACGAGCGATTTTTAGTAAACGGTGTAAATGAGCAGCAAACGAAGAAATACAAGGCAGGCGATAAGGTTAGACTGCGGGTAATTAACGGTAGTGCCTCCACATACTTTTGGGTAACCTATTCGGCAGGTAAAATGTCGGTTGTGGCAAGCGATGGCATGGATGTAGAACCGGTAGAAGTAGATAGATTTATTGTCGGAACGTCCGAAACATATGATGTCATGGTCACAATACCTGCCGATGGTAAAGCTTACGAGCTCTTAGCCACATCAGAAGACAGAACAGGTTCGGCATCACTCTGGCTTGGAGATGGAACGAGGCAAGCCGCAAAGCCTTTACCCCGTTTGAAATACTTCGAAGGCATGAAAATGATGAACGACATGATGACCATGGGCGGTAATATGAAAGACATGGGGATGAATATGAGCCTTCAACAAATGGATATGAATAATGTGATGTATCCCGAAATAACAGGAGGCGAAATGTCTGATATGCCATCAATGCAAGATAGTATGAGTCATGCCCATCATTCCGAAAAACAAGGCGATATCGTTACGCTAAATTACGCCATGTTGAAATCTCCCGTAAAAACCACTTTACCCGATACTCCTTTCAGAACACTGTATTTTGAGCTGACAGGAAACATGAACCGCTATGTATGGACTATCAACAATAAAACGGTTTCGGAAAGTGATAAAATATTAATCAAGAAAGGCGAAAATATACGTATTGTAATTAACAATAACTCTATGATGCGCCACCCTATGCACCTCCACGGACATTTCTTCCGGGTAGTGAATGAGCATGGCGAATACTCACCTCTTAAGAATGTACTGGATATTATGCCAATGGAAACAGACACGATTGAGTTCAATGCAGCCGAAGAATACGGCGATTGGTATTTTCATTGTCATATCCTGTATCACATGATGGCTGGAATGGGACGTATTTTTTCTTACGAAGATTCACCTCCCAATCCACAAATACCTAATCCGGACGAATCTATAAAAAAGGTGTATGGTGATGATAGGCGTTTCTTTCTTGGCGGACAAGTAGGCTTGGAAAGTAATGGTAGTGACGGAAATATGTCGCTGATGAACACCCGATGGATAATATCTACCGAATGGAGAATCGGGCTGAATAAAACACATGGTTTTGAAACAGAAGCCCGAATCGGACGTTTTATTGATCAGAAGCAGTTTCTGGTGGCTTATGCAGGCTGGGACTGGTTCTATAGAGAAGGAGGACGAAGAGAAAAGAATCTGTTCGGACAAAGTAGTAATCAGAAAAACTGGGGAGCATTTACCGTTGGAATGCAATATACTTTACCCTTTTTACTTGTAACCCAATTGCAGGTCGATCATACAGGTTATGTTCGTGCCCAACTAAGACGGGATGATATTCCTGTTACAAGACGCTTGCGGCTATGGGGTATGATCAATACCAATATCGAATATGCTTTTGGTGCGAGGTATATACTCACTAAATATGTTTCGGCTTCAACCCATTACGACAGTGATATGAAATTCGGTGCAGGGATTACCTTAACGTATTAATAATCAAAGACAAACTTTGTATTACAGATAAAAACAATCAATATTAATTATAATGAAACATTCATATAAAATAGGCGGCATGACCTGCGACGGTTGCCGTGGACGAATTGAAAAAGCACTGAACGGAATCAACGGTATTGATGCCGTTGTTACACTAAACCCTCCTATTGCGACCATCACAATGGAGAAACATATAGCGACTGAGCAACTGCAAGAGGCTTTGTCTGCCATTGGTAATTATACCATATCTCCCGACAACGGCGAGAACAAGCACAATGAGGGAAGCTCGTGTTGCAGCTTTGCTCCACAGAAACCCGTCGTGATACCCAAAGATATTCAGGCAGATGGAATATACTACTGCCCGATGTACTGCGAGGGAGACAAGATCTATCACAAATCAGGTAACTGTCCTGTCTGCGGTATGAACCTTGAGAAAAAGCCAACCATGTAAGTGGCTTCTGCAAAGTATGCCTGCCCCATGCACTGCGAAGGCGATAAAGTATACGATAAACCCGGGAATTTCCCTGTGTGCGGTATGGATTTGGTAACGATAGCAACTCAGGGCGAGGACGACAATAAATCGTATCGTGATTTGCTCCGGAAATTTTGGATTGCGATCGTCTTCACGATTCCTGTATTCTTGATTGCCATGTTGGGCATGATACATGGATTTTCGGACATTGTTCATCCAAAACTTTCAAGTTGGTTACAGTTAGGATTTACCATTCCGGTAGTATTTTATGCCGCATGGATGTTTTTTGAACGGGCATGGGTTTCCATTCGAACCATGAAACTCAATATGTTTACCCTGATCGGTATAGGGACGGGAGCTGCATTTTTGTTCAGTATCGTGGGTCTGTTATCTTGGTAGCGAATGGCTTACTAAAGAACTGGAACAAGGTATTAACCCAACTACCAGACAGTTAATGGGAGTAATGGGACAGTACTTCCGTCCTGAATTTTTAGCCCGTCTGTCGGAAATAGTCACCCTTCACAGGCACATCGACCATCTATATATCAAATAAATATAAAAAAACAACCTGCAACAATACTCGACTCATAGAATAAACGACATTGAGATGCCTATCATAAAATAGGGCTATTCTCTCCAGACTAGCCCTATTTTTTCCTGTTTTATACAACTACTTATCTAATTTATAATTAGGTAAATTTCCCATCTTAACTCGAAGATTTCCTCCATTTACAATATCCGAAAATGGAATAAATACTGACTCTTGTTTCTTTCCATTATAATCTACCGATTGAAGATAAACATTATCTGTTGAATTGTTATCTACCTCAATAACAAATGCATTACCTTTATAATACTTATTATTCAACTTGATTTCAACTCGATCGAAAATAGGGCTGCCAATCTGAAATTTAGGATCTATCTCTGTCAAACCTTTTATATCAAATAACCCGATAGCTGACATTACATACCATGCACCCAGTTGTCCTTGATCTTCGTCCTGTCCATATCCATATCCGTGAAGACCGTCTGTACCATAAAACTCATTACAGATAGCTCTTACCCATTTTTGAGACAAATAAGGTTTACCCGAAAAATTAAACATCCACGAGATATGCAAATTGGGTTGATTGCCTTGATTATACAAAGCATGCAATCCTGAGAAAGCATTAACAGTTGTTCCTCCTCCAAAGATGTCTTTCTGAGATAGAATAAAAATACTATCAAGACGGTTATTAAATTCATCTTTTCCAACCAAACTTATGAGCTTTTCAGCTTGATGAGGTACATAGAAAGTATATTGAACCGCATTACCTTCCTGAAAACCTATCCATGGAGCCAGAGGATCAAAATCTTTGATAAATTCACCATCTTTTGTTCTTGGTCTGATCAGTTTTGTTTCGTTATCAAAAAGTAGCTCCCACCCTTTTGATAGTTTCGATAACTGTTGATAGTCTTTCTCTTTGCCCAAATGCTTGGCAAACTGCCCCACTGCAAAACTACTGAAAGAATATTCCATCGTGTGTGATGCCGAAAATCCCGAACCTTCGGTATTGGTATCCATTCCCAATTCGGGAATATAAGGAGAATAGCCATTCTTTACAAAGCTACCTACATCTAACTTACCTGCTCCATCGGGGCGATTGGCTCCATCTACTTCATTTTTGAGTGCAGCTTCATAACCCAGCTCAACATCAAAATCACGGATACCACAATTATATGCCGCTGCTATAGCTAAACTAGTAAAGTTTGTGCCGACTCCCGATACATATTTACTGTTAGCAATACCATCACCTAACCATCCTGCATCTTTATAGACCAATAATTGGCTCTGAATCCAATCCGAATAATATTCAGGATAGGCAAGGCTCCACAGTTGAGTCAGATTCCAGAATGCACCCCAAATAGCATCAGTATTATAATGATTGTGAATAGGCTGTCCTTTACCATCTAATTTGATTTGCCCAGCCTGCCCATCATTTTTAGGATATGCACCATTTACATCACTGGCAAGACCACGTCCCAAAAGTGCATGAAAAAGTCCTGTATAGAACTTCGTTAAGTCGGCTTTAGTACCTCCATCAACATTGATTCTACCTAGATATTCTCCCCATATTTTCAGCGCATTTGCTTTAGCTGCATCAAAGTTCAATGATTTTGCTTCGACATTCATATTGCTTTTAGCATTCTCGATCGAAGTGTAAGAAAGTCCAAGCTTCACGGTGATCTTTTCATTGGCTGATGTTTTATACTTCAAAGCCATTACGGCTCCCGCACCTTTAATTTCTTTGCCGTTGGATACACTTTGTCCTCTAAAGAATACTTTAGATTCGGCAACAGGTTTATCTAGCTTTGCATATGGAAAAAACGGATAAAATGACCCCTTAAAGCCAGAGGAAAGTGACCCCTGTGATTGTGTTCTTAAAATAGTTTTAAAGTTCTTGTTATTGATGGGCTTTGATTTAGTTAGTTTGATGTTCAGACTAACTAAAAGCGATCTAATATTATGCCCAACAAATTTATAACAATGACCAAATTAAGAACGATTATCCGTTTGTATGAGGACCATATGGGTCTTAAAACTATTGCCGTAATGGCTCGCACCTCCCGCAATACTGTTAAGAAGTATATCCATAAATGGAACTCTTTAAAGATTAGTTTTGATGATTTTGTGTCTAAGAGTGATACGGAACTTCACGCGTTATTTTGTATTACAGATGCTCCCGGTATGCCTAACCCACGTCGGGATACACTGGAGTCTCTTCTTCCGAGCATCAGTAAGGACCTTGGTCGTAAAGGGATGACTACGATGCAGCAATGGCAAAAGTATATCAAAGAACACCCCGATGGGTATGGCTTAACTCAGTTTCGCATCTCAGTTCAACGTTATCGAATGATTAATAACCCCTCTATGCGTATGGAACATAAAGCAGGGGATAAAATGTTTGTAGATTATACAGGAGATAAGCTTTGGATTTATCCTCATGGTGAATCCCCTCGTGAGGTGGATGTATTTGTGGCAATCTTGGGTTGTAGCTTGTTGACTTATGTGGAAGCAGTATCAGGGCAGAGCAAAGAAGATTTTATCTCTGCCTGTGAGAACAGTTTTTATTTTTATGGAGGTGTTCCTCAAGCTGTTGTTCCTGACAATCTAAAAGCTGCTGTAACCAAAGCTTCTCGCCATGAATCTATCTTGAATGAAGAGTTTGAGCGTTTTGCTGAACATTATGGAGTCACAGTGTTCCCCGCTCGTGTTCGTAAACCCCGAGACAAAGCTCCTGTGGAGAATGCCGTTAAACTAACCTATAAGGATATTTACACTCGCACCAGTCATCTTCATTGCCCTGATCTAAAGAGTTTAAATGCAGCTATCCTGTCTGCTTTAGACCTGCATAACAATAATCTGTTGACTAATCGGAACTACTCTCGTCGTTCCTATTTTGAAGAGATTGAAAAAGAATCCTTAGGACCATTGAATCCAATCCGCTATCAGATTAAAAAACACGCGATGGCTACCGTAGGTAAAGATGGTTATATCCGCTTGAGTGAGGATATCCATTATTACAGTGTACCTCACACGTATATCGGTAAAAGGCTTAAGCTCTCTTACTCAGCGGATGATGTGCATATCTTTGACGGCTATAGCCTTGTGGCATCTCATACCCGCAGTCGTTTGCAGTTTAAGCATACCACCAATACAGATCATCTGCATCCCAAACATAAAGCCGTATTGGAATGGTCCCCTGAAGTATTTATCAAAGAAGCAGCCGACATCCATGAGGATGTGGAGCGTTACATCCGTAAAGTGATGGAAAAGAAACGCTATGTGGATCAGGCTAACAAGAGTTGTTCGGGTATCCTTTTATTGGCCAGGAAGGTCGGAGCGGCTCGTTTGACGGCAGCCTGCCGATTGGCTGAGAGTTATGACAGATACAGTTATAACGAGATCCAGGATATCCTTAAAACTAAATCTGAGTTTGTAGAAGTACCTGAAGAAACAGTGGATATACCCGAACATGAAAATATCAGAGGCAAAGATTATTATAAATAGACAAACAAATTAATTATTAAAAAACAATGAACAACATGAACAATCAAACATTAGAGAAACTGCGTCAGATGCGTTTCTTAGGGATGCACGATGCTTTTAAAACTTCTTTAGAGAACACTTTAAAAGAGCAGATGACACAAGATCAATTTATCTTCCATTTGGTATCCAGTGAATGGGATAATCGTCGCAATCGTGCCATCAAAAGAGCAACCAAGCTGGCAGCGTTTCGGTACACTGCTTTCTTGGAAGAGATTGATTATAGCTTCGAAAGAGGCTTGGATCGTAATCAGGTAGAACGCTTGGCGGGCTTGGATTTTATCAAAGACAACAAGAATATCTTTATTACAGGACCCACCGGGACAGGAAAAAGCTATCTGGCTACTGCACTAGGAAACAAAGCCTGCCAAGATGGATATAAGGTCTTTTATGCCAATACCGCTAAATTGATGAGCAGCTTAAAGATAGCCAAAGTAAAAGGGACTATACTAAATGAATTTAAACGTATCGAAAGGGTGGATCTTCTAATCCTTGATGATTTTGCAATGCAAGCCTTTGACTCTCAGTCCAGAGGTATAATGATGGATATTATAGAGGATCGGCATCAGAAAAAATCAACAATGATAACCTCACAAGTACCTGTTAAAGATTGGTATGATGCCATAGGAGAAAAAACTGTAGCAGATGCCATACTCGATCGCCTGGTACATGACTCACTAAGAGTAGAATTAATTGGAGAATCAATCAGAAAAAGAAAATCGAAGAATGAAAATAGCTATCTATAATTAAAACAGTAGTAGGTCCTATCTAAATATAGAGACTTATTACTAAGTTTGTAAAAACTTAAGTGGACCTAAAAACAGGAAAACTAAGAAAAGAAAGAAAAGTTTAACTCGGGCAAAATCTGCAACTTCAAGACCCTGAAACCGACGATAACTTTTGACTGTTTTGAACACATAACTTTAGGGGGGCACTTTCCTCCGTTTTTAAGGGGTCTATTTTACCGTTTTTTCCACCTGATTAGAGAATCAAGCCGATATAAATAATCTATAATAATTTATATCTCTGCGGTGTTGAGTCGTCAGTCTGAATCTTATGTCAAACCGACAAGAAGCAGGATGTAAATACAAATATACAATTAACAAACAAAAAGATAACTCTTGTTTTCCTTTTTTCAATATCTTTAGGGTCGCAGACCCTTTTATTATTTTTATAGCTAAGTTTGCATTAAACGAATATATCTGTATGAAAAAGTCAATATCATATTTACCATCAACTAACCAGCGGGATTTACATTTTATTGTGGAGTCTGTTTTACAGAGGCTAAAACAAACCGAAATGATAATCCTCTTTGGCAGTTATGCCCGAAATGACTATGTGGTATATGATGAAAAATATGAGTTTGGCAAACTACAGTTTTATGTAAGTGATTACGATATACTGGTTGTGACAAGCGGAGTATCGGACGGAGGAGCAATCAGGTCGCTCAGCAATGTGGAAGATCTGTATTATGACAGGGCAAAAGACCCTGATAGACAGCCTCCTGTTCAGTTTATCAGCGAGGATATGAAGAAGCTGAATAAATACCTGAATGAAGGGCGATACTTTTATACACAGATAAAACAAGAGGGCGTTGTTTTATATGATAGTGGTAAACATAAGTTAGCTAGAAGACGTAAACTTAGTTTTGAGGAAATAAAGCAACAGGCTCAGGAATACTTTGATGATAAATTTAAAAGAGGAAATGAGTTTTTATTGGGAGCAGGATTATTTAATGAAAGAGATTGTTTTCAAATGGCATCATTTCATTTACATCAAGCTTGTGAAAATTATATATATGCTATTCGTTTAGTTTTTACATTAGAAAACCCAAAACAACATAATCTCACAAAATTATTAAACTCAGTAAAGAAATACTCCAACGAGTTTATCAAAGTCTTTCCGCTTGATACAGCAGAAGAGAAACGGCTTTTTGAGCTTATCAAAGCGGCTTATGTGAATGGTCGTTATGATCCTGATTTTGTTGTTACTAAACAGGATATTGATGCCCTTGTTCCGAAAGTGGAATTGTTGAGGGATATTACTAAGAGGATTTGTGAGGTGAAGATTGGGGAGTATGGGGGGATGGAGTGAATTGATTAAAAACTGAATAATGCCATAAGAAATATGTATGAAGCAAATGAGGAGTTGGCAGCAATCCTTTTAAAGAATGGTTTTATAGATACAACATCAGAGAGGGATAAGAATAAAGGGAAAAGGGAATTTAGACTAAATAAAAATTCCCGCAAAAAGATTTATTTCGATTATATAAATATCCGAATCGAAAATGGTTTTCATGTATGTGATAATAAAATTAATTTAAGTGAAAATGATTTGAGGCTAGCTTTTTTATACTTTAAATTAAACACATCAGATTTAAAAGATGTATTTGATGATAATAAATTTAGTTTTACGAATAGTTTCGAACGCTTAGAATCGTTAAAAAAGGAACTTTCAAATTTAAAAGATTTTGATGTGCAAAAACGGAGACAAAATAAAATTGAAAGAATATTGAATTTCTACACTGACATAAATATATAACAAGAATGGAATTTGATGTAACTAATCTAGACAAAAGGCTTCTTATACAAGCTCTTTTTGCTCATTCAGCTCCTAGAGGTTTTGGCGTTGAAGAATATAAATTTAGAAATAAAGTTGGAGATAATGCGGAGGCTTTGACCAACGAAGAATGTGACATTATTTTATTGGGACTTAACGACAAAGAAGTAGGCTCTATTAGATTACTTGATTATCATAAAGGAAAACCCATGAAATTAGACTTATATAAAAAGAACAATGGAAGAATCTTAGCTTCAACAGAAGGTTATGATTATAGAAATGGAAAATACCGTTATTTTGAAGCCCTTCTAAATATATTTTCAATGGATGAAATTCTGATTACTAAAAAAGGCTATAGTGCGTATTCAATGTCATCCCTACCAGAAGATTTAATACGACCTAAAGAACAGGAAACTATCTTTAAAAATCTTCTAAAGAATACGATACAAAAGGAGAATGAATTTGGAAAATATTCAATTATTGATGAATCAAAGATAAAATATACACCTCCATTTATGGAAGGGTTATAATTTAATGTGAATTAATAGAAAAAATGAATTTATTAAAGCTGCTATAATGTCAGTTAAATTATTGGCATAGATTTTGTGAATAAATATTTAGTTCTTTGAAATAAAGATTGGATTCGACTTTAGATTAACTCTTGAATCTATTGTCAGGATTGCCCGAGAACACGGAAGTGCCAGCATTGCAAGAAATACGATTGTATTATTGTTAGCTGTAACATTAAGCGTTTCTCTGTCCATCTCGTTTGAAACCATTGTGTATGACAGCATAATTACACCTTTGGAGACAGTGGGAGCAAGCCATTTTAATGGTAGGGAGGACAGGCAATCTGTTAAATTCGTTAAAAAACTAAAAAAGTTGCACAGGTCAAAAAAATCTTTATCTTTGAGTGAGAAGACCTTTGTTGAATCTCTAAATTTTGATGAAATGAAAGAATCTAAAAAATTGTAATCCCAAGCGCCGAAGAGAAGTTACTTAAATATGAATTTAAGTTTGCGTTCGACTTTAGATTAACTCTTGAATCTATTGTCAGGATTGCCCGAGAACACGGAAGTGCCAGCATTGCAAGAAATACGATTGTATTATTGTTAGCTGTAACATTAAGCGTTTCTCTGTCTATATTGTAAAGTGCTGTTATACGGACATTTTGTCATTCTGAGGGTCTTTGCAACACAAGAAAAATATCATGGAAACAACCTTATTAGAAAAAATCTCATCTGTTGATAATCTTTATAAAGTTTGGGGCACTCTTCGTAAACGTAAAAGTTCCCATGGATTGACAGATGAAGAAACAATTGAAACATTTCAAAAAAATTTAGATTCACGTATTAAATCTATCTCTCTTCAATTAAGAGAACACTCTTATAAATTTTCGTCATATAGACCTGTATTGATACCGAAAGATAACGGAGGGTATAGACCCTTGCAGATTCCAGAAATTTCTGACAGATTAGTTTTAAAAGCTCTTGCTATAGAAATTGAAGGACACTTTAAAGATATATTGGACGAAAATAGAGATGTGAGTTTTGCTTATCAAACCAATTTAGGAATAAAGGATGCTGTTTATAAAATATTAAGTCATAAAAACGTAGGGAATAACTATATACTTGAAGCTGATTTAATTAATTTTTATGGCAATGTTAACAAAAATGCTTTGATAGATCTAGTATTACAAAAATTACCAGATAATTCGCTAAACAATCTGATAATATCAGCTTTAAATCAAACAGTAGGAGAATTAGACAAACGAATAGATAAAGATAAACATGATTATTTTTATGGCATAAATGATGGAATACCACAAGGGAATTCTTTATCTCCATTATTATCAAATATATATTTAGCACCTTTCGATAAATGTATGAAAGAGAAAGGGTATAGCCTTGTAAGATATGCTGACGATTTTGTTATCCTATGTTCTACAGAAGAAAAATGCAATGAAGCATACTTAGAATGCCAAGATATTTTAGGGGAAAATAAATTAAATTTGCCAATGCATAAATTAAATATAGCAGACAAAGGCAAGATTAAAACTCAAATACTTAATATTGAGTCTACCCCTCTTTCCTTTTTATCAATAACATTTGATAAGAATAGTTTTTATCCATCAAGAAAGAATGTAGAAGAACTTAAAGAAAAATTATTTAAGGAAGTTTTCAAAGCTGGAAAAACAGATGTTCACTTTATTATAACAAAGGTGAAAAATAAATTGGATGGCTGGATATCAGCATTTTATTATACAGATGTAGATAGGTATAGTAAAGAAATAGATGTATTTATTGATAGACAATTATATCGTTCTTTAAGAGATTTAGGATGGCGTTTGACAACATCTTCTTTAGGAAGAGTACCTAAAAAGTTTCGCATACAAGGCGAAAGTCCATATTGTTTATCCAAAGATCAAAGAAAAAGTTCAGGGATTCCCTTTTGTAATAAGCTTATAGAAGCTAAAAGAAAGATTGCACCAGAAGATATAATAGCAGAATTGTAAGTTTTTATCCAAATAAGTTATAAAAAATATAAAACACCCAATTTTACATTTCATGGTGTAAAATTGGGTGTAATCTTTTTAATTTACTGATAAATAAATAATTATGATAGTAGATATTAAAACTAATAGATTAGCCATACGGCTTGCTAAACCTGATGATGCAGAAGCTATATATTTTTACCGCTCAGATTTTATTGAAAATAAATATCAAGGATGGCATCCAAATTCAGAAAAAGAAGTCCGTGATTACATCCACAATATGCCCCAAGCAATTGATGTTGCGGATGTATGTTTTCAATTTGCCATTATCTGTATAGATGAAAACCGATTAATAGGAGATATGGGAATCATTTTTACTAATAAAGATAAGATGCAGGCTGAAATAGGATGTACACTACATAAAAATTATCAAAGAAAAGGTTATGCAACAGAAGCATTGAAAGCGATGGTAAATTACCTTTTCACAACTTTAAGAAAGCATCGAATAATTGCATCTATAGATCCAAGAAACACAACCTCTATCCAATTGATAGAACGACTAGGATTCAGAAAAGAAGCTCATTTTAGGGAAAGTTATTATTTGCGTGGAGAGTGGGTAGACGATATAATATATGCCATGCTTAGGAAAGAGTGGATAGCATATTAATGCAATTTCAGTTCTCTCAATTTACAATAAATAATTAATTACATAAAAAAAGGACTAAGAAATAAATCTTAGTCCCTTTTTTAGTCCCTGCTGATTGTAAATGCTTTATAATCAACATTTTTTGCGGAGAGAGAGGGATTCGAACCCCCGGTACCTCGCAGTACAACGGTTTTCAAGACCGCCGCAATCGACCACTCTGCCATCTCTCCAGTGCTTCTAAACAGAGGACTTTTCCTCAAAAGCGTTGCAAAGATATGCACTTTTTTCTAATTGCAAAATATTTGCATCAATTTTATTTAAACGAACTCTATTTTTTACAAATATTGGTAAAATTACACCATTCACAAGGCTTTCCTGTTGTAGTTTGAGTAAATTGAGTATCTATAGAAAATATTTCTTCTAAACATGAATCAAAATGTTTTTTGAACTCCTCTCTTAACTCAGAAAAATCTGTGACAATATTTTTATCTATTCGTGTAGGTCTATGCTCTACTGCCGGACTAAAACTTGAATCAAATAGATTACGCAGATAATATATTCCGGGTTCTAATATCACATTGGGATATTCGAGCATATACAGATGGGCATACATAAACACCTGCATTACTGCTTTTGGACGATCTTTTGCATCCTTATCAAAAAGATGATCCATATCCTTAAAAGTAAGAATACCTTTTCCTGTTTTATAATCAATGATACGAGTATGGCCTCCCACCTCATCTATCCGGTCAATAAAGCCTTTCAGTGAAACTGTTCTACCAGAAGGCAAGATGTAATCTACCATGATCCTCTTCTCTGACTCTACATAAATAAAAGGAGTCAGTTTTGCGTCTGTAGCCAAAACCTTCTTCACATATCGTTTAATAACCTCTCCTGTCAAGAAATTTTGACCTGTAAGTTTTTTGAGCTTGCCCGATTTAAAGTAATTTTCAGAGAATGATCTCTCAATAGTTTCAGAAAGGAGCTTATCATCTTTAGATATCTTGTGCAATAAGTCGGCGGTTACCAATTTACCTTGAAAAGGCTGATACAACCATTCTACTACCGAGTGAAATATACTTCCAAATGTACTGGCTTCGATTGTCTCGGCAATCTCGTCCTCCTCCTGCATACGTTCCACTACCGAAAAGTAGAATTGCAAAGGACAGTCTAAATACATATTTATGGCACTTGCCGACAGACTTCGCTCCCCTGTAAGGAAAGCACTTAGCTTGCCTATGATCTGAGGTGTTTTAGGAATGGAGATAGATACACTTTCGTTTGACGAAACTTCATAGACAGCCAAACGTTCACGTATATCAAACATATTAGGATATAAATGCTTGAGTTGATAAAAATATCGACTCACTTCACCTCCTTGCAAACCTTCGGTTCGTGTATCGTAGAGAAGATAAATTCGCTTAGCACGATTAATAAGGCGATAGAAATGGTATGCAAAAATACTATCCTGATGCTCATAGGTAGGTAATCCAAAGCCTTTACGTAGATTATAAGGAATAAACGAATTGGCTCCCTTTTTCATTGGAAAGATACCTTCATTCATAGACAGCATAATCAGATTATCAAAATCCAAAGCGCGCGTTTCGAGTACGCCCATTACCTGTAATCCAGATAAAGGTTCGCCACTAAATGGAACCGTTATACCCACAATCAGTTTTTTCAATAGTTTGAAATAAGTATCCACAGACATCTCTGCATCCACATTTTTCAAAGCATCCTCCATCTTATTGATGGTTTTATAATATTCGATGACAAACTCACACTCCATATCTATAGATCGGGTGCTGGTATCATCTTCGTTTTTATCTAATCGGGATAAAGACAACGATCGCTCCAACAACGACAATATATCCCTCAGGTAAGTTGCTGTATCACTCCAATGTTCCAAAGGCTTAAAAATAAGACTTAGCAAGGGGTGAATACTAAGTTCCTCAACAGATACTAGTATCTTATTATACTTTATGATATCACTACGCAGAGACTTTACCTCATCTCCTGCAACTCTTGTTATATAACGATGATTAAGAATGGATAATACAAAACGATAATAATATCCGGGATTGCCTGCAACAACCCGTATATTTCGTTGCAGTTCGAATATATGATCCATCAATCCGGCAATAGACGAATTTACAAGACCATACCCCATAGTAACATTAATCTTGTCTATTTCTTCGGGAATGGAATACAAGGTAGGAAGCAGCAAATTTTCGTCAGGCAATACGAGTGCTGTCTTCAGAGCTTTTTCAGGAGACATTATTTGCTCCTCATCAATGAGCTTCTTTAAAATTGTATGTATATATTTTGCCTGCCCCACAACCGAGGGAATACCTATAACTTCTAAAACGGGCTTTTCCATTTCCAAAATCTCCGGCTCTAACATCAATTGGGAAGGGAAAAGCATTCTATTCTTATCAATAAAAAAAGAGGCTTTATTATCAGGGTCTTTAACGAGTGAGGAAGAGTAATCCCAATAAAAATCAGCAATTCTCCTACCCTGTAAATATTTCAACAGTTCTTCTTCAGACTTGCTATGCCCGTTTAATCCGACAAATATAATCCGATCAAAAGGAAGTGTAATTTCTTCTTTGGCCTTAGCTTTTTCTGCAACTTCCCGAAAAATCATTCCTTCATATGCCAATCCATTTGCCCGCAACTCGTCTCTTAGCGATGTATATAATGCAAATAAGACCTGCCACATCTCAAGAAATTCTTTTTTACGATCGCTCTCCCCTATCGGTATAAAGCTTGACCAAAAACGACGGATAGCAATAATCTGCTCTTCGGTGAGATAACTAAATCCGGCATCAATCTCCTTTAAATCCTGTATGTTTGAAAACAATTGTTGTGCATCGACAAGGTATTTATCTACGTCATCGAAATCATTGAGCAACATCTCTCCCCAGAAAAGAAATTCATCAAAAGTTTCTAGTGAACCACTTACCTTCTTATAGATATTATACAGCATAAATAGCTGTTCTATACGATCAGCTGTATTTAATCCACTTAAACGACTGAATAAGTCAGCAATGGTTAATATTTCGGGCGAAAATATCGGTTTACGAGCAATCTCCGAAAGGTATTTCTGAAAAAATAATCCTGCACGACGATTGGGGAACACAAATGTAAAGTTACTTACTTCTTGTCCATACTGTTTGTAATAAACCTGTGCCACATTATAGAGAAAAGGGATCATATCTAGAAGCTTTTGAACAAAGATACATCCTTTATCGACATGATTAAACAAAAAAACCTGCCTCATAGATACAATCTAAAGGCAGGAAATACTTTATTTACAGAATAAAGCTCTATTTAGTTACAAAAACGACATTCATATAACTATCATAATTGGCCTTACTGAGAACAGTATAATTCATAACCCCACTTGGATTTATACTATTTATACGAATTATATTGGGATCATGGTATGTCACATAGTAGTACAAACTGGAGGGCGACGTATAATGAGGAATTATAGCCGGTGCACCAGTACTTGCATATCCCGGAGATGCATACTGATCTTTATAAATCTGGAATAAATCAAGATTGGTAGTTACTCCTACTGATGTTGTAGGAATATTTATAGATGGCATATAAAAGAAATAGTGGCCAAATTCTGTCAAACACGTCCATAACGGGCTTGCTTCTGTTCCCACATTCTGTGAGATACAATTCAAATCAGAATCATAGACTAAAAGACTTTGTGCCGGACTACTGATTGCCAACTTCTGAGAAGTTGTTAAACTAGGCATTAAGAAGCCTTTATCGGTTGATGTTATATCTAAAACCGCACTTGGATCTGGATTCTCGTTATAAATTCCAATCTGAGAGTAACATGTCATACTCATAATGAGTAAAACGAATATATTTAATATTTTCTTATATAAAGCAGTCATATCAATAAACTCTTTAGAATAATTATCTTAAGGACTTCGTATCCGAATTCAACAAATTAGTTCTGATCATTCGATTAGTTTTCACTGAACATTCTACAATATCAGCAACTACTGTTATTGTTTCCAATGCAGTCCCATTTGCCCGACGAGGAGTTATGACTACCGTATAAGCCCCTCCATTAGCATAGGTATGCAGCTGGTTATAATCGGTAACGCCATTTGTAACCGGCTGCCCAATTACAGTATTTCCATCGCCAAAGTCCCAATCGAGCGTAGCAGTCAATCCCGCAGTATCATCTATCTGAATGGAGATTGATGCCGGATATCCTGCACAACTAAACGCTGCAACTTCAGGCTCATACCGAAACCAAGACGCGGCAAATGAGGGCAAACCGATTGCCGAAGAACCCGGAAGCAAAAAACTATTCGGAAGCTGGTATATTTTAAGATCGGCAGGCGTATTGGGATTAGTTATTACATAAAGAAAAGAGTTTTCAAAAGCAGTAACATAGATCCGTCCGTCCAAAGCTAGTTGTAGACCATTAACCTCAACTCCAAAATTAAATTGTCGTACAGGTGCAGCACCCGCATTAGTGCCCGGCCAATTCAATATAACATCAAGTTCATAAACAAAAAGTTTTTGGAATCCTCCAACATATAAATATTGCATCGATGGTGAAAATTCGATTCCATAAGGCTCATCAGATGCATCTGTCGCATAATCAATAAATTTAAGATTGCTAAATTGTCCTGTTGCAGCGTTAAAATCGCCAAATACGACATACTGACCATCATCTGCCCAGGCAAAATGTTTACCGTCTGCACTAAACTTAATGTAACCACATGAATTATCCGGTGTGATAGAAAATCCCGGCATTGATGTAACAACCGGAGAAGAGGTTTGAGGACCCGAGCTACTTACCAACCAAGCATTAAAGTATACCGTACTACCTCTTCCGGGAGCAACTATCCAATAGTCTGTACCATTGGCATGAAGTATCGATGTGACACTTTCACCGGTTGTACCTGAAGCTCCCGTAAGTTGAATATTTTTTTGAGCAGGAATAACATCTCCTAATGGATTAGCAATCGTTCCGTTTCCGGGCAAAGTCATATCTATCACAGAATAATACGGAGGATGCGATGCGACACCCGCACCTATGGATACATTAATATATCTGTTATTTTGTCCCGGATAAGGCAATATAATACCCGACTGGGCAGAAGAATAATCCCCTTGAAGCCCACTTCCATTAGGCATAATGGTGTTAGATCTATCCCAGATACGTTCTCCATCGGAATAAAAAAGTAATAATCCCTGATCTGTAGATAATGAAAAACAGCCTTCAACAGTAGTTATTTGTGATGGTATTACTGTAGGTAATTCACTTAAAACTACACTTCCCCCGGTAGTTCCTCCAACGGGAGTCCCAATCAGACTTCTAGTTGTATTCCATGTAAGACCGCCAGTATAGCCAAAGAACCAGTTGCTGGCTTCGCGCTGAGCAGAAACATTAATGCTACTTAAAAGTAAGAAAGTATATATAAAATATTTGAGTTTCATTTGTTCCTAATTTCAATTATTTAACGGCGAATACTACGTTCATAAACGAATCATAAGCTGCAGCCTGTATGACATCGTAAGTCATAACTCCACTAGCATTTATACTCGTAATATTCAAGACAGATGTATCATACTGTGTAACATAATAATACAAATCTGTGGGAGATGGAAAATACGGCAGACTTGCCGGAGCTCCCGTACTTACGGCAGTAGGAGTTCCAAATTGTTTTTTATATTCGTCATACAAATCCAAAGTTTGATTGGTTGCAACAACAGAAGCGTCTACAGCGACTGATGGCATATAAAAAGTTTTTGTATGAGTATCCAGAGCCATCAAACAGACCCAGAGCGGACTAGCCGGAGTACCTGCGTTCTGAGAGATACATTTGCGGTCGGTATCATATACCAATAAACCCACAGCCGGATTCACTATTGCATTCTTTTGAATCGTAGTCATTCGTGGTAATAATACTCCTTGATTATTACCGGGGCTCTGTACGTCTAAAGCTGAACTAGCATGAGGAGTTATTGTATTTATTCCCACTTGTGAATACAAAGGGGAGGAACATAATAGCATTACAGCTATTATATAAAAGAATCGTTTACCTAAAATCATCTTTGTCACTCTTAATGTTGTTGTTAATGTTATTTTTATTTCTATTTTTCCGTCCTATTGTATAATAGCTTCTAAGTCTGACCGACCAGATAAAGCAAGTGGTTATTGTAAGTTTGAGTCTACTATTTCCAGACGTATTTTCACACAAAAATAATACTAAATACAACTCCCACACTGACACAATAGAATCGACACTACTATAAAAAAAGTTAAAGAAAGCATTCTAAAATAAAGACAAAAAAAACAAATCTTCTAAAACCCCTTCTAAAAAGTAGTATTTCTTTTTATAACAAAAGACTTATAAAGAAAGTTCAAGACTACCATTTCTTCTATTGATGGCTTATAGAAATTTCCCATGAGTATTACACCTCATTTATGAAAAAAAATACAGCTATCAAAACTGAGTTTTAATAGCTGTACAATATATCGATTTGAGGATTACTACCTCTGAAAAAAAAATTAACCTTAGTATATAAATCTGAAGTTAGGCTTAATTACGAATCCCAGACGAAAACGCTGATGGTATTGATCAAAATCCAGTAAGCCTTCTCCGTAGCCATCGTAGTATTCAAAAAACAAATACTGATTTTCATCTTGAAACAGTCTATATGCGAAATTAACTGTAACATTGGCATTTAAGAGAGCTCCTCCACGTTTATTTACAACTAAACTTGCATTAAATTTTTGTTTCTGATTATAACTTAGTGCAGAAGTTGCCCACCCCCTGTACCTTACAATATTCCTATTATTTTCTCCATCAACAATAGGTACCCACACCTTGGTAAAATAAGACCAGTGAGGATTAATTTTGAACTGCCCTGAAAAACTAACCTTATTCCAACTGCGTGAAGCGTCCCCATCCTTTCCATTTGATTCATGCTCCATCTGGAAAGCAATTTCACCTAAGTATCTGTTTTTATATACCAAAGGCTTAGCTAAACCGATAGTCGGATTGAAATTTATATCCCTGAAAGGAAACGACTCTTGAAATACATCCCAAAATGCCAATTGAGTATATGTTAAAAACAAATAAGTTCGGAAGGGCAGTATACTATTAGTCAAACGTTGAGAAACGCTTATCTGAAATTTCGCATCCGAATTATACCGATCGGGGTTACGAAACAATTCAGTACCGATAACAACATAATTGTCTTTATAGATTCCAAATGAAGGAGAATCATCAAACACCTTAATCAAGCTATCTGCAACAAATTCAGGATCTGGTCTAAAAACAGAGCTCAAAACCTGATCGGCTTTTTGATTAAAGCGTGACTGAGCTGTAGAATCTGGAGCAAACAAGCCTTTACACTTATATTTTTTATACTCTCGAGGTTCCGTATGGTCTCGTGGCTCCTGCCCCAACAAGACAGTGATATTAGTAACAGTAAGCAAAAATAACCAAAAAGCTATCTTACTAGTTTTATTTATGTTATACATTTTTTCAGTTCCAATAACTAGGTATGATTAAACTGGTAAAGTTATGAATCTATATGACGCAAACAAAGTCAGATGATCTAATTTTTCACAAGTTCTTTTAAAACCTCATAGGCAATAGGACAAGTTTGTGCATTTCTGACAGTTAGTTTATATATTTGACTAAATTTCTTTCTATCGGTATGAGGGTATTCCCGACATGCTTTGGGACGAGCTTCGTAAATTGAGCAGTAATTATCAGGCATAAGAAAAGGACAGGGCATAGACTGAAATACATAATCTCCATCCTCATCGATCTTTAAATAATTAGCGACAACATCCGAAGGCTTGATTCGAAGAGCCTTCGCCATACGATCAATATCTTTATCGTAAATAGCAGGACCTAATGAACGGCAACAGTTTGCACATTGTAGACAATCGATCTCTGATGAAAAACGATTATGCAACTCATGTACAATTGTATCCATCTTGTCAAGCCTCTTTTTATTCTTCTTAAAATACAAGAGGAACTCAGGCGTATCTTTCTCTGCCATAGTAGGCAAATTTTTATACTTATCAGATTTGTCGGTCATCGTCGGGACGGGTTAATTCTCCTGCCAATGGCACGCGCATTCTTACTATTATTTCTTCACGTGAGTATTTATGCCCCAACAGGTGCATCAACTTTGTCACAGTAGCTTCTACCGTAGCATCATATCCGCTAATAACTCCGGCTTTTAAGAGTTCGTGACCGGTTTCATACCGTTGCATTTCTACACAACCCATCTCACACTGAGTTATGTTCACAATAATTATCCCTCGTTTTACGGCATCCAACAGTGCCTCTATAAACCAGTCGTATCGAGGAGCATTACCCGAACCATATGTTTCCAAAACTACGGCTTTTACCCCTTTTGCATTCAATATAGCATCCACAACTGATTTCGTAATTCCGGGAAACATTTTCAAGATAACAATATCTTTATCCATCAGATAATGAAAAACTACCTTCTTCTCATAATTAGGAGTCAAAATTTTATCTCTGTCGTAACGAATTTGTATTCCTGATTTTCCTAATCCTGGATAGTTATAGGATTTAAACGCATTAAAATTATCTGCATTTATTTTTGTAGATCGATTTCCCCTGATTAGATTAGTCTGAAAGAAAATACAGACCTCTGGTACTATAGGATAGCCAATAGAGTCTTTTGAAGCTGCTATTTCCATTGCAGTTATCAGATTTTCCTTTGCATCTGTTCTTAATTTACCAATTGGCAATTGCGCTCCGGTCAAAACGATTGGTTTTTGCAAATTTTGAATCATAAAGCTAAGGGCGGATGCTGTGTAAGCCATTGTGTCTGTCCCATGCAATATTACAAAGCCATCGTGCTCGGCATAATTATCCTCAATAATGTGTACCAATTTTCGCCAATGAGATGGGCATACATCCGATGAATCAATAGGGGGATCAAATACAATGGTATTAATATGGTATTTAAACCTCTGCAACTCGGGCATATGACTTGTCAGATGAGCAAAATCAAACACCTCGAGAACGCCTGTGACATTATTCTCGACCATACCGATGGTTCCTCCGGTATAAATCAATAGTATATTGGCATTTGTATCTATCATTTTGCCTTATGGATTGGGATATGCAAAAATACGACTTTTAAGAAGAAGATAGACACCATTTTGCAGTAAAAAATGCATTAAAAAGCCACAGTAGCATATAGCATATAGTCAAACAGTACATTGACAGATGATTACAATTTAATAAATAATATTAAATACCTCTATTTACCTAATAAGTAAGTTATAAAATCATACATGCATAACTTTGAATTTACCAGTAGTTATTACTTACTAATAAGTTACTCGAAAAGCAATCATACTACTATTATCGGTCAATGCATCTACATTGGTTAGAATTACACCCGAGTAACCTTTATAATTAGTAACATCGCCTATAAAAAAAATAATCTTTTATTAACCAAATGGTTGAGCGAACCCACAAACGTGATCCGGTTTGATTTATTACAATATTTTTAGCTGACTGACCAGATGTAGGTATCCCCGAAGTAGTAATTTTCTACAAGAAAGTCTATCTACATTATCTTTAATTTAGAGCAACCCCAATAATATAAAAACCATCCCAGCCAGAAAGGTGTATCCTGCCTCTACGATAGCAGCTTGAACATATTCACTCCATTTGGTATAGCGAAATTTGAGGCTGCCGTTTTGCCATCCACAAAATCCGATCAGAGCTAAAAGGGCAACCCAGAAGGATAGTTTTACCAAAATAAAAAATACAAGCCCGAACAATGCTGTTACGATAAGCTGCATTATCATTGTGAATACGACACCTTGGGGTTTACCTTCAGGCATCTCAATTTTAAATACTTTAATCCACATATTCTTAAACAAAAAAGAAAACCATATTCCCCCAAGTACAAATACGGCTATCACGGCTATTATATACCAGATCCAATTGATAGAACCAAGCAATACAAAGAAACCTGAAGAGTCCATTTTTATCAGTTTTTAGAAAAAAAATAAATTTATAACCTGATCTTACTTATTTATAAAACAAAGAGAAATATATAAAGTTTAGCCTGACAGTTCTGT
Organism: Dysgonomonas sp. HDW5A; assembly: GCF_011299555.1. Taxonomy (NCBI): domain Bacteria; kingdom Pseudomonadati; phylum Bacteroidota; class Bacteroidia; order Bacteroidales; family Dysgonomonadaceae; genus Dysgonomonas; species Dysgonomonas sp. HDW5A. The sequence continues at coordinate 2,548,828 of NZ_CP049857.1, read as the reverse complement.
TTTAAGTCCTTAGACCCTTATAACAAAAAGAGGGGATCATTAAAATCCCCTCCTTATTACATTATCATTCTGTCGAATTACATAATACCTTTTTCTCTAAGCTTTTGCTGCCATTTCCAGGCCGATGCCATTGTATCTTCAATAGTTTCTTTTGCTGTCCATCCCAATACGTTATTGGCTTTAGATGGTTCTGCCCATATTTTAACAATATCTCCGGCACGACGTCCAACTATTTTATAGTTTACTTTCACACCCGATACTTTTTCGAAAATATGGATAAGTTCTAATACTGACACACCGTTTCCTGTACCCAAATTGAAAATTTCCACTTTATCCGGAGATTTATCTTGCAACATTCTATCCATTGCAACAACATGAGCTTTAGCTAAATCTACCACATTGATGAAGTCACGAACACATGAACCGTCAGGTGTATCATAATCGTCTCCAAATACACTCAACTCTTTACGGATACCCATAGCAGTTTGAGTAATAAAAGGAACTAAGTTTTGAGGCACACCATTGGGTAATTCGCCTAACTCAGCAGTAGCATGCGCACCTACCGGATTGAAATAGCGTAAGATTATACTCTTAATATTGGCTCCGGAAGCCACAAAGTCCTGAATAATTTCTTCATTGATCTGTTTAGTATTACCATAGGGCGACGCAGCCGGTTTAATGGCGGCTGTTTCATCAATAGGATTGACATCAGGCTCTCCATAAACGGTACAAGATGAAGAAAATACAACACCTTTCACATTAAATTCGGGCATCAATTCCAAAACATTGATTAATGACACCAGATTATTTTTATAATATAACAAAGGTTTCTCAACCGATTCTCCAACAGCTTTATTAGCTGCAAAATGGATCACCCCACTGATTGGAGAGTATTTCGCGAATACTTTGCGTAATGCTTCCTCATCGTTACAATCTATTTTCTCGAATGCTGGACGAATTCCGGTGATACGCTCAATACCATCAATACTGTCAGCAGTCGAATTACACAAGTTATCAACAACGACTACTTCATACCCTGCATTTTGTAATTCAACAACTGTATGTGAACCTATATATCCAGTTCCACCTGTTACTAAAATCTTTTTTTTCATAGTGATATTATATATTTTCGTTAATTCAACTTCATTTGTATATGTGGAATATTATCTTCTAAATAAGTTTCGGAGGTCTGAATAAAACCATGACTTTCATAAAATTTCTTCAGGTACAACTGACCCGATATCGTTATCTGGGTTTCATTCATTAAAGATGCCTGAAGTTCTATTGCCTTCGTCATTAACTGATGTCCATAACCATACTTCCGAAAGTCAGCAGCAACAACAACTCTACCGATAGACGCCTCAGTGAAATAGTCACCCGGCTTAAATAAACGACAGTAAGCTACAAGTTTTTCGCCCACATAACCTTGTAAATGTAAAGCTTTCTGATCTTTATTATCCGGATCTAAATAAGGACATTCTTGTTCCACGACAAATATCTCAGCACGTAAATAAAGCAAGTTGTATAACTTATGAATATCTAAATCGTCAAAATAATCTACGTACCATGTTATTGTATCAGCCATCCTTTACTTTACACTTAATGGGTGTTCTAAATCTTTATTGTTGTTTTGTTTACTTGTTTTACAAAAATACAGTTTTTTTTACTCTCTCAGAAATATAATTGAACTGATATACGCTTCATTCAAAAAACGTATCTTTGTTGCTATTAGTATAAAAAAATGCCTGAAAAAGAAAATCAATATACACTTTGTAAAGAAGAGAGGCTTTATGCCGAAAAAAGAATCGAAGCCCTTTTTGCAGGAGGCAGTTCTTTTATAGCTTATCCTTTAAGAGTGGTTTATATAACTCGTGAATGTAATTTAGAAGACGGATTACCAACTGTTTCAATACTGACCAGTGTTTCAAAAAAGCGTTTCAAACGAGCTGTGAAAAGAAACAGAGTTAAACGATTAATTCGTGAGGCTTACCGATTGAATAAAAACGAATTTATTGAGTTTGCAGCGCAATCAGGCAAATCCTTTGATATAGCTTTTCTGTATCTCAAAAGCGAATTGCCTACATATTCTGAAATAGAAAAGGCTGTATTGAAAACGATAAATACATTAAACGGAAAGAACCAACTAGAATCAAAAAGTGAAAACAATTCGTAAAATACTATCCTATATAGTACTTATACCGATATACTTTTATCGATATTGTATTTCTCCGCTCAAACCTCCCACTTGTCGCTATGCCCCTACTTGTTCGGAGTATGCAGTGCTTGCGGTCAAAAAATATGGTCCAATAAAAGGAACATGGCTTGCAATCAAAAGAATATCACGTTGCCATCCATGGGGAGGTCATGGATATGATCCCGTTCCTTAAAGTCTCTCTGAATTTTTATTGCTTGGCTGGACTACAGTCCTGTATAAGCATAATTCATTCGAATAATCATCTAAAGATTAGCAGACAGAGTCAGATGTGAAACAATTCAAATGACCGGGATGCTTGCTTAATTAAATTTTCAGTAGATGCATCAACATCTCCGAATAACTCAATACCCGCTGAAATAGTATCTTTCTTTTTCAACCGCTTCCACATACCAATGATTTGCCCATTTTTAACAATCACAGGCTTAAAGATCCCATTCCTGGAAATTACTTTCGAGTAATGCTCATCAGCAACAATATGCTGTCTATTTTTATAACTAACTACAAACTCATCCCATGCAGGCAACAAAAAGACGGACTCTTGGCTCTCTTTAGTTTCAGTAAAAGAATTATTTATCCAATAGTCTAATGAATCTATTTTTTCGACAACAAAATCGGGCTTGATCATTTCCATAGCTGCTTTTGCATCCGCAACCGTTAAACCCGACCACCATACAAAGTCTTGCAGTGTAGCCGGTGCGTGGCTGGTGAAATACTTACGAGCCAATCTTTCAAGGGCAATCTGTTTATCAAATACTTCTGTCTTGGGTATTTTTTCTTCCAGTAAACAATAAGTCTGCTTATTCTTGTTTATTTCTCCATTACAAACTATGCCATGCAGTTCGGCACTAAACATAATATGATTCAACTGATGTGGATTAACATCCATCCCTTTACTTTTCAACCTTTCTCCTAATTGAGGTCTGGTTAGATGTTCACCTTCACTTAAAGCCTGTTGAATGATATCGCTTCCTTTTTCAATTGCAGCATCAGTCAGCTCTAGCATTTTTGCATACGTTTTCAGTATGGCTTTTAATCGGGGAGCCGATAAGCTCAACATCCAGTGAATCTCTTTACCTGCAACAAGATGCCATGTAGGACGTAATATATGTGTCCTAACAAGCTCTCCTTTATTTAAAGCATCTTCAACCGTAGTATTTGTCAGCACAGGTAGACGCACCCCAAGAGCCCATTTTGCCATATTAAAATCTTGTGCTTGAACTGCTCCCATCCAAGACACTACTTCCTGAGGAGTTGTAAAATTCGATCCTCTCAGAAGCTGATTATGAAGACGTAGATCCGCTATAATTGATGTACTCATTCTCTATATTCTATTAAATGGTAAGTATAAAAAGTCAGTAAACTTAAAAATAAATTACTTCGCCACCGTCGGAATTCGCAAACCGAGTCAACAACGATTGCATATAATTGACCGTCTCGGGTAACCTTTCTTTTCCGTCATATCCATTGATTATAGCCAGAAAACGGGTCGTACCCAAATCTATTTTAGTCCGCTCGTTATCACTGGTCGGAGTACCTATACCTCCTGAAAGATCCCGATACACCGGCAAACCTTCGATATTCAGGAGTCCCCTACCTATTGCCTCATAAGGCTCATTAGCTTTACCAACTCCTAAAATTAATTTGTCACCATCTATTTTATCTGCATCAAAACCTCCAATTGAATATCCGGTACGAATTGAGACTAAGTTAATCAGATCAACCAACGTATCGATTTGATAAAGTGGCAAATCACGTAATACACGCCTTCCCAGAGCTTCTGCGGAGGGGCGATATCTATTGGGATCCTTCCCCAATCGCCTGTAAGCATTGCGAGTAGCTTGTATTCCGGATATATTTTTTATATCTTCAATCTTATAAGTACGTTTATACTCTTCGATACATGAGTTTATCTCATTCCAGAGGTCGGGATTGTACTTTGTATTTTTCACTGTAGCCATTATAGCTACACCAACAAAATCGGGGCAATGAGATTTTATATTTTCCGAAATTTCAATTGTAAGCATATAACCAACATAAATAAATGAATGTACTTTAGAATCATAATAAGCCATTGTTATTATAATTTCCGAAACAACAAACAGGCGTGAGATCCGAACAGAATGTGAATTTACAAAAGTAATTTTTTAGAAGCTACTTAGGGGCTTATAAAATTACTTTCTAAAAAAAATTGTCATTTATTTGGTAGAGTCTGAAAGTTTTGGCTAACTTGCAAAGCTCAGAATTCTTAATTGTTTTATGGACTTATATGACATACATACGCATGACGCTCCTTCACCGAACCCGGATGATGACGAGGGTCTGAGGCAAAACATTACTAATATTGTAAATGTATATCCTCTTGGTTTTGAATATGCCAAAGACAACGATAACTATCCTTGGTTTTCGTGCGGAGTACATCCCTGGTACTCAGAAGATGCAGAACCCCAACTTAAATTTTTAAAAGAAATTGCAGACGATCCCCGTATTATAGCAATCGGAGAAGCAGGCCTCGACAAATTAAAAGGTCCGGAACTGACTATTCAGCAGGCCTTATTCGAACGGCAAGTCGAATTATCGGAACAACTGCAAAAGCCCTTAATTATTCACTGTGTTAAGGCATGGGACGAATTACTGCATATCAAAAAAACGTATAAGCCACGCCAACCTTGGATTATTCATGGCTACAAAGGAAAAATAGAACTAGCGAAACAATTATTGTCTCACGGATTCTACTTCTCGGTCAATGATCGTTTTAATGACGATGCTATCCGAGCAATACCTTTAGACAGGCTATTTTGTGAAACAGATATTTCGGAAATATCTATTGAAGATATATACAACGAAGTGGCAAATACATTGGAGATACCAATAGATGTATTGGCTTCACAAATTGAGGAAAATATAAAAAAGATATTTCCGCTACTCACATTATCGACAAATTAAAGATAGTTGTAATTCGATTATAATAAAGAAGTATTACCACAAAATGGGTGATACTTTTTTATTTATTGCGACCAACAAAATAACTACTTTTACAATCGGAAATTAAAATAGATGGAAACAGATAATCTTGTAGAAATAAAAAATGCGGTTCCCCGCATCAATACATTAGCATTCTCACAACCTATCAACTGGGCTGTAAAAGACAATCAACATTGGGCTATTATCGGACCTAATGGAGGAGGCAAGACTTTACTGATAGATATTCTATTAGGAAAGCACGCCTTAAGATCAGGAGAAATAATCAGTAAGAATAATATCAGTATCAACTCCATTGTAAAGTGTGTTGCCTTTCGTGATATTTATAGCCTTGCCGATATACAAAACAGCTACTATCAACAACGTTGGAATGCTGGTGACGAGCATGAGGTACCCATTGTAAGAGACTTATTTTCGAAAGGAGAAGAAGAATGGGTAAAGATGCTTATCACTGCATTTAAAATTGAAGATCTTGTTGAAAAACCGATTAATCTACTATCAAGTGGAGAACTCAGGAAAACCTTGATTGTAAGATCGCTGCTAACAAAGCCTCGTATTTTGATTTTAGACAATCCCTTTATTGGATTAGATGCCAAATCAAGAGAGATGCTTAATGAAGTTTTGGCGAAATTATCCCGACTGGAAAATCTTCAAATCGTATTAATCCTTTCGCACCCAAAGGACTTACCTGCAATTATTACACATATTCTACCCATAAAGAACAAATCTTTACTGCCTGCTATAAGCCGCGAAGAGTTTTTAAAAGATGCAAGCCTACAGAAGAATCTGTTTAATACAGAAAATAAAGCTGATATTTCAACTCTTCTTGATAACTCTACGGATCAATTTTCATTCGAAAATGCTCTCTTATTTAAGAATATAAATATACGATACGGAACACGTACGATATTAAAGGAGCTTAATTGGCAGGTAAAGCGAGGAGAAAAATGGGCTTTATTAGGAGAAAATGGATCGGGTAAATCTACACTACTCAGTTTAGTTTCGGGAGATAACCCTCAAGCATATGCTAACGATATAACTTTGTTCGACCGCAAAAGAGGTTCGGGCGAAAGTATTTGGGATATAAAAAAACATATCGGATATATTTCACCCGAAATGCACCTCTATTACCTAAAAAATGTACGCTGCCTTGACGTTGTCGGATCAGGGTTCTTCGACACCATCGGTCTTTACAAGAAGTGCAGTGAAGAGCAGGAAATTGTGGCATTAGAATGGATGAAAACATTTGGAATTGAAAACATTAAAGACATATCATTTCTCAATATATCAACAGGAGAGCAACGCTTGGTATTATTAGCACGTGTTTTTGTAAAGAATCCTGATTTACTCATTCTCGATGAGCCTTTACATGGACTGGATGCAGCAAATAAATATCGCATAAAAAAGATTATAGAGGATTTTTGTACCAATGATAAGGCATTGATATATGTAACACATTATGAAGATGAGATACCCGAAGTAGTAACCCAACGACTGGTATTGACTAAACGTAACTAGGAGAATAAACAGTTAGCTAGAATACACAAATTTGCTAACTATTCAACATAAAGTATTAAACAATTATATTAATTAAAAAAGGCAACAAGCTCAAACAAATGAAAAAAATAAAAATTTCAATTTTATTGGTATTTCTGGTAAGCGTATTTTCATTAAACGCTCAAAGTGTTATTGGAAAATGGAAAACCTTTGATGATGCGACAGGGGATGCTAAATCGATTGTAGAAATAACCGAAAAAGACGGTAAAATTTACGGAAAAGTAATAGAAATACTTAATCCTGAAAAGAAAAATGCAAAATGCAACAATTGCCCTGATTCAGATAAAGATAAACCGGTCTTAGGATTGTATGTCATCAAAGGATTATCTAAAGATGGTAAAGAATACTCGAACGGAAAAATTCTAGATCCAAGCTCAGGGAAACTATATAAATGTACTGTTTCACTTGATGATAACGACAAATTAAAAGTGAGAGGCTATGTCGGCATTTCGGCTTTTGGTCGAAATCAAATATGGACAAGAGTAAAATAAGGCACATAAGGTCACAGCTTCTTTTGTTGCTTAGGTAAACATAAGTATATAAAAGGTCTGTGACCTTAACTATAATTTAGAAATAAACGCTTCGCCTATTTCTGTTTTTTTATGTAAGTTTGTGGCGATGAAAAGAATCGCTTTTACCCTTATATATATATGTACATTTGTGCTTGCAATTCAGGCACAAGAACCTCGTTTCATTTTCGATAACGACAGTACTTTTGCTGCTGCGACTACCCCTAAAGCAGATCAACCCATAATTAATAAAGCCACACTAAAGCTCGATTCTTTAAATAAGATACCACCGGCAGTTCCTGCATGGAAAATTAATCCTCTTCTGGGCGAACGTATTCCCGTACCAATGGATACCATGCTATATGACTTTCATAGGGAAAGCCTTGTTGAAGGGCAAGGCCTGGCAATTGGCTATCTGGGCAATTGGGGTTCGCCCGCCCACTCTAAAATTTTCTTCGAAAAAGAAGAAGCTTCGTTATTCCAGTTTTTGGAACCTTATAAATTCTATTATAAAACTCCGGGGAACCAGCGATTTTTAAGCACCAAGCAGCCTTACTCCAATATTATGTACCAATCGGGAGGAAGCCGTCAAAGCAAGGAAGAAAGGTTTACAGGAGAGATGTCAATAAGCTTCAATAAAAATTTAACTGTTGGCTTCGATATCGATTATGTTTATTCACGCGGTTTTTACCAATATAATGCTGATAAACAAATAAGCTACGATTTCTATGCTGCCTATGTGAGCGACAAGTATCAGATGCATGCGTTTGTAGCTAATAATAATTACACACATTCCGAAGACGGAGGTGTAAATTTCAATAACCCTGATTCTGATCCGCTCGGAAAAGGAAATTCACTTAATTATGCTACAAACCTTTCAGATACCTGGAACTATTTAAGAGGCAAACACCTTTATATAACAAATAAGTATAATCTCGGTTACGAAAAAGAAGGTACTCAAAAATTCATACCCGTTGCCAGTGTCATTCTGACCAACAGTTATACTGATCAACGCCGTCGGTTTTACAGTAAGGATATAGAAGGCTTAAATGATTTCTATAATTTCACAGACAGCAAGGGACAACCCGTTAATGACCAAATGGCTTACTACTCGTTCAAAAACACATTGGGAATATCTCTTAATGAAGGATTTCGAGACTGGGTCAAATTTGGATTAACTGCTTACATACAGCAAGACAATAGATTGTACCGTAAACCAATGGAGCAATTGATGTGGTTGGCTACGACTGATCAAAAAGAGTCATCTACATTCATCGGGGGGATCTTAGCCAAAGAAAAAGGAGAAGTTTTAAAATACAATCTTGGTGCAGAATTTGGAGTCTTAGGATACGATCAAGGCGCATTTAAACTCAACGCAGATATAAGCACAACTATCAACATAAAAGGTCAAAAAGCCATAGTAAAAGCAAATGGATATATTAAACATTTAGTACCTCAATATTTTCAAAGGTATTTTACATCCAAATATTATAACTGGAGCGAAAAAGATTCTTTAAACAATACAGTTCGTATATATGCCGGAGGAGAAATTTACATACCTCATACACAAACCCGAATAAGCGGAGGTGTAGAAAATCTCACAGACTATATTTATATACAACGCAATCAAGGCGAATCGTCTTTAGGAATAAAACCGAAACAAGGCGAATCTCAAGTATTCTCTCTACGTCTCGATCAGAAGTTACATTACGGAATTCTACACTGGGACAATCAAGTAGCTTTTCAGAAAAGTACAAAAGACGAAGTTATTCCTGTTCCCAGATTCAGTATATATACCAATCTTTATATTAAGACCTCATTAGCCAAGGTCTTAACCATGCAATTGGGTGTAGATGCTCTTTATCAAACAAAATATCATGCACAAGGCTATGACCCGGCTTTAGGGCAATTTGTCAATCAAACTGATGTTCAGGTAGGTAATTTTCCTTTTTCCACAGCATACATCAATCTTCATCTAAAAAAGACACGATTCTTTCTTATGATGTACAATATTGCTCAAAACTATGGCGATTCGAACTATTACACAGTTCCTAATTACCCTGTAAATCCGATGATTTTCAAATTCGGACTTTCATGGAACTTCACAAATTGATCGGCTCGCGGAGCTTTTATTTCTGAGGCGGTCATTAAACAGTTGAAATTACGTAATACAATGTGCTTATAACCCGAAGCTATGAAAAGTAAAAAACGATTCGGAATAATTTCAGGAACCATAATAGCCGCAATAGTTATTATTGTCTATATAATAGTACAGTATAACAAAGCTCCTGTCAATCGTGACTTTCCTGAAATAGAAAAGAAGGGAATACTACATATTGTAACCGATTTAAATCCAATCGGATATTTCGTATCTTCTGATACTATTGCCGGATCTAATTACGAACTTCTTCAGGCATTGCAAACTTATACTAATATCTCTTTTCAAATATCTGTAGAAAACAGCCTTGAGAAAAGCTTCGAAGGTCTTAAAACAGGAAAATACGATCTTATAGCTCGCAATATCCCCATAAATTCTAATCTCCGCAATGAATATAGTTTCACTGAAGCTATACTCAACAACCGTTTGGTATTAGTTCAACGCAAAGCTGAATTTAATAATGGCATTGAGCCTATCAGAAACCACCTCGATCTGTCTCACAAGACATTGTATGTACCTAAAGACTCTCCAAGCATATTGCGGTTACAAAATTTATCCCATGAGATAGGCGATTCGATATTTATTGTTGAAAATGAAACTTATCAGGCAAATCAACTCGCCTATATGGTGGCTGCTGGAGAAATTGATTATACCGTATGCGATGTAAAAACAGCGGAAAGCCTGTCTGCAAAGATTCCCGAATTGGATATTAAAACAGATATTGGCTTTACACACTTCGAAGGTTGGGCGGTAAGAGCCAACTCACCTATTCTATTAGATTCTTTAAATACATGGATAAAAAAAATAAAAACAACACAAGAGTATCAGAATATATTAAAAAGGTATTATAAATAAGGATAATTTTCATTCATGAACTCCACTCCAGTATAATCTAACCCAATAATGAGTGTTTTTTGAATAAGAAAAACAGGAACGTTAATTATCTGAGTGTAATTATGATGAAAATTGATTAAAAATGCAAACTAGACTTTGCAATAAGACAAAAAAAAATTACCTTCGTAAACTTAATCGTAAGATTGTGGAATCCTTTTTCAGAACGCATAAATATTTAGTAGAGCACTTAGGCAGCACCGTCGAAAGGCGTCTTATGGACGAAGTTAATTGGAACGATCGTCTTATTGCTGTTAAGGGAACACGAGGTGTCGGTAAAACCACTTTTTTGTTGCAATACGCAGCAAAATTCAGTGATTTGGATGGACGAGATTGTCTGTATATCAATATGAACAATTTCTCGTTTACTTGTCGTACAATATACGACTTTGCCGAAGAATTTTGTTTCAAAGGAGGAAAAACCCTCTTGATTGATCAAGTATTTAAATATCCGGATTGGGCCAGCGAGCTCAGATCGTGTTATGATAAATTTCCTGAACTTAAAATAATCTTCACCTGCTCAACTGTCATGCAATTGGATGAAAATCCTGAAATTGCATCAATTGTTCGTCATTACAATCTGAGAGGATTCTCATTTCGAGAGTTTTTAAATATCATAACTGATAGTAAACTTGAGCCGGTTTCATTGCCGGATATCATTAATAACCATACAGAAATAGCTGCGGAAATTTGCTCGAAAGTAAAACCCCTAGCCTATTTCAGAGATTATATCCATCATGGCTATTATCCTTTCTTTTTAGAAAAACGCAACTTTTCGGAGAATTTGCTAAAGACCATCAATATGATGCTCGAAATAGATGTTCTATCCATAAAACAAATAGAGCAATCTTATCTGTCGAAATTAAGAAAATTACTTTATTTGCTTTCGATAACAGCACCCGGAAAACCTAATATTAGTCAACTTAGCGTTGATTGCGAAATATCACGAGCTACCGTAACTAATTACTTGGATTATCTTAAAAGTGCCCGTTTAATAAATCTATTATATCGCGAAGGAGAAGAATTTCCCAAGAAACCCGATTTGGTATACATGCATAATACCAATCTTATATTCGCCATGAAACCGGGGGTCGCGAATGATCAGACATTGAGAGAAACTTTTTTCTATAATCAATTACATCACAATAACTCGAAATTAAAAAAGGGAAGCAAGGCAGGTATTTTCCTTGTAGAAGACGAAAACGAAAATTATATATTCAAAGTAGATAATTTAAAAACCAAAGGGAACAAAAAGTCGGATATCTATAATACGGCCGAAATGATGGAAGTAGGCGAAGGTAATACAATTCCGCTATGGCTTTTTGGATTTCTATATTGAGCTCTTAAGAACGGTTACAGTTTTAAGAGATAACAGTATATTCAGTGTAATATAAATTTTAAATAAATAATATCAGTCAAATCAAATTAAGGATTTAAGCATAAGACCACTGATTAATAAAAATAATCTATTCTCTTTCAAGCTTAATCCTTGTATTTAAAACGGTTCGATAAACAACTAAATAATCAACTATTACAGAGTATGGCAAAAGAGAAAAAATTTTTAACCTGTGATGGTAATCAAGCTGCAGCTCACATATCATATATGTTCAGCGAAGTAGCATCGATCTATCCAATCACACCATCATCAACAATGGCAGAGTATGTTGATGAATGGGCTGCTGCCGGACGAAAAAACATTTTCGGCGAAATACTTAAAGTACAGGAAATGCAATCTGAGGCCGGTGCTGCAGGAGCTCTTCACGGATCGCTTCAGGCTGGTGCAATGACTACGACATACACTGCATCGCAAGGTCTTTTATTGATGGTACCTAACATGTATAAAATTGCAGGGGAGCTTCTTCCTTGTGTATTTCATGTTTCGGCTCGTGCATTAGCTGCACAGGCTTTATCTATCTTCGGAGACCACCAAGACGTAATGGCTGCTCGCCAAACAGGTTTTGCAATGTTCTTCTCGGGATCGGTTCAAGAAGTAATGGATCTTTCTGCTGTACCTCATTTGGCTACAATAGAATCTCGCATACCTTTCATGAATATATTTGATGGATTCCGTACATCTCACGAAATTCAAAAAGTAGAATTAATGAACCAAGAAGACCTTATTCCTCTTATCGATCAAGAAGGTCTTAAAGCATTCCGTAACAGAGCTCTAAATCCTGAAAGCCCTGTAACACGTGGTACTGCTCAGAATGATGATATCTACTTCCAATCTCGTGAAGCATCTAATCCATTCTACGATAAAGTACCCGGTATCGTTGAAAAATATCTGGAAGAAATTTATAAAATAACAGGTCGTAAATATGGCTTATTCGATTATTATGGAGCAGAAGATGCAGACAGAGTAATCATTGCTATGGGATCTGTAACCGAAGCGATTAAAGAAACTATCGATTTCTTGAATGCTAAAGGTGAAAAAGTAGGTCTTGTATCTGTACACTTATATCGTCCGTTTAAAGCTGAAGCTTTCATGGCTTTGATACCTAAAACAGCGAAAAGAATTGCAGTTCTTGACCGTACTAAAGAACCTGGTGCTCCGGGACAACCTCTTTATCTTGATGTTAAAGATTGTTTCTATGGAGCTGAAGATGCTCCAACTATCGTTGGTGGTATTTATGGTCTTTCGTCAAAAGATACTACTCCTTCTCAAATTATGTCGGTTTATGAGAACCTTGCCATGAAATTGCCTAAAAACGATTTCACTATCGGTATCGTAGATGATGTAACTTTCAAATCTCTTCCAATGAAAGAAGAAGTTTCGGTTGATGATAACAACTACGAAGCTAAATTTTACGGATTAGGTTCTGACGGTACTGTAGGAGCAAACAAAAACTCAGTGAAGATTATTGGTGAAAACACAAATAAATATTGTCAGGCATATTTTGCTTATGACTCTAAAAAATCGGGAGGTTTCACGGCATCTCACCTTCGTTTCGGAGACAAACCTATCCGTTCTACTTATTTGGTAAATACTCCAAACTTTGTAGCGTGCCATGTACCTGCTTACCTTCATCTTTATGATGTAACTAAAGGATTGAAAAAGAATGGTACCTTCCTTCTTAACTCAGTATGGGATAAAAACGAAGTAGGTAATTATCTTCCTGATAACGTAAAGAAATATCTGGCTGTTAATAACATCAATTTCTATATCATCAATGCAACAAAAATTGCAACTGAAATAGGTCTTGGTGGACGTACAAATACGATTCTTCAATCTGCATTCTTCAAAATCTCAGGTGTAGTACCTTACGATTTGGCTGTAGAGCAAATGAAGAAATTCATCGTTAAATCTTACGGGCGTAAGGGAGAAGATGTAATTAATAAGAATTATGCTGCTGTTGATCGTGGTATTGAAATAGAAAAAGTTGATGTTCCTGCTGAATGGGCCAACATTACGATTGGTGCTCCAGTAGCAGAAGACGATGCTCCTGATTTCATCAAGAATGTAGTTCGTCCGGTAAATGCTCAACGTGGATATGATCTACCGGTATCAGCATTTAAAGGTCGTGAAGACGGTACTTGGGATAATGGTACTACCGAATACGAAAAACGTGGTGTAGCTGCATTCGTTCCGGTATGGCACATGGATAATTGTATACAATGTAACCAATGTGCTTACGTATGTCCTCACGCAACAATACGTCCTTTCGTATTGGACGCTAACGAGCAAGCACATTCTCCAGAAAGTGCATCTTTGCTTAAGGCTCAAGGTAAACAATTCGATGGCATGGGATTCCGTATCCAGGTAGACGTTTTAGACTGCCTTGGTTGTGGTAACTGTGTTGATGTATGTCCTGGTAAAAAGGGACAAAGTGCTCTTGAAATGGTTGAGATTGGTACTCAATACCCAGAGCAAAACAATTGGGACTTTATGGTGAAAAACGTAACCAGCAAAGCTCACTTGGTAGACATCAAACAAAACGTTAAAAACTCACAGTTTGCAACTCCATTGTTTGAGTTCTCAGGTGCATGCTCGGGTTGTGGAGAAACTCCATATATCAAACTTGTAACTCAATTGTATGGTGACAGAATGTTGATCGCAAATGCCACCGGTTGTACATCTATCTATGGTGGATCGGCTCCCTCTACTCCATATCGTAAAAACGAAGAGGGCAAAGGTCCGGCTTGGGCTAACTCTTTATTCGAAGATAATGCTGAGTTCGGTTTAGGATATGCTTTGGCTAATATCACTATGCGTGACAGAATCGAAAGATTGATGAAGCAAGCTATTTCGATGGCTGATACTTCAGAAAATACTAAGACTGTATTCCAAGCATGGATTGATAATAAACAAGAGGCTGAGAGAACTAAGGAGTTACATCCTCAAATCTTAGCTATCATAGAAGCTGGTGCTGACAAATGTGAGATTTGCAAAGAACTACTATCTCTGAAACAATATATTATCAAACGTTCGATCTGGATCTTTGGTGGTGACGGATGGGCTTATGATATAGGTTTTGGTGGACTTGACCACGTACTTGCTTCGGGTGAAGACGTAAATATTTTGGTTCTGGATACTGAAGTTTATTCAAACACAGGAGGACAATCTTCGAAATCGACACCGGTTGCTGCTGTTGCTAAATTTGCTGCTGCAGGTAAAAAGATTCGTAAGAAAGACCTTGGTATGATTGCGACAACTTATGGTTATGTATACGTTGCTCAGGTAGCAATGGGAGCAAATCAAATGCAATGTTTGAAAGCATTCAAAGAAGCTGAAGAATACAAAGGACCATCTTTAATTATCGCTTATTCTCCATGTATCAGCCACGGATTACGTAAAGGTATGGGACAAGCTCAGGATGAAGAAAAAGCAGCTGTAGAATGCGGATACTGGCACTTGTGGCGTTACAACCCAATGTTGGAAGAAGAAGGCAAGAACCCATTCATTATGGATAGTAAAGATCCGGACTGGAGTAAGTTCCAAGCATTCCTTGGGGATGAAGTACGTTATACTTCGCTTCAAAAATCGAATCCGACAGAGGCAACCAGTCTATATGAAGCAGCTCAAAACAATGCTACTTGGCGTTGGAAAAGCTACAAACGTCTGGCTGCGGGAACTTTCGATAGTTTCAATGAAACTAAAAATCTTCCTGAATAACAAAAAGAGATTAAATATAAACATACATTATTCTCTAATATAGAAAAGAAGGATATCCATTACGGATATCCTTCTTTGTTTTTTGTAGTCCGAAAAAATAAGAAAAATCTTTTTAACATACTTTTTTAGTCATCTGATTTAATGTATATTTGTATAGCACTACTAGAAACTATTTATTACAAACACAATCTCAAAATGTTAATAATTACCGATCCATCATAATAGCAAACAAATACAATTCGAGATTTACGCAAAATCGTATTTCTACACATTAATTATTCACAAATTTAAAACAACAAAATGAAGAAAACATTATTATTTTTAAGTTGCCTGCTTCTCTTATTAGCAGGTTGCAGTCAAAACGAACTTGATCAGGACTATGCATCCGGAGGGAAAAATGCACAATCAAACAAAATTCGCTGGTACGGGACCAAGTTATCCAAAGGAGTACAAACCAGAGGTGTTGCCGATGGCTCGAAACGCTGGAATCAGGATGCGGGGATTTACATTAAGTTTATCAATACTCCTGCTGACCAGACAATCATCGACAGGGTAAAACAAACAGCTGCTGAATGGGAAGAGTATGCGGGTATTAAACTCCATTTCGTCGAACAAGACAAAAAAGCGGATGTACGTATCGCTTTCGACTGGAACAACAACGATTGGCTGACTTGGTCTTACACCGGGAACGATGCCAAATTGGTGATTGACCAAAGCCAGCCTACGGCTGTTTTTGGAGGCATAGAGTACTTGGATGACACAGAGTTTAAGGGAGATGTACTTCGCTTATTCGGGCAAATACTAGGTCTGGAATATGAACAACGTCACCAAGAATGGAGTAAAAACGGCTACTGGAAGGATGCTTCTCAATTACAAGCTTATTGGGAAGATCAGTTCGAAGGTTACAGTATGGATTGGAGCCAGATACGCCAATACGTATTTGAACCTCTAACAGAAGCAACTGCCAATCAATTATTAGAAACAAAGGAAATTGATGAACTTTCGGTAATGGCATGGCCTTATTACAACCGTAAGCAAACAACTAAGCTACTGGCGAACTATGAACTATCGGAAGGAGACAAGGCCTTTATTGCACGCTTATACCCTAAAACGGCTGTTACATTGCCTACTATCCAAGAAGCTTGGGTTGATGCAGGTTATTTCACTTGGACTGACGCTACTAAAACTGCATTGAGAATTACTGAACTCGGAGCAAAGCAAGAATATTTACCGGATGTTTCAGATGGTGAGCAATTGACGAGTGCTCTTGCAATGTTTGCAAACTTTTCATGGAATGCATCTAAAATAAAAAAAGCTCCTAAATTTAATTCCTCCAATATTACAAACTTTGGCGCAATGTTTTTTGGATGTAACTCTCTAAACACGATTCCTCTTTTAGATACTTCTAAAGGAACTGAGTTTGGTTTAATGTTTTCTGGATGTAGCTCTTTAAACACGATCCCTCTTTTAAATACCTCTGAAGGAACTAATTTTGAAAATATGTTTAGAAACTGTATCTCTCTAAATTCGATTCCTCCCCTAGATACCTCTAAAGGAACTAGTTTTAAATACATGTTTTCTGAATGTGGCTCTTTAAAGACAATTCCTCTTTTAAATACTTCTGAAGGAATTAATTTCTCAAGGATGTTTGACTATTGTAGCTCTTTAGAATCAATTCCTCTTTTAGACACATCTAAGGGAACTAATTTTGAAAGTATGTTTAGTAGCTGTATATCTTTAACTAGCATTCCCCTATTAGACACATCTATGGGAGAAGATTTTGGGCAGATGTTTAGCAATTGCAAATCCCTAATCAATATTCCACTTTTAAATACATCAAAAGGGAAAAATTTTAATCGTATGTTTCGAGACTGTTCATCACTTACTAGCAAACCTCAACTCGATTTATCAAACGCAACAGATACTCAAGATATATTCAAAGGAACTCCATGGGAATAAATAGTTATTACTAATAGCAAATTTAAAGTGTGAAGTCTTACTTCACACTTTTTTCTTTTTATTTGATTACTACAAAAGATAAATTGCCACCTTAGGCTATACACTTCTCTAACACTACCACAAATAACAGATATAAATAAAAAAGAGCAGATATTAAAATATCTGCTCTTTTTTATTAGTTATAAATTACTGTTCTTAAATAGAACTTTTACGTCTTCTTAGGAACAAAACTGATCCATAGATCAATCCTGCTATTACGATAGGCAATACAGCATCTCCTACGGGAGAACCGACGAAACCTCCGCCTCCCCATTCAGGATTACCATCTCCAGGTCCCAAATCACCATCGTCACCCGGAACCCGTAGTGAAGGTGCTTCTGCTTGCACTTCATTTACTGCAATATTATCTTTATAGTAAGAATCAGAGGGCAATAAATCCTGAGCTTGCACAATGCCACTTACACAAAATAGTGTTCCCAATATTATAAAACCTAAAAACTTTCTCATTTTACCAAAAATTTAGCAGCATATGATTTATTACCTACAACTTTCACGATATAAGCTCCCGGAGAGAATGGTTGAGTAATTTCTACAGTCGTATCATTCACCTTAGCCTGAGCAGCCATTCTTCCTTGTATATCATATACAGAAATTACACTTCCAAAATCTGCATCATCAAATCCTGTAACAGTTAATGTTCCGTTTAGATAATAAGATGTTATAGATTTAGATTCCGAACCATTATCACCATCTTCAATACCCGAGGTATCAAATATAAACCTTAGAGAAAATCTGTCAACAGCATCGGTTGCTTTAGAAGCAGTTGTATAAGTTTTACCGCCAAATAAATCAAATTCTTTATTTGTTACTTTATCTTTTAGCATTATACCTTTTACTCTGTAAGCTGTTTCCAAACGCCCTGCTCTTATACTTATATTCTGAGCTGTAAGACTTGGAGTCACATATAATGTAACTGTTTCGCTTTGGGCAGACTGAGGCACACCCAATATATTAGATTCTAAAGCAATTCCGCCATCACTCTTAGTATAAACTGTACTCATATTGGTTTGAGTAACAGCACCTTCTTCTGTAGTAGAGCGTGTTGTTGTCTTGTCGGAAGTAATTAGAGTAACTAATTTCTTAGTCCCTTCATAGTCGGGATTAGTCATAATATCCTGAGGCGTTCTGATAGCAATTGCCGTTCTATCGGAAGATTTAATCTTCTCGTCTTTAATCTCAAATAAAAAGTCATCAACTAATTTATTCGGTTTAGAGGTTGACCTTAAAAAAAGAGCATTATATGTAATAGCTCTGGCTGATGCAGGTATTGTCAAAGTCTTAGCACTTCCACTAGGAGAATATAAAACAAACATCTGCAGAGGAGCAAGTATCTCTCGAGGACTATCAGTTGCCGGATCATAAGGATTAACTGTTGCAGCAACGTCCTTCATAACCCGATACTTCGCATTAACCATGACCCACTTATTACCCGGACCAATGCCACCCGGATTTAAAATATCGTAAGAACCAGATCCGACTGACGAAGGATCTAAAACCCATACTTTATTTGTAAAGTCACGTGGAGTTACGCCAGGGCCAGCAAAAATAACATTATTCCAATCAGCAGTTCCTGTCCCATTCACTAGAGGTGAAAGATCAAGAGGCACAGTATAAGGGTTTGCATAATAATTATATCCTTGAGAAATAGTAAGACCTGTTATATCCTGATAATTAAGCACTTCATTTGCATAAGAAACATCGTTTATACCATTTGCTCCTGCTCCCGGTGCAGCCATTACTGGAGCATTTGGCACAGTTGCATGTCCCCCCCAACCATTAGCTTGCCTAACATTATTGGAGTTATTAAAAAATGGACCGAAACGGCTAAATTGATATTTCTCTGTTACACGCTGATCGAATTGAGGTCTATTGGGATTAATTTGATATAAGGGATGCAAATCATATTCATAATTAGCAGGATTAGTTCCTCTTAAATCTATACCAATAACAAAACCTTCGCCCGCTTTTAATGTACGTTGAGGATCTGTCATTGTATTACCCGGAGTTCCTCCGATTATACTTTCATTTTTAGGTATCATCAAGAAATTCCAAAAGAAGTAATCAGATTTCATTTCTTTATAAGGAATCCCCATACCAATAAGACTACGACCGTATCTTTCATCTATTTTGCCGCCGGTACCTCCTACATTATAGTCAAGAGGATTATCTAATTGAAGATTTACCTGTACTGCTCCAAATTGGTTATTACTAGTAGCAGTAGCTGCAAAAGTCGGATTATTATTCGGTGTAGAAATTGCTGTCGGACTGCTTGAGGCAACCATAAAATGTGCCAACATGCTAGAAGTTGAAGCATTTTGAAAAGTATTAAAAATAGGTCCTATAAAATCTGTATCAATAGCTCTTCTTGAATCCAGAATCAATCGTCCTGTATTTAATGACAAACCAGAGGCTTGTGCTGCCAATTCGGGAACAAGCGTTACGTGATTACTATTTTGAATAACTAGAGTAGGGAATTTAATATAATTCTCTCCCTTCAGATAATGGTTATAAGTCAACCCTGAAGCTAATTTAATAGTTTGTGCAGTTGTACCATTAAAGACAAAACGAGAATTATCACCTGTAGCATAATTAAAAACATTACTAAAGGCTGAAGCGCCACCATTTAAGTCGTGAATAAAATCTCCGGTAAGAACCGTTCTTGAGTTATCCAACGTAATATTACACGCTGCAGTTGCATCATGACCGGCTATGAAATCGCCATTAATATACAAGGTTGTATTATTAACATTCGTTGATTTAACTGACATAACTCCTTTATTATATAAAAAAGCAGTCTGAGCCACTAATACAAACGGCGCAAATCCAATTCCTACAAGCAAGAGTAGTTTTATTTTCATATCTTATTTTTGTTCTATTTAATCCTTTTTAGTCTCAACTATCTCATTACCAACCAACAAAAACCAAAAACGAATAACATTTGGCGGCTCGGAGATTATAACATTTAAAAACAATATCCTAGAGAGTTCCGTATTTAAACGCCAAAGATAATCATTTAGTTCAGTTTTAGAACACCTTTGCTTATCCCCATCCCGCATTTTAACCTAATTTAACAAAAAACAAAAATCATAAAACGCTCTAATTATGCGATAGATAGACACGATTAGACTAGAAAAACAAAGCCTATTTTTTGACTAAAAAAACAGAGGAAAATAAAAATGTTAAATCCAAAAAAAGTGAGAAAAAAGAGTACTTTGTTATAAAAGAAAGAGAAAAACTAATTAACCAAACAAGATAAAGCTAAATACAACCCTATCATGAAGACTGTTAAACAGACTATTCTTCGGCTTACTAAAGCCTCCTTAAATATCGAAAAGAATATTTACAATATTTAAACCGATCAATCTTCACACAATACAATGATGAACTCCCGAAAGTATATCATTAAAAATGAGAACATCAAAACACAACCACTTCCATTTATTTCATAATACATAAACCTCACCTACATTTATAATATATCAATAGATACCCTACTGACAATCTAATACAAAAACATAAAACCATTTTTCTCACAAATCACTTATCAATTCGAAACAAAGGAGTGTTAACATACACCTAAAGATTAATACGACCATTACTAAATAGTATTTTTTTCTTTATATATTTGCAATATCTAGAAATAAATAAGGAAGCAAAACGATGATAGAAAATAAAGATTTGGATCAATTCATCCTGCAATACTCGGGATATAGCAATACTATATATGACAACACTTCTATTTCTAGAGACTTGAATATTAAGAGCGAAGCTGCTTTTGACTTCATCCAAGCCTACTCGGAACAATTCAACATTGACATTTCCTCGTTTGATTTCGCTAAATATTTCCCATCCGCAGATAGCCAAGACCTCCTTAGCAATACACGCACAGATTTAACCGTTGGAGATTTAATCCGAGGGATAAAAGCCGGTGAATTAAATGATGATATAATAGCATTTGAAGAAAACGATCCTAATTTACCGCCTAAGCTAACTATAAAAAAAATAATACTCGGAGCCATATTAGTACTTGTAGTTGCAGCAATATTAACCGTTATAGCTATCTGGCTATAGTTGATTTACTCTAATTAAATATCTTCAGCTTTTAATTTCAGCATAAAATATGTACTTTTGGGTATCAAATATAGAATTATGCTGTATACATTTTCCGACATACTCAACAAGATTAATAACGAAGTAAGCACCCTTAAGTTTGAAGGTAAACCCGAATCGTTATTTGCACCGATAGATTACATCCTCGAACTTGGAGGTAAGCGTGTTCGCCCCGTACTTGCTGTAATGGCTTATAACTTATACAAAGACGATATAGAGAAGTCAATTCCTATTGCATTGGGTATTGAGATTTTTCACAATTTCACCTTGCTACATGACGACTTAATGGATCGAGCCGATAAACGCCGGGGTAAACCTACCGTACATATAAAGTGGGATGATAACACAGCCGTTTTATCAGGTGATGCAATGTTGATTGAGTCTTATAAAGAAATTGCAAAGACTGATAAAGCACATTTGCCGGAAGTCTTGTCTCTATTTTCAACTACTGCAACCGAAATATGCTGTGGACAGCAATTGGATATGGAATTCGAGAAACGCCTGGATGTATCCATTGCTGAATACCTCGAAATGATACGTTTAAAAACAGCTGTACTATTAGGCTGTGCTCTAAAATGCGGGGCTATTGCTGCCGGAGCCGGACAAGAAGATGCAGAAGCTCTATATAATTTCGGGATCAATATAGGTTTAGCATTTCAATTAATGGATGATCTACTTGATGTTTATGGAGATCCGGCTACCTTCGGCAAACGAATAGGAGGAGATATTCTTTGTAACAAAAAAACCTTTTTACAAATTACAGCTCTTCAACACGAAGGCAGTAAAGCTAAATTACTGGACTGGATAAATAAAACTGACTTTGAGGAAACGGAGAAAATTAAAGCGGTAACAACCATATACAATGAACTGAACTTAAAACAAACATCGGCAGACATCATTCACGCTTATTATGAAAAAGGAATCTCCTTCCTCGATTTAGTAAGTGTTGATTATGCTAAGAAAAAAGAGCTAAGAGAATTAGCTGAAAGTTTATTGACTCGTAATTCATAAGAAGCAGGTCTGCCTGTCACTAAAAAAAATACAAGTAAGCATTTATATCCAATAGTGAATCAAATGCTTAGCTGTTGGATAATATAGAATTTCAATGACCATCATAGATACGCATTCGCACACATACGACGAAAGCTTCGAAAACGACATACAAGATGTTATATCCAGAGCTAAACAAGCGGGGATAAGCCATATTCTGCTTCCAAATGTAGACATAGAGTCTATAGAGCAGGTTAATCGGCTTGCTGAAAGCTATCCACAATATTGTTTACCTATGATGGGACTACATCCGACAAGTGTAACTGCAAACTGGCAATCGGATTTGAACAAAATCAAAGAACAATTTTTTCTACATAAATACATTGCTGTCGGTGAGATAGGGATAGATCTTTATTGGGACAAGTCCCTAGAGAAGGAACAGAAAGCTGCTTTTGAAGAACAGCTAAGATGGAGTATCGAATTTAATTTGCCTGTATCCATACATTGCAGAAACGCAATAAGTGAATCTGTTGAATGCATAAAAAATGTAGGAGCATCGAAGTTGAGAGGAGCATTTCATAGTTTCGGCGGAAATGCTGAAGAATTGCAAAGTGTATTAGCTCTTCAAAACTTTTATCTGGGTATAAACGGAACAGTAACTTACAAAAACTCTACACTTCCACAGGTTTTAACGGCAACTGACCTCTCTCGGCTCATTATAGAGACAGACGCACCTTATCTACCGCCTGTGCCTTACAGAGGGAAAAGAAATGAGCCTTCTTATACCATTCATATTGCAAACAAGCTATCTGAGATATATGGTGTTACTCCCCAGAAAGTAGGAGAAATAACAACCAACAATGCAAAAAAACTATTTTCGATAGACTGATAAAAGTCGCAGACCTTATTTATGGTAAATATAACTCTAACTTTCACTTAGTTTATTGTTATACGAGAAATATATTTTATCTTTGTCGCCATTATAAGGAATATATTCTATGGAGAGGTGGCCGAGTGGACGATGGCGCTTGCTTGGAAAGCAAGTATACGGGTAACTGTATCGGGGGTTCGAATCCCTTCTTCTCCGCTTAAAGACCAGACACTTACAGATAATGAAGTGTCTTTTTTTGCTATACACCTATTAGCTTGACAATAAATCAATTGAATGATTGATTTTTTGAAGAAAACAGGAGGGTATGAAAAATCTAAATAAATAGCAAAACGCATTATTAGATTAGTTCTTTATACTTAAGCTCACGGAGTTTTTATTGCTGTAGTAAACATACGACAAGCAATTATAATTCTGAAACAGATTATTAAATAGCTTCATTTACGTATATAAAATGGAATATCGTTTAAATAAATACATCAGTGCATCAGGATATTGTTCTCGAAGAGAGGCTGATAAATATATAGAAAGTGGAAATGTTACCGTAAATGGTAAGAAGGCCACGATAGGTTCACGTGTTTTGCCCGGACAAAAGGTAAAGGTAAACGGTGAATTGATTGAGAATAAAATAGAGCCTGTATACATTGCTTTCAATAAACCTGTAGGTGTTGTAAGTTCGACCAATCCATTGGAACGTGATAATATCATCGAATTTATCAGACATGAACAACGTATATTTCCCATCGGCAGGTTGGATAAGGATTCTCAGGGATTAATACTACTGACCAATGACGGAGATATCGTCAATAAAATATTACGTGCAGGCAATAATCACAAAAAAGATTATATTGTAACTGTAAACAGACCGATAACATCCGATTTTCTGACTCGCATGTCGCAAGGTGTACCTATTTTAGATAGAGTTACACGCAGATGTGAGATTGAGAAAATTAATCCTTATACATTCAAAATATCGCTGATACAAGGTCTTAACAGACAGATAAGACGCATGTGCGAATATTTTAATTATGATGTGCTTAAGCTCGAACGTATTCAGATAATGAATATCAAGCTTGATAAATTAGGACAAGGAAACTGGCGCAACCTTACTGCTTCGGAAATGGAAGGCTTATTTGATATGCTTGAAGATTCGGAGAAAACAAGTGGAGGAAAAGCTCCCTCAAACAGTAACAAGTCATTTAACAGAGCTCTTGAGGAGCATGACATAAAAACAAATTACCGTAAAGCCAGCTTAAATGCAAAGAAGGCAGACAGGGTAAATTCCGAAAAGCCGAAAAAAAGCTCGGCACCATATGAGAATACGGAGGAGAAGCCTAAACCCAAAACAAAAGGAAAACCTTCGAGCGGTTTAAGGGTTGGAAAACAAAAAATGGCAGCCAACAAACCTAAACCTAAGCCAAAAACGGATACTAAAGGCAAAGAAAGAGGAAAAGGCAGAGCTGCGAGATAAACAAGAAGTTCATATTATATCACCCTCAAACCTTAGGTGATATAAGAATTTTGTATAGTACAATTCAATTATAACCATCTTTTACCCCTACTTTTCACATTGAAAAGAGTCGGCTTGAGATCTTATCTAAGAGATTCTAAGAAATATTATCTGAAAGAAAAATTGACGGGAATCTCTTTTTTAGCTATTTTTACATTTCGGACAGTAATCCCTGAATATCATAAGCCCGTTTTATAGTTTTGGAGAGCTCATAAACAAAACATATAAGACCAAACAATATGGTAATAAAAACGTTACAATAGTTAATTATTTTCCATACAATGAAAAAAGGACGTATAACGATAAAAGACATTGCCAAGAATCTGAATATTTCCGCATCGACTGTTTCCAGAGCTCTTAACAACAATCCTGATATCAGCCCGGAAACCAGAAAACTGGTACAAGACTATGCAAATGAACACAAGTACAAACCGAATTCTCTTGCTTTAAGCCTTCGTAATAATCATTCAAATATTATAGGGGTAATCGTTCCTGAGCTTGCCAATCATTTCTTCTCATCCGTATTATCGGGAATGGAGACTATCGCAGAGGATCATGATTATCATGTAATTGTGTGTCAATCGTCAGAAGAATATACAAAAGAAATACGCAATGTGCAGACATTGATAGAGGCACGTGTATGCGGGATGCTTATTTCCCAATCGAAGACAACTATCAAATACGACCACTTTAAAGAGTTAATAGATAACAATATACCTGTAGTTTTTTTCGACCGCATTTGCACCGGCATCGATTCCGGCAAAGTAGTGGTTGACGATTATTCGGGAACTCTTCATGCTGTAGATTATATGATTCAAACCGGATGCGAACATATTGCATTCTTTGGTGCACCTCCTCATCTTGAGATATCTAAAAACAGAAAAAACGGCTATCTGGATGCTTTAAGAAAGCATCATTTCGCTATTGATGAAGATCTTATCCGGATAGCAGATAACAAGCAACTTGGATATGAAAGAGCTATGGAACTTCTTCAGACTGAAAAACGCCCGGATGCTTTCATGGCAATGAACGATTATACAGCTTCAGGTATTTTACTTGCAGCTAAAACACTAAAATTAAGAGTACCCGAAGATGTTTCGATCTGCGGATTCTCTAATTCCAATATTTCTCAGGATACTGATCCTATGCTTACAACAGTAGACCAACATCCCCAAAAAGTAGGTGAAGAGGCTATGAATCTGATTTTGGAGAAAGTCAAAAACCCGGAAAGTAACGAGAAAAAAAACAAAATAGTAAAAACCAGCTTGGTAATAAGAGAAACCACACGGCCTCTACCCGATCATTTAAAGCAAGCTTAAGTCCTTCATTCGTTTATTACTCAAGATACAAAATAAACGCCTGTAATTTAAGTTGGAGTAATAAATTGTTAACTGTACCAAAAAAATACCGAAATTGATACTTTATGCTGAATAAACCCACTCTCGCCTATCGACAAATCTGGAATATAAACTTCGGTTTTTTGGGTACACAGATTTGTTTTACTCTTGTTATGACTAATACCAGCCGAATACTATCGGCATTGGGTGCAGATACTAACGAATTGGCTTTTCTTTGGCTTGCTGCTCCTTTAGCCGGACTTTTTATGCAGCCTTTGATTGGCTATTTCAGTGACAGAACATGGACGAAGCTGGGGCGAAGAATACCGTATATACTTATTGGACTTGTAGTTTCGGCAATTATGATGTTCCTGATGCCCAATTCGTACATCGTATCGCGTATTATGCCTCCCGTACTGGCAGGAGTATGTATATTGTTTCTTATGCAAAGTGCCTTCAATGTTAGTATGCAGCCTTATCGCTCGCTCGTTGGAGATATGGTAAATAGTGAGCAGAGTAATCTTGGATATTCGGTACAAACGATAGTTTCCAATCTGGGAGCTATTGTAGGTTCGTGCCTACCCTTTTTACTTGCTTATATCGGTTTCAGCAATCAGGCTTCGGAAGGAGGAATAGCTCCATCCGTATCATGGGCGTTTTATATCGGCATCGGATTTCTGATAGTCACAACTTTATGGACTTGCTTCACGGTTAAAGAATATCCCCCCCAACAGTTTGCAGAATACAACAAAAGCGAAACTGCTCATAAAAGCATAACTGATACTGCTTCTACGGACAATAAAAAAACTATAATCACGATACTTCAATTATCTATTGTACAACTATTTTCGTGGTTTGCATTTTATTATATTTGGGTATATGCTACAGATGGTATCGCCAGCACAATATGGAATACGAGTGATCCTCTGAGTAAAGAATACAATGATGCGGGTAATTGGTTTGGAATATTAACGGGAGTATATAGTATTATTGCTGCTATATTTTCGATTTTCTTAGCTAAGGTTACTGATAAATTCGGAAGAAAAAACTTCTATGCATTTTCTCTTGTATTAGGAGGGATTGGTATGCTGTCGATGTTTTTTATTCACGATCAATACCTCATCTTATTGCCTATGCTTTTCATTGGTATTGCTTGGGCTATGATACTCACCATGCCTTTTTCGATACTTGCTAATGTAGTGCCTCCCAACAAAATGGGGTTGTACATGGGTCTTCTTAATATCACGATAGTAATTCCTCAGATAGCAGGTGGTTTATTCGGAAATTTCCTCTTTACAAATGTTGCAGAAGGTAAGCCTTTCGCCATGTTCCTTGTATCGGGTGTTTCGCTTCTTATCGGTGCTGTTTCTGTTGTGTTTATAAATGATCCGGTAAAGAAGTAGGATTATTTTTTAATGATTCATATACTTGCTCCCACATTCTCGGTCTCCACGAATTAAAAAGGTGATTTATAATATTCTGTAAATTAAAATCTTTATCCAATATTTTCATCCCCTTTATTACTGGATATATTCCCCAATCATCTGATTCTAAAAGATTAAAAGAATTCAAAACATCTGATGTATTTGGGTTATATCCCTTTTTATCCTTTTCACTTTCACTAAGAGTTAATTCTTTATTTAAGTAAATCTTGTCGATATATAATTCCAAATCATTGCGGTGTTTATATGAATTTGCCAATGAAACAATTAATTGAACTTTAGTTTTTCCAGACTCATACATATAATCATTTTTGTAAGCTCCTTGCGAAAAAGTGAGTAATTTTTTGTCGGTAAGCTTTTCCAATTCTTCCTTAGGAGTATCCCATTTAATATTACTAGCAATAAAACAATCAACAAGAGTTAGATTGATGTAATTCTGCATTGCAATTAATGCTAAACCATATGCACCTTCTAGTTCTATCTCCAAATCCAGAAGTCCATCGGGAGCTTCTTTATTATATTGAACTATTCGATTTATTGAATATTCAATACCCTCAATTAGAAATTCTAAATTACTTTTATAATTATCGGTTTCTAAATAGTGGTGCTTTCTGTTAACAAACTCTTTATTTAAGTCTTTCATAATTAATTATATCTTTGGCTTTTACAATTTATAGTAAGATTAATATTTCATAAAAAAACAGCCCTCTACATAAAACAAAGATATAACTTTTCTTTCCAGCGTTGCGATCACCCATTCTTCTGCTAAACCTCACAAAAATTATCCCCGAATAAGACTTTTACTTATTCGGGGATAATTTTTAGAATCAGAATCTACTTACTTATAGCTTTTTCAATCCTTTAGTGGCTGCTTTATCAGCTTCGATTACGCTGATAGCAAGACCTCCTCCGGGTGCTAAACGTTGAGATAATTTAGATTTGTTATTCACCACTACTTTACGAATTTCGTAAGCCTGTGGGTTTGTTTTGTAGTTAGCATCTTTTGCATCGGCATAGATAGTAGCTACATATTCTTTACCTGCATCTAAGAAATCGAATGTGATATTAGATGTATAACCGTTTTCACCACATACGCTACCAATAAACCAGTTATTTGTTCCTTTTGCCTTACGAGCTACAGTTACATGATCTCCGGGTTCTGCTTCAAGGTATTTGCTGTCATCCCAATCTACGGCTACATCTTTGATAAACTGGAAAGCATCCATATATTTCTCATATGTTTCTGGGAAATCAGCTGCCATTTGTAATGGACTATACATAGTAACATACAGTGCCAATTGATTAGCAATTGTTGTATTTACATGTGATTTGTTATCGGGATTTATTTTCTCTATATCCATTTCGAAAATACCGGGAGTATAATCCATCGGACCACCAATCAGACGTGTAAATGGAAGTACTGTTGTATGATTTGGCTTACTGCCACCAAATGCTTGATATTCTGTTCCACGAGCCGACTCATTTCCGATAAGGTTAGGCCATGTACGACCCACTCCTGTAGGGCGTACTGCTTCGTGAGCATTTACCATAATCTTATAGTCTGCTGCTTTTTCTATTGCATACTGATAATGGTTTACAAGCCATTGGCTATAGTGATTTTCGCCACGAGGCAGAATATTTCCTACATATCCGCTTTTTACAGCATCATAGCCATTATCTTTCATAAATTTATAGGCTTCATCCATATGACGCTCATAGTTACGAACAGAGGCTGATGTTTCGTGGTGCATAATCATTTTTACACCTTTGCTTTTTGCATATTCACGGATAGCTACTACATCGAAATCCGGATACGGAGTTACAAAATCAAATACATAGTCTTTAGAGTTACCAAACCAGTCTTCCCATCCTTCGTTCCATCCTTCTACTAAAACTCCGTCAAAACCGTGCTTAGCAGCAAAATCGATGTATTTCTTCACGTTTTCGGTAGTAGCACCGTGCTTGCCATTAGGTTTTACTTTCGAATAATCGGTTATCCCCAATTGTACTGTTGGTAATTCGTCGGTATATGCCCATGTGCTTTTACCTGTAATCATTTCCCACCAAACACCTACATATTTCACAGGTTTGATCCATGAAGTATCTTCGATTTTACTTGGTTCATTTAAGTTTAATGTAATATGTGAAGCTAAGATATCACGAGCATCGTCACTTACAATAACTGTACGCCAAGGCGATTGGCTGGGTGCTTGTATATAGCCTTTATCTCCTTTTGCATCGGGAGTTAACCACGATTCGAAAATCATGTTTTTGTCGTCCAGATTTAAGTGCATACAAGAATAATCGATCAAGGCTGCTTCGTGAAGATTGATATACAACCCGTCAGCAGTTTTCATCATCAAAGCTGTTTGTACACCTGTATTTGAGAATGAGGTTTGAGAAACGTTAGCTGTTACCGATTTTTCCATTAAGCCTCTGATTTCAGAGAGTTTAGAGGTTGTATAATCGTACTCCTGAGTATCATAGTCACCGGGAATCCAATAGGCAGTGTGATCTCCTGCCATTGCAAACTGAGTCTTTTCTTCTTTGATAACAAAGTAAGTAAGATTCTTTTGCTCCGGAAATTCATATCTGAAACCTAATCCATCATTAAACAAACGGAAACGGATCACTATAGTTCTATCTGTTGCTTTTTGATTTAGCGTTACAGCTAGTTCATTGTAATTATCTCGAATTTCTTTCACTTCTCCCCAAACAGGTTTCCATGTTTCATCAACTGTTGCAGTTTCAGTATTAACTACTGAAAAACCACTGTACAGGTTTCCTTCTCCATTTGTTTCTTTAACTGAAAAATCGTCAAAATTATTAAGCGTTTTTTGAGCTTTAAGTTCAAGTCCGAGCTTACTAGGCTTAATTACATCTTTACCCTTATAAGTCAAGCTATAAGTAGGCTCTCCATTACTTTGAAGCCAAAACTTTAACGTTAAATCGCCATTTGGAGATTTCAACTCTTGTGCTACAGCCCAATGACTGACAATACACAAACACATCAAAATGATTAATTTTCTCATGGTTTATATCTTTTCATTTTAAGATTAAGGCCATAGACCTTTTTGTTAGTTTTACTAGTAATTTCTTTATCGGATTCTGTTTTTAAATCCTTTTGTTACTTCGAAAAGTATAAGCTAACCAACAATTATTATTCAATCATTTTAAATCGAATACTTACTGTTAATTAAGATTTACACTTTCTTATATACAAAGAAAAGATATTAGCATTTCATAATTAGGATAAAACAAATACAAAAAGGTAATACTCGGTTGCAAACGTTTGCAAATAGGCATAGTTTGCATAAACTCGTAGTTAGATTCGCTTTTAAATAGACTTATTTGGACTCATCGCACAGATAACCTCTAAAATATAGAATGTGCAACAAGAGCAATTATAGAATTAAATTACCTTATATACGAAAGAAGGGAAAGCATATGAAACCATATACTCCCCCTTCTCGCCATGAAAAAAAAGAACTACTCTCTATTCATTATTTTATACTGATTGCAAGTCCTCCTCCGGGAGCTAACCTTTGTTTTAATTTGGTTTTGCTGGTTACCGGAATACTTTTGATTGTATAACTTTGTGGGTTCTTTTCCCAATCTGCATCTTTACCATCAGCATACACTGTTGCTGTATATTTAACACCTTCGGGTAAGAAACTGAAGTCGATTAATGCTTCACGTGCATTTTCGTCGGTCACCCCACCGATAAACCATTCATTTTTGCCTTTAGCTTTACGGGCGATAGTTACATAGTCACCCGGCTCGGCTTCCAATATATAGGTATTGTCCCAATCTACAGCTACATCTTTGATGAATTGAAATGCATCGGGAAAACGTTCGTAGTTTTCGGGCAGATCGGCTGCCATTTGCAGAGGACTGTACATCGTTAGATAAAGAGCCAACTGTTTAACCAATGTTGTACGTACTCTGTTATGATTATCCGGGCTGTAATATGTAAAATCGGTTTGGAATATACCGGGAGTATAATCCATAGGACCACCCATCATACGTGTAAATGGTAGAATAGTTGTATGCTCAGGTGGCAATCCGCCCATAGATTCAAACTCTGTTCCGCGTGCCGACTCTTGAGCCAACCAGTTAGGATAGGTACGATACAATCCTGTTGGACGTACTGCTTCGTGCGAGTTTACCATTATCTTATATTTAGCTGCAAGTTTTGCAGTATTGATATAGTGGTTTACCATCGACTGTCCGTCGTGATGCTCTCCTTTTGGTCTGATTCTGCTCACATAACCCGTTTTTACAGCATTGTAACCATTGTCTGCCATAAATTGGAATGCGTCTTTCTGGTGACGCTCGTAATTGGCTACAGAACCTCCTGTTTCATGGTGCATCATTACTTTTACACCTTTCGAAGCGGCATAACGTTGCAATTCTTTTACGTCGAAATCAGGATATGGCGTTACAAAATCAAATAGGTATTCTCTTACAGGATTAATCCAGTCTTCCCAACCAATATTCCATCCTTCAACCAATACCTGATCGAATCCGTTTGCTGCAGCAAAGTCAATATATTTTTTCACATTCGCAGTATTAGCTGCATGTCTTCCGTTAGGAGTCAATTTGGAAAAGTCGGTCACACCCAATTTAATGTTGTTATCGTCCGAATAAGCCCATGAGCCTCTGCCTGTAAACATTTGCCACCATACACCGATGTATTTTGTAGGCTTAATCCACGAAACATCTTCGTAAGTACATGGTTCGTTCAGATTTACAATCATTTTCGAAGCAAGTATATTACGTGCATCGTCACTTACAACGATGGTACGCCAAGGTGTTTGAGCGGGAGTATTCATATCTCCTTTATTTCCATATACATCTGGTACAAGGTGTGCACTGAATCCCAGTTTTTTATCGTCTACATTCAATTGCATAGCAGGATAATCAACTAATGCCGCCTCGTGTATATTGATATACAACCCATTATCGGACTTCATCATCAACGGGGTTTGTACTGCCAATGTTTTGATCGGAGATTGATCCAATACATGGTGGGTAGCCTCTTTCATAGCTCCTGATATACCTGTAATTTTAGTTGTAGTATAGGCATATTCATTGGTATCATAGTCTCCTGGAATCCAAAAAGTTTTATTATCTCCAGCCATGTTGAACTCTGTAAGCTCTTCTTTTATGACAAAAGTAAATAAGTCCTTTTGTTTCGGGAATTCATATCTGAATCCTAAACCATCATCAAACAATCTGAATCTGATATCTATAGATCTATTATCCTGAGTCAGATTTACTAACATTTCGTTATAATTGGTTCGAATTTCACTTTGTTCGCCCCAAACAGGTTTCCAAGTAGAATCTTCTGAGGTATACTTTACATCTACAACTTTAAAGTCTTTATCGAGTTGTCCTGTACCTGAAGCAATAGCGAATCCTAACTTACTGTCTTTAATGACATCTTTATTTTTGTAAGTAAGATTATAGGTAGGAACGCCCTGATCGGTCAACTGAAAATTCAGGACCAAATTTCCATCCGGCGACTTTAGCTCCTGAGCTTGTATAATTCCACAGAGGAAACACAAGCCAATAAGTAAAAGGGATTTTTTAAACATATCTATTATTTTTGAATTTGTATCTCATGATATATTAGGTAACAGACCTATTTTCGGTGATACAAAAAAAGCTTATTTAAGTCTGATTTACACTGAGCGATAGTGCCTAACTGACAATAAAAGGTTGCAAACGTTTGCAACCTGCGAACTAAGACAAGAGAGTAAATGATTTTGTGTATAACTCCCTACAAAAAAGTCGATTTATTCTGAATTCTGATCAGAGCCTTTTTAGCGAGGTAATTGTTACTAATTTTGATGCGATTTTTAATTTCTCAGAAAGAAACAGACACATTAAATTATGAAAAACTTATGCAAACTACTACCCTATTTGATATTCATTTCATTGTCACTGACTAATATATCATGCAATGACGACCCTATAATAAACGAAGAGGAGGCTCCGGCAAAAACAATTGATATTGATGAAATTAAATTTACCAAAGGAGTAAATTTCTCCGGTTGGTTTTTAGCTGATTCCATAGATGGAATATTGAAAACATTATACAAAAAGCCCGATTTCGAACAGGCAAAAAGCTTAGGTGTAGATATTATAAGACTACCTATTCGATTTTATAAAATGACGGGAGATGCCCCCGAATATAAAATCAAAAATGATTTTTGGGAAAAGCTTGATTATGCACTGAATTTAGCTGAAGAAGTAGGAGTCAATATTATCATTGATAATCATTCTTATTTTGGCTATAATACGTTTCCAAAAGCATATGGAGAGGCTCAAATGACAAAGGTATGGGAGCAAGTTGCCAAACATTGTAAAGATCGACGGTTGAATGTTTATTATGAACTGATGAATGAACCCGATGGACAATATCTAAAAGAAAACTGGCCAGAGATGCAAGGTCGGATGATTAAGGCAATACGTGCCATCGATTCAAAACATTATATTATAGTATCGGCAACCAGCACGCCGGCATTGAAAGACCTCCCCGATTATAACGATGATAAGCTCATTTATACATTTCATATGTATGATCCATTTTTATTTACCCACCAAGGTGCTGCCAAGACGTCTATTTTGAATGCAAGAAATATTCCGTTTCCATACGATAGTAAAAGTATGCCCGAATGTCCCGAATCGATAACCGACCCAAGCTTATACACCAACTACAGTAAAACAAGTACAGAAGAATATATAAAGAATAATCTGAACAATTGGTTAGCTTTTGCCAAGGACAAGAATATAAAACTGTTTTGTGGCGAGTTTGGTGTCTTAATGACTTACGCAAACAACGACCAGAGATGCTCCTGGTATAAAATGGTTCGGGAATATCTCGAAGAAAATAACATTGCTTGGACAATGTGGGACTATCACAACTCCTTTGGCTTATTTACAAAAGGTAGTGATGAAAGGTTTGAAACCGACCTTAACTTCGGCTTAATTAAAGCTTTGGGTTTTACAGCTCCTCGTTCTTATAGCGAAGATTTCATTCCTGACATTCCTTTTTACTCGGATGATTTCTATTGGGGAATGCACGGTGTTAGTTCTGAGAATAAAACAAATATAAACTTCCATGACACCACTTATCCATACAAAGGGAAAAATTCTATCGGATGGACAATTGAAAAGAAATGGTCATCAATGGCGGTTGAAATATGGCCGGTGATTGATTTATCTAAGCATCTTAATGCAGGTTATCATCTTCAATTTGATATGAAAACCAATGTAGGTATTGACAACTTGCATATCCGACTTATTCAATATCAAACCAATTCCATACCTTGGCGAACTACATATATTTTGACTAAAAAAGATAATATCCGAACAGATAATGAATGGTTTGAAATAACAATACCACTCTCCTCATTCAAGGAAATAGGAACCATGGATGGTAATACCTGGCATACTCCAGCGGGGTTGTTTAATTGGACACAAATAAACAAACTCGAATTTTCTACCGAAGGCAATGAATATGCTAGTGGAGCAAAAATCGCAATAGAAAATATTGTCATTACCGGTATTTAGAGGAAAGATTTTGCTTAAAGATTGTTCTTAAGATAAAATAACCCCGAGCTATATTGTTCGGGGTTATTTATTTTAGAAATTAATCATCCTTATTTTTTTATAAACTTTTGAGAAACGGCTTTCCCGTCTAATTTCAGTTTTACGATATAGATACCTTTCGATAACGATGTTGTTTCGATAGACTGGGTATTTGATTTGTTCAAAAGAGCAACTCCCGATAAATCATAAATAGTTATCGATTTTGCTATGCCATCGGTATACTCAATACGATCGTCAAGAATTGTTACAGTTTGATTATCTGCATACATATCTTCGATAGAGGCAACACTCCCTTTATCTACGTAAAATTTATATTCTCCCGGAGCTAATGTCACCGAATAACTTGTTGAAGGGATAGTTACAGCGGCACCTGTCAAAGCATCATACCATTCGCCACTGCGAGGTAAGGTTACGGAAGCAGTCGCACTTACCACATCAAAATTACCCACAACAAAAGCATTGATATCCGTGCCTTTCCAAACGATATATTTTTGTTTTCCTTCTAATGAATAGTTTATATCTGTTGACTCGAATACTTTATTTTCGGTTTTCAGATTGATCAGTTTCGAATAAACAGAGTAAAGGTCTTTACGCTCTTTATTGTCATAATAGTCCCACCTGATTGGTTTTTCGGCAACACGGCAATCGTTCGAAATAGTAGTACCATCGCTACAGGTGTTTATCGAGTAGTCGTAGCCTAATTCTCCAAATTGCCATATCATTTTAGGTCCGGGTAAAGTCAGATAGAATGCTGCAGCAAGTTCGGCTCGCTTCAATGCTGTTGCCTCATTTTTAATATTGTATGTTCCCGAAGCATTTCCATATGCTTTGGCTTTAAATACAGCTCGTTCTTCGTCATGGCTCTCCATGTAAGCTACCAGATTTGGTTTTGTCCAGCCTCGTTTTGAATATATAGCCCACGATAAATCCGATTTATTACTCTCGGTATATCCCATTACTGCTTCACAATAGTTATTATTGATATTTCCCCAAAGCATAATATCGGAATCAGAAAGCACTTTTTCTTCTGAATTATCAGCCAGATGTTCCATTATGACGATCGCCTTTGGGTTGCGTTTATAAATTTCGCTACTCATTCGTTTCAGAATATCAATGCGTGATTGATCATATGCCCAACCATCTCCTGCTTTATTGGTAAAACCTTTTGTAAAGTCGAAGCGGAAACCGTCTACCTGATATTCTTTCATCCAATAGCTATTGATGCTATCAACTAAGGCTTTGGTTTGATCCGATTCGTGGTTAAAGTCATATCCCCAACTGTAAGAACTGTTTGGAGACTCTACATTATACCACGGATTATCTGCTGAAGGACGATTGTTAGCATTATCCCAGTACATTTTCACGAACGGAGATTGTCCGTAAGAATGATTCAGTACCATATCGATTATAACGGCTATTCCTCTATTGTGACATTCGTCAACAAAAGCTTTGAAAGCATCTTTGGTTCCATAGTATTTATCTACTGCAAAATAGAATGAAGGGTTATACCCCCAACTGCTATTTCCTTCAAATTCATTAACCGGTAACAGTTCTATTGCATTTATACCCAAAGATTGAAGGTAGTCCAGTTTTTGCATAGTAGACTCGAAACTATGCTCTGTAGTGAAATCACGAATCAATAGTTCATAGATAACTAACTTTTCCTTTTCGGCAGGGGTAAAATTCTTTGTTTTCCAAGCATATGGTGTTTGCCCTGTTTGAAGAACTGAAACGATACCCTCGGTCTTACCTTTTGGATAAGGTTTCAAGTTAGGATATACTGCGGCAGGAATATAAGAATCATTCCAAGGATCGAGTACTTTATCGGTATAAGGATCTGCCACTTTCAACGTTCCGTCTATTAAATATTGAAAACCGTATTCTTTTCCTTTTTCTAAGTTTGAAACAGTTAACCACCAAAAGTCGCCTGCTTTATTGAACATGTAGGTATTATTGATTTTCCAGTCATTAAAGTCTCCAACCAGATATACGTTACTCTTTTTAGGTGCATATAGCACAACAGTAACTGTATTATCGTTTATATAATTAACCCCTGCTCTTACATTCGAAGGTAAAGGCAGGCTTACTTGGTCTTTCTTCACATTTACATAAATACTGTCTCTAACTGTAGACGGGCTTGTTCCTGCTTCTGCTATCAGCCAAAAAGCCCCTTCGGTTGAAAATTTATAAGTATATGATAAAGATGTCGAATTATCTACTTTTGTTAATTGAGTATCGTTCAAATAAAGTTTTAATGTAGTTATTTCCGAACTTGTAGTTTTTATAGCTAAAGAAGTATTCTTATCCAGCAATTGTTCTGTTTGAGGTGTCTCAAAAGTTACCAATAGACCTTTTTCGTGTACATCTACTAATATGTCTTTGCCATTATCCTTTCCTTCTTTTGATCCGTCGGCATTACGGAATACAAAGGCTAGCTTCACTATTTTTTCACCTGCAGGAACACCATAATATAGGCGAGCACCTGAGGGCATTACTAATTTCCACTTATTCCCTCCGATAGAGGTTAATTTGTATTTTTCACTGTTATCTAACCAATTGGGTGCATATTTCCAATCGGAACTGGAGGCACTCTTATCGGTAATAACTCCTGTATGTGCATATACATCACCTGTATAATTATTAAGTGCAGTCGATGATGCATCGAATATGACTTCTGCTGCAACATCGTCTGTAAGAAAAGTAGGGTTTGTTGTTATAATCTGTGCCTGTATCCACAGTGGAACAAATAGCAGCAGGATAAAATAAATAATTTTCTTCATGGTATTCGTTATTAAATGAGTTTGTGAGGCATCTTTAACAAAAGAAGGAGCAAATTAACTCACTCCTTCTTTTATTTTGACAATATTACTACATCAATCAATATATTTAATTTATCCCCTTAAGCAGGATATGTTATCTCAACTACATAATTGATTATAGTAAGTATCATTATTTGATAGTTCCGTTACCTGCTTTGAAATCAAGAGTTACTGTTTTACCGGCTTCTACTTTTACGCGATCTTGGTCACCACCTCTTCCACGATAAGAAATTTTACCATCTAGAATGATGAATTCTCTTGTCCACCAATCAGATCCTTTAACTCCTTCAGGCAATCCAGCATACATTCTTAGTTCTCCTGCACCGGTAGTTAATATAGATGTAGTTTTTCCATCATTGGTAAATAGGAATTTATCTGCATCCCAACCACCGAAACAATCTCCCATGCCATATACTTTTGCCGGTGCAATGGTTATCTTTCCTGCTGTATAATCAACATAAACCATATATAACCCGTCAGCCGGTACAAAGGCATTTCCATCGGCAACTGTATAACCAGACTTACTTGCTAATTCGGCAAAATCATCACCCCAAGCTTTTTTCGGAGCCCATTTAAATCCATTCTTAGCAGTAAAATAGTTTATGCACCAGAATGCTCCATCAACACCATTTACAGGAACCATTGAAACAATACCGGGTGATGCCCAGTCCCAGTTTCCAAAATCTGCACCAATCATATATAATGAAGATGTATCAACTGCTTTGTATGGTATAACTCTTGCCTGAAAGACATTAGATGCCGATGATGGAACCAGAATATTACCAATATGAGTTATTACACGGATTTCCAGACTAGATACACTTCCTACAGGAAAGCCTAAGCTATTAACTAGAATTTTATTTACCTCTTCAACATTCAGAGAAGCCGTATAATTAGTAAACTCAGCGTCCTCATTTACTGCAGCGACTTGCTGTAATGTTTGCGCATTGGCAAAATTATTTCCTACCGTATCAACTTGTATCCAGTATGTTACAGCACCTACCATCAGATCGTTTTGTCTATAAGCTTTCCAATCTAATGTCAACATGGTTTCTGCTGCATTTGCCTGTTTTAATTCATAAAGGGTATTATTATCCGGATGAGTTAACTCCGAAGCCTTATATTGAGGAAGAACAGGATCTGTATCGTCGTTACATGAGACAAAAGCAAATATAACGGCCATTAAGAATAATATATTTTTTATTTTCATAATGCTTTTTCTTTATTAAGGTCTCAGACCTTTTTGTTACTTTGGCAAGTATAAGTACAGTAGATAATCATATTTACTTGTTGAAGTACTGTACTTATACCTTACTATTAATTAATCTTACTTGTATAATGGATTTTGTACCAAAGCAGGGTTACCTGTAAGATGTTTTGTACTGATCGGGAAAAGATTATATTTATCGTCTATATCAGTTCCAAGTTGCGATCCACCTTTCCATGCCCAATTGTAACCTTTGGTAAACTTACCAAAACGAATCAAGTCAGTTCTTCTTTGACCTTCCCAATATAATTCACGACCTCTTTCGTCAAGTATATCTTGTAGAGTAACAGATGTTGCTGCACTTAAACCTGTTCTTGGATGAGCATGTACTTTGTTATATGTATTCACTGCATTGGCATCACCCAATCGAAGTTCAGCCTCTGCTTGTATAAGTATTACATCTGCTAAACGGAATAGAGGGAAATCGGTATCAGCCCATTGTCCGGCACCATTCACATTTGCAGCACCATCCCATCCTTTATTTGTAAATTTCATTACTGACCAACCTTTGTTAAAGTTACCAAGCTCGGTCATATTCTGATCACGGTCTGTTTTAAAGAATAATGCTCGTTTATCATTGTTAGCGAATAGGCTCGACAATTGTTGAGTCGCTCTGTTTCCACTCCATGATGCAGTGAAATCTAATAAGCTAAGCATATCGCCACTTGTCGAAGATGCAATTACAAAGACGATTCCGCCCCAATCTGTAGCCAGTTTATTGTCATAAGGAAGTGTAAATATGATCTCTTTTGATCGGTTATTGTCTGCACAGAAAAGATTTTGATAATTGCCTTCAAGTTGTAATCCTGAATAAGAGGTTACTTTCTTAGCATATGTCAAAGCATCGTTCCAGCGAGCTTTTCCTGTATAAACTTCTGCATTAATATACATTTTAGCTAAAACAGTTTCTACAACCTGATTAGTTATCAATCCATAAGTTGAAGCAGAATGATCTAGTAATAAACCGCTTTTTTCAACATCCAATAATTCGCTTTCCACCCAATTGAACATGCCTTCGCGTCCCAATTGTTGAGGTATGTATGTCACCGGCTGTTCTTCGGTAACCCAACCCGGATTTCCGTAAACATCAAGAAGGAAGTAATAGTTCATTGCTCTTAGGACACGAACTTCAGCTCTTGAACGATCCAGATTAGGAACTTCGACCTGTGGAACTTGAGTATTCTTCAAAAATTCATTTGCAAATACAATATTCAACATACAGCGTTGATAAAGCATATATCCGATATAATTATCCGGAGTAAGCAATGTTTGAGAATAATTTTTCTCATCTAGATCACTCCAAGCACATTTTGCTTCGTCAGAGGTAAGTTCCTGTATATTGAAATATGTTCTTAGAAACGTGGTTTTTCCCTGGTCTGCAGAAGAAGGAATATCTCCGTCTTTATCGGGTCCTGTTATTCCCAATTTACTAAAACCTGAATATACTTTTGCTATCAACAGCGGATAATTATCAGCATCAGCATAAGGATCTAATTCGATATTAGGACCTTTAGGTACTGTATTCAAATCGTCAGTACACGAAGCAAATGGTATTGCCAAAGCGAATGACAACATTATATATAGTAATTTCTTACTTTTTATTATTCTATCTTTCATAAGTCTTCAATTATTAAAAGTTCAAATTCAAACCTAACATAAATATCAATGGTCTTGGATAAAAGTTATAATCGATTCCGTCATATACTTCAGGGTCCAAGCCTCTGTACTTAGTTATTACAATCGGGTTCTGAACTATTCCATAAACACGAGCCGATGTTTTACCTTTAAACAGGTCACTAAATGTATAACCTAGAGTAATATTATCTATTTTAAGGAATGATGCATTTTGTATATAGTGATCCGACAAAGCCTGTTTCGACATAAAATTAGTTTCTAATGCTGATGTTGGTCTATTTGTAAGGAAGATATTATTAGCATAGATAGACGCTAAACTAATATCTGCATTATTTGCCTCTGTAGCATTATAAACATAATTACCTAAAGAAACACGTCCGTTAAACCCTAAATCCCAATTTTTATATGTCCATTTCGAATTGAATCCCATAAGCACATCTGCTGCCGGTTTCTTATGGTAATATAAATCATCTTCATTTATTACACCATCTCCATTTCTATCGACATATACACCTTCGAGTGGTTTTCCGTTATTATCATACACTTGCTCGTATACATAATATGTTTTAGGAGCATACCCGGTCATATATACCTGAGCATTTTGACCTCCATCACCACCTGTAGATCCTGTTCCAATACCTGTAAACCCTGGATCTTGAGTAGCTGTCAACTTCGTGATTTCACTTTTATTATAAGCAATATTGAATCCTAATTGCCACTCAAATTCCTTTGAAACAATTGGACGGGCATTAATAGCAAACTCAATACCTTTGTTGTCCATTTCTCCAATATTTTGAGGTAATCTTTCAGCCGGACTTGTTCCTGCAATAACAGGGGCTTCTCTGTTTAGTAGGTCTGTTGTCTTACGGAAATATACATCTACAGCACCATTGATACGGTTATTTAAGAATCCATAATCGACACCAAAGTTCCATGTAGTGGTAGTTTCCCATTTCAAATCAGGATTATACCCATTTGGTCTCATTAGTTTCACCCAATTAGTCGATCCATCAGGGTTTAATCCCATTGGATAATAAGCTTGTCCTTGTCCAATTTGATAAGAAGGAGTAGATGGATAATAATAATCATCACCTAAATCCTGTTGACCTGTTTTACCCCATCCCACACGTAGTTTGAGATCACTTAATACCGATACATCTCTTAAGAATGATTCTTCTTTCATTTTCCAAGCTAAAGCAACTGAAGGAAATACACTCCAGCGGTTATCTGGGCTAAAGCGTGATGATCCGTCTCGACGAACTGTAGCTGTCAACAAATATTTATCATTAAATGTATAGTTGAAACGTCCAAAGAAAGAGATTAAATAATATTCTTTAAAATTATAGTAGTTTATACCGGGATTCATCTCAGCTAAACTTGAGTTATCTTCTTTTGAAACATACCATAAGCCTTGGTCGCTCGTTTTCTTATTATGTTGCCATGAGTAACCACCCATTACATCGAACTTACTCTTCAAAGATGTTACATCTTTAATGTATTGGCCGTAGAACTCCATTAACTGATTATTTCTGAAATTAGTGAAGTTTTTTCTTTGACCACTTTGCTGATCGTTTTCGCTATAAGCTGTAGGATTGAATGGGTCTTTAAAATCTGTACCGCCTGTTGTAGCAATATCCATACCCAAATTTAAGTTTAATCTTAAATCAGGGAAGAAGTGTAGTTTATAATCAGCCTGAACGTTTCCTACAAAATTTCGAACATTTGCTCTGTTATTTTGCATTTCAAGTATAGCCACAGGGTTTTTACCTGCGATAGAAGCAAGTTTGCCTTCATCGTTTGTCCAAGTAAAATAACCACCCCATGGACTGCCATTCATTACAGGTTGTGTAGGGTCGAAACTTATAGCCGAACCGATAGCTCCGGTATCAGCAAAACGGGTATGAGAATACATACCTTTACCGTTAATATTTAATTTTAAATGATCGTCAAATAAAGTTGGAGTTAAAGAAACACTGGCCGTTACACGTTCCATACCTGAAGTACGAAGAATTCCTTCTTCATTTGTATAACCTACTGAGGTGCGGAATGGAACAGCTTTTCCTATTGATCCATATACACTTACATTTTGATCGGTATTAAAAACAGTTTGAAATATCTCATCTTGCCAATTAGTATTTGCTTCACCAAGT
Organism: Dysgonomonas sp. HDW5A; assembly: GCF_011299555.1. Lineage (NCBI taxonomy): Bacteria > Pseudomonadati > Bacteroidota > Bacteroidia > Bacteroidales > Dysgonomonadaceae > Dysgonomonas > Dysgonomonas sp. HDW5A. The sequence goes on along the minus strand of NZ_CP049857.1, from coordinate 2,505,618 downwards.
TTAGACATTACTACGCTATGTCTGTCATCACCGGTAAAACGGGTATCAACAAAATTACGATATTGATCGGCACTCAAAACATCAACGCTGTTTCTTCTTGTGCTTAATGAGAAGTTTCCGTCATACGTAACTTTTAACTTACCTCCGGTACCTTTCTTGGTTGTTATCAAAATAACTCCATTAGAAGCTCTCGAACCATAAATAGCTGTGGCTGATGCATCCTTTAATACTGTAAAGGTTTCAATATCATTCGGATTTAACAAGCTTAAAGGATTCGAAGATCCTGCAAGGTCGTTACTCATAAAAACACCATCGATAATAATCAATGGATCGTTAGTAGCAGTTAAAGAAGAACCTCCACGAATACGGATAGTAGCTCCATCTCCCGGACGGCCTCCACTGGTTGTAACTCCTACCCCGGCAATTTTACCAGCCAACAGGTCTTGAGCTGTCGTAGCAAATCCGTGCTCTTTTTCATCGATTTTAACAGCAACAACCGATCCTGTAGCATCGTTCTTTTTTACGCTACCATAACCGATTACCACTACTTCACCGAGTAATTCGGTATCGTCCTGCATGACGATGTTGATTCTTTTTTGATTACCGACTGTAACATCTTGTGGTTTATATCCAATATAGGAAATAACAAGTGTACTGCCTGCCGAAGCATTAATTTGAAAGTTACCATCAAAATCTGTTACTGTACCAGTTGTTGTTCCTTTTACAACAACACTAGCTCCAATAATAGCTTCGCCCTGTGAGTCTTTTACATTTCCGCTGATAGTTCCCACGGAACCACTTTGGGCATACGATGTTGCTAGAGACAATATTCCCATCAAGCAAAAGAGGAATATTGACATACAACTTTTTCTTACCTTTTCTTTCATGTGCAAATTATTAAGATTAACATTAATATGTTATTAATTTCATGGATAAAACTTGTTTCACTTTTTTAACAAGCCTAAATCATACTACAAATATGACATGTCGAGTTTGTATTTTATCATTAGATAACAATAAAACAAGCTTTTTGTTATGCAAACGTTTGCACAAACAACTAACCAAAATCGATAACCATCTAATTTTGAGAAGATAAAGTGTATAATTTTATTTTACTTTTTTTTAATAATTTGGCAAAATTATAAATATTGTACATTTATTAAATAGTCGCAAATCCGACAGGATTTAACAGATATAAAGACTCTTCCTTTTATTTTTCGCAGAATTATGGCTAGATTTGTTATCAAAATAACTCTACTTTTAGCGGATAGATCGTACTGCTATAAGGATATTTTTAATGCAGCGAATAATTGATACAAAGCAAAATCAATCTAAATAATAAATCATGAAGAGAATAAGCATTTACTTGTTTCTTACATTTCTTTGTGTCTTTGGGATAAAAGCCAATGACTCGAAAAGCCCTGTTGATTATGTCAACCCTTTGGTGGGAACACAATCAAAACATTCACTATCCAACGGTAATACCTATCCGGCAATAGCTATGCCTTGGGGTATGAATTTCTGGATGCCTCAAACAGGAAAAATGGGTGATGGCTGGTCATACAGCTATGATGCAGACAAAATAAGGGGATTTAAACAAACCCATCAGCCAAGTCCTTGGATCAACGATTACGGGCAGTTTTCAATAATGCCGACTACGGGCAAACCAATATTTAATGAAAACGAAAGAGCAAGCTGGTTCTCTCACAAAGCTGAGGTTGCCAACCCTTACTATTACAGGGTTTATCTTGCCGACTATGATGTGGTTACAGAATTTGCACCTAGCGAAAGGGCTGTAATGTTCCGATTCACATTTCCTGAAAGCAACAATTCATTTGTAACAATAGATGCCTTCGATAAAGGGTCTTACGTAAAAGTAATTCCGGAAGAAAATAAAATCATAGGATACACAACCAAAAACAGTGGTGGGGTTCCCGATAATTTCAAAAATTATTTCGTTATAATATTCGACAAGCCATTTACGTATGTATCAGCAGTAGCCGATAACAAAATTCTAGAAAAACAGACTGAAGCTAAAGCCGACCATTCGGGAGCAATTATCGGATTCTCGACTAAAAAAGGCGAGAAAGTACACGCAAGAATTGCATCATCATTTATTAGCCCAGAACAAGCAGAACTGAATCTTAAAGAACTTGGAAATAATGATTTTGAGACTGTAAAAGCAAACGGAAAAAAGACATGGAATGAGGTATTGGGTAAAATAGATGTGGAAGACAACAACATAGATAATCTACGTACTTTTTATTCTTGTTTATACCGTTCTCTTCTTTTCCCTCGTAAATTTCATGAAGTAGATGCTAATGGAAAAATCATACATTATAGTCCTTATAACGGACAAATTCTTCCGGGGTATATGTTTACCGATACAGGATTTTGGGATACATTCCGTAGTTTATTTCCTTTTTTAAATTTAATGTATCCTTCTATCAACACACAAATGCAAGAAGGATTAGTTAATACTTATAAAGAAAGCGGTTTCCTTCCCGAATGGGCAAGTCCCGGGCACAGAGATTGTATGGTCGGAAATAACTCGGCTTCTGTAGTAGCTGATGCTTATCTGAAAGGCTTAAGAGGTTACGATATCGAAACGTTGTATAAGGCTCTTTTGCATGGTGCCGAAAATGTGCATCCGAAAGTAGGTTCGACCGGAAGATTAGGTCATGAATTTTATAATAAACTTGGATATGTCCCTTACAATGTGGGGATCAACGAAAGTGCTGCACGTACTCTCGAATATGCTTATAACGACTGGACTATTTACAAACTGGGAAAAGAACTGAATCGTCCCGAAAAAGAAATTCAGGTTTTTGCCAAAAGAGCAATGAATTACAAGAATCTTTTCGACCATGAAACTAAACTGATGAGAGGCCGAAATGAAGACGGAACTTTTCAATCGCCCTTTAATCCATTGAAATGGGGAGATGCTTTTACCGAAGGAAATAGCTGGCATTACACTTGGTCAGTATTTCATGATCCTCAGGGGCTAATCAATTTAATGGGAGGAAAAAAGGAATTCAATACAATGATGGATTCGGTATTTATTATGCCTCCTCTTTTTGATGACAGTTATTATGGTACAGTAATTCACGAAATACGTGAAATGCAAATAATGAATATGGGACAATATGCTCATGGCAATCAACCTATACAGCACATGGTATACCTTTATAATTATTCGGGGGAACCATGGAAAGCTCAGTATTGGACGCGTGAAATTATGGATAAGCTTTACTCTGCAACACCCGACGGGTATTGTGGAGATGAAGACAATGGTCAAACGTCCGCATGGTACGTATTCTCTGCTTTAGGATTCTATACCGTATGTCCGGGAACAGATGAATATGTTTTAGGTTCTCCTTTATTTAAAAAGGTGACATTACATCTGGAAAACGGAAAACAGGTTATCATAAATGCACCCAATAACAACAAAGACAATATATATATTTCAAGTATGACTGTAAACGGGCAGCCTTATAGTAAAAACTATTTGACACACGAACAGTTATTAAACGGGGCTGTAATAGATTATAAAATGTCTTCGACACCTAATAAAGAAAGAGGAACTGAGGTCAATGACTTCCCCTACTCTTTTTCTAAAGATGAAAAATTCTAAATTATAAGAGTATAAATAAAAAACTCCCTCTAGATTTAAAGTCTTAGAGGGAGTTTTTTATTACTTTAAACTACCATCAATAGTTCTGCAGCCTGATAAATCAATTTACATTCGCACCCAAGTCCCTTATATAAGTTACTTCAACCAATACCTTCGAGACCAACACATCTCTTATCTCGGGAAGTAAATAGGGTATTTCACGGGCATAAAAGTCAGTATCATCATGCTTTAGGACAAAAATATTGTCATGTACTACAAACTCATACACCAAAGTCTTAGATACGTTATCTAAATCGGTGTAATTTATGGTGAGTTTATTTCCTTCAATAGTATACGTCCCATCTATTTCTTCTCGGTCAATATCTCTTATAACCCTAATTTTACCACCTACGGTGAAAATAAAGCTGATATATTCGGGGGCACGATTCCTTATATGTGAATCTATAGTTTGATTTGCATAAACATTATTAGATTCAACCTGATAGGGGGTCGAATATCCAAAATTCCACCTTCCAATAATACTTGTATTGACTGTTGAATCGTTATTACTGGAACAAGACACTAACAAGCATGTTGTCAATAATATATAAAGCAGATTTCTCATTTCAATTAGTTTTGTTTGTAAATGTAACAAAAAACCGAATAAAAAGTTTATCATCGGGTGAATGGTAACCACATATAAATCAGTCTATATCAAAAGACTGATCTTCTGATCGCCGATGAATATAGGCTAACTTCCCCTGAAACACATCGGCTATTTTATAGGCTCTTGACTTTGCCTCATTAGCAATTTCTCCGATAAAAAGATTATCTACGGTTTCTACGAAAAGAGATAGCCAACGTTCGAAATGTTCCTTTCCTATTGGTAGTTGAGCATGTGGAGGAAACGGATGCCCATTATAGGTTCTCTCGTTCAACAGGATACTTTGCCAGAAAGAGTACAATTTTTCTAAATGTTCAGGCCAGTGGTTTTGTATCTTATCATTAAATATAGGCCCTATCAGATCGTCTTTTTGCACCTTGGCATAAAACGTATTGACCATTTTCTTTATATCATCTATATTCTCAATATCTTTTATCTGTCTCATCTTTTAATAAATCTATTTACAAAATTGGTATAACCTTTTTCAAAGATACTATAAAAGAAATATCGTGTTGTAAAAAACTTTATACGACTTTAGATAAAACAAACAACAGAAAAAAAAGAAAGCACTCTATTGAATTTAGGATGTGAATACCAAGCCAAACATCTTAATAAGAATTCATATAGGAGAATAACCTCAAAAAGAAAAGCACCGTCTATCATAGATAAACAGTGCTTTTTATTATTGTTTCACAAGATCAACCTTATATTTATTTGTTATTCTGAAATCACTATATTTTCGCCACTAAATATATTAAGACTTAACTCATTCATAATATATTTAATCGCTAATTGTGCTTTAACTGAATTTCCTGAACCATCGAGAGGTGGAGCAAATGCTGAAATACCGAATTGTCCAGGCAATACCCCCATAACACCGCCTCCGACACCTGTTTTTGCAGGAATTCCGGAACTATATAGCCAATCGCCGGTATGTTCGTAAAATCCTACAGTAGAAATCATGGATGTAATTTTAGGAGAAAGTTCAGCCTCGAATACTTGCTCCTTTGTAACCGGATTAACTCCGCCATTAGCAATGGTTCCTGCTGCCACTGCCAGTTGTGTAGCTGTTATACCTAGCGAGCATTGACGAGTATATAAGTCGAGCGAAATATCCGGATCATCATATATCCTGTTGTAATTTTTCAGTAGCCATGCAATGGATCGGTTATTGTAATTAGTATCTGATTCTGATTTATAAAGTTCCTCAAGCAATTCAGGAGCACCGCCACACAAATCGGTAACATTATCTAATATTGCTTTCCATTTTCCGACACTATCACCCAAAGGTTTAACCATACTACATGCTGATATTGCGCCTGCATTTACCAAAGGGGTCGACGGGTGATCAGCCTCCAGCAAAATAGCTACTATAGAGTTGAAAGGAAGCCCGGTAGCATCAGCACCAATCATATCCAACACTTTATCGGCTCCATATTGGCGCATAGCTAGTATGGCAGTATGAACTTTAGAAACAGATTCTATCCCGAATCGGAATGCAGTATCACCCACTTCTATTATTTGCCCATCGAGTAAACAGACAGTTATACCGAATAAGTTTTTATCGACGTTTGCCAGATAAGGGATATAATCAGCATTTTTGCCATCAGTATTACTTTTTACCTGCTCATAAGCTTTTTGAACGGTATCCTTTATTTGACTTATCGTTATTTTTCTTGTCATATCTTAATTGCATTAAAAGATAAATATTTGAGACAAAATAGGCTTTACCGAAATATTGAAATTTGACAAAACCTATTTTACTTCGATTGATTATCTGTGGTTGTAGATTTTCCCTCTTCCCAGTGGAACGGTTCAATATCGGTATTCGGATCTTTCCACGATGCCTTTCGCGATGCATAAATAAAGAATGGTACTATCACAACAACTAAAGCACCGCCAATAAGAACAGCTAACCACGTTGATAGTTCTATATTCGTCATTTGGCTAGGTTTGATAAAGCTTAAGAGAAATGCGATTAATGAACTTAAGAAACCTCCTCCCCCTACTATCCAAATCAAGACATTACTTTTTTTACCGATTTTGAAAGGACGGTCAGTATCTTTCATTTTATACCTTAATACAATAGCAGCCGTAAACATCAACATATACATAATCAGATATAATAAGATCGTCAATTGCGATAATATCTGATAAAAGCTTTGTACTGATGGCATTACCACAAATAGCAATCCGAGTATGGATACAATACCGCCTTGTACAAATAAAATGTTCTTTTGTACACCGTTATTATTTGTTTTTTGAAAAAATGGAGGTAAATATCCTGCTTTACCTACTGCAAATACTCCTTTAGAAGGACCAGAAACCCAGGTCAATACACCTGCTAATACACCAAATGCCAATGCTACTGCAATTATCGGAGATAACCACGAAGCTCTGATGTAGGTAAAATAGTTATCGAATCCTACTAGTAAGCTCTGAGTTAGGTTAATATCTTTTTCAGGAATAATAATACCTAAAGCAAATGTTCCTAACACAAAAATAAGCACTGTTATTAGTGCTCCAACAAATATAGCTTTAGGATAATCTCTCCCTGGATTTTGCATGTCTGAGACATGGACACCACTCATCTCCATACCTGCATAAAAAAGAAATATACTAGATGCCAACACGATACTTCCTAAGCCATTAAATTCGGGAACAAAGCTTCCGCTAAAGTCTAAATTAGAATGTCCGCCTGTTGCTAAATAATAGATACCTAAGACAATGAGCAATCCTGCTGGTATAATAGTACCAACCAAACCGCCTACTTTAGCAACTTTTCCAACCCAACCCATTCCTTTCAACGAAATGAATGTAGCTGCCCAATAAATAACAAGCACTGCTATTAATGTGTAAAATTTGTTACTTGCCATAACTTCATCATGAGCTGAATCCATTCCAATAAATGCTAAAGACACTGCTCCGAATGTTAATACTGTTGGAAACCAGATTGTACTTTCTATCCATTGTAACCAAATAGCCAAAAACCCCCATTTTTTACCGTAAGCCTCGCCGACCCAACGGAATACTCCTCCTTGCTTATTTTTGAACATCGCAGCTAATTCAGCCGCAACCAAAGAAGTAGGTATTAGAAATACCAACGCTGCAAATAAATAATAAAATGCTGAGCTTAATCCATAAGTAGCTTCAGCAGGGAGACCTCTTAAAGACACAACCGCTGTGACATTCATTATCGCCAGCGTAAACACTCCCAATTTTACTGTTTGCTTAATATTTGCCATATATGAATAAGTATTTAATGAAAATTATATAAGTTTAGTTATGACTTTCTCTTATAAACAAACTAACTTTCATTATGTTTTAAAAAAGAGCATTCAATAATGAATATACTATTTTTCAAACACTTATATAGATATTTGAAAATATAAGATTGTAACCTTTTTCATGGAATAAACCTATTGTTATGCAAATAATGCTACATAATGGCAATTGAAACCATATCAAGCAAAAAATATAATTCAATAGAAAAAGTTTGGCATAAACATCCTTCACTAAGTGTTGTGGGTGGCTATATACTCCACAGAATTAAAACGCAAAGATTGGGAAGATTGGGAAAGTATTCATGGAGTTATCAGGTATTGAATTTTGATTTAGAAGAAGTGCGTAGAACACAATATTATCCATGACTCTCAAATAATCCACATATCAATGCAATATACCTCTATTTTTTGGGTTACTTAAAAACCAGAATGTATAATAATATTAGAAAATACAGGTATTGAAATCTCCGATACATATAAAAAAAAGTTCTGAGAGTAATAAAATTCATCTATCTATGAGGATAAACCAATTAGGCATGATCTAAGTTTTATGAAAGAACAAAACAACTCCCCCAAAAAGAAAAACGACTGAATATCTTTATTGATATCCAATCGTTTATTTTCTTAATCAGTTGTCTCACCAGGATTCGAACCTAGACAGGCAGTACCAAAAACTGCAGTGCTACCATTACACCATGAGACAAACATTTGCTTTTCTAAAGCGATACAAAAGTATATAATCCATTTGATATATGCAATACCTAAGCTATACTTTTTTTATTTTGCAATCAGTAAATAGTAGTTTTTCTTGCCTTTTTGAGCCAAAATATATTTACCGTCAATCAGATACGAATGATCAATAATTTCATCAGAATTTTCTAATTTATTTTTATTCATCATAACACCTCCTGCTTGTACCATCTTACGCATCTCTCCTTTGGAAGGAAAAACCGTTGTTACCTGTGTCAATAGATCAATTGCAGAAATTCCATCCTCCAATTCTACCTTGCTTACTTCAAATTGAGGAACACCTTCAAAGACCTGCAACAAAGTTTCTTCGTCCAATGTTTTCAAGGCATCTGCTGTAGAACTTCCAAACAATATACCCGAAGCATCTACTGCAGCCTCATAATCTTGCTGAGAGTGAACCATTACGGTTAATTCCTGAGCTAGTCTCTTTTGCAAGGGACGTAGGTGAGCCGCTTCTTGCTGTGCAAGAACCAAAGCATCAATCTCATCCTTAGATAAGGACGTAAATATCTTTATATATCGTGCAGCATCTTCATCGCTGACATTCATCCAAAATTGATAGAACTTGTATGGAGAGGTATAGCGACGGTCTAGCCAAACATTACCAGATTCGGTCTTCCCGAACTTGGTTCCATCCGCTTTTGTAATCAAAGGGCATACCAAAGCAAAAGCTTCACCTCCTGTTTTGCGACGAATCAGCTCGGTACCGGTAGTTATATTTCCCCACTGATCCGATCCTCCCATCTGGATACGGCAGCCTAATTCACTATATAAATGTAAATAATCATACCCTTGCAACAATTGATATGAAAATTCGGTAAATGACATTCCTTCGGATGATTCTCCACTTAATCTTTTCTTTACCGAATCCTTCGCCATCATATAGTTTACAGTAATATGCTTACCTATATCGCGAATAAAATCAAGAAAAGTGAAATCTTTCATCCAATCATAATTGTTTACCAACAAAGCTTTATTGGGTTTATCTGATTCAAAATCCAGAAATTTAGCCAACTGCTTTTTGATGCTCTCCTGATTGTGACGTAAAGTTTCCTCGTCAAGTAAATTTCTCTCTTGCGATTTCATAGATGGATCACCAATCATACCTGTCGCTCCCCCTATCAAAGCGATAGGACGGTGCCCGGCACGCTGAAAGTGTTTCAAAATCATCACTCCTACAAGGTGACCAATATGCAATGAATCGGCAGTAGGATCGATGCCTAGGTATCCCGAGGTCAATTCTTTTTGTAGCTGTTCTTCTGTACCCGGCATAATTTCTTGAATCATACCACGCCATCTTAATTCTTCAACAAAGTTCATCTATATATATTTATTGTTTTTCACAAAAGTACGACTTCTTTTTGATTCTAAAAAAGTATGTGCTGATAAAACAAAAACAACCCACATACAGCTACAATGTTTATAAAAGGATTTTGATTCTAAAAATATTTTCTATATTTGCATCTGTAAAATAACTGTTTACAAAAACAATGGCATCTAATTTAACAAACATACCAGTCTACAAGGATCTAAATTTTAACTATTTAGGTTTGGATATATGCGTTGAAATATTAGAAAGAGAGAGAGAGAGAGACTAACTAACAACAAGCAGGTTAGTAATGAAAGTATTTTAGGCGGACTCTTCCGTCTTTTTTTGTTTGCGCGTCATAAGCACACAAGCTTACCGCATTACGAATATTTCCCCAATAAATATATCAATAGTTGTTTCGGTACACACCTTCATGTAACTGATTTGTTTTTTGTTGTCGTTCAAAATCAGCAAGAAGAAGATGATGATGTTTACCCAGGGTACAACTATGTCCGGCAGTGGTATGTAGCGATTACATGCTACTGCCTTTTGTTTTTAAATCACACTAAATATATAATAATAACAATGAAAAAAATCGTTTTACTGATAATGGGATTATTCTTCATTGGGCTAATGCAAGCTCAAGTGGGAATAAACACACAATCCCCGCAGGGATTGCTGCACATTGATAGCCGTGGAGATACAAACGGCAGCCTCAATATTAGCGACGATGTTGTTGTAAACAATTATGGCAACACAGGGGTGGGAACTATAAATCCGCAAAAAAAGCTGGAGATAATAAGTTCAACTCCGGGAGCAATCCGAATAGCAGATACAAGTGAAGGCGTTACAAAAGTGCTCACCAGCAGCTCAACCGGTACAGTTACCTGGGTAAATATAATAGGCAGTTGGAATGCTTCGCTCACAGGAGGAAATCTACCTTACACGACAACAACAGCCTCACGAAAAATCAACTTCACGGGTGGAACCATATCCAAACCCGGTGTGGGCAGTATCAACATCGCCAACGGCAGCATAACAATACCCTACACAGGCGCTTACAGACTCACCCTATTTGGCACATCACTAATGAACAGAGCCAGCGGATATTTTATAGCCGGATACTATGCTGTCAGAAAAAACACCAGCAGCATTTGGGGACCGCATTCACTGGGACACACGCAAATATCATCATCGCCTTACGTCAGCTACTACTCATTTGCATACTTGTCTCAAAACGATGTATTAGATGTTTACAGTATAGAAAATTCGGTAGGTTATGCAAATGCGGTATCAAATCTAACTCTCTTTGTAGAATTTGTAAAATAAAAAATCATGAATAAAATAATCCTTACATACATTTCACTATTGATATGCAATATATGCATGGCTCAAATAGGAATCAACACCGAAAATCCTAAAACACTACTTCACATAGACGGTGCTTCGACTCCTGCAACTACAAACCCTCCAACAGGCAATATCTCAACAGCTCAGGCTGCAGACGATATAGTTATAACACATCAGGGAAATGTAGGTATAGGAACCATAGCCCCTACAACGAAGCTGGATATTATCAGCCAATCGGCAGGAGGAGCAATAAGAATAGCAGACACTACAGAGGGAGTAGGTAAAATGCTCGTGTCGGACGCAAACGGAGTAGGTACATGGGGATCGGTTATAGGATCATGGTTTGCCATACTCAACGGTAGCTGGCCTATAACATATCAGACATCGACCACAATTCGCCAATTAACCAACTTCACCACAAGTGTAATCTCAAATGCTTTACAAGGAAGCGCAAATAGCAGTACGGGGACTATTCAGGTTCCGTACTCGGGAAGATACAGGGTTACTATAACCGGACACTGGGGAACAAACAGAGTAGGTAACAATCCTTACCTGGTTGCTCCGCATATATATGTAAATGGGACTTCGGTATGGAACGGAAGTATTGTGGGATACAGCAACAATTGGGGAATAAGCCCCACGTTTGTATCTATTCTAACTTTTACGGCTGGAAACAATATTACAGTACGCACTAACGAAACCAGTGCCAGTAATGCAAATATGGTAGATCAATGTTCTTTGATTCTCGAATTTATTCAATAAACACACACTATTTAATAATACAAAATGGGCTGCCCTTTCAAAGAGCAGCCCATTTTTATTTTATATAAAAGGTCCTTATTCCGAAACTACTTCGAAAGGAATTTCTACTGACACTTCTTTGTGAAGTTTAAGTAGAGCTTTATAAGAACCAACTTCTTTTACAGCTTCCTTAATAATGATTACCTTACGATCAACACTATAACCTTTTTTCTCCAAAGCTTCTGCTATTTGGATATTAGTAACAGATCCGAAGATTGTTCCTGTAGAACTTGTTTTTGCACCGATAGATAGAGTAACGCCTTCAAGTTTAGCAGCAAGGTCTTGCGCATCTTGTTTGATTTTCTCTAATTTATGAGCACGTTGTTTCAAGTTTTCAGCCAACATCTTTTTAGCAGATCCTGTAGCGATCACAGCTTTCCCCTGTGGCAAAAGGTAGTTACGTCCATAACCATCTTTTACAGTTATTACATCGTCTTTGTAACCAAGATTGGCAACGTCTTCTTTTAATATAACTTGCATATCTTTTTCCTCCTTTTTTTAATTATTTCATCATATCAGTAACGTAAGGAAGCAATGCTAAGTGACGAGATCTCTTAACAGCTTGCGCTATACGACGTTGAAACTTCAACGATGTTCCAGTAATACGACGAGGCAAAATTTTACCTTGTTCATTTAAGAATTTTTTCAAGAATTCTGGATCTTTGTAATCGATATACTTGATACCATTCTTTTTGAAACGGCAATATTTTTTCTTCTTCACATCCACTGAAGGGGGAGTCAAATATCTGATTTCTGATTGTTGTGCCATGATTAATTTTCTTTTTTAGTTGTTGATCTAAGATTTCTTCTTTTTTCAGCATACTGATGAGCATACTTGTCCTGACGGAAAGTTAAGAAACGAATAACTTTTTCGTCACGACGAAATTGTAGTTCCAACTTAGCAATTACCGATGGGTCTGCATCAAACTCAACAAATGCGTAAAATCCTGTAGATTTTTTTTGAATAGGATAAGCTAATTTCTTTAGCCCCCAATTCTCCTCACTAACAATCGTAGCACCTTCCTCAGTCAGAATGCCTTTGAATTTTTCTACCGCTTCCTTCATCTGAACATCAGACAAAACGGGAGTCAAAATGAAAACGGTTTCGTAATGATTCATAAATAATTTAATATAAACTTGTTAAACAATAAAGTTTTTCGAGCCGCAAAGGTAAGATAATATGCTCTAAAAACAAAATATGGAGTTAAATATTTCATCTAATCTAAAGATATTATACCTTTGTGAATCATCTGGACATAATTTAAGGGAAAAACAAAAGATATGAATCAAGAGAACGAAAATAGCGAATTAATAGAATTGGAGTATATTTTCCCAATCATCAACGGAAAGGTCTCGATGGCTATTAATCGGAAAATGTACCGTAATTTCCGGAAACACGGCTTGGATATCACTCCGGAGCAATGGACGGTTCTTTCATTCTTATGGCGTCAGGATGGTGTTTCTCAACAAACACTATGTGATGCAACGTTCAAAGACAAACCCAGCATGACTCGTTTAGTGGACAATCTCACTAAATTAGAGCTAGTAGAACGCAGATCAACACCCGCAGACCGGAGATCGAATCAAATATATTTGACAGAAAAAGGAGCTAGCATCAAAGAGAAAGCCAATGAAGCTGTCAATGAGACCATGCAATACGCTTTTGCAGGAATAGATCAGGAAGGTCTTAACCAAGTACGCTCAATGCTGAAGATTGTATTTAATAATATACAGGAAACTTTGTAACATCGAGCATTTCGTGACATTAAGTGAGCAAAAAGACGCCAAAGACAGATCTACGTAAGAGAATAATCAAGAAATAATAAAAAGAACCGGGGATAATATTAATTATCCCCGGTTCTTTTTATTTATATCATTTATAATTGTCGAGAACTTTCAGTATCTCTTCCTTGGTATACACTCCTACAAGTCGTTGCACCTCTTTTCCCTCTTTATAAATTATCATCGTGGGAATTGTCGGCACATTTTTAGTTCTGACGAAAGCTTTATAATCATCAACATTTAACTTCCCTACCTTTACATCAGTTTCGGCAGCAATTTGTTTTAAGACAGGCTCCATTTTGCGACACGGACCACACCATACAGCCCAATAATCGACAAGAACCAGCCCTTTTGACACTTCCTGCTCATATGACTTGGCAGTAAGAGTAATTATTTTATTTGCATTATCATTTTTATCCTGAGCAAACATAACCACGGACAAAAAGAGCAAAACGGTTAAAAAAATACTTTTTTTCATTTTAAATAAACTGATATTTATTGATTAAAAAGAGTCACATTGATTACTCAAGTGTGACTCTCATTATATTATTTACAAAGGTAATACTAATAATAACAGAGTAAAATCTTATTCTCTGTCTTGGAATTTATAATCCTTCAACATTTCTTGCAATCTCTTACGGGCAAAGAAAATACGACTCTTAACAGTACCGATAGGTAAAGTTAGGGTTTGAGCTATTTCTTCATACTTATAACCCGAAACATGCATTGTGAAAGGAACTTTATATTCATCCGAGAAACTGTTGATAGATTTTGTTATCTCAGCAATAGTATAGGCTCCTTCGGGTGTATCAAAACCAGAATCCTGCGGCAAATTAAGATGATAAAGATTTTCTGTTTGATCTACAACTGTTTGCGTACGAACAATACGTCTATAATTATTTACAAATATATTGTGCATTATTGTAAACACCCATCCTTTGAAATTTACATTTTCGTAATATTTCTCTTTATTATCTAATGCACGAAGCGTTGTTTCTTGTAGTAAATCTTTAGCCTCTTCTCTATTTGTTGTAAGGGTTAGAGCAAAGTTCATCATATTGTTTTGAAGTGCAATTAATTTGCCTTCGAAGCCGTTTGCGTTGTTTTCTTCATTTTTCATAACCGTATGTTTTCTAGTGTTAAAAAGACCAACCGTTATATTATACATAAAATATTCGGATAATCCTATAACACAAATATACAATCTTTTCGGACGTAAGAAAACAAAATGATGTTTTTTTAATTAAACAAAAATTAATCACCTTTAAAAAAAATCATAAAAATCTAATTTACAAACATATAAATAGTGACACAATAAACCAATTTCAGAAAAAATAAGACATAAACTTCATCTATGAACAAACTTAACGAATAGAAATTAATCATAAACATTTGACAAAATGACAGTCCCTCACAAGATGGCATCCTTTTTGGTTTAACGTTCCTTAGAATTACAACAAAATATAAAATATAACATCATGGAAGAAAGAAAAGGACATATTGGGGTCACTACAGACAACATATTCCCCATTATTAAAAAATTCTTATACAGCGATCACGAAATTTTTTTAAGAGAATTAGTTTCAAATGCTGTAGATGCTACACAAAAGCTTAAAACATTATCATCTCTGGGTGAATTTAAAGGTGAACTGGGAGATATCTCGGTAAGAGTGTCACTGGATAAAGAAAAAGGCACAATAACTATATCGGATCGCGGTATAGGTATGACAGAGGAGGAGATAAACAAATACATCAACCAGATTGCTCTTTCATCAGCGAATGAGTTTTTGGATAAATACAAAAACGATGCGAATGCAATTATCGGTCACTTCGGATTAGGTTTTTATTCTGCCTTCATGGTTTCAAAACAAGTTGAGATTGTAACCCTTTCTCACAAGGAAGGTGCTGAAGCCGTGAAATGGAGCTGCGATGGTACTCCTGAGTTTACGCTAAGCAAATCGGACAAAACCGATAGAGGTACCGACATTATATTATATATAGATGATGACAATAAAAATTTCCTTGAACAAGGCGAAATAGACAAATTACTTAAGAAATATTGCCGCTTCCTACCTATTCCAATTGTATTCGGCAAGAAGACTGAATGGAAAGATGGAAAATCGGTAGAAACCGAAGAAGATAATGTCATTAATGACACTACGCCTTTATGGACACGCAAACCTGCAGACCTGAAAGACGAAGATTATAAAAAATTCTATCAGGATTTATATCCGTTTACGGATGAGCCCTTGTTCTGGATACACCTGAATGTAGATTATCCTTTTAAATTGACGGGTATTCTTTATTTCCCGAAATTGAAGAGTAATGTAGACCCAAACAAGAACAAGATACAATTATATTCTAATCAGGTATTTATTACCGACTCGGTGGAAGGTATCGTTCCCGAATTCCTTACTTTGATGCATGGCGTTATCGACTCGCCGGACATCCCTCTGAATGTTTCGAGGTCCTATCTCCAAAGTGATCACAATGTGAAGAAGATATCTTCGCATATCACTAAAAAAGTCGCAGATCGTCTGGAAGATATTTTCAAGAATGACCGCCCTCAGTTTGAAGAAAAATGGGATAACCTCAAAATATTCATTGAATACGGTATGCTTACCGATGAAAAGTTCTATGACCGTGCGCAAAAATTCTGTTTACTAAAGAATACTGATGGTAAAATATTCACATTCGAAGAATACAAAACCTTGATAGCCGGTAACCAAACCGACAAAGAAGATACAGTGATATATCTGTATACAAACAACAAAGACGAACAGTATTCATATATTAATGCCGCTAAAGATCATGGGTATGATGTTCTCCTACTCGACGGGCAATTGGATGTGCATTTGGCAGGAATGTTAGAAAGCAAATTCGAGAAGAGCCGCTTTGTTCGTGTTGACAGTGACATCGTTGATAATCTGATTAAGAAAGAAGATATTGCTGATGCTGATTTGACTGATAAGCAAAAAGAGGAATTGAACGAAACTTTCAAATCTCAATTGCCAAAAATCGAAAAAGTAGAATTTTCATTCGATTACAAAGCTTTGAAAGAAAACATTCAACCCATCCAAATTACGCAAAACGAGTATACTCGTCGTATGAAGGAAATGGCTGCCATGCAAACAGGAATGTCGTTCTACGGAGAAATGCCCGACAACTTCACCATGGTTATAAACACCAACCACCCATTGGTAAAACAAATTATTACTGATGTAGATGGTAAAGATGCAGAGGCCGCAAGCAAATATGCTTCGGAAAATCCTGTAATCAAACAATTGGTCGATCTGGCATTGTTATCCAACAATATGCTGAAGGGCGAAAGTCTAAGTAATTTCATCAAACGCAGCACTGAACTGATCGTCGGTAAATAAAGGTATTTTCTTACATCGATATATTATATAGGATAAAATACCCTATACACAATAAATAGCTGATCGGGTTCCGGTCAGCTATTTTTTTCATACCGATTCTTCCTATTATCTCAAAAAACTAAAAAAACGGGAGATATATCTTAATCAATATAAAAATTGACAAACAGAGAATCATCCTATACACATTTTACTAACTTTGTATTTCTTACAAAAATCAGATAGATAAAATATATGAAAAAAGGAATATTAGTTCTGCTATTTATATTGTCTTTCTTTTCGGGAAAGCTTTTAGCCGATGGACCTGTGTCCTGGAAAATGAGTATAGCAGACAAAGGCAATGGCGAAATAGAATTGGTAGCCAACGCAACTATCGCTGCAGGATGGCATTTGTACGACACACAAATACCTGATGGAGGACCGTTTCCGACATCCATATCCATTGATGAAATTAAAGGTGCTGTCGCTGTGGGATCATTTCACGCGGTGAACTCGAAACTCCATAAAGATTTTGATAAAGTCTTTGAGATGGAAATAGGGTATTATGAAAAAACAGCCACTTTTGTTCAAAAGTTCAAAATAACCGACAAAAGCAAATTTGTATTGAAAGGTGATGTCAGGGCACAAGCTTGTAATGACAGAGAATGTACCCCTCCTATCCCTGTTGATTTCAGCTTTACTTCGGGTAACCTTCCTGCAAGTGTTACAGTAAGCACCACTGCTGTTGCAGATCAGACAAGCGATTCGCAAACTATTGCTGACACAGCTACTGTAGCCAACAACGATAGTATATCTCAGGCACAAACAACAGAAATTCAAGATGCTAATCTTTGGACTCCTGTCATAGAAGAGGTTAAAGCTTTTGGTGCGGCAGGCGATACATCTAACAGATCGCTTCTGTATATTTTCGGTGCAGGATTTATTGGAGGGCTTATTGCCTTAATGACTCCTTGTGTATGGCCTATGATACCTATGACTGTAAGTTTCTTCTTGAAAAGAAATAAGAAAAACAGAGGCAAGGCCATTAAAGATGCCATTATATATGGTTTGTCTATTATCGTAATATATGTATTGCTAGGATTATTAGTCACGGCTATATTCGGAGCAAGTGCATTGAACGAACTATCTACCAGTGCCTTATTCAATCTGATATTCTTTGGCTTACTGGTATTCTTTGCGATTTCGTTCTTGGGAGCATTTGAGTTGGTACTACCCGCTTCATGGACTAATAAAATAGATAGCAAAGCCGATTCTACAACGGGAATTATCAGCATATTCTTTATGGCATTTACACTTGCCTTGGTATCATTCTCTTGTACCGGTCCAATTATCGGAACTTTACTTGTAGATGCTGCCAGCTCAGGTGATATTATAGCTCCGGCGGTAGGTATGTTTGCATTTGCCTTTGCATTATCTATTCCTTTTGCCTTATTTGCCATATTCCCTTCGTTATTGGAAAGTATGCCAAAATCGGGCGGATGGCTCAATTCGGTAAAAGTAGTGCTGGGATTCTTAGAACTTGCATTAGCTCTTAAGTTCTTATCGGTTGCAGACCTTGCTTATAAATGGGGAATTCTCGACCGTGAGGTATTCTTAGTTCTATGGATTGTAATTTTCACATTATTAGGATTGTATCTTTTGGGGAAACTGAAATTTGCTCACGACAGCGATCTTAAATACATATCTGTACCCCGATTGTTTATGGCAATCATATCTCTTGCCTTTGCGGTATATCTTGTTCCCGGACTTTGGGGTGCTCCACTGAAATCGGTAAGTGCGTTTGCACCGCCTCATTTCACTCAGGATTTCAATTTATATGAAGGCAGCGTGCATGCTAAGTTTGACGATTACGAGGCAGGCATGGAGTATGCCAAGAAAAACAACAAACCTGTTATGATTGACTTCTCGGGATTCGGTTGTGTAAATTGCCGTAAAATGGAGGCTTCGGTATGGACTGATCCTCGTGTAAAACATTCGCTGGAAAACGATTATGTACTGATTACTCTTATGGTGGATGACAAAGAGAAACTACCCGAAGTGATAGAAGTGGAAGAAAATGGCAAAACCACCAAGCTAAAAACAATCGGTGATAAATGGAGCTATTTGCAACGTCATAAATTCGGAACTAATTCTCAACCTTATTATGTATTGCTAGACAATGCAGGTAACCCCATCGGTCCATCTTATGCATACGATGAAAATGTAGATAAATATTTAAACTTCTTGAAAACAGGAGTCGATAATTATAAAAAATAAGTCACACTTTTCGAAGATAGCAGATTGTAATAAGTCTGCTATTTTCTTTCATTAATATCACGATGAATACAAGAGAACAAAAAATGGAGGCTTTTGGACGCTTGCTCGACATTATGGATGAGTTACGCGTAAAATGCCCTTGGGATGTAAAGCAAACAAACGAAAGTCTTAGAACAAACACCATTGAAGAGACTTACGAATTGTGCGAAGCAATTATAAAAGACGATAATCAGGAGATAAAAAAAGAACTGGGAGACGTACTTCTCCATATTGTTTTCTATTCGAAAATAGGTGAAGAAAAAGGCGAGTTTGATGTTGCTGATGTATGCAATTCGCTTTGTGACAAACTCATCTACCGCCACCCTCATGTATTTGGAGATGACGCTGCAAAAACAGCAGGCGAGGTTGAACAATCGTGGGAACAATTGAAGCTAAAAGAAAAGGGAGGAAACAAAACTGTACTCGAAGGTGTACCCGCTTCTCTGCCATCTATAGCCAAAGCACATCGCATACAAGATAAAGCTCGCAATGCAGGCTTCGATTGGGACGAGAAAGAAGATGTATGGTCTAAAGTAAAAGAAGAGATAAACGAGCTGGAAACTGAAATAAGCTCTATGGATACCCATAAGATGGAAGCTGAATTCGGAGACTTATTTTTTAGTCTTATAAACGCAGCCCGACTATACAAAGTTAATCCTGACAATGCTTTAGAACGTACCAATCAAAAATTTATACACAGATTCAACCATATAGAGCAAGAAGCTAAAAAGCAGGGACGAAATCTGAAAGAGATGACACTCAAAGAGATGGATATTCTTTGGAACGAAGCTAAGAATATCGTTTTATAAAGTCTTTTATTAAAATAAGAACATATGCCTATCATATCCATTATAGTAGCAATTGACGAAAAGAACGCTATCGGCAAAGACAATCAGCTGCTTTGCCATTTGCCCAACGACCTGAAGTATTTCAAAAGCGTTACACAAGGTCACACAGTGATTATGGGGAGAAAAACTTACGAGTCTCTACCCAATGGGGCATTACCCAACCGCCGAAATATTGTTTTAAGCAGAAATGAGAATTTGCAACTTGAAAGATGTGAGATGGCAGATTCATTAGAAGATGCGATTACTTTGTGCAAAGAGGAGTCGGAGGTTTTCATTATCGGAGGAGCGACAGTATATGCTAAAGCCATCGAATTTGCTGATAAACTATACATTACCAACATTCATCACACATTCGAAGGCACAGACGCCTTTTTTCCGAATATAGATGTAAATAAGTGGATTGAAAGCTCTCGGCTCAATAACGAAGCTGATGATAAAAACAAGTATGCACACACATTCGTGGTATACAACAAAAACAAGTAACAAAGATAAAAGTAAAAGAGGCTATACCAAACATCTGATAATAGCCTCCTTTTCATAGCATTAAATAAGTATTAGGTTCGCTGAGCTATTGGTTGCTTTGGTAAGTAAAACAACGCTAAATAGTTACATTCTTTAAATGTTTCATTAAATCTTTTATTTTACTCAGTACATCTGTAAAAAACTGATTTTACAAACTCAATTCATATCCTAGATAAAGGATACGGGAAATATATCCAACTACAAAGAAGCCAAACACACCTTGCAATACCATAAATAGAACTCTCCTAAAAACACTTCGTTTTTATAGTTTTCCATATCTCCGTATACCCTTATAACGTATTTCTTTGTTTATTTGAATCTCAATATCATGCGGTTTCACCCAAAACACAAACATAAAGAAAGAATAACCAACCACAAACAATCATTTGCACACACAAAAATACAAACAAAACACATAAAGACAAAATAAAATCACAAT
The DNA here is from genome assembly GCF_011299555.1 of Dysgonomonas sp. HDW5A. Taxonomy (NCBI): domain Bacteria; kingdom Pseudomonadati; phylum Bacteroidota; class Bacteroidia; order Bacteroidales; family Dysgonomonadaceae; genus Dysgonomonas; species Dysgonomonas sp. HDW5A. The sequence goes on along the minus strand of NZ_CP049857.1, from coordinate 2,484,584 downwards.
TAAAATCAAAAAGAAACATTCAGGGAAGAAATTCAAACAAAGATCAAAGAAAACATCAACTTTAAACACATTGATCTATATTTGCGAGAACAGCTACACTTTGATATTCATAAAACATACAGAATGAAATACGCATCATATATAATAACTATTTTCCTTTGCTCCTTTTTAAACATATACGGACAAGGGAACTTAAACCGATCGTGGGAAAAACAAAACAGACCAATTCGGAATAAGGTTGTAACGTTTTCATTTACAGAGAAAAGGAATGAATTAGAACACAGTTATGCTCCTTGGGATAAAACTTTGTACGAGACTACAGGCAAGATTTGGATCACACCTCAAAGTTTATATAAAAAAGAGACGAGATCCATTAACGGGAAAGTTGAATCTTCCTTATTACAATACAATCAACGAACCATGTTGGTTTCTGATTATGGAAGTGATACATTATCGACAGTTACAGTAGATCAGCATCAGCGACAATTGTACCAAACAGCAAGATACACCCCTACTCTTTTATTGGAATATTTCAAAAACAGAAAAACAAGATTAGAGCCAGGCAGGGATTCACTATACAATATTTATCTTGAAACAATCAGCAAAGCGAGAGTGCGGCTTTTTATCAATAAAACGACTGATTTAGTTGATAAAATAAGTATTCTGGAAAATGACGATTTCTTTGGGGATGTAAACTCAACCTTCGAATATCACTATACAAACCTGCAATCCGTATTTATTCCTCAAGAGATTTTAATCTCAAAAATAGACGGAAAGCTGCGAGATACTATTCAACTTCATTCATTTAAGATAGAGGACAAATTTCCTGTATTGCTAACAATGCCTCCACGGTATTCTCTCAGCGAGGAAACACCTGTTACTCGTAAAATTAGTTTGGAGAGATACAATGAGCATATCTATTTCTTATACACGGAACATACCGACAGCAAAAGTTTAGTTGTAGCATTTAAAGACTTCGTATTAGTAGCCGAAGCACCTCTCAATAGTGAGAATGGAAACTTGATAATCAGTACTATTAAAGAAAATTTCCCTAATAAACCCATTCGGTTTTTCGCTTTCGGGCATCATCACCCTCATTATTTAGGAGGAGTAAGACCTTTTATTCACGACGAGGCAACCATTCTATCTGCAATGGGCGACTTTGATTATGTATCTTTCTTAGCAAGGAATCCACGTACATTGAACCCCGACAGTTTACAATTGGATAGAAAAACTCTGAAAATAAATATACTGGGGGAAAGCAGAACTATTACTGATGATAATTACTCGATGCAAATTATCAATATCGGAAAATATTCACACCACACCCAAGATTATCTCATATTCTATTTTCCGGCAGAAAAAGTAATTTTCGAAGGTGATTTGGTATGGATACCCAACGATGGCAGACCCACCCGAAAAGCGAGCAGCAGACAAAAAGGGTTATATGAAGCTATCAGAAATTTCAACCTGAATGTAGAGACCATTTTTCAATCGTGGCCTATCCATGAATTCAACTATAAATCTGAAATATCATTTAAAGAGCTGGAGGAATCTGTCAGTAATTGAATATTTAAGAAATAGCAAAATACATCATTAAACACAACTGTGTCTCTACAAATTAGAACATTTTGACATTCCGCTTCAAAAGACCTTTCGAGCGGATTTCTTTATGTATTTCTGCTATATTATCCGGAATTTCAGCATCTGCAAGCCAATTAATATCCACTCCGGTATTAATAGCCATGTTCAGCAGTATCGGATTTTTTTCGATTGCTTGTGCTAATTCGTTTAATCCCGCTTCAAACTCAATCAGATAATCTTCATGCAAGGCTTTGATTGATATGAGTATTTTAAAAATCCGGGCTATTATATATATGCTTATTGCAGAGGTCTTTTTAAGATTCGACTTTGCTATTCTGCCATTATTGTTTTTCAACAGTTCATTTAACATCAACAAATTAAGACTTGCATCGCCGTATTTATCTTTAGTTATCTTCACATTTTCGGTAATATCTGCACTCAGTGAACGAATATCAACCAGCAGAGAGTCTAAAGAAGAGAAACGATTTGTTGCCCACTCTATTTTCTGTTTTATATGAGCTTCCATTCTGGTTCTTCGATCCTGAACACTGTCACCGCTTATCAGTTCAAAATGCAATTGGTTTGCTAAAATCACATCTCGTTTCAGCAATCGCAAAAGGAGTTTGTCCTTTTCTTTAGACGGTAATTGCAAAATTGCATTCTTAAATTCAGGATCGAATTTCATATCTTAGTAATGAATAAAATTTATAGCTATATTTTAGCCTTATAACCGGCTCATTATTTACAAATATTTATTGCAATTTTACAGCCTTACCTGTCTTGCTGCTCTCAATGGCAGCTTCCAGAATCTCGACCACTGTAAGATTGTTTTCGGGAGCCGAAAGATCATCTGGTTTAACGGAAATATCTCCATTTACAACAGCCTTCAAATAAAGGAAGGCATCATTATATGGAGCAACCATTTCGGGAATATCCAATCGGGTCTCTTTTTCATCCTGATAAACACGCATCGAAGTTTTATTGTCCTGATATATGTAGCTTTTATCGCCATATATGTGCATATCTTTACGAGAAATAGGCCAATTCCAGGATGCCATAGCAACTACAGTTACTTTGGGGTATTCGATTACAATGGTTGCATCATCATCAACTTTGGGGTAAACATTTGGTTTCTGTTGTTTCAACACTGCATAGACCGATAAGGGCTTCTCTCCTTTCATCATCCATGTACTGATATTTGCTCCGTAACATCCGAAATCGATAACAGCACCTCCCCCATTCAATACAGGATCGGTCAGCCAGTCTGTAAATTCGGGACCACAGCCTATTTCAATTGGACCTCCATGCCCGTCATAAATATTAATTCTGGATAAATTGCCTACAAAACCATCCTGTATCATATCATAAGCTTTGTGTATGGTTGGATACCAAGTTGTTTCATAATTAGTCAAAAGGAAGATATTATTTTCCTTCGCCAGATCGAGCATTCGCTTAGCGTCTTTGACATTCGTTGACAATGGTTTTTCGACCATCACATGCACTCCGTATTTTGCGCAAGCTTCCACAACTCTCAGATGATCGTAAATACTCTCGTAAACAATAACAGCCTGAGGTTTGGTTTTTACAAGCATTTCATCCAGATCCTGAAAAAACAGATCGCTCGCTACTTTTTCTTTTAAAGCTTTGTTATTCCACAATGCCGTATTTTTTTCGGCAACTCCTACGACTTTAAAATCATTCCGATCGAGCCTGCTTATTACCTCCCACAGATGTCCATGAGATAATCCTACAACTCCTAAACGTAGCGGTTCGTTATTAGATGCTGACTTTTCTTGTTGTGCATACAATGCTGTACAAAAGAAAGAAATTAGAAAAATTAATCCGATGTTTTTGATTTTCATATTCGTTTTAAGTTATCAGATTGTAAGTAATTTAATATGATTAGAAACCGTATAGCTAAAAAAGCCAAAAGGTTTCAATCCTTTATTTGTATAATAAGAAGATACATGGTTTCTTGTTCATATCGGGCAATCGCTTTGCCCACTCTTTAATGGAGAGAGTCTTGATATATTCGTCTTCACATGTAATATTCATGGCAATGCAAAGCTTAGTAGAAGGCGTACAATTTTTAATGAGGTCTTCAACCAGTTTATGATTTCGGTAAGGCGTTTCGATAAACAACTGGGTCTGCTGCTCATTGTATATACGTTGCTCAAGTTGCTTGATCTTCTTAAGGCGCTCGCCTGCATCAATGGGCAAATATCCATGAAAAGCAAAACTTTGTCCGTTGAAGCCTGAGCCCATCAATGACATCAAGATTGATGAAGGGCCGACCAAGGGAACTACTTTAATGTTTTTGCGTTGGGCAATGGCAACAATATCCGCTCCGGGATCTGCAATAGCCGGGCATCCGGCCTCCGAGATGACACCTACTGAATAGCCATTGGCAATGGGTTGAAGATAAGCTTCTATCTGCTCCAGATTCGTATGCTTGTTCAACTCATAAAAAGTAAGATCATCAATATTTATCGAAGCATCTGTCTTTTTCAGGAAACGACGTGCCGAACGTATGTTCTCAACAATAAAATACTTTATGGAAAGAATCTGTCCTCTATTGTAATCAGGTAAAACCTGCTCAATGGGAGTTTCGCCTAATGGAACAGGGATAAGAATAAGTGATGCTTGCATTTTCTGAGATTGATATTTAAACAAAAATAAACCTTTTTCTTGATTGGTACAAAATATACGCATTTTCCCTTCTATAAACTCCTGTTTCTTTGAAGAAAAGATTATAACTTCGTTGTGCAAAACAGAAACAAAATATATGCTGATTTTGTTAAGGTCTCAGACCTTATTTATGATTTCAGTAATAATGCGAATCATCAACTAAGTTGAATTGTTTATCTATAATATAAGTAAAGTAACAAGCATGAGCAAGAGAAAATATAACTCGTAAAAAAGTGTCACTTTTGTAACCTTTGTAACCTTTTTGAAAATAGGGATCTGAATTACAAACACTTATAAAATCTACAAAAGTGACACTTATGCATCATTTACCGGTCACTTTTGTTTACTTTTTGTAACTCTTGTCACCCTATTGTATAACTAAGGCCACAGACCTTTTTATTGCTTTGGCAAGTATAACAACTAGAGACAGTTATGCTGATGAAATATCGCATTAAATATTTAACGCTAACTATTTAAGCTAGTGATTGTCATAAATAATTTATATCGTTCTATAATCTCGGACAATAAAGAATAAAATATGGAATCGTCTTCTAAACCTAAATTGTGGACTTTAAGTTATCTGAACGTTTGCGTAGCAAATTTCCTGATGGCATGCTCCTTTAATCTGCTGATGCCTTCCATCCCTCTATACATCACCGAACATCTGGGCGTTCCGCAAACCAAAACGGGAATTGTGCTTGCATCGTATGCCATTGCAATTCTGATGATCAGACCTTTCTCGGGCTACCTGGTCGATTTATATTCCCGAAAAAAAATCCTGTTGATTAGCTTTATCTGTTATGTTGCCATATTTTTCGGGTATTTTTATGCGGTCACCATCTTTGTATTTGTAATCGTTAGATTCTTTCATGGTATTACCTGGGGATTATCAACCGTATCGTCAAGCACTCTTGCAATCGATTTAGTGCCATCTGAGCGAAGAGCAGAGGGAATAGGATACTTTGGCACTTTCATGAACGTAGCTATGGCTATAGGCCCTTTTATTGCGATTCACATCTATCAGAACTATAGTTTCCAGATTTTGCTGTATTGTGCCATCTTTATGGGAATCCTCGGGATTGCAGCTGCATCATTTATCAAAGCACCCGAACGTCCAAAGCTGGAACGAGAGAAGGTATCTTTTGATCGGTTCTTTTTACTCCCTGCCTGGCCCATATTTCTAAACCAATTGCTTCCGAGTTTCGCATGGGGCACTATCGGACCGTTCGTGGCTCAATATGGTAAACAAATAAATATACCTAACGCCGGTATATTTTTCTTATTCTGGGCCGGAGGGATTATTGTCTCCCGCATTTTCTCTGGACGTATGGTAGATAAAGGATACATCCATTTAGTTAATACTTCGGCAATGGGAATTGTTGCCATCGCATTTTTAGGCTTTGCCTTAATCCATAATATTGTTGCCTTTTGTGTATCCGGATTATTCATCGGAATAGGTTTTGGGATGATGTTTCCTGCACTTCAAACACTCTATATAAACATGGCAGAGAACAATCAACGAGGAACAGCTAATTCTACATATCTAGTAGGCTTCGATTTAGGTTTAGCATTAGGTATGTTAGTGGGTGGATACATATCGGGAATATACTCTTTTGAGGTACTTTTCTTAGTTGCATCCGGACTTTGTTTTTTCAGCGTCCTTGTTTATCAAACAATCTCGAAAAGACTATTTGAAAGAAAGAGACTAAGATAAACGCATTATAAACAAGCAATTACAAACACACCCAAGAACACACAACCACTTTTATATAAAAGTATATTAATTAAAAATGAGCAAATATTATAGATAGACATACTACTATAATTACAAAGAATTAAAAAACAAGAAAACGAATTTAAAACGAGTAGAAAAACACTTTTAAACTGAGACAAAAGCAAGACTTATTCTAGCTAAAAGATCATAAAAATAGGTCAACAAAAGCCTATTTAAACGCCACAGGAGACTGCATTTATAGGCAAACTATAGAGATCAAACAAGAAGAAATTGCCTCATTCTTATCTCTCCGAGAATTGCGTATTTGGACAAAGAACAGGAAGACCCTCGAAAAACGAGAATAAGAAAAGATAGCAATTTCAAGTTTTCGATACATTCTTTACACAAATAAAAAAGGAGATCGAATTGACCTCCTTTTTAAGTATATCGATATATAGCAGATTAAATATCCACAACAAATTTTCTTAAATCCTCATTCAATAAAGCGGGAGGTACTGACCCTTTTACTTCGTCAATAATAATACCTAGAACTCGTTCGCGTAAGAATTCTTTACGTGTAACAAGACTAATCTCACGAACAGGAGATATACCTTTCAATGGGCGGATATTTTGCTTTTGCTTATCGTTAAGCTGCTCAATAGCCATCTCAGGGATAATGGTTAAACCACTGTTGTTATCCACAATATTTATCAATGTACTGATACTACCGGCCTCGTAAGTAAATAGTGAATGAGAACTCTTACGTTTACGCAGGTTACAAATACGCAATATTTGACTGCGGAAGCAATGAACTTCTTCAAGTAACCATAAACGATTAATATTCAGATCATCCTCTTCGAGTTCTTTTTTGGCATACAAAGAAGTTTCACGAGGTGAAACATAAGCATAAAATCGTTCGTAATAGATAGGATGCTCTTTAATCTTATCATTCTTCAAAGGTGTTGCCAAAATAGCTCCATCCAATGATCCATTAAGGAGGGCATCAATAATTTGCCCTGTTGTAGTCTCTTCTATAAAGAGCTCTATATCGTATCCGTTTTCTTCGTGTCTAAGCATTAGTTTAGGAAGAAGGTAAGGGGCAATAGTCGGAATAATTCCCAACTTAAAGACGCCTTTTACAATTCCTTTTTCCTCTTGTATTATTTCTTTCACCTGCTTCACTTGTGACACTATAACACGAGCCTGATTTATTATCTGAGTCCCGATAGGTGTCGGTTGCACAGGCAATTGACTACGATCAAAGATTTTCACCCCCAACTCGTCTTCAAGTTTCTGTATCATCATACTCAATGTGGGTTGCGTCACAAAAGATGCCTCGGCAGCTTTTGCAAAATGACGATGATTGTCAACCGCAATAATGTATTCCAACTGTTGTATGTTCATATGCGATAAAATAAATGACCATTATTAACTAATGGATATTATCAATTTAAAGGCAGCAAATATTACTGCAATATTGTTTAGTCATAACATGCTTCGGTTATCTACTTACCTAAGCAATAAAAAGGTCGGAGACCTTAATATTCTCTTTCTCCAAAAATAGATGTCCCTACTCTGATTATAGTTGATCCTTCTTCAATAGCAATCTTATAATCGTGCGACATACCCATAGATATCTCACAGAAACAGGAGTCATACTTAAAATACTTCTGTTTAAGCTCATCAAAGAACACCTTTAGTGATCTGAATTCTTGCCTAATCTGATTTTCATCATCAGTATTGGTTGCCATCCCCATTACACCTGCAAGCTGAATATTCTTCAGAGCTTTCCAATCTTCATTTTCCAGTAAATCTCGACACTCATCAAAAGTAAAACCATACTTACTATCCTCTTGAGCAATATAGATTTCAAGCAAACAATTTATTTTGCGACCTACTTTGGATGCCGATTTATCGATTTCAGATAATACTTTCCAACTATCGATACTCTGAATTGTATGAATATAAGGGACTACTGTCTTTATTTTATTAGTCTGTAGGTGCCCTATTAAATGCCACTCGATATCTCTCGGTAAAACCTCCTGCTTACTATCAAGTTCTTGCACCCGACTCTCTCCAAAGACCCGTTGCCCTGCTGCATAAGCTTTCTCTAAAGCTTCTTTGGGATGAAACTTAGACACCGCTACCAACTTTACGCCTTCGGGCAGTAAAGATTTTACAGCATCCAGGTTTGCACTTATACTCATATTTATTCTTCTTTCAGATATTCTATCTTCGTCTTCTCTGCTGTTTCGTAAGGAAAAACGTCCATAAGCATAGTTTCATTGATTGATGCAATCACATAATCAGCCATGGTACCTTCCATTCCTTTTTCAATCACAGCCAAAGCTTCTTTAAGATCACAAGCCTGAGCCAACATACTCACTGCTGTTTTCTTTTCAGTTCCGCTCTTTTCATCCAGTGTGATAAAATAGATCTTAGTTTTAAAATAGCGATCGCCATTTTCGTTAAAGAATAATTCAGCTAATTTAGCTCGCTTGATATCAGCAATTGTAAAATCTCCGGATATATATGGCTTCAACTCTTCTATTATACGAGCTTCGGCTTCTGTAAATGACAAAGCATCCACTAAATAAGGTTCGGTTACTTTCTTCAGCGTTCCGTTTTCCATCGTTTTATCGTAGGAAACTTTGCATTCAAACCAGTTATGCATAGGATAATTTTATTTATAATTAATCAGTTTTAGGTCTCAGACCTTTTATTATTTTGGTAAGCATAAGTCTATTTGACAGTTACCCCTTGAAAACAAGGCTATACATATTAAATACGACCTATATGCTGAAAAGCTCTTTATGAAAAACTTTTTTTAGACATAAAGAGCTTTCTTTAGAAAACAAAAGTAGCAATTATTTAAATAAGTCAAACCTCAATTATAAATAAAATTTATCGACTATCTGTGATTTTTTATAAGTACCAAAAAATATGTATTGCTATATTTTGGTATTATAACTTTCTATATGTGTTTTACTTAACAGAATAATCCAAAGGTCGGCTATCTTACAATTTTCTTGCACCGTCTTTGATTATCACATCATAAACCTTAGGTTTGATTTTGAATTTTTGTTCGTAGCTTTCGGTTGCACGCTTGATAAAACCATCATGTAACTCATCTTTCACAAGATTAATGGTACAACCTCCGAAACCTCCACCCATAACACGAGAGCCAGTTACACCGCACTGACGGGCAACATCATTTAAGAAATCCAATTCAGGACAACTCACTTCGTATTTACGGCTTAAGCCGATATGAGTTTCATACATTTTTTTGCCGACAGTTTCATAATCACCTTTCTTTAGTGCTTCACAAGCATCCAACAGTCGTTGAATTTCCTCGATCACAAATTCTGCACGGATATAATCCTCTGCACTTACCTCGTTAGCTACTTCTTTCAACATATCTAATGTAGCATCTCTCAAGAATTCTACTTCGGGATGATATTTACGGATATATGAGGCTGCATTTTCACACGACTCTCTACGCTTGTTGTAAGCAGAAGATGCCAGCTCATGCTCCACGCATGTATTGATTAAAACCAATCGATATCCTTTAGGATTGAAAGGTACATATTCGTATTCTAATGATCGACAATCTAGACGGATAAGCGATCCTTCTTTTCCGAAGCAGGATGCAAACTGATCCATGATACCACATTTTACACCTACATAGTTATGCTCGGTAGCTTGTCCTATTTTAGCTAGTTCGAAACGGTCGAAACCTAAGTTATACATATCATTCAAGGCAAATCCGAAACAACTTTCGAGTGCTGCCGAAGAAGACATTCCTGCACCTAATGGCACATCTCCTGCAAACACAACATCAAAGCCCTGTATCTTGGCTCCTCTCTTGATCATTTCCAGACATACTCCATAAATATATTTACCCCATTGTTTGATTGGAATATCATCTAATCCAAATTCGTCCATCTCTTCGAGGTCTAAAGCATATGCTCTTACCCTGTCAGGTGTACCATTGGGTTTTATTATACAATACATAGCTTTGTCTATGGCACCCGGCAATACGAATCCACCGTTATAATCGGTATGTTCACCAATCAGGTTAATACGTCCGGGAGCAGTGTATATTACACCACCTTCGCCAAATAATGACTGAAATTTTTCTTGGATTGCAGCAGTTTTCATGGTTTTGGAATATTTTTTATATGGTTAATTATAATTATTTTTCGTATATAGATTACAGTAAATTATTTCATAGTATACTATTAAATTCAGGTAAACAGCAAGTCGAGATGTTGGCTCAATCAGTATTTACGGCTTCGAATTTATAGGTGGTGTAAAATTAACATTTATTTCTTTACTGAATAACGTTTTTTGAACAAATGGGAACTTTTTTGTTCTTTTAACTATGACATAGTCAGATATACTATACAGAGTGATAATTTAAGCTGGTACATAATTCATTACAGATTCTTTTGTAGAAACAAATCGATCAAACACGTACCTTTTAAAGGCACACACCTTTTATCTGTCTTGACAAACATAACAACCGGAGATTGTTCCAATTCTGAAATATATCATTCAATACTTGACTCCTACTTAAGCGCAAATTCATACCTTTGTATCTAAATTTAGACTAGTATTTGATCTCATGGAGAAACTCCGACCAATCATGTTTGCCGGAACAGGCAGTGATGTTGGCAAAAGCGTAATTGCAGCCGCTTTTTGTCGCATATTTTTGCAAGATGGTTATCATCCCGCACCTTTTAAAGCTCAAAATATGGCTCTCAACTCTTTCGCAACCCCCGAAGGGCTGGAAATAGGACGGGCACAAGCCGTGCAGGCAGAAGCCGCAGGTATTCCTTGCCATACGGATATGAACCCGTTGCTACTGAAACCGACTACCGATAAAGTAGCTCAAGTAGTATTAAACGGAAAACCATATGGGAACCAAAGTGCTTATCAGTACTTCAAGAAAGAAGGGCGTGATGTTCTCCGAAATGCAGTAAATGATGCATTTGATCGTTTAGAAAAGCGGTTTAATCCCATCGTAATGGAAGGTGCAGGAAGTGTTTCAGAAATAAATCTACGCGAAACCGATATTGTAAACCTCCCTATGGCTATACATGCAGGAGCTGATGTTATTCTGGTGGCAGATATCGATCGTGGCGGAGTATTTGCTAGTGTTTACGGCTCCATAATGCTTATGACGGAAGAAGAACGAAAACATACCAAAGGCATTCTTATCAATAAATTCAGAGGCGACATGAGGCTCTTTGAATCGGGTGTAAAGATAATAGAAGACCTTTGTGGGATTCCCGTCATAGGAGTTGTGCCTTATTACAAAGATATTTACATCGAAGAAGAGGATTCTGTAATGCTTCAAACCAAGAATCTACAGGCATCGCACGATAAAGTAAATGTTGCGGTTATACTGCTCAGGCACTTGTCCAATTTCACCGATTTCAATATGCTCGAACGCGATCCCCGTGTTCATTTATATTATACTAATAATACAGATGAAATTGAGAAAGCCGATATAATACTAATTCCGGGAAGTAAAAGTACACTTTCGGATCTCTACGAATTACGACGCAATGGTGTTGCCCAAAGTATAGTCAAAGCCCATAAAGATGGAGCCACAGTGATGGGTATTTGCGGTGGCTACCAAATGATGGGACAGGAAGTATGCGACCCATTGCATGTAGAAGGATCAATAGAACGATTACCGGGATTAGGACTTCTGCCTATCTCTACGGAAATGCAAGGCGAAAAAGTGACACGGCAAGTTCAATTTTCGTTTCTTGATTCTGAGTCGTCATGCGAAGGCTACGAAATACACATGGGTACAACAGTTCCTGTTGAAGGTGCTAAAGAAAATCCCCTCAATCGTTTGACCGACGGAACTACCGATGGCTTTTACCTTAACCGAAAATGCTTCGGCACATACATCCACGGTATCTTAGATAACGGAGCATTCATTGATTTTTTACTCGAACCTTATGCTGAAAAATTATCAAGTGAACCTTTCGATTTTAAAGCATACAAAGAAGAACAGTATAATAAATTGGCCGACCATGTACGCAAAAATGTAAATATGGATTTGGTGTATAAAATATTGACGACCTGAGATGATAACAGGACATGGCGATGACGCCTATCAATTCGACCACAAGATTGTAAGTAATTTCAGCTCTAATGTATACAATAAGTTTGATCTGAAAGACCTGAAAGAGTATCTGTGGACAAATATTTCTTCAATACATTCTTATCCTGAACCCGATGCACTGACATTGAGAAAGTTGATCGGACAAAAGTTGGGAATCTCAAAGGATGAAGTAGGCGTTACAAACGGAGCTACAGAGGCAATCTACCTCATTGCCCAAGCGTTTAGAGAGAGTAAAACTGCGGTACTGATCCCAACATTCAGAGAATATGAGGATGCTTGCGAGATACATGACCACAATCTCTACTATATCGATTCATTAGAAGATATTCAGCCCTACACACAATTGGCATGGTTGTGTAATCCGAATAACCCGACAGGCGAAATATACGACAAAGAATACCTGGCAAGAATAATATCAAATAATCCGAACACTTGCTTTGTTATAGATCAATCGTATGCAGCATTTACTAACCAAATAATTTGGAGTGCTTCGCAAGCATTGAAATTCAACAATGTCGTTTTGCTTCATTCTTTAACCAAATGCTATGCAATTCCCGGATTACGCTTGGGCTATATTACTGCTCAAAAAAATAAGATAGACAAGATAAAGCATTACAGCATGCCTTGGTCAGTGAATCAATTGGCTCAATTAGCAGGTTTATATTTATTAGACAATGTGTCGTATGATTTCTCTGATTATTTACAAGAGTCTCAACGTGTACAAAAGCAATTGGCGGAAATATCGGGAATCAAAGTATATACTTCGGGAATGCACTTCTTTCTGTGCCAATTAGAACTAGGCAAGGCTGCTGATCTCAAAAAGTATCTAGTAGAAAAGTACGGCTTTCTAATTCGAGATGCTGCTAATTTCAGAGGACTGAATGAAAGCTACCTTCGCATTGCAGTGCAAGAAGAATCAAATAATAACCTACTAGTAAAAGCGATCAGAGAATGGACAAGGTCTCAGACCTCTCTATTGATTGGGTAGTATAAAAAACAAAGACTGTTATGACTTTAGAATATACCAATAGTAGTATTCTTTTACTGATAATACCACTTATTATTGGATGGATTGCAGATCGGTTGTTTGGCGACCCGTCGTCACTCCCTCATCCGGTTGTAGCCTTTGGGAAAATAATAGCAAGGGGAGAAAAATTATTGAATAAAGGTAGGTCCAAAATATTCAAAGGGGCAGCTTTTTCTATATTTTTGATTGTAGGATGCTTTCTTCTTTTCCTCTATCTAAATAAAGGGCTGATCTCTATAAATCCATATTTAGCGATAGGATTCAATGCCATAATGGTATTCTTCTGTCTGGCAGGAAAAACTCTTGCAGATGAAGTGAGAGACGTTTTCATCGCAACCGACAAATCGACAGAAGACGGACGCAAACAGGTCGCCCGAATTGTCGGACGAGATACATCTCAATTATCGCCCCAGCAAATACGGACAGCTGCACTCGAAACTTTATCCGAGAATCTGAGCGATGGAGTTATAGCACCACTCTTCTGGTACCTATTATTAGGAGTACCGGGTATGGTCGCCTATAAAATGATCAATACACTGGATTCGATGATCGGATACAAAAACGAACGGTACAAAGATTTTGGATGTTGGGCAGCACATATCGATGATATTGCCAATTATGTTCCTGCCCGATTAACTGCCCTATTAATGCTCATTGTCAGCAGTAGGCTGTCTTTACTATCTTTCATTTCTAAATATGGATCACAACATGCCAGTCCGAATTCAGGATATCCCGAATCAGCTTTAGCAGGTATCCTCAATTGCCGGTTTGGAGGACCAAACTATTATTTTGGTCAATTAGTGGATAAACCCTATATAGGAACTACAGACAGAGCTATTACTACTGAAGATATGCAGGTAGCAGTCAACATAAATCAACGAACAGAAATACTTATGATTTTAATAATCATCGTATTGAGTATTACCAATATATTTCCTTTACTTAATTAAATTGATCATGAAAATATATACTAAAGGTGGCGATAAAGGCAAAACAGGCATACATGGAGGTCAACGAGTAGATAAAGATGATATTCGTATCGAAGCTAACGGAACGATAGATGAATTAAATTCGATGATCGGTGTAGTACGGGCATACCTTCCACGAGAACATGAATTTCAGGCTATATTATTCAAGATTCAAACCGAATTAATGGTGGTTATGTCTCATGTGGCAACTCCTTCCGAAATGCGGGAAAAGAATCCGAATAAGCTCCCCGAAGATCTTGCCAAATTCTGTGAAGTATGTATGGATAGTATGACTGACAGAATGGGCGAAAGTAAGACCTTCGTTTTACCGGGAGGAACACTTGCTTCAGCTCATTTACAATTGGCCAGAACCATTGCAAGAAGAAGCGAACGCCGTTTATGGACGTTGAATAAACAAGATGAAGTTCCGGCAAATATACTGCAATTTATAAACCGTCTGTCTGATCTTTTCTTTACGATGGCTCGATTCGATATGTTTCAAGAAGGAACAGATGAAGAACGCTGGCACGACTTTTTATATAAACGTAAAAAGAATGATGACTAAATGGCTAAAGAAATTATATTTATCACAGGAGGACAACGATCCGGAAAAAGCAGCTATGCTCAGCAAATAGCTCTATCATTATCTGAAAACCCGGTCTATCTGGCAACTTCGCGAATTTGGGACGAAGAACACCAAAAGCGTATCGAACGCCACAAAGCAGACAGAGGCACTGAATGGACTAATATAGAAGAAGAGAAGCAATTAAGCAACCATCGGCTTGAAAACAGGGTTGTATTGGTAGATTGCGTTACTTTATGGGCTACAAACTTTTTCTTTGACAACAATTCGGATGTAGATTTATCTCTAGCTATGATAAAGGAAGAGTTTGATAAGCTAATTCAGCAAGAAGCTCAATTTATTTTCGTTAGTAATGAAATCGGATTAGGAGGAACGTCTGAAAATAAAGCACAAAGATTATTTATGGATCTGCAAGGGTGGATAAATCAATATATTGCATCTAAAGCCAATAAGGTATATCTGATGGTTTCGGGAATACCTCTTCAAGTAAAGTAATATGTACAAATAAGAAGAGCTGCCTTTACAGACAGCTCTTTTTTATTTCTATAATATAGGATATATTAATTTCTCTTTGTAAACACCCAAGCATCGTTTAATTTGGGATTACTCTTCTTAAATGAAGCCAAGTATTTCTCAGCTTGAGCTTTGTCTTCAAAAGACGCTACATATATTCTATTACGGTCTCCTGAATTAACTATATTAGCATCCTTATATCCTCTATCCTTAAACGTCTTAAGAGCTTTTTGTGCTTCTGATTTGCTGCCAGCACTACCTATTATAACAAAGAATTTTGGTTCAACAGCCTTCTTCACGGTAGGAGTTTCTGCAACAGTAGTAGCTTTGGCAACCTTTGCAGGTTCTGCTTTTTGAGTAACAGCAGGAACAACCTTTTCTATTTTAGGTTCTTCTTTCTTTACCTCAACTTCTGTAATCGGAGCTTCAACATCGGTTTCACTTATAATTTCCTCCAGAGAAGAGATATCTAATGAACTATCAGATAAAATTTCGATAGAATTTGAATGGTTAGCGGAAGCCGAAATCAAATCTGTAAAAAATCCTGATTTCTGTACATTATTGTTTTCGTTCTCAGAAATAGGAGTAGAAGTGACAAAAAAGACCAGAATAGCCGCTGCAGTTGCACCAACTCCGGCAAATACTCTTTTATAAATCGAGCGTCTATTATTGACAATAGATACTTTCTGTATTTCCTGAATATCAACCAATCTTCTAATATCCAGCACCGACAATCCAAATGTTTCTGAATGAGAGGCTGAGATATTATGATTAGGCTCAAAGCTCAAACGGCCATCCGTTTCTTGTGACAATTTACCCAACAATCCTAATTGTATGGGTTGTCTTAAAGCAAGGATCGTATTCAACCTCTTCACCACATCTCCGATACGTTTGCAAGCAATATCATATGATATAGAATATGCATTCATATATGACTCCGCCAACAAACCATCGTTATACTTAAGATCGGGGTTAAAACCAACGGTAACCCTTGGTGGTGTAATAGAACCATCGGCAGCTATTTTAGCCACTTCACGATTCAATACAAAACCTCCAAAATCCGGTATAATCACACAGTCATGCTTCTGTATCAGGTAATCTATATGGGACGTAAATTCTTTCATATTACAAATATAAGAGATAGTATCTAAGGAATCATTCTTTTAAGTTATTAAAATCAGATAGAATTTTTTTATATCTAGTAATCTACTGAATACCAATTACGATCTAATTTTTCGAGATTTTAAGGTTGCAAAAAACACAAATAATGCTACATAACATATAAATACAGCATGCTGCAAACTGAAATATTTGTTAACATTGCATATAGAATCCTTAAATCTAATACTATTTCTTTTTCAGAATCTCATTGAATAGACTCTCATACCGAAACACTATTGACTTCCACGAATATTTATTGATAATTTGTGCTTTATTACTCTCTATAAAAATCTTCTTTTTTTCGTCACCTAAAGAATTAATATTACAAATCACAGAGGCGACTTCTGTATCCTTAACAAAGTATAAAGCATTAATGTTCAACACCGCTTTGTTAAACTCGTTATCATGTGAAGCAATCAACACTTGAGAAGCCATTGCTTCTAACAATGAAGGATTGGTACCTCCCACAGAGTGCCCGTGAAAATACAGAGTGCAATAATGGCGAAGGCTATCCAATACCGTTTTTTTATACACTGCACCCAGAAAATGAATATTAGTATTGCGATATTTTGCTTGAAGAAATCTTCCATATTTTGTTCCCGCATTACCGATTACCAAAAATGGACGGGAATCATTCGATAAGACGTATCCATCAAGAATCATTTCGATATTATTCTCAGGTTCTAAACGGGCGATCACGAGAAAATAATTATTAGCTGTCACATTATAGGGAGATAGCAACTCCTTATCGAAGTGTTCAACTATGTCAGCCCCATAAGCAATACAAAACGATTCTGCATTAAACTCTTTCTTATAATATTCTTGGATTGCTGAATTATCGGAAACTAAATAATCAGATTTACGAACTGCTATTTTCTCCAGTTTCTTAATCAGTTGACGAGTAAAATAATTCCACTTGCTTCTTTTCCATTCTATCCCATCCATATTGGTTATTACAATGGGCGAATTTTTCTTTAGCAAATAATAAGAGGGTGCATTACTATGGTAGCCGGCTTCGTAAATAATATCAAAATCCTGTTTCAAAGCATCCTTCATACACAGGTAGTCATATACAAAATTAGCGGCCGCACCTATTTGCTTCTCAGGACTATATATCTTTCTGATGGTAACACATCTGAACTCCGGCTGATCGTATTCATGAAAATGCGCATTATATACTGTCACAGAATGTCCTAGCTCGACCAATCCGACAGACAGGTATTCTGCGAACTGCTCAAATCCTCCATAATTATTGGGGATGCCTCTGGTTCCTAATATGGCTATTTTCATTTACTAATCAATTCTTTGTATATAGACAGTAAACTCTTTATATACTTATCTGCTGAAAATTTAATCAGACTCTGCTGTCCTGCCTCTGCCATGTGGATATATTCTTCATCTGACAAAGATATTGCCTCTGAAATAGTTTTCACTAAACTGCTGACATTCCCTACGTCAAAAAGAAAACCATTTTTGCGATGCTCTACAATCTCTGGAATAGCCCCTATATTTGAAGCTATAACAGGAGTACCTTGTGATAAACTTTCGGTACACGACAACCCAAATGTTTCATAGCTTCGAGAAGGAACAACAGCAAATAAAGCCTTCCTTATAATTGACACTAATTCTTCCTGTCTTTTAAATCCTAATAACTCTACATTCGGGGGAATATCATTAAAAAGTAAATCACCAACACCTGCTATTTTCAACTTTACATCCGGCAATTGTTTCATAGCTGATAGCAATGTCTGAATTCCTTTTTCATGGGACAATCTCCCAAAATACAGCAGATAATCACCTTTATTTATATTCTCTAAAGAAATTTTTTTAACCGGATTATAAATCACAACAGACTTATCTGCTATTTTTTTATTAAAAGATAAATGCTTCCGATAAACAAAATCACTCGGACAAATAAATTTATCGACATACTTTTCTGTTTTATAAAACATTCGCCTATAAAACATTTCCATCGTTAAAAGGGAACTTTCAATTAAACTACCCTTAGCACATTGTGTAAACATACAATGGAAATAATTTCCATCAATACATTTCTCGCAAATATGCTGATTTTTATCCAACAATAAATAAGATGGGCAAATCTGACGATATTCATGTAAAGTCATGACAACAGGAATATTATGCTTTTTTAGAACAGGTACTATCGAATTGGAAAAACTATTGTGATATAAATGGATATGTACAATGTCTGGCTTTTCTTTTTTGATAACAGATTCTAAAACTTTAACCGCAGACCTATTATAAAAAAAAGAAGGCAAATTAGACACTCTTTTTATTAACGAAGCATTACGATCAGGATATGAAATTGTATAAGTAGGTGCATAAGTAATCTCTCCCTCATCTGTTGATAAGAGTACCACTTCATATCCAGACTCTTTAAGTAAACGGATTGTCTCAAATAAAACAGTCTCCGTTCCCCCTTTTAGTGATGGATATTTATTGATCTGAAGTACTTTCATTTACTGTTTTATAATCTTAGAAAATAAGTCTATCCATTGAGGCATAATATTCTCAGGGAGAAAACGCTGTATGCTTGCTCTTGCATTTTGCCCCATTTGCTTTCTTAATTGCTCGTTCTCAATTAAAAAAGATATTTTCTCAGACAGTTTATCTATATTTCTAGTTTCCACTAAAAAGCCGTTCTCATCATCCTTTATGATTTCAGATAATCCATCCGAACACTTAAAAGCAATACAAGGCAATCCGCAAGACATAGCCTCAGGAAGAACCAAGCCAAATGCCTCGCTTATTGAAGGCATCACATAGAGAGAACTTTTCAGATATTCATCTGAAATATTTTTCACCGAAGAATGTATTCGGATATTATTTTTTAGTCCTAAATCTGAAATTTGTTTTTGTAAGATTTCAAGCTCAACACCGTTCCCGAAAATTACTAATTCCCAATCGGAATATTTTTGAGAGACTGATCGCCACGCATCAATCAGATATGAAAAACCCTTTTCTTTACTCAAACGTCCTACACTTATTACTCTCTTTTGGGTACAGTCCGTAGTGGAATCGTAAAAGAAAGGCAAAGAGTTAGGAATACTCACAATACGATTATTAAACCCTTTCCAAAGTCTTTTTTCACTTTCGGAAAGTACTACCAAAGCATCGTAATATTTGAGGAATCGCTTTCTCCGAAAATCAGTTATCAAAGTAAAAATCTTAGATAATAACGATTGATTACTTAAACTCACATCTACTTTTTTATGGTCTTTAGATAAATGGCTCTCAGCTATTTTCCGACTACCATCTTTCATCTTACACAGCATAGAAACTTCATGCGTACAAGTCGAAACGACTATATCGGCTTGTATTTTTTTCAGAATCTGTTCTAAGCGGAGTCTATGTTCTTTTCTTTTTTGTATCTGATTCTTTAGTCGTTTGAAGAAAGGTAGTCCATCTAACTCTCGATAATTTATGCATAAATCGAAAAAATGTATTTTAGAAGAGAAGTCAAAAAAATTCTCTCTTGATTCCCTATCTGTTGCAATTATAGTCACATCATATCCCATAACATCTGCAAAGTAATTAGCCTTGCAACAGATGCTACGCTCCATTCCTCCCGCTTGAGATGAATCGATGAGACAATATACTATTTTCATTTTTCGAGTTGTTCTTTAATTCAACAGATTATTATATAACAAAATAGTCGCTCATTATTTCAAACACATATGATTATATTCAATCTACCTTCGACTCAGGATCAAATAACTCATCTTCCTCGTATCGATAACGATATAATAATACCCAGAAAATATTATTACCAATTATCACACTATATAATAACAACGATTCCATCAATCCGTATACCAAAAAGCTGATAAAAACCGCTATTAAAATAAAACTCTGCTGTTTTACCATATTTTTTACCGCAAAGAACCATAGCCACACAAAATAAACAAAGACTAAAACTCCTGCTTCGAATAACAAATGCAGATACGAGTTATCAACGATAATATAATCGAATGCCGTTGTACCCAAAAGATATTGCAAAGGGGTTAACCCATCCAATAACTCTTTATATAAAGTAAGTCTCTTGCTTAACAGTATATTTAAGACAGGATAATCATTCACATTTATGGCAAAATAAATAGTCAATACCACAAATACGATCGGCAACAGATATAGTACATATCGGGAATAACCGATTCTGTAATCTCGTTTAAATCTTGATCGCAAACTAAAATAACACAAGACCAGAATAAAGCTTATTACTGCAAAAATAAAGCTACGTGAGTCGGTCTCCACATACAAATAAGTAGATACTAAAAGCAAAAAGGCCAGGAGTATCCATATAAAATTACGATACTTGGAGACATAACAATATAACAATATCGAAATAAACAGTCCCCAATAATAAAGTGCCGCTGCATTGGGATGTCCGTAGCCAAAATCGTAACGTATGCGTATTGTACTGATGGCTTCCGCTTGAATCATCTGTCCTGTTCCCACAAACAGAAGCATTAACAAGGCTGTGCCTCCCAATATAATTATGTTGTATCGTAAATAGGTTTTAAGATTAAGTGTCGATATACATTGCATCAAAACAATAGGGGTCAGCACATTCTGTTTATAAGGTGTGAATTGTGCCAGAGATACGATAATAAGTATCCCCAACCAATATAAATACTCCCGACGCATGGCTGTATAATCGAACGACAAAAGGAAAAAGAAAAAAGTGAGAATAGTCAATATCTCTTGCCTTTCCCCCAACACAACCGTAAACAGGAATCTGAGATTGAGAATCAATAACAGAATGAATATACTTGGTCGTCTTATTTTCTCTAAAACTTCATTCATTACCAGCTCCTTTCTTTACCTAGCCAATTAGACACTCCGTACTTAATCTGCTGCACATAGCTCATACCAAACCCTTCGGAAACAGTCAAAACCCATTTCCAGTTCTGATAACAAAGCTGAACAACACCAACCGCTAAAATAGCTCCTACAATTCCCCAATCAAAATACCGAATAAAAACAGGTATCAGAATGAAAATCCCTAATGCCGACCATAAAGATGATGCCAGATAAGGTACTTTATTTTCGGAAGATATTAAATTCAACGCCAATGTCTGATTAGAATCCAGTAAGTACACTACAAATAATAACGCCAAAGGCAAAGTAGGTAAAAACGTAGTACCACTACCAATAAAATCTAACGCCCAATCACCAAAAAGCAATATTGAAATACAACCTACAATATATATGAATAAGAAAAGCACCAGACTCTTGGAATAAATACGACGAATAACATCCAGTTCTTTAGTCACCCAACTTTGCGAAATATAAGTTGAATAGCTATAGTAATAAAGTAAAGATACACTTCCAAAGACATTTACCACCTGTATACTCAACCCGTATTTTGCTACAGTAGCCAGAGGCAAAAACAAAGAAGCATAAAACAGACTTCCTCTTGTGGAAAAAAATAATGCCATATTAGCCAAACCCAATTTATAGGTGTTTTGCCAAATAATCCCCATGAGGTCTTTAGCCTGTATTTTAGTTTGTTTAAGAGTTTGTCTTAGTCCATCTTTATATGCCAAAATATCTCCTACAATAAAATTAATAATAGTAGAGATACAATTGGCTATTGCAATTCCTAAGATTCCATATCCCGAATACAACAGTCCGAAAACCAAAACCATGTACACCAACCTGTTGATGATGACAAGCTGATTATATTCTTTAATATATCCGCGTCCTTGAAGTATACAACTGAAATAAAGACAATAAAAACTGGCTACAACACTCAATGAATAGAGAATCCAAGAAGTTATAATAACATCCTGATCGTGCAAATCTCTAGACAAGTGGCGAATATATAACGAACCAATCAGTATCAGAAAAACGATCATAACAGCTGACACGTAGCCATAAAAGCGACGCATAGCATGTATAAGGCTTTTGATCAGTGGAAAATTAGATTCTCCCAACACATCGGCATCAGAATCAATACCCTCTTTAATCAAAGAAGTAGCACCGCCAAAAGCATAAGATATATTGCGGGAAAAAGAGGTCTGAAACACCAAACCGATAAGTGTGGCAAACATGCCGAGATTGACAAAAATGTACCAAATACCCAACGTATTGGATGGTAAATAACGAAAAATAGCAGGCAATATGAAAATATTAGCCCCAATATTACAGCCTTGAGCTACATATCCCCATACAACATCTTTTCTGGTGATAACTATTTTACTCAATATCTTGTGTTATTTTGGTTTGCCTGTATTTGCACCATATCCATAACCATAAGCGGCTTTGGTAGTGGTTCCATTTATTACGATGGACAGTTTTTTCAATTTCTGTTCTTCAACAATCGACTCTGCTAATTTCAGATACGATTTGTTTGTATAATTTGCTCTAAACAGGTATACCGTTATATCGGAAATCCTATCGAGACAGAATGTATCGGAAACCATTCCCACAGGAGCTGTATCAACTATTATATAGTCGAAGTTCGCACGCAAATAGGTGAACATTTCCTCCAAGCGATCATTCAGCAATAATTCCGATGGATTGGGGGGGATAGGTCCCGCAGGAACTACATATACATTGGGATGCAGATCGGGACGATGTATTATAATCTCTTCGGGTTTCATATCATCCGAAGCCAAATACAAGGTCATACCATCTTTTCTGTTTATACTTAAATATTCGGTCAGTTTCGGGTTACGAATATCCAGCCCGACCAATACCACTTTTTTATTTTTAATCAATGAAAACGATAATGCCAAATTGACTGTAAAGAAAGATTTACCCTCACCACTCACACTTGATGTTACTAAGATTACCTTATCATCTTTCTTCATCAGGAATTGAAGGTTAGTCCTCACCAACCTGAACAACTCGGCAGTAGAAGTACTCACGCCCTCGGCAACAGCAACATTTCCGGCATTTTTATCAAGACAGATTTCACCCAAGACAGGCACTGATGTAGCCTCTTCCAATTCGTCTTTCGATGCTATTTTAGTTTTAAATATATCCAGCAGATAAATAATCAGAATAGGAATCATTGCCGCAAAAAGCAGAGCAATACCCAACGTTATCATCTTACGGGGCGCAACAGGTTTCCATATATTATACGCTCCATCAATTACTTTTGCTTTAGGCGTAGTCGAAGCCAACGTCAATTGAGTTTCCTCCATTTTTGTCAACAAGAATATATAAAGGTCTGATTTCACTTTTCTCTGACGTTCAATCTCCAGATATTCACGTTCCTGTCTGGGCATTTCTGACATGCGAGATTGCATCTCTCCTTCAAGCCCTGCCCAATCTTTCTTGCGAATACTAATATCTTTACGTGCATTGCGAATACTGGTTTCTACATTCTTTCTCAGTAATCCGATTTGTTCATTCATTACAACAACAGCAGGATTTTTATCTGTACTATTTTGTAACAAGTGGCTCCTTTCCAATAAAGCAGCATTATATGAACGAATTGCCTCCAAAGCATTACTCGAAACAGCCGTATTAGTCGGAATCAGTTCATATTTATTTTTAGGGTCAGAAATAAAATTCTCCAACATATCGGCTATACTCAATTGAATATCAATCTCCGTATTTTTCTCTTGAAGATCATTGTATTTCTCAATAAAGACAGTAGATTCAGCCGTAATGTCTGTTATATTATTTTGTTTCTTGAAGTTTTCAAGATATTTCTCTAAATCGTTCAATTCAGAAGCTAAAAGGTTGATACGCTCCTTTATAAAATCGGCAGTATTTTCAGCTTCTCTGTTCTTATCCGATTTTGCATCGATATTGTATAACTCTACCAGTTTATTCAGTATATCTTTGCCCCGTTCTCTATTTACATCTCTAACGCTCAAGCTGATTATATCCGAACTATTACCTGCTGCACCAATCATAATCCGACTTCGGAACTTCTCAGCTGCATAGTCTAAACCTGATAAAAATACTTCTATCGTATAACTATCTTTACCAATAGATTTGCCCGAATAGTTTAAAGAAAAACTGCCATAGGGAGTCTTAACATCGGCAGGTAATGAGTTAAACTGAAACTCCCCTACCTTATCCCCGTCAATCTCGGCTTTTACCTCAACAGATTTACCCTTTACATCAATCTTAAACTTAATAGGCATCGATAAAGTATCCATAACCGATCTATCGACACTAATAACCAATGGAGAGGTATTATACATGGATTTATCGAAAGGGAATTTCTTCAAGTCGTAAGTCGTATATAATCCCAACTCGTAAATCATATCACGCATATGCGATTGTGAGGACATAACAGCCGCCTCATCGTCAATATTGTCCGAATCCGCTAAACCTCCTAACCCGAAACTACGCACAAGGGAAGAGGCAATCTTAGCCCCCTCAGCTTCTGTTCTTAGTTTTACATTCGAAACTATTAAATAAGTAGGATCTACCGTTTTCAGATAAGCGATAGCGATAAACAGACAAGTTATTCCCGACAAAAGGAACCACTTCCAATATCGTGTATATTTGAGGATTACATCTCCTACATTAACAAATTCCGATTTCTTTTTTGCACTCATATCAAAAAGTGTTATACTCTATTTATTAGACACTGCTATGATTAACGATATGGTAGCAATAACACTTGTTATAGCTGTACTTATCAGTGTCAGATTAAATTGTTTCTGCTGACTCATTTGTGAATCTTTCTGATGTTCCTTATTAGACTCTACATAAACAATGTCATTCTGTTGCAGATAGAAATATTTCGAAGAAAATACACTATTGCTATTAGTCAAATCGAAACGTATAAACTCTTTTTTTCCTCCATTTTCACGAATCAACAATACATTATCGCGCCTGCCATAAAGAGTCAGATCACGGGCATTAGCTATTGCATCTAATATAGATACTCTTTGCCCTGTAAAATAAAAAGGTCCCGGAGCATTAACCGAGCCAAGCACAGACACTCTGAAATTAAGTATCTGAATATTAACAATCGGGTCTTTCACATAATCCTCCAGTCGCATTTGCAACAAACCGACCGCTTCTTCCAATGATAGTCCTTCCAACCTGATCTTACCTAAAGTTGGGAAATTAATTTCGCCCTCACTATCTACCAAATAAGAAGGTAATGAATTTTGGCTTAAACCATTAGGAGACATAGCTGCGGCTGTGGGTAGATTAAATGGTGCTACAGCTTGAGCGCTTACGGATGATACTACTATTGCCAACTGATCATTCGGTTTTATTCTTATTTCCTGAACCGAATCGGACATCGCCACCTCTTTTTGCAGATACTCATCTAAATCTTGAAAATATGAGAATTTTTTTGTTGTTCCACACGAACTACAAAGAATGATTATTCCAATGAATAGTAGAAAATGATATCTCTTCATTTATTATTTTTTTATACTTATAACACTTACCTAAAAAGTAAAAACGAGAAAACCGAGTTAAAATTATAACGCCTATAGTCTATAGAAATTATACTCTGAATGACAAAGATACTTTTTTAATGAAAAGTTACTCTTTTTAATAGGTATAAAAGTACTTTTATAAAAACAAAGAGCCCCTTGAATAATTATTCAAAGGGCTCTGTTTTATTGTAGTATGATTTTCTTACAAATCTAAAGGTAAGAAACCTACATTATTTATCAATTCGGTGTCTACCATAATACGTCCACAATATTCGCATACCAGGATTTTCTTTCCTAGTTTAATGTCCATTTGTTTTTGTGGTGGTATTTTATTGAAACAACCTCCACAAGCACCACGCTCAATAGAAACAATTGCCAAACCATTACGTGCACTTTTACGAATACGCTTGAAAGCCTGAAGAAGGCGAGGTTCTACCTCTGCTTCGATTCCTTTTATCTCTTCTCTCAAAACTTCTTCTTGCTGTTTTGTTTCCGAAACGATCTCATCTAATTCTTCTTTCTTTTGTGCCAAGTCAGCAGAACGATCAGTAAGAAAAGTATGGCTTGTTTCGATTTGCTCTTTCAAATTCTTTACATTTTGTGTAAATTCTTTGATACGCTTTTCTGACAATTCGATTTCCAGCGTTTCGAATTCTATTTCTTTGCTCAGGTGATCGTATTCACGATTGTTACGTACATTATCAAGTTGTTCTTTATACTTCTCGATTTTCAAAGTACAATCCTGAATTTTTTGTTTTTGTTGAGTAACAGCAGCTTCAAACTCTTTAAGATCCGACTCGTATTTTCCAACACGGGTTTTAAGACCTGCAATCTCATCATCTAAGTCAGCAACCTCTAAAGGCAACTCACCACGAAGAATCTTGATTTTATCTACTTCAGATAATTTTTCTTGCAGACTATAAAGCGTTCTTAGCTTATCTTCTACTGCAATTTCTTTTTCAGCTTGTTTCTTTGCCATTTTATATTTTGTTTTTAAGTTATTACTACACAGCACAGGAATAAAAAAATGCAGCAAACAAAAAGCTCAACATTTCGCTTCTTTATTTACTACATTGCAGTATTTCAGAGGGAGTATATCACCACATCTATACACAGAATTGTTATTTACTTATCACAATTCGAATACAAAGATACTATATTTTCATTATAATATCAGCTATAAGCAAAAGAAAATATTTAAAGAATAAACTATCTATCACTCACTTGCCCGTTAAAGAAATAAACGCTCTGCGAACTTAAATTACAGATACTTTACTGGATTCACATCAAATTGAGAGAGATTTAATTCTACTTCGGGATGCTTTGCCGAAATTAAATCATAAAATATATCCTTTGTGCATACTTCTGATTCATAGTGTCCTACGGTTGCTAATAAGATTTTATCCTCGACATCGTAAAAGTCATTGTATTTGGCTTCGCCTGTTATGAAAATATCTGCTCCGTAACCAATCGCCTGAGGAATAAGAAAAGCTCCGCTTCCTCCACACAAAGCTACCTCATGAATCATAGTTCCTCGATAGGTGGAATGTTGAATGCTTGACAAATGCAAAGTATCTTTTAAATAATAGAGAAAGTCTTCTTCTTCCATCGGATCGGGCAGAGTTCCCACAATACCACTACCGGCTTGCGACCATGAGTTTTCTAACTTATAGAAATCATACGCAGGTTCTTCATAAGGATGTATTGCCAGTAAAGCATTTAATATTTCTTTTTGCTTAAAGGCCGGAAGGATTACCTCTATACGGATTTCGGCTTCACGATGCAATTCTCCCCTTTCTCCTAAAAATGGATTTGCATTCTCGCCAGCCCTGTAAGTCCCTTCACCTGCTATATTATAACTACAGGCATCGTAGTTACCAATATTTCCCGCTCCGGCATTAAACAATACTGTACGGACACTTTCAGCATAATCAACCGGAACAAATGTTACCAGTTTTACTAGACTACTTTTCTGCGGTGCAAGAATCTTAACTTGCTGTAAATCGAGTATTTTGGCTAATTGATAATTGACTCCGCCAGCAGCATTATCTAAATTAGTATGTGCAGCATATACAACAATATCATGTTTACAAGCTTTTATCATGCAACGTTCTACATAATTTTTGCCTGTTAAAGATTTAAAACTACGAAAAGCCAAGGGATGATGCGATATAACAAGATTACATCCCAAACGGATAGCCTCATCCATTACATCTTCGGTAACATCTATACATAAAAGTACGGACTTTACTTCGTGACTTACATCACCAATCTGCACTCCACAATTATCGAAACTCTCCTGCAAAGGCAGGGGAGCCAGATGTTCTATTGTTTGTAGTATTTCTTTTATTTTCATGATAATCGTCTTTTAGAAAAACTTTATTCTTTAGAAAAAGAAGCTTTAAGTTCTTTCATCTCTTGCTCCAAAGCTTTATTCTTCGCATCTTGTTGAATTACATATAATGTCAACTCTTCGATCTTTTGTAACAACTTGGCTTGCATTTCGGCTACATTGATTCCTTCTTCCAGCACTTGCTTTTCGGAAGGAACATCTGGAAGATGTTTATGTTCTTCGATATGAGCTTTCACGTCCTCTAAAGGCAGTAGCTTGTACTCTTTATCAAACACAAAATCCGACCATTTTGTTGCTTCAACTTTTACTTCATTGGCAAAAACGGTTCCGTTAGCATAAAGATGGTTACCTCTTATATTGCCATTTACATCTAATTTCTGTGTCGGGGTTTCGGTTCCGATACCAACATTCCCAGAAGCATGAATACTCATGCGAAATTGACCTGCTGTGAAAAACTTAATACCACCAAATCCACTTTGCCATAAAGTTCTTCCGCCTGAACCCCAAGAATCAACCATCCACCCTAAAGCATACTGACCCATAATCTGTTCTTTATAAACAAATTTATCAGAGAGAAATGGACTTAATAGTCCTCCAGGAGACAAAACAACATTATTTGATCTTACATCACCATTAACATCTAACTTACAGGCAGGAGTTTCGGTTCCAACACCAACATAACCAGAAGCATGAATACTCATGCGAAATTGACCTGCTGTGAAAAATTTAATACCACCAAATCCACTTTGCCATAAAGTTCTTCCGCCTGAACTCCAAGAATCAGCCATCCATCCTAAAGCATACTGACCCATAATTTGTTCTTTATAGGCAAATTTATCAGAGAGAAATGGACTTAATTGTCCTCCAGGAGACAAAACAACATTATTTGATCTTACATCCCCATTCACATCTAACTTATAGGCAGGAGCCGTTGTTCCAATACCTACATTTTGCGTTGTACTTATAATATTACCATTTGAAGTCCATTGACTAAAAACAGGAGTGCACATTAAACAAATAGAGACCGACAGCAGGGTTCTTTTCATATCAAATTATAATCTAAATCTAAATTATTTTACAAGAAATTATACAAGAAAAACACAGTTGCCTCAAAAGCGTTTTTAGGAGCATCTTTAATCTCCATGGTAACTTTCATTTCAGCTTTTATTGTACCTCGCAGATTTACGACAGATAAAAGTTTCACCCGAATCCTCACTTCACTATCAACAACAACAGCCTGACCGAACTTAAGCTTATCCATACCATAATTGATCATCATCTTAAGGTTACGAACCTCAATAATTTGCGACCATAAGTGTGGAAGCAACGATAAAGTCAGATAACCGTGAGCAATTGTATTATGAAATGTACTTTCACTCTTAGCTCTTTCGACATCAACATGTATCCATTGATGATCCAATGTTGCATCAGCAAATAAATTAATCCTGTCTTGTGTAATTTTCAAATAATCGGAAACACCGATTTCTTTACCAACATATTGCTCAAACTCCTCAAATGAGTTAATAATTACTTTGTCCATATTCTTTTTAATCATTTATATAATAGTAGATACTTCCATGAAAATGCCCCTATTAAAAGATTTACATTTTCAGTTCCGATATCTGTAAATTTCGTCTGTGATAAACAAAGATACTTATTTTACTCAAATTTTATATATAGTAATCAGAGATACAACAACCCATGTATCATTTAATTCACAATTGAGATCAAAAAAACTTTATTATCTTTGTGCATCTCATCAGATTGAAGTAAAAAATATAACAAAAGAATACACCATAATTGTATGTTTGAAAATTTAAGTGACAGATTAGACCGCTCGTTTAAGTTATTAAAAGGTGAAGGTAAGATAACGGAAATCAATGTCGCCGAAACATTGAAAGACGTGCGCAGGGCCTTGCTTGATGCCGACGTTAACTTTAAGACCGCAAAACAATTTACTGAAACTGTAAAGGAAAAAGCTTTAGGACAAAACGTGCTTACGGCCGTTAAGCCAAGCCAGTTGATGGTAAAAATAGTACATGATGAGCTTGCAGAGCTAATGGGAGGCACATCAGTAGATATAAGTACGGATGGTAATCCTACCATTATACTTATGGCCGGACTACAAGGGTCGGGAAAAACAACCTTCTCCGGAAAGCTTGCCAATCTTCTTAAAACTAAAAAAGGAAAAAAACCTCTGCTTGTTGCAGATGACATATACCGTCCTGCCGCAATAGAGCAGCTAAGAATATTAGGAACACAAATAGATGTGCCTGTATATTCTGAAGATGGAAATAAAAATCCTGTTGAAATTGCTCAGAATGCAATAAAACAAGCTAAAGCAAATGGCAACGATGTTGTAATTATAGATACAGCAGGTCGTCTGGCTATTGATGAGGCGATGATGAACGAAATCGCAGCCATCAAAACAGCAGTTAAACCTCACGAAATATTGTTCGTTGTAGACTCTATGACAGGACAGGATGCCGTAAATACTGCCAAAGAATTTAACGACAGACTGAACTTTGACGGAGTCATCCTTACCAAATTAGATGGTGACACACGTGGTGGAGCAGCCTTATCTATCCGCTCTATAGTAAACAAACCGATCAAGTTTGTAGGTATGGGCGAGAAAATGGATGCACTAGATATTTTCCACCCCGAACGTATGGCCGACCGTATATTGGGAATGGGTGATATTGTTTCTCTGGTAGAACGTGCCCAAGAGCAATACGATGAAGAAGAAGCCCGTCGACTTCAAAAGAAAATTGCAAAAAACCAATTTGACTTCAACGATTTCTTATCTCAAATACACCAAATCAAAAAAATGGGTAACCTGAAAGATTTGGCTGCTATGATTCCCGGTGTTGGAAAAGCGATGAAAGATATAGATATTGACGACAATGCTTTCAAAAGTATCGAAGCAATTATCTACTCGATGAGTCCAAAGGAAAGAGTAAGTCCTGAAATCCTCAACGGAAGCCGCCGCCAACGTATAGCCAAAGGAAGCGGAACCTCCATACAAGAGGTAAACAAACTCATCAAACAGTTTGACGAAACTCGCAAAATGATGAAAATGATGACCCAAATGAAAGGTGCAGGCAAATTGATGTCGAAGATGCCCGGAATGAAGCGATAAAATAAATTGAAAAGAGGAGTCATTGTGCTCCTCTTTTTAATATCAGTAATTTCAAATACGCATTACTTTTATAGTTTGTGAGTTTTAAAATCAGAATACCATTCACTTTAGTTTAGGATTGTTCACCAAAGCAGCAAAAAGGTCTGCGATCTTATCCCCAATTAAATATAATATCTATGCAACTTATTGATGGAAAAGCCATAGCCGCTCAAATAAAAAAAGAGATTGCCGAAGAAGTAAGTGTAATAAAAGCAAAAGGAGGAAAAACACCTCATCTGGCTGCCGTTCTTGTTGGTCATGACGGAGGCAGCGAAACTTACGTCTCAAACAAAGTTCGTACATGTGAAGAGGTTGGCTTTAAATCAACACTTATCAGATATGAGAACGATGTAACCGAAGACGAAATACTCGCCTGCGTCGAAAGGTTAAACAATGATCCAGATATAGATGGTTTTATTGTACAATTACCTTTACCCAAACATATTTCAGAAGAAAAAGTAATAGAAGCAATTGATTATCGGAAAGATGTTGACGGTTTTCACCCGATCAATGTCGGTCGTATGTCAATAGGACTTCCTTGCTTCGTATCTGCAACACCTGCAGGTATTGTTGAATTACTGAAACGCTACGAAATACCTACTCAAGGAAAAAACTGTGTAGTATTAGGTCGAAGCAATATAGTTGGGAAACCTGTTGCGACTCTTATGATGCAAAAAGGCTACCCGGGAGACGCAACTGTTACAGTATGTCACAGTCGTACCCCTAACATCAAAGAAATATGCTTAAATGCCGACATTATAATAGCAGCCCTAGGCGCTCCCGAGTTTCTGAAAGGAGATATGGTAAAAGAAGGGGTAACAGTAATAGACGTTGGCACAACAAGAGTACCATCAACCGAAACCAAATCAGGTTTTAAACTAAAAGGTGATGTTGCTTTTGATGAAGTTGCAGCCAAAGCAGGATTCATTACTCCTGTTCCCGGAGGTGTCGGTCCAATGACAATTATCTCCTTGATGCGAAATACACTTCTTGCAGGTAAGAAAGAAATCTATAAATAAGAGTGTCACGATAACAGTCTCGAAAGATGCAAATTAAGATTTGCATCTTTCTTTGTTTTCAGGGCAGTTCATATGTTGTATAACATGAAGTTGGTACAAAAAAGAAGAGGTTGTCATCACGACAACCTACTCCTCAATTATTAACCTTAAATCTAATACTATGAAAAACACGGTGCAAATATAGATATGAATTATTAATTTCAAAACTAAATAGAGTAAATTCTACACAAAATAGCCATAATTTAACTTTGATTAGGAAAGAATGCGTTAATTAACACATCTGGATTTAAAATTATATATATTTCATTAATGGAAAATAATTTAAGGACTCAAACTTTTTAATCACTTAAGAAGTTCAACCCTAACCGCTATTTATTGTAAGGAAATACGATAATAAAAGTATCATCATACATAAACCCAAAACGAGTTATTTAATTGCTTTCTACCTATTAGTTTATATATTATCTTTGCACTTTCAAACAAAAGTAATAACCAATTAATTACTGGCAGTTGAATTGGAATACTTCACTGATATTCAACAAAAAACATTTTCGATAAAGAAGAAAGTAGACATCATTATATGAGCGAATTAGAAAAAGAAATAAAAAGACGACGTACATTTGCGATTATCAGTCACCCTGATGCCGGAAAAACAACGCTGACCGAAAAACTACTATTATTCGGAGGTGCGATACACGTTGCAGGAGCTGTAAAAT
Organism: Dysgonomonas sp. HDW5A; assembly: GCF_011299555.1. Lineage (NCBI taxonomy): Bacteria > Pseudomonadati > Bacteroidota > Bacteroidia > Bacteroidales > Dysgonomonadaceae > Dysgonomonas > Dysgonomonas sp. HDW5A. The sequence continues at coordinate 2,451,546 of NZ_CP049857.1, read as the reverse complement.
CGAATAAAATAAAAAAGACTGCAACCTCCGACTGGATGGAGATCGAAAAACAACGTGGTATTTCGGTAGCAACATCTGTTATGGGCTTCGAATATGACGGGTATAAAATAAATATTCTAGATACTCCCGGTCACCAAGACTTTGCCGAAGATACCTATCGCACGCTTACAGCCGTTGACAGTGTAATTATTGCTGTTGACGTAGCCAAAGGGGTGGAAGCACAAACACGCAAGCTTATGGAGGTTTGCCGGATGCGCAATACTCCGGTTATGATATTTATAAACAAGATGGATAGAGACGGTAAAGACCCGTTTGATCTTCTTGACGAATTGGAGGAAGAACTTAAAATAAAAGTTCGCCCACTTAGCTGGCCTATAGATAGCGGACAACAGTTTAAAGGTGTATACAATATATTTCAAAAGAAACTCGACTTATATACTCCTAGTAAACAAACGGTAACAGAGTCTATCGCCTTTAGTGACATCAATAATCCCGAACTGGAAAATCACATCGGCAATACTTTAGCAAAAAAACTTCGTGAAGATATAGAACTTATCGAAGGAGTGTATCCTGAACTCGATATGGATCGTTATCTGAAAGGACAGGTTGCTCCGGTATTTTTCGGATCTGCCCTAAACAACTTTGGAGTAAAGGAACTGTTAGACTGCTTTGTTCAAATAGCACCATCTCCACGCCCCATTGAGGCAGTAGAGAGAGAAGTAGATCCGAATGAAGAGGCTTTCACCGGATTTATTTTCAAAATACATGCCAATATGGATCCAAACCACCGCTCATGTATTGCTTTCGTTAAAATATGCTCCGGGAAATTTGAGCGTAATGTCAATTACAAGCATATGCGATTCAATCGTCAAATGCGTTTTTCATCGCCAACGGCATTTATGGCTCAAAAGAAGGAAACTGTTGATGAGGCTTATGCAGGTGACATAGTCGGTTTACCTGACACCGGTAATTTTAAGATCGGAGATACCCTTACATCGGGAGAAAATCTACATTTCAAAGGATTACCAAGTTTCTCGCCCGAGATGTTCAAATACATAGAGAATGCTGATCCGATGAAAACTAAACAACTTCAAAAAGGTATCGATCAGTTGATGGATGAGGGTGTTGCTCAGCTATTCACCAATCAATTCAATGGACGCAAGATTATAGGTACTGTAGGACAGCTTCAATTTGAGGTTATTCAATACCGATTACTTCATGAATATGGAGCACAATGTAAATGGGAAGCCATCAACCTATACAAAGCATGTTGGATTGAAAGTGACGACATAGAGGAAATTGAGAACTTCAAGAAAAGAAAAGCTCAGTATATGGCCAAAGATAAGGAAGGTAGAGACGTATTTCTCGCTGACTCAAACTATGTGCTTATGATGGCTCAGCAGGATTTTAAAAATATACGTTTCCATTTTACATCTGAATTTTAAGATTCTGATTCTTCTCGAAGAAATAAATATAAACAATTAGGGGAATCTGCGATGATTCGCCTAATTCAGAAATAATAATTGGATATTTTCACAAATGAAGAGCTATAATACAAAGAAAATTCTCAGAATACCCATTAACTTTGAGTTAGACTAAAAACACATCTGATTTCAGGTGCCTCTTTATGAAGAAAGTCTAAATCAGAGAATTTCATTTATTCGCATGAAAATTGACAATTATTCTCTTTCAATAATAGGATTCTCAACTTCTGTTATTTCTAGTTTTTTATTATTTGTGGGACTTTTTTCCGCTCATTGGGATTATATAGTAGAACATACATTTGATACTATATTTGTTTTGTTTTTTGGTGCATTAATACCACTAGGATATATTGCTGGGATCTTTTTTATTATTAAAGGGATATTATCACGAGAATATTCACATTTAACAATAACAATCCTTGTTGCATTAGGAGCCTCAACAATCAGCCTTTCTTTAGGACTAGAAATATTTACCTCAAGCGTTCTCGAATTGTACAAGTTAAAACTTGGAGTCGTTTAGTTATATTCCTTAAAGTATGGATCTATCTATTTTTTTGATATGCTCATTTATTTTATTACTCTTTTTAATAATACTTAGCTTTATAATGTCTGTGATATTCTATTGTGCTAAAATGGAAAAAGCATATAAGGTATTTTTCAGAATCACACTTATTGAAATTACTCTATTTATACTACTTCCCATTATAGCTCAATTTAGCTATTAAATAAGCTTGACTTGGATTAAGTTTTAATATTCTTAATAGGTTTCCAAATAATTATCAAGAATCATTTTAATATTATTTACAATGGACTCCTCGATTTTTTTAGAAGGATTACAATCATTCCTATAATTGCTAGAATCTTTTTCACCACTTATTTGTTATATTTACAATAAGATCGCAAATACTATTTGAAGGATCATAATCGTAAAAAATAATTTTATGTCATTTACTCTCGCAAAAATAAATATAGAAGTATGGAGCGACATTGCATGTCCATTCTGTTATATAGCCAAACATCATTTCGAAAAAGCTCTTGAACAATTTGCACATAAAGACAAAGTCGAATTGGAATGGAAAGCCTACCAGCTAAATCCTAATGTACCTGAAGATACACACGGAGAATCTTTAATTGATTCTTTTGTAAGAGAAAAAGGTATGTCTAAGCAGCAAGCCGAAGGTCTATTTGCAAATGTGGTTAACATGGCAAAGCAAACCGGACTTGATTTTCACATGGATAAAGTAGTAGTAGCGAACACAATCAATGCACACCGATTAAGTCACTTTGCCAAAGGTAAAAGCAGAAAGAATCAAAACGATATAGAAGAATTACTTTTCAGGGCCTATTTTACAGAGGGCAAGAATGTGAACGACAAAGATACTTTAATAAAGATCGGCATAAATGGAGGCTTAGACCAACAAGAGCTCGAAAATCTATTTAACAACCACGATTTTGCAGATAAGGTGATTTCAGATATTCAGGAAGCCGGAGTATTTGGAATAACGAGTGTACCCTTTTTTGTTTTCAATCGTAAATATGCAGTATCAGGAGCACAACCTTCTAATTCATTTCTCGAGATGTTGAACAAGGTTTATAACGACTAAGTATTGCTCATAGCCCATATATGCAAAATCAAATAGAAATAGCTAAAAAAATATCGGTAAAGTATAAGCATGAGCTTTCCAATAAAGATCTGGAGAGCTTTGCTTCGATACTTGAACGTAAAGAGTTACCAAAAGGAGAGCTATTTCTTAATGATAGTCAAATAAGCAAATACATACAATATGTTGACAAAGGACTAGTCAGGCAATTCTATTACAAAAACGGACGCGATGTAACCGAACATTTTACTTGTGAAAACAATGTTGCGGTATGTATAGAAAGCTTCTTTCGTCAGGAACCCACACGTCTCTTAATAGAAGCCTTAGAGCCAACTATCTTATATTGTATCCCATATAATAAGATCGAAGTATTAGCCGTAAAAGAACCCGAGATAGGTATATTATACCGTCGCTTCTTAGAAGCAACCTTAATCTTATCGCAGCAAAAAGCCGATTCGTGGCGTTTCGAAAGTGTTCGTGAACGTTACGAACGTTTTATCAAAGAATATCCGCAAGCTGCCAAACGTGCACCCATAGCACATATTGCCTCTTATCTGCTGATGACTCCCGAGTCTTTAAGTCGTGTTCGATCAGGACAATGGTAACAACACAATCCTTTTTTTTAAGATTTCAAGCATCATTATTTGATATATATCATTTTTTCTTCCCTCACTATTTTTGACCTTTGATCGTTATTTTTTTCTCGCGGTTCGTTAACCATGGTCTAAGTATAAAAATAACAAACCTGAATACCGAAAACCAGTAACCACTTTTATATTTCAACCATGAGTAAAACATATGCTATAGGCATTGATATGGGCAATACCACTACTTCGATAGGTATTGTGGATACACAAGGTAATGTTATAAACAAAAGCAGTATTAGTTCTGATTATCAGAATATCACCGAATATATAGACGCAATATACGATCACCTGTCGGCTTTAATCGCACAGCAAGGAGAAGTCAAAAATATAAAGGGAATAGGCTTAGCCTCGTCCGAAAGTAATTACTTCACAGGATGTGTAGAGTTTGCTCCTGATCATAAATGGAATGGCAATACTCCTATTACTCAGATACTAACCAAAAAGCTGCACCTCCCTATTACTTTAACCAATAATGCCAATGCAGCTGCAATGGGAGAAATGGAATACGGCATAGCCCAGGGAATGAAAGATTTTATTCTTCTATCCCTTGATAACGAAGTTTCCAGAGGAACTGTAGCAAATGGTGAGATAGTATACGGCCACAAAATTTTCACCGGTAAATCAGGACATATAAATGTACATAACGATAGAGGTAGAGCTTGTAAATGTGGTAAAAAAGATTGTCTCGAAGCATATTGCTCTACGGACGGAATAGTCGCAACAACTCTCGAATTATTAGCATCGAGCAAGGAAGACAGCATCCTACGCAATATACCACAAAACGAATTAGCATTTGAAAATGTATACGAGGCTTTATTAAAAGAAGATAAGTTAGCTAAAGAGGTGTATCACTTTACTGCTGATTTACTAGGGCAATTATTATCTGATCTGGTTGCTTACTCAAGCCCCAGAGCCTTTATTCTTTCGGGAAAAGTTGCCAAATCGAATGAATTTTTCAGACAAGCTATCAACGAGTCGTTTGAAGCAAATGTATTGAAAATATATTCCGGAAAAACAAAGATACTTACTTCGAATATAGAGGACTCAGATGCAGTAATTCTGGGTGCAAGCCTATTGGCTTGGAATCCAAAACTGATAGACGCATAAAGTAGTATTTCATAATATCCGCAAGCCGAGAGAGTCCTGTAAATGAAAATTTCAGGGCTTTCTTTTTTTAGCAAGTATAAAAGATTATTTAATTATATACTATCCAGAAAATCTTTATAAGCTTGAAGTTGTCTCTCGTTTAAAGAACTTCCGGCTGCACTACCTGAATTTTCAGTAAATAAAGTTCTATAAAAATCAGGATCTATATCAGCTTGTTGTTCTACAAATTCTCTGAAAGTCATATCCTCTTCAATTTCACTATACCTATCTTGTAATATTTGTAATGCATTTCCTTTAATCATAGCCATAAGTTTTAAGTTAGTATTTATATACAGATCTATCGAATTTGCTGAAACTTGATCTATATAATCATTTCTTATTAAACAATTTACACTCCTATTTTGTTTTAATTGGTACGGTTTAGAATAAAAATCAGACGTTTACCATCTAACTAAAAAACACTGTTATGGCTCAAGAAAAAGATTATACTGCCAAAGCTGACTTAGACAGTAGACTAGGAGCTCCAATGAAAAAAAGCGAAGGTCTATGCAGCGACAAAAAAAAATCTGAATCTGAACATTTACATGCTTACCGTGGAGATGTAGATATCAGCAATTGCAATGAAAAAATAAAAACTGAATAATAATATTCAGTTTATATATAATAGCAAACAACCGCCCTATTTCTTATAAAATAGAGCGGTTATTTGATTCTAAGGTCTATTGTTTCTCTGTAAGATATTTCCAAAAACGTTTAGGCATATGCTGACGATGTAATTTCGGATTAATCCGCTCTTTGATCGTCATAGACTTGAAATAACCTTTCCACAATTCCTGAAAAAGCTTTTCATCTTCTGCCATAAGAGCATCATCCAACTTTCCACTTAACAAATGTTCGTCGTCACTCAATGTTATTTCAACAACCGTATGCAGGTCATAGTAATAACCATACTTCCGTTTCAAATCATAAACCACCCATTTTTGACCGGAAAAACGGTCTTTCAGGTGATTTATAGTTAAGGGTAAGGCATTGTAAATAGGAGATACAGGTGCAAAATAGATTCCGTCAGCCGCTTTTTGAAAACGGATAAACTGAATCAAATAATGCTTCTCTTTAGATACTTTTTTTGCTAGTTGATGAATTTGAAGTACATCAGCATCGCCAAAATTCATCTCAATAGAATAGGTATTATCAAAGACCTTGCGAATATATCGAAACAATAAATCATCACTGCCCTCTTCTTCCGAAAGCCATACGTAATTGAGCATATTGCACGCCATCTTCGACAACTTCTTTTGCAGAGATTCCCATACTCTTGTCGACTTATCATCCTGAGTTATCACGGTATAACTTTCTTCTAAAAACATAGGAGCAATACTCCCCTCACCTAATATTTTATCAGGAAAAGTTTTTCTACTGTAAGCATCAAATACAGCAGTAAGTAAACCTTCAAATGTTTTATCGTAGAAAAATACAATCATAAAATAAACATCTAGAGAACTGTAATTTTAATCGGGAAAAATTATAGAAAGCTGCTGGTCATCTTCTCCTTTTTTCTTTTTGGGTTCTGTTAGTATTTTCCGTAGATATTCGGGCTTCACTTCATTAATGGTATTATGCATCGCCAATTCATTGCAGGTGATAAAATACTGAGCCTTTTTCATTACTATACCCATTTTTTTCAACTGATATGCATTTAGCTTTCCGTATCTTCGGGAAGTAACAATCAATTTAGCCGATTTCACGCCAATTCCCGGAATACGAAGAATTAAAGCATAGTCTGCCTTATTGATATCAACAGGGAACATTTCGGGATGGCGTAATGCCCACGATAATTTAGGGTCTATTTCAAGATCCAAATCAGGATAAGCATCATCTACAATTTCGTCGGCTCTGAACTGATAAAAACGCATCAGCCAATCGGCCTGATATAATCTATTCTCACGCACCAGAGGTGCTTGCTTTAATGCCGGAAGACGATTATCATAACTATTAACAGGAATGAAACCCGAATAGTAGACTCGCTTCATACTAGGACGTTTATATAATTTTGAAGACAAAATTAGAATATCCTTATCCGTTTCGTTGGTTGCCCCTACAATCATTTGTGTACTCTGTCCCGCAGGCACAAAACGTGGAGCAGAGCGGAATTTTTGACGATCTTCGATATTCTGAAGCATACCCTGCTGAATAAACCGCATGGGTTGATATACACTCAGGTGATCTTTCTCAGGAGCAAGCAATTTCAAATTAGTCTCGGTGGGAATTTCTATGTTAACGCTCATACGATCGGCATACAGACCGGCAGTATTCACCAATTCTTGACTGGCTCCGGGAATACTTTTCATGTGGATATATCCATTATACCGATGAACAGTACGTAGTTCTTTTACAACACGCACCATACGTTCCATGGTATAATCTGGATTATTTATAACTCCCGAACTGAGAAACAACCCTTCTATATAGTTACGACGATAAAACTCAATCGTCAAATCGACAAGTTCCTGTACTGTAAAAGTTGCACGCCTGATATCATTACTTCTTCGGTTGATGCAATAAGCACAATCGTAAATACAGTTATTTGTCAACATTATTTTCAGCAAAGAAACGCATCTGCCATCTTCGGTAAAACTATGGCAAATGCCCATCCCTCCAACAGTATTTCCAATACCACCCGGAATATTTTTACGGACAGTACCGCTCGAAGAGCAAGATACATCGTATTTTGCTGATTCGGCTAACGTTTTTAACTTTTCGAGTACATTTTCATTCATTGCACTACAAAGAAAATTATTTCAAATGAGAGATTAGCTCAAAAAATATTAAAAGCACTCTTATTGTTCAAAAGTCACACAGAATACTAATAATCAACATCTTAAAAACGATCAGAATTGAAGGTTGTCAATATGTTTTTCCGAATCAAAAAAGTTCAAAAGAAGTTGAATTCTTAATTTTTAAAATTACCCTATATTTTACTAATCAAAGTTAAATATTACTCATTTTTTTTACAGATCTTTGCATCTTAACTACGTAAATAAGGACCGAATATTTCTCATACAGACAGACTAACTACAACGTTAATTAACTGGAACGTAACCAATCGTTCGCATTAACGAAATAGTTATGCTATTCTTTTGTACTAACAAAATGTATAAATTAAATTAATGTATGAAAAAATTTATTCTTTTACTCATCATCCTCTTAACAGGTATAAATTCATTTATATCTGCACAAGTAACAACAGCTTCTCTATCGGGAAAAGTTTTTGATGAAACAGACGTTTTACCCGGAGCTGTCGTAACTGCAACTCATACACCTTCGGGAACCACTTATTATGGTACAGCTAATGAAAATGGACGTTTTCTTATTCAGGGAATGAGAACAGGCGGGCCATATACTTTAGAAGTTTCATTACTAGGATTTAATAAGTATGTTCAATCGGGAATTAATTTACGCTTGGGAGAAACCTTCGATGTACAAATAAAACTTGATCAGGATAGCAAACTGCTGAATGAGGTGGTAATTACAGGGGTATCTCAATTTAACGCAAACAAAACAGGAGCAGCAAGCAATTTCAATAGGCAACAAATCGAAAACATGCCAACTGTATCTCGTAGTATATATGATGTGGCAAAACTGACACCTCAGGCAGTTGTATCAGGATCGGGACTTTCTTTTGCAGGAAGTAACAATCGTTACAACAGTTTTCAGATTGACGGTGCTGTTAATAATGATGCTTTCGGACTTGCTTCAAGCGGTACTAACGGGGGACAATCGGGTGCAAATCCTATTTCACTTGATGCAATTGAAGAAATTCAAGTCGTTATCGCACCTTTTGATGTACGTCAAAGCGGATTTACAGGGGGCGGTATCAACGCGATCACAAAATCGGGAACAAATACTGTACACGGATCTCTTTACGGATACTTCAACAATCAGGATCTTGTTGGTAAAACTGCCGGAAAAGATGTTGAAAACAGAACTAAATTAACTAATCAGTCAGAAAAGACTTATGGTTTTACAGTTGGCGGACCTATCGTAAAAGATAAGTTATTCATCTTCGCGAATGCTGAAAAAGTAGAAAAAACTTATCCATCTTCTTATAATGTAGGAGAAGGTTCTAATATTACTAAAGCGGAAGCGGATCAGGTTATTCAAAAACTATCGTCATTGACAGGCGGATACAACGGAGGAGGATATGGTCAGCAAGACATAAACACCAAAGCGACTAAATTATTAGCCAGATTAGATTGGAATATCAATAAAGTACACAAGGCAACTATACGATACAGTTATCTGGAAGCTTCTCAGCTTAACTTCTCAAACTCGGCAAATGCACTTCGTTTAAATGACAACGGATACAATATGAATAACAAAACAAATTCATTTGTAGCCGAATTAAACTCCAGATTATCTCAAGAATGGTTCAATGAATTTCGTGTAGGATATACCCGTGTGCGTGATTACCGTGAATTTTCGGGTCAGGCATTACCCTATGTAAAAATAAATCTTGAGAACTCTCGCAGTATTGAACTGGGGACCGAACGCTATTCTCCTGCCAATTCACTAGATCAGGATGTATGGACATTGACCAATAATACTACCTGGTATAGAGGTAATCACACCATTACCTTCGGTACACATAATGAGTTATTCAAAATGAAGAACCTTTTCATCAGAGAAAACTTCGGATCTTATACATATAACTCTATGGAAGACTTCTTATCGGTAGGTACTGCTAACGAAAAGGCTCCTTATGAGTATAACTATTCATTCTCTCGCGAAGACATTACCGGAAGTAAAAATTGGGCACCCTCTTTCAGTGCTGCACAGATAGGATTATACGCACAAGACGACTGGACTGTAAGCGACAGATTCAACTTAACTTATGGTTTAAGAATTGATTTACCTATATTTCTTGATAAACCGGGTAAAAACGAGGCCTTCAATTCTTCTGCAATTGCCAAAGAATATGGAGTAGCAACAGACCAAATGCCTAAGACACAAGTAATGTTCTCGCCTCGTGTAGGTTTCAGATGGAATGCTGATGAAGAAAAGCACACCCTACTTCGCGGAGGATTGGGTATTTTCACCGGACGTGTGCCTTTTGTTTGGATATCAAATAGTTTCTCTAATACAGGAGTAGAATATAGTCGTACCAGACTACAATCGGCAGATATGGCAGCAGCAATGGCAGACGGGTTCAGATTCCAAATAGACCCGACTAAGCAATATACTCCTTCAAAAACTGTAACGTCAGAAATTGATGTAGTAGATAAAGATTTCAAATTTCCACAAGTATTCCGGGTCAATTTAGCTGTAGACCAAAATTTAGGTGCAGGATTCAGGGCTTCGATAGAAGGATTGTATTCTAAAACGATGAATAATATAATGTACAAAAACTTAGTTGTTGAAGAAAGCGGTAAGTTCTTAAATAATGGTGGTGACCAAAGACCTTTATATCAACCGACCATAAATCCTGCAACTAATACAGCATACACTAAGGAATATACAGGTATCGTTTATCTAACCAATTCGAGTAAAGGATATACGTACAGTATTACAGGAAAACTGGAAAAAGAATTTGATTTCGGATTAAATGCAATGGTAGCTTATACCTTCGGACGCTCTAAAGGTATAAATGACGGTACATCCAGCCAAGCTCTTTCTAACTGGCAATATAACGAAAACTGGCAAGGTCCTAATAACCCTGAATTATCTTATTCTGATTTTGATACTCCTCACCGTATTATCGGAACAGTTTCATACAGAAAAGAATATGCAAAACATTTTGCTACAACAGTGAGCTTATTCTACAATGGTCAATCGGGATCGAATTACTCGGTAACTTACAAAAATAACATCAATAACGATGGAGCATCAGGTAACGACGTGTTATACATCCCAACCGATGCAGAGTTGGCAAATATGAAATTTAAAGATATAACCGCCAACGGAGCTGTTACCAGTTCAGCCGATCAACAACGCACAGCATTAGGCGAATGGATCAACAGTAATAAAGACATCAGAGATAAAAAAGGACATTATGTAGAAAGAAATGGATTGAGAAGTGCTTTCGAACACCACTTTGATTTTCATATTGCACAAGATTTCTACATCAACGTTTCTGGAAGACGTCATACTTTACAAGTAAACTTCGACATCTTGAATGTTGGAAATCTGTTGAATCATGCTTGGGGAATATATAACTCTCCTGGATACTCATACTCTCCTATAACTGTATCTAGTGTTAGTGCAGAAGGGGTACCAACATTCCAATTCTCAAAACCAGCAGGCGATAAATTATACAACATCTCTGATTATAATTCACGCTGGCGTTCACAAATAGGAGTTAGATATATTTTCTAATAAGAGATATACTCGATACTTAATCAATAAGACAGAAGAATCGAATATTCGTTTTTTCTGTCTTATTCTTTAAAGGCAGTTCTTTTCTATTCATTACTTTTGCAATAACAGACCTATTACAGCAGAAAAGAAATTCATCATCGCTTCGAATAAAAATAAATAAATCATGAACAGATTTTTCACATTATTAATTACTCTATTTATTTTAAACTTCAGTTCTAATCTTAACTCTCAGAACAATGATCACTATACAATAATAGTCTCTCTGGATGGCTTCAGATGGGATTATCCCCAAATACACGGAACACCTAATTTCGATAAAATGGCTCAAAAAGGCGTAAGTGCTGTTATGCGCCCATCCTACCCTGCCTCTACATTCCCTAATCATTATACACTGATTACGGGTCTTGTACCCGATCATAATGGTATTGTCAATAATGTATTCTGGGACAGAGCAAACCAACGTCAATACAGTATGGGAGATTCTCTCACCCGATACAATCGCGATTATTATAAAGGTGAACCGATCTGGACAACGGCTCAGCGACAAGGAGTAAAGGCCGCCAGTATTTATTGGGTAGGTTCGGATATAGATATCAAAAACTCATACCCTACTTATTACAAAGAATGGGCAGATCAACCCCGGCTTACTTTCGAACAAAGGGTTGATACAGCTTTAGCCATGCTCAATAAAAAGGAAGATGATCGCCCTCGTCTAATTACTTTATATATGGATGAGCCTGATGCTTCGGGACATCATTTTGGACCTACAGGACAAGAAACCAAATTGATGGTAAACCACATAGATAGTCTTATCGGTAGATTGATTGAGGGTATTGAAAAATTGCCTTTCAGCGATAAAGTGAACCTCATAGTTACAGCCGATCACGGAATGACTTATGTGTCGAAAGAGCGATTTATAAACATCAATGATTATTTAAAGCCTTCTTGGTATGAACGAGCGGTAGGAAATAATCCGACATCTATATTTGCCGGTAAAGAAAATCAGGACTCTATCTTCCAAGCTCTGTCTAAAATTGACCATATAAAAGTATATAGAAAGAATAAGGTTCCTAAAAATCTCAAATACGGAACAAATCCAAATATAGGAGATATTGTAGTTATTCCTGCTTGTGGTTGGCAATTCGGTTTTAAACCATCGCCTAATATCGGAGCTCATGGATACGATCCGAGTTACCCTGATATGCAAGTCATCTTTTTTGCTTTCGGGCCCGATTTTAAAGAAAACTATAAAGGAAAAACATTCGACAATACAGCCATATATCCACTTTTAGCACATTTGCTGGGTGTACAACCGGCACCTAACGATGGACGCTTCAAGCAGGTAAAATCCTTTCTAATCAAAAAGTGATACTTCACCTTATATTAACTGTATAGATGGAAGCTTGTAATAATTATTCCGGACTTTTGTATCAGATGGTTACAATTACTAGTTCCTAGATTGTTTTAGGTTTTCGATACGCAGATTATTATAAGATCATAAAATACTACTTTTATTTCAAGAACAAGTGCCTAGTGATTAGTCGCTTGTTTTTCGTTATATACGTTGCTCGTATTCATGCACAATACTTCATATACTTGCAATCAAAAAGTAATTAGAACGTAATCTGAGAAGAGTAATTTTCGGTTGTAAAAAAATAAAACATAAATATGGATACAAAACGTTTTGGAGCAATCGATATAGGATCAAATTCCGTACGACTTTTAATTACAGATGTGATTGATTATAAAGGAAAACCATACTTTAAGAAAAATCAACTGATACGCATTCCTTTAAAATTAGGAGAAGACACTTTTTCGACCGGATTTATAGGCGATCAGAAAAAAGAAAAGCTAATGGTACTGATGCAGTCTTTACAGGGGCTTATATCGGTAAATGATGTGGAAGTATGGAGAGCCTGTGCTACTTCAGCGATAAGGGAAGCCGAAAATGCAAGAGAGGTACTTAATTATGTAGAAAATAAAACAGGCGTACATATCGAGATTATCGATCCGATAGAAGAAGCACACTACATCAGACTGAATAATATGGATGAATATTTAGATGAAGACAGAGCATATATTTTCACAGATGTAGGTGGTGGTAGTACCGAATTGATTTTATTTTACAAAAACGAACAAATAGCTACAGGATCGTTTCGATTAGGAACGCTAAGAACTTTAACACCGGAACTGGAGCAAAATGAATGGGATGCGATGAAAGATTGGATGGAGGAGCATTGTAAGAATTTCCCGAAAGTATCTTTAATAGGATCGGGAGGTAACATAAACAAGCTCGACTCGTTACTTCGCCGCTGTGGTCGCATCAAACGTGAAGAACTTATAGCTTACTATCGTAAATTACGCAGTATGAGTTACGAGGAACGTGTTATCAACCTGAAAGTAAGTCTTGATAGAGCTGAAGTGATTATGCCTGCCATTCATATTTATCTCAAAATAATGAAACTTTCGAGAGCTTTAGTAATAGAGACCCCAATAATAGGTGTAGCAGATGGTATTATAAAAGATTTATACTTAAAAGATGCACAATATCAATCGGCTCTCAATCGGAATAATAGTGTTCTTTACAGTACTAACTCCTGAAAAAGACATTGAATCGTCTGATCTAAATCGGACGAAAAACCCGAATGAGGTCTTGAGGTCTGAATACACGAACTTCTTACAGCAGTCAACCACCTGAATCGTTCCGGAACATCGAATGTGGCAATAACTCCGCCATCCTTCGATCCGGAGCTAATTTTCTCAAAAGCTTTCAGAATAGAGTCAATCTCTTCAATATCTACATCATCCGAAAACATTTTCAGTTTGTTCTCATCTATCTTATAAAGTACTTTAATATACTTAGCTCGTTTCGAGAATAAGATAATACCTACATTAATAAATTCTTCGCGCTCAACCTTGGGTAAAACTCGAATTACAGCATATTCATATAAGTGCTTTTCTTGCATTTTGAGCCTCTTTTACAAAGATTTGAGAATTATTTATCCTTTCAATTAAAAACTGAAGATAAATCTTTTTTATATCACCGGGCGTTTCGCCTTCATCGCCCCACTCCAACCATTCGTCTGGAATGAGATCTACAATCTCACCTATTTTTTCAGATGTCAGTATCTTTTTAAATTCAACATCTACCTCGTCTAACCGGCTGGCATAGGGTAATAGTACATGATCTTTAATCTGAAGGAAAGGACTTACCGCATATTTCTCCCAATTGACCCAAGAATGGTGAAAATACAGAGTAGCACCATGATCGATAAGCCACAATTCTTTATGCCAGATAAGCATATTGGTATTCCGGACAGTACGATCGACATTAGTAAGGAAAGCATCCATCCAGACAATTTGTGAAGCCAGTTTCGGATCAACGTGCGTAACCACCGGATCAAATGTAAATGCTCCCGAAAGAAAATGCAATCCCAGATTAAGTCCTTTGCTATTCTGAAGCAGGTCTTGAATCTCTTCATCCCCTTCGCTGCGTCCAAAAGCTTCATCCAGATTCACAAAAACAAGCTCGGGGATACGGAAACCCAATGTTTGTGCAACCTGTCCACCAATCAGCTCCGAAATCAACGCCTTTGTTCCATGCCCTGCCCCCCTGAATTTGACAACGTATTTAAACCCATCATCGGCCTCAGCCAAAGCAGGTAACGACCCCCCTTCTCGCAAAGGAGTAATATATCGTGTAACATTAACCGTCCGTAATTCCATAATCATACTGTTTAGCAAGGTCTCAAACCCTGTTTATTGCTTTGTAAAGTATAATATACATCATACTACCTAAAATATGGAGTAAAGATACAATAAGTACAACATATCACGCTTATAAGTGTTTATCTAAAAACTACTGATATAATCAAGAAAATAGAGAAGCATGATTATACAGAAGTAAATTTTATTACATTTACAGTCTTATTACTACGATCAAAAAATTCATGAAAAAATTTGATTTTCAGAAACTTACTAAGATATCGAAAGATATTTTCTCTACAACAAAAGGCAAGATCAAAAAATGGGTAGCCAATTATATTGCCTATTATAAAAAATCACGCTGGTATAAAAAAATTGCAATCCTCTTTGCTACATTTATCGCAGCTCTTTTTGGATTCCTCTTTTTAGTTGATATAAACTTCCTTTGGTTATTCGGTAAATCCCCCGGATTATCGGAGGTGAATGCTCCCATACAAAATGTTGCATCGGAATTGTACAGTTCCGACGGTAAATTGCTGGGTAAATATTTCAGAGAGAACCGAACTCCGGTTAAGTTCGAAGAAATATCTCCGGTACTGAGAGAGTCATTAATCTCAACAGAAGACGAACGTTTTTACCGTCATTTCGGTATAGATGTGCAAGGATTATTTGCAGCCGTTAAAGATATGTTTAAAGGCAATGCTCGTGGGGCGAGTACTATAACTCAGCAGCTTGCAAAGAATATGTTCAAGGTAAGATCACAATATTCGACAGGATTATTAGGATATATACCGGGAATAAAAATGGTGATCATGAAATCCAAGGAATGGATTTTAGCAGTAAAGCTGGAAATGTTTTATAGCAAAGATGAGATACTAACCATGTATTTCAATACCGTTGATTTCGGCAGTAATACATACGGCATAAAGACGGCGAGTAAAAGTTATTTCAACACTACGCCTCAGGATATAACCATAGAACAAGCAGCCACATTAGTCGGATTACTGAAAGCAACCACCACATACAACCCTCGTATAAATCCCGAGAATAGTATGGAACGCCGCAATGTGGTACTAAGTAACCTATTAAAGAATAAGTATATTACAAAAGTAGAATTCGACTCGTTGAAACAGATTCCAATTATTCTGGCTAATAATACGGAAACAAATACCAACGGTATGGCTCTTTACTTTAAGGATGCGGTTGCCAGTTTCTTGAGTGACTGGTGTAAAGAGAACGATGTTGACCTGTATGGTGACGGACTGAAGATATATACTACGGTTGACTACCAGATGCAGCAATATGCAGAGGAAGCTGTAGACAAGCAAATGCGTATTATACAACGTAATTTTAATAGTCATTGGGGGAATGAAAACCCTTGGCAGGACGAAAATCATAAAGAAATTCCCGGTTTCATTGAAAATATTGCCAAGAAAACATCAGCCTATAAAGATTTGAAAAGAAAGTTTCCTAATCAACCCGATTCTATTGATTTTTATCTGAATAAACCTCATCGCCTCAAAGTATTTGATTATGAAACAGGTACACGTGATACTACCATCAGTACAATGGACTCTATCCGATATATGGAACATTTCATGCACACAGGCTTTGTAGCTATGGAACCTCAAACTGGTTTTGTAAAAGCATGGGTAGGCGATATAAATTTCGGATCGTGGAAGTATGACAAAGTTACTTCTGAACGCCAGCCGGGTTCTACATTCAAACTATTTGTATATGCTGCGGCATTCAATAACGGACTCTCGCCATGTGATACCCGCATCGATCAATATACAGATTGGGATGTAATAGATAAAGGTAAGCCAACAAAATGGGTTCCTCGCAATGCGGATGCAACCTATACAGGCGATACCATGTATCTGAAAGCAGCCTTTGCCCGTTCGATAAATACAATTGCCGTACAGCTTGCCAAAGAGGTAGGGATAGATGCCGTGATTAAAACAGCTCATGCAATGGGTATAAAAACTCCGTTGAACGAAACACCGTCCGTATCATTGGGTGCATCGGATGTTTCCCTATTGGAATTGGTTAACTCATATTGTACTGTTATAAACGATGGTATGACACACGATCCTGTACTGATTACCCGTATAGAGGATCGAAACGGAAAAGTCATTTATAAATACGATCCGAAACAAACTCAGGCACTACCTTACGAAACAGCTTTCTTAATGACAGAAATGCTTAGATCGGGACTTTCTGAACCGGGAGGAACATCGCAAGCTCTATGGGGTTTTAATCTCTTTAACTTCGATACCGACTTTGGAGGAAAAACAGGAACCTCATCCAATCATTCCGATGCATGGTTTGTAGGTGTTACCCCAAAATTAGTGGGCGGTGCATGGGTAGGTGGCGAACATCGAAGCATCCATTTCAGAACAGGGGCTTTGGGTCAAGGAAGCAGAACAGCCCTCCCTATATTCGGTTATTTTATGGAAAAAGTTCTAGCCGATAAAAACTTGGCAGCTTACAGAGGTCAGTTTCCAAAACCTAAACAGCCAATAAGTCGTAATTATCAGTGCCAAACTCCTAAGCGAGTAGAGATAGATTCAACAGCTGTTGATAGTCTAGCCATAGAGGGTGTAGATATCGATAATCTGATAGTACCAGTAGAAGAGTAAATTTTCAATCCATATAAAATGAAAAAGGTAGAGTTTTATGCTCTACCTTTTTTCGTGTTATATCAATAAATAATCATTGATTATTCTTTAACCACTCCTGACGACGCATATCCGGTAATTGATTCACTTTGAAGTTCTCAAACTTCGCATTGAAGCCATCACCATCGGGGCTTGCAGCCATTAAACCAACCATAACAGGGATATTATCCTGAAACGGAGCATTACGTATCATAATGTAATTCTTATCATCCAATGAGTAGAAAAACTCTACTGCATCGAGTCTTCTTACAGCTTTGATCCAAACAAACGAAGGTGTTTTCTCTAATTGAAGAACACTCCAATCACTTTTCTTATCGGTAACCACAGCACTTATATTGAATTTATTATCTACAAATTCAACTCCTGCTTTAATCCATCTCTCACTGTCGATACGAAGCATTAAGCCCATTTGATCGAATCGGGTTTTATAATTTCCAGTAATTTTCACTTTTACTTCAAACTCGCCACCATACGTTGCATAATAAAACGGAGCATCGTCTACCGTAAACCCATAATGTGAAACTCTCCAATAATCAGATTTGGGGGTTACCTCCATATTGAGAGTATTATTTTTAACCTCCCATTTTTCAGGCTCATTAAACCATTGCATTTTGTCTAAACTCTGAGCCAAAACCGATTGACCTGCTAATGCAACTAAGCATCCTAAAAGTGCGATTTTCTTTTTCATGTTTTACGTGTTATGTTTATTTATTATACTTTTCTATATCCAATGTTATGCGAAATCGACAGTCCACATTCTATGATTTGCTGAGCTATCGTTTCTATATTTTTCTTTGGCAAACGCCCCGCAGGCCCCGACGTCCACACACAGGCAATAGCTTTCTTGGTTTCATCCCAGATAGGAGCCGCAATACAATGCACACCTTCCACCGTTTCATTGATATCTGCTGCATATCCTTGTTGACGAATAATTTCAAGTTCTTGCTTTAGTAATTCCTTATCTGTGATTGTGTATTCATTTATCGCTTCGAGTTGCAAATTATCGACTATCTCATTTTGCTTGCTTTTATCTAAAAAAGCCAATATTACCTTACCGGGTGCTGTTGAATAAAGATTGAATTTCATTCCTTGCTTTAATGTAAACACAAAGTCCAGCGATCCTGTTATTTGTTCCAGCAAGACAACTTCGTCATCAATAAGAGTACCTATCATTACCGACTCGCCCACCTCATCACGTAAGAGTTTCATGTATTCTTTGGAACGTTCAATAATATTACTGCTATTGAAAGCAGTTACCCCCAGAGTCAGTAGTTTACGAGACAAAAAATAACGAGAGCTATCCATCTCCCTCCCCAGATAACCGAGTTCCTGAAGATTAGATACAATTTTATAAAGTGACGACTTTGGATATTGCAATTGTGTGACAACCTCCTGCAAAGTCAATCCACACGGATTCTTTGATAGTAATTCCAATACTTCAAATGATTTTGTAATCATCGAAATTTGCTTTTCCTCTTCACGCATAAAATAGATTTTTCACGTTTCTATATGTGAACGAAACACCAATAAATTCACATATAAAAACTAAGTTCCCATACATAAACAAATATAGGATTAATTTTATATTTGTCAAATCAACACGAAGTATTTAAATAAAATTTCAGATACGAGACACAACAAAAAAAAGATGCAAACATCTATTATAGATCATTTTGCATCTCGATTTTATTATATAATACCTTTAGAATTTTCTTTTACCCTACCACACTTATTTTACTTCTGCCGTTAGCCGATTTTATAACTTGTACACGTGTAGTAATTCGTTCGGTCATTTCTGCAACGTGCGAAATTACGCCAATTTTTCGCCCTTGTGTTTGCAAATTTTCCAGAGCATCCATAGCAATACTCAGAGTATCTATATCTAATGAGCCAAAGCCTTCATCAATAAATAAAGATTCTATTTTCATCCGATTAGACGATAAGGACGACAAACCTAGTGCCAAGGATAAAGAAATCAGAAACGATTCTCCTCCCGACAAAGAATGCACCGTGCGAATTTCGCCCAACATATCATTGTCTACCACCTGCAAAGCCAAAGTATCCGGGATACGTTGCAACTTATACCGCTTGCTCAATTCCTCCAGATGCTTATTGGCATATACCAATAGAATATCTAGAGTATAACCCTGTGCAATGGCTTTAAATTTGCCTCCGTCAGCAGAACCGAGCAAAACATTCAGCTTTTTCCAGTTTTCGCAGAGTGCAGCTTTTTCGTTTAGCTCTTTCTCAAAAGCTTTTATACGCTCTTTCCCTGTATTGTGGGTAGCAAATGCCACCTCAATCTCAGTAAGGCGTTTGTTTATTGCAACTGATTTATTTTCAATCTCGGACAACTGTTCTGTCAGAGTTTCTTTATTTTGCCCCTCTTCGGGTTTATCTTTTTCCTCCCCATGTTTAGTTTGTCGGGTATTCCTTTCTTTTAGAGTTGCATTAAGCGTCAGTTCTTGATTTTTAAGATCAGAAAGAGATGCTTTTTCTAGTGCAATCCACTCCCTTGATTTAGCCATCAAGTCATTTAGAATTTCAGATGATATCTGATAGTCGTTATGATTAATCCAATCCTGCACCGATTCCTGTAAACTCAATACTTGTTCCGATTCGGTATGTATCTCACCTTTTATTTGAGATATAAATCCTCCGATCTTGGCGTTATCCGATTCCAGTTTATCTTTTTGAGTTCTCAGCTCCTCATATTTTGAGGAGAATTGTTTCTGTAAAGTTTCAAAAAGTGTTTCAACTTCCTCTACACTTTTTCCTTCCAAGAGTGTGCTTCGTTCTTTGATTAATTCTTCTTGAAGCAAAGTGACATTCTTGAATAACTCTTCTCTTCGACTAAACTCGTCAACAATGGTTACTAGATTCTTATTTTCAGATTCTAACTTTAATGTGGTAGATTCGATGTATTTAGTGCCCTTATCTAATCTTTCCTTGCTTTGATTCCATTGATTGGCTATCTCCGAAAGTTCCGATTGAAAACTATTTTGTTCTAATTTAATTTCCCAATCCGATACATGCTGCAAATACCCACTCAATTTAGAAACCGCCTCATTGTATTGAGACTTGTAATTTTTGATTAAAGTTTCTAACTGAGTTATTTCCTTTTGTATAACCTCGATCTGCTCTTTATCCACAGAAATAGCTTCCAACAGAAGTTTTTTTGCTTGCTCTAACTCTTTCTCCTGAAGATTACCATCGTTCTCAGAATCTGCCTTTTTCATCGGATGATGAGTACTTCCACATACAGGGCAGGGTACATTATCTTCTAATTTCAGACGTAAAGCCAGAATCTCACCGGGCAAAAGATTGTTTAGCCTTTCGTATTCTTTTTCCGATTTCTCCAACTTTTCTTTTCGGGTCTTTAGTATGGATAGATTCGCCTCCAAACTATTGGAAGCTTTTACAGATTGTGATTTCGAGACTTGTGCATCACTCAACAGATTCACAATCAAATCTATTCGTGGTACAATCTCTTTATATGAGTCATGTTTCTCGAACCATTGAGTGAGAGTATTTAAAATTTGCTCGCCTGTTTTCAAATCTTTCTGAAATGCCTGAATCTGGTGTTCCAACTTAGTTTTCAGTTCCGATTGTACTGCAAATTCTTTCTGCGCTTCAACTAATTTTTCCTTTCCCGACTGAATCTTAATATCCAATTCCCTTGCTTTTGCTATATCCGGCTTAGTGGTTGTATATTTCTGCTCATGCTCCTCTAAAGCTATTTTCGAAGTTGCCAGATTTTGCTCAGCTTGCTTCAATTGATCCGAAATAACAGCCTGCTCTTTTTCTCTTTCAAAAAGATTAGACTGTTGTAAGACCAGATGTTTCTGCTTATTAGAAAGTTCAATATAAGTATCTCTGATTTCCTGAGAAAGATCAATCTTCGAAATATACTCGTAACGAGGCTTAGCTTCTTCGATAAGGCTATGCACTTTTTTCAATTCATTCTCTGCTTGCAGCACCTCTTGCCTGATCTGTTCATCTTGCTTAATCCATGCCAGCTTTTTATCAATAGCTGACGATTGGCTTTTTAGAGGAATTAAATCTTTATTGAGCATTATTTTCTCCTGAATCAAAGCTTCCAATTCTTCATCAGTCAATAAGCTCACATCTTTAATTCGCTCATTCAGCAGATTCAGAGCCTGTTCGGCTTCCTTCGTCCGTTGATAGATCTGAGATGATATTTTAGAATAGATTTCTGTTCCTGTAAGTTTCTCTAAAAGTTCAGCCTTATCGCTTTGCTTAGCTTTCAGGAAAGTGGCAAAATCGCCCTGAGCCAATAAAACGGCACGGGTAAACTGATCGAAACTCAGTCCGATAAGTTCCACTATTTTCAAAAGAATTTCGGTTTTTGTTCCTTGTTCTTCTACACCTGTAGATAGATTTTCGAGTCGCACCTCAGTCTTTTGCAAAGCACCGTCAGCCCGTCCACGAGCACGGCGCACCATCCATTTCGAACGGTACTTATCGCCACTGAGAGCCATGAAATCAACTTCGGCATACCCTTCTATGGTTCCTCTACGCAAAATATTACGGCTGTCTTTCTGATTAATGGTATTATCTTGAACATCTTTAATCTGAATATTCTCGCCTGCATTGTTGGTACGCGGGGTATCATCAAAGAGCGAGAGGCAAAGAGCATCCAGAATGGTTGATTTTCCTGCTCCTGTACTTCCTGTTATGGCAAATATCCCTGCCGATTTTAGGGGATCAGATGCAAAGTCTATTTCGAACTCGCCTTCCAGCGATGCCAGATTTTTTCCTCGTATAGCCAGTATTTTCATGATTGTACCTCCCTTATTACCGATTGCAAAAGTTTCGCCATTTCTTCGGGCATCTCATTATCATATCGACTGCGAAAAACTTCTTGTGCCATTTCTAAGGGATTAACGGCTTGTAATTCTTCATAAGTCATTATCTGGCTTTCCCGTTCTCTCCGTGTGGTGATGGCGGCAATACGAGTCAAACGAACCGATTTTCCTTTCAATGATTCTTCTATCTGATGACGCATCGAGGGTTCGGGTTCTGTGATCGACACTTTTATTTCGAGATAAGGCGATTGTAATGTAATCTCACCATCGGGCAGAAGTTCCAATTCATCCAATACCTCCGATAAAGATTTGGGTTCTTTAGGTAAACTAAGCAGTTTCACAGGAGGAATAAATTCTATCCTTTCTATATTTTCGAGTTTTCCATTATTCAATTCCAACAGGTTAACTCCTTGTTTGTAATTTTTTTCAGCAAAAGACATGGGCAACGGACTGCCTGCATAACGTACATTTTCTCGACCCGACACCCGCTGTGCTTTATGCAAGTGTCCCAAAGCAGTATAAACAATATCCTGTTTATCAAAAATTTCGGGCGATATACATTCCAAACCACCTATAATAGTCCGTTCCGAACGATCATTATCTGATAGCTCCGATCCTGTCGCCTGCAAATGCCCCATAGCAATCACAGGATGAGCGGGTTCTTTAACTTTCACCAATTCATCATAAAGTGCGGCATACATAGCAGCCACTCCTTTGCTGTAAGTCTCCGAAGGCGGATAATCTCCCTGCCGCAAGTAAGGCACAGCAATACACCAAGCCTCGGTAATACCGTTTTTCTTTAATGGAACTAACAGATTATTATAATCTATTTCACCCTCAGGTGTTCGTTTTACGATTCCTTTAATGGAAACATTCATTTCTTCCAATAATGGGCTGGGAGCTTCTAGGCGTCCTGCAGAATCGTGATTACCTGCCACAATTACAATTTGCAAATGTGAATTTGCCAGCGAAACCTGATGGAGGAATTTATAGTATATCTTTTGAGATTCAGCCGAAGGGTTGGGGCTATCGAATACATCACCCGACACCAAAAGAACATCTGCCTGAGTTTCCCTAACCTGATCTTTGAGCCAGTTAAGAAAAAATATATGTTCTTCTTTACGATCGTAACCAAAGAAGTTTTGTCCTATATGCCAGTCTGCCGTATGAAGAAGTTTCATTGCTTTTACCTGTCTATTACATGGTAGTTATTTACCATATACAAAATTAGCAAAATTACGCCCAAACTTTATAATCCTTTCGAAACTAAGTTCGCAGAACTATTTATTGCTTTGGCAAGCAAAACAGCGATAGGTTGTTATGCCTTTAAAATGTGTCATTAAATATTTTCTTTTACTTATAAGATCCTAGTTATATTTTAGATATGCAGTTCGATTAAAAATTAAGGAGGATACCAATAATTGGTATCCTCCTTAATTTTTAATTGGAACTTGGTCTTATCAATCATTTTATATCGATAGTTTCTGTCTTCTGATTTTCCTTTTCAAGAATCCGGTCTACATGAGATTGCAAGTTATGCTTGCGAATCAAAGCAGTGACTTCGGGATCTAGTTTAGAACGATATATTTTAGATGGATCTAGTTCATATGATTTTAACAAATGACTTACTGCCTCCCGCTCTTTCTGCATACGGCTGCAAAGAATGGCCAGTAAATACTCGGTGTTACCTGTTGGAGTTAAATTAGTCAACAGATCGTATGCCTTACTGTTATATCCTAAACAAACTAAGCATAAAGCAGTATTATAATCCGGATAATTAGCCAGTATCTCAATTGCTTTCCAATACTCGCGGTCTTGCAACAAGCGGATTCCCTCTTCATAATCCGACCGATATTCAATTTTCACCGTATCCGAAACTAATCCTGTACGATGCAAATCAATGACAAAATCAGCTCTTCTCAGTAACGGATAAATAGAATCCTTCATTATTCGATAGTCCGCAGGAAACTGCTTCTTAATATCCTCCTCACATTGATCGGGATATACAGCATTTGTCAACATAGTCTGAATATCTTCCTTATTTACAATATCATCTGTTTTCCTAATCTGAGCCAATAATGTATTCCAATCTTCACCTTTATGTTTAATTTTAAACAAACTTTCAACATCTGAATCGGGTAAAGCTCCTTTCAAATAGTTTTTTACAGATAAGGCACGTTTAGAGGTCAACTCATAATTATCTTCATAATCTCCCTCTAGAGACGTTGTCACAATCAGAGTAACACTGTCAATTGTAAATTCGGGAGAATTGATATACTTACGGTATGAGTCCAAAAACTTATCCATATTAGCTCTATTATCCTGATAATCGATTTCATAAACCAACATCGCAGATTTAGCGGTTTTATACCTCGTATATACACTTATACGGTCATATAGATTTCGATGCAGTTCGGTACGCTTGCTTATCAGGGATACATCTGCCAATTGTGCCAAAGATGCTATAAAATATGAAAGAGTATCGGCACCTTGTAGCTTATATTCACTCCGATCAATAGCTTGTATTTTACTATCCATGGTGAGACGGATTTTTTTTAATCCTTCAACTACGGGATATTCTTGTGTATAATAAAAAACAAAATTACTGCCCGATGGAATTATAGTATCCAGACGGATTTCGGCTTTATTTTCTATATAAGGAAACTTCACCATCTTTTCGAACATTTCATCTTTTCTTGTTGCTGCAAGCTCATTGAGTACTATCTCATCAAAAAAATATCTGTGCTTAGATATTTCAATAGAATCCTTTAATGTAAACACATGATTATTAATATCAGCAATCTGTCGATTTGTTTCATATAATTCCCTGTATTTCTTGGGAACCCGCATCAGCTCCATTTCTTTTTTGAAAGACTCTAAGGAATCTTTATCTCCGTGAAAACTAAAATCATCCAGATATCTGGAAATATGCTTCTTTGTCTTCCGTTCATAGTCTTTCATATACTTTGCATGTAAGCCTGTTGTATCTTTATTCTCCACCATATTTCGCACAGTATGGTCTATGGCTTTACGGGCATAACGGTGATATTGCTCTGTTTTATATCTGATTTTCATAGCATCCATGTAAGCATCCTCTTCCTCACGCTTAGTTTTCCACTTCTCATAATCCATCTGCTCTTTCATATCTTTTTTATAGATATTAAAATAATACTCCTGACGTTTCCTTATGTCTCTTGAGATATTATCTCTATCCAGATAGATGCTGTCATATTGCGACTTATCAACAATAGATTTCAGGAATTTATCATAGTCATCATAGTCTTGTTTTTGCTTATCGACGAACCCTCGCCCATTTAGGATTACTTTCTGTAAAGAAACAACCGAATCGTTATGCAGAAGTTTGGGATTTAAAACTAAACGCCAGTTATCTGATAGTATTTCTTTAGGTACAATGATTTTAAAGTCGACATTTATACGCCCGTCACGTTCTGCTGTAAAACGTCCCTGAGCTTTCACTTCCACTTCGGGCAAGCGATAAACAGCACTTGTATCTAATTTATTTTGACCATCTTTAAGAGCAACCTCTCCATTTATACCACTTGAACCTGAGTTTCTAAAAGTAACCCTTTCTGAAGCAATAGAAGACTTGCTTTTATTGTTCATCTGATCATCAGGAAGTACTATATTGGCACGTTTTGTTTGCATAAATAAATTCTGTGTCATAAACTTATGATCTGATGTAGAGCAAGAAGATGCAATCAAAAGAACGATCACGAGAATAGCTAATGATCTCTGGAAAGAGATTTTATTTAATAACTTTATATAAAGGGTAAATCGGATAAATAAATCGGACAATTTCATTTTTCTTATTTTAAGGTCTCTGACCCATTTGTTAATATGATACATTACTATGTGTTTAAACAAGCCATGCTAACTTCTCAGTCGGCATGGCTCTACCTAGGATAAACTCTAAATTACCCTACTCTTCACTACTTGATCTTATTTTTCAGCACAATATTTTATGCTATATCTTTATATATGACCAATATCTTATGAGTTGATAAGTATTGGCTTTGGTTCATGCTTCGAAGCATCACTCATTCTACAATTTCCGAAGAAATTAGCACCGGCTTCAATATCGATACTTACAGCCGTAATGTCACCGTCATAGTAAGATGAGGATTTGAGCATAATTATATCATGTACAACTATATTGCCATTAACTTTACCCATCAGCTCGATACTTTCGCTTTCGATATTGCCGGTAACACAACCTGTGGGTCCTACTATTACTTTTCCTTCACAATATATATTGCCATCTACAGTCCCATCAATTCGTAAATCATCCTTCGTGTTTATTTCTCCGGAAAGAGTTAACCCTTGAGAAAGGACACTGTATGTGCGATCTGCCAGTATTGTTTCTGTTTTTGCTTTTTTATTAAACATTATTCTAACATTATAATTTTACTTCTTTTTTACTTAAAACATGTATCCTGCCGAAAGCCCCCATCTACGATTCTTCGATGCTATAACCTGATCTCCGAAATTTATTTCGCTCTTTGTAAATCCATGATCGTAATTAATTAATATCTGAATATTCTTAGTCAGATAAGAACCGATTCCCACACTAAACCCGGTATCAAAACGATCGGAGTTATTTTTGAAATCCAGTGAATGTGAAGTATCTCCATCCTTTACTCGCCCTGATAAGACATAGGAGGAATATAGGCCTGCTTGAATATACTGTTTAACTATAAGCAAATTAAACTCCTTTCTCACATTCACTGGTACCTCAATAGTGTTAGTTATAAAGTTATAGGTAAGCCCGCTATTATTTCCGTAATCTTGTTTCAATGCAAACCCTTGATTAGAGAACAACAACCCTGCATTTATTTTCCAGCCATCAAACGGCAGATTAAAATCCGATATCGCACCTATATTAAATCCGACATATGACTTTGTATCGATCCCATTTAATTCGACTTGAGTATTACTTAAGTTCACACCTGCTCTTACCCCTAATTGTTGTGCATTGACAGAGCTTAAAGAGATCAATATGACTAAAAGTAAAAAAGTTTTAATTTTCATAACTATAGTTTGTATGTTCATTATATTCATTCATTTCTTTCAATGGGTTAATTAATGGCAAAAACCGATCTTTCCAATGTAAAAAGCCTTTGCAGGTTGTACTGCATTTTATAACCATCCGATTTTCTGATTCTTCAAGAATTGTTAGATGAGGATTCTCCATGCTATGAATCCTTTTCAGCAATACAGCAATAAGCATCACATTTTCTATCCTTGAATCTTTTACTTTAAAAAGACCATCAACACAACAGATCGAAAACATATAAAATGCCGAACGTTCGTATGCATACCAATATTCATCCTCTTTATATAGGTAGATCTGATTATCATTATACTTTTCGTTTTTCAAAATCTGTTGTATATTCTCCATGAACCTGTTTTTGTTTATTTTTTACGAAACACGAGTAACAATACTCAATAAGATTAAACTATGTTATTCTACAAAACATATTGAGGGTTTAAAATAAGCTAAGATATTGTGTCACTGTAATTTTTCGGGTTAAACTACCGGCTCTGACCGTAATAGTTCCTGTACGATTATATGTCGGCAGTTCAATAGTAGCAAATGTGCCTGTTATTGTCCTACGATTTCCTGAACCCGTAAGTGCTAGATTTGTTAACCATGCAACATCGCCCGTAACTGTTACAGTTGCTGCTGTATTAGTATTCAATACAGTTCCAATAGTAGCTGAGCCACTGTCATATATTGTAAAAGGTGACGAAACCCCTAATTCATGTTTCCCATCTGCAATCATATCCACAATATCATTATCATTGTCAATAATATCTGTAAAAATATTTGCAGAGTAATCTGCTGTTATAGCTTTCTCCAGAGAGTCATAGCCTGCACCAAATACTTTGGTAATCTGAATAAGGTAACGGTGATTACGAACTATATGAATAACTTGCCCTGTATCATTCTTCAGCCAAACCTTATAATACCCATCAATCCCTTTATATTTAGCTCTGAGAATTACAGACAAACCTGTATTATCCAAAATATTTGTCCTTTCATACAAATATAAGTCGGGAGTGGTACTACCTGCTGCATATGACCAAACACCCGTTCCTGAAGTATTTACATAGTCAATATAACTTGAACCGGCAATAAGACTAACAGTTGATGGCGTTGTAGCGGGAACTGTATAGGCCGTAGGAGCAACTCTTGCCTGATTAGAACTCTTCAGAATTGTAAAACCTGTAAGAGTAAAATCATTCAGACCATTGTTTGCATTACCTGGAATACATTCAACAGAGACAGCTGCAACTGCTCTAAGCATATTTATTGTTCCCAGAGTAGTATTTGAGGCTATACTTGGTGAAGAAACTCTTCCCCACATAACCAGAGGTAATTGTGGAGATGTTAGTGCAGCCAAAATATTAGTCTTTAGAGAAGGAATGGCAACACTTTCCAACATATTAGTTGTAACAGAGCTAAAGTTTACAATATCAGCATCATTTTCGTTTCTGCCATTGGCAATAATATGAAAAGTACGCGATAAAGATGTCGCTTTCATTCTAAGACTAAAAGTTTTCGTATTTCCGCCTCCTGAAATATTATTGACCTTGACTCTTTCTATAAATTGATTGTTTTCATTAAATATCAAGAGATCAATACAGCGAACCGAATTATCATCATAAGACCTCAAACCCGCAGTAACCAGTTGATTTTCGTGAACCTCCAGAGCAAATTTAAGTTCAACATCTCCTTCTTGCATTATGTCCGAGTCCTCTGACATACCACACGAAGTGGCTGTCAGTAGGAATAGGATATATATTATTAGTTGTTTCATTCGAATAAATTATTTATTTTGATTACTTTTTTTAGCGTTATATGCTTCTATCCGTATTGAATATTCATCCTTCGACTCATTAGGCAATCTTATCGGATAATTTGGGTCTATAACTTCGACCATTCTAACTGCATTTCTCGTTTCAACTTGTTGGAATACCACATTTGCAGCCTGAGTATTCTTATTATACTGTAATTGAGCCAGATAATTATAATTCGAATATCTTTGCGTTACAGTCATTCGCCTTGTACTCCGATGCACTTCGGTACCTCCCGTATTTTTCCAGACATAATTACTTAAGGACATTGTTCCTCCCTGCCAAGCTACAACTTCAGCAGTTATAATTCCGGTTCCCTTAGCCCCATACCAAGTAGCATACATATCTAAATTAATAATAGCAGGCAAAATGGGGAAATATTGAACAACGCATAAAGCTTGCATATCAACCAGAACGGATTCTCCTCCTGAGCTTGTATTGTCGGCTCCCCACTTTAGGAAATTTTTGACTCCCGCACTATTACACCTTCCATATCCAACAGCACAACCATCTATAGAACCTCCAACATTTATTCCTGTATTTATAAATTCAGTTCTGGTATCTAAATCGTTGCCTGCAGCTGAATCCCAAGTATAATAAACGCACAAATAATCAAATGGTGGTATAGGAATTATTTTCGCAGATTGTATGATCTTTATCGTTTTCTTAAAATTTATATCATTAATATGCCTTAAAATTATAAATCCTTCTCTATCTATATAGCTGGTTTCTGCTTCTGCTGTAAAGGTCAGATCTCCACCATTATTTATTGCAGAGGTAATCCATGAAGATTTAGAGTCAACTACCCAGTTTGCATCCCCTCCTAGAGCTGAAACATCCGTATTTGTCACCGTACCTCCTGTAGAAGCCACCACAATATCAACTGGAGTTATCATATTTAAGTTACAAACCTTCACTTCATCGTACTCTAAAGTACTCTTATTTAAAAATTTATAAATTGTATTATCATAAGTGCCACCTCTGGTGAATCTAAGAGTTTGATTACCTGTCCCCGTAGTATAATTACAAGAAGCTATAGAAGCATCTCCATCTATCTTCATCCATGAGGAGGTAGCCGGATCAACCGTCAATACAACATCCTTGAATGTCGGAGATTCGGAAATATAGATCGTTTGAGGATTTAATGTTATCGAACCTGTTGTAATAATCGGAGTCTGATTCACGGTAATTACCTTTGTCAGATTCTTCACCTTAATGTTCAATGTTGTAGATCGCGGAACCGTATAGTCTGCTCCCGTAGCAGTTAGCTTTATATTATTAGTCGCATCAAAAGAGGCTGTTAACCAACTTGCTCCCGATTCTAAAGAGCAATCACCTGTCTCTGCATTAGTTGCATAATAAAAATCTTTACTTACTCCCATATTAAACACGGTCTCTTTCACAGTAAGGAAAGTTTGAGAGATATCTGAGATTATTGTATTTTCATCCCAAGGTAGTATATTTAATGTACCATCAATCAGTTTTGCTGATGCATCGGTTTCTCCTCCTAAAGAAGAGATGTTTAGTGTTATATCATATATCGTATTACGATTTATCTTATAACCATTCTCTTGATTAATCAGTATTTTATAATAATTTTCGGTTTTCACAGTAACATCTCCTTCCTTCTGATAAGGAATTTGCAATACAACAAAAGTTGCATCCTTTTCCACATCATAAGTCGTTCGTAAATTCTCATTGATATAAGAATGAACCGTTGATTTCGTTGTACCAACTCCTCTTTCCGAAGGTGTTACTGTTTTGAAATCATAAGATATATAATTGGCTGTAGTAGGGCTAGCTAAAGCTGAAACAATATAAGAACGGTCTGCAACATTAGCCATCTTAACCGATAGATTTTGATTCGCAGGAGCCAGTAAGTACTTAACTCCTCCAAAAGTAAAATCGGTTGTATTAACAGTCATATTTACTTTAGCTACATTACGCACCAAAGAGATAGAAGCTCTAACGTCGGTTATAAAATTGTGATCCTTCTTAACGCCATGCATCAAAAGGGGTTTATCTGCATCAGGCTCCGCAATCTCTGCCGCAATAGCATCGGTTATTACAGCCTCCAGACTACTCTCGTTAGTAACAGAAGCCAATTTATTTGCTGCTATATTACTAACTATATGTATGTTTCTCGATTTATCCAGATCTGATAATATTACAGAATTGAGTACCATAATCACCTGATCACTAACCCATCTGCTCATATCAATATCGCCAGACGCACCTGTATAAGGTACATCTATTCGAATAGAAAACTCTTTATTTCCTGTGGCACTTTCAAATATAAAAAGTGAAAGATTAGTAACCAGAGTTTCTTCATCGGTAGCTGTGCTTCTCAACTCAGGTGTGTCAACCGAAGGCAATTGCAAAGCAATCTGCACTTTACCGTCAATGGGTTTTGAACTTCCCAATTCATCCTGCTCCTTCGCACAAGAAGGGAGAAAGAGTATTATCAGTAAAAAAGTTATTATTTTGATATATTTATTCTTTATTCTAAAGTACATGAGCTAACGTTTTAGGGTATTAATATTGTTAAACCGGTGATATCATATTGCTCTTTAGAACCATCTAAACCCGAAATGAAAAGATTCAACTTAGTAGAAAGAGCAGCTCCTGCAGTTTTACGTCTTACCTGAATGTTAACAGGAGAAACTGTTTTTTGTCCGAATGTTACACTTTCATCGACAAATTCAAAATTTGTAGGATCTTCAAGCGTTACCCACCAATTTCGTTCTTGCTTCATATTCATGGCATAAGTAGCTATATACCCCGAGTTGCCCGAAAGCGTCATAGTATACAGATCTATGTTATTGGTAGAATATACAGTCGCCCAATCTTTAACATCAACCTTTACTTCAATTCCTCCTTTAGCGATGAGACTTATTTCCAGAATTTTATTATCCTGTGGAACAATAGGTATTTCTACTTCATTTATATAATCTGTTCCTCCTGCAGTTATAAGTTTTACCCCCACAGAAATTTTGTGTGTACTTATATCTCCAGCCGATAACGATTTATGTGCAGGAATAATAAAATCAATAGTATCACTTTGCTGATGCCCCGCCTGATCTTCTGATTCATGAAACGTTGCCGCTTTTGTCATAGGAATACTGGTCGTAGTAGGATTTGTTTTATTAGGGTATAAACCTCCACTCCATGACAAACTTGTGGGAACGTTTATCAATGAGAAAGTATGCCCTCCACCTAATTTAAATCCGACACCGTCTTTTAGTACTAGTCGCACTTTAGCAACATTACGATCTAAAACAGCTGTAGCTTCATGAGACTGATCCTTTACAATGGTTAACCCATCGATTAAAGCTGTACGAATCTCGGGTACATCAGGCAATAATCCTCCCGAAGGCTGAGTTACCCACATGGGCATATCGGATTTGGCAAATGTAAATTGGGGGGCTTTTAAAAGAGAACGGATATCCATTTCATTGCAGCCGACCAACACAAAATTCCATTTCCCGACAAGCATATCCATCTTAAGATATTCCTGGGTACGTTCGATATTCAATGGCATATGATTGAAGTAATCCAAATTTGGAGACTGTCCGTTAAAAGCATACAATTCGGAGTACTGCCTGATATTTTCAGATACTCCAGCGACCCTCAACTGAATACCATTCTTTACAATTTCATTATCAGCTATGACCTCTTCGTTACTACAGGATGAGTAACTCAGAAGCAGACTGAAAGCCAGAGCTGCATATTTTACTTTTGCGTGCATGTTTATATATTTTTATCTAGGAATAAGCCTTATAACCGTTTTACACGACAGACTAAATTCCAAATTTCAATCACCTAATTATATTCAATACGTATGTCACTTTAACCTTATCAACCCAAAAAGAAGGCTAGTTGGCATTGATCTTCTTAGAAACTATCTGCATTATTGATGTCTTTACTTTTACAATATAAGCACCTTGGTTCAAGACCAAATCTTTATTATAAACTGTAGGAGCACCCACCAACTTACCACTGTTATGTAAACGCCTCCCTTGTAAATCATATACATCAATTTCAGTCAAACCATCTTCACAACGCACCTCTAATTGATTTTTAGCGTAAATAACTGTAATCAAACCTTCATCTCCAGTTTCATCTATAATACCTGATGTTGAGGATGCCAATCGGAGAGAAAAACGATCTGTATCAGCATACTGTTTTTTCGGATCCGTCTCACGTTGATTAAAACTATACACATTTTTAGCCGTAAGATCCTGTTCTATCTTCAAATGCTTATCAACCAATATGGGAGTCAAACCCGTTGCATAAGTAAATGAACTTACATTATCAAATTCCAAGCTCAATACATCCTTCTGATTCGAGCTCTTAACCCCGATGCCAATTTCGTTTTGCCCCTTAGATAAAAACTCGATAAGGCTATATTCTTGATCTGGTGATATTATAAAAGCTTCGCTTACAGCATGACTATCCGGATAAACCATTTTACGTACACCAACCGATTCATTTTGTTGATTCACATTCAGTATCGCATAATCCGATCCGGCAAGATTGCCGCTTTTAGACCTGAACGATAAAGCATTCAATGATCTAGTATTATTAATAGCAGCATTATTAAGATTGCCGGTCAAAGCATAATTTCCTTCCAAGGGATAAACAATGTCTGCACTAGTTAAGCCATCGGCTAATGTTATTACAAAGGCTTGTAAAGCAGAGATTTTATTTTCCAACTTATATTCTGTCCGTGCCCACACCTGATTGGTTGGCGTTAATAAGTAGTAACCGGCATCTTCGTTCAATACATTCCTATTCGCCTCAAAAAACAATCGGCTATTTATAGATGCCATAAAAGGATTACCAATCATAACAGTATTAGAAGTACTAGCCCCGGAAGTCACGTGCTGACTATAAGCCGGTACATTTTCTCCCTGGACATTTATATTAGGAGCCTTCTTGGTTATATTGTCCTCATATACGAACCTATATGCTTCGTCAGAACGTGACATTACTCCTATAGGAGAAGCCAACTGTTTTAATGTCTTCTCATTAAAATAATAAAAACGACTTTCTTTCCGAATCGAATTGTATGTATGCCCCGGATGGTAAGTCAATACATTGCTATTCTCGAAATATGGTATTTCCAATATACCTTTCAAACCTTCGAGGTTAGTATGATCATTATAACCAATGTTTGGATTATAACAAGCCACTTTTACTGCCAAAGCATTATTTGTAGTTGATAAATCAATATCGTTAGATGCAAATGGAGTGCTAAAATCTCCCGAAACAAGATTTCCACTCAAGGGGTGTGGTGCATTATACAATGACTGCCAAGTTAATGGATACCCCGCTAATGCAAAGTCGCCGGATGCCATCTTCTTCAATGGCGCAGCCAACATATACCACTTATCTCTGGTAATCATCGAACAAGCACTACCGTCAAGATTATTTTGGGGTTGTTCTGTATTATTTCCCGCATAGTACCCCCAATTATATTGTATATAAGCCTTATTATAAGTCAACAAATGCTGATAGGCAAGTTCTCCTCCAAAATGAAAAATGATCTTGTCGGCAACAGGATTTCCATATCCTTCTATGAAAGTATATAAAGGATCTAAAGATGGATAAGATAATAAACCTCCGGGAATATGCACTTCTGTACATTGAGAAGGAATTACAGTTACTGAGCTACCTGAAGGAGTTCCCCAATTTTCCGGATTATTCCAGTTATGATCATTAGCAGTACCTTTCCAATATAGCACCGGCAATGATAATATAAAAGGATCGCTGGGAGTAGACGGGCATGCTCCTTTAGGAGTAACAATTACAGAGTAAATTCCGGGACTTGTTGCCGTATAAGTCCTATTTACCGCTCCCGATACAATAGCCTTATCTTTGTACCATTGATAAGATGGTAATGCAACTGTAGTCTGAGCTGTCAGAACTGTTGATGCACCTGTTAATACACATGCACCTGTTATAGTAGGAGTTTCGGCAACCGGCAATACTCGGTTTATCTCTACCGAACTTTGCAACTCGCACAAACCATTATTAATAACAACTGTATAAATTCCCATATCAGATTGCTGTGCCGACTCTATATTATAAACAGGTCCTGTAGCATCGTCTATTACGTCACCATTCTTAAGCCATTTATAAGAATTTACAGGTCCAACCGAAAGAACCGAGAGCTGAACAGGTTTAGTTTCGCAAACCGTAGTCTCATCAATAGAACCTATTAATGCTACAAACTGATCGTTTCCACTATAAATACTTAAGTTCTGAGATGTAACTGATCCGCAATTATCGACAATCTGTACTTTAAAGCGTCCGGAGATCAGATTCTCAAACACATTTGAATTTTGCCATGCTGAATAAGTATTATCATCTGCATCTTCTCTTTTAAAACGATATCGAAACGGAGGACGACTTCCATTCGCTGTTATGGTCAATTTTCCAATATTCTCTTCTCCACCGCAAGTAATACCTCCAGAGAGAGGTATATTCACAGTAGGAGATATATAATCGGGTAAAATCAACTCTTGTTCTTTATAATAGCACCTTGTTGCTGTTGTCGAATGGTTGTAATAAGCATAATACTGCACCTTATATTTACCTGCACCTAAACCACTTATGCTCGCGGTATAATTACTGTAAGCATAAGTTGAATATGTTGCATTTGTTACGGTATTGGTTATCAACATATAATACATATAAGGAGAACTTGTTGTCGTATAGGGAACTCCAGACATATTAAGAAAATACCCTTTACCTGAAACAGTATATTGACCACAAACAGCAGCAGTGGTATATGTTGGCTCATCAGCACCGAAACCTGTTACCACTTTGGTTAGCGTTACGGTTTTGGTCTCTTGACGGCATCCATAATCTATTTTTATTTGATAAACACCATAAGGAAGGTCAGACCACAAAATCAGATAAGAAGAACTGGCGTTTTGTGCTGCTGTTATAGTAATAGGATCTCTGGTTACAGGTCCAGATTCGATAGAATATGTTATTTCATGAGCTCTATTTAATGTATAAGCAGTTGTTGGCACAGAATAATATGCATAAATTGCAGTAGTATTAAAATCGCAAGTACGGCCAAAGTTATAACCATAATAGTTCGAACTATTAATAGCAGGATTAACCGTCGCAGTCATATATCCTGTCAAAGATGGAGATATAGTCGTAACAGATAATGTTTTTACCACTGTATTATTTGATTTTACAACTATGTTATAAGATGTTGCCGGAGAGAGACCCTTTATATCGTAAAAGGTTCCTCCCGCCCATGTATAAGTTTGGGTTGTCCCCCCCGACTGAGGGGTAACCTCTACTGAAAAATTATCGCAAACATAGTTTGAAACCCCTGTAGTTGACAGAGATAAACGAACAACAGCTTCAGTAGGTAAATTACAATAATCGTTATATACAAGATAATTGGCATATGAAAAATTCATAGTTACACTTGGCAGTGTATAGGCCGGAGATACAACTGTAGCCCCTGTACAAGGATGTTGGGCTAGAATTCGGTATTGCCCGGGATTGGTTGGATCATATCCGGTAATAGGAAAATTTATAGAATAAAAAGATGTATTCCAAGCAGAATAGTTTCCAGAATAAGCAGGATATTCAATACAATACTTGATTGCATTATAATATGCCATAGATAGTGCCGTGCTTCCATTAATCTTAAAACTTGAGGAATAATATCCATATACATAAATTTTGTCACAAGCTCCATTACCATAATAACCAGAACTATAAGGCGTAAAATCAAGAGATGTAAATTCAACACCTTTCAAAGGGGCTCCACTTGATGTTACAGCAATTGTGGATGTTGTTATACGTAATTCGCCGCAAGCATCTTCTACTTCCGCATAATACTGCCCCGTACTCAAACCACTAATTGTCAATGCTGTAGAAATTGTACTATGCTCGCGTTCCATAGCTACGTCATTGGTCGTTGTATTCCTTATTCTATAACGATAGGGACTCTTTCCTCCGACTACACTAATAGTTAGACTGCCATTATCTGCACAATATTGGCTTGAAGCCATACTGGCAGTAGGAACATTCATGGTAAATGCTTTATAGGTAGTAGTTATTGTAGCACTTGCAGTAACAGGAGTCGCCCCGGTAGACTGATCATACACTGATACAGTATATGTTCCGGCAGGCAAATCGTTAAATACATTGGATGTTTGATTAACAATTTCGTAAATCTCATTATTATTACCTCTTAACCCATAAGAAGCTGTACCTGTTACATTAGTGGCTGTTACCGTAATCACACCATTTGCCAAACAAGTACCTGCCGTTACTCTTACTGTAACCGAAGGTGTTGCCCAAAGTAATATAGGACATAAAACAAAGAGGAATAAAACTATAAATTTATGTAAAACATTATTCATTTTCATCGAAAGTGTGTT
The DNA here is from genome assembly GCF_011299555.1 of Dysgonomonas sp. HDW5A. Classification (NCBI taxonomy): domain Bacteria; kingdom Pseudomonadati; phylum Bacteroidota; class Bacteroidia; order Bacteroidales; family Dysgonomonadaceae; genus Dysgonomonas; species Dysgonomonas sp. HDW5A. The sequence continues at coordinate 2,413,818 of NZ_CP049857.1, read as the reverse complement.
GGTATATTATTTAGAGAAAAAATATCAATTAAAAATATCAGTCTGGTCTATATATGGTTCCCATTCCTTAGCAGTTACTTTTACATCGAGATTTGTATCCGGTTCACCCTTAAATGTTAAGTTAATCTCTATTATACCGTTTGGTAGCGGAATAAAAGGAATATCTGTAGAGGGAATACTAACAGGACTTTGTCCATAAAACGGTAAACCATTCATGGGCATACTCACTTTTAATCGTATTTTATTAGCAGTTAGAGGATCAAATGTTTGTGCCTCTATATCAGCGGGTATAATAAATTCAATTGCAGCAGCTTTTCCCTCTGCATCAAACACGAAGTATTCACGCAAAGGTTTAGTAGAAATTTCAGAAGGAGCCAAGGATAGTTTGCCATTCCAGAGTAAAGTAGTAGGCACGTCAAGCAATTCCGCATAAGCATAAGCATGGCTTCCGTTTACTTCATCAAAGCCACCATATTCTTTTAAAATAATCCGAATCATTGCTACATTCCTATTAAGCAATGCATCTTTCTGAGTAGTTGTATTTGCTGCTATAACGGTTGACATTAAAGGAGCATAACGTAATTCGGGAGTTTGTTCCAGAAATTCGCCTCCTGCTTTTACGCCTGTTCTCCACATTGGCGATAGATGCATGGCTCCGTTATATTCAGGAAGAATTATTTTTCCTGAAATATCCGATTTACAACTCAACAAAACTAAGTTCCAGATACCGGTAGGGCCTACTTCCATATCTGTGGATAGAATATCTCCCGATTGCCTTACATTTAGCTGTCTATGATGAAAATTAGCATTAGCATCAAAGACATATAATAAAGCATTATTTATAATCTCTATTGGAGCCGATCTTAGGTCTAAAGTAATATTAGATTTTTCTCCAACCGTTTCATCCGTATCTCCATTACATGCCTGTAAAAAGAAGAGTGATACAACACATAAGCTCATTAGACTCTTCTGACACTTAATATATTTTCTTATTAGTTTATACATACTATAAATCACTTGTAAATATTACTAGTCCACGAAAAGAGATTTCTCCCGATTGTTTCTTCAACCTCGATAGAAGGAACAGATATTCTCTTCAGAGTTGATGCAGATCTTAATTCTTCAATTGTATTTTCATCATAAAAAACACCTAGATTTCTTATCACGGCTATTATACCATATTGATAATTACGTCTTATATAATTATGGCTTGCTCCATTTGCAATACCATTGGCATTAATCACTACTGGATAATAATATTTGACAGTTTTAGCCTTACCATCAAGGGTACTTATAAAATCGTATCTCACACTGATTACAAAGTATGTGGGAGCTTGAGCATCATTCTCGAAAACATAAAACCATAAAGGAGAATGATTAGACTCAATATCATAACTTGATGAATTTATAGGTTCCTCTAAATAATCTGTAAATATGCTACCTGTAGAAATATTAGAAAAAGAATTCTGTAAGAAGCGATATCCATTATTGTTTCCATGTCCAAAGTTTCCGGCTAAGGGAATATTATCTTTTGATACAAAATAAGATGCCGTTTTAGCATTCAAAAGAAATATGGAATCAAGTGCATATTCATAAACATTTGTTGGATAACCTGCCTCAAATTGAAGTTGAGAAGGCAAATCAAATGTTATTTTCTTAAATGCAACTCTAGCAACCAAACGCTCTAAATAAAACGGATTCATTCCATTGAGCACATAACCATCCGAAACTCCGTCGGGACGTCCTCCATTTGAAGTATATCCTAAATATTGTTGCTCATCCTGAGCACTGCAAACTACTTGATTATAGCCACACATAGTCAGATTTGTTTTCCAATCAGATGGAGCTACCCCACCAATAGGTAAATCAGGATCTTCGGTATTTGTTTCACCCAAGTTGGCATATTGTCCTTGGGTCGACAAATTCTCATACGCATTCTTAAAGTCTGTAATGGTTGAAACTCCAATGTTTGAGATACTACTGAAATAATTATCAGGAGCATTGGCTACTACGTATATTTCACGTGTACCAGCAGTTAAGGCAACGCCTTTGACTTCATCGATTTCTTCATATCCCGTACCTGTTAACACATCAATTTTGCGAGGAATTGATTTATATCCGTCAAGTACACCATTATCTGATTTGAAAACTAAGACGACCAAACTATAAATCTTACTTTCTGCCGAATTATCGGGCGTTCCAGTCGAACGTGTCTCATTCTCACTAGTTTCTTCTTTATCTGAGGGACTTAATGAGATTGCCAAATATATTTTATCTTTTCCCTCATTAATATCACTATCCATAACATATTCATTCGAACATGAAAAGATACATATTGTAATTATCAGAGGGACCAATATGGTTTCTAGATATCTTTTTATTTTATTCTTTGTCATTATTTGTTCGCACCCTATAATTGAAACTAAATTGATTTGTTATTTCCGCATACATCTTCATAAGTCCGATACTTATACTTAGTATAGAAAGTCAATCAATTACTACTATTGAAAAGTATAGTGGACATTACACCAAGAGATTTTAGCTTTTTTATCCTTCAGGAGAGACATCGAAGATATCCCTGCATAGGCAAAAGCACCGGAAAAAGTCTCCTCATTATTTTTTATTCTTAGTTTATCAGATCCATACAATTTCTCAACTCTGGTGAGTCCTTTCACTACAACAAGCTTATTTCTATCTCCATAAGCAAAAGTCACCCATTCACCTTGCTGAGTATCGTAAACTTTTAAAATTCCTTTTTCGAATCGATACTCATAGGTATACCGCTCAGGCATAAAACAGAGTTTTGAATCATTAATAAAAACCAACATAGAATGTTCAAAATAAGAATCTTCGACACCTATATAATCGACCCATAGTTTTTTAGGATCCAGTCCTGAGGTTTCCAACTCTACAGCTCCTTTTTTTGAGCCGGCAAACATTTTAAACTCTTTTATCTGGCAATGTCTGAAAGATAGAACCAAGGGTAAAATATTTTTTCTCATATTATTTCTCTTATTCTAAAGTTCGATTCGAAAAAGGATATTTATTTAAGGACGTATCAGACCATGGTGATCCGAACGCTTAGTCATCACTTTCATCACCGGTGTCTTTGTCAGAATATGATGAGACACCATGTGATGAGAAAGTAAATGTTTAGTCATTAATAGTAAAGCCTGCATATTTTCCATCTGATGAAATATTTATTTGAGGCGCATTAGCCGGTGTTATCACAGAATCCAGACCAACAACCAATTTCTTAGCACCCAGTTTGTCTTTATCAAAAAGAATAATACCATTTAAGTTTACAGCACTTCTGTTTCCATCACCCCAAATACGTAAGTCATGAAGATTGGTGAAAACAAAGTCTTTACCTTCAGCAGCAGTTGTCTCAGCAGCTACAGAAGACGAGATAGTTATATCACCACCTGTTGCATTTGTTAATAATGCTCCGTCAGATGCTCTCAATAAAGAGATACGGAAGAAACCTGATACAATATTATTCATACGGCCATGATCACCCAATGATGTAACAGCAAGCATTGCAGGTTGATCTATAACTGTACCTGAACAACTTAGCAATGAGCTTTCGAAGCCTACGTTTGCATCGCTGATAGCATGTACCTTATTGAAGTCTACAATTACAGTTTTAGGTAATTCGTATCGAGTGTCACTTAGCGTTTTCACATTGAATTGTCCGGTTTTCGATCCATTAGCAATAGTCAAGCGAGGAGTTATGCCCATATCAAAGTCAAGAGCATCTGCCGTTCCTTTTCCATAGCTACCATCTATTACAATATCCGAACCTGTTGCATTTACCAGAGACTCGCCGTTTGTTTTGAAGATTCCTAATTCATAAACTATGTCTCTATCATCTTCAAGACCGTCTCTTGTATTTACCAGTTTCACGACCACTTCCTGATCTTCAATAGTAGCTGTTCCTTTAGGTTTTACTAAGTAACTTTTACTAATATTAGCAAGATACATCTCAAACAATTTACGTCCTTCCACTAAATTGTTTGCTTTAATCGGAACCTCTACATCTTGTTTGATCATATATTTAGCTGCTCCATCATTAGAAGGAACAAAGGATAAACTTCCTTTTATCGGAGAATAGTTATTAGCTTCTGTGGCTGTACCTTCCTTCGTAAAATACTCTACCGTTACAGGAACCGGAACACCCTGATCTGTTGTTGAATATCCCGTTAGAGTTACCGTAAACAAAGCTGTGGTATAACCATTTACCGGCTTATTTATTTTGACATCCGAAACATAAACACCGTGACCGAGTTTTACCAAACGATTATTCATGTCTTTCAGAAGAACATCACCATTTGAAGTGAAGTTAATTTCATTGAATGATTTCTTAGAATCTTCAACAGCATAACGATCAAATAATAAATCTCCCATATTGGAAACCATACAAATACGACCCGAAGAAGTACTTGCCAAGAATATGCCATTAGGGCTTAGTTGTGCTTTATTAAAGTTACCATCTGTTGCTTTCTGGTATATTTGGCGTCCATCTTTAGCTAACCCGATAATTGTACCTCTCGCTCTGTCGTTATCGAAACCTACGATCACCGATTCACCTGATACCGCATCTATTCCCATACCGGAGATACTTTCCTTCATTACATACTTTTGCAGGTCGGTTCCATCATTACGCAATAGCGAATAATAGCTTTTGTCACTGCCATTTCCTCCTACAAGAATATTTCCATTATTGGCTAAATACAAATGCTCTAAAGATGATAATTGCGAAGCCGGTACAATTTCTTTATTGAAAACGATGTCTCCTTCGGCTCTTATTTTAAGCACTTTTCCCCCGCCTGAGTTACTGTTTCCAACAAGAAATACATGTCCGTCCTGAGCTGTTATCATTTTATTTATATGAAATCCTGCATCAGGTAAAACTGTAACGAATAAAGGTTTACCGTTACTATCAAGACGTGTAACCGATGCACCTGCTCCATCTTCGGAAGTAAAAGCAGCATATACAAATTCTGTAGAACTACCCAGTATGTCAAAAGCAACACAGGTACCGCTTTCACTCGCGACATACTTATATATTGTTTTTCCGGCAGCATCTACTTTTCCAACCATTCCCGCCTTAACACTTAAGGGAGTAGGTTCATAACCACCAAGAATCAAACTTCCGTCTTTAAGAATCTTTCCGCAGAATAATTCACTTCCTTCATTTCCCAGATAGACATCTGTAGATATATCTCCTTTATTATCTATAATTAAGGCACGACCCGAGATTTGTGCAGACCTTTTGCCTTTTGCATTAACATTTGACTGACCTATAATCAGTACTTTGTTATTTCCGGCATAATAAACATTATTAACTGAAAGAAATCCGGTGGGTAACGAACGTGAAAAACGAGTATCACCTTCTCTCTTTACCCAAGTTACTGTTGTTCTATTGTTATCAGTACCTACCAAAACGGCTTCACCATCAGCTGCAGGGCATAAATGCTGATAATCTATATTTTCGCCATATGTTCTGTCAAAAACCACAGGCATATACTGAGCTTTAAGTGTGTTCATCGGAAATCCAATCAATAAGGCACAAATAAGCAGGCTGCCATATATCTTTTTTCTGCACTTCATAATTATATTCATTTGTTATTTTATTATTGCTTTTATTTCAACACGTCTAGCTTTGCGATTCATCCATATTTTCTGATCCCAAACGGAAGAAGTACCATTATTATATTGCGATTCTCTTTTATGGAAAGGAGTTAACAGTTCTTGTCCATCATCTTCCATATCTTTTTTTGTAAGGAAGATCTGACCTTTACCTGCAATTTTAGTTTTTACCTTGATTCCTTTACTCATCAACCAAGAATAAACCGATTCTGCTCTTTTCTCTGATAATAAGAGATTATAACCTTCTCCTCCCATTTCGTCGGCATATCCGTCAATAATTAGAGATTCGACTTGGCTGAAATCGGTATCAGTCAGAAAATTTTGCAAGGCATCAATAGCTGTATAAGTTAATTCCGCATTATCGAAGTCGAAATACACGGTTAACATTGATTCTGTATAGTATGAGAACTTCGGAAGTTCCTCATGACGAGGAGCATTAAAATCACCACCATTCTTAATCAGATTTATTGTCCCATTCGAAATAGCATTGGCCTCCGACATTCCGTATATTGAACTACTCTTGTGCTGTAAATTATTACGATAGAAGTAGAATATATCATCCTGATGTTGTAATAATCGGTCGGAAACGATATAGCCTCTGTCATTATCGATTCGAAGCATGCTAAAATCATTCAGTACCGAATTGATCGGATAATCAAAATGAATTAGACTACCTTTTGTGATCAATCCTCTTTCATAAATAATACCGTAGATATCATATCCTCCAAAACCAACATGTCCATTAGAGGCAAAAATCAACAAATCGTTATATATAGTAGGAGATATTTCGTCTCCTTCGGTATTTACTTGTGCTCCAAGATTAATAGGATCCCCCCATCTCTGAAGTTCGTCATTCCATTCGGATATATATATGTCATAGCCTCCGTATCCTCCCGGCATATCCGACGAAAAAAGGAGAAATCTATCGTTATCAAAAAGAAAAGGATGAGCGTAAGATGCTTCTTTCTTTTGAGGAAAGGCTAACTCAAATGATGACCATCCATTACGTTTGCTGTTATATTTCGAAGAATACAGCTTAGTATTAAAAGCATTAATCCCTTTTGACGAAATATCAATCTGCTCCCCCTTGTCATAAGCCACTGAAGTAACGACCATTCGGCTCATATCTTCCGAAAAAGAAAGGGGACCATTTTGTAAATCAACAGGAACCATGTGTAATAATTCACGAGATCTCTTCTTCCGACCTAATACAGCACTCATCGAAAACTCGGAGTTCTCATCTAACGAATAGTACTTTGTTCGATGATAGAACTTCTTGTTGGGGTCATGGAATTTACTATTACTGGTAGCATAAAAATACTCATCATTCATTTTTCCGATCCAGAATTCCGAAAATGGAGTATTGCCTTTATCCAACCTTTCGACAATGAATTCGGGAACACCTACAGGCATAAATCCGTCCTCAAAATCAAGAGCATGGACTATATTCAGATAACGCTGATCTTTATTATAGACATCACGATAAGCATAGTTCCGGGCAATTTTAATAGCCTCGATCTTTGCTCCTGAGTATCGTAGAGCATCCAAATAATTACAGACATCAGAAGCACTAAATAAGTCTTCATTTAACAACATTGCCTTCTCATAATGGGGAATTGAAGCTGTGTAATTCAACAGACTAAGATACAACCTTGCAGTTTTCAGATGAAGTAATGCATTATAAGTATCACTTGCTTTTTTAGTGAGAGCCGATTCATATAATTTCATCGCCTGCTCAAACTCTTGTCTGACAAATTTTCGGTCAGCCTTTACCTCTGTTTTTCTGGCTTTATTGTCTTGCTTGCTTTGTTGTTTATCTTTAGGATATACATGCAGCGACATCGCAGCTAAGAGAGACAAAGTCAAAAAGCTGATTTTCATTTTTCTATTTATCATTATTTTTGATATTATCTGAATATGTTATAAACTAGATGAACCCCAAATTTTGTAGGTCCGATATAAGCTTTTGTCTTTTTTCGTTCTATTGGATAATGAGCAAATTCTCCTCCTAATTCGTGTTTGTCGTATTGCATATGAGCATAGCCTAATCCAAGATTAACCTCTAATCTAAACCGGCTGGACAAATAAAATTTATATCCGGTCGAAAGTCCGGCTGAGACTCCCCATCCTTTTCTTCGGTAACTGGTTTTATCCTCGTCACTATTCTTCAGTCCAATATTAAAATTACCATACATAGCATAAGGCCCCACATAGAAACCATCCCATAGGTCATTGGTATAATAATATTTAGGATTAATGTAATATCTCACATCGACACTCCCGATAAGAGATCTGAAAACCTCTTCGTCCTTTTTAAAGAGATAGGGAGCCCATAGAATATCCCCATTTACAGTCAGCTGTTTTCCAACAGACCATTCTACTCCAATATTGGGAGTTCCTGTAAGTATTAAAGGGATATTTGTCTTTAGAGCTTGCGCCTGAGACGAAGGGCAATAGAAAAAACATAGTGCTAGGCAAACTAATATGTGTTGTAGAAAGCGTTTCATCTGATTAATTATATTTATTGATATTCAAATTCATCTTATACTTCTGTACCTCCACCACCGGGTGTGTTATCTTTTCCGGCTTCAATTATGGGATTCCAATCGAGTAAATCTTTTAATGTGAGCACTTTTACATTTTTGCCATCAATAGTTACCATAATAGTCTCTGCCATATGTAATACTTGAGGTTGATGATTGTCATCTGTAACTTCAACATGAAGAAAGTCTATAGGTTGATTATTAGCATCAAAAAATGTCAACTTAAAATTGATGGGCTCTGAAGAATTTCCTTCAGCCGAAAGATCAGGAGATGGTAAGTAATAATTCTCAAATCCAAATTCGAAATCCAAATAAGGACTTTCATATAATTTAGCAGTCAATAGCATCTTATCATTTGCATTACTGCGGGAGGAGCGAGTGTTGATAGAATCGGAGATCTGAGACAGATATTGGAATGTACCAATACCTGAAGCTAAAACCTCAACCTTCTTTATATTATTAAGTGTCAGTTTCGAATTAAAGACCTCTAGATTCTTTATAGCAAAACAAATACGTCCGACATATTTATGTTCGAACCAGGCTGTATCTGTAACTAATGGACCTGGAATACGAATAAGTGGTGATACATATTCCGATAAAATAACGGGAGGCTCTTTATAGTAACCATCCTCTGATTTTTGCAAAGTAAATTTTGCAGTATTGTAAGATTGTATTTCGGAAAAATCGACTCCGTCAATATTTGAAAAACAGTGAACAGGATGCATTCCCGGAAAAAGTTTGAAATGGAAGTTTCCCACCATAGTTCTTGCATTGTCCTCAAAAGGATGTAAAGAATAACGATCTTTTTCCAGATCTGTATTGTAAATGAAGATTCTGACATCATCCACTTTATACGTCTCTGTTCTTCTATTTACATCAGCTTTAGGTACATATACCACATAATTTGTTTCATCTTCAAAATAATCATAGGTGCAAGACGAGAGTAAACAAAGGCATATCAAAACAGATGACAAACAAAGTCTTATAGTATATTTATGTATATTATTCATTGCTCTTCACTTTGGTAGAATAAACTTTTTTAGTTATCTTTTGCGTAGTACCTTTAATAGCACTACGCAAAAGGGATAACCTGATAATGAATTTTATTTTATTAAATTTCTTTGTCTGTTCTTTGAATAGTAGCATTCCAGTTTTCGGGAGCACTAACTTTAATATCTAATCCTCCTACTTCTTTAATCTCTGGCCATACATCTGTACCTCTTGATTTAATAGTCAGATTTACTTCACGGATATTATTTTCAAGGAATACTTCGTTAACAATACCGCTCCAATAGATAGGTCTAGCTGTTGCTAAAGTAGTACCATTATCAAGCACATAACCTGCAGGTGCATAAGCACTAACTATTATAGAAAATTTACGAGATTGAGAGGCATCGGCAGAAGCTGCTTTACCTTCAGCTTTTGTAGCATTTGGTAATACAAGTACATCTTGCCAAAGAGTGAAATCAGAATCAATAACAACAGGGTTAGTGTGAGTTGTTGCTGTTGGATTAGTTGTTTTGAAAGTAGAAACTCCACTTGCTCCAACGATAATTCTGTTAGCATCAGATGCAGCATTAATACCTCCTGCGAATGAACCTACTTTAACTCCAAATGCAACAGGTATGTTTTGAACTGCCACTAAGTTTGTAGCCTGAGCAAAATCAACTACTTTACCTGCCTCATTTAAGAAATCAGCTTTTTTGTTGATACGGAAACGCATCATCGATACCTCACGCTTCAACAATAGAGGTGTAGCTGTTAGATCTTTAGTTTGTCCTGTAGCAATAACAACTCCTGCTTGATAAGCCATGAATACTTCTGGTGCAGAATAAAAAGGAAGTCTAGCAGCAGGAACTGTGTGACCAGCTGGGAAAGCTGTCATCTTTTTCAAGTCCATCACTACAGCAGTGTTTAACTTTTTAGTACGAACAGTATAATCTCCAAGTTCAGCAATTGTACCCCAATTATCTACAGAAGTAGCAACATTAGTTTTAACACTGTTTCTTATATTTGCAACAAGAGCTAAATCATAAGTACCACTAGGAATATCTAGAAAGTTAAATACTTTATCAGCTTTTGCTGCAGGATCTATTTCATACGAATAAGCAATCGTACCATCAGTAGGATTGTACAAGAACATACGTATTTTCTCTACATTATTCCACGTAGTGATAGGAATAGCTGTTGACGAAGCAGCAGCTTTAGTTGTCGCTCCTGCGACTTCTTCGAAATCAACTGCAAATCGAATTGAGCCGGAACTTCCTTCTGAATTTGTCACTTCATCATTGTTACATGACGAAAACATTATCGCAATAGCTGCTACTGCGCTAAAAAAAAATTTCTTCATTTTTGAAAACTTTAAATTATAAATAAATTAATGTGCTATAATTGGTTACGTTTTTTTTACTGAGTTTGTAGCTGTCCTGTTACATGGTCATAAAAGCCAATTGTAGCATCAGACATCCATCCTTTAATCGGAGTTTTGAGAGTATAAGAGAGAGAGACTGATTCGCCGTTTCTAGCCTCAATTACTTTATAGATATTATAATCAGCTTTAAATGATAATATCCATGGACATATCCTCCATTTGCGATAAGCCCTAAATCGCTCCTTCCCATAAATAATAATAGCCGGAAGCTCCTGATGATGGCAGTCATTAATCAACATGGGAGTAAACGTTAAAGATTGATTGGCTCCTACTGATAGGCACCTTATATCAAGGTCTAAGTCAATATGCATACGCCCGTTTTGTTCGATTAACGAGCTTTCACAGATTTCGATGGAACCTAAATCCAATGTGGAATTCCATAGAGAAAGTGTATAAATTAATGAACTAACCATAGGTGTGAAATTTACTTCAAATCAATATTATTAAATTCTATCACTTCTTAAGTGACGGATAAATAAATCGCAAAGAATATAAAACGCATATAAACAATAGATTATAGTGAATAAATATTATTTGTGAAATAAAAAACAACACATTAATCAAACATTCTGATGTAGTGATCTATAGACAAAATCCTTAATGTGCAGAAACAATGTACAATACTATTTAATTGGTTATTAAAAATAAAGACAACAATACTCAAACATTCCAAAACATTTAATAATGAACAAATTATTATATAAAGAAGAGCATCTTGCATGCTACAATTATCAAAAGGAAAATAAGGCGCCAATAGAAGGTTTAAGAATTAATGCGGCTAACATCTGGGAAAATATAGTCGAAGAAAGTAAAATTATATTTGTGATAGAAGGTCGTATTAATATCTCTTACGGAGAAATTACTGATCGAATAGTTGACTCAAAACAAATGTTTATTCTAAGACAGGGCTATCAGTACAAGGCTTACGTAGAAGAAGATACTTTCATAATGATCTTTCGCATTAGCTCCCAAATCAATTTTTGTGATCGGTTTTCGATACAACAACTTTACAAAAAAGAGTCTACAACAGAAGAGGAATTTAACTTATTGGAGGTAAACGACAGATTAAGAGGATTTCTTCATTGGACCTATGTTAATATATCAGATGGGATTAAATGTACTCATTTTTTCGACATTAAGAAACAGGAACTATTCTTCTTATTAAGAGCTTATTACTCTAAAGAAGATTTAGCTCTTCTATTTAGTTCTTTGCTTAATAATGATCAGATCTTTTCTAATTTCATCTATGATAATCATTATAAAGTTAAGAATATTCAGCAATTAGTTGCACTATCAAATTATAGCGTATCTGCTTTTAATAAACGCTTTAAGAAGAGTTTTGGTATATCTCCATATAAATGGATGAAAGATCAACGAGCAAAACGTATATTCCACGAAATAAATAATTACACAAAGAACTTTAAAGTTATTAGTGAAGAATATGGATTTTCCTCTCTCTCTCAATTTAATGATTTCTGCAAAGTTCATTTTGGACTTACTCCGGGAGAGATAAGAAAGAAAGACTAGTTGTTGTAATCAGTATTAAACATTTAGCTCATTCTAGAGAATTATTTATATAAACATTTATATATTAACACCTTAAAACCTGTTAAAGCTTTTTTTTCTAGAGCTAAAATGCTTAATAGTTTACATGAAAACTTATATTTTGTGTATAAATATCAAAATTGTGAATTAAACGAGCGAAAATTATAAATGGTGTTAGTCCAATTCGAACTAAGTTTGTGTCGATTTATTTTTCTAAGACTAAAAAGTTCTCCCCTATTCCGTCACTTAAGAAGTGATGGATAAATAAAAACATCAAAAACACCTATATATCAAACACTTAAAAAAATATCTTAAAGTGGTAAAATTTCTACTCTTTCAATAAGGTCAATAATTTTAGACCTAGATAAAAAACCTAGATTAAAAAAGTGAGAGCCTTCCTGAAAAGAGGAAAAATCTACCGGATGATATAAATGTTGCGATATTCTACTGCAAAAGTATGAGGAGTTTATTGATAAAAACGAATCAGATCATGGAACAAAAAACACTTAAAGTTTCTCTTTTCGACGAATAGCAACCAGCAAGTCTCGAAAAGAGGAATAATAAACTAACAAAACTCCATTTTCCCTGAATAGACACACATCATGGCAAATCAAAAAGTATTATGAAGAAAAAATGAGATTTTAGGGATATCGTTAAATATCAAAATAGTAAAGGGTAGTATGATAATAATCTGGGCTTTCAAATAGATGAATTCTTCAATCTAAATATATGCTTATAAGATAGTATTAATCGCCTCTTTTTGTTCGTTAAAGTACTCAGCCCTATGCACATCTCCACTTCGGGAAATCAATGTAGATGAACGCTTTAACGAATCCAACCAGTCTTTATGCACTTTGCAAACCTGATCTTTAAGAGAATGAATCGAACCAAAAGAAAATACACGCAAAATAGATAACTCGAAATCACTACATTCCAGATAAGTGTATGACGATTCAAAATTCATATTAGATAGATAGAAGAACACCTCTTTACCTCCATTCCAAATACCGGAAGCTGCAACCGACTCTAAATTGGTTAGAAGATCAATTAACTCAATCTTTATCTGCTGAACCTCAGCTTTTGTTAATAAATTCAGTCTCGAAAAGAAATCAACATCCCTAGCCAAAGAAACAAATATATTTCGAGCCAAAACAAAAGATGAGCTATCTATAAAACGACTTTCCTGAATAAATGATTTATGGATATCTGAGACTCTGGTAGGAAAAGAAAATTGAGAAAATTGTGTTGTGTTTTCAAATCCCTCCATTTGATAAAGCCATTTATACCAATAAAATTTAGATATCAAATCGTATTGTGTATAAAAAGAAAGCGGAATAACATTATATGCAGAATAGCACTTAGAGTTAGAATATAGTTGTAATCGACGAAAAGTCTGTATATAGTTATCAATAAATCGACAGTAATCATCCAGTATATCAGACTTTTGTATAAGGTTCAAATTAAAAATAGCCTTATCCTCACTCTTCATCCCAACAATATGATCTAATGAAATATTTAAATCCCTAGAGATGAGTGCCGACTCTTCAATATCAAAAGATACTGTACCTCTCAGACGGCGATAAACAGCTTCTTTACCTAATGATAATAAGTCCATCAGATATATCGCTACATTCGTTTTGTCAGGAAGTGCATCTTTAATGGCGCTTACTAAGTTTTCGCTGAATTTCTGATTCATGTTTTCAGATATAGGAAGAGAGGGTGCAACTTTATATATATGCATTTTGAAAGCTGTTGATACACCAACCAGCTTCAAAACACATTTAAAGTCAATTTTTCTTCTTTTATTTCCCCTTTTATTCTACAGCCACAAAGATATACGAAGTTAACTAATGGAAATCTCCCGTTTTGTGGAATTTTAAGAATTGAATGTTCTATTTTCAACATTCCTCAAAAAAAATGTCTCGAAAAGAGGAATAATATTATCCAAGAGAAACATTATTCCCTTATACATTACATTTAAAAAAACATCATAGGTCATTTCGAAGACGAATTTCGTAAAAGCAAAGCCAATGCATCATCATACGAATCATAAAATTGTATTTAACAACTCTCTTTGTTCGTTAAAATACTCAGCCCGATGTACATCTCCACTTCTAGAGATCAGTGTAGAAGATCTTTTGAGTGAATTTATCCATTCCTTATGCACTTTACAGACTTCTGGTTTTAGCGAATTAATTGAACCAAAAGAGAAAACCCTAAAAATAGACAATTCGAAATCACTACACTCCAAGTAGGTATAAGATGATTCAAAATCAATATTAGATAAATAAAAAGATATATTACTATTGACGTTCAAAGTACCAGCAGCCGTAATTGACTCTAAATTACAGATCATATCAATAAGCTCTTCTTTTATTTGCTGAGTTTCAATTTTAGTGAGAACATTTAATCTCGAAAAGAGAGCTATATCCTTAGCTAAAGAAGTAAACATATTTCTGGATAAAATACAAGAACCATTACGGATAAAGCGATTTTCATTCAAAAACTCTTCGTGAGTATCCAATACATTCTGAGGGATAACAAATTGAGCGAACTTTAATGTACTATCAAAACCTCTCATCTGATATGCCCATTTATACAAACAGAACTTAGATATCAAAGCATATTGAATATAAAACGGACAAGGGATAGAACTACAGGCTGATTGCCATTTAGAATCGGCATAGGGTTTAATCTTTCGTAATGCCTGTATATAAGTCCTCATAGATGCACAATAGTCATCCATCATATTGGGAGTCTGAATAAGATTAAGATTGAAGATTGCTTTCTCGGCGCTTCTCATACCAACAATCTGATCCAGAGATATATTAAGATCTTTTGAGATAAGTGCCGACTCTTCTATATTAAAAGATACAGTACCTCTCAAACGACGATATACAGCTTCTTTTCCCAAGGATAATAAATCCATCAGGTACAAAGCCACATTCGTTTTTTCAGGAAGTGCAATTTTAATGGCACTTACCAGATTTTCATTCAATTTTCGATTCATTACCTAGTGTTAAGTCTGCTTTACAATCCTATTTAGGTTTCACATAATTATTAGATTAATCCTCTTACAAAAAACCCGGTCAACTTTATCTTGAATTGCCTATCGAAGCCATTATCCGAGCATTTGCACGATCAAGAACAGAGCGTTCAAAAGATGCCAGATAAGTATAAGTTGTCTTTTCATTTGCATGCCCTAACCCTTCACTGATAACCCATAAGGGTAGATTTTCACTTTTTGCAATAGTAGCCCATGAATGTCGGGTAACATGTGTTGTCAGTTTCTTATTTACTTTAGCAAGTAGAGCTAATTTTTTTAAACGTAAATTTTGCAGACGAAGTGCGCTTTCATATTGTATCCGCGTAGATTTTGAATTATCCTTTATTATAGGAAATACATAAGGAGTCTCTTCAATTTGCGAAGAATAACGATCTATAATCTTCTGCATAGGAGGAGTAACCTTAACTTCAATCAATTGCCCTGTTTTTTTTCGAAAATAGGCAAGAACACCTTTCTCTATATTTTCTTTTCTTAAATAGGCCAAATCTACAAAAGGCATACCTCTCGCATAGAAACAAAATAAAAAAATATCTAGCGCAAAACGAAGTCCCGAGTTCGAGGTTCTATCTCCCAGAATATTTTTATTTTCAATAAAGATCAGATTGTTTAGAGAGTTTATCTCTTGTTTATTTAATGCTCGTTTACGAGTAATCTGAACCCCTGTATATACTTGACGAAAAGGATCTTCCACACATAACTCAATGCATCTATCACGTACGGCACGATAATAAATAGCACGCAGATTACGCATATAGAATGAAATTGTATTAAGACTTTTACCATCCTCCTTCAAAAAGGACTCATAATTTTTAATCAAGCGGGCATTAATATCTCCTAACGATAAATCTTTTCCTCCGTTATACTTTATCAACGACTTAACAGCAGAACGATACGCTTTCGCCGTACGCTCTTGTCCTCCAGAGTGTAACTTATCGGCTTGTTGCTCCATATACAAGCTCAGCAGATTGACTGTGTTTTTCAACCTATAACCTGCTAAAATATCCTCTAACGTATAAGAACCTTGATCATGCAGGCGGTTAATTGTCTGGACCAAAAATTCTTTATCAGACTGTATTTTATTATCGATTTCATGAAGATACTTTAACCTAAATGAATCAGCCCTGTCAAAATTGATACATCGATTCAAAGGATCCCATTCTTGAGGATAAAGGCGATATGGCATTGTTACAGTAGCTGATTTCCGTTCATGAATTACACGAACATATAAACTTCCTTCACAATGCGTACCTTTTGTAGACGCTCTGTAATTGAGAGTAAATGAGGACATATTACTATATATAAGTTATTATTTCTGCTTGAACAGGAGACATTTCGCCCAATACCAAATAAAAGAATACTTCATAGAAGTTATACTGTCGGTTATTCCACTTCAATTATAACAAAGCTAATGTTAAACCCATTTAGACCGGGAGAGTTAAATAGTTTTTAATTACTTCTTTATGAGCTTTTCTTGATTGATTTTCCTAAAATGAAAAGATATGTTTAGTGCAATACATAAATACTTTTCATTATATAAAGTGAGCAGCAAAGATACAATTGAGATTGAATATTATTATACTTTTAGACGACACCAAAACGTTAATTCGCAATCATGGAAAGATACAATTCTATTTATCAAATATATA
This sequence comes from Dysgonomonas sp. HDW5A, assembly GCF_011299555.1. Classification (NCBI taxonomy): domain Bacteria; kingdom Pseudomonadati; phylum Bacteroidota; class Bacteroidia; order Bacteroidales; family Dysgonomonadaceae; genus Dysgonomonas; species Dysgonomonas sp. HDW5A. Next base: position 2,396,934 of record NZ_CP049857.1, on the reverse strand, counting down.
GTAATCAAGAAAAACTCAAAATAATCAATAAAAAATAAAAAACGGCGGAAAATATCTTAAATTCACACTCCAATTTATCATATGGACAAACCAAACTATTAATATTTAATCGACACAAAATCTCAGTACGATATATTATATTTGTAAGTATCTAATAATTAAACATAATACTTAAACTATTATCGATGAAAAAGTACGCTTATCTGTTACTCCTTACGGTTCTTTTCACATCAGTACTACAGGCTGAAGTTAGATTGCCTCATATATTTTCGGATAATATGATCCTCCAAAGAGACAAAGTTCTAAAAATATGGGGATGGGCTGATAAAAATGAAAAAGTCAAAATAGAAATGCTAGGACAAATTAAAAATGCTAAAACCGATAAATCGGGTTATTGGTATGTAAATCTCGATCCGATCCCTTACGGAGGGCCTTACCAAATGAAAATACAAGGGGCTAACAATACGATAACCCTAAACAATATTCTAATTGGAGATATTTGGTTATGCAGTGGGCAATCTAATATGGAAATGCCTGTAAATGGTTGGGGACAAGTATACAACTACGAAAAAGAAATAAAAGACGCCGATTATCCTTTAATCAGAGCCTTTAATGTAGAAAAAGCCATGAGCATGACACCTAATTCTGATTTTGAAGGCAAATGGCAGGTTTGTTCGCCCGAAACGGTTTCTAATTTTTCGGCTACAGCTTATTTCTTTGCCCGTAAATTGAACAGAGAACTTAATATTCCTATCGGTATAATCAATTCATCGTGGGGAGGAACTGATATAGAAACATGGATAAGCTCGGATTCATTCAACAAGTTACCCGATAATTTCAAAGAGCGATACACTGACATGAAAGGCATAGACCTCGCTAAATTTGCACAGGAGAACGAAAGTAAAAAGAAAGACTATTTAACAGCCTTAGCAAACGATCCGGGTATAAAGGAAGAATGGTTTAAACCTTCATATGCAACTACAAATTGGGAAAAAATGCAGATACCACAAGAATGGGGACAAACAGAGCTTGCTTCGATAGACGGTATTGTGTGGTTCAGATACAACTTCACTTTACCCGAAACTGCTATTGGCAAAGCTGCGACAATACATCTGGGTCCTGTGGATGATGACGATGTTTCATGGATTAATGGCACTAAAATAGGAGAAACAGTGGGATATGGCATTCCTCGTATATATGATATCGAAAAAGGCGTGTTGGAAAATGGTATAAATACTTTAACCGTAAAAGTGGTAGATCATAGTGGAGGTGGTGGACTCTTCGGTTTGCCTGAAGATTTATATATAGAAGTAAACAGCATTAGATATCCTTTGGCGGGACAATGGGAATACAAACCATCGGTTACCAACAAAAAGTTCGGTTATATTGATTTCTCCCCCAATGCTTATCCATCCTTACTTTACAACGCAATGATAAACCCTATAACTCCCTTATCTATAAAAGGAGCGATATGGTATCAGGGCGAAAATAATGCCAATACCGCTTACAATTATCGTACCCTCTTCCCTACCCTTATCAACGACTGGAGAGGTAAATGGGGATATCAATTTCCTTTCTATTGGGTACAACTGGCTAATTATATGGCAAAAGATACTCAACCGGAGGATAGCAAATGGGCTGAATTACGTGAAGCTCAAGCCATGACTCTTTCGTTACCCAATACAGGTCAGGCAGTAATTACAGATATAGGTGATGGAGCTGATATCCATCCTCGCAACAAACAGGATGTAGGCTTGCGCTTAGCACTAATTGCTCTGAATAAAGATTATGGAAAGAGTGACATCGTTTATTCGGGACCGACATTCAAAAAAATGGAAATATCAGGAGATAAAGCAATCATCTATTTTGATAACATAGGGAAAGGATTATCTGTAAAAAGCAAATATGGATACATCGAAGGTTTTGCAATTGCGGGAGCTGATAATAAATTTGTATGGGCTAAAGCTTATTTAGATGGCGATAAAGTAATAGTGGCAAGTGATAAAATAACTAATCCGGCTGCTGTAAGATATTCATGGTCAAATAATCCGGACGTGAATCTGTTCAATAGCGAAGGATTACCCGCTGCACCATTCAGAACTGATAAGTAAAATCAAATTATTCGAAATAAAAAAGACCGATATATTATTTATATCGGTCTTTTTCATTTCTTGAAGATATATAATCTTATTTTAAGATCCTTCTTTTATCAATCTGTCTCATTACAGCTTTTTCAATTTCTACAATAACAAATACTGCAAAGCCAAGAGTAAACGGATATATCCAATCCTCCAAAGTCAAAGGATTAGTGCCAAACACATCATTCATAAATGGCAGATAAGTAATACTTAACTGAAGAATTATCAATAAAGCTGATACTACAAATACGGCTTTGTTCGTAAAGAAATCTTTATTAAATGCAAAACCTCTAATGCTTCGGCTATTGAATAAGTGGAACATCTGAGCAATTACGATAGTCTGCAAAGTGATTGTCCTTACAATTTCCTCAGCAACACCGTGAGCTAACAAGTTTATAGTCATCCAAAGAGTTCCACCACCAATAAGAACCGATACAAACAATATTCGCCAAATAAAATATCCGCTTAACAAGGGCGTTTGAGGCGAACGTGGAGGACGCTTCATTGCTCCCGGCTCAATTCTCTCAAAGGCTAGTGCCAATGAAACGGTTACCGATGTTACCATATTAACCCACAGTATCTGAACGGGTGTCAAAGGCATCATTGTGCCAAATAAAATACTTGCAATAATAAGAAAGCTTTCCGCTCCATTAGTCGGCAAGATAAATAAGATAGTTTTTTTCAAATTATCATATACCCTTCGTCCTTCCTCAACTGCAGCCACTATCGTACTGAAATTATCGTCTGCCAACACCATTTCCGAAGCATCCTTGGTCACCTCCGTACCTTTGATCCCCATGGCAATACCAACATCAGCTTTTTTCAGGGCAGGTGCATCATTCACCCCATCACCCGTCATAGCACAAATAGTACCTCTGGCCTGTAAAGCTTTTACCAATTTCAATTTATGTTCGGGACTTGTACGGGCAAAAATATCGTATTCCTGAGCGGCAACTTCAAGTTCGGCATCGCTCATTTTTTCAAGGTCTTTTCCTTGTAAAGCTTTAGTACCATCGCCAATACCCATCTCTTTTCCGATAGTTTTTGCTGTATCAACATGGTCACCTGTAATCATTTTGACGGTAATTCCTGCTTCGGCACACAATCGGATAGCTTCTACTGCTTCTTCACGTGGAGGGTCTATAATTCCGGCAAGACCAAGAAAAACAATACCATCGTGAATATCTTCGTGTTCGATATCAGTTACACTCTTATCTACTATTTTGTAGGCTGCACCGATAATACGCTGACCTTTTTGAGCTAGCTCCGTAATCTTACTCTCCCAATAACGGCGATCAAAATTTTGCTCTCCGGCTTTAGACTTTTCTTTTTCAGCCATATCCAGTAGCCTGTCGGGAGCACCTTTAATATAGATAATATTGTGATCAGCATTCTCAATAAGGGTAGCCATATATTTATATTCCGAATCGAAAGGAATAGTTGACTTTCGTTCAACGGGACTATGATCAACATCTGCTTTTTGGTATAGAGTTATTAAAGCTCCTTCAGTAGGATCTCCTTTTACAAACCAATGATCGTGTTCGTCTTTTCCTAAAGATGCCTCATTGCAAATATTGAAACAGTTGATCAGTTCTTCCAATATAGGCTCGGAATTAAAATCAACCTTTTTACCATTACTCAATACATCTCCTGTTGGAGCATAACCGGTACCTGTAACGGTAAATTGACCATCGCGTATATCAACAGTTTTTACAGTCATTTCATTTTTAGTAAGTGTACCTGTTTTATCTGAACAAATAACAGATACTGCTCCTAATGTTTCTACCGACGGGAGTGTACGGACAATTGCATTTCGTCGAGCCATATTCTGAACTCCGATTGCCAAAATAATCGAAAGTATGGCAGGCAAACCTTCGGGAATAGCTGCTACTGCAAGCCCGATAACCGACATAAGCAATTCGCCTGAATCGTAATGGCGGAAGAAATACCCGAACAAATAAATTACAAATGCAATGCCGACAATTATTATAGATACCGATTTTCCAAACTTAGCTGTTTGTTTAAGCAAAGGAGTTGTAATCTCCTCAACCTCGGACATCATCTCATTGATTTTACCTATTTCAGTATCTTTTCCTATGGCTATTACAACGCCTACGCCTGTACCTGCACTAACGGTAGTACTCGAAAAGGCCATATTGATTCTATCTCCCAACATGGTATCAAGAGGTAAAGCTCCAACTTTCTTCTCCGAAGGAACAGATTCTCCCGTCAAAGGAGATTCTTCTATTTTTAAATTATCGGCTCTCAACAAACGCAAATCGGCAGGAACTTTATCTCCGGGACTTAACAAAACGATGTCACCCACTGTCAAATGAGAAGCATCAATTTCGGTTCTTACTCCGTTTCTTATTACCTGTGCTTTAAGAGATAGCATCTTTTTGATATCCTCTAATGCTTTCTCGGCTTTATTCTCCTGAAAATATCCGATTGATGCATTCACAATAGCAACCAGCAAAATAACTGCAGTATCAACATAGTGCCCCAATACGGCAGTAACTATTGCTGCGACAAAAAGCACATATATCAATATATCATTAAAATGCTTCAGAAAACGAATTAATTTGCTTTCTCTTTTCTTATCGGGAAGTACATTTTCGCCAAATTGTTGTAGTCGTTGGGTAGCCTCACTGTCTGATAATCCGGCAGCAATATCCGATTCCAAGGAGTCTATAACATCAGCACTTTCGGCAGAATACCATTCTCTTTTAGTATGAATATAATCTTTCCTCATAAAATAGGTTGTTTCAATATGAAACAATAAAAATTACCTATTGTTTATTACTCCTCTATCAAAAAATATAAAGGTGTCTCATTATTGTTACATAGATTATATAATAAGAAAAATATAATGAGGGTGATATAATGAGATTTGAGGTATTAATAACTGAAACCCATAAATGAAAAATTTGTATGAAACATTACACTGAATCCACAGACAAACAGTTTGCTAAAGAAATTATTGAAAGTGCTCCCCAACAAAGCAAGGCGTGGCTAAGCTTCGATAAAGAAGTGCATGACGTCCAAACTAGTATTCCGACTAAATACAAAGAACTAATATCCATCGGAATAGCTTTAACGACACAATGCCCATATTGCATAGAAGTTCACACTTTAAAAGCAAAAGAAATAGGAATAACTCAAGAAGAACTCTCGGAAACAATCATGATTGCAGCTGCATTACGATCGGGTGCAGCAGTCGGATATGGATTATTATCAATGAAATTTTTCAAAGACACTGAAGAGTAAAGGTAAAGCTCAAAAAGGGAACGATCAAGTCATTCTCTTTTTGAGCTTTTCTTTAATTGCTGAATGCATTTATATTTTTGATTATCGGCAGTGTGTCTATTTTTCCAACCCATAATACCCATTAACGTCTCAATGGATTGATTGTAAAAGAACAATGCTCTTAGAACCTGTTGACAATGTTTGGTTATTTTATTAAGCCACGAATCGACCTTTTCAAATAAGTCAACATCTTCTTCTCGATGAACAAGTAACTCTGCATTATGCAAAGTTTCGTCAAGTTGATCTGTCACAACAAATTTATGATCTCTCAGAACCTTCAACCAAATATTTTTTGAAATAGCAAACAGATAAGTCGATAATGACGACGTCAACACAAAATCGGGATGCTCTACCTTCTCAAATAAAACAATAATTGCTTCCTGAAAAACATCTTGTGCATCTTCATCATTACCTCTATTTTGTTTTATATAAGAAGCAATTACAGGAAAATATCTCATATACAATATTTCATAAGCATCCTTATTATTACATTGTAGTTCGTTTATTAAACTTAAATCAGAAAAATTATTCATTATACACCTATTTAATCCAGTTTAATACCATATTAGATAAGATTATCACCCACATTACAATAAAAGAATAGAAGTTGTTCGAATTTTTGCAGATATATTTAAATACTAATTAAACAAACTATGCCCGACAAAGATATAATAGAAAAATAAAATCATAATCATAATATTTTACGATACTTACAATGAATAACCTCAAAGAAATTGTACATTTGAGATTAATAAAAGATTACGTTTATGAGAGAAAGTCAAGACTTAAAATTAGCAGTTCTTATTGATGCCGATAATATACCTTATTCAAATATAAAAGGTATGCTCGATGAAATTGCTAAAATAGGTGTACCTACTATCAAAAGAATATATGGAGACTGGACTAAACCAACTGTCTCGGGATGGAAGCAACCGTTACTGGAACATGCCATAACTCCCATACAACAATACAGTTACACCACTGGAAAGAACGCAACCGACTCAGCCATGATTATTGATGCCATGGATATACTTCACTCCGATAAAGTAGATGGCTTTTGTCTCGTTTCGAGTGATAGCGATTTTACCAGATTAGCTGTGAGATTACGAGAATCGAGTATGCTGGTTATTGGGATCGGCGAGAAAAAAACGCCAAAACCGTTTATTGTAGCTTGCGACAAGTTTATTTATATCGAAATAATCGGAAATTCTGAAGCTGAAACATCCGATACGCAACAAGATTCAGCATCTTCAAATCAGTCTAAATCTGATAAAGATTCTAATATCGAACCTATTAATAAGAAACTGATACAGCTGCTTAAAACTACAGTTCAGGATTTAGCCGATGATGATGGATGGGCTTTTCTTGGGGATATGGGTAATCTGATTATTAAAAAGAGACCCGATTTTGATCCTCGAAATTATGGCTACCCCAAACTTACTCCTATGATAAAGTCGCTGAACAAAGTCTTTGATATAGATGTTAGAGTTGCCGACAAGAAACATATTAAACATATATACGTTAAGATTAAAGAATAATCGGAGTCGGAAATTAATCTATTTGTAGAATCAACAGAAAACTAATATTGCAGATAAAATAATGAAACGCTCTTTCTTGATTTTTTAATTACTTACTGCCTACGTATATTCTTCCTCCACCAAGGAAGATACAAGAAGAGTGTACCGACAATCGGAACCAACACTATCACCTTCTGATAATATAGGGATAGCATTAGCTTATACATTTTAACTCTGTTTTTAATTTTGAGGAATATCTTTAGAGAATAAAGTACAATTATGAAAATATATTATACAATTATCTTTTTCTGTCTGTCCTTTGGAATTTGCCTGTCAGCATGTAGCAATACGGATAAACAAACTCAAGCAACAACTGAGCAAAAAAAAGAACGCAAATTCAGAATGCCTATAGTTCCTGATGAACTGGTTGTTCCACTAGACAGAGCAAATTATCTGGTGAAACACTATTGGGATAATTTTGACTTCACCGATACCGCATATATCCATTTGCCAAGTATTACAGAGCAAGCCATGGCTGATTATATTGAGATCTTGCCTCATGCTGATAAAGATACAGCCTATGCCTCAATAAAAAGCACCTTAATAAAGGCTGAGACAGATAATAAAATGCACAGCTATTTTCTGGATATATATAATAAATACCTTTATGATCCGAATTCTCCTTTACGAAACGAAGAGTTTTACATCCCTGTATTAAATTATATTATAGAGTCCGGCAAAACTAATGAGACGGATAAAGAGCGTGCTGATTTTAAACTGAACATGCTATTGAAAAACAGAATCGGCGATAAAGCAACAGACTTTACATATACTTTAGCCTCTGGGAAAACAGGCAGGCTATATGATATAAAAAGCGAATACACGATTGTTTTATTCTATAATCCCGATTGCCATGCTTGTGCAGAGCTGATTGAAGCAATTAAGGCTTCGAATGTTATTAATGAAGGTCTACAAAACAAATCTCTTTCTATACTTTCATTTTATCCGGATGCTGATTTAGAAATTTGGAAAAAACATATGAATGATATTCCTCCTTTATGGATAAACGGATATGATAAAAATCAAATTGTACAAAACAAAAAGGTTTACGATTTAAAAGCAATACCCACACTTTATTTACTTGATGCCAATAAACAAGTTATATTAAAAGATGTCGATTTTTATGTTCTTCAAAAATGGCTATCCGAAAATAATACTACAATTATTTCTCGTTAATTTCTATTGTACAAAAACGTCGTAATTGTGGTGTCAGACTCATTAGCAATCTTACACGAATCAAAATATGGCTCAATTTAGGGTCATCGGAACTTGTCTATTTTTGTTAAATAATTGTTTATCTGATTATTATTGAGTATATTCACAAAAAACCAGCCTGAGAAGGTTATTTTATTTATTTACTTATAAATATAGTGTGAATATGGAAACTAAAAAAAGAACGCCGCTCAAGGGTAAAGAGGGCGCAATTAATCGTTCTGAACGTGTGAGAGCAAATGACCTTGTAAGTCAAATGTTAGAAGAGCATAAGAAAAGAATGGGCGATGTTGTTTGTGTAGTAGTTGATAGTAGAACATCAATTGAACTTCCTGCCAGTTTAACGCCAGAACAGCGAAACGAGCATGTGAAGAATTATATAAAAAATATGGGTATAAAGCCAATCAAGTAGCTTTAATATAAGACACAAGAAATAGACCTGTTAACCCCCCACCATTTTTCCTCTGGAAAATGGTGGGGGGTTTTTATTATTAATCTTGGTTCTGCATATTAATGGTATAACATAAAAGAAAAAAGCTGCTCTTTAGGAGCAGCTTTTCATATTAATTCAGAACTACAGAAACTTATTTAGACTTTACTGTTGTATTTACAATTGTTGCAGGAGGAAAACTTGCAAACATTTTAGATACGTATTTTGCGATCTTTTCATCAGCATTACGTCCGAAGTTTTTATCAACATCGCGGTTACCTGCGGCATGCCATACCAAAGTATTAGTTCTTGCATCAATCAAGTCAACCAATAACGATCCTTTATGATAAATATCTACATTGTGCTGAGTGCGGGCTACACTTGATCCGGTCATCATCATAGGACCACCCCACATATAAGGACGATGGAAACCACCCATTCCCATTCCGCCCATACCCATTCCCATACCCATACCGGTAGTCATGGTAGTACTGGAATGTGACTCTCTTGATTCAACAAAAGCAAGGCTATTTACCCATAGATCAGGAGTTGCAGATTCGGTTAAACCACGTTCGATAAGTGCGGCTTTTATAGCTTCATAGATACGATTTCTATTTAGTTGGCTAATAGTTTGAGCTTCGGCATCCAACTTATAAATTCCAAATGTTTTATACTTCGAAAAGTCAACGCTACGATCATAGTCTGTCGACACTGTCAATGATGACTTACACGAAGCAAACATCAATGCGCTAAATAATACTAGCGAAAAAAGTCTTAAAGTTCTCATAATTTTATAATTTAATTTCGATATGTCCAATGCTAAATAAAGTTTTCGTATTATGTTAACAAGAAATAGCTCTATATTGTTTTATAATTTTCACTTTTCGAGTTAACTAAGCCAAATCGCTCATTTCATATCACACTTTATAACATTATTTATGAAAACAATGTTCACTGGATTTTAAGCAATTAAAAAGATTACGAAAAAGCTCCGAAAGAAGTCTTCGAACCTAAGATGTTCTCATTTTACAAAGCAACAATAGATAGAAAAAACTCTATTCATATAAAAAAATAAGAGCTTATAGTGTGTTTAACTTTAAGCTCCTACTCTTTACTCAAAAATATATGTAATAATATAATTTACTTATAGATAAAACAGTATTAAATCGGCTTAGGCATTTTGTATCTTTTCGAGATCAAGTTTTCTCATCTCCATAAATACACTCATTATTTTTTCGGCTTTAACCGGATCTTTCATTAATTCAGAAAGCATAGATGGTACTATTTGCCACGAAAGTCCGTATTTATCCTTAAGCCATCCGCAATAGCTTTCTTCTCCCCCATCACCGGTAAGTTTGTCCCAGTAATAGTCTATTTCTTGTTGACTATCACAAAATACCTGTAACGATATTGACTCATTGAATTGAAAAACAGGACCTCCGTTTAATGCTGTAAGAGACTGCCCGTTTATCTCAAATTCGATGGTCAATACTGTCCCTTCTTTCTGATGATGGATATCAAATCCTTCTTTGCCATAATAACTCACTCCTTCAACTTTTGAATCTCTAAAAATCGAAGTATAGAATTTTACAGCTTCTTCGGCTTGATTATCAAACCAAAGACATGGTCTAATTTTTTTTTCATCTTTTCGGCAATTGATGCTCTACATATTTTTGAAAATTATCCAGAATAGCTTGCCAACCTTGTCGTTGCATTTCTATGGAATTAATATCTTCGGCTTCGAAAGATTCTATAACTTGAACTTTGTTATCTACCTCTATAAAAGTTATTTTAGTCTTCCGACCATCTTCAAGCGTATAATTTATCTCTTGTTTATCAATTATATCACTATAAACACCTCCAAAGTCGAACCCCATAGAAGCATCTTTAGCTTCCATCCTATAACTAAATTTACCCCCTTTTCTCAAATCATTACTAGCTTCAGGCGTATGCCAGTCATCGGATGCATTATTCCATTTAATTATATCAGCGGGGGTAGTCCAGCATTTCCAAACAGTATCTATAGATGCATCAACAAGCACTTGTACAGTGACTATGTCTCTATGTTTTGCCATTCTGAAATCATTTTAAGTATTAAATAGAAAGAATTCTAGAAGTTATTAATCATAATTATCGAAACATTTTACCGATTGTGTATCAGGGCGTATTGTATACGCCCCGACCTGACTAAGATATTCGAATAAATTCTTCCTTTTAATTAATTATTATTTAAGGGAATGTATGCCTATACAATTTTCTTCAGTATCCAGAACTAGTGAGATAAAGCCATATTCGCCAATCGAAAATTTGGGTTTCAGAATTTTTCCTCCGGCAACCTCTACCTTCTTTTGTTCAATTTCACAATCGTAAGAAGAAAAATATACTATTGTACTATTTCCGCCGGGTTCCATACCCTCCATCTTTACCAATGCTCCGGAAGCGTTGGGGGCATCTTCATCCATTTCGAAAACAACCATCTTTATATCCGAATCATCAGGAGCTGGTATCTCATACAGTTCACGATCAAACACATTTTCGTAAAACTTTTTTGCACGTTCCAAATCACTAACATAAATTTCGAACCAGCCTACAGGATTTGCTATCTTTTTCATATGGTTACTTTTTATCAGTATTCTGTTCTACATTAATCATCCAGTTTATTCCAAACCGATCAGTAAACATTCCAAAATAAGCATTCCAGAAAGTATCGCCCATAGGCACACCTACAGTACCTCCTTTCGATAGTGCTCCAAATACTCTATCGGCTTCTTCTTTTGTTTCAATTTGAAGGGATAAAGAAATATTATTCCCGATAACCAGATCAGGGCCTCCACAGCTCCCCTCCATATTATCACTTCCAAAAAGCATAAAATCATTATTTATAGGCAAAGCCACATGCATAATTCTATTAGAATATTCCGGAGATATTGCAGGTTGTCCTTCCAATGGAGGCATATCCGCAAAACGACCTATATAAGTAAATTCTTTTCCGAATACAGATTTATAAAAATTGAATGCCTCTTCACAATTACCCTCAAAAGTCAGGTATGGTTGAATTGCTGTTGCCATAATTTTTCAAGTTTAATAGATAACTAATTAAGTAAATAAATAAAATATTGATTAATAATCTGCCTCAATTTGTCCCAGCAGATCCAGATGTTCATAATTGTTAGAGAAATAAACGGATAAGTTCACCTCGACAACAAAATATAAAGGACTCTAAGTCCTTATCCTTCAAGAAAATTTCTTAACCATTTTTCTAATATTTCGTTCCAGCCTTTAATATAATTCTCTTTTGTGAATCCATCTCCTGCATCGGAGAAATTTTCGACTCCTTCGTGAATCAGTGTCACCTTTGTACCTTTGCCTACAGGTTCTAATACCCAGGTTAAAACGGATCGACCTTTACTATGTCCCGGATGTGTCCACGTATGTCGAAGTTTTTTATTGGGAATAACTTCCAATATTTCAAAATGATGGTGATATAAATTTCCACCATCTTCCACGTCAAAATCAAAAGTCTTTCCTTCTTCGGCAATAAAACCTTTGATATCGAAGTACCACTCTTCCATTTTCTCCTTATCCGTTAGAGCCTCCCATACTTTTGACACAGGAGCTGTATAGATTTGTTCTATTATAATCGGTAAATTATCCATAATCCTAAATTTATTTATTTTAAAAATATTTTTTTCAATCAGTTGAGATTTACGCATCAAAGCGTCTCTCTGCTTTATCAAGTATAACAAATACAAGCTTTTACAGTTTATAAAAACATTATTAAATACTCCTCATTATTTATATAACATATATAGAGATATAAAAGTATAATGGGAAATGACTTTTTTTAGTTATAATTTTTTATTATCTGATTAAACCTTTTCACTTTAAACTTGTCTAACATTATGCATTAGTTATATGTATATTCGTAACTAATTAAACAACAGAAAGTATTTAATGTCACATTTTAAGGCTATAACTACCATTTTTCGGTATACTTAGATGGACAACAAATAGGTCCGAGACCTTATATTTCAGAACATCACCCCATGAATAAAAAAGCTAAAATAGCACTCATTATCGTAATCGTTTTGATAATTGCCGGTATGGCTTTTTATCCCAGTATCAAAAATATACTACCTCTCAAAGAAAAAAATTCTCAGGAACAAAGAGGTAATACAAGTGGCAGAGGACAGGGTTCCCTCAATGTAAATGCCATGGTACTTAAATTTCAAAATCTGGATGATGTTTTCAAAACAAAAGGTGTATTAATTCCTGATGAAGAAGTCGATTTATCTTTTGAAACCTCCGGAAAAATTACCGCTATTTATTTCAAGGAAGGAAGTGCTGTCAAAAAAGGCGATTTGCTTGCCAAAGTAAACGACACTCCATTACAGGCTGAGCTCAAAAAACTCGAAGCTCAAAAACCTCTTGCCGAAGATCGTGTTTTTCGTCAAAAATCATTATTGGCAAAAGATGCTGTCAGCCAGGAAGCATACGAATCGGTAAATACCGAGCTGGATAAATTAAATGCTGATATTGAATTAGTCAAAGCAAAAATTGCTCAGACTGAATTAAGAGCTCCTTTTACCGGTATTATCGGACTTCGCTTCGTGAGTGAAGGTGCTTACGCTACTTCAGCTACCATTATTTCGAAATTGACCAAAATAACTCCTCTTAAAATTGAGTTTTCGGTTAATGAACGACAAGCCAACGATATAAAACCGGGAACTGTTCTTTTCTTCACATTAGATAATGATTTAAATAAATATCAAGCCTCAGTATATGCCATCGAATCTAACCTCGACAAGCAAACCTTGACTTTAAAAGCCCGTGCTATTTATCAGAATGCAGGCGGAAAACTAAAACCCGGTCATTCTGCTAATATCGAAATAAAATTACAAGAGATAAAAAATACGCTGGTCATACCCAGCATTTCTACTGTTGCCGAAATGGGACGTGATATCGCTTACATTTACAAAGACGGGAAAGCTCATCAGGTAGAGATAAAAAAAGGTATGCGAACAGCCTCTTCGATACAAATACTTGACGGACTCGCTTTAGGAGATACTTTATTAACAAGTGGTGTAATGCAATTACGAGATGGTATGCCGATTACTCTTGACAATATAAATTAAGGTCGCCGAACTTTTTTTATTATTCCAATCAAGCATAACAATAACTGTCACAACATTGAAAAACGTTCTATTACTTAAGTTTATCAACTTATGACTATTTCAGAATTAAGTATACGACGCCCTGTGCTATCCACCGTATTTGTACTGATTATATTCCTTTTAGGTATGATTGGTTATACTTACCTTGGAGTTCGGGAATATCCCAATATAGACAACCCTATTATCACGGTTAGTGTATCTTATCCGGGGGCAAATGCCGAAATCATAGAAAGCCAGATAACCGAACCATTGGAGCAAAACATCAATGGTATTCCCGGTATCCGTTCACTAGTAAGTAGCAGTAGCCAAGGCTCTAGCAACATTACTGTTGAATTTGAGTTGAGTGTAGACCTTGAAACGGCCGCCAATGATGTGCGCGACAAAGTATCAAGAGCACAAAGATATTTACCTCGCGACTGTGACCCTCCGACTGTATCGAAAGCTGATGCTGATGCAAATCCGATTATCCAGATTACTGTTCAAAGTGCCAAACGGTCATTATTGGAACTGAGCGAAATTGCCGAACTTACCATAAAAGAACGTTTACAAACTATACCGAATGTGAGTGCTGTCGAAATATGGGGACAACATCGTTACTCGATGCGTTTATGGCTCGACCCTGTAAAAATGGCTGCCTATGGTATTACTCCTATGGATGTAAAGAGTGCCATTGACAAAGAAAATGTAGAACTACCATCGGGAAGTATAGAGGGCGACAAGATAGAACTCTCTATCCGTACACTTGGATTGATGGAGACTCCCGAAGAGTTCAACAGTCTGGTTGTAAAAGAAGATAACTACAATGTTGTTCGTTTTGGGAATATCGGAAATGCCGAATTGGGAACCGAAAACCCAAGGAATATTATGAAAAAGAACGGCATCCCAATGGTGAGTGTCGTTATAATCCCTCAGCCCGGAGCCAATCAAATCGAGATCTCGGATGAAACAATGATCCGGTTGGAACAAATGCAAAAAGATTTACCCAATGATGTACAATTAGGCATTGCTTTTGATAATACCAAGTTTATTCGAACTTCTATTTTTGAAGTGGAAGAAACTATTTACATAGCATTCCTGCTCGTAGTACTTATTATATTTCTTTTCCTACGCGATTGGCGTGTTACGCTAGTGCCTTGTGTGGTGATTCCTATTTCATTGATTGGTGCTTTCTTCGTTATGTACGTTGCCGGATATTCTATCAATGTACTATCAATGTTGGCCGTTGTTTTGGCTGTAGGACTTGTTGTAGACGATGCCATTGTAGTCACGGAGAATATCTATTTGAAGATTGAAGAGGGAATGTCTCCCTTAGAGGCAGGGATAGAAGGTTCAAAAGAAATACTTTTTGCTGTAATCTCAACCACCATAACTTTAGTTGCCGTATTCTTCCCTATCGTATTTCTCGAAGGTATGACAGGACGTTTATTCCGTGAATTCAGTATGGTTATAGCCGGTTCGGTTCTTATATCTTCGTTCGTAGCATTAACCTTCACACCTATGCTGGCAACCAAGCTTCTAAAAAGAAACGATAAACCCGGATGGTTTTACCGAGTTACCGACCCTTTTTTCAAAGGATTGAATTCAGTATACAGTAAAGGACTACATTACTTTCTTACACACAGATTACTTGTATGGCCTATTATAATAGTGACATTTATCGGAATCGTCTTTCTTGCTAAAAATATACCATCGGAGATGGCTCCTTTGGAAGATCGGTCGCAAATATCGATACGGGTAAGTGGTCCTGAAGGTGCAACCTATGAATTTTACAGAGATTATATCGAAAAAGTATCTCAAACCGTAGATTCCATAGCACCCGAAAGACTTTCGAATATAATGCGGGTTAGAAGCGGCGGCGGAAATATAACAGTTGTATTGCCTGATATAAAAGATCGGGAGAGAAGTCAAATGCAGATAGCCGACGCTCTTTCGCCTGTACTTCGTAAAGAGACAGAGGCCAGAGCCTTTGTGCAGCAACAATCGACTTTTGGAGGCAGGCGTACCAGTATGCCTATTCAATATGTTTTGCAAGCGCCTAATATTGCAAAACTGGAAGAGTTCATTCCCCAATTTATGCAAAAGGTAAACGAGAGTCCTTTATTCCAGATGGCTGACGTAAACCTCAAATTTACAAAACCCGAAACCCGTATTAAGATAGACCGTGATAAGGCTGCCTTACTAGGCGTAAGTACACGAGATATCGGACAAACACTACAATATGCTTTGAGTGGTCAGCGTATGGGCTACTTCTATATGAATGGTAAGCAGTATCAGATACTAGGCGAAATAAACCGCCAACAGCGTAACACTCCATTGGATCTAAAATCTATCTACCTCAAGAATCTAAACGGGGATATGATTCAATTGGATAATCTTGTTGAGCTGGAAGAAAGTGTAGCTCCACCACAACTATATCGTTACAATCGTTTTAACTCAGCTACCGTATCTGCGGGACTGGCTCCGGGAGTTACCATCGGCGAAGGTTTGAATGAAATGGATCGTATCGCAAAGACAACTTTAGATGAGAGTTTTCGTACAGCGTTGGCAGGAGACTCCAAAGATTTCAGGGAAAGCTCATCGAGTTTGATGTTTGCCTTTCTATTGGCTATTGTACTTATTTTCTTAATATTGGCAGCACAGTTCGAAAGCTTCAAAGATCCTTTGGTTATTATGCTTACCGTCCCACTAGCTATTGCGGGTGCATTACTATTTATGTACATCTGGGGAATAACAATGAATATATTCAGCCAAATAGGTATTATTATGCTTATCGGGTTGGTAGCTAAAAATGGTATTCTTATAGTTGAATTTGCTAATCAGCGTCAGGAAACAGGCATGAGCAGACTTGAAGCTATTCAAGGGGCATCGGTACAACGCCTCCGTCCTATCTTAATGACCAGTTTTGCAACTATACTGGGTCTATTACCACTAGTGTTGGCTACTGCCGAAGGTTCGAACGGACGGATTGCCATGGGTATTGCCGTAATCGGAGGGATGACTATATCCACATTTCTCACAGTATTTATTGTACCGGTAATGTATTTGTATATATCTACCGACAGAGAAAAAAAGGCTCAAAAGAAAGAACAAAAGGAACAGAAATCGTAAGATCTCGATAAAATTCAATTTGCAATATCATGAAGAAACATCATATTATTATATTTTTACTGACACTTCCTTATTTTATTTCAGCACAAGATAGGGTTGATCTGAAACGCTGTATCGAAATTGGACTAGAGCGTAATTATGAAATAAGAATAACCAGAAATGATGAACAGGTAGCCGACAATAATCGGACTATCGGTAATGCGGGATATTTGCCATATTTGAATTTGAACAGCGGATATTCGGGAACAATCAATAATACCGAGCAACGTTTAACATCGGGTGATATAACCAAAAACAACGGAGTACATAATCAGGCATTAAATGCGGGAATTAATCTGGATTGGACTGTTTTTGACGGATTCAACATTCAGGCCAATTACGGTCGTCTAAAAGAACTTCAACAGATCGGAGAACTGAATACACGTCTTGCAATTGAGAATTTCGTACTGAATATATCTAATGAGTATTATAACTATATCCAGCAGAAAATAAGATTAGATAACCTTAGGTATGCGGTTAAATTATCCAGAGAAAGATTAAGGATAGTAGAAGCTCGTTATAGTATTGGTGCAGGGTCTCGTCTCGAATTACAACAAGCGAAGGTAGACTTCAATGCTGATAGTTCTATGCTTATCAAACAAAATGAGGTTATATTTACTTCACGCGTCCAGATCAATCAATTAATGGCGATGGATAATGTAGAAGAACCGCTATACATAACAGATTCAATCATCGAATTTAATTCGCTACTAAACAGGGATGATATCTGGCAAAACCTCCAAGTTTCGAATGTGTTCCTTCAATTATATAAAAGAGACAAAAATATCAGCGTCCTCGACCTGAAAGCTATTCAAAGTCAATACTTCCCTTATTTGAAAGTAAATGCAGGGTATGGGTTTACTCAAAATATGTATGAAATAGGCTCTGTTGATCGTCAAAAAAATATGGGATTCAACTATGGTCTTACCCTAGGGTTTAATATTTTTGATGGTTTTAACCGGGAACGAAAACGGAAAAATGCGAAAATAGAGGTTCAAACGAAAGAACTTCAATATCAACAAGTAGAATTGTCTCTGAGAACAGATTTGTCGAAAATGTGGATGGCTTATCAGAACAATATGGAATTAACGAATCTCGAAAAAGAGAATCTTCAAACAGCTCATGACAATTATGAGATTGCTCTTGAGCGGTATAAGTTAGGCGATCTTTCAGGAATCGAATTACGGGAAGCTCAAAACAGCTTGCTAGAAGCCGAAGATCGACTTGTTCAGGCTCAATACAATACGAAACTTTGTGAAATATCGCTGATCCAAATCAGTGGAAATATATTATCATACATATATTAAGATCATAAAGCTTTTTATGGTATTACTCTCTTATATATCTTAGTAAACATTCGGCATTCATTTCATCGAGACCTCTTCGAGTGATGTAAGCCAGCACCTCACTTATTGTTGATGAAGCTTTTGTTGCAGCCGACACCAGATCTTTACCTTTAGTTAATTGAGAAGCAAAGATTGCAGTAAAAAGGTCTCCCGTTCCTACCGCATCAATATCTATATTTTGAGAGTAAATTCGTTCCGTATCTTCTCCTCGTATAATAATTGTTTCGATCTGTCCCTCGGGAGTATCTTCCAGATAGCAGCCTGTGGCAACAATAGTCTTTTTACTCAATATTGGGTTTGATTTTACTAAATCAATTATTCCAGCAATCGTATTAACCTTATGTTTAAGGATATATTCGAGCTCAAACTGATTAGGTGTCAGTATATCACAATAAGGTATTAAAGTAGAAATCAACTGTCCGGCTACCGCATCAGGCACATAAAGACCTGTACTGATATCACCCATCACAGGATCGCAGATATATAATTTATGAGGGAATGTTTTCTTTATACGTTGTATAAATTCAGACGACGAAAGTAAAATTTCTTCTGAGCCAATATAGCCTGTAACCACACAGGAAGTAGTATCCAGAACATCAATAGCTTCGATTCCGGCGATCAGATCATCAAATAAATCTTTCGAAACAGCTTTTCCATGAATGGGTCTGTGTCCCGTATGTGCAGATAAATAAACTGTCGGAAAAGAAATTACATCCAACCCATGCAATTGTATAGCCAGTTCTGCAATATTATTTCCCACATATCCATATACTACTTTACTTTGAATTGACAGTATCTTATCTTTCATCTTTTAATCTATCTGGTTCCATTAAGTTAGCAGAACTATTTATTGCTTTGGCAAGCAAAACAGCGATAGGTTGTTCTGCTTTTGAAATGTGCCATTAAATATTTTCTTTTACTTATATACTATAAATGTACAAAAAAAGAATTAAGTTGCCTCTCATTCTAATTGAAAATGCTTTTAGCTATGATTAAACAAGCTAAAAGCATTTTTCCGTACTAATTTTTTATCGAAAACATCAAGTGTTTACAACACTTTTACTGGAATACAAATATCCAGAATATGCTTTTTCTCCGGATGTTGTGTATGATCATTATAGTATAATTCATACGTATTACCATCTCCTTGCTGATAGCCGCTTTCGGTAAACCACATACACATCGTATTCCAGGCTTCCTGAAACTCAGTTTCGTTTATTTCGAAACGTCCCACAACATATTTACCTCCTTCTACAGTCATTTTACCTATTTCACCATCCACTTTTACATCTTCGTTAACGGTTATACAAGCATCCTGACGTACTTTTTCGATTTCAGTTACAGATGGATCATCATGATAAACTGTCAGAGATTTGGTTTCCGGAAAATTCAATAAATTCCGTGGGGCTGCCCATTTCATCAATTTCTCATACGCTTTGTAGATTAAGTGAAATTGTCCTGTGTGACGACAATAGATCACTTTCATTTCGGGCATTTCTTTTACTTCAATTTGAGTGTTCATAATAATTAAGTTTTTAAATTCGACACTGCAAAATTGAGCATTTATACCCAAGTTTTTTTGACCATTCTTGCTCAGTAATTGACCGTTCTTGCTATAAAACAGCCCATCCTTTGCAAAGACACCTTTTTCTGTTTCCCGAAAGTATTTAGCATTAACACCAAAGTATTTTTTAAATGTACGACTAAACGAAGATACATTATTAAACCCACAGGAATAAGCTACTTCACTAATTGAAAGCTCCTTATACCCTCTCAATAAATAAGCCGCTTTTTCAACCCGTATTCTTAACAGAAAAGTATTGGGAGTCTCACCTACCAAGAAAGTAAACATGCGGTGAAAATGGAAGGCTGAAAAATGTGCAACATCAGCCAGAGTAGTTAGATCGATAGGCTGATCGATATGCTTTTCAATATAATCCATTACCCGATTAATTCTTGCCTGATATTCTTGTCTGCTTTTCTCTTTTGTTATCATAACAGGCAAATATACTTTATATCAGTATTTCTCTCTTTACAATTCTTGCTATTTTAAGGATACAAAGTTATACTGTTGGAGAAATTAATACCTTTACTTCTTATTTATTTGAATTAATATGAAAAAAGTTTTACTTACATATGCTGTTAAGGATGAGTTTATTCCTGTTACACTTAAAGGTTGTGAGATGATATATGCCCTCACAGGTATTGGAAAAGCTAAAGCCGCAATGAAACTAACTGAGGCTATTTACAAGGAAAAGCCCGATTTAGTCTTAAATATGGGAACAGCAGGAACACTTACTCATAATATCGGAGATATATTTATTTGTCAACGGTTTATCGATCGAGATTTTCATTCAATAAATCTTCCGGGCGTTGAATACGAAATTGATTTTACTCCACTAGTGGCTAAAACCAAAATCTTTGAAGACTTGCTAGCCAATAGTAACTCGGGAACATGTAATACGGGAGACAGTTTTGTTACTGAAGCTGAATCGGTGTATGGTGACGTAGTAGATATGGAAGCATTTGCACAAGCCATCGTCTGTAAGGAATATAATATTCCGTTTATTGCTGTTAAATATGTAACAGATCTCATAGGTCAAAATTCGGTAAAACATTGGGAAGGAAAATTAGCTGATGCCCGCAAAGAACTTGGCGAATGGTTTCTTGAAAAATGATAAATAATAAAACAACTACAAATTGTTTTATTTAATGGAAAAAACGGATAAAATGACCCCTTAAAAACGGAGGAAAGTGAGCAGCGAAAAACGGGTGAAATTGACCACCCTAAAACGCTTGAAAATGACCCCTTAAAGCCAGAGGAAAGTGACCCCTGTGATTGTGTTCTTAAAATAGTTTTAAAGTTCTTGTTATTGATGGGCTTTGATTTAGTTAGTTTGATGTTCAGACTAACTAAAAGCGATCTAATATTATGCCCAACAAATTTATAACAATGACCAAATTAAGAACGATTATCCGTTTGTATGAGGACCATATGGGTCTTAAAACTATTGCCGTAATGGCTCGCACCTCCCGCAATACTGTTAAGAAGTATATCCATAAATGGAACTCTTTAAAGATTAGTTTTGATGATTTTGTGTCTAAGAGTGATACGGAACTTCACGCGTTATTTTGTATTACAGATGCTCCCGGTATGCCTAACCCACGTCGGGATACACTGGAGTCTCTTCTTCCGAGCATCAGTAAGGACCTTGGTCGTAAAGGGATGACTACGATGCAGCAATGGCAAAAGTATATCAAAGAACACCCCGATGGGTATGGCTTAACTCAGTTTCGCATCTCAGTTCAACGTTATCGAATGATTAATAACCCCTCTATGCGTATGGAACATAAAGCAGGGGATAAAATGTTTGTAGATTATACAGGAGATAAGCTTTGGATTTATCCTCATGGTGAATCCCCTCGTGAGGTGGATGTATTTGTGGCAATCTTGGGTTGTAGCTTGTTGACTTATGTGGAAGCAGTATCAGGGCAGAGCAAAGAAGATTTTATCTCTGCCTGTGAGAACAGTTTTTATTTTTATGGAGGTGTTCCTCAAGCTGTTGTTCCTGACAATCTAAAAGCTGCTGTAACCAAAGCTTCTCGCCATGAATCTATCTTGAATGAAGAGTTTGAGCGTTTTGCTGAACATTATGGAGTCACAGTGTTCCCCGCTCGTGTTCGTAAACCCCGAGACAAAGCTCCTGTGGAGAATGCCGTTAAACTAACCTATAAGGATATTTACACTCGCACCAGTCATCTTCATTGCCCTGATCTAAAGAGTTTAAATGCAGCTATCCTGTCTGCTTTAGACCTGCATAACAATAATCTGTTGACTAATCGGAACTACTCTCGTCGTTCCTATTTTGAAGAGATTGAAAAAGAATCCTTAGGACCATTGAATCCAATCCGCTATCAGATTAAAAAACACGCGATGGCTACCGTAGGTAAAGATGGTTATATCCGCTTGAGTGAGGATATCCATTATTACAGTGTACCTCACACGTATATCGGTAAAAGGCTTAAGCTCTCTTACTCAGCGGATGATGTGCATATCTTTGACGGCTATAGCCTTGTGGCATCTCATACCCGCAGTCGTTTGCAGTTTAAGCATACCACCAATACAGATCATCTGCATCCCAAACATAAAGCCGTATTGGAATGGTCCCCTGAAGTATTTATCAAAGAAGCAGCCGACATCCATGAGGATGTGGAGCGTTACATCCGTAAAGTGATGGAAAAGAAACGCTATGTGGATCAGGCTAACAAGAGTTGTTCGGGTATCCTTTTATTGGCCAGGAAGGTCGGAGCGGCTCGTTTGACGGCAGCCTGCCGATTGGCTGAGAGTTATGACAGATACAGTTATAACGAGATCCAGGATATCCTTAAAACTAAATCTGAGTTTGTAGAAGTACCTGAAGAAACAGTGGATATACCCGAACATGAAAATATCAGAGGCAAAGATTATTATAAATAGACAAACAAATTAATTATTAAAAAACAATGAACAACATGAACAATCAAACATTAGAGAAACTGCGTCAGATGCGTTTCTTAGGGATGCACGATGCTTTTAAAACTTCTTTAGAGAACACTTTAAAAGAGCAGATGACACAAGATCAATTTATCTTCCATTTGGTATCCAGTGAATGGGATAATCGTCGCAATCGTGCCATCAAAAGAGCAACCAAGCTGGCAGCGTTTCGGTACACTGCTTTCTTGGAAGAGATTGATTATAGCTTCGAAAGAGGCTTGGATCGTAATCAGGTAGAACGCTTGGCGGGCTTGGATTTTATCAAAGACAACAAGAATATCTTTATTACAGGACCCACCGGGACAGGAAAAAGCTATCTGGCTACTGCACTAGGAAACAAAGCCTGCCAAGATGGATATAAGGTCTTTTATGCCAATACCGCTAAATTGATGAGCAGCTTAAAGATAGCCAAAGTAAAAGGGACTATACTAAATGAATTTAAACGTATCGAAAGGGTGGATCTTCTAATCCTTGATGATTTTGCAATGCAAGCCTTTGACTCTCAGTCCAGAGGTATAATGATGGATATTATAGAGGATCGGCATCAGAAAAAATCAACAATGATAACCTCACAAGTACCTGTTAAAGATTGGTATGATGCCATAGGAGAAAAAACTGTAGCAGATGCCATACTCGATCGCCTGGTACATGACTCACTAAGAGTAGAATTAATTGGAGAATCAATCAGAAAAAGAAAATCGAAGAATGAAAATAGCTATCTATAATTAAAACAGTAGTAGGTCCTATCTAAATATAGAGACTTATTACTAAGTTTGTAAAAACTTAAGTGGACCTAAAAACAGGAAAACTAAGAAAAGAAAGAAAAGTTTAACTCGGGCAAAATCTGCAACTTCAAGACCCTGAAACCGACGATAACTTTTGACTGTTTTGAACACATAACTTTAGGGGGGCACTTTCCTCCGTTTTTAAGGGGTCTATTTTACCGTTTTTTCCATCAATGCCGAGAAAAATGTTCTTTACTCTTTCTGCATTTACATTATTTTCCTTTGTCTGTAAATCATGATAGACATTGTGAATGCTTGTTTTAATCTCATTCAATAAGGCATTAACTTCAATTGCTTCGTTTGATTTTCCGATAGCAACTGCTGTTTTTGCATCCCATATCTTGGGATTGATACTCATTTTGGTATTAAAACGGCTTGGTTGTCCGTCGATAGTGATTCGGCACATAATTGGAAGTGTGCCATCTGATTTTTGTTTGTCTCTCTTCACGTAGAAAAGAATGCGAAATGTACTTTTCATAAACTCATTTTTTAATGTTGCAAAATTACTTTGAACTATTTCAAAATGAGCTTTATACACCCTGCCAAATAAGGACTACTCTCTGCCAATTTCGGACAAACTGTACCCCCTGTTTTCCGATTTGCTGTACCCCTTGTATGTTTTTTAGAAAGGGGGTACACTTTGGGTTACTTACTTTGTCGTTTTTTGGCTTTTTCTTGTCTTTTTACTCAGACAATATAAATAGAAAAAGCCCCTCATATTCACTGAATATGAAGGGCTTGTCTTGCTTTTGTCGCCTCTTGTCTTAGGCTCCCTGCGGTATGGACGGGACTCGAACCCGCGACCCCCTGCGTGACAGGCAGGTATTCTAACCAACTGAACTACCACACCATTTTTGTTTTACTTCATTTCTGAAGTGACATTTCCTCTGAAATGCGATGCAAAGATAGGGTAAGAATTTGAATTCTGCAATAGGTTTGAAGATATTTTTTGAAAATAAAATCATTTAATTCCACAGACATTCATTATTCATTTCATTATCAGACACTATAAAAATTAAAATAACTTATACAAAAGGAGAATTTCCAAAGAACATTTTAAGAAATCTCCTTTTATATGAGTTTTTGATCTTTACTTTTTCAACCATTCATCAAACCAACGGAAGAATTCTCTCTGAAATAAGATTCCATTTTGAGGTTGAGATATCCAATGATTTTCGTCAGGGAATATCAACATACGAGTAGGTATACCTTTTAATTTAGCCGCATTAAAAGCCATCATACCTTGCGAAGCTAAAATTCGGTAATCAAACTCGCCATGAGTTATCATGATAGGAGTATCCCATTTATCCACAAAACGATGAGGAGAGTTAGCATACGATTTCTGAGCGATAGAATTATTACGATCCCAGAACGAACCGCCTAAATCCCAATTAGCAAACCACATCTCTTCGGTTTCGAGATATTGAGCCTCAAGATTAAATATACCCGCATGAGCTAAAAATGCCTTGAAGCGTTTATTGTGATTACCTGCCAACCAATATGTCGAAAACCCGCCATAACTTGCACCGGTACATCCCAAACGATCTTTATCAACAAAAGGTTCTTTAGCCAATTCATCTATTGCCGACAAATAATCTTTCATATTCTGACCACCATAATCGCCACTGATCTGTTCGTTCCACTCTTTACCAAAACTAGGTAATCCACGACGGTTAGGAGCAACAATAATATAACCATTGGCAGCCATCATCTGCAAATTCCAGCGATAAGACCAGAATTGGCTTACTGTACTTTGCGGACCACCTTGGCAATACAACAGTGCCGGATATTTTTTATTCGAATCAAAATTTGGAGGATACACCACCCATGTCAACATTTTCTTGCCATCAGTAGTTGCAATCCATCTCTCCTCAACCTTACCCATTGTTATCTGGTCAAGTATCGCTTTATTCTCTGAAGTTATTTGACTAGCCTCTCCCGTTGTTGCATTTACTGAGTAAATCTCGTTGGGTTGAGACATCGAATGACGCACAGCTATTAATTTATCACCTGCAATAGCAAACGACTCATAGTCATGAACGCCCTTAGTCAAAGCTTTTATTTCTTTTGTATGAATATAAGCCTGATATATCTGAGTCTTAGCCTCAACACAAGCTACAATATATATACTCTGGTTGTCTTTGCTCCACACAGCAAAATCCGTATTATAATCAAAGTCTTCGGTTATATACGTCTTTACTCCTGACGACAGATCCATAACAAACAAACGGTTTTTATCCGACTCATATCCGTCACGCTCCATACTTTGCCAAGCAACATACTTACCATCAGGAGAGAATACAGGGTTTGTATCGTATCCCATCATACCTTCGGTAATATTGCGAGTTTCTTTTGTTTCGATATTATAGAAATAAATATCCGAATTGGTAGATAAAGCATACTCCATACCTTTTTTCTTACGGCAAGTATACGCAACCGTTTTGCTATCGGGACTCCAAGCCAGCTGCTCTATACCTCCCGATGGAAGCATGGGAGACTCATAAGGTTCTCCGTTCAGTAGATCAATATCATTTACCAGTTTTCCACCATCAAAATCAGCAACAAACGGATGAGGAACCTCTTCAACCCAAACATCCCAGTGTTTATACATGAGATCATCGATGATACGCCCCGAAGCTTTAGGCAAATCAGGATATTTATCAACAGCACGCTCGCCAAACTTTACATTTTTAATATAAAGCACCTTTTTTCCATCCGGCGAGTAACTAAACCCATTCACTCCACCATCGACTTCGCTAATCTGAATACGGTCTGTTCCATCAGGATTCATTTCCCATATTTGAGACGATCCGCTTTCGCTGGTTAAAAATGCAATTTTAGAACCATTTTTTACCCAAATAGCATTGTTCTCACTCTTGGGAGTTTTCGTAATTTGCTTATTGTCGGTACCATCTATGTTCATGGTAAACAATTCGCGATTAGTTTTATTCTGTTCAATGCTCACATAAGTAACTCCATATAAAACCTTTGCATTATCGGGAGACACCTGCACATCACTCAGACGCCCAAAACTATACAAAGCCTCGGGAGTCATTATACCATCAGCTATTTTGATTTCGGATTTTCCGATCAAAGGAGCGTCACCGGTCTCTTTGGCTTTGTCCTGACCTGAGCCACAAGCTAACATTCCGGCACTCAAAGCAATTGCCATAATAGATTTGTATTTCATTCGTTAAATAGATTGATAATTTAGTTTATTCATTATGTCTTCAAAGTTATCCTTTTTTATAATACCCTAAAAATCTGACTCTACTTAAGTTATTAAGTTCCGAGAACTATTTATCCTAAAAGAAGCAAGAGCATGATCAAAAATTACATCACTTACAAAAGAAACATAAGTAATGCGAATCAGTAGTTGATTTGTTATGTTTAATGTTCTATTATTCTAACGCACCCTTTGGGTTTGTTTTTCATTTTGCCTTGATGCAAAACGAAACAAAAGATCAAGACTGTGCCTTTTGCCTGACCCGCTAAGGACTCGAAAGCTAAAACAAAAGAAAACATTTACTATTGATATCCTTTTGTTTCTTAACGCTTTCATTCGTCCTGCGGGTACCCCGTGCAACCGGCAAGGTCGGAAGCCTGACGGACGAAAAACGATATCATGCGTCAGCCCCAGTGCATCAGTGGCACAGCCATTAGCTGACAAGCGAAGCAGGCGTAAAACTAAACGTGCCGTAAGGCAGTAGGTTTAGTTTAGCCTGTAAGCTAAGGTCAGCTAAGCGAGCCACGCAGCACAAAGCCTTTTTGATTCCTTTTGCGGCTTTGGGCAAAAGGAATACAAGCAATCTTTGATTGCGCGTAGTAAAAGACAATTTTATAGAACATATAACCCAACTCCCCATTGACATAAGTAACAAAATGTAATCAATAAAGTGACAAAACCTCTATTTATGATGTCATTTTTGACCATTATTTAAAACACTGAATTTCAACAAATAAACTATAAAAAGATTACAAAAGTGACAAAAGTGACAGTTTACCACATGCTTTTTTTATTTTCTCTTTTTCATGTAGCCTTTTCTTTACTTATAGATAAAGCTCTACAGCGATTCTTCTTCAGTAATCGAAAGTATTTAACAATATGATTAACGCTTACCAAGGTAACAAATAACTTTGAGGGCTTAAGAACTTTATTTTCAAAATCGAAACTCATGTTTTCATGAGTTTTTCCTATCTTTGAATAAATATCACTTTACTCAAATATCATGAAAAAGCATATCTTATTTTTACTGTTTATAGTAATAGCAGCCAGCATCAATGCTCAGGTCGACTCTAAATACTTGCAGGGAGCTGTACCCGAAGTAGATGGGAAAATTATATTTTCAAAGACTATAAAAGTAAACAACACTATATCGGATGATAAAATATTCGATTTGATGAATAAATGGGCACAAGAAAATTATGCTTCACCCACCAACCCAAAGCAACGTATATTATTATCAAATGCTGCCGATAAAACGATTGCGTGCAAAGGCGAAAAAGACATCATATTTAAAAAGTCAGCCCTTTCACTTGACAAAACCACAATGGCATATCAGCTCATTCTACAGATAGAATCGGGAAAGTGCCTTGCAACGATAAAGAATATAAAATACGATTATTACGATAAAGGGTCCAATAAAGACTTTTATGCTGCTGAAGAAATGATCAGTGATAAGGTTGCATTAAACGGAGAAAAGCTAAACAGATATTACGACAAATTCAGAACCAATACAATTGATAGTATCAACGGTATATTCAACTCTATAGATATCTATCTCAATGGAGTAAAAAGACGTGAAGGTGCGGCAGAAGCCGAAGCTCAAAGAACAGCAACTGCTGCTCAAACCGCTACAGCATCTGCCATTCCATTGATTCCACTAACTGCCAGCTCACCGATAGAAACGCAGTCCATAGAAACAAGCACTGCGGCTAATGTAAGTACACTACCGGGATTCAGACGGATTGCTGCGGATAAAATACCCGGAAATATTATCAAACTATTGAGCGATGCCACACTGATAACTTCAGGATCGGGCGAGAACGTAAATGTAATGACAGCCTCTTGGGGCGGATTAGGTGTATTCTGGGAAAAACCCGTTGCATTTTGCTTCTTAGGAGCTCAACGCTATTCGATTACCACAATGGATAAGGGGGATACTTACACTATATCTTTCTACACAGAGGCTTACAATGATGCTCTTCAGTATTGCGGATCAACAAGCGGAAGAAACGAAGATAAAATAAAAGGCTCGGGATTAACCCCCATTATAACTCCTTCGGGAGCAACAGCATTTGCCGAAGCATGGATGATATTCGAATGCAAAAAAATGATTGCACAACCCCTATCTCAAGAGGCAATAGCTGATAAAAATTCTGATGCTGCTAAAAAGTGGAACGGAAAAGAATTACATAAAATGTACATTGGTGAAATACTAAATGTATGGGTTAAATAAGGCTACAATCCTATATAGCTAAAGAAAATAAGAAAGCGAGAGATTCATCGATTTGAATTTCTCGCTTTCTCGTATATCGCAATAAGAAGAGTCAGTAAAACTCATTCACTATCCATCCAAACCTGTTATCTCCTTAAACTTGGGAGCGTAATCGAGCCCCCATTTATTAATCGCATCCAGAATCGGTAATATACGTTTTCCATCCTCGGTCAGAAAATATTCCACTCTTGGCGGAATTTCGGGATAAGTAACCCTATCTATTATTTTATAAAACTCCAATTGTTTCAGTTGTTGATGTAGCACTCGTTTTGTAATGCCTGTAACCGTCTCAACCAAATCTTTAGGTCTTGTAGTACCCTTATCAAGTTCCATAAGTATACAGAATTTCCATTTGGAGAAAATAACCTCCATCGCGATGCTTATTCCACACGAAAAATCTAATGGTATTTTGCGCTCATACATACTCTATATATCTAGTCTAAATCGTTTTCAAGATACAAAGATAGTGACAAAATTATCACTAGGATATAAAAAAATCCCTTATTGTGGCGGATAAATCAAAACCCTAATTTTGTATTTCTAAAACAAAGTAGAGATATGAAAAAAGCTTTTTTGAGGCTCATATTCATTGACACGAAATTTAGGTTTAACAATTTAACTAATAAAACAATGCATTATTACATTTTCATCACCTGTCTCTGCCTGGGCATAGCGAACAATGCTCTCGCTAACAATTTTCAAAATAACAATAATAGTATAAGTAACAAACACAATTCACATTTAAGTATGGAACTAAGTAAAAATCAAATTGAAGTAAAAGAAGCTATTGAATTTCTTGTTTACAACGCGAGTAATTACAATATCGAAAAATTGACAAAAATTTACCACCCAGATTTACGTATTACAACGATAACTGAAACAGGACAAGTAATAGTATTAAATTATCAAGAAAACATAGACCTTTTCACTAAAAAAAGAGATTCCGGAGATGGTCCTCTAAGCACTTATACCGAATTCAATTATATTGATGCAAATGATACTACTGCACAGGTCGTAGTTACAAGAAAGGCAGATATAAACAGAGGTTCCGAAAGATTATTTTTCTGCATTGATTTAATAAAAGAAAATGGGAAATGGCTTATTTTCAAAGAAGTCGCATTCTCTCAGTCCAATTAATCGATTCAGCTTCCAATTAAAAATAAAAAAGGTTTATGAAAAAACTCGTAATTGTAGCTCATCCAAACATCGAAAGTTCGGTAATAAATAAGCGTTGGGTAAACGAGTTAGAAAAACATCCCGACCATTTTACGATACATAATATATACACAGAGTATCCTGACGGAAAGATAGACATAGAGAAAGATCAAAAACTAATTGAAGCACATGACGCTTTAATATTACAATATCCTCTATATTGGTTCAACTGCCCACCCTTTCTAAAACAGTGGTTGGATGATGTTTTTACCTACGGATGGGCATATGGTTCGAAGGGAAATATGATGAAAGGAAGGAAAATAGCATTGGCCATCTCTGCCGGAATAGACAAAGAAGACTTTCAGGAAGATGGTGAATGGAAAGTAACTATCGAACAGCTTACCCTACCTTTTAAAACGACAGCACTCTATACCAAGTCAGACTACAAAGGGCATTTCGTTTTATATGACTCTCACAATGCCCCCAATTCGGATGCTCTGGAAAAAAGTGCAGAAGATTATATTAAGTTTGCAATGAATATATAACCAGATAAATCAAATATAAAAAAAACATTGCTATAAAAACAAAGGAGTTACCGATTAAAGTAACTCCTTTTCACTATATAAACTTTGATAAAAAAAGAAAAGCTATTATCAGAAGCTTAAAGGGATAAGTAATTTTATCCCAAAATTACGTCCCATATTAAAGACTCCCTCGCGGCCTGTCACCTGATTTACGTCTGTATATTTCAGACGGCTCAAGTGATTCTGATAAGCTTTGTTCGTTAAATTGTTTGCTGTAAAATAAAGCGATGCCCACGTACGGCCTTTGTGTACAAAGTCGGTTCCGAATGAAGCATTCAGCAAGGCGTAAGCCGGCGTTACAGTTTCGGTATCAAAAGCCGAAAAGATACGGTCTTGTTTCAAGTTACATTCAACACCAACCGATACATACGTATTATTGAGTGTTTTACCATGACGGATCAAATCGAAACGTAAATCGGAAATCAACTTAGGTGCAGGGGTAAATGGCAAGTACTTTGTAGAAT
Source organism: Dysgonomonas sp. HDW5A (assembly GCF_011299555.1). Taxonomy (NCBI): domain Bacteria; kingdom Pseudomonadati; phylum Bacteroidota; class Bacteroidia; order Bacteroidales; family Dysgonomonadaceae; genus Dysgonomonas; species Dysgonomonas sp. HDW5A. The sequence goes on along the minus strand of NZ_CP049857.1, from coordinate 2,365,584 downwards.
CAGGCTGATTCAATTGTACTGAGTTGACATACGAGAATGAGTTTTGAAAATGCAACCTTTCAATCGGATGGATATCTATACTGATCTCTCCTCCCAAAATGCGGGCATTTCCCGATACAAATTGAAATGTTTTGTATCCGTCTGTCAACAAATCGTGCCCATCCTCATCTAATAATTTATGAGAGAAAATATAGTTATTGATCCGATTAGCAAATAGCGAAACTTCCCCGGATATTATAGGTGATGAATAACCAAAACCTAAATCGGCCTGCCAGCTATTTTCGGCTTTCAGGTTGGGATTACCAATTTCATAACGAACAGCACCACCGTGTGCTCCGTTAGAAGCTAATTCACTAATATTAGGAGCACGAAATCCATGTGAAAGATTTAACTTTGTATACCAACCATCCGATAACTGATAGGTAAATCCTAAACTTCCGCTCAACCCATTGAAATTCCGGGTGTATGCCGGAAATATCTGTGGTTCGTGATCATGATCGTGATCGTCCCCCTCTTCATGGTCGTCATGTCCGCCACTTCCATGATCATGAGTATGAGGCTCAAACTCTTTTACATTCTGGTGGCGATGGTCGAAACGTAACCCTCCGCTTATATCTAATTTACCGAAGCTCTTGGAAGCAATAGCAAATACACCCATATCAAATAATTTATACTCGGGCAGAAGCTTTTCGTGCCCTTTATTCAATGAAGACTGATACATTCCGTTTACACCTGTCACAAACTTATAACCACTGATTTCGGGAAATGTATAGCGCACATCATAATTAAAGGTATGCAATTGGAAATACAAAGCATACTCATCTCTATCCAACACATTCTCAAATTCCTGACGACGGTTTTGCTGGTAACCCAAAATGGTACGCAAACTTCCATCACCCAATATGATATTACTGTTCGAAACAGCCTTGTAATGATATACTTGCTGATAAGGTACAAATTGCTTGTAAGATCTGCCATCTTTATCAGTGGCAATCGTTGTACCTTCTTCACCATCAATAACAGCCGGTCTTAAAAATCGTCCTGTTTCCTCATCACGTTCTCCTTCAATAATACCGGGAGTAATGTTATAATAATCCAGAGTCAGATGAGAGTATCCCCAATTTTTATTGACACCTAACAATCCGGAAACAGCTCTTTCCTGAAAGCCCGAATTGAAAACATATCCGTCGTATTTATTTTTATACGAATGAGCCCATTTGTCACTATATCTGGCATTCCACACAATACCGCCTTTATTGCCGGCTGTGTTTACCGAATAATTAATCAACCCATTATTCGTTTGATATTCTGTCAATACATTTGCTTCAATAGAACCGTCGGGTAAAACAGGCTCCGACTGAAAATTAATAACCCCTGCCATAGCATCCGAACCATACATTAAACTGGCAGGTCCTTTCAGTATTTCTACCGAATTTACCGATTGAGGATCAATCTCAATACCATGCTCATCGCCCCACTGTTGCCCTTCCTGACGTACTCCGTCATTAACAACCACTACACGGTTATATCCCAAACCACGGATTACAGGTTTAGAAATACCTGCTCCGGTAGTTATTTGCGATACTCCCGGTTGACGCGATATAGCATCTATAATATTAGTGGACGACTGTTGCAGAAGCTCTTTCCTGGCAACAAAAGATATTGGAGAAGGTGTCCGTTTAATCAGCGAACTTCCGGTTAGAGAGGTAACTACCACTTCATTGATTTCGGCACTCGACTCCTTCAGATCGAAGTTCATACTATTAACCGATCTTAAGTCAATAGTTTGTACAATAGTTTGATGCCCTAAGTAACTGACTTGTATGGTAGTTCTCACCATAGGCAGATTATCAATCCGATAATGTCCTTTATCATCAGTAATAGCACCTTTTTTTAAATCGGGGAGATAAATATTTACTCCCATCAATGCTTCCCCATCCTTTTCGTCCGTAATGAATCCTTGCAACGAGCGGTTATCACTGTTTGCATTATCGGCAGATACCGTTGCTAAAGAGAGCAGGCATATGATAATTAAGATCAAAGACCTTTTTATTAAAGACGTTCTTTTATGTATATATATTATTTTCATTAGTTTTCGATATTTGTAAATAACAACTTTATAAGTTACAGAGAATATTTAATATCCTATCTTAAAGCTATAACTATCAATAGTTTTTATAGCTGAATGGGCAATAAATAGGTCTGAGGCCTTAATTAAAGTTGAGATTAGCCGAATACAGCTAAATATGTAAATTCATTTTTCGAATAGAAGACAAGTATACATGCAGAATTTTCTCTGCATCATACAATTATATCAAAGAGACAAGCAAACTTGAAACCTTGATGTAATAATTAGAATAACTTGATTTTAAACAATGTGGAATATCTATTGATATATGTATATCTACAGGAACAGAACTATACGTCTATCCCATATGGAGAACAAATAAGTTCACCTTTACATAAAAACAACAGAGAGGTCTGAGACCTTAACAAAGACCTTCTACCGGAGGGGCACGAAGGGAAATTTGAGGTAAAAACTGATAAGCCCACGTTTGAACATCGGCCTGTATAATTTCAGCAAAAGAAATATCAAAATAGTGTTGCAGCTCGGCAAACTGCTGCGGAGTAAATGCCTGAAACATGAAAAGGCAGATATCGCAATCCTGATGAAGGGCTGCTGATTTTCCATCAGCATGAGGATGTGTCGTATAATGCGATTCGTGATCAACAAACAAAAAGTGAACCGGCTTCATCAGTATTACACCGAAGAAGGCGATTATAAATAACGAGGCAATTCTCTGCCTGCTTATCATTTTCACTTTCACTTGATTGTTCAGATTTCTGTTTTAACCTAAATATTCAACAAATATATAATATAAATACCAATAGAACTTCAATTTTCAGATTAAGTTCTTTATCAAAAGTATCTATCACTATATAAAAATTATAATCATCTAACTTCTTCGGATTGATTATCAGAGTATCAAAAGAAGGTGTATTCCTATAAAATTAATCCGTCTTTCATGTGGATAGTACGATCTGTTATCTTCGCCAACTCCTCATCATGCGTTACAATTACAAACGTTTGTCCGAACTGATCACGTAAATCAAAAAACAGTTTGTGGAGTTCTATTTTATTTTCGGTATCGAGACTACCCGATGGTTCGTCGGCTAATATGACCGAAGGATTATTAATCAATGCACGAGCCACCGCTACACGCTGTTTCTCGCCACCCGAAAGTTCATTCGGCTTATGTTCCAATCGCGAGGACAGCCCCAATAACTCAAGTAACTCTTTTGCTTTTTTCTTGGCTTCCCACTCTTTGGCTCTACCAATTAACGCAGGAATCATTACATTTTCGAGAGCGGTAAATTCGGGTAATAACTGGTGAAACTGAAAGACAAACCCAATGTTGCGGTTTCTGAAATCAGAAACGCCGGTATCATTTAATCCGGTAACTTTTTGCTCATTGATAATAACAGTTCCCGAATCAGCCTTATCGAGAGTACCTATTATCTGTAGCAAAGTCGTTTTGCCTGCCCCGCTTGCTCCCACAATAGATACAATTTCACTTGGGTTTACATGCAAATTTATACCTTTAAGGACTTGCAATTGCCCGTAACTTTTGGTTACATTCTGTACTTCTATCATATATCGAATTCTTTCATCCTTAATTATAAACAAAATTAGAAATAAATTGACAGGTTCTTTATCAAATCGGCTAAATCGACAAAAATATTAAGCTTGCAGAACTTTTTATTGTTTTGGCTATAGGGGGTGAACCTGTGTGTTCACCTATTTAGGACAGACACATAGGTCTGCCCCTAGCAATAAAGATATATCATTAACTATTTTCTTTTACTTAAATGTGCCTTTAAAGACTTGCAATTATTGATATTAAACTTTTGTTACTATTTTTGTAAAGAATATAGGTATTCAATAATCACACTGTCTATAAATTAAAGAAAGAGTAAGTATTTATACTCATCTAAGTAATAAAAAAGGTCTGACACCTCTCTATAAATAAATGAAAAAAGTATTTGTTCTTATCCTATTCAGCCTAGTATACATGTATGCAAATGCACAAACCTATCACAAGGATGATAAAGAAGGACTGATGCAAATACTCAGACAAGCGTCTATGGTAAGGGATAGCCTTAATCTCGAACAGTTAGGCTTGAATAGGCAGGATACTGTCAACTGGGAGACTTCGGACGAATGGATCAAGAAACTAAGTGGCTTGGAATGGAACGATAAGCTGCCCAAACGAGTAACTGCAATAGACTGGACAAGTGTTAATTTAGCCGGAAGTTTCAACTTTGGATATTTTTCAGAACTTCGCTCTCTTACCTGTACCCACAATCATATTTCGAATATAGATATTCAAAGAAATAAACTGCTACAACATTTGAATATTTCGTCAAATGAAATTGACAGCCTATCTCTATTAAACAACAAATCACTTATCGATCTTAATGTCTCAGGAAACGGACTAACTTCTCTTAATATCAGAAATAACAAGCAGATTGAGAATCTGAATTGTAGCTATAATGGATTAAAAGAAATAGACCTATCCAGAAATCAAGAACTTAAACACCTTGAAGTCCATTGGAATCAATTGGAAACTTTAGATATATCCAATAATAAAAAACTAACAGAACTGGCTTGTTATGCTAATTATCTGACCACACTAAATCTTTCGAAAAATACATTGCTGGAAAACGTGGATTGCTCTGAAAATAAACTGACCACGCTTGATCTGCAATCGAATCCCGGTCTATTTCATTTGGCATGTGACAAGAATCAGTTGGAAAATATATCTTTCGGAGCAACTTCGGCTCTGTCCATACTATCCTGCTCTGATAATAAGCTTCAGAATTTAGATTTACTTACGTTGAAAGAACTCAACATTCTCGATTGTAATAAGAATTCTATATCAGCTTTTGATTTATCCCGGAACACCAAACTTCAATTGCTTAAAATTTCAAATAATCCCCTTTCAATACTTGATGTTTCTCAAAACAATCTGCTGATGGAATTATACTGTTCCAACAACAAATTGGGAGAACTCGATATTACAAACAATCATGAACTGCTTTCGCTCGATTGTTCATCCAATACCCTCAATCATCTTAACCTATCGGAGAATATATATTTGTCGAAACTCGATTGTCGGTCTAATAAAATCATATCTCTGAAACTGGAAAGTAATCCTGCTATCACAGTATTAAGTTGCGATTCGAATGAGATCAAAACTCTGGATGTAACACCTCTTCTCAAATTAGAGAAGTTGAATTGCTCCATCAACAGTTTAGATAAACTCGACTTGTCTAGAAATAGCATACTTGCCGAACTATCATGCTCCGAAAACCAATTAAAAGAGTTGGATTTAAGCAACAACACACTTTTAAAGTTTTTGGATTGTTCTATAAATACGATCGAATCATTGAATATTACTAAATGCAATAACTTAACAGAACTGCATTGCGATGATAATGAACTAACCGATTTAGATGTTAGCAACAATGAAGAACTGACAGTACTTACATGCTCGGCAAATAGTCTCACGACAATAGACTTGAGTAATAGCATGCAATTAAATATGCTGGACTGTTCCAATAATTCTCTGGATGACATAAACCTACCGCTAAATCACCGCTTACTTTATCTCGATTGTTCGAATAATAACTTAACTCATTTGAGTACCGACAGAAGCTTTTTCTTTAAAATGAACTGTTCGAATAATGCTTTAAGTTTTTCGACTCTCAATTTTTCGGAATATACATTCCTGCGTAATTATACTTATTCACCACAAACAGTCATCGATGGAGGAACAGTTAAATGTGGAGAAACAATAGACCTTAGCAGCGAATTTCTTAAAAACGGAAAGGAGACTCAATACCGTTGGTATGAAAGCGGCGAAGAAATTCTATTTGACGGAAAGGAAGGTATATATGTTGTGCCCGAATCATTTGCAGGGGTAAATCTTACCTGTAGAATGACAAACGATACTTTTCCAAAACTCACACTTCGGTACAAGGTTTCGATAGAAGCTCCCGAAAAAAAGCAAGAATAGCTTATTTTTCATACCTTTGCCCCACAGAAAGTTGATGAGTTGACGAGCATACAAGTAAACAAGCTTGTCTGCTTATTTACTAACAACTTGTAACAAAAAAAAGAGAAAGAACAAAAAATGGCGATATCCTACCTTCAAGTAGATCAGCTTACCAAAAGCTTTGGTGATTTAGTATTATTCAGCGATTTGTCATTTGGGATTGCCGAAGGACAACGGATTGGCTTACTTGCCAAAAACGGAACAGGAAAAACAACTCTACTCAATATATTAACAGGAAAAGAATCGTATGATTCGGGTTCCGTAGTATTCCGACGTGACTTAAGAGTAGCGTATCTGGAACAAGACCCTCAATATCCGGGTCATATAACTGTACTCGATGCCTGTTTTCAATCAGGGACGGATGTAACCGATGTTATTGCCGAATACGAGAAAGCAATGGAGTCGGAAGACCATTCGAATCTGGATGATATCCTACAGCGTATGGATATGTTGAAAGCATGGGATTATGAGCAAAGAGCCAAACAAATCTTATCTCAATTAAAGATTCGTAACTTCGACCAAAAGATATCCGAACTTTCGGGAGGTCAGCTAAAACGGGTTGCATTAGCAAACGTACTTATCACCGAACCCGAACTGATTATATTGGATGAGCCTACCAATCACCTTGACTTAGATATGACGGAGTGGCTCGAAGAGTATCTTCAACGCTCTCGCCTCAGTCTTTTGATGGTTACTCACGACCGTTATTTCCTGGATAGAGTTTGTTCGGAAATTATCGAGATAGATCAAAAACAATTGTTTCAGTACAAAGGCAATTACTCTTATTACTTAGAGAAAAGACAAGAAAGAGTAAGCAGTCAGAATAGTGAAATAGACAGAGCCAACAACCTGCTCCGCAAAGAACTTGAATGGATGCGTAAGCAACCCAGAGCAAGGGGAACAAAAGCGAAATCGCGTATAGATGCGTATTACGATCTGGAGAAAAAAGCGGAGAAGGAACGTGATCTGGGGAATGTACAATTACAAATGAAAGGCTCGTATATCGGAAACAAGATATTCGAAGCTAAACATATATACAAATCATTCGGCGACTTGAAAATCCTCGAAGATTTTAATTACGTATTCGCCCGATACGAAAAAATGGGTATTGTAGGAAACAACGGTACAGGAAAATCGACTTTCATCAAGATGTTGATTGGCGATGCCCTACCCGACAAAGGCGAATTTGATGTAGGCGAAACCGTTAACTTCGGATATTATAGTCAGGATGGATTGCAGTTCGATGATCAGATGAAGGTATTGGACGTTGTGCAAAACATAGCAGAAGTTATCGACTTGGGTAATGGCAACCGTCTTACTGCTTCACAGTTTTTGCAACACTTTTTATTTCCACCCGAAAAGCAGCATAACTTCGTATATAAATTATCCGGTGGGGAAAAACGCCGCCTCTATTTATGTACTGTGTTGATAAAGAATCCAAACTTCCTTGTATTGGATGAGCCTACCAATGATTTAGATATCATGACTCTGAACATTTTGGAAGAGTATCTGCAAAGTTTCAAGGGATGTGTTATTGTTGTATCTCACGACCGTTACTTTATGGACAAAGTGGTCGATCACCTGTTGGCATTCTCCGGTAATGCTCAGATAAAAGATTTCCCGGGTAACTATACCCTATATCGCGAGTGGAAAGAGGTACAGGAATTAATAGCAAAAGAAGCTGCCCAAGCCGAAAAGGTAAAAGAAATTAAAGAGGAAAAACCAAAGATTGAAGCTCCTAAAAAAGAAGAGAAGAAAAAAGTATCTTATAAAGACAAACGCGAATTCGAAGAATTAGATGCTCTTATTCCCAAGTTAGAAGAAGAGAAAACGAAATTAGAAAACGAATTATCTGATTCAAACTTATCATCCGAAGCTCTTTTGAGCAAGTCGAATCGCATCAGCGAGTTGATAAATGAAATAGAAGAGAAAACGTTGCGCTGGATTGAACTCAGCGAATTGATATAAAGTCACAGATCTTTTTTTCTGTTTTTTATAGGGGAGTATACCAATACTCTCCTATTTTGGTTTATAAAAAACAATCTAAGTAAAAGAAAATAGTTAATGATACGTTTTTTATTGGCAGGGGGCAGACCTATGTGTCTGTCCTAAATAGGTGGGCACACTGGCTCACCCCTACAACCAAAGCAATAAATAGTTCTGTGAACTTAATTATCACATTTATAAATAAATTACTTTTCAGAATAAAGAGAAATAATTATTTTTATGCCCGAAAAAAATAATTTTAAACAGGTCTAAGACCTTTTTTTCGGCATAGATGCAGTTATCTGAAAAGTTTGTTTCTTACACACAGCCTTTACTCCAAGAAGAGTGGATAGATTTCGAGCAGGCACTCGAACAAGAATCGCCCACAAGTATCCGTATTAATCCGACAAAAGCTAAGGGTTTACTCATTCAGTCAGAAAGGGTTCTTTGGTGCGAAACGGGTTATTATCTCGCAAAGCGTCCATCGTTTACATTCGACCCTCTTTTTCATGCAGGAGCATACTATGTACAGGAGGCATCATCGATGTTTATAGAGCAAGTATTTAGACAATATCTGAATGATGATATTAAAGTACTCGATCTATGTGCTGCTCCGGGTGGTAAATCTTCCCATATAGCCAGCCTTATATCTGAAGAAAGTCTGTTGGTATCGAATGAGGTCATAAAGTCCAGATCCTTTATTCTTTCGGAGAATATGACAAAATCAGGATATCCGAATGTAATTGTTACCAATAACGATCCGTCAGATATCGGTAATAAACTTCCTTCTTTTTTTGATGCTATACTGATTGATGCTCCTTGTTCAGGCGAAGGTATGTTTCGTAAAGATCCGCATGCAGTAGAAGAATGGTCGCCTGCAAATGTGCAGTTGTGCAAAGAACGCCAGCAACGTATTGTAGCCGATGTATGGGATGCATTGAAACCCGAAGGAATACTTATATACAGTACCTGTACTTACAATAAGCTGGAAAACGAGGAAAATATAAACTGGATACTCGATAATTTTGATGCTGAAATATTACCTATAGAAACTGATGCTAACTGGAATATCTCGCAGGCATATAATAATGAAGTGTTGGCACATCACTTCTTTCCCCATAAAGTAAAGGGAGAAGGCTTCTTTTTGGCAGCCATACAAAAGAAAGGGAATGTAACTTTCGAGAATTTACCTTCTAACAAACGAAATAAAAAACAGAATACAGCCAAACCTCAGACGTTGGCTCTAGAATATAAGAAGTATATTTCTCGACACGAAGAATATACTTTTTTCGATAAAAACGGATTGTGGTTTGCGTTTCCCGAGAAACAATATGAGGCTTTTTTACAAGTTAGTTCTCAATTGAAACTGGTATCAGCCGGAATCTATATAGGAGAATTCAAGGGAAAAGATTTCTTACCGCAACATTCTCTTGCAATGTCTAACCGGATCAATAAAGATGCGTTTATACTGCACGATATAGGCCGAGAAACTGCCATTGCTTATCTAAGAAAGGAAGCTTTAGTATTTGAAGACCAACCCAAAGGTTATATACTTCTGACTTACAAAAATGTACCTTTAGGATTCATCAAGAATATAGGAAACAGAGCTAATAATCTCTACCCAAATGAATGGAGGATAAGAACAAGCCATCTGCCGGATGAAACGACAGATCTACTACAAATCGTATTGGGATAAAAGCAATTAATCGCCTTTTATCTAATTCTCCGTTTATTCATTTACAGTACTTGTTTGCTTATTGTTTGCAGCAGTCTCCCTTCCCCATTGAGCGATTGCTTTAAGCAACGGTATTAATGTCCTGCCAAACTCTGTCAGTTCATATTCAACCTTTAACGGCGGTTTACTTGTATAAACAGTCCGTGTAATCAAACCGTCTGCTTCTAATTCTTTTAACTGCAAGCTCAATGTTCGCTCGGTTATGGCAGAACATTCTTTTCTTAATTCACTATATCGTTTTTTTTCTATTAAATGAATTAAAATAACCGCTTTCCATTTTCCACCTATATACCTCATAGTCAGACTTGTACTACAAGGATATTTTTTACCATCTACACAATACATCTGTTACTATCTATTTTGACCGTTATTGCAAAGATAAGATACTATACTTAATTTTGCAACAATAAAAAGTATAGTTTAATTTAAATATTTAGAATTATGATTTTTTTAGACCTAGCAAAAGAAAGATACACAACAAAGGAATACAATCCGGACAAGAAAATTACCGATGAAAAGATTCAGCAGTTGAAGGATATTCTACGATTGAGCCCGTCATCTATAAACAGCCAACCTTGGAAATTTTTCTTTATATCTGATCAGGAAACCAAAGACAGTTTAGCCAAAGTTTCTTATTTCAACGAAGGCAGAATCAAGAATGCAAGCCACTTAATTGTTTTTACTGTGGTAGACGATATTTCATTCTTTGAGAATCACAATTTATCATCTTTAGCCGAAGGATCTGTTATGTATTACAACCAGTTTATGAAACCAAAAGGCGAAACAGTCATAAAATCGTGGCTGAGACAACAGGTATATTTATCATTGGGATTTTTTCTAAGTGCATGTGCTAGTCTGGGAATCGACTCAACTCCAATGGAAGGTATACAAGCCGAAGAATACGACAGAATCTTAGATTTGGATACACACAAAACGCTGTTTGCAGTAGCTATCGGTTATAAAAACCCTGACGACAGCAATCAGCCTGCTATCAATCCCAAATCTCGTTTGCCTTTAGAGCAAATTATTGAATCTATTTAAAATTTAGCAATGATCTGAATTATTGATTTCCAATATATAAAAGAAGGGAAAGCATTAAATGCTTTCCCTTCTTTTATTATCTCTAGACCTAAATCTTTTACTAAAGCTATCTTCCAAAACAGAATAATTTTTATAACAAAGATTCTAAAGCCTGTTTAAATATCGAGAAACTCTACCTCTCCTGATTCGATATGATAGACAGCTCCCACAATATTGATTTCTCCTTTATGATAGGCTTCTTCTAATATAGGATCAGATTCTCTTAATTGTTTTACACCATTCATAACATTGGCTACAACTGCTAAATTAGAATTCTTACCTGCAGTTTTAAGTACCTCTTGCTCTTCTTCCTCGCTTTTCAATTTACGGATAATCTTAGAAACGTGGTCAGCCGATTTTTCCAAATCACCATCCAGATCGTCTGCATGATCCAATAAAGCCTGAATAGCTCCGCATCCTAAATGCCCCATTACCACAACCAAGGGAGTATGTAAATGCTCAACTGCATATTCGATACTGCCTTCTTCATAATCGCTCATGACATTACCGGCTGTACGTATCGAAAATATATCACCTAAACCCTGATCGAATACAATTTCGGGTGGTACACGCGAATCGGAACAACTCACGATAATACATTTGGGGTTCTGTCCTTTGGATAAGTCTTTTATCCTCTCCTGATCCTGACGCTCATGCGTAGACACACCCGAAAGAAAACGCTTGTTACCATCTTTTAGAATCTGCAATGATTCGGTGGCTTTAGGTGGAGACGTTTCTACAATCATCTCAACTTTACGATCGGGATTAAAAGTTGAATTTTGAGAAGATACTACAGTGCCACATAACAGCATGGATAAGATGATCCCTGTAGTAGAATAAAAAGAGAAAGATTTCATAAAAATTGATATTAAGCTCAAAAAGCTATTTATTGCTATTGCAAGTAGTAACCAGATGAATTACAGCTATGAAACACATCATAAAACACCTTCAACTACTTACAATAAGCGTTTACCTAAATTGAGCGTAAAAGTAAAAAATGTATCTAATTTACAATTAAAAGTCGTCCTTTATTTTTCAAAAAACTTGATCTCTTTTCAAGAAGCCTTTCGCCCGATATTATATAAATAAATTCACATTTGCATTCTCGGCTCTGTCCAGATAGGCAGCAACACCACCGATAGTAATATTATCCATTAGTTCTTCCTGCTTGATTCCCATTACATCCATAGACATAGAGCAAGCGATAAGTTCGATACCATTATCAATGGCTTGTTGCATCAGGCTTTCAAGTGTATCTATTTTTTTCTCCTTCATAATATAACGCATCATCTTACTGCCTAGGCCTCCCATATTCATTTTTGACAATCCCAGGTGCTTACTGCTCGAAGGAAGCATCATTCCAAACATCTTGCCTAAGAAATCTTTTTTCACGGCAGGTTTATTTGTTTTCTTGATTACATTCAATCCCCAGAATGTAAAAAATATACTCACTTTTTTACCCGAAGCCAATGCACCGTTAGCAATCACAAAAGAAGCCAAAGCCTTATCCAAATCATCGCTAAAAACAATCAACGTCTTATTGTCTTTTGGACTGGAAACCATTTCACACGACGGAGCCTTTTCCGATTTTTCGACACAGGCAGTTACAACGCCTCCCGTGTTATTGATACTGATCAGATTAGCACCTACCATGCGACACCAACCGCTAAGGTCTTCACCAAATGCCTGATCGGTTACCTTTATTTCTAATCTGTCACCCGCATTTATTTGATCATAATTCTTTTTTAATTGCATTATCGGGCCCGGACATTGTAATCCGCAAGCATCTATAGTTATTGTTTTCATTTCTGATTTAATGGGAGTATTATCAGGTGTTGTCGCTTTCTCAAAAGCTGCACCTGTTGATTGAATATCGGTTGCATTCGAATACGTTTTGTATCCACCCGACAGATTATAAACATCGGTATAACCATGCTGATGCAAAATGCGTGAGGCTAAATATCCACGTAGTCCAACAGCACAATACAGTATGACTTTTTTATTTTTAGGTATTTCGGATAATCTCAAACGAAGGTCATCAACAGGAATATTTATTGCACCTTCGATATGGGCAAACTCAAACTCTCCGCTTGTTCTTACATCAATAAGAAATATTTCGTCCTTGCTTAGTTTATCCAGTTCTCTCCATTGAATAACCTTTACTTTATTCTTCAAGATGTTATCAGCTACAAATCCGGCCATATTCACGGGATCTTTAGCCGATGAATAAGGCGGAGCATAGGCATGTTCAATTTCCATCAGGTCATAGATCGTACCACCTTTTTTAATAACCTGAGCAAATAAATCGATTCGCTTATCGACCCCGTCGAAACCTACGATTTGTGCCCCGAACAATTTCCCGTCAACAGGTGAAAAGTTTATTTTTATCGATAAGGGTAAAGCATTCGGATAATACCCTGCATGAGAATTACCATGCGTGAATGACGATAAATGTGCAATATTTTCCCGATCCAATAATTTAGAAGATGCTCCCGTTGCCGCTACGGTTATATCAAATACCTTAGCAATGGAAGTACCTATCGTTCCGGTATATTTATAAATATTGCCTTCCAATATATTATCTGCAACTACACGTGCCTGTTTATTGGCTGGTCCTGCCAAAGGAATCAATGAATGTTTACCAATGACGGGGTTAAAAACCTCGACAGCATCACCCAAAGCATATACATCGGGATCAGAAGTCTGCATATAATCGTCAATCTTTATTCCTCCCAACGAACCCAACTCCAAGCCTGCTTCTTTTGCCAAATGTACTTCAGGACGCACACCAATACTTAGTATGACCATATCAGCTGATATATCCTTTTTGCTTGCAAGTAATACCTTTATCTCATTTCCATTCGATTCGAAACCTTCGACTACTTCCTCTAATAACAAGCCGACTTTTTTACTCTTCAGATGTTGATGTACAAGGCTTGCCATCGAAAAATCGATAGGAGTCATCACTTGATTGCTTCGTTCGATTACGCACACTTCAAGTCCGGCGTCCTGTAAGTTTTCAACCATTTCGAGACCTATAAATCCACCACCTATAACAACTGCTCTCTTGGGATTATGCTGATCGATATAAGATTTTATATGATCCATATCGGGAACGTTTCTCAATGAAAATATCTTAGGATTATCGATTCCGGGCATCGGCGGTTTGATGGGTTCAGCCCCTGTTGAAACTATTAACTTGTCATAGCTCTCAGTATAGCCTTCATTGGTTAAACGATTCAGCACCGTAACCGTTTTACTTTTCAAATCAATAGCGGTTACTTCCGATTTAATCCGTATATCAATATTGAAACGGTTCACAAAACCTTCTACCGTTTGTACAAACAATCGGTCTCTTTCGCTAATAGTTCCACCAATATAATAAGGCAAACCACAATTGGCATACGATACATATTCACCTCTCTCAAACAAAACAATTCGGGCATCTTCACTTTCTCTTCTCATTCTCGCTGCCGCCGTAGCTCCACCTGCAACTCCTCCTATAATAACTACTTTCATCTTATATTAAATTTACCATTAAACATATTTGCCACTAACAACAATATAAATAAATAAAAATGGAATTTAATTCCATCAAAGATATCAGATCTTTTTACCAGAGTATTCTAAATCATACCAAGTATAACCTGTCAAAAACTCCTAAAAATCAACGATCTCTTTATTCTGCTAAAGCTAAAAATTGCGAACTCAATCCTTTAAAATCCATTTCTTGTTTCAACATTTCTTTAACTTTAATTTTTCCCGATTCACTTAATGTAAATATCATTTGACGTTTATCGACTGCCCCCATCGCACGAACTATATACCCTTTTGTTTCAACTGTATTTATAACACGAGAAACGCGTGAGTTCGACAAGCCTACAAATTCACACAATTCATTGGCCGATTTAGGTTTACCATCTTTCAGACAACAAAGTATCATCCCCTCATTGATAGTAATACCATTTTTTTCGGCAAACTCTTTTTCGAAATTATAGAGAGCTTTATATATATCTTTTAACTTACAAATTGATTCCATTAAACATATTTGCTGTTAGAAATTATTTTCAAAGTAAATCATTTATATTGAGAATACAAAAACAAATGATTTTTTTATGAAAAAATTACTATTATACCACTAAAACATCGAACGAAAACATATTAAGAAGAATCACGTGCTCTCTTTTTCTTCCCTATTTTCTTTCTGTGATCTCTTATACAGCAAGCTATTAAGGAATAATAATACAAATACTTCGAATGCGTCCTCTAAATTAACTACCTTTGTGCAGTATTTACAAAAGCGATATTAAGGAACTAAACCTTTTTATTCTTTTGGTAAGTAAAACTGCAACTGCTAGTTATAGCGGTCAGTACAATATTAAAAACATTCAAATAATTAAAAACATCAAGATGAGCAGCAGAAGAGATCTAAAAAAACTAATTAATAACTCAATGGGGTTATTATATAACGACTGCATATTTTACAAAGTATTTACACACAGTCCAAACATCCAAAAAGCCGATGAGATTATTCTCAAAATAGCTGATGCACATACCGATCTGATTAATCGTTTGAGCGTATCTGAAGGAAAAGAAATTAAAAGCAGAACTAAAGCTTATTACAAAAAAGTAAAAGAAGATTTACAGGCTCAAGTCAATAAATTTGGATTAGAAATTCAAAAATTAGTCTGACATTCGGGATATGCAAAAGTTTAGTAGTTTCATCCTAAAAAAAATAGGATGGAAAATTGTCGGAATTACCGACTTACCCACCAAATGTATCATATGTGTTGCCCCACATACCAGCAATTGGGACTTACTTTTAGGTAAATTGATCTATTTATCATTAGGTCGAAAATCTTATTTTCTTATAAAGAAAACCTGGTTCTTCTTCCCAATGAATCTATTGTTCAATGCAATGGGAGGAATACCGGTCGACCGGTCAAAGAAAACATCGCTCACCGAACAAATGACTTCGGAATTTTCTCGTCGTAATGATTTTCAATTAGCCATTACACCTGAAGGTACACGCAGCAAAAATAACGACTGGAAACGTGGCTTTTACTATATTGCAACAGCAGCCAATGTGCCTATTGTTATTGCAATACTTGATTATAAAGACAAAACTGCGTATTTCGATTCTGTTTTCACTCCTACAAGAGATGCAGATAAAGATATCACTGCAATACAAGATCGTTATAAGAATGCAAGTGGCAAACACCAAGAAAAGTTCTCATCAGGAAATGAACAATGAAGATGCAAAACTAAGAATAAGCCTTCTCCAAACCGATATAAAATGGGAAGACAAAGAGTACAATCTTGCAACTCTTGAAAGATATATATCAGAACTGACCGGAAAGACAGACCTAATTGTCCTTCCGGAAATGTTTTCTACAGGTTTCTCGATGAACAGCCATCTATTGGCAGAAACAATCGAAGGAAACACAATCCACAAACTACAAATATGGGCAAAACAATATGATGTTGCTTTAGCAGGAAGCTTTATTGCCCTCGATAATAAGGAATACTACAACAGAGGATTTTTTATTACACCATCCGAAGCAACATTTTACGACAAAAAACATCTGTTTAGAATGGGTGACGAATCCAGGCATTTCTCCGCAGGAGATAAACAATGTATCATACAATACAAAGGATTTAATATTTGCCTTTTGATTTGTTATGATCTTCGATTTCCTGTATGGGCACGTAATGTAAATAATAAATATGACTTGCTTATATATGTAGCCAACTGGCCCGATTCGAGAAGTAGAGTATGGAATGTACTACTCGAAGCTCGTGCTTTAGAGAATCAAGCCTACGTTTGCGGCGTAAACCGTGTAGGAAAAGATGCTATCGGACTTTCATATATCGGACAATCGGCATTAATCGATTACAAAGGAAATAAACAAGTTTATTTAGACAGTGCTATTGAAGAAGTAGAGACTGTTGAAATCTCGAAAGAAGAGTTAAATTTATTTAGAAATAAATTTCCGGTATGGAAAGACGCAGATAAATTCACTCTTATTTAAAGACAAAACAAGATAAGAAAACATACTAATATTTTATAGAATAAATGTCTTTTTAATCTCAGTAAACAAGATCAACAGATGTTTGTTATATAATTAAGTAATACTAAATAGAGTAAATAATGAAAAAATTGGTAAAATTGTCATTCGCGCTAGTAATGATACTATCGTTAGGTATAATGGCACAAAGTTGTAAATCATCAAAAAATTCGGCTAAAAATGATTATCCCGGAGAAAACACTCCGAACATTTCAGGAACCTGGATTTTGAAATCATTAAACGGTCAACCCGCGACAAGTCTTTTCAAAGGAAAGATCCCTACAATGAATATTGATGTTGTAGAAAACAGAATATTCGGAAACGGAGGCTGTAACGGATATACCGGAATGTATACTTATTCGAAGGGAATCCTTTCTGCTCCTAATTTAGCTTCAACTATGATGATGTGTGTGGAGGAAAATCAGGAACACCAATTCCACACAGTTTTGGGTCAGTCTAATAAAGTTTCTTTAGTAAATGGTGTCCTTACTTTGAAACACGAAGGAAAAACTGTTGCCGAATTTGAAAAAGGTATCGACACATCTCTTCTTTCGGGAGAATGGAAATTAGAATCAATTGCTGATGGTGATTTAAAAGCATTGTTTACCGATAAAGAACCAACTATATCGTTCGACCTTGCCGAAAGCAGATTAGGTGGAAATGCAGGATGCAACCGTTATAATGCAACCTACAAAATAGAAGGAACAACAATAACAGTGGGTCCCGTAATGTCTACAAGAATGGCTTGTCCTAATATGGAAGGTGAATCTAAATTCACACAAATCATAACAGGAGCATCGACTTTAGAAGCTTCTATGAATAAGATTACTTTCTCTAAAGAAGGAAAAGCGGTTCTTACTTTTGTGAAAGACGTAAAATAAAAAAGTAATACATATATATTCATTACTGCACTTTATTGCGATAACCGGCTATTTTGAATATAATTACTAAAGCAATAAAGAGGTCTGAGACCTTGAAATATAAAAGCAGTGAATCATTTATTCACTGCTTTTATATTTTATATATTACCTTTGTCTTAAACAACATATAAAGATATTAAGGTCACAGACCTTTTTATTGCTTTGGTTGTAGAGGTGAACCTGAGTGTTCACCTATTTAGGACAGACACATAGGTCTGCGCCTACCAATATAAAACATACCAGTAAATTTTACTTTTTACTTATATTCTCATTTTGAAAACAAAAATTGTCATAAACGCTAAATACCAGCATCTCAAAGAATTTATAGGCAAACTACCTGTTAACTTCCACACACAAGGAGAAGTCCTGTTTGGCGGACGGAATATTATCAGGGACATACCTGTCGGAGATTTAAGGCTTAACGTAAAAGCCTTTAAAGTTCCTAATATAATCAACCAGTTTGTTTATGATAACTTTAGAATATCAAAAGCGAGACGTTCTTTTGAATACGCAAATTTACTTCTGGAAAAAGGCATAAACACGCCCGATCCCGTAGCATTTTTAGAATGTAAACAAGGCTTTCTCTTCAAGCAGAGCTACTATATTTCGATACAGGAAAACTTCGACGGATTAATGAGAGAATTTAATACCGGAGAACTTGCAGGTCGCGAAGATTTATTAAGCCAGTTTGCTAAATTCACTGCAGATATGCATCAAAAAGAAGTTTTGCATCTTGATTATTCTCCGGGAAATATCCTCTATAAAAAAGAAGGGCAGAGCTTTCATTTTTATCTGGTAGACTTAAACAGAATGTACTTTGGCAATATATCGATGGACTTAGGTTGCAGAAGTTTTAGACGTCTGTGGGGAAATGAGGAGATGATAAGATTTATCGCTTCAGAATATGCTAAGGCACGTAATTTTGATCAGGACAAATGCATTGAACTTACACTTCTTTACCATAGAAAATTCTGGGAATATTTTACAAAAAAACATCCTGATAAAAAAGCTTATACATAAACAGCAACATCTAATGACTAAAATATTAATTATCAGATTTCGTAGAGTTGGAGACTCAGTAATCTCCTCCTCGCTATGTTCCTCTTTAAAAGAATCTTTTCCTGATTCGGAGATCCACTATATCGTAAACGAGCATATTGCACCTTTATACGAACATCATCCTGATATTGATAAAGTAATTAGCTTCACCAATGAGGAAATGCACAGTATCACTGCTTATATAAAAAAATGCAGGAGAATTGTCAAAGAAACCAAGTATGATATCATTATAGATACCCGATCTACAATAAAAACCCTGTTCTTTTCTATTTTCTCTTTAAGAACAAAATACCGAATAGGAAGATCAAAAAAATACAATTACCTTATACACAATCACAGGGTTAATAATAAATACGATGGCATTCGTGATAATGCCCAATTGACTTTAGCTTTACTTGACCCCCTAAATACAGGTTATATTGTAAAAAAGAACCCTCACTTTAAATTATACTATACAACAGATGAGTACACCAAGTATAGAGAATATATGGAAAGCAAAGGGATTGATTTTTCGAAACCTGTTATTGTATGTGCTGTAACAGCACGATTAGAATATAAAGTATGGGATAAGGAAAAAATGCGCACCATCCTCGAACGGATCATCAATAAGTATGATGCACAACTAGTCTTTAATTTTGGAGACAATAAAGAAAAAGAAGCAGCTCAGCGCTTACATGAAATCATGAATAATGCCCCACATATATTCACGAATATAGAAGCTAATAATCTAAGGAAGTTAATTGCTTTACTAGCCAACAGTAATTTCTTCTTTGGTAATGAAGGAGGAACCAGACATATTTCTCAGGCCTTAGATATACCTTCTTTTGCCATCTATCCCCCTAATATACCTTTGGATAACTGGTTACCAAATAAATCTGAACGATTTCAGGGAATAGAACTAAAGGATATCGTATCTGATGTTAAAAACTATGAAACACTATCCTATAGTGAGAAATTTGCTCTGATAGATATCGATTCAGTATGGGAAAAAGCCGATAAGATGTTGGAAAAGTATATTTAATTTTAATTGACCAATTCGTCAAACAAAGACATCCATTTGCTCATCACAATACCTTCAGTAAATCGAAGCACATTTTGAGAAGCAGCTATACCCATTTTTCGCCTCAGTTCAGAATCTGCAATAAGTAAAGATAATTTATCAGCAAAATCGTCTAAATCATTCTCTTTTATCAGAAAACCATCTTCTCCATCCGATATAATATCTCGGGGACCGCATTTGCACGCAAAAGACACTAAGGGAAGACCACAAGCCATAGCTTCAATTAAAACTAGTCCAAAACCTTCATATTTAGAACTCAGTGCATATATAGAGCTATTTACCATCTCCTCCTGAATATTATGTGTAGGCGGATTATTCTCAACCTGATCTCCTATTTTTAATTCCTCTGCGAGCTTACGTAAAGATTCTAAATTGCCATTACCATATGTTACCAATTTCCAGTCAGTATATTTTTTTGCAATTTTAGCCCATACCCTAATCAATACATCTAATTGCTTTTGCTTCGAGGCACGCCCGACAGCAATAATTCTCTGATCTTTGGTTGTTGATTTTATTTCAGGGATAAAAGAAATACTATTAGGTATTGCTACAATATTAGGTAAATTCCCCCATAAATTCTTATCTTCTTCGGTGAGTACAACAAATTTATCATAGTGCTTCACGATATCATAATCAGCTTTTCGGTATAGATAAGTAAGTATCCTTCCCAAAGAATTGGTTTCAAATTTCGAAATATACCGTGGTCTCTTATATTTACCAAAATGCCGCTCTATTATCTTTTTGCTCCCATCATTTACTTTGTAGAGATAGCGTGAATATTTATCGAATATGGAAATTGTGATGTCGGGTTTTATTTCATCTAATGCTGCAGCCAACCGCTTTAAGTATATTTCCTTATATTTTCCATGAACCATTTTTTTCTTAAGCCCTCTAGCTGTAAACTCACAACCTAAGTTATAGAAGGTTATTCGCTTATCAAAATCAAAAAACGGAGGTTCATCAGTTTTCTCACTCAATATAAAATAAACTTCGTATCCATGATCCAGCAAGAACTTTGATTTATTAGCCAGAACTCTTTCGATCCCTCCACTGGTTGTAAGCCTTGGAACACAATACGCTATTCTCATATTTGCATTTGTATTTATTATACCACAAATGTAAGTAATAAGTAGGCACTTCTGCAAAAATTAAGAGCCTGTACTTTTTTATTACTTAGATAATTGTAATTATATTAGCCTGTTATTACAACGAAATGTAGCTAAAAACAGTTGTACATTACTTAATATATTTCACTAACTTTGAAACGTAAAACAAACATCTGCAATGGGTAAGAAAATATTAATTGATCTTAGATATCTGGGAGTTTCGAATGGATTTGGTGAATTATGCTCCTATTATGGAAACTATCTAAAAGAAAACCCCGAAAAGATTGAGGGATTGGAGATAACCGTATTAGTACCTAGATCATATGTAAACAAATTTGGAAGTCATATACAATATCTGACGGTTAAGCGTATATATAAAATATTTCCTTTTTTATTTCCACGCTTTGATGTATGGCATAATACAACACAGCAAGCAAAGTATTCTTCAACAAACCCAAGAACAAAAAAAATACTTTCGATACACGACTTGAATTTCATTTATGAAAAGTCTGACTCAAAAGCAACTAAGAGGCTCAAAAGATTACAACAGTATATTGATTCGGCAGAGGTACTAACATTCATATCTCAGTTTACTGAAAGCGAAGTAAAACAACATCTAAAGATTGGCGATAAGCAAACACTTATAAATTATGTCGGGATTAAAGATATTAGGTTTGAAAATGCAATAAAACCTCACTTCATAATTAACGACCAAAGGAAATTTCTTTTTAGTATAAGTAGAATAAATAAGAAAAAGAACTTCCATGTATTACTTGACACAATGAAGTTGCTCCCTCAATACGATCTCTATATTTGCGGCAATCATGACAGCCAATATGCACAAGAGATGTTGCAACGAATAATAGACGAAAATATATCCAATATAATTATGCCCGGAGAAATATTGTTCAATGAGAAAATCTGGATGTATAAGAATTGTTACGGTTTTCTATTTCCATCCTTATTCGAGGGTTTTGGTATGCCGATAATAGAAGCGATGCAATTCGGCAAGCCGGTGTTCAGTTCAGATTGTACAAGTCTACCTGAGGTCGGATCCATATATTCTTACTATTTTAAAAACTTTAATTCGGAGCATATGTCTTCTTTCATTAATGAACATATTAGTACATTCTATGAAGACAAAAACCGTATTGAAGAACAAATAAGATATAGTCTTTCGTATACTTTGGAAAGACATATGAGTAAATATTTAGAATTGTATAGAAGTCTTTGAAAGAACAGAATAAATTATTCTTTCATTAAATTATCAAATAGATTAATCCATTTAGGCATAACCTGGTCTTCTTTAAATCGCAGCCCATTCTTGCGGGCAGCATCCCCCATAGCATTTCTTAGATCGGAATTTGACATCAACAGTAACAGTTTCTGAGCAAAACCGTCTTTATCTCCCATACTCACAAGAAAACCATCCTCTCCATCTTTTATTATATCTCTTGGTCCGCTTTTACATGCAAAAGAGACAGCAGGTAAACCGCAGGTCATCGCTTCGAGCAAAGTCAATCCAAAGCCTTCATATCGGGATGTCATAGCATAAATTGCACTTTTGGTCAGCTCACTTTCTACATCTTTGGTTGGAGGGTTTAACTCTATGCAGTTTCCCAAATTCAGGCGCTTCACTTGATCTTCTAGCTTTCGTTTTTTACCTCCCACCCCATAAAAAGATAATTTCCAGTCCGGAAAATAAGGGTGCACTTTACTCCAAATATCAATCAACAGATCAAATCCTTTCTGAGTAGTATAACGGCCAATAGCAATCACTCTCTTTGTTTTCAAATCAGAGTACGAAGTCGGAACAAATGAAAGTGGATTAGGTATAGTGGTAATATTATTTAATCCTCCCCAATCTAAACGGTCCTCGTCTGTCAAGACTACAAAAGCATCGTATTTACGAGCAATAGCTGTTCTTTTATAACTATAGATAGAAGTAAATAACCTTCCTAAAAGAAAGGAATCAAATCTCGCCAGTTTATATTTCTTTTTATACTTAGCAAAATGTAGCTCGAGAATTTTCTTACTACCGTCTTTTACCTTATACAAATAATTAAGAGGACCAATCCCTGTAGAAATAGCAATATCCGGCTTAATTTCATTAAAATAAGAAGATAGCTTCAGTACAAAATTCTCATTAATAAACTTATCATCAATAAGATTTAAGCTGTGAAAAGTAATCTTCGGATCAAAATAAAAAAACGGCAAGACTTCTTTATCGAATAAGCTAACAATATATACTTCATATCCACGATTAACTAAGTAATTAGCTTTATTAGCAACTACTCTTTCTACACCTCCTGAGTTAATATAATCACGTACAAGATAAACTATTTTCATATTGCAAATATAAGAAAGGATTATGAATCCTAATATTACTAAGTGCTATATAATAAAAAACCTTTAGGGATGATTCCTAAAGGTTTTTTCAGTTACTTAATATGAGATAATAGATACTATTAATCTAACTAAGGATTAATTTAAATAACTATTAACAATATAGAAATAACCTATATATAGGTTATACCATACCTTACCATGGAGTTAAATTAGGATATTTATCCGTATCAACACATGGAATATCTGTCGGATAAACATATCCAACAACTCCTTCATATTGCCAGTCACCACCCATTCTAGATTCTCCATAAACTGAAGTAAAATAAAACATTGTATACTTCTTATTATAATACCTATGTAATGCTACAGTACCTTCTACTTGAGTCTTATTTGCATAACCAACTATGCCCTCATATTTCCAATCGCTTCCGATGTGAGATTCCCCAAAGACTGAAGTTAAATAGAACATAGTGTATTTTTTATTATAATATCTATGCAATGCTACTGTACCTGGTAATTGAACTTTATTTACATACCCTATAACTCCTTCATATTTCCAATCGCTTCCGATATGAGATTCCCCATAAATAGATGTTGGATAAAACATCAGATATTTTCGATTCCAATATCTATGTAATGGCTCAACCTGCATTTCTTTAAGCTGATTATTTAGAATATATTTTTCTACAGCAGCTTGTATTTGTGCTTTTTTAGTCACATCAGTTATAAAATCATAAATAGGATATGTCTCCTTCCAGTTAATATTAGTCAAAGTGGCATTGTCTAATTTGACTGCATTCTCCCAACTTGCAACGTCAACTG
The DNA here is from genome assembly GCF_011299555.1 of Dysgonomonas sp. HDW5A. Taxonomy (NCBI): domain Bacteria; kingdom Pseudomonadati; phylum Bacteroidota; class Bacteroidia; order Bacteroidales; family Dysgonomonadaceae; genus Dysgonomonas; species Dysgonomonas sp. HDW5A. The sequence continues at coordinate 2,341,280 of NZ_CP049857.1, read as the reverse complement.
TTGATGGCATTCCCTTTTCCAAATCATATTTGAGATTCGTACCATTTCCACCATAGAACATAACATATAGCTCCTTTGCATGATTTTCTTTTGCTAAAGTTTCATTAACTGTTATAGTTTTATCAGCACTCAAATTAAACGCTATCTTTTTCAGTACAAAATCTAATCCAGCAGATACAGTATTCTTCTTTGTTGTTGCATCCTTAGATGTAAAAATTGTAGACTTATACATCAATTTATAGCGTCCACCTATAGTGAAATCAATTAAAACATGAGTACCATATTTTTCAACTACTCTATCCGCAGTTAATCTATTCAAATCTTCCACAAACTCTGGAGATAAATAATTTTTCAACCGAGATAGCTCATCATTAATTCTAAGATACTTACGATTTCTAACAGCATCAACACTAGCAAACGAGTTCTTCGACGAATACGAAAACTCGGATTTTAAATAAGAATTACCCTTAATATTCCCTGCAAACGCTTTTGTTTCTTTCTTTATTTTTAATTCTGCATTACTATCTTTAGTTATATCAGAAATATAATCCATGGCAGAATATCCATAATAGACATGATCAGATCCCCAACTAGGAGTACCGGAGTCTATTCGTCCAGGATAATCCTTATTGTATCTAGCCACATCTAACACCTTGAATTTCACTGATTTAGGATGCATATATTCACCTGTAACATCGTACCCATACCCAAGCACATCAAATAAACCATCTCCTGCACTTCGTAATTCCGTGTCAGTACTAAAATCAGTTGTATCACTATCTGTACACGCAGATAATCCAATTAATAGGAATAAAAATAGATAAAGATTTTTCATAATAAAATAATATGTTTTACAAAAAGATATGTAAATATACCTTAATAAAAACAAACTAAATATAACTAAAAACTCATTAAATTCTAAGAAATAATACTATTTAAAGGAGGAATAAAACGGCTACTTATACTGTCTATTTGTTGTGAGTGTGTATTTTTGCAAATAAGCATTATATATATAAGAAAACACTCTGACTAGTTTTCACTAATCAGAGTGTTTAAAAAGAGGGCGGCTATCTACTCTCCCACCTAATGGCAGTACCATCGACGTGGTTGGGCTTAACTTCTCTGTTCGGAATGGGAAGAGGTGGATCCCCAACGCTATAACCACCTTAATATTGTAAATTAAATATCTACTTATAGAGATTTAATTGAGATGATGTAAAAGAGCTTTCAAATAACTTGTATGTAGCAAACCTGGGTCAATCAGGCGAGACTCTGGGCAGAGTCATGGAAAAAAGTTTCGGGCAATTAGTACTACTCGGCTATGACATTACTGCCTTTACACCTGTAGCCTATCAACGTCGTAGTCTGCGACGACCCTTATAAGGATATCTTATCTTGAAGCCGGCTTCGTACTTAGATGCTTTCAGCACTTATCCGATCCAGACTTAGCTACCCGGCGATGCTCCTGGCGGAACAACCGGTAAACCAGGGGTCTGTCCAACACGGTCCTCTCGTACTAGTGTCAGATCTCCGCAAATATCCTGCGCCCACGATAGATAGAGACCGAACTGTCTCACGACGTTCTGAACCCAGCTCGCGTGCCACTTTAATGGGCGAACAGCCCAACCCTTGGGACCTTCTCCAGCCCCAGGATGTGACGAGCCGACATCGAGGTGCCAAACCATTCCGTCGATATGAGCTCTTGGGAATGATCAGCCTGTTATCCCCGGAGTACCTTTTATCCTTTGAGCGATGGCCATTCCATACTGAAACCACCGGATCACTATGCTCTAGTTTCCTACCTGATCGACTTGTCGGTCTCTCAGTCAAGCGCGCTTATGCCATTACACTCTACGAACGGTTACCAATCGTTCTGAGCGCACCTTTAGAAGCCTCCGTTACTCTTTTGGAGGCGACCACCCCAGTCAAACTACCCACCATACAGTGTCCCCGTATCCACGGGTTAGAATTCAAACAATTAAAGGGCCGTATTTCAAGGGTGACTCCACAAATACTGGCGTACCTGCTTCATAGTCTCCGGCCTATCCTACACATCAAGTGCCCAAATTCAATGTAAAGCTATAGTAAAGGTTCACGGGGTCTTTTCGTCCCATCGCGGGTAATCGGCATCTTCACCGATACTACAATTTCACCGAGCTCACAGTTGAGACAGTGTCCAGATCATTACACCATTCGTGCAGGTCGGAACTTACCCGACAAGGAATTTCGCTACCTTAGGACCGTTATAGTTACGGCCGCCGTTTACTGGGGCTTCAATTCAAAGCTTCTCATTGCTGATGACTTCTCCTCTTAACCTTCCAGCACCGGGCAGGTGTCAGGCTATATACTTCTTATTTCTAATTTGCATAGCCATGTGTTTTTGTTAAACAGTTGCCTGGACCTATTCTCTGCGACCTACATTGCTGTAGGTACCCTTTCTCCCGAAGTTACAGGGTCATTTTGCCTAATTCCTTAACTGTGAATCACTCGAGCGCCTTAGTATACTCAACCCAACTACGTGTGTCCGTTTTAGTACGGGTACGATATAGATTAGCGTTTAGCGGTTTTTCTTGGCAGTTTGTTTACCTACATTTTTAACTTGCCACAAGGGCTCGTCATACTTTCAAGTTCGACTCTTCTAGCGGATTTGCCTACTAAAATCAACATCTACACTCTTTAACCATCTATTCCGTCAGATGGCAGTAGTTTCACTTCTGCGTCCCCACATCACTCTATACAGTAGTAACGGAATATTAACCGTTTCGTCCATCGGAATCGCCCTTCGGCTTATCCTTAGGTCCCGACTTACCCTGATCCGATTAGCGTTGATCAGGAAACCTTAGTCTTTCGGCGAGGAGGTTTCTCACCTCCTTTATCGTTACTCATACCTACATTTGCTTTTCCGTACGCTCCAGAGTAGCTTACGCTACGCCTTCTACGCTGAACGGAATGCTCCCCTACCGATAATATTTTATCCCATAGCTTCGGTAACATGTTTGATGCCCGATTATTATCCACGCATCGCCACTCGACTAGTGAGCTGTTACGCACTCTTTAAATGAATGGCTGCTTCCAAGCCAACATCCTAGCTGTCTCTGTAGCAACACTTCGTTAATTCAACTTAACATGTATTTGGGGACCTTAGCTGATGGTCTGGGTTCTTTCCCTCTCGGACATGGACCTTAGCACCCATGCCCTCACTCCCGGTAAAAACTTATGCCCATTCGGAGTTTATCTGGACTTGATAGGCGGTGAAGCCCTCGCATCCAATCAGTAGCTCTACCTGACATAAGTTATAAGCCGAGGCTGCACCTAAATGCATTTCGGGGAGTACGAGCTATCTCCAAGTTTGATTAGCCTTTCACCCCTACCCTCAAGTCATCCGAAAGCTTTTCAACGCTTACCGGTTCGGTCCTCCAATTGGTGTTACCCAACCTTCAACCTGCTCAAGGGTAGATCACTTGGTTTCGCGTCTACTCCCATTGACTAAGCGCCCTGTTAAGACTTGCTTTCGCTTCGGCTGCGTACCTCAATAGTACTTAACCTTGCCAATGAGAGTAACTCGTAGGTTCATTATGCAAAAGGCACGCCGTCACCATTACTGGCTCCGACCGCTTGTAGGCACATGGTTTCAGGGTCTATTTCACTCCTCTGTTCGAGGTTCTTTTCACCTTTCCCTCACGGTACTGGTTCACTATCGGTCTCTCGGAAGTATTTAGCCTTACCGGATGGTCCCGGTGGATTCATACAGGATTTCTCGTGTCCCGCACTACTCAGGAGTCTGCTAGGCTTGGTTAGGGTTTCGTATACGGGATTATCACCCTCTGTGATCGATCTTTCCAAATCGTTCTACTACTCTAACTTCTTGCCACAGCGCAGTCCTACAACCCCAATAATGCCGAAACATTATTGGTTTGGGCTAATCCCATTTCGCTCGCCACTACTCTGGGAATCACTTTTGTTTTCTTTTCCTATGGGTACTTAGATGTTTCAGTTCCCCACGTTTGCTTCTGGTTAGACCAGATGACGGTTTCTTCAACCGCCGGGTTGCCCCATTCGGAGATCTTGGGATATAATGGATATTTGCTCCTCCCCCAAGCTTTTCGCAGCTTATCACGTCCTTCTTCGCCTTCGAGAGCCTAGGCATCCCCCATGTGCCCTTATTTACTTTTTTCTTCGCCTGATTTATAAGGGTTCTTACAAACTCTTATATACCGGTTTGATATATACTCGTTATATTTTTACTTGCTCTTTTTTACATCATGTCAAAGATCGTTTACCTATTACATAGGTATTGTGGAGAATAACGGATTCGAACCGTTGACCCCCTGCGTGCAAGGCAGGTGCTCTAGCCAGCTGAGCTAATCCCCCGTAGTGGGAAGCGTGACTTCCTTCGTACTTTGTAGTCCCAGGCAGAGTTGAACTGCCGACCTCTACATTATCAGTGTAGCGCTCTAACCAACTGAGCTATAGGACTGGCTTGTTCTTGTGCGCCTGAAACTGTGGATACACAGCTTCTCTGTTCTCTTATTTTGTTAGGTTGTACATAGGTTTTGAAACATTTTAAAAAAGACATTAGACATCGGGTAGATTCCTTTTCTTCAAAGGGTCTCTTTGTTAGACAAGGCTTCTCCAGAAAGGAGGTGTTCCAGCCGCACCTTCCGGTACGGCTACCTTGTTACGACTTAGCCCCAGTCACTAGTTTTACCCTAGGACGCTCCTTGCGGTTACGTACTTCAGGTACCCCCAGCTTCCATGGCTTGACGGGCGGTGTGTACAAGGCCCGGGAACGTATTCACCGCGCCATGGCTGATGCGCGATTACTAGCGAATCCAGCTTCATGGAGTCGAGTTGCAGACTCCAATCCGAACTGGGAATGGCTTTGGAGATTGGCATCCTGTCACCAGGTAGCGACCCTCTGTACCATCCATTGTAACACGTGTGTCGCCCCGGACGTAAGGGCCGTGCTGATTTGACGTCATCCACACCTTCCTCACAGCTTACGCTGGCAGTCTTGTCAGAGTCCTCAGCTTGACCTGTTAGTAACTAACAATGTGGGTTGCGCTCGTTATGGCACTTAAGCCGACACCTCACGGCACGAGCTGACGACAACCATGCAGCACCTACACATCTGCTATTGCTAGAAGATCTGTTTCCAGATCGGTCAGATGCATTTCAAGCCCGGGTAAGGTTCCTCGCGTATCATCGAATTAAACCACATGTTCCTCCGCTTGTGCGGGCCCCCGTCAATTCCTTTGAGTTTCACCGTTGCCGGCGTACTCCCCAGGTGGATTACTTATCGCTTTCGCTTAGCCGCTTATTGTAATATCACAAACAGCTAGTAATCATCGTTTACGGCGTGGACTACCAGGGTATCTAATCCTGTTTGATACCCACGCTTTCGTGCTTCAGCGTCAGTTATAGTTTAGTAAGCTGCCTTCGCAATTGGAGTTCTTCGTGATATCTATGCATTTCACCGCTACACCACGAATTCCGCCTACTTCAAATATACTCAAGAAAAACAGTTTCAACGGCAATTTTAAGGTTGAGCCTCAAACTTTCACCGCTGACTTATCATCCCGCCTACGCACCCTTTAAACCCAATAAATCCGGATAACGCTCGCATCCTCCGTATTACCGCGGCTGCTGGCACGGAGTTAGCCGATGCTTATTCGTATGGTACTTGCAATAGGTTACTCGTAACCTTTTTTACTCCCATACAAAAGAAGTTTACAACCCGTAGGGCAGTCATCCTTCACGCGACTTGGCTGGTTCAGACTCTCGTCCATTGACCAATATTCCTCACTGCTGCCTCCCGTAGGAGTCTGGACCGTGTCTCAGTTCCAGTGTGGGGATAAACCTCTCAGTTCCCCTATCCATCGTTGCTTTGGTGAGCCGTTACCTCACCAACTGGCTAATGGAACGCATGCCCATCTTCTACCGATTAATCTTTAGCAAATATTACCATGCGGTATCCCTGCGTTATGGGGTATTAATCCGAATTTCTCCGGGCTATTCCCCTGTAGAAGGTAGGTTGCATACGTGTTACTCACCCGTGCGCCGGTCGTCATCAAAGTATTGCTACTTCATGCTACCCCTCGACTTGCATGTGTTAGGCCTGTCGCTAGCGTTCATCCTGAGCCAGGATCAAACTCTTCTTTGTATATCTTTTTTATATTCTTTGAAGCGTTTGTCTTTTTTTTACTCAAGGTTTTTGACGTTGAGTTAGAGTCTCTAATCTAAAATTAGTCTCTACCCGTCTAATGCTATATTTTTTGTTTCTTATGTATCAACCGTGTCAAAGATCGTTCTTTTTTGCTTCGTTTTATAACCGTCTCTCGGTTTTAAAGCGAGTGCAAAAGTAGTCGCTTTTTATATACGCTCCAAATATTATTACAACTATTTTTGAAAACTTTTTTCCTTTATTCCCTAACTTATATCTAAACAGTGGTTTACATTGTGAAAAAAAAATGAGGATTCCATCTCTGGAAACCGTTATAGCTGGTAATGCTGTAAGCGGGGAATTAAATCACCAAAATCAGACTCAATAAAATCTACTAATCTCCCCTCTTTGCTAATACGGCCAGACTCTAATAAGCCTATATGCGTACAAACAGACGACAGTTCTATATAATGACGAGAGGATAGCAATATAGTTTTACCCAGATCCTTTATCTTAACGAGTAATTTACAGACACTAATTCTCGAATCTTCATCTAAATCTCTCAATAAATCATCAAAAACTAAAAAATCAGGATCATGATATAATGCAATCCCTATACTTAAACATTTTTGTTGTGCCGCAGTCAGCTTTCTCACCTTGGTATTGGTGTATTTATAAAGACCTATAAAGCGCAAGACTTGTGTAATCCGCAAATCGCCATAACCGAAGAGCATATCAATATACTTGAAATTCTCTCTCACGGTTAAAAAATTTTGATAATAAGGTAAATCAATAATATTACCTACTACTCCTTGGATTTTATCTCTGCAGCCATAAAAATTTTGACCTTTGAGAAAGATTGTTGATGAAGTTGTTTTCAATAGACCTAAGATTAATTTTAATACTGTTGTTTTTCCAGATTTAGGTTTGCCTATAAGGCCATACACACTACCTTCTTTTACAGAAAGCTCAAAGTTCTTTAGAACAAACCTTTGTTTATAACAAAAGTCCATTCGTTTAATCTCTAAAATGTTCATTCCCCAATAAATATTAATTCACATCAACAAATATAGAATAAACTAATAGAATACAAAGACTCTGAAAAGTATAAATCCTAGTATTTACGCGGGCTGCAGAAAGAATATATAAAAGATATCTATCAAAACATCTTATGACAACTGTTTCATTTATTGATAATCAGAAATTATTCTTTAACAAATACCTCAATGGAGCTAAAATTCGAAATGCCAAGGATCGGTCTTTTGTCACCACTTCTGCTCCCCCCCTCAACTCTCCTGTAAATTTAAAATCAACACCTGTAGTTGAAGTAAGCTTGTTCGGTAATGATATTTCTACAGTATAATAACTACCACTGGAAACTAAAGAGATGTTGCGAACATATCCTTGCAACATGCCATATTCTAGGTATGGGTAACCTGATACTTTTATATTTACTAATTGCCCCTCTTTTATTTTACCGGATCCCGATAATGGAGCATCTAACTTTCCGATAAGAGCTCCCGGATCTTTAGGAACTATAACAAAAACCTTATCTCCTATATTGACAACTTGATTTCTTGACCAGACTGTATTAAATGTTACAGTGCCTGCTTGAGGAGAAATGAGTAAATATTTTTGCTCCCAATTCTCAATTTCGGCCATCAACTCTCTATACGCAGTAGCTAATTCCTGGTATTTAGTATTTCTGTCTTGCAAGTATTCAATGCTCAGTTTTGAGGCGGAGCTTTTCAGTTTTGAGTTTTCGATTTGCTCTGTAACTATTGATCCTTCAAGCTGACGAAGCATCTGCTGTAGATTTAAATAGCTTTGTTCTGTAGCCTCAAATTCCGACTTGGCAATTACACCTTTTTTATACAATTCTTTATCCCTATCATATAGGGACTTTGCAACCGACAATTCCTGCTCCTTTAGTATTAATTGCTTTTGTAAATTAGCAGCATAGCTATTTCTTCCTGCTAATTGGGTTTTCAAAGCAAGTTCATCTTGTTTTGTAAGGTTCAATGATTCAAAGTTTTGATAATTAATCGCAGCTTTCGAAAACAAAGAAAATGCAGACTGCAACTCACCTAATTCATAGGTCACCGAAATAAGTTCTGCCTCTAAAGCAACCACAGAATCAGAAACCTGAGTTTTTTCAATCAATAACTGTTTGACTCTTTTCACATCAGTTGTTATTGCCGGATTGTCTATTACTGCTATCAGATCTCCTTGATTAACAGAACTTTTGTCTGTGATATAAAGTTCCTTTATTCGCCCGGTAGCTTTTGCCACAATCCATGCAGGCGGATTTTCTGTTGTAACAATTACATCTCCCTGTATTATATCCGGGTAACGAAAAAAGAAAGAGCCGACAAAAAACAATAACAGAATAAGGCATATTACTGTTGTGCCATATCTGATCAATGAATGAGGAGGACGTGTTAAAATATCTTTAACCTCATCGCTACGCAATTCTATGTTATCTAATTTTTCTCTCATTTAAAGCTCCAATTGATTTTTCACTAAATGATAATAAGCTCCCCTTTTTGCAGATAATTCGTCATGGGTACCAATTTCAACAACCTGCCCTTTCTCTAATACAATTATTTGATCGGCATTGCGAACAGTACTCAAACGATGGGCTACTATTAATGATGTACGCCCCTCAAAGAATGAATTCAAGTTCTCCATAATGACTTTTTCATTATTTGCATCCAAGGCGTTGGTAGCCTCATCCAGGAACACAAACTCCGGATCCTTATATATAGCACGTGCAATAAGCATGCGTTGCTTTTGTCCCTGACTCAAGCCATGTCCTTCGATCCCGATCTTTGTATTATATCCCAAAGGTAACGACTCTACAAAATCATGTATATTTGCTGTAATACAAGATCTTAATAATTTTTCTTTATCTATAATTTCAGATGCAGGTGCTACATTGCGAGCTATTGTGTCTGAGAATATAAACCCATCTTGCATAACTACTCCGCATTTTTTTCGCCATTCGCGCCAGCTATAATTATGCAAACGATTTTCACCCAATTGTATAACGCCCTTCTGTGGAGGGTAAAAACCCAACAACAATTTCAACAGTGTTGTTTTGCCGCTACCACTTGTACCTACTATAGCTGTCTTCTTTCCGGTTGGTATATGGATATTGAGGTTATTAAGGACGTACTCACCTTCGGATGTTCCATCATAACTAAAGGATAATCCTGAGACAAATAAGTCTTTACCCATCGGAATATCTTTGATACGTTGCGAATCTTCTGTACTTTCATCTGTTTTCTCCTGTAATTCGCTTAAACGGTCCAAACTTAATCTTGCATCTTGAGTTTTGCGAGCAAAATCGATAATCTGATCTACAGGACTATTAAGTTGTCCTATTATATATTGAACCGCCATCATCATACCGAGAGTCATCTGGCCTTCGACCACAAACTTGGCAACCAGGGCGGTAATTAAGATATTCTTTGTTTGATTAATAAATATAGCCCCTGAATCTTGGTATTGCCCCAAAGCCAGTCCTTTGATACGTAATCTAAAAAGTCTTGCTTGTATACTTTCCCATGTCCAACGCCTCTGCTGCTCACATCCATTGAGCTTTATCTCTTGCATCCCAGTAATCAATTGAATTATATTACTTTGATTTTCAGATTTTTGAGCAAAGTTTTTACTATCAAGTTCTGCTCTCTTTTTCATAAAAAGCCAAACCCAAAGAAAATAAAGGCAACTGCCGATGAAAAATATAATGAAGATTTTGAAACTATAAAGGCATAAGACTATACCAAATACAAATATATTGAATACTGAAAAAATAACATTTAAACTTGAATTGGTTAAATAATCTTGAATGCGTGTATGATCGTTAATTCTTTGCATAATATCACCCACCATCTTCGTATCGAAGTAGCCCATGGGCATTCGCATCATCTTGATCAAGTAATCTGAGATTAAAGCGATGTTTATTCGGCTACCTAAGTGTAGCAATATCCAACCTCTTATAAATTCAACTGACGAATTGCTTAGTGTTAAAACTAATTGAGCAATTAGTATTACATAAATAAAATCAAGGTTTTGGGTATTTATACCGATATCGACAATGGCTTGAGAAAGAAATGGCAGAATTAACATTAATAAACTGCCAAAAATAAGCCCTAATACAAGTTGAAGTACTAATTTCTTATAAGGCTTTAAATACGAAAACAGAAACTGGAACCCTTTCCGAACTTCCTTATCATCTTCATGTTGATAAAATTCAGGAGAAGGCTCCAGCAGTAGAGCTATACCATGAGACTCTCCATCAATAGATGAAGATATCCAACATTTACAGAATTCGTCTTTGGTATACTTTATCATTCCTCCGCCCGGATCTGCGACATAAATCACATATCCTGACCGTTTCTTTTTAACAGCATAAACAACGACAAAATGATTTTGGTTCCAATACACAACACAAGGAAGAGGAGCCTCCAATAACTGCTCAAATGTAATGCTAACGCCCATTGTGCGAAAGCCTAAATTTTCTGCAGCTTCACTTATCCCAAGCAAAGATACTCCTTCTTTATTTATGTGTGAACTGAGCCGAAGTTTCTCCAGCGAATAGTTTTTGCCATAATAAGCGGCAATCATACGCAGACACGTAGGACCGCAATCCATAGCATCATGTTGACTGAAAAACGGAAAAGATTGCATGAGTCAAAGGTTATGTTTTATAAGCAACTTATAAGACAAACGTAATTAAATTTTGATAAAAACTACTTTCTTTTCCCCTAAATTTCCCAGAAACTACTCTTAGAAAAATACTTTTGACTTTCTTCTCAAACTACTAAGAAGTTAGTCTTGCACACTTTTTTTAGCGACCCATTCTTTACTAACCTCATGCTCGTTTAACGATGGCATTACATCGGAATATATCACAATGCTACTCCACAATTTTTGAAACGCGAACTTAGAAATTTCAATATTCTTATTGATTACAGGATCATAAAAAACTACATTACCCTCGCTACCTAAACTTTTCAGAACGACATAACGTCCTCCATCTATTCTTAGGTGTAATATTCCTTTCCGTTTGTCTTTCTTCAAGGTATCAAAATCCGAGTAATAAGTCTTACAATGCAGATCGTAATCCTTCAATATGTTAGATATAGCAAGAATAGAAGAATCCTTTTGTTCAAAATCTAATTGAACGCCTATGACTTTTCTATTGTGCACAACATTACATAATGAGAGGTACGTTGACACGAGATTTACCATGTAGGTACTACGTACATTCATAACAGAAATGAAATTTTAACAATTTATATTCAAACAACCAACTTTACTACAAAGTAACAATAAATTTCCAAGTTATACTATAACCTTTTTATCATCTTTTCCTGTCTAGATCTCTTTTTTTGTTGTATTTTAATATATTTAACATAGAAAAAAGTAATTTCCTAACATTCTAGCAGAAAATACACAGCCTGTAAAAGCGACACGCATTAACAAATATAACACTTCATTAACTTTTAAAGAGGTACACTTTTTAATATAAACAACATATATTCATAAAACATCTATGTTATAAATAACTATATTTGTACACTGTGTATGTAAGTTTAATATAAAAATTTTATGCCAGTAAAGAAACATCCTCTATACCAGTTTAAATTCTGCCCCAAATGTGGCTCTGCACACTTTGTCGACAACAATTTCAAATCTAAACGTTGCGAAGCATGTGGCTTTATTTACTACTTCAACCCTTCATCGGCAACAATTGCGGTAATCATTAACGACAGAAACGAAATAATGGTAGCAACCCGTGCTAATGAGCCGGCAAAAGGAACCTATGACCTGCCCGGTGGATTTGTGGATATGGATGAAACCGCAGAAGAAGCAATTACCAGAGAAGTAAAAGAAGAGACTGGACTTGAAGTTATATCGGCTCAGTATTTATTCTCTGTACCGAACCTTTACATATACTCAGGTTTTCAAGTGGAGACTACCGATCTTTTCTTTTTATGTAAAATAAAAAACAGTTCTCAATTTAGCGCACAAGATGATGTTGCTGAATTGAAATTTATACCTATAGCCGATTTAGATCCCTCTTTGTTTGGACTACGTTCTGTTAAAATAGGGATCGAAAAAATACAAAAGATGAATTTATGAAGAAAATACTACTTATTACAGGGATAGGAATAGCATCTACCCTACAGTTAACGTATGCCCAAAGAGGAATCAGCAATGAATTACCTCAACGTTTGTTTATACAGGGGAAAGAGATGTTTTTAGACAACAATTTCGTTGGTGCACAAAATACACTTGCGGAATTTAAAAGACTTTCTAACGACCAGAACGCAAAGTTGGAGGCTGACTATATGATTGCTGCCTCGTCTTATTTTACAGGAAAAGAAGATGCAGTTACTATTCTCCGGGAATATTTGGATACTTATCCCGAGTCATACCATAGAAATGATATTTGCTTCTATATAGGATCTTCTTATTTCAATGAAAAAGATTGGAATCAATCTTTATACTGGTTTGAACAAGCGGATGTTGATTATTTATCAAAAAAGGATCAAGAGGATTATACATTCCGATCTGCATTTGCTAATCTGCAGGAAGGAAAAAAATCTGTAGCCGCAAATCAATTCGAACTACTGGCTCGTAACAGCAATAAATATTATGAACCTGCAACTTACTATAAAGCGTATATCGATTTTCAAGAAGGCAAATACGATAGTGCTTTATCGACATTCGAACGCCTTAAAAACAATCCCGAATACAAAGAGCAATCATTATTCTTCATAACTCAAGGTCTGTTCCTTAAGAATAACCTGGGTGAAGCAATCAACGCGGGAAATAATTACCTGAGTGCTTATCCCAATAATCAGAACTCGGCGGAAGTATATCGCATACTCGGAAACTCTTACTATAGACAAGGTAATATCAATAGTTCTATTTCGAACTATGAGAAATACCTAGCTTCGGAGTCTAAACCCTTCGCTGAAGATATGCTGCAACTCGGTACGGCATATACTCAAACAGGTGATTATCAGAATGCAATAAAAGCCTTACAATTTGCTGCTTCGACAGATAATAAACTGGGACAAACAGCATATATGCTACTCGGTCAGAATTACCTAAAAATAAATGATAATGCGAATGCATTAATGGCGTTTGATGCAGCATCACGCGTGCAGTTCGATCCATCAATCAGCGAGGTTGCGTTATACAATTATGCCATGTTGGTTCATAAGACATCACTTTCGGTCTTTGATCAATCGATCACTGTATTGCAGCGTTTCTTAAACGAATACCCTAACTCGAAGTATGTAAACGAAATCAATAATCAATTGGCATCGACACTACTTGCTACTAAAAATTATCAGGCCGCGCTTACAACAATCGACAAAATGCGTAATCCTGGCAGACAAATACTCGAAGCAAAGCAAACTATTTTGTTTCAATTAGGAGCTCAGGATTTCATTGACGGAAATTACGATCAGGCAATCCAAAGATTCAATGCATCTATAAATATAGGGAATTACGATGTAAAATCTAAAAACGAATCTTACTTCTGGCGTGGTGAAACATATTATAGAGAAAACAATTATCCGGCAGCAATAAAAGATTATCAGACTTATTTATCTGTATGTAATGCCTCGGATGACAATTATTCGAATGCCCTATATAATTTAGGATATACTTATTTCAATCTGAAACAATATAATAATGCGTTGAATAGTTTCAAGCAATATACTTCTCAGGAAAGAAACAGACAACAGTTGACTTATTCTGACGCATGGAATCGTATCGGAGATGTTTATTTATTCAATCGTAATTTTATTGAAGCAGCAAATGCATACTCTCAAGCGTCTGTAAATAATCCGCAGAGTGCCGAATATGCTGACTTCCAAAAAGCCTTTGTATTAGGTTTACAGCACAATTACAATGGAAAAATTGCAGCATTGGATGTTATGATGAAAAGATATCCTGATTCTCAATATTACGATGATGCCATGTATGAGAAAAGTCGTGCATTGATAATGCTAAATCGCGAAACAGATGCAATTCCAATCTTAACGAAGTTATTAAACGATTACCCTAACTCGAATGTAGCTCCACAGGCTGGTGTTCAATTAGGACAATCCTATTATAACAGTAACAATCCTCAAAAAGCGATTGAAGCCTACAAACAAGTTGTACAACTGCACAAAAATTCGGAAGAAGCACGTATCGCCATACAAAGTCTCGAAGGCATTTATCGTGATATTAACGATATTGGCTCATATGCCAGTTTTGCAAACTCGTTGGGCAACGGTATTGTTATTACTGCCAGCCGTCAAGATTCATTATCATATCTTGCCGCTGAAAATATATACATGAAAGGTCATGCAAACGAAGCAGCCAATGCGATGAACAAATACCTTCAATCGTATCCTCAAGGTCAGTTTGCAGGCGATGCACATTATTATATAGGAGCCATAGCTTACAATAAGAAAGATTATGATACTGCACTCCAAGCATTCAACAATACTATTAATTCAGGTAATTCAAAAAGCCTCAATAAAGCTCTTGCTCTTGTAGGCGAAATACAACTGGACAAAGGCAACAATCAAGCCGCATATAATGCTTATAAGGAAATGATGCGTACAGCAACAAGCAGTGAGGATAAGAATACGGCTCAATTAGGAATGCTTAAAGTAGCCAACAACTTAAATAAAGACGTTGAAGTTATCACTGTTGCAACAGCGTTACTTGCACAAAGCAAAACTTCTCCCGAAATCGTTAGCGAAGCTCGCTTATACCGTGCTAAAGCTTATCTGAATACAGGTGAGACTAATAAAGCTATCGACGATCTTCAGAAAGCGGCTAGTGATACACGCAGTGTATATGGAGCAGAAGCGCAATACCTATTGGCTAAAACCTATCTAAAGAATGGGAATTACGATAAGGCAGAACAACAAGTCCTTGCATTGATGAAGCAAGGTACACCTCATGCCTATTGGATGGCTCAATCGATAATCGTATTATCAGATACCTATTTGGCAAAAGGCGATAAGTTTCAGGCAAAACAATACCTTGAAAGTTTAAAAGCGAACTATACAGGTAATGAAACTGATATTCAATCGATGATAAATGACCGTTTAACTCAATTAAATAAATAAGGTCATAAACCTTTGCAATTAAGCCCCACCCGACCACACTCTAAGCAGGAAAGGGTTAGGAGAGGTCTAAAATACAGTAATAAACAGGTCTGAGGCCTTACTTAAATTAAAAGATAATGAATACATTATATAAAACTTTATTTATTAGCACATTGGGATTAAGCGTTGCATCCATAAACATATCAGCCCAAACTGCCGCTAAAGATACAACGCTTAACCGTCAGGTTTCTCTCGAAAGAGAATATACACCAACCATTCAGGATGCATCAAAAGTCAATACGCTTCCGGCTCTCCACGAACCGCAAAAGAAGCAGTACGATATAAAGTTCGAGAACAGCATCCCAAATATGAATATTGCCTCTTATCCGATTGGAAATCCAGGATCAGGCGATATCAGAACAAAAATAGACTACAGTAAACATCGTGGCTATTTCTTGTTTGGAGCAGGTATGTATTCCAACTTAGATGGTGCGGCCGGATACAGAATAGTGGATTCAAAAAATGACCGGTTAGATATTTTTGCAACCCACAATTCTACTGATGGTAAAATAAAATACCTAAATCCAAATTCTCTTCTTGACCAAGCCAAAGCTAAAAACATGGAGAATCTGATAAAAGCAAAATACAGCCACGACTTTGAATCATTAACATGGCATGTGAACGGATCATTCTTTAATAACACCTTTAACTATTATGGCAATCCCTACATATTCAGTGCGGCGGATCAAGATCCTTCTCTTTATGAAGGTTTTATGAAGAACAATCAGAATATTAATGTTATTGAAGCTGAAACAGGAATAACATCCAAAGAACAAAACGATGCATTGTATTATTCTGCAAATGTAAAATACAATAACTTCTCTACTAAATATGGCCCCAATGTAAATTATGACGGTATTTCGGGAAGTATATTCGACGCCTTGGTTAACATTGCAGCTCCCCTGCAAACAGATCATAAAGCCGGTGTAGAAGGAGGTATATTTTTCCAAACATTTAGCAATACAGACTTTCTTCCTTTGTTAGATAAGGATCCGTTTCATAATCTGACTATTTTTAAAGCTAAGCCATATTATAGTATAGAAGGTGGAAATTTTCAATTGTCTTTAGGTGCTAACATAAATTGGGCATCTGACATTGAGAACAAATTTGTAGTTGCTCCGGCAATCAAAACATCTTGGAACTTCGATGAAAAAAGTTTATTGTATTTCAATGTAGATGGAGGCATAAATGACAATAATGTTGTAGAAATGAACCGTGTGAATCGATATATCAACCCCGCATCACGTGTATTTATTTCTCAAACATTATACGACGCACAAATTGGTGTAAGATCGGGAGTTATAAGTGGTTTTGAGTTTGACATCTTCGGCGGTTATAAATATACGAAAGACGAACACCTGTTTGTTCCAAACGAATCACCATCATGGGGTAACGTATCTGAAATGATGTATGCAAATTTAGGTGCCGGACATTTTGGCGGGGCATTAAAAACAAAATTGATCCCATATACCGATCTTTCTTTAAAAGCTCTGACTCACTTTTACAGTGTCAGCAAATATACTTTAACCGATACAGCCCCTGACAAAAAAGAAGCATGGGGACTGCCCAGCTTCACTCTTGATTTTAATGCTGATTTTTCATTTATCGAGAATCTCACGTTCTCAGTTAATTACATATTCGAAGGAGGACGTAAGACATATGTAAACAATGCTTCAACCAATATGAACAATATCAATGAGCTAAATATCAAAGGAAGCTATAACATATTAGACTGGCTATCATTCTATGTGAAAGCAAACAACGTTATGAGCCAAAAATATGAAAGATATTACGGCTATACCAATCAAGGAATTAATGCCCTTGGAGGAATAAGCTTAAAATTCTAAACTAAAGATTCTTATACAATAGAACAGCCCTTTTCTTATATTCGAGAGAGGGCTGTTTTATTATATATAGTTAAATAGCAAATCTGAGAAAAAAAAGAGATTTTGGTTATAGCCTGCTTGATGCTTTATGGCTTAATTTGCATTAAAATAGAATATATTAAACAGATATATAACAAACAATCAATTACTAACTCGAAATCTAAAGCTGTGCCCGGAAAACACATTCCATAATATCTCAATTTATATAGGACTCTCCTTCTCCTATAGGCACATTCTTGGAACAAAAGATCTTTCCTTCATTTAGGAAAGATTTTTTTGTTTCTTTAGCTAACATCAATCAGACATTTTATTATCTTTACAACTGTTTTTGGTGTTATTCTATCACAATGCTCGATGGAATAATGAAAAGGGAATCCGGTGAAAATCCGGAACAGACCCGCTGCTGTAAGCTTCATTAAGAGTTTCTAGACAATACTCAAACCACTGTCGCAAACAGTGAACAGAAAGCAGTAAACAACAAATTTGTTGATAACTGATAACTGCCAGCTGAAGGATGGGAAGGGTGTTTAGAAATGAAGTAAGTCAGAAGACCTGCCGAAAATAGTACAGGCAAACAACTTTCGGGAAATAAAGTTAATGCAACACATCATTCAAATAAACCATTTGACCTTTAAAAATATAAAGAATGGATAAAACATGTCCTAGTTGCTCTTCTACATTCACCTGTCGAGTGGATCAGATAGAATTGTGTAACTGCACAAAATTAAATCTGGAGAAAGGAGTCAGAGAATACATCAAGACCACATACGGAAATTGTCTTTGCTTTGATTGCCTGAAGAAAATAAACGACAAATTTTCACTTTTATCCGTAAGTAAAACAATTGAATAAGGATGCTAAATTTGAAAACAGAAATTAGTCATTTATCAATTCTTTTAATACAAGTAAAATGATTAAATTTGGAAATAGATTTTGTATAAGATGAAATATACCCTCAGTGTTATCAAAAAAGATTCTAATAACTAAAATTATAAACAAAACCGAATAAACAATGCTAAACGAATTTACAATCAGTCGAGGAAAAGCGATGATTAATTTCTCGCTGAAATATTGTGACAACCGTCAGAAACTTTTGAATAGTTATGGTTTTAAAAAAGTAATCGACTCATTTATTCAGGTATTGAAGAAAGATAACGTCATTATATATGACTATTATATTAAATACTTCAATAATAAAGATGATGAATTTGCTCAATCACTTGTTCAAGTATTCAAGTTTCTAACAGTTTGTGACGAAAACGAGATAGTAAAAGTAGACAATAGATATTCGGTTTGCTTCGCAGATAAAGATCTTTTCATTGAACTTATCGAACTATTATATTCATACTGGAGACGTTTAGACCGCATCTCTATTGTACGCAACTCGAGCCTTGGCGAAGGTTTGCAAGATGTTAGGTTTACTCAGGCAAATTCTCAATTCAACGACCTTATCCTTGCAACCTATCGCCGCATCGAAGAAACGGTTATGGGATTCCAACACAGAGTATATCGTCAACTGATTGCAGGGGCTAATGCCGGTCTTATCCTGAATGACGAAGTATCATGGAATTGTCCTATTGAATATAAAGGACTATCGGCAGTGCCATTTATTAGTACTGTGATATTTCAACCACCATTGATTACTTATACTAAGCGAAATACACGTGACGGAATTTTTCAGGAACACTCTTCGAATCCCGTTGCAAATATATCTTTGAATGACGATGAATGGTTTGTATTCCCTGCCTGGGTTGGCAATATGCTTACATTTGTTTATTTCCACAAAGACTTTATCGATCACGGTTTAGGCTTGTCTAATCTTTTCGAATTAGCAACACCAAGCAGTTATATCGGTAAGAAACCCGATATGATCTATGTATTTGGTTATGCCGACGGTCATGAAGAAAAACGTACTTTCTACTACAAAGACAAACAGAATGACATCCTTATCGGATATGCAAACTATTGCGATGATATCGACTACTTCGGTTATATGAAAAAAATGCTCCTTACACTTCACAATGTGAAGCAAATGGAGAATGGTCGTTTACCAATACACGGTGCGATGGTAAACATTGCATTGAAGAACGGAAAAGAATCAAATATCATCATCATGGGTGATAGTGGTGCCGGAAAATCTGAAAGCCTAGAGGCATTCCGCAACCTGAATGAAAAATATATCAGACACATGCGTATCATTTTCGATGACATGGGTTATTTGAATATCGAAGCCGATGGCTCGGTAAAAGGATATGGTACTGAGATCGGAGCATTTGTCCGTGTGGATGACCTTGATCCTTCATACGCTTATCAACAATTAGACCGTGGAATATATACAAATCCGGATAAAGTAAATGCCCGTGTAACTATTCCGGTTTCAACTTATGAAGTTATTTCGAAAGGATACAAAGTAGATTATATGCTTTATGCCAATAATTATACTGAGACCGATCAGAAAATTAAATTTTTCGATAATCTGGATAAAGCTATCGAGGTTTTTGAAGACGGAGCAAGAAAAGCGAAAGGAACTACAACTGAGGTTGGTTTAGTAAAATCTTATTTTGCAAACCCATTCGGACCTGTTCAGGAAAGAGAAGTTGCGGAGAAATTAGTTCGCCAATACTTCACAAAGATGAATGAGAACCAAGTTAAGATCGGTGAAATACATACATCTCTTGCTATTGACGGTCAAACTAAAGAAGGTCCACGTTTAGCTGCAGAAGAATTATTCAGTCTGATAAATGAATAAAGGTCACATACCTTTTCATTACTTCTGTTAGAATAAAACAATATCTCCTTTATAATTGAGTTTATACCTTTTATAAAGGAGATATATTGAATATAAACTAATATAAAAACAAAAACTATGAGTCAATCAAATTCTTTGATGAACGACAACATAGCAATGCTCGGAAAACTACTTGGTGAAACCATCAAGGGAGCATTGGGTGAAGGCACCTATGAACGCGTCGAAACAATTCGCCAATTATCAAAAGCTTCTCATAACGGAGATACAAAGGCACATGATAAGTTGGTAGAAACTCTTCAGAATCTGCCCGACAAAGATTTTTTACCGGTTGCGCAAGCATTTAATCAGTTTCTGAATCTGACTAATACTGCGGAACAATACGACACTATTTCTCAGCATGCAATGGGAAAAGATAATCCGGTGAACTTCGCCCGTATCTACAATACATTACAAGGCAAAGGAGTAAATGATGAAGACATAAAAAAAGCGATCAATGAAATATCCATTGACCTGGTTTTGACTGCTCACCCGACAGAGATAAATCGCCGATCTTTAATTAACAACCTTAATGAAGTAAGCGAGTGCCTTCAGCAATTAGATCACGATGATATCGTAAGCTATAAACAAGAACATATAATGAGTCGTTTGAAACAACTTATTATTCAATACTGGTTTACTGCTGAGATACGCAAAGACAGGCCAACACCCAACGAAGAGGCTAAATGGGGTTACGATGTTATCGAAAGTAGCCTTTGGGAAGCTGTACCCTCTTTTCTGAAAGAATTAAATAAACAAATGGAAGCCTCTATAGGATACACAATCCCGGTAGAAGCTCGCCCAATACATTTCACCTCTTGGATGGGTGGTGACCGCGATGGTAACCCCAATGTTACTGCTGTAGTTACTAAAGATGTACTTCTACAAAGCCGCAAACGTGCAGCAACTCTTTTCTTAAAAGATATAGAAGTATTGGTTAAAGAACTATCTATGTTTAATTGTACTGCTGAATTCAGAGTATATTTGGGCGATGCCGAAGTACAGGAACCATATAGAGCTTTAATGAAAAAGCTTCGTTCGAAACTCAAAAAGACCATTATATATCTGGATGAGAAAATCGAAGGAAAACACGTAACAATAAATGATGACATCATTTATTACAACGAGCAATTGTGGGAACCTCTAATCAAATGCTACGATTCTCTTATTGCTTGCGGTATGGAAAGTATTGCAGGCGATAAATTATTGGATACCCTACGTCGTGTAAAATGTTTTGGAGTTACCCTTGTTAAGATTGATATACGTCAGGAAAGTACCAGACATACAGAAGCATTATCGGAATTAACCCTTTATCTGGGGTTAGGCGATTATGCTGCATGGTCTGAAGCAGAGAAGCAAGCCTTCCTTATAAAAGAATTATCCTCTAAAAGACCATTGATTCCTCAACAGTGGGAACCTAGTCCCGAAACAAAAGAGGTGCTGGACACTTGTAAAGTTATTGCAGAAACTCCACAAGGTGTAATTCCCGTGTATGTTATCTCAATGGCTCGCACCCCTTCTGATGTTCTGGCAGTTCACCTGTTATTAAAAGACACAGGATGTCCTTATATGCTACCTGTAGCTCCATTATTTGAAACTCTTAATGACCTCAACAATGCTTCTGATGTTATGCAACAATTGCTGAATATCGGTTGGTATAGAGGCATCATCGGCAACAAACAAATGGTTATGATTGGATATTCAGATTCGGCTAAAGATGCAGGTGCATTGGCAGCAGGATGGGCACAATACAGTGCACAGGAAGCACTACTCAAAACATGTAATGATGCAGGAGTTTTACTTACCTTGTTTCATGGTAGAGGCGGAACAATCGGTAGAGGCGGAGGTCCTGCTAAAATAGCATTATTCTCTCAGCCTCCGGGATCTTTAAAAGGTGGACTTCGTGTTACCGAACAAGGAGAAATGATTCGTTTCAAATTAGGATTACCCGATCTGGCAATTTCAACATTGTCTCTTTATATAGATGCCATTTTGGAAGCAAACTTATTGCCTCCTCCTGCACCTCAAGAGGAATGGAGAAAAACGATGGACGAGTTGTCGGATATTTCATGCAAAATATACCAAGACCTTGTTAGAAAAAATGATGATTTCATCCCTTATTTCTATCAGGCAACGCCCGAAGCAGAGTTGGCAAAATTACCTTTAGGTTCACGTCCTGCAAAACGTAAGTCAACAGGAGGTGTGGAAAGCCTACGTGCCATTCCCTGGATTTTCGGTTGGTCACAAAACAGACTTATGCTTCCGGCATGGTTGGGAGCGGGGCAAGCTTTACAGCAAGTTATTGATAATGGCAAAATGAATATACTGGAAACCATGTATCAGGACTGGCCTTTCTTTAATACTCGCATTAGTATGCTCGAGATGGTTTACGCAAAAGCAGACAGCCGTATTGCAGCTTATTATGACCAACGATTAGTTGATAAAAATATTCAGTATTTGGGAGCGGAACTACGCGACCAGCTGGCAAAAGACACTGCTACCATATTAAATATTGCTCATGATAATTCATTGATGGAAAACTTACCTCTTATTGCTAGTAATATTGCTATGAGAAATATTTACACAGTTCCATTGAACCTTCTTCAAGTTGAATTACTTCAACGCGTAAGGAGTAACGAGGTACATCCTCAAGAATTAGAGCAAGCATTAATGGTTACTATTTCGGGAATTGCTGCCGGAATGAGAAATACCGGATGACCTGATTATCCAATTCAATTAAATAACAAAGGGGAACATAACTTATTATGTTCCCCTTTATTTATACAATGCCCCGTCCTAAAATAAGCTGGCACATAATATATATAATACTTATCTTTCCATAAGTTTATAACCCACTTTAGATATTGTAACTAATTCAACATAAGGATTTCCTTCCAAATATTTTCTTATCTTATGTGTCAGATTATTCAAAGAGTGTTCTTTCTGATATACATCTTCTTCACCCCATAAAAGCCAAACAATACTTTCTTTGGTTACCACTCCATTTGCATTTTCGCAAAGCAAGCGTAAAAAAGCAGCCTCAGTCTTTGCAACTCTAAGCTCTTGGCCATCATATTCTATTACCTGATCAATCGGACTAAACGAAAAACCAGAGAATACAAACTTCTTGGAGCCTGACTCTGTAACTCTATTTAAAAGATTATTGATTCGAGCCAATAACTCCTTTGTTCCATAAGGTTTCTTTTGATAATCTACATGCCTTAGCTTAAGCCCTCGCTCAACATCTTTGAAATGAGTTTTTCCTGTGGTAAATATTATAGGTAAAGAAGTGTTGGATAGTCTTACTTTTTCTGCAACTTCAAACCCGTTCATATCTCCAGCCAAATCGACATCCATTAATATAAGATCAATCGGATTTTCGTCAATTGCTTCCATTACATATTCACCTCTCTTTACATGTTGTACACCGAATCCCTCAACTTCCAGATTCTCCGACAACATAAAAGCTAAATTCTCATCATCCTCTACTAATAGTATATTTGCCATAGACATAAGTTTGTAAAATGTGCTTAAAATTAATCTGTTCTGCAAAGATAATAAAGTTTAACTTACTCTAATAAATTAATTTATCAATTTATGTTCTTTACTAATGGCAATTTTACAATAAATTGACTTCCTAAATTTAATTGGCTATCAACAAAAATACTGCCACCATGCTTTTCAACAATACGTTTTACATAATTCAACCCTATGCCATGCCCTTTAGCATGAGTCGTTTTACCTACACGAGAGTACTTTTCAAAAATAACATCTAAATTTTCCCGTGAAATTCCTAAACCAGAATCTTTAACCGATATACATATATTATTATTCTCCTGATATAACCTGATTTTTATATCAATAGATTCCCTTGAATATTTTATAGCATTACTAATCAAATTCGAAACCACTTGCTCAATATGATCTTTATCAGCAAAAATCATCGGATTTTTCAATTCATTATGAATATCAATCTCGGGAGAACCCGGTGTTGTATCAATAGCATTATCGACTAGATCAAAAACAACTTTCGCAAAATCAAATTCCGTACGATGCAGCTCGAAGAGTCCTTCTTCCTCTTGAGCCAAGCTTAACAGCATATCTGTTTTACTAGTCATTTTCACAATTTCTTGTTCGGCAATATTCAGCATACGTGTCCTTTTTTCCTCATTAACTATAATCTTTTCATTACTTAATGAATTAATAGATTGCAGCAAGACGGCCAAAGGTCGTTTAAATTCATGAGATACTTCGGAGAAGAAATCATTTTTCAGCTTAGATAATTGCCTTTGTTTCGCTAAAGTTCTCTTTTGTACATACAAACTATATATACAGAAAATTGAAAGTAGCAAAGAAAGTATCAACATCCATGCCATCTGAGGGTATATTTTCCACATTGGATCAATAAGCACCAATCGAAGACCCTTTGTTTGCTTTACATTCAAGAAGATAACTTTTGAATATAAAAGATCTGACGACTTATTGGAATCCTGCAAAGACGTTTCTAAAACTTCATTAGTTTTCAGATCAATAATCTCCGAATAAAACTTCATGTTAATCTTATTCTGCTTCAGAAAAACTCCCGCCACACTATCTATTCTCGGCAAATTGATAGGGTACTTTCTTCCTATAAATTCTTCCATAGCTATATTCATAGCAGAGACAAGTCCTTTGTTTAGTTTTTTATCCAAGCCTCTTGCATCAATTCGAGTAGCTTTTGTTGTATCAATTCCCGGAGGCGGAGTAGTACCAAAATACTCGACACTCGGTTCTTTAGATTTTTTTGATGGATCTAAACGAAGATTCAGATCCGCATCATATGTCGATTGCATGACTAAATTCAACTCACGCTGAAGCAGATCAACATTCGTTTCATACAAGCGATAAACTAATAACGCCTGCAATAAAAATATTAGACCAACAGCCAGTATAGATAATCGCGACATATAAGTATACTTCATAACAGTTGAGGTATTAAATCATTTTATCAGGTAAAAGTATTATAGGGATCAAATATAAAACAAAAACTGTAAACGCCGCCTTGTCCTACAATTATATAACAGAATACAATAATGAAAATATTAGAAAAATATTTAACCCAAAAAGCACATTTTTCAAGAAAAATATGACTATTTAGTTATATAAACATCTACTAATCAGATATATATTTGCACATGTAAAACATAATAAAAACATCAATAAAATATCAATTATGAAAAAGACAAAAATCAAAGATTTCAAAAAACTAGAAAAAAAAGATTTAAAAAAGATCCAAGGTGGCGTTAAACATTATGTATGTATCAATGGTGAATATTTTTATTACGAAGAATAAATAATTCCCGCCACAAATATAGAAAAGCTAGCCAGAAGACTAGCTTTTTTTATTCTCAATTACTTCAAATGTACCTCAACCTTTTGAGTCGGATCTGCCTCCTCATTCCTCTTATTCACTGAGGCTACAAAATTTTCAGCCAAATGAGCAAAAGCTGCACCTGTCAGCGAATTTTCATTTAAAGCCACAGGACTACCTGTATCCCCTCCTTCACAAATACTTTGAACAATTGGTATTTGCCCCAATAAAGGAACATTCATTTCCTTTGCCAGCTCTTTAGCACCATCTTTTCCAAAAATATAATACTTATTATCGGGAAGCTCAGCAGGTGTAAACCACGCCATATTCTCTACTAATCCGAGAATCGGCACATTCACTTTTTCATTAGTAAACATATCAATACCTTTACGGGCGTCAGCCAGAGCCACTTCCTGAGGGGTACTCACAACCACAGCTCCTGTAATAGCTAGAGTTTGAACTAAAGTCAAATGTATATCACTTGTTCCCGGAGGGAAATCAATAAGAAAATAATCCAGTTCACCCCAATTGCCATCAGTAATCAGTTGTTTCAAAGCATTTCCCGCCATAGCTCCACGCCAAACAATTGCACTCTCTTTTTTCACAAAGAAACCGATAGATAGCATTTTGACACCATACTTATCCACAGGAATTATCATTTCTTTATTTCCAACCAATTCAAGCATAGGTTGTACATCTTCCACGTCGAACATTTTCGGCATAGAAGGACCAAATATATCGGCATCAAGCACACCTACTTTATATCCTTGCTTAGCCAAAGCCACTGCCAGATTAGCCGTAACAGTACTTTTACCGACTCCCCCCTTACCTGATGATATCGCAATGATGTTTTTTACTTCGGGCAGCAACTTTACAGGTGCAGGAGGAGCCTGCACTTCAGTTGTTTTAACCTCAATATTTCCTTTTATATCGACATCCGGGCTTATGTATGTTAGAATAGCTGTTTCACAAGCTTTTACTACCGACTTAATAAAAGGATCGTTAGGCTTCTCAAAAGACATGGAGAAACTGACCTTGTTGCCGTTTATATGGATATCGTCCGAAACCATTCCCATCTCCACGACATCCTTTCCTGTTCCGGGATAACGCACGTTTCGAAGTGCATCAAGAACCAATTTGGGATATATTTTTATACTCATCAATGTATTATTTAAATAATGTTTAAGTTATATTCAATTAAGTCCCCATAACGATTTATTGGCTTGACAGATGTAAAAACAATAGATAATTATGGTTGTAAAACGTATAATTAATATTTTCTGCCACTTATTATCGAAGACTGAACTGAGCACTTACTCTGCTCGCTTTGTCAATATCTGGGAATTACTTCTTCCATAACTCCGATAACTATCCTGTTCTATTTCAACATCAGGTTCTTGCCACTCGTTTTTATGAGCATATTCAAACTTGATATATTTAATATTTAACCCTCGAGCAATCCACTGTTGCTCATAAAATGTTTTAATTGTAAGCACATCGTCCACCAAATCCGAATGATACAAGTCATCCGTCTTGAATAAAACTTTCAGGTTATTCAGTTCAACCATTTCTGAAGTGTAAGTAAACATAAAATTACTGTCAGACTTCAGGTGAATTACTCCATCGGGCTTTAGAAGTTGACCATAAAGTTTCATAAAGCGGGTCGAGGTCATTCTTCTATTTACTTTATTCATCTGAGGATCGGGAAATGTTATCCAAATCTCAGAAATTTCACCCTGCTCAAAAAAATTAGTCAACAACTCGATATGTGTTCTCAAAAAAGCTACATTCGATAAGCCTTCTTCTAAAGATTGCTTTGCCCCCGACCACATCCGAGCACCTTTAATATCAACCCCGACAAAGTTATTCTCAGGATATAACTTTGCTAATCCGACTGTATATTCGCCTTTACCACATCCTAATTCAAGAATTATCGGATTGTCATTTTTAAAAAACAATTCATTCCATTTCCCTTTCATCTCAAATCCTTTCTCTTGCAATACAGCAAAAGGGTATTGAAAAACATGGGGATACTCCTCCATATTAGCAAATTTTGCTAATTTATTCTTTCCCATACTTACTATCTTAGTACTATAAATATCGTATTATAAAACAATTATCTTTTTTATCCTATCAAATAGAAATCCTATGACATAACAAGTAATACCATACAAAACAGTGTTTTTTTTCGCCAGGTAAACAAGTTCAATCGATAGACAAATATACATTAAAATCAGTGCATTAAAAATACACAATATACACTTATCTAAAAAGTAATTAGAATCATTTTCTAAACATGTTTTGATATATACTTGTTTAGATAGTAAATGAAACCAAGAATTCTGAAATTGATTAATTAAAACAATAAATATTTTATGGAATACGAGATAAAACATAATCCGGATGAGAATAGATTTGAAGCCATTTCAAATCAAGAAATTATAGGAGTCGTAAATTATTATAAGGAAAATAATATAATAATTGTGACCCACACCGGAGTTAAAACAGAATATGAAGGTCAAGGTATTGCAGGAGCATTAACAAAGGCGATACTAAACTTTATAACCAAAAACAATCTTAAGATTAATCCGTTATGCTCTTACACAAAAAGCTATGTAGATCGCCATCCTGAATTCAAAAATTTACTTCACGAAGAATATGAATAACAAAAATGGTTCACTTAAATTTAAGTGAACCATTTTTATTATATCTATGATTTAAGTTGCAGAACTATTTGTTGCCTCAATAAGCAAAACTGGAATAGATAACCACATCTTTCAAATTTTCATTAAACATCTTCAATTACTTATTATCTATATACAAATTTATCCCATGTATAAGTCACGGGAGCCTCTTTCAGAAAAGGTAATAATTGCTCATAATCTTCCTTAGACAGATATTTCTTTATATCATAAACTGCTGATACATTTCTATCCGTTGCTGAAAAACTAAGCTTAACCGGAGTCATATCCAAAGTTGCATAGGCGTTCAGAAACGCTTCAGAATTACGATCAACTCCATTCTTTATGAAACTTTCTTTACTTGTCTCCGGAAATAAATCAGACTGAGCCAAAGGCTGCCAATCTGTTGTATAGAAATTAATCCGACTGTCACATGCAGGACCACAGACAGTGGTTATCACTCCTATTATTTGAGTATTATTCACTAACGGCAGAAGCTTAACTTGTAGATTACCGACTTTAGATGTTTGTAACGATATGAAGTCTTCCGAAAAGCCAAGTCGCTTCACTGTATCCCCCACCGCATTTACTACTAAAATATCAGTCGTATCATTTTCAGGTGCAATTAATAATTTGCGTTGATCAAGTGTAATTCCGATCAATATATCATCGGGCATAGCAATCACCAAGGGCGATATATTCTGTGCCTGCACCAAACCTGTAATCAGTAAAAAAAGTATAAAGAATATTTTTTTCATCTTTTGTGTAATCTTCTAAGGTCTAAGACCCGTCTATTTTTAAGCTTGTAGAACTCTATTTATTGCTATCATAAGATAAGTTCAAAAATCAGTTATACTTATATAATATATCATTAAAGATTTCAGTTACTTATTTCGTTCCCAAATATAGGAAAAACATTCCTATTATTATTAAGATCAAATCTATCGCTTTACCTTTTAAGTTTTTTTCATGGAAGAAGAATATTCCTCCGATAAATGATACAACTACAGAACTACGTCTAACCATAGATACAATAGAGATCATAGCATCGGGATCGGTCAGTGCATAGAAGTAAACAAAATCAGCTATCGTCAGAAAAAGGGACACCAAAATAATACTCCACTTCCAGCTAAAGGCTGTTGTATTCTTACGTTTAGGATACCATAATATAATAAGTATCACAAACATCATTATACATTGGTAAAGGTTGTACCAAAACTGAACCGATGTAGAACTGATTCGCTGCATCAGATATTTATCATAAAGCCCACTCGCTGCACCGAGGATAGCTGCAATGAATATGAAAAATATCCATTTATTCTGACGAAAGTTAATACCTTCTTTTTTCCCCGTAGCAGACAATAGAAAAAACGAAACGATAGTAAGCAAAACTCCTATCCACTGATAAAGATTGAGACGCTCGCCAAAAATAAGTAATGCTCCGACAAGAGTCATTACAGGGCGAGTGGCATTAATAGGTCCCGTTATCGTTAATGGTAGATGCTTAACAGCAAAGTACCCGAATATCCATGAAGATAATACAATCAGAGACTTCAGTATAATATAAAGATGAGCTTCGAAATCTACTGTCGGAACAAAGAAGATTGTATTCTCAACCAATGAAGAATCTAATCGGGATAAAAGATATAATGGCAGTAAAAATAACGTACAAAAAAATGTATTCAAGAATAATACAGGTATCACTGCATTATTATGAACCGACATTTTTTTATTTATATCATAACAACCTAAAAAGAAAGCCGAAAGAAATGCTAAACCTAACCACATAATTTATTTAAGGCCGCAGACCTATTTATTATTTAAATATCCTTATTTCGATTTCTTTAAGGTCAAATGTAGACATGCGTAACCCAAAATTCCAGCCAAAAGCGAGCTTGTAAGGATTACAATTTTAGATGTATCTATTACTTGCTGATCATCAAAAGCGAGTAAGGTAATAAAGATTGACATGGTAAACCCAATTCCTCCAAGCAATCCGACTCCAACCATATTATACCAATTGACTCCGACTGGCAATTTTGAAAATTTCGCCAATACTACGATCAGACAAGCTAATGCGATACCAATTGGCTTACCCAACAACAGACCACTCAGAATACCCAGTGATATAGGCTCTGCAAAAAGAGTATGCCAATCGGAAGATATAGTAACAGCAGTATTTGCCAAGGCAAATACTGGCAATATTATAAAAGTCACAGGCAGATGCAATTTATGCATAACCACAAAAGAGGGAGACCGACCATCGGTTCTTCCGGCAAAGGGAATAACCATTGACAACAATACCCCTGAGATAGTAGCATGCACCCCCGATAATAACATGAAATACCACATGATCGCACCTCCTATAAAGTAGGGAATTAGCGAATAGACTTTCAATCTGTTCAATACAATAAGAAAAGCGAATATCCCCAAAGCTATTGACAAATAGAGCAACATTAAATCTTTAGTATAGAAAATAGCGATAACAAGGATTGCTCCCAAATCATCGACTACAGCCAAAGCCATAAGAAAAACTTTTAACGACACCGGCACTCGTTTTCCCAAGAGCGATAAAACGCCTAATGCAAAAGCAATATCCGTAGCCATAGGAATTCCTAAACCCGATTGGGTTGGCAAACCAAGGTTGAATAAAAGAAAAAATGCGACGGGAACAACCATTCCTCCTAGTGCTGCTGCGACGGGTAATATGGCATTACGCGGACGAGAAAATTCGCCGATAAACACCTCTCTCTTTAGCTCCAAACCAATCATAAGGAAAAAGATCGCCATCAAACCATCATTGATCCATAATTCGAGGCTTAACCCTGCCAACGAAGTATGCCAAAAATGAAGGTATCCCTCCCTAAATGCCGAATTTGCAATAATTAGAGAAACTATTGTACAAAAAATCAGCACAATTCCGCCTGATTTCTCATCGTTAATAATCTTTTTCAATAGTTTATTACACATAATATTTATACATTAAATCATAACTACCTATTGCTTTTCAACTTGTCAAAGCAACAATAAAAAATCGAAGAGCGAAAGCGACTCAAATAGTTCTGCGAACTTAAATCAAGATCAAAACCTTATTATTAATCCATCACAAAAATGTGATCGGGGTAATCTATTTCTTCTAAAAACAACGCATTTCCGGGAACAGAAAATCCGGCTACATTTCTATCTTTAGCCTCTATAATTCGTCTCATACCTGCCTCATCAAGTTTTCCTCTCCCTGCTTCAAGGAGTGTTCCAACAATAGCACGAACCATATTCCGCAAAAAACGGTTTGCTTGTATTGTAAATATATAATCCTGTCCTTCCTGTTTCCATTGGGCAAGTGTTATTTTACAATCATTCGTTTTAACATCGGTATGCAATTTACTAAAACTGGTAAAATCGATGTATTCAAACAAAACCTGACTACACTTATTCATCATCTCAACATCTATATTCCCATGCACCTTATATTTATAAGGGTACATAAACGGGTCTTTTTGAGTGGTCAGATAATATCTGTACAAACGGGAAGTGGCATCAAACCGAGCATGAGCATCTTCTTTTACGCGTACTATTTTATATATAACTATATCGTTAGGTAGGATTCGGTTCAATTTATTTGTAAGCAATGCAATATCCTGCACATCAGCGTCAAAGTGAGCCATCATTTGGCGGGCATGTACTCCGGCATCCGTACGCCCTGCACCAACAATAGGTGTAGGTACACGCAACAATGTAGCCAATGATTTTTCTAACACTTCCTGTATGGAAAGCCCATTAGGTTGGATTTGCCATCCACAATAATTCGCTCCATTATAAGCCAAATACATGAAATATCTATTCATCCCTCACCCTTTCATCGAACTGTTATATGGAAACATGCTTGTTTTTTTTCATGTACAACATAGCACAAATCTCTCTGCCTTAAATCGTGTAATACTTCTCCGAGTATAAGTTTCAGGCGATCTGTACTAACGTCATTTGTTCCCTCAGGTCCCCTTTTCTGAAATCTCTTCCACGAAATGTCAAAAGTTGTACCATAACAATGTGCCGAGTTATGACTGGCGTTTCCATTTCGTTTTGTTAGAGAAGCAACATCATCCAGACTGCGGGTTACACTGGTTACAACCAGTTTATAGACCGGCAACTTTTTGCTTATAAGTGAGTCTCTGAAATTAGAGCTGATCTGAACCAACAACTTCGACGCATCAGTTACTAAATAAGGAACCGAATGTGTCAGCTTGTCAATTTTATATAAATCCAGCTCCATAGGCAATCTAACCATTTGACTCAGAAACTTAGCTGTATCACCTCTTT
This sequence comes from Dysgonomonas sp. HDW5A, assembly GCF_011299555.1. NCBI lineage: Bacteria > Pseudomonadati > Bacteroidota > Bacteroidia > Bacteroidales > Dysgonomonadaceae > Dysgonomonas > Dysgonomonas sp. HDW5A. The sequence continues at coordinate 2,308,906 of NZ_CP049857.1, read as the reverse complement.
CGGTCATTGGGAGAATCCCTTTTCGTTGAGCAGCCTCCAAATGCAATTCGGGCATATCATTAAACGACTTATATGCGCCCCTAAATCGGGTATATACTTTAGGTTCTACATTATCTAAAGACGACTCTTCTTTCTCTCCTTTACATGATTCGAAAGAAAGAACTAAAACCGATAAAAATAATAAAATACGAAAATTCATCAATATTCAATAAAAAGGTCTCAAACCCAATTTGTTATTTCAATTAAGTATAAACACAACTATGGTATCGCATATAATATAAATATTTCGCAGAACTATTTATTGTTTTGGCAAACAAAACAGTGACAAATAGCTATGCTCCTAAAATGTATCATTAAATATTTTCTTTTACTTATTTACCAAGGAAAGTTTATAGAATTACAAAATTAAGGAAAATAAACCATTTTAGGATTAACCTGTGATGTTAAAACAAATGGATTTTTAATTATGGTGTAAAGCCGAAATCATTTCATACCTTTGCAGAATCAGAATTAAAGGTTATGAAAAGAAGCTATGAACACGGATTTTTTAAAAACATTCAGACCCCAAATTATTGATTCCTTAAAAGGTTATAATAAGGAAAAATTTATGGCCGACCTCATGGCCGGTTTAATTGTCGGTATTGTTGCTCTCCCTCTCGCTATTGCATTTGGTATTGCCTCAGGAGTAAGCCCTGAAAAAGGACTTTATACAGCCATCATTGCCGGATTTATTATTTCGCTCTTGGGAGGTAGCACCGTCCAAATCGGAGGACCGACGGGTGCATTTATTGTTATCGTATATAACATCATAGAACAATTTGGCTTCCAGGGATTGGTGATTACAACTGTAATGTCGGGTGTCATACTCATTTTAATGGGTGTTGTAAAACTGGGAGTCGTAATAAAATACATTCCTTATCCAATTATTGTCGGTTATATGAGTGGTATCGCCGTTACTATATTTTCGACTCAAATAAAAGACTTCTTCGGACTCGACATTAAAAATATTCCACCGGACTTTTTGGGCAAATGGCAACAATACATCTACCATTTAGATAGTATCGATTTTATAACAGTAGGAATAGGTGTTTTAAGTCTACTTATTATTATCTTTTCTCACAAAGTTTCCAAAAAGATACCGGGTTCGCTCATTGCTGTTGTCTTAATTACCGTTATAGCATATTTCTTACGTTATTATATGGGAATAAACTCCGTTGAAACTATTGGAGACCGTTTTAGCATCAACAATGAATTGCCCCATATGGAAGGAATTACTTTCAGCATACGAGCAATCAACACTTTATTTCCTTATGCCTTCACATTGGCCATCTTAGGATCAATAGAATCTCTTATATCCGCCAATGTTGCGGATGGTGTTACAGGAGAAAAGAACAATTCCAATATGGAACTAATCGCCCAAGGGGTTGCCAATATCTTTGCTCCTTTATTTGGAGGTATTCCTGCAACAGGCGCTTTAGCTCGTACGATGACCAACGTTAGTAATGGTGGGCGGACTCCTATTGCGGGTATAGTGCACTCCTGTTTTTTATTATTGGTTGTATTATTTTTAGGAGGGTTGACACAGCATATTCCAATGGTTTGTTTGGCTGCAATACTTATCGTTGTATCATACAATATGAGCGAATGGAGATCCTTCATAGCATTGCTTCGCAACTCGAAGTCAGATGTAATTGTTTTAGTCACGACCTTTCTCCTCACCGTTATTTTCGACCTTACAATAGCTATTGAGATTGGCTTATTACTTGCTGTATTCCTATTCATGAAGCGCATCATGGAGGTTACCAAAGTATCGGTAATTACAGATGAATTAAATCCATCGGACAAAGAAGGGGCTTCTTCTGATGATAACCTTATCATACCAAAAGGTGTTGAAGTTTACGAAATTGACGGACCTTTCTTTTTTGGTATAGCCAATAAGTTTGAGGAAAGTATGCGTGTTGTCGAAGATAAGCCGTTAGTCAGAATAATACGAATGCGAAAAGTTCCGTTTATTGACTCTACGGGTATGCACAATCTCGAAAGCTTATGTAAGAAATCTCAAGATGAGCATATAAGAATGATACTATCAGGAGTAAGACCTAACGTAAGAGAGGCTCTCGAGAAATTTGGTTTTTGCGAACTGTTAGGAGAAAAAAATATTTGTCCTAATATCAATGCAGCGATGGACAAAGCCGAAAAAATTCTTGCGGAACAAGCCATACTAAACAAGAAAATACAGGACTAATAACCACATGGCTTATTACCTATTTGAGAAAGTGTCATAAAAAAAGCAATTACACTTAAATCAAAAAATATAGAAATAACTATTTTAGGATACTTAAAATAAAGATATACTTGTATATTTAAAATAAACTATCTACTTTTGCAAGCCAAATTCGATCAGAAACAATAACGAATAATATAATATAGCAATGAAAAGAACTTTTCAACCCTCTAGAAGAAAGAGAATAAACAAACACGGATTCCGCTCAAGAATGGCGACAGCTAACGGTCGTAGAGTATTAGCTTCTCGCAGAGCAAAAGGTAGAGGTAAATTAACTGTATCTGACGAAGCTGCAAAATAATTGAATAGACTATTCATTTAGTCTTCTGTATAAATAAAAGTAGGAATTAATTTTTTAATTCTTACTTTTGTCGTATAAGGTCTAGACCTATTTGTAATATTGGCTAGTATAAAATACGGCAAGTTATCACGACTAAGTCAAGTTACATTCAATACCTACTACAACATATACAGATTTCATTATTTACTTAATTTCAATTAATGAATTGGTTCGATATTTGCATTTTCATAGTAATAGTATATTGTGTCATAAAAGGATATAAAACAGGTTTAGTAAAACAATTATCTACACTTGCCGGTCTTATAGTAGGAGCTATACTATCCGGAAAGCTATCAGTCCTGATACTCCCCTATGTACAACATATAAAGCAGATACCTCCATATATGGCTCCGCCGCTGTCATACGCCCTTACCTTTCTTATAATTATAGTATGCTTCTATTTATTAGGTACTATGATGGAAGAAATACTCAAGACTGTAAAAATGGGCACACTAAATAAATTAGCAGGAATAGCCCTATGTCTTACCAAATGGTTGTTTGCGATAAGTATCGTCATTAATCTTATTGTGCAAGCAGATGAGCACCATCAGTTGATAGCACCTAAAATTCAAAACGGATCAGCTAGTTATAAGTATATACAGCCTTTCGCACCCAAACTGGTTCCGTTTCTCAAATTCAGTCTCGATTAATCTTTTATCTTTAGGTGAATCAAAGGCTCCCTTTACACCAAAGCGATAAAAAGGCCCGGGACTTTATATTATCCGATGTTAGCCCACTATTTAGTTTTAATGTTGTACTTTTACCGGTGAACCCAGATACTTTTTATGAGCACAACCGACACTTACAGATATAAATTAGGATTAGCCCTGAGTGGTGGTGGAGCAAAAGGATTCGCCCATTTAGGTGTACTTAAAGCATTAGAAGAACATAACATTCACCCCTCGATAATATCAGGCACCAGCGCAGGAGCTTTTGCCGGAGTATTGTATGCAGACGGTAATAGTCCGGATGAAATACTTTCGTTTTTCCACAAAAAAGCATTCAAAGAATTTGCCGAACTAACCATCCCTCATACAGGAATTTTCAAGGCCGACAGATTCAAACAATTCTTGAAGACACATCTTAAAGCACGTACATTTGAAGAGTTGAAAACTCCTTTAAAAGTTGTAGCTACCGATATTGCCAATGGAACAAGTGTGGTATTCGATAAAGGTCCTCTCATTCCGGCAATAACAGCATCATGCGCCTACCCTATTGTTTTCACTCCTGTGGAAATAGAAAAGGTGCACTATGTTGATGGAGGTCTATTCAAGAATTTCCCGGTTACCCCCATTCGGTTCGATTGCGAAACCGTAATAGGTGTAAACGTAGCTCCCCTCACAAAATTAAAATATAAAAATTCATTACTGTACATCGCCGAAAGATCATTCCACTATATATCGGTATCTAATTCTTTAGCCGATCGAAAACTGTGCGATATACTAATTGAGCCCGACCGATTATCATCCTATGCTATGTTCACCCTAGAGCATACCAAAGAAATATTCAATGTGGGTTATGAAATCGCGATAGAGGAATTAAAAAAAGAAAAGTATAAAGATTTGTTCGAAAATATATAAATTCTGCTATGATAGTCTGAGACATAACTTAGCTAACAGTTTCTATTCTTAAAAGAATATATCCGATCTTACATCTTGATAATTCCCCAATAAATATCGGATAAACTTATATTTACCCAAATAATGAAAAGGCATTAGGTCTTAATGGGATAATTTATGTACTGATATTCATTTCTTAACAAATAGTTTTATAAATTTGCACTCGATAAATCTACAATTACAATAAAAAAACTCATCAATGGAACAAATGGAACAGATACCATTCAAAATCTTCTCGGGAACCAAATCTCGTTACTTAGCTGAAAAAATCTGTAATAGTTTAGGCTGTCCACTCGGCAATATGAATATCGAACGCTTCGCCGACGGCGAATTTTCAGTATCATACGAAGAGTCAATCAGAGGTCGTCAGGTATTTCTGATCCAATCGACTTTTCCGTCATCAGATAACCTGATGGAGCTATTATTAATGGTGGATGCAGCTAAAAGAGCATCTGCTCGTTCTATTGTTGCAGTTATTCCTTACTTCGGATGGGCAAGACAAGACCGCAAAGATAAACCTCGTGTATCTATAGGTGCTAAACTTATTGCTGATATGCTGAGTGCTGCGGGAATCAACCGCCTTATTACAATGGACTTACATGCCGATCAGATTCAAGGGTTCTTTGATGTACCGGTAGACCACCTATATGCTTCTGCTATTTTCTCGGACTACATAAAAACTTTAGACCGTGAAAATCTTGTAATAGCAACTCCCGATGTCGGCGGAACCAAACGTGCCAGCTCATATGCAAAATACTTTGGCGTACCGATGGTTATCTGTTACAAACTTCGTAAAAAAGCAAACGAAATTTCAGAAATGCAAATCATTGGTGATGTAGAGGGTATGGATGTACTGCTTGTTGATGACATTGTTGACACAGCAGGCACTATAACAAAAGCTGCAGACTTGATGCAAAAACATGGAGCACGTTCGGTAAGAGCTATTGCCAGTCATGCAGTTATGTCTGACCCCGCTTCTGAACGTGTAGATCAATCAGCCCTAACAGAAATCATATTTACAGACAGCATACCTTATTCTAAAAAGTGCGAAAAAGTTACAGTTCTTTCTGTTGCTGATGTATTCGCCGATTCAATCAGAAGAGTATGTAACAATGAGTCTATCAGCTCATTGTATGTATTGTAAATAAACACATATAATAAGATCGGGTTCGGTAAGACAATGCAGAACCCGATCTTTATTTTTGAAAAAATACATATTATTTTGCAGTGTCGCTAAATAAGAATATTTTTGCTTGTTAAAAAGTAAATAATAACAAAATATTACAGGAATGAAGGTCCATCACGAAGGGCGTAGTGAATTAGCAATACTGATATGTATACTATTGGTACTCAATGGTAGTCTGGTTTACTTTTTTGGAAAGAATGCATTCACCTTTTTAATACTAGGTGCATCATTCGCATTTTTTCTTATTGTTCTGAACTTTTACAGAAGTCCATACCGTCGTTTCACCGGAGACATGATCAATTCTATCGTTTCTCCTGCTGATGGTAAAGTTGTGGCTATAGAAGAAGTTTTCGAACCCGAATATTTCAAAGAAAAAAGACTACAAGTATCAGTATTTATGTCACCATTAAATGTACATGCAAACTGGTATCCGGTAAATGGAAAAGTGATATTAAAAAAACATCATAATGGACGCTTTCAGGCGGCTTATCTACCAAAATCGAGCACAGAGAATGAACGCTCTACGGTTGTTATAAGAAGAGAAGACGGTACAGAGATACTTATGCGCCAGATAGCAGGTGCTATGGCTAAACGTATTGTAACCTATCCCGACGAAGGCTATGAAGCACATATTGACGAACATATGGGCTTTATCAAACTCGGATCACGTGTAGACTTGTTTTTACCGCTTAATACAAAGATCAACGTAACTCTAGACGAAAAAGTGACGGGTAACCAAACTGTAATAGGCGAACTACCTTATCAAAACAAGGCATGAAAAAACATATTCCCAATATACTAACATCAATGAATGTCCTTTCAGGCTGTATAGCCTGTGTTATGGCATTCAATGGTAATTACCTATGGGTGGTTATATGGGTTATAATTGCAGCTATATTTGATTTTTTCGATGGTTTTTCTGCTCGAATGCTGAAAGCCTATTCTCCAATAGGAAAAGATTTAGATTCTCTGGCTGATATGGTCAGCTTTGGACTGGCTCCGGCACTAGTCGTTTTCAGACTGCTATCAGATAATAATATATTAGGGTCACCCATTTATGTGTCATCAACCGAATCTTATTATATAAAAGAATTAATTCCTTATGTAAGTTTTCTTCTAGTTATATTTTCGGCTTTACGACTTGCCAACTTTAATATTGATGAGCGGCAAACCACTTCTTTCATAGGATTGCCTACTCCGGCGAATGCATTATTTTGGATTAGTTTATGCTATGGAATCAGCACTAAAGATGAGTTCACTCAACTTTTTAGCTTTTATCCAATAATCATTCTGGTTATTATATTCTCACTCTTATTAACAGCAGAAATACCCATGTTTTCGCTAAAAATAAAGAGTTTGAAATTAAAAGGAAATGAACTGAGATATCTCCTTGTACTTTTTATGATTATAGCTATATTTTATTGGGGGGTACTCGGTATTTCAGCCGGAATCATATTCTACATTATACTATCTGTCATCACAGCCAAATTAGCAAAATAAATTAAAGTTCAAGACTTCTTTTCTCTGGTTTAGAACAATACATCACAGGCTTCCTCTAGAAATGTAGTAAATCTTACTGTTAGTTAGAAGCACTTTATAGTCGTTAATTTTTCGAAAAAGCTTTTTTTCGAATAGGTATTCCTTGTATATTTACATTCATAGACTCAAATTTGGTTATAAGTTCCAAAACAGAGGAATAAATATTCGCACATTATTTATTTTAATTAAATGGGTAGCTTCTTATTATTTATATTAGTAATATTCTTTGCAATCATAGGCTTGATCGGAGCTTTTGTATTGAAATTTGTTCGTCTATTTACTAAACAGACAAGCAGTTCACATCATGGAAGATCGACCAATAACAGATACGAAGATCAACAGAGTCAACGCACAGATAACGATAGTAATCATCAAAAAATATTCAGTAAAGAAGAAGGTGAATACATTGATTACGAAGAAGTAAAATAATAAACAGGTACAATTAAGGTACTACACTTCTGATTTCTTATTAAATTTTTCTTTCAATAAGCGTTTTAATTCAACAACACCTTCGGAAGCTCCTTTTCTTATAAAGTTTATCTTACCTCTCGATACGGCAACTTCATTCGGATCTATTATATAAATAGGTGTTCCGTCATGTACATAATTAATTAGTCCTGCAGCAGGGTATACATTTAGCGATGTTCCAATAACCACCAAAGCGTCAGCTTGCCTAACCATCTCTTCCGCTTTTTCCATCAGAGGTACAGCCTCGCCAAACCAAACAATATGAGGACGAAGAGGTGAACCATCTTCACACACATCATCTACTTTTATATCAGGATTATCAGGGTCTAAAAGATAAATTTTATTCGGATTAATCGATGAGCGTGCTTTCATTAATTCACCATGAAGGTGAATGACAGAAGAACTACCGGCCTTTTCATGTAGATTATCCACATTTTGAGTAATAATATGCACATTATACTCTTTTTCCATCTCAGCCAATCCAAGATGTCCTTCATTCGGTTTAGCAGAAAGTGATTCTCGTCTTCTTTTATTGTAAAAATCCAATACCAATTGAGGATTTCGCCTGAACCCTTCGGGCGTTGCTACATCCTCTACCCGGTGTTGAGCCCATAATCCTCCTGAATCTCTAAAGGTTGCAATTCCACTTTCGGCACTCATTCCGGCCCCGGTTAAAACAACAATATTTTTCACTTCAAATATTTTTTATAAGATTTAACAAATAAATCACGAAGATCTTTGATTTTCAAGCATGAAAGTTAGATAAAATATCGCTAAAAGAGTTATTTTTGCAAGATTATAAATCAGAAATCAACGTAGGGTATTAATAAAAGGAAAATCCCGAATAATAGAAAAGCAATGGATAAAATAAGTTACGCTCTAGGGTTAAGTATTGGAAACAATTTTTTAAGCTCAGGTATCAAGAAAATCGACATCAATGTATTCGCGAAAGCTTTAGAAGATGTATTGAACGATAATCAACCATCGATGAGCTACGATGAAGCAAAGAGCGTTATCAATGATTACTTTACAAACTTACAAGCTGAGAAACTTGACATTAACGAAAAAGCAGGTCAAGAATTTTTAGAAATCAACAAAAAACGTCCTGAAGTAGTTACTCTCCCCAGCGGATTGCAATACGAAATCATTACAAAAGGAGAAGGTAAGTTACCTTTAGCTACAGATCAAGTTAAATGCCACTATCATGGAACACTTATCGATGGTACAGTATTTGACAGTAGCGTGCAACGTGGTACACCTGCTACCTTTGGTGTGAATCAAGTAATCCAGGGATGGGTTGAAGCTCTTCAATTAATGCCAGTAGGCTCAAAATGGAAACTATTTATTCCATCAAACCTTGCATACGGAAAAGCAGGAGCGGGACAATCTATCGAACCTAATTCTACATTAGTGTTTGAAGTCGAAGTATTGGATATTGTATAATTAATAATAAAATAATTATTTTTTTAAATGAAAAAATTTCAAATCCTTGCACTTAGTGCAATTGCTGCTATTGGAACAATGGCTGTTTCTTGTCAAGGAGGCGCCGGCACTCCTAATGCGAACCTAAAGACTGAGGTTGATACTCTTTCTTATGCATACGGAGTTCAATTATCTGAAGGTGGATTAAACCAATACCTATCTCAACTAGGAGTTATTCAAGACACAGCTATGTTTAAAGCTGTAGAAGGTCAACGTATAGCTGCTGAAACTGATCCAGCTAAAAAAGCTCAACTTGAAAAAGCATTAGTTTCAAAAATTGACTCATTGAACAAAGCAAATACTAAAAATCTTGCTCAATTTATCAAAGGTTTGAACGAAAGCTTCAACAGCACAAACAAAGATCAAGATGCATATTTCAACGGTCTTCAAGTGGGTGGTCAATTGAAACAAATGACAGAAAATTTCCAAAATCAAGTATTGGATTCTGCACAAGTTAATAAAGCTGCTTTACTTGCAGGTCTACTTAACTCTTTGAAACACGAAAAACTATCTGTTGAAAATGCAACAGAAATAGTTCAAGCTAAAATGATGGCTTCACAAGCTAAAGCTCAAGCTAAGCAAGAAGAAGAACTTAAAAAACAAAACGGAGCACAAATCGAAGCTGCTAATAAATTCCTTGAAGAAAACAAAACTAAAGAAGGTGTTGTAACACTTCCTAGCGGTCTTCAATACAAAGTTATCAAACAAGGTACAGGTGCAATTCCAACTGCCAGCGATCGCGTTAAAGTATTCTACAAAGGATCTTTAATTGATGGTACTGTATTTGAAACTAACGAAGGAAAAGATCCTGTTGTATTTGGCGTTGGTCAAGTAATCAAAGGATGGACAGAGGCTCTTCAATTAATGCCTGCCGGTTCTAAATGGACTCTATATATTCCTTATGACCTAGCTTATGGTGCACAACAAGCTGGTAATATTGCTCCATTTTCAACACTTATATTCGATATCGAATTAGTTAGCATCGAAAAATAATCCTTTCGATCAATTTCATAAAAAAGAGCCGAATCAAATGATTCGGCTCTTTTTATTATTTATAGGTCCTCTTTTCAGAATTTGATACCTAGCTTAATCATTGGTTGAGAAATAAACGAGATGGTATGATTATCTGAAGACAAATTTCCGAGTCCGGCTTGAGGACGTTCTTTGTATACTGTATATTGATAAGATACCGGACGTACATCCACACCTACAAATAACAGTTGATCAAAGAAGTAATCAAATCCGCATACAGGAGCCAGACGAAAAGCGTAAGCCTCGGCTATAGAAGCCCCCATATACTCTTCGCTATCAGCTTTAGCTGTTACTCTACCATAAGCAAAGCCTGTTTCGCCTCCAAAATAGAAAAACAATCGATTGCTCATCGATTCATAATAGCGGTTAGCTCCTAATCCAATGGCATATTGAATATTGTCGCTATTAGGAACTGCTTTATATGTTGGCACAGAACCGGGTTCGGTGCTTCCCGTACCCACAACCTCACTATATCCGGGATTATTACTATAAGTAAAACCTCCGGAAAGTTTTAATGCCCAATCTTTGGATACAAACCATTTAGCTTCTACATCAAGAATCGGTTTCTTATCGAACCATCCCGACATAGGTGCAGATAGTGTATATTCCGACAAATTAGGTTTTGGTGCCGACATACCGATATAAGAACCTACTCCAAAATTAACGGAAAGCATTACATCGCCTTTTTGCGGTCCTAAACCTGCATCATCCTGAGCTACCGACGTACCACACACCAGCATAAATAGAAATATAATAGAACTAAATCTTTTTATCATTAACTTCTGTTTTTATTTATTTCATACGTGCATCAATAATTGCTTTAGCATCGCTAGCTTGTTTCTCAGCAACAGGCAATAGAGTTTTTAAAGCAGTAATCTCAGCTTCTGCATTTTTGATATTTTGATCCAATTGTGCAATTGCTCGTTTATTCAATTCTTTTGCATTAGTTATATCTCGTTTATATTGAGCTAAGCCAGCTTCTGAATCCAAAACTCTGTTTTCAAGTTCATTTATTCTTTTTTTCACTTGCTCAATTGAGCTTGTCCAAATACCACTATTACCTCCGGGATAAATTAAATCTCCACTATAATATATAGTATTTAACTGCTGTAAGTAATCAGACATACTACGAACTTCATTGTCATTAGTTACATATACTGTATACGCCGCATTATAAATTTTCTCCGCAGCAGTATAAGCATCAGCTAATACCTTTGCTTTATTAGCATCTCCAGCATATGCAGCCTTCTGCCTGTTAGCCTTTGCCAATGCATTTGCTACATAATTTAAAGAACTGCTTAAATCTGAATTCTGATATTCTAAATTGCTAATTGAGTTCTGATTCTTATAATAAGCATTATAGGCTGAGTCGTAAGCTGAGTTTGCTATTCTATATTTTTCGTAGGCAGCATTCATTTTATTATAATTCTCAGAAGTCGAATTATTATAATACAAATCACGAGCTACTTCATAAGCAGTATAAAGATTATCAGACTCTATTTTAGTTTTATTTCTTGCAACATACAATGACTCTGTCTGAGCCTTTAATTTATTTATAGCTATATTATTTGCATCCAATAAAGCTTGATAACTAGAGGTCTTTTTTGTTTCTTCGGCTATTGTTGTATTTATTTCAGTCAAAGAATAATAAGTCATATTATTAGGCATAGCATTATTCCCTGTATAATACTTTCCCAACAAATACTGAAAGTCTAAAAGATCTTTTTTTACTCCATTCTCAAATGTGGCACGAGCAGTTGTATAATTTTTATATACAGTGGCCTGAGTAATTAAGAGAGCTTGATATTGTTTTGTTTTTTCTGCTATTTCTTTCTCTAACTTAGTAGCATCAATATTAGTCAATATCTGATTCCACGAAGCTATAAGTTTTTTATCATTTGCAATTTGTGATTCAGTATTTATAATCCAATTATTATAAAGACGAATACTGCTTTCCGTATTTGACTCTGCTGCAGTCTTCAAATCAGATAGAATCGCTTTTTGATATACTAAATCCAATTCAGCTTTGGCTAATGACTTTTTCAGCGAATTTACTTCTCCGATATATACCTTATAATCATTGATTGCTTTATTTAAAACTTCGTCTTGCTGATTCTTCGATTTATCCAATTCGGCTTGAAGTTTTAGCATTTCGATCTCTGCCACAACCTGAACTTGCTCAAGCTTATACTTGTACTCCTCAAGTTCAAGCTTAACACGAGCCTGTATGCTTTTCAATTCTTCGGCTGCAACTAATTGATCAGCCTCGGCTTTTTTCTTTTCAACATCTGTCTGAGCAATTAATAAAGCTGCGTTTGCATCATTTAACTTTGTCTGACTCTTAACCTGATCAATTTGAGCTTGAATCAAAAGAGCTTCCGCTTCTGCTTTAATCTTACTTGCTTCAATTTGAGCTTTGGATAATTCGGCCTGAGCTTTTAACTGGTTAGCATAGGCTTCGCGTACCTCTTTCACACTCGACGACTCGCTATCATCTACACATGAAGTAAAGGCGAACGAAGCACCCAGTACCATAAGTACTGAAACATAGATCTTAATTTTTTTCATTGAATTAATTTGTTTTTTAGTGTTTAGAATGTAAGTAAGTGTAATTATCAGAAACTAATTATTGCATTAAGGTAAAATACAAATATCCTAATATTTTTCTTAAAATATCCTTCATTCTGTTAAATCGAGCGCAAAAATATATTAAAATATCAATATTCCAAAACAACAGACATCAAATAAAGAAAAAGATGAGAAATAACAGTACTATATTCTAAGTTATATCTATCACTTCGTATAGTGCTAACATTATACAAGATAAGAATCAGTATTATTTTAAATAATTTGTTAGGTAAAGAGGTACTTTTTATCAAGAAAAAATACATAGATAAAAAAATACCACTATATTTGACACATAAATAGAATAAAAAGAAAGAATATGGAAAAAATTGATAAACTTGACAAAAAGATTCTCGAAATTATTTCGCAGAATGCAAGAATTCCATTCAAAGATGTTGCTCTAGAATGTGGTGTATCAAGAGCTGCTATACATCAACGCGTACAAAGAATGATCGAAATGAAAGTTATCGTTGGATCAGGCTATATTATTAACCCAAAAGTTTTAGGCTATAACACCTGCACATACATTGGAGTAAAATTAGAAAAAGGCTCGATGTATAAAACCGTAATACCTGAATTAGATAAAATACCTGAAGTGGTAGAATCTCATTTCACAACAGGACCTTATACTATATTGGTAAAGCTATATGCAAAAGACAATGAGCATTTAATGGAATTGCTAAACAACAAAATACAGGAAATACCCGGTGTTGTTGCAACCGAAACTATGATTTCTTTGAGTCAAGGAGTAAAACGTCAAATTCCTATCACAAAACCTGAATAATATATACATATATATTTAGATATGACTAAAAGGATAATCTACAATGATAGATTATCCTTTTGGTTTACTAAAAAAACCAAAAGCTATAACTTAGATCTCTTTTTTTTAATACTTTTGCAGTTCGGAATAAGTGATTTTATATATAGAATGGGAAAAGATAAACAAACAGACAGTTTTCTGAAAAAAATAATAAATAATACATATATAAGAAATATTGCAGCAATGGTAATCATTGCCATTATTCTTATTGGCATTACACTTTTTTTCATCAATCAATACACGCGCCACAACGAAGCAATAGAAGTGCCTGATCTCAAAGGACTACAGGTGGAAGATGCTGCGGCTATGATTTCAGCAAAAAACCTCAGATATGAAGTCGTTGATTCCATATTCCAAAAGGATGGTGTTCCCGGAGCTATTCTGGAACAAATTCCGAGTGGTAAATCGAGCGTAAAACAAGGTCGAACAATCTACCTCACTATACAAGCTAAGAACGAACCTCTGGTTGCTATACCCGATCTGGAAGATGCCTCTTTGAGGCAAGCAGAAACGCTTCTTAATGCTTTAGGAATAACTCAAATAAATATAGTTTCTGTTCCATCTGAATTTCAAGACTTAGTATATGGCGTTGAATATAACGGTTCTCCCCTTAAAGGCGGGCAGAGAATACCTAAAGGCTCCACTGTTACATTGAAAGTAGGAAATGGGAATGCAAACGACACTTCTGCCGACAGTTTACAAATTGAAGGAAGTGAAACATTCAGCGAATGATTAATCAGCTTGAAGATATAGACGATCTCCTCGAAGGGGATCAAGAACAAAACTCGTCCGAATTATTTGAACATTATCGGTTTGTAGCCGATAAAGGACAAGGACTGTTGCGTGTTGACAAATTCATCACAACACGTATAGACGGAATTTCGCGAAACAGAATACAAAGTGCAGCAGATGTAAATTGCATTTTAGTCAATGGCGTTGCCGTAAAATCGAACTACAAAGTGAAGCCTAACGATATCGTAACCATAGTTATGGATCGTCCCCGCCGCGAGATTGAAATAATTCCGGAAGATATCCCTCTAGAGATAGTGTACGAGGATCAAGATCTAATGGTTATCAATAAACAAGCGGGATTAGTTGTACACCCAGGGCATGGTAACTACACCGGAACCTTAGTCAATGCAATAGCTTATCACTTGAAAGATACAGCAGGGTACGACTCCAAAGACCCTCGTTTGGGTTTGGTACATCGTATAGACAAAGACACGTCGGGTCTATTGGTAATCGCTAAAAACCCGGAGGCGAAAACTCATTTATCAAAACAATTTTTTGACAAAAGTACCAAACGCGAATATATCGCATTAGTATGGGGGGCAATCGAAAAAGATTCGGGTCGTATCGAAGGTAACATTGGAAGAAATGTCAGAGACAGACTACAAATGAGTGTTTTTGAAGATCCCGAATTAGGCAAACCTGCCGTTACCAACTACGAAGTGCTGGAAAGATTGGGCTATGTTACCCTGGTTAAGTGTCGCCTAGAAACAGGTCGCACCCATCAAATACGCGTTCATATGAAACATATCGGGCATACTTTATTTAATGATGAGCGATATGGAGGTAACATTATATTAAAGGGTACTGCGTTCACAAAATACAAACAGTTTGTTCAAAACTGTTTCAATTTATGCTCACGCCAAGCACTACATGCCAAAACCCTAGGATTTATTCATCCCCGCACAGGAGAGGAGATGCTATTTGAATCATCATTACCTGAAGATATGACTCTTATGATTGAAAAATGGAGAGGATATATATCAAATCGAGATGTTTGACTCTGAGAACCAAGGACATCGGAAGATATCAAATAAAAAAGAAGCATTAAATGTCGTATTAAAAACTATAATTATCAGCAGATGTTATAGTTTTATAAACTAATAAAAGGGTCCGAGACCCTACATTTTATAAGTAACGCTTGCCATGAATAAAAATGTTGCAATTATATGGGGAGGATATTCTTCTGAAATTGTAGTATCCGAAAAAAGCATGAACGGTATATACTCGTTCTTAGACAAAAACCGTTATAATGTCTACAAAGTTAAGATAGACAAAAAGGGTTGGACAGCAGAAATTGAAGGTAAAGAATATATTGTTGACAAAAACGATTTCAGTATATTTTTCGGTTCTGCCAAAATAGAAATTGATTTTGCTTACATAACCATACATGGCACTCCCGGAGAAGACGGACGTTTGCAAGGCTATTTTGACATGCTGAACATCCCCTACTCTTCTTGCGACTGGATGGCTTCGGCTTTAACTTTCAACAAGTTTGTATGCAATAATTTCCTGAAAAACTTCGGACTAAATGTTGCCAAGTCAGTATATCTAAGCAAAGATTCAAAATACGACATTAATGCTATTGCCGAAGCTCTTAAGTTCCCTATATTTATTAAACCGAACACCGGTGGTTCTAGTTTTGCAACAACCAAAGTGAAGGGAATAGATAAAATGCAAGAAGCAATAGATTTTGCTTTTTCTGAAGCATCGGATGTAATTATCGAAAGCTTTATTAGCGGAAGAGAAGTTACTTGCGGATGTTATAAAACAAGCGACCATGAAGTTGTTTTTCCGATAACAGAAGTAATCACGAAGAATGAATTTTTCGATTACAATGCCAAATACATGGGAGAAGTTGAAGAAATAACACCTGCGGATCTTTCTGAGGAGAAAACATTAGAAATTCAACAGCTCACTTCAAAGATATACGATCTTGTAGGAGCGAAAGGAATTATTAGAGCTGACTTTATAATATCAGACAATACACCTTATCTATTAGAAGTAAATACAACACCCGGAATGACCACTACAAGTTTTATACCCCAACAGGTTAAGGCTGCCGGCTTAAGCATGACTGATGTCTTAACCGAAATAATTGAATGTGAATATCAAAAAATACAAAAAAGTTTATGATGAGCGATAATAAATTCGTTGATATAGCCCCTTTAGAAGACAAAGATGTAAAGCAAGCTATCCAAGAGTTACTAGTCGACCCTGGCTTTATGTATGCTGTAAAGTATATAATCCCTGATATAAACTGGGATGAATTTTCTTCAGAAATGCTGAAGTACAATACAAAGTTTGATTTCCAATCAAAAATGATCGCCCCTACAGTATGGGCATTGGCAAATAAAACATCATCAGGAATAACCAGTTCGGGATGGGAAAACATAGATGAGAACTCTCATTTAATTATATCTAATCACCGGGATATAATTTTAGATGCGGGATTATTAAACATCCTACGCAACGAAAAAGGCTTGGCAACTACTGAAATTGCAATAGGTGACAACTTGCTTATCCATCCTTGGATCGAGAAGCTGGTTCGTCTCAATAAAAGTTTTTTAGTAAAAAGAGGTGTTTCTGTTCGACAAATGCTTGAAGTATCTTCACACATGTCTGAATACATTCATTATGTAATCAACAATAAAAAAGAATCTGTTTGGCTAGCTCAGAGAGAAGGCAGAGCCAAGGATTCTAATGACAGAACTCAAGAAAGTGTATTGAAAATGCTTGCATTATCTGCACCGTCAGGTGGATTTACGGAGAGAATCAAAAGCTTGAATATACTACCTTTATCAATTTCTTACGAATATGATCCTTGTGACTACTTGAAAGCGATGGAATTTCAACTGAAAAGGGATAATCCTGAATACAAGAAAGCACAGATAGACGACCTTCGGAATATGGAGATCGGATTACTAGGCTTTAAGGGGAAAATACATTTCAGATTCGGAAAAGAAATCAATGATAAATTAGGCTCTATAGATTCACTGGATAAGAAAGAGCGCACATCAGCAGTTGCTCGAATCATTGATCGTGAAATTCATTTGAATTACGAATTTTATCCTTGCAATTACATCGCAAATGATCTATTGGTAAATTCAAACCAATATAAAGAGTATTATACAGATCAACAAGAAGCCGATTTTAAAGAATATCTGGCAAAACAAATTGACAAAATTAAACTCGAAAATAAAGACATACCATTCTTGAGAACCAAGATTCTGGAAATGTACTCCAATACATTAAAAAACTATCTAATAGCAAAGGGAGAATAATTATTCTCCCTTTTTCTTTTTTAATACACAAAGCATATCTAAACTACTTTATTTTTCATAAATTTGTAAGAACAGCACAAACTTATTTGTAATTCCATCTGTTTTTTAGAGTTTAAAATCCATTTGCAGTTACAAAAGCATGGATAATAAAAATTCATTATTACTCAACAAATAAACATTATGACTAGACTAAAAACTATAACAATCTGCTTCGTATTTCTTTTTACACTACTATCAGGTAATAGTTTTGCACAGGATTTACTTCAAAATAATAAATTCACATATGCTCCCCTATTTGACAACCAAGTAGTATTAATGAAAGAAATATCGCTTAACAATGCTGATCCTAACAAAAGCTTCCAGATTGTTAAAGAATGGGGTAAGGAACGTTATGCTTCGGATCCTTTAATTTCCAACATAAGATATGACAACACAAATAAAGAAATAATTGTAAAGTCAAAAATAGAGCTTCTTCTTCCTGAGAATGAAAATAAAGTTAGAGAGAAAGTTATAATGACTTATCATCTCAACACCTTCATTTTGAATGGTAAATGTGTCTTCGAAGTTAAAGGAATTACCTATAAATTGCATAACACCAAGAAAAGTGTGAAAGCAGAAGATACTATAACACAATCGGCATTGGCTTCGGGACCACAACAAGAGCTTAGAATAAATATCCAAAGGAGTACATTCTACTTCTTAAATGAATTAGCCGACAGTTTGGAAACTGCATTAAAATCAGGAATCTAAAAATCGAAACTAAGCTGCTTATTTGTCAAATTAAAAGTCAAACGGTGGTAAGGAGTTACCCCATATTGTTCAATAGCTAGTCGATGCTTTACTGTGGGATAGCCTTTATTTTGGCTCCAACCATATTGAGGATACTCGTCATTTAATTGCATCATAAAATCATCTCGATACGTTTTAGCCAATACAGATGCAGCAGCAATGGACAGAAATTTAGCATCCCCTTTTACGATGCAAGTATGAGGTGTATTCTCATATTTTTTGAATCGATTTCCATCAATCAGCAAATGTTCCGGCACGATCTTTAAATCCGAAACAGCCCTATGCATAGCTAAGAAAGAAGCATTTAAGATATTTATCTGGTCTATTTCGGTATGAGAAACTATCCCTACGGCCCACGCCAGTGCCTGCTCTTCGATAATGGTTCTTAGATCGTATCTTGTTTTTTCTTTAAGTTGTTTCGAATCATTTAGTAATTCGCATTTAAAATCGGGAGGAAGCACAACTGCTGCCGCAAATACAGGGCCTGCTAAACATCCACGTCCGGCTTCATCACAACCGGCTTCTATAACATCTGGATTTAAAAACAATTGAAGCATCTTGAATATATTGAATCTTAAAACCTTACCTTTAGAGAAAGAGTAAAGAGATAAAAAGTTATTATAAGTAAAGAAAAATCTAATGATGTATTTTGAGTACAGAACTATTTATCGCTGTTTTAATTGACATAGTAATAAATAACTCTGCGTACTTAATTAATAATACGGTATTAAATACATGATAAAACATATTCATCAAAAATAAGCATATTATCGTATTTTCACCAATTATGATATATTTTATCCTATTTTTTTCTTCTAATTGACTACAGATAATTGATTTAATAATTACCTTTGTAAGGTATTCAGGAAGATCAAAAAGGAGTTATCACACAATTAAACCCAAATAACCATCATGAAATTAGATACCCTAACAGCCATTAGTCCTATTGATGGTCGTTATCGTAGCAAAACCGAAGAATTAGCTAATTATTTCTCGGAATATGCACTGATCAAATACCGTGTATTAGTTGAAGTGGAATACTTTATCGCATTGTGCGAACTTCCATTACCCCAATTAAAAGATGTTAGCCATAGTATTTTTCCTGAATTAAGAAAAATAGTTGCGGATTTCTCTGAAGAAGATGCAACTCATATCAAAGACATCGAGAGTATCACTAACCATGATGTAAAAGCTGTAGAATATTTCATAAAAGAAAAATTTGATCTTCTGCATTTAGACGAATACAAAGAGTTTATTCATTTCGGGCTTACTTCTCAGGATATAAACAACACATCTATCCCGCTTTCGTTGAAAGAGGCATTGGATAATACGTATTATCCTCTATTAGAAGAATTGATTAATCTATTACAAAGCAAAGCCGATGAATGGCAAGAGGTATCGATGTTAGCTAAGACTCACGGACAACCGGCATCTCCCACCCGATTAGGGAAAGAAGTTATGGTTTTTGTAAGCCGTCTTAAAAATCAGGTCGATTTATTAAAATCAATTCCTTTTTCTGCTAAATTCGGAGGCGCAACAGGTAACTACAATGCACATACAGTAGCTTATCCTCAATATAATTGGAGAGAGTTTGGCTCGAAATTTGTATCTGATAAATTAGGCTTAGTAAGAGAAGAGTACACAACACAAATATCTAATTATGATAATATGGCTGCAATCTTTGACGGATTGAAACGTATAAATACAATCATAATTGATTTGAATCGTGACTTTTGGCAATACATATCAATGGAATACTTTAAACAAAGAATTAAAGCAGGAGAAATCGGCTCATCAGCCATGCCTCATAAAGTAAATCCTATTGATTTTGAAAACGCCGAAGGTAATTTAGGTATAGCAAATGCAATATTGGAACATTTGTCCGCAAAACTACCCATCTCGCGTTTACAGAGAGATCTTACTGACTCTACAGTACTAAGAAATGTAGGAGTTCCTATCGGACATATAATCATTTCACTTCAGAGTACATTAAAAGGATTAGGCAAATTACTTTTAAACAAAGATGCTTTAGATAACGATCTTGAAAAAAACTGGGCTGTAGTAGCCGAAGGAATACAAACGATATTACGTCGCGAAGGTTATCCAAAACCTTACGAAGCGCTAAAAGAATTGACTCGTACCAACGAAGCAATTACAATGCAATCCATATCTAATTTTATTAACGGATTATCTGTTAGTGAAGATATAAAAGATGAGCTGAGAAAAATAACGCCTCATACATATACTGGAGTATAACCCAAATATAGCCGCGAGGTTATTATAATTAATTGATTTATTAAAATTTAAATCTTATTACAGATGATTACAGACAGAGATAATGAAAGCCGAGACGGTTACTCATCATCAAATAAGCCGTCTCTCAACAAGAACAATCAGAGTGAAGCGAAGAAAAAACGTCCTCGCGTAGGAGATACTCGCCCGGTGATCAACAGAGATAATAACTCTGATGACAGACGTAGTAACTATAACAATGACGACAGACGCAGCAATTACAATTCGGGGGAAAGAAGAAGTAATTATTCTGATGACAGGCGTAGCAACTACAACTCTGATGACAGACGTAGTTATAACAATGACGACAGACGCAGTAATTACAATTCAGGAGAAAGACGCAGCAATTACAATTCCGATGACAGACGTGGCGGAGGTTCGTATCGCCCCAACAATCAATCACGCGATAATAATCGCCGACCTTATGACAGAGATCAAAGATCGGGAGGTAGTGATCAAAACAGAAGTAAAGGACCTAAACAGCTATTTAAACCTGTTAAGTACAAAGAAAATCTAGATCCTGAAACTCCAATCCGTCTAAATAAATACTTGGCCAATGCAGGTGTATGTTCTCGACGCGAAGCCGATTCATTCATCACAGCCGGAGTAGTAAGAGTTAATGGAGAACTTATTTCGGAACTGGGAGCTAAGGTAAAAAGAGGTGACAGTGTAACTTTCCAAGACAAACCGGTACGTTTAGAAAGTAAAGTATATGTACTCCTAAACAAACCGAAAAATACGGTTACAACCTCAGACGATCCTCAAAATAGAAAGACTGTTATGGACTTAGTAAAAGGAGCTTGTCCTGAGCGTATCTATCCCGTAGGTCGTTTAGATAGAAACACTACCGGTGTACTATTGCTTACTAATGATGGAGATTTAGCTTCTAAGCTAATGCATCCTAAGTATGTAAAGAAGAAAATTTACCAAGTAAAACTGGATAGAGAAGTAGCTATTGAAGATATGCAAGCCATTGCCGATGGTATTATGCTTGATGATGGTGAAATTCATGCCGATTCAATTGCTTACGTTGGAGAAGACGTTCTTGACGAAGTAGGAATCGAAATCCATTCAGGAAGAAATCGTATTGTACGTCGCATATTCGAAAAGTTAGGATATCAGGTATTAAAATTAGATCGTGTATATTTTGCTGGTCTTACCAAGAAAAATGTTACTCGTGGCAGATGGAGATATTTAACTGAATCTGAAGTAAACATGCTTCGCATGGGTGCATTCGAATAAATAAAATTATAAGGTGATACACCTATTTGCTGCTTTTGCACGTATAATGACAGAGATGGCTATACATGCGAAAGCAGCAATAAATATTTAAGATCACAGACCTTTTATTGCTCTAATAACTATAATAGCAATAAATATCTAAGATTAGTTATAACCCTAGTCAGGACAAACTTAAATTAAAAATGGAAACAATTCGTAGAACTAAAATTTCAGACTTGCTCCGCAGAGATGATTTCGGAGCAACCGTAAGTGCAAAAGGCTGGGTACGTACCCGCAGAGGCAATAAATTTGTAAGTTTTATACATTTAAATGATGGTTCTACAATAAATAATATCCAAGTCGTTGCTGATGCAGAACTCTTCAATGAAGAATTACTGAAAAAGATTACAACAGGTGCATGTATTCATGTCGTTGGAACATTAGTAGCATCACAAGGTCAAGGACAAAACTGCGAAATACAAGCCAAAGAAATAGAAATATACGGTGTTGCAGACCCTGAAGAGTACCCCTTGCAAAAGCAAAAAAATGGTCCTTCATTAGAGTATCTGCGCGAAATAGCACATTTGCGTCCAAGAACAAACACTTTTGGAGCAATTCTACGTATGCGTCATCACATGTCGTTTGCTATTCATAAATACTTTAACGACCATGGATTCTTTTATTTGCATACTCCTATCATTACAGCTTCTGATGCTGAAGGAGCAGGCTCTATGTTCCAGGCAACAACTCTTGATTTCAACAATACACCTCGTACCGAAACAGGTGCAGTAGATTATAGTCAAGATTTCTTTGGCCGTCAAACCAATCTTACTGTTTCAGGACAACTAGAAGGAGAACTTGGAGCTATGGCATTAGGTGCGATATACACTTTTGGCCCTACATTTCGTGCAGAAAACTCAAATACCCCACGCCACCTTGCTGAGTTCTGGATGATAGAACCTGAAGTCGCATTCTATGACATCAATGACAATATGGATTTGGCTGAGGACTTTTTACAATACTTGATCAAATATGCTCTTGAAAATTGTAAAGATGATATTGCATTCTTAGCAGAGAAATACGATAAAGAATTAATCGACAGATTAAACTTTGTTACCAATAATAAGTTCATTCGTTTAACTTACACTGAAGGTGTGAAAATTCTGGAAGAAAGTAAACACAAATTCGAATTTCCTGTTTATTGGGGTGCAGATCTTCAATCAGAACATGAACGCTATCTGGTAGAGCAGCACTTCAAATGTCCGGTTATCCTGACTGATTATCCGAAAGAGATCAAGTCTTTCTATATGAAGCAGAATGAGGATGGAAAAACGGTTCGTGGCATGGATGTTCTTTTCCCCAAAATCGGAGAGATTATTGGTGGATCAGAACGTGAAGCTGATTATGACAAGCTAATGAATCGCATTAAAGAAACAGGAATGAATGCTGACCCAATTTGGTGGTATTTAGAAACCCGCAAATTTGGAACAGCACCTCATGCCGGATTCGGATTAGGTTTTGAGCGTCTTATGCTCTTTATTACAGGTATGGGCAACATTAGAGATGTTATACCATTTCCTAGAACACCAAATAACGCGGAATTCTAAAGACATATATAAATTTATAAAAGGCGATAAAATAATAACTTATCGCCTTTTTTATTTATTTTGTTTTATAATTATTAGTCTAAAATATATGGAAATAGTTTGTAAAAACTGCAATAATCAATCGAATACTAAATATTGCCCATCATGTGGACAGTTCATGAAAGCTCAGAGAATCGACTTTCATTATTTAATACACGAAATTCAACATAGCATATTTCATGTTGATAAAGGGATTCTCTATACAATAAAGGAATTAATTCTGAGGCCTAGTCAAATGTTGAAGGGATATCTTTCAGGAAAAAGGGCAAAACATTTTAAGCCTTTTGCTTTTGTTACTATTCTAGCAACTATATATGGTTTTTTGAGCCATTATTTGCACATATATCCTAATGTAGATATTATAAGTAGCTCTTCTCAGACACAAAGCGCAATACAAATTACGTTTGACTGGCTTTACAAGCACTATGCTTTGATAACCTATCTTCTCATACCATTTAATGCCTTGTTCTCGTTTATATTATTTAGAAAGAGTAATTATAATTATTTTGAACACTTGGTCATCAATTCATATATGATTGGCATCCAAATATTATTCTTAATAATACTTCTTCCTCTACATTACATTTTCCCTACTTTAAACCTCTTTTTACCACTTCTACTATCTTATTTATATATGAGCTGGACATTCTATCGGATATTCGAAAATAATCTGTTTAAAAGTATTATTAAGATAATTGGAATTATTATATTCAGCAGCATATTAGGTTTGCTCTTAGGATGTGCTGGCGGTTTGTATTTTCTTAGCTAGACTCATACGAATAGACAAATTACAATAAGTCTAATTCTATTATCAAATCCAACTTTTCGGTCAATTAGACCTGATATATAGTCTAACATTATAACATAAAAAAAGCACTCCCAATATTGAGAGTGCTTTTTTTAAGAGTAATATATAATTATTCCTCAGTTTTTTTGTCTTCGTCTTCTACTTTAGCTTTAGCTGCTTTAGGAGCTTTAGCCTTAGTTTCTTTGACTGCTTCAGCAGCTACTTCAGTATCATCTGCTTTCTTCTTAGAACGACGTGTCTTAGGTTTAGCAGCAGCTTTAGTAGTTTCTTTCAACATATTTTCATTGTAGTCTACTAACTCAATAAAACACATTGAAGCATTGTCTCCTAAACGATTTCCGGTTTTGATTATACGAGTATATCCACCTGGACGATCTGCAACTTTTACAGATACATTTTGGAACAATTCTGTTACAGCTGATTTACTTTGAAGATCTTGGAATACTAAACGTCTTGAGTGAGTAGTATCTTCCTTTGATTTAGTAATGATAGGCTCAATAACTTTCCTTAAAGCCTTTGCTTTTGCTACAGTAGTAAAAATACGCTTGTGCATGATTAAAGAAGCACACATGTTAGATAACATTGCGTTTCTATGCGTATTAGTACGACCTAAGTGATTAAATTTTTTATTATGTCTCATCGCTTATTAATCTTTATCTAATTTATATTTGGATATATCCATACCAAAAGAAAGGTTCAGACTATCTAATAATTCGTCTAACTCTGTAAGAGATTTCTTACCGAAGTTACGGAATTTAAGAAGGTCGTTTTTATTGAACTGAACAAGCTCTCCTAAAGTTTCTACTTCAGCCGATTTCAAACAGTTCAGAGCACGAACCGATAGGTTCATATCTACTAACTTGCTTTTCAACAATTGGCGCATGTGAAGTATTTCTTCATCAAACTCTTCGTTTCCATCAGTTTCTGTTTGCTCCAATAAGATTTTCTCATCAGAAAACAACATGAAGTGATGGATAAGAATTTTAGCAGCTTCTTTCAGTGCATCTTTTGGATGTATAGATCCATCAGTCGATATTTCTATCACTAATTTTTCGTAATCTGTTTTTTGCTCTACACGATAGTTTTCGATAGAGTATTTCACATTACGGATCGGAGTATAGATAGAGTCAATTGCGATTACATTAACATCATCGGAAAGACTACGGTTCTCGTCTGCGGGAACGTATCCACGACCTTTGTTAATTGTCAACTCAATTTGAAGATTCGCACTTGGATCTAAGTGGCAAACCACCAATTCAGGATTTAAAACTTCAAACCCAGATAAATGCTTACCTATATCTCCAGCTTTGAACACTTCGGAACCCGAAATAGTAATGCTTACTTTCTCATTCTCTATTTCTTCGACTATTTGTTTAAATCGAACTTTTTTCAGATTCAAGATTATATTTGTTACATCCTCTATAACTCCCGGTACTGTAGCAAATTCATGCTCAACACCATCGATTTTTATAGAAGTAATAGCAAAACCTTCAAGTGAAGAAAGGAGAATACGGCGAAGAGCATTACCTACAGTAATACCGTAGCCAGGTTCCAACGGACGAAACTCGAACTTACCGAAGAAGTTGTCCGCTTCTAACATCAATACTTTATCGGGTTTTTGAAATGCTAATATCGCCATGAAATTAATCTTTAGAATACAATTCTACTATCAACTGTTCTTTTATGTTCTCTGGAATATCTGCTCTTTCAGGTAAGTGCAAATATTTACCTGATTTAGATGAATTGTCCCACTCTATCCAAGGATATTTGCTGTGGTTGAATCCAGATAAAGCATTATCAATAACCTCTAAAGATTTTGATTTTTCGCGAACAGATATTATTTGTCCTGGTTTAACAGAATATGATGGTATATTAACAATTTTACCCTCTACCAAAATATGACGGTGTGAAACCAACTGACGGGCAGCAGCTCTTGTAGGAGCTATACCCAAGCGGAATACAACGTTGTCAAGTCTTGATTCTAGGAATTGTAATAAAACCTCACCTGTAATACCACGAGCACTTGCAGCTTTTTCAAACAAGTTACGGAATTGTTTTTCCAATACTCCGTAAGTATATTTAGCTTTTTGTTTTTCACGCAACTGAATACCATATTCAGAAGTCTTTTTCTTTCTACCATTACCATGTT
The DNA here is from genome assembly GCF_011299555.1 of Dysgonomonas sp. HDW5A. Taxonomy (NCBI): domain Bacteria; kingdom Pseudomonadati; phylum Bacteroidota; class Bacteroidia; order Bacteroidales; family Dysgonomonadaceae; genus Dysgonomonas; species Dysgonomonas sp. HDW5A. The sequence continues at coordinate 2,282,530 of NZ_CP049857.1, read as the reverse complement.
GTCCGGGAGGATAGTTCTTTCTAGAAAGAACTTTATCTGGTCCGAAGATAGGCTCACCGAATTTACGGGCTATTCTTGATTTTGGTCCTGTATATCTTGCCATTTTTTTAAAATTAAAACATTAAAAAGAAGCGAGAATTGTGCAGCCGCGATTACAGAGAGGGTTACTTGCAATCAATCACAACTCATGTTTCTAACTTAGAAATTGGGATTAAACTCTTCTGTGTTTTGGAGGACGACATCCATTATGAGGAAGTGGAGTAACGTCAACTATTTCTGACACCTCTATTCCTGCACCATGTATTGTACGGATTGCAGACTCACGCCCGTTTCCTGGACCCTTTACAAACACTTTCACTTTTCTCAAGCCTAGGTCATATGCTACTTTAGCACAATCTGACGCTGCCATTTGAGCTGCATAAGGGGTGTTTTTCTTAGAACTTCTAAAACCCATTTTACCTGCAGATGACCAGCTGATCACTTGACCTTCGCTGTTTGTAATCGAAATAATAATATTGTTAAATGAAGAATGCACATGAACTTGTCCGTTTGCATCCACTTTAACGTTTCTTTTTTTAGCTGCGACTGTTTTTTTTGCCATATCAAACTATTATTTTGTAGCCTTTTTCTTGTTTGCAACAGTTTTCTTTTTGCCCTTGCGTGTACGAGCGTTATTTTTAGTGCTTTGTCCTCTTAGAGGTAAGCCAATACGGTGACGAATACCACGGTAACAACCGATATCCATTAGGCGCTTAATGTTCAACTGAACTTCAGATCTCAAATCTCCTTCAACTTTAAATTGACTTGAGATTAATTCACGGATTGTTCCCGCTTGTTCATCTGTCCAATCTTTTACTTTAAGATTTCTATCAACACCTGCTTGTTCTAAAATTTTATTAGAATTACTACGTCCGATACCATATATATATGTCAAGGCAATTTCGCCTCTCTTATTTTGCGGTAAATCGACACCAACTATTCTTATAGCCATATACTTGATTATTTTTGCAAAATTAGTAAATTATCCCTGACGTTGTTTGTACTTAGGGTTTTTTTTGTTTATTACGTATAAGCGACCTTTTCTTCTGACAATTTTACAATCACCAGTACGCTTCTTTAATGATGCTCTTACTTTCATATCTTGTTTTTTTATTTGTATCTGAAAGAGATTCGACCTTTAGTCAAATCATATGGAGACATTTCAACTCGCACTTTATCTCCTGGTAGTATTTTAATGTAATGCATACGCATTTTACCCGAAATATGTGCAGTAATTTCATGTCCATTTTCTAACTCTACACGAAACATTGCATTAGACAATGCTTCTACAATTACGCCATCTTGTTCTATTGATGCTTGTTTAGCCATAAAAAATTAAATTAGATTCCGTTATTTCCTAACACAGCCTCAATAAACTCGAACGTAGATAAGATATCAGCTTTACCTTCTCGAATCGAAACTGTATGTTCGAAATGAGCTGATAGTTTTCTATCCTTTGTTCTTACTGTCCATCCATCGCTTTCAAACACAACATTCTTACTTCCTTGATTAATCATTGGCTCAATAGCAATACACATTCCTTTTTTTAATAAAGGACCAGTTCCTCGTCTTCCATAATTAGGAACTTCGGGAGCTTCATGCATCTTACGACCGATACCATGACCAACTAATTCACGTACTACCGAATATCGCAGTTTTTCACAATGAGACTGAACGGCTTCACTAATATCTCCGATACGATTACCTTCGATGGCCTTTTCTATACCTTTATATAAAGATTCCTTAGTAGCTCTCAATAAAGCTTTCGCTTCTTCAGAAACCTCTCCTACACAAAAAGTATAGGCTGAATCTCCACAAAAACCATTCTTTTCAGTTCCGCAATCAACTGATATTATATCTCCGTCTTTAAGAACATAACCTCCAGGTATACCATGCACTACAACATCATTCACCGAAGCACATATACTCCCAGTAAAATCAATTGTACCCGGTGCACCCTTATAGCCTTTAAAAGATGGAATTGCTCCATGACTTCTGATAAATTCTTCAGCTATTTTATCTAAATGCAGTGTAGTAACCCCCGGCTTGATATGTTTGGCAACTTCGCCTAGAGTCATACCAACCAAGCGGTTACTCTCACGCATTAATTCTATTTCTTCTTCTGTTTTTAGGAAAATCATTGATCTATACTAAACTTACTTAATATGCCGCAATTGATCCTGAACGACCTTTTATTCTACCTGACTTCAACAAACCATCATAATGTCTCATCAACAAGTGACTTTCGATTTGTTGTAAAGTATCCAATACTACCCCAACCAAAATCAATAAAGAAGTACCACCGAAAAAGTGAGAAAATTCTTTACTAATTCCAATCAAACTTGCAAAAGCAGGTAAGATAGCAACTAGAGCCAAGAATAATGAACCGGGTAGAGTTATACGAGACATAATAAGGTCTATATAATCAGCCGTTTTCTTTCCAGGTTTAATTCCGGGAATAAATCCATTATTTCTTTTTAATTCATCAGCCATTTGTATTGGATTGATAGTAACCGCAGTATAAAACCATGTAAATGCTATAATTAAAAAAGCAAATATAAGGCAATATAACCAACTGGTATTATCAGTCATAGAACGCATGAACCATCCAGATTTATCTGCAGTTGTAAATCCAGCCACAGCAACAGGGATAAACATAATCGCTTGAGCGAAAATGATAGGCATCACGTTGGCAGCATTTACTTTTAATGGGATATACTGACGTGCACCACCATATTGTTTATTGCCAACGATACGTTTTGCATACTGTACCGGTATCTTGCGAGTACCTTGTACAAGAAGTATTGCCATTGCAATAACAAAAAGTAAAAATACTATTTCAAGCAAAAATACGATCAGACCACCAGCACTATCACTCAGACGGGAAGTAAACTCTCCAACCAAAGCATGAGGCAATCGAGCAATAATACCAACTAGTATTATAAACGAAATACCGTTTCCAATACCTTTATCGGTGATACGCTCACCTAACCATAGTACAAACATACTACCGCCTGCCAAAATGATGGTTGAAGGCAATAGAAAACTCCAGAATCCTCCAGGAGCAGCTCCTTGCAAAGCACCTAGCAAATAGGCAGGGCCTTGAAATAGAAGTATCACTAATGTCAGATAACGAGTATATTGGTTAAGCTTATTACGTCCACTTTCTCCTTCTTTTTGTAGTTTTTGAAAGTACGGTAGTGCTATACCCAACAGCTGGATTACAATCGAAGCTGAGATATAAGGCATAATACCCAATGCAAAAATAGAAGCATTTGCAAAAGCACCACCAGAAAACATATCAAGCAAGCCTAATAATCCTCCGGATGCACTGTGGCGAAGAGCTTCCAAATCCGCTGGATTTACGCCCGGCAACACAACATGTGTACCAAAACGATAGATCACTACGAAAAAGAAAGTAGTGAGAATCCGTTTGCGCAGATCCTCAATCTTCCATATATTTTCTATTGTTTTTACAAATCCCATCTTACTTCAGTTTTGTTGCGGTTCCACCTACTGCTATAATAGCAGCCTCTGCTGACTTAGAGAAAGAATGAGCTTCAACATCTAACTTTACAGTTAATGCTCCATTACCTAAAATCTTCACTAAGTGCTTAGATGAAACAAAACCAGCATTGATCAGAGTTTGAATATCAATTTTTGTTAGTTTTTGAGCATCAGCCAAATCTTGAAGTACATTCAAATTAATAGCTTTATATTCAACACGGTTGATATTTTTAAAGCCATATTTAGGAAGACGACGTTGGATAGGCATTTGACCTCCTTCAAAACCGATCTTCTTTGAATAACCCGATCTAGACTTAGCACCTTTATGACCTCTTGTAGAAGTACCACCTAAACCCGATCCGGTACCACGACCGATTCTTTTTCTTGTTTTAGTAGCACCTTCAGCAGGTTTTAAATTCGATAAATTCATATGCTTAGATTTTTTATCTTTTACTAGATTATTACTCTACTATAGAAACTAAGTGCTTTACTTTCTCGATCATCCCTCTTATTGCTGGATTATCTGGATGTTCAACCACTCTATTCAATTTTCTCAACCCTAGAGCATCTAATGTTCTCTTTTGATCAATAGGGCTATTGATTCTGCTTCTAACTTGTTTAATTTTAATTGTTGCCATAATTTTGTTTTCTTGCAAATTAACCTTTAAACACTTTTTCCATAGACACTCCTCTGTTTTGAGCAACAGTATACGCATCTCTTAGTTCACCTAAAGCTTCAATTGTAGCCTTCACTAAGTTGTGAGGGTTAGAAGAACCTTTAGATTTTGCAAGAACGTCAGTTACACCAACACTTTCAAGCACAGCACGCATCGCACCTCCTGCTTTTACTCCTGTACCGGGAGAAGCTGGTTTGATGAAAACTTCTGATCCTCCAAAACGAGCAACTTGTTCGTGAGGGATAGTTCCTTTCAAAACCGGAACTTTGATCAGGTTTTTCTTAGCAGCTTCAACTCCTTTGGCAATGGCTGTAGTCACCTCACCGGCTTTACCTAGGCCCCAACCAACTATACCATCTTCGTTACCTACAACGACGATAGCTGCGAAACTGAACGTACGACCACCCTTTGTTACTTTTGTAACACGATTGATAGCCACCAATCTGTCCTTCAGTTCGATATCGTTGGTCGATTTTACTTTATTATTAATTCCTGCCATTTGTATTAAAATTTAAGTCCACCTTTACGGGCAGCATCTGCCATTTCTTTAACTCTACCGTGGTATAAATAACCATTTCGGTCAAATACTACAGATGTAATGCCTGCTTCTTGAGCAGCCTTAGCTACTAGTTCACCTACTTTAGCCGCAATCTCTTTCTTAGGAGCTTTTTCACTCAATTTAAGAGAAGAAGCAGAAGCTAGAGTTTTTCCAGTTAAATCGTCGATAACCTGAGCATAAATTTGCTTGTTACTTCTGAAAACTGTCAAACGTGGACGTTCAGTTGTACCTTGTATTTTACTACGTACATCTAACTTTATCTTATTTCTTCTATCTGTCTTCGTTGTCATGATTTTTACAGTTTACGTAAATTATTTACCTGCCGATTTACCAGACTTACGACGTATAACTTCACCCACAAAACGAATACCTTTACCTTTATAAGGTTCTGGTTTACGGAATGAACGGATTTTAGCACACACCATACCGATAAGCTCTTTATCGCAAGATTCTAAAATGATTAGAGGATTCTTATTTCTCTCAGATTTAGTTTCTATGATTATCTCTTTTGGTAACAACATATGAATGTTGTGAGTATAACCTAGAGAAAGGTCTAATTGTTGTCCTGCATTAGATGCACGATAACCAACCCCTACTAATTCTAACTCTTTACGATATCCTTCAGAAACTCCAATAACCATGTTATTTATCAACGATCTGTAAAGACCATGCAACGCACGATGCTCTTTTTCATCAGTTGGACGAGTAACCGTCAACACATCAGCGTCAACAGAAACTTTGATATCAGGATTTACACTTTGAGTTAATTCACCTTTTGCACCTTTTACGGTAACCAAATTGTCTTTATCCACACTTACGGTAACTCCCGCAGGGATAGTTATAGGTAATTTTCCAATTCTTGACATAGTATACCTCCTCTTAATTAATAAACATAACATAAAACTTCTCCACCCACTTTCAAACCGCGAGCTTCTTTGTCAGTCATAATACCTTTAGAGGTAGACAATACAGCAATACCAAGACCATTAAGGACTCTTGGCATTTCTTTGTATCCTGTATACTTACGAAGACCTGGAGTTGAGATACGAATCAATTTCTTTATCGCATTCACTTTATTTACGGGGTCATATTTCAAGGCAATTTTTATTGAACCTTGAGGACCTTCTTCTACAAACTTATAGTTAAGTATGTAGCCTTTTTCAAAAAGAATCTTTGTGATTTCTTTTTTCAAATTTGACGCTGGTATTTCTACCACTCTGTGCTTAGCCATGATGGCGTTTCTCAAGCGCGTCAAATAATCTGCTATTGGATCTGTCATTATAAAATTGATTTAAATTAATTCCGAAACCCGGAACAATATTTAATTCTAAAAAAAATTCTGTGTATTACCAGCTAGCTTTTTTGATACCTGGTATTAAGCCTTTAGAAGCCATTTCTCTAAATTGAATACGAGAAATTCCAAATTGGCGTAAATACCCTTTTGGACGACCAGTCATACTACATCTGTTGTGTAGACGAACTGGAGACGCATTCTTAGGCAGAGCTTGAAGACCTTCGTAATCTCCTTCAGACTTCAATTGAGCTCTTTTAGCTGCATATTTAGCTACTAATTTTGCTCTTTTAACCTCACGGGCTTTCATTGATTCTTTTGCCATCTTATATCAATTCTTTTTTTGCGTTCTTAAATGGTAAACCAAATTCTCTCAAAAGAGCATAGCCTTCTTCATCTGTTTTCGCAGAAGTTACAAAGGTAATATTCATTCCCAGAATTTTGTTAATTGCATCGATATTAATTTCAGGGAAAATGATTTGCTCTTGGATACCTAATGTATAGTTACCACGACCATCAAGTTTGCTTTCGATACCTTTGAAGTCACGAATACGAGGAAGTGCAACTTTTACAAGTCTTTCCAAAAATTCGTACATTTGGTTATGACGCAATGTTACCATTACACCAATAGGCATTTTTTTACGTAACTTAAAGTTCGAAATATCTTTCTTAGATACTGTAGCTACAGCTTTTTGACCTGTAATAGCACTCAATTCATTGATTGCTGTTTCTATGATCTTTTTATCAGCAACTGCTATTCCTAAACCTTGATTGATAACAATCTTTTTAAGAACAGGAACTTGCATTGACGACTTATAACCGAATTCTTTCATCAGAGAAGAAACAATACGATCTTTATATTCTGTTTTAAGAGTTGTTGTATTGCTCATTATTTAATCTCCTTCCCTGTTTTTTTAGAATAACGCACTAGCTTACCATTCAATTCTTTACGACCTACTCTGGTTGGTTTTCCTGATTCAGGATCAACCACATTCAGGTTAGATATATGAATAGGAGCTTCTACTTTCTCAATACCTCCTTGAGGATTTTTCGCATTAGGCTTAGTATGCTTAGATACCATGTTCAGACCTTCAACAATGGCACGTTGTTTGTCAATAATGACTTTAACAACGCGACCTGTCTTGCCTTTGTCTGTACCGGTGTTCACATAAACGATGTCACCTTTCTTTATATGTAACTTACTCATTACCGTCTAGATTTATTTAGATTAAAGTACCTCTGGTGCTAAAGAAACGATTTTCATATTTACCGAACGCAATTCTCTTGCTACCGGTCCGAAAATACGGCTTCCTCTGATTTCACCGGCAGCATTTAACAATACACAAGCATTGTCATCAAAACGGATGTATGATCCGTCAGCTCTACGTACTTCTTTTTTTGTACGAACAACCATTGCTTTAGTTACTGCACCTTTCTTAACATCACTTGAAGGGATCACATTCTTGATAGCAACTACTATAATATCTCCTACAGATGCATAGCGTCTTCTTGTGCCTCCTAGTACGCGAATACATAGAGCCTCTCTAGCTCCACTGTTGTCCGTTACTACTAATCTTGATTCTTGTTGTATCATTTTATTTAGCCCTTTCGATTATTTCGATTAATCTCCATCTTTTTAGTTTGCTCAAAGGACGAGTTTCCATGATTCTTACAGTATCACCGATGTTACACTCGTTTTTTTCATCATGAGCATGAAATTTCTTCGTTTTATTAACGAACTTCCCGTAGATAGGGTGTTTTTCTTTCCATTTTACAGCAACAGTAACGGTCTTATCCATTTTATTACTGAAAACGACCCCGATTCTTTCTTTTCTTAAATTTCTAGTTTCCATCAGCTCTTATTACTTTTTATTTATTTCTCTTTGACGCAACACTGTCAAGATACGAGCGATATCACGACGCTTTTCTTTAATCTTAGCAGGGTTATCCAATGGAGTCACACTGTGGTTCAAAACTAATTGATCCAATGCCAGTTTTTCGACATTCAATCTTTCTGCTAAATCCTTATCGGACAATTCTTTTACTTCTGCAATTTTCATAGTGCTTAAGAATTTTGAGTTAAATCATAATCTCTGCGTACTACAAATTTTGTAGTTACTGGTAATTTTTGAGCAGCCAAGCGTAATGCTTCTTTAGCTACTTCAAAAGATACACCTTCGATTTCGAAAATCATTCTTCCTGGAGTAACAGGCGCCACAAATCCTTCTGGCGAACCCTTACCCTTACCCATACGCACTTCAGCAGGTTTCTTTGTAATAGGCTTATCTGGGAAAATTCTCACCCAAACCTGACCTTGACGTTGCATGTAACGAGTTACAGCAATACGAGCCGCTTCGATCTGACGTCCGGTAATCCATTTGGTCTCAAGGGTCTTGATACCGAACGAACCGAAAGCAAGTTGGCTGCCTCTTTGGGCATTACCTTTCATGCGACCTTTTTGCTGTCTTCTAAATTTTGTTTTCTTCGGTTGTAACATCTTTTTTCAAATGTTTAATTCTTATTTTCTCTTTCCTTTCTTGAAACCTCTACCATCGTTTGATCTACGATTATCATTTCCTCTGTTTTGAGAAGAAGATGGTTCTTTAGATACTACAAATGATGGAGCAAGGTCTTTCTTGCCATAAATTTCTCCACGACAAATCCATACTTTGATACCGAGCAAACCAACTTTAGTCAAAGCCTCAGCATGAGCATAATCAATATCAGCACGGAATGTGTGAAGCGGAGTTCTTCCTTCTTTGTACATTTCAGAACGAGCCATTTCAGCGCCGTTCAAACGTCCAGAGATTTGAATTTTAATACCTTCAGCACCCATTCTGATAGTTGAAGCTATAGCCATTTTGATTGCACGACGGTAAGCAATTTTACCTTCCAACTGGCGTGCGATATTATTAGCTACAATTACTGCATCTAACTCAGGTTTTTTGATTTCAAATATATTGATTTGAATATCTTTATCTGTAATTTTCTTTAATTCCTCTTTTAGCTTGTCTACTTCCTGACCGCCTTTTCCGATAATAATACCAGGACGAGCTGTACATACAGTAATAGTTACAAGTTTCAAAGTTCTTTCGATCACGATACGAGATACACTAGCTTTTGCCAAGCGGGCATTTAAGTATTTACGGATTTTGCTATCTTCTAACAGAGTTTCACCGTAGTTATTGCCGCCGTACCAGTTAGAATCCCATCCTCTTATTATACCTAAACGATTTGCTATCGGATTGATTTTTTGTCCCATCTGGCTAAATTAATTTTGTTTTTTATTACTAAGTGCATCAACTGTAATAGTTACATGATTCGAACGTTTACGAATTCTGTAACCTCTACCTTGTGGAGCAGGACGAAGTCTTTTCAACATCGCACCTCCGTCTACATATATCGAAGACACATAAAGTTCACCACTCTCGGCTTTACGCTCATTTTTAGCTTCCCAGTTAGCAATAGAGGAACGCAACAATTTCTCAACTCTTGCTGCCGCTTCTTTATTTGAGAATTTCAAAACGCCAAGAGCTCTAAACGCTTCCATACCTCTCACCATATCTGCAACTAAGCGCATTTTACGTGGTGAAGTAGGAACGTTATTCAACTTAGCTAAAGAAACTGCTTGTTTAGCTTCTTTTCTAGCGTCAGCTGCTATTCTTTTTCTCTTACCCATTTTATATTAATGTTTCTTTTTTGTTGAATAAATTTTGGCTTTTGCTTGATTATCTCTTCTTGTTACCACCGTGTCCACGGAAAGTACGAGTTAGAGCAAATTCTCCTAATTTGTGACCTACCATATTTTCTGTTACATAAACAGGAATAAATTTATTTCCATTATGTACAGCTATAGTATGACCTACAAAATCCGGAGAAATCATTGAAGCCCTTGCCCATGTCTTAACAACAGCTTTTTTGCCTGACTCATTCATAGCCAAAACTTTTTTCTCAAGCTTTACATTAATATACGGGCCTTTTTTTAACGAACGACTCATAATTTTTTAAATTAAATCAGGTTACTTCTTTCTTCTTTCAATTATATACTTAGAAGAATGTTTCTTTGGAGCTCTTGTTTTAAGACCTTTAGAATACAATCCTTTACGTGATCTTGGGTGTCCTCCTGAAGCACGACCTTCACCACCACCCATGGGGTGATCGACAGGGTTCATTACTACACCTCTAACACGAGGACGATTTCCAAGCCATCTAGAGCGACCAGCTTTACCTGATTTTTCAAGTGCATGATCAGAGTTACCAACACTACCTACAGTTGCTTTACAAGCTGAAAGTATTTTACGTGTTTCACCAGAAGGCATTCTAACGATAGCATAGTCTCCTTCGCGAGAAGTTAACTGTGCAAATCCCCCTGCCGAACGAACTAATTTCGCTCCTTGTCCTGGGCGTAATTCTAAATTATGTACTACTGTACCAATAGGAATATTTGCCAAAGGCAAAGCATTTCCTACCTCAGGCGCTGCATTAGCACCTGACATCACTGTTTGACCTACCTGCAGGCCATTAGGAGCAATCATATAAGCTTTTGCTCCGTCTGCGTAATGTAACAAAGCAATACGAGCCGAACGATTCGGGTCGTATTCAATTGTTGCCACTGTAGCAGGTACTCCGTCTTTTGTTCTCTTGAAATCGATTAGTCTGTACTTTCTTTTATGACCGCCACCTACGTTGCGAACTGTCATTTTCCCAGTATTGTTACGACCACCCGAAATTTTCTTTCCGACTACAAGAGATTTCTCTGGTACACTTGCAGTGATTTCTTCGAATGTACCAATAATTTTGTGTCTTTGCCCCGGTGTTGTGGGCTTTAATTTACGTACTGCCATTTTTTATCTTAGATATTACTAAAAAAGTCTATTACTTCACCTTCTTTCAAGGTTACGATTGCTTTCTTGTAAGCAGGAGTTTTTCCACTAACTACACCAGCTTTAGTAAAACGGCTTTTGCGTTTCCCGGCATAGTTCATTGTGTTCACAACATCTACTTTCACTCCGTAAATTTGCTCTATTGCATTTTTGATTTCCACCTTATTTGCACTAGGAGCAACACGAAAACCATAACGATTCGGAAATTTCTCAGAGATCGCTGTTTGTTTTTCTGTTAGAATTGGTTTAATTAAAATACCCATTTTTTACCTCCTTATGCTTTTAAAAGTTTATCAATTACCGCAATCGAAGATTCTGCCAATATCAAACTAGTACAGTTCAATATAGTATAAGCATTTATCTCAGAAGCAGTTACAACTTTAACTCGCTCTAAATTACGAGCCGACAAATATACGTTTTTATTTTGATCCGACAAAACCAAAACTACCTTTTTATCAGCCACTTGCAAACTATTAGTCAAAGCAATAAAATCTTTTGTTTTTGGAGTTTCGAAATTGAAATCCTCGACTACTACGATTTGATTCCCTATTGCTTTGTATGCCAATGCTGATTTACGAGCAAGAACTTTCACTTTCTTGTTCAATTTAAAGCTATAATCTCTTGGTTTTGGCCCAAAAACACGAGCACCCCCAACCAATAGAGGAGATTTGATATCGCCACGACGAGCTCCACCTCCACCTTTTTGTTTGATCAGTTTACGTGTACTACCCGACAATTCACTTCTTTCTTTAGACTTATGAGTACCTTGACGTTGATTAGCCAAATACTGCTTTACATCTAACCAAAGAACATGGTCGTTAGGCTCAATTCCATAGATAGCATCGTCCAACGATACTTTCTTGCCGGTATCTTTACCGTTTATATTTAATACACTAAGCTCCATTATCTTTCTATTCTAACGATTGAACCTTTACTACCCGGGATAGAACCTTTGATTAATAAAAGGTTGTGTTCCGGAATTATCTTAATAAGCACGAGATTTTGTACAGTAACTTGCTTGTTACCCATTTGTCCACCCATTCTTGTTCCTTTGAATACCTTAGCTGGATAAGAACAAGCTCCGATAGAACCTGGTGCACGCAGACGATTATGTTGTCCTAATGTAGCCTGACCAACCCCAGCAAAGCCGTGGCGTTTAACAACCCCCTGAAAACCTTTACCTTTAGACACTCCCGTTATATCCAAATAAGGATCATCCAACGAAAACATTCCGTCTACAGTAATAACGTCTCCTAGATTGTATTTCTCTTCATACTTGAACTCGGCCAAGTGTCTTTTGGGTGCTACTCCTGCTTTTTTAAAGTGACCTTGTAAAGGCTTGCTTGTATGCTTATCTTTAGCATCAACAAAACCGATCTGAACAGCTTCATAACCGTCATTTTCTACAGTTTTCACTTGAGTAACAACACAAGGACCCACTTCGATAACAGTGCATGGAACATTCTTTCCCTCGGCACTGAAAACGGATGTCATTCCGATTTTTTTTCCTAATAATCCTGGCATTTCTTTAATTGATTTACGTGTTTATCAAACTTTAATTTCTACTTCTACACCACTTGGTAATTCAAGTTTCATCAAAGCATCTACAGTTTTAGCTGTTGAGCTATAGATGTCGATCAATCTCTTATAAGAAGATAGCTCAAATTGTTCGCGTGACTTTTTGTTAACGAAAGTCGAACGGTTAACAGTAAAAATACGTTTGTGAGTAGGCAATGGAATTGGTCCACTAACCACAGCACCCGTAGCTTTAACTGTCTTCACGATTTTCTCAGCTGATTTGTCAACCAGGTTGTAATCGTAAGATTTCAGTTTGATTCTAATTTTTTGACTCATTTCAGTCTTTTAAATTAAGGGTTGTTTTTATATAGTAATGCAAACCGTGATTAAGAGTCATTTACTAACCACAGTTTGCAAAACAGTTTTTCTTATTTAATAAGATCTACTCGACCTTGACATTCAGTCAAGACTTGTTTAGCAATCGAAGAAGACACTTCTGCGTAGTGATCAAACACCATTGCTGATGTTGCACGACCCGAAGTAATCGTTCTCAATGAAGTTACATAGCCGAACATTTCAGCTAATGGAACTTTTGCCTTAACAATACGAGCTCCAGAACGGCTTGATTCCATTCCTTCTACCTGTCCACGACGCTTGTTCAAGTCACCGATCACATCACCCATGCTTTCTTCTGGTGTTACCACCTCAAGTTTCATGATTGGCTCAAGTAATACAGGACGAGCTTTTTCTGATGCCGACTTAAATGCAAATCTAGCACAAAGCTCAAATGACAACTGATCCGAATCCACAGGGTGGAATGATCCGTCAACCAAAGTAACTTTCATTTTATCTAAAGCAAAACCAGCCAAAACACCATTCTTCATAGAGTTCAAAAATCCTTTTTGAACTGAAGGTACAAATTCCTTAGGAATATTACCACCTTTCACCTCATCAACAAATTGAAGAGAACCTTCGAAGTCTGCATCAGCAGGACCCACTTTAACAATGATATCAGCAAATTTACCACGACCTCCTGATTGTTTCTTATAAACTTCGCGAAGCTCAACTGTTTCAGTAATTGCCTCTTTATAAGATACCTGAGGGCGTCCTTGGTTACATTCTACTTTAAACTCACGCTTCAAACGCTCAATAAGAACATCTAGGTGAAGCTCACCCATACCTTCGATGATAGTTTGACCTGAATCCTCGTCTGTATGCACACGGAATGTTGGATCTTCTTCAGATAGTTTAGCTAAACCATTAGCCAATTTATCAACATCTTTTTGAGTTTTAGGCTCAATAGAGATACCGATTACTGGATCTGGGAAATCCATTGCCTCAAGTGTGATAGGATGATTTTCGTCACAAAGAGTATCTCCGGTACGAATATCTTTAAAACCTACACCTGCACCAATATCACCACAACCAATCACCTCTTTAGGGTTTTGTTTGTTTGAGTGCATCTGGAACAAACGTGAGATACGTTCTTTTTTACCTGAACGTGTATTGTATACATAAGAACCGGCATGTAATTCCCCTGAATAAACACGGAAGAAACAAAGACGACCTACGAATGGGTCTGTAGCAATTTTAAATGCCAAAGCACAAAATGGTTCGTCCGGACTTGGATGACGTACAATTACTTTTTCAGAATCTTCTGGATCTACACCTTCAATTGCAGGAGTATCCATCGGACTTGGCAAGTATGCACAAACAGAATCCAACAATGGCTGAACTCCTTTATTTTTGAAAGAAGAACCACACAACATTGGAGTAATCTGCATAGCCAATGTTCCTTTTCGGATAGCTACTCTGATTTCATCTTCTGTTATAGTAGAAGGATCATCAAAGAATTTCTCCATCAAAACATCATCACATTCTGCGATTGATTCTAACATTTTCTCTCTCCATTCTTGAGCTTCAGCTAACAGATCAGCAGGAATTTCTTCCACATGATAATCTGCTCCCATAGTCTCATCATGCCAGAAATAAGATTTCATAGTCACTAGATCCACAATACCTGTGAATTTCTCTTCAGCACCTACCGGTATTTGAATAGGACACGGATTAGCTCCTAGCATCTCACGAATTTGGCGAACAACTTCAAAGAAGTTTGCACCTGAACGGTCCATTTTGTTCACATAACAAATACGTGGAACTTCATATTTATCAGCTTGACGCCAAACTGTTTCTGATTGAGGCTCAACACCTGATACTGCATCAAATGTAGCGATTGCTCCATCCAACACACGCAATGAACGCTCTACCTCTACAGTAAAGTCAACGTGTCCCGGAGTATCAATCAAGTTTATCTTATACATCTCATTGTCATACTTCCATTGAGTGGTAGTAGCAGCAGATGTGATAGTAATACCACGCTCTTGCTCCTGATCCATCCAGTCCATAGTGGCTGTACCATCATGAGTTTCACCAATCTTGTGAGTTAGTCCTGTATAGAAAAGAATACGTTCTGATGTGGTAGTTTTACCAGCATCAATGTGAGCCATGATCCCGATATTTCGGGTATTATTTAAGTTATCTAAAACTTTTGCCATTGTATAATTTATCTCCTTAATTAAAATCTGAAGTGAGCAAATGCACGGTTAGCTTCAGCCATTCTATGCATATCTTCTTTTCTTTTATATGATCCACCTTGGTTATTGAAAGCATCTACAATCTCTGCAGCTAGCTTATCAGCCATAGTTTTACCACCTCTCTTGCGAGCATAAAGGATAAGATTTTTCATAGATACAGATTCTTTGCGATCTGCACGAATCTCTGTTGGCACTTGAAATGTTGCACCACCTACACGGCGAGACTTCACTTCTACCTGAGGAGTCACATTATCTAGAGCTGCTTTCCAAATTTCCAAAGAGCTCTTTTCTTCGTTAGGAAGTTTGTTTTTAACCACTTCTAATGCAGTATAAAAAATACTGTAAGAAGTACTTTTTTTACCATCGTACATCAAGTGATTTACGAATTTTGTAACTTTTACATCACCGAAAACAGGATCTGGAAGTACCTGTCTTTTCTTTGGTTTTGCTTTTCTCATTTTTGTTTAAAAATTTTGTTCTTGTTTTTGGTTGCCGATCTCCCTGTCTTCAACGGCTCCGCCGAACCATTTACTCAACCTTATAGTAGCCTACCCAATAAACTAAAAAACACTTTAATACTTGAATTAATTAAAAATGTCGATTATCGGAACGAAAAATTATTTTTTCTTTCCTCCCTTAGCTGGTGCTGCTGGTGCCGCTTTTCCTGCTTTAGGTCTCTTAGCTCCGTATTTAGAGCGTCTTTGCGTACGACCATTCACGCCGGCAGTATCCAATGTTCCACGAACGATGTGATAACGTACCCCTGGAAGATCTTTAACACGACCACCTCTAACAAGTACAATAGAGTGCTCTTGCAAGTTATGTCCTTCTCCAGGAATATAAGCATTCACCTCTTTACCGTTTGTCAAACGCACACGTGCTACTTTACGCATAGCCGAGTTTGGTTTTTTAGGAGTTGTTGTATACACACGTACACAAACACCTCTTCTCTGAGGACAAGAATCCAATGCTGGAGACTTGCTCTTCTCAACCAAAACAGCCCGTCCTTTTCTTACTAATTGTTGAATTGTAGGCATTTCTTTTAACTTTTAGAACTTAAAAAATTCAATTTTTATTTGGTTAAACTACATTACAAATACGACAAGAACAAATAGCCAATCAAGTGTGTATCAAAAGAATACCACATGAAGACTATCCACTTCCTCGTAATTTGAGGTGCAAAAATACAATAAATCAGGCACATATCAAAAAAAACACCTTACTATTTTCATATTTTATTCGAATAAAAAACTATTGATATAATTTAAGCTCACACAATTACACTCTTGTTATATAGAAATACTTAACTTTGAGGTCACAGACATTTTTATTGCTTTAGGCTGATTAATTTCTTTTTTTTATTTTATCTGATAGAAAAAAACGCACTAAAACATAAGAATAGATAATTGATGATTATATGAAAAAATATCGCATACTTTGGGCTGATGATGAAATTGAATTACTTCGCCCTCATGTACTTTTCTTAGAAGATAAAGGCTATGAGATCGTAACAGTCAATAGCGGACAAGATGCTCTTGATTGCTGTAAAGAAGAACAATTTAACCTTGTATTTCTAGATGAAAACATGCCCGGACTTACAGGCTTACAGACCTTGACCAAAATCAAAGAAATAGATCCCAACATACCCGTAATTATGATCACTAAGAGTGAAGACGAGGGTATTATGACCGATGCCATAGGAAAAAAAATAGCAGATTATTTAATTAAGCCTGTTAATCCAAATCAAATACTATCATCTATAAAAAAGAACTTACACAAACACGACATTGTAACCGAAGCAACAGTAGAGGGTTATCGTGAAGAGTTCAACAAGATAGGCATGCAGATTGGAGATTCTTATACTTTCGAAGAATGGGTAGAGGTATACAAAAAACTCGTATTCTGGGAAATGGAACTCACTGCAACCCAAAATCCTTTGCTTGAACTTATTGTGGCACAAAAGCAAGATGCCAATAATTCTTTTTGTAAATTCATCAAGAAAAATTATGTTTCATGGATTCAAAATCCGGATAACAGACCTATTATTAGCCCCGATCTATTTAAGAAAAAAATATTCCCGCGATTAGATAATGGCGAGAAACTATTCTTCATTCTTATAGATAATTTTCGTTTAGATCAATGGGCAGCAATAAAAGACATGCTTGCACCCGATTTTACTTTTGATGAAGACATGTATCTTTCGATACTACCGACTGCCACACAATATTCGCGTAATGCTATCTTCTCAGGATTGATGCCTTTGCAGATATCTGAAATGTATCCGAATCTTTGGGTAGAAGAAATAGAAGACGAAGGCAAAAATCTGAATGAAGACCTATTGATACAAACTCAAATAGACAGGTTCAGAAAGAACTATTCATTTTCTTATAATAAGGTACACACTTCGGCATACGGCAGCAAATTTGTACAAAATCTAAATTCACTTAGCAATAACCAACTGAATGTTATTGTCATTAATTTTGTAGATATGCTTTCGCATGCAAGAACCGACTCGCAGATGATACGCGAATTAGCGGCAAATGAGGCTGCCTACCGGTCACTTACCCGATCATGGTTCAAACATTCGAGCATTAGCGACCTGTTCAAGTATATTGCAAATATGGGATACAGTATTGTCCTTACAACCGACCATGGAACAATCAGGGTAAAGAATCCCTTAAAGGTTATAGGAGACAAAGCTACAAATACGAATTTAAGATATAAAGTAGGCAAAAATCTAGATTACGATTACAAAAAAGTATACGAGAGCAGAAACCCATCACAGATAGGCCTCCCCTCACCCAACTTAAGCAGTAAATATATATTTGCTCTTAATGAAGACTTCTTTGCTTACCCCAATAATTATAATCATTACACATCTTATTATGCGGATACTTTCCAGCATGGAGGAATCTCAATAGAAGAGATGCTATTACCATTAGTCACTCTTAATCCGAGATAATAATACAAGAATCACAAATATAAAGATCATGACAACTATAGAAATAAAATCGCTGGACACCATTGCTAATGCTGCTTCTGAATTCATTAAGCAGATGGGCGACAATACGGTCTTCGCATTTCACGGAGAAATGGGAGCGGGAAAAACTACTTTCATCAAAGCTATTTGCGAAAAGCTCGGAGTGGATGACGTAATAAACAGCCCTACTTTTGCCATAATAAACGAATACAGATCAGA
The DNA here is from genome assembly GCF_011299555.1 of Dysgonomonas sp. HDW5A. NCBI lineage: Bacteria > Pseudomonadati > Bacteroidota > Bacteroidia > Bacteroidales > Dysgonomonadaceae > Dysgonomonas > Dysgonomonas sp. HDW5A. Next base: position 2,264,263 of record NZ_CP049857.1, on the reverse strand, counting down.
CTCGGGCGAGCTAATTTATCACTTTGATTTTTACAGAATAAATAAAGAAGAAGAAGCTTTCGACTTCGGATACGAAGATTATTTCTTTAGCGGCTCTCTCTGCTTTATAGAATGGCCCGAAAGGATAGAATCACTCCTTCCTCATGATACAGTACATGTTACAGTTAAGGAAATAGAGGGAGGGCAAAGACAAGTTATAATTAAATAAGCAAATATGAGTAATGATGAAAAAGAGTCAGCGTACGCAGATATAGGTCCTCAGTTTATGGGTAGTTATGCCGAACGTCATTTTTACTACGATGTAGATGCTAACTTAGCAAAACGTTATAATGAAAATTACAAAAAAATGCAACGTTTTGCAATGAGAGCCCTTATTATTGCTCTGATAACAGGAGTTTTGAGTATATGGCTTTACTCACTTGGAGGAATATGGTTCATCCTACTTGGAGCTATAACCACATTAATAAGTATAGCAACAATAGTATTGGCAATTCTTGTTTTCAAGAGGCTAGGAAGTCCCACCGCTTTATTAAAAAGAGGAGTCTTAAATGCAGGTATTATAAGTCAAATAGATTCTGACGGAATAGGAATCCTTGTTTTGGCAGAAACCACAAGAGCAGAAGAAGTTCATTGGGGATTGTGCAGTATAAAAATCAAAGAACTGCCATCTGTACATGAAAAGAAAATAGGAGAAAAAGTGCCTGTAACCTGTGTTTTCAGTTCAGACTCGGGGTTTAACTATAACAACGCTGTAACTCCTAGTCTAATTGCATGGGGAACCTCCTCTAGGGATGTTATTCAAAAAGCAATTGACCAAATCGACAAGGTAGAATGGGAGGCATTATCACAAAGCATTGATCGATATGATTTCAAACCGGAATATTCAGAACCAGAACAACTGAAGCAACTTACCCTAAAAGAGATAGTAGAACTTAAACTATACAATGCATAATACAAGATTAGACAACAGCAACAGACTTGTTCATGTAAAATAGCAAAAGGAATAACGACTAATCTGCATCGGTCTTTATTCCTTTTTACTTTATACAAATTATTTTAGATCATTAAAGCAATAGCAATTCCCCCTACAATAGCAATGGCATAAATGCACATCATTACAACCACTATTATACAGATAAATTTATGATGTGATTTAAGAAAGCGGAAAGCGTCACTCAATGTAGCTGAATTCCCGTATCTAAGGCTGTACGCATATTAACAGAAGACTTATACAGACAATATAATACACAATCAAGGGTCGGGAACACTCCCGGCCCTTGATTGTGTATATAATAAATAGTAATTTACAACTCTACCGAATCAAAGTTATATCCTTCGGCTATTACTTTAAAGTTCGCAGGAGTCATATCAGGCAATACCAATTCAACCTTACGTTTTTCTCCGGGTAGTAGATTCATATAACCATCCGAGAAATAAGCAGGAAGAATAATCTCACCGGTTATTGTACTTTTAGCATTCAATTTAACCGCTACAGCAAACTCCGATGAAGTATTTTCTAATTCATAGATAAATTTAGAACCTACAGCCTTTTTCAACGTCAACTTCAACTCCGGTTTACCCAATGCATTCAATGCCTGATTGGATTGTATATTACCCCAGTTTTTCCAATAGTCGTTGATAGAAACAATATTCCCTTTACTATCTTTCAATTCAAGGCGAACTAAAGTATACTTAGGTACATCTTTAGTTGGAAGCTCAGGAATAAAGCAATCTACCTTTCCATTGGCAGGAACATCAAATTTCGCTGTCTTATTGAAATACTCCTTACCAGTTATATGGAAGTAACGAACATTTACTGTCATATTTTTATAAGCCTCACGAGTAGAGTTAACAATCACCACCTTATTATCAGGCAGATTCATCTGAATATGTATAGGCTCTTGTGCTTTTTTAGCTCCGAAATATGAACCCGGAGTTTCGTAATCATACGTATAAGTCTGCCAAGTCATACTAGGCCATGCCGGATGACTCATCCACATGATAAGCCCCGTTGTATTGTCCCACATACGACTGTTCCATGCCTCAATCATAGCTCGCCAAGTATCGTAGGTCACCATCTGCGATTTCTTAGAAAAATCTTCCATGCTATTGGCCTTACCATAGCTATTTACAGCTGCCATAAAGTCTTCGAAGAAGTGAGTTGTATGGTGTAAATCATGATAAGCCCATACGTCATTAATTGGCCACTGATCTTCGGGAGCTATAAACTTACGGATTGTATTCGCTGTAGGTATTGCCTGAGCTCCAAACTCGGTATTAAACCCTTCGGCTGTTTCCGTAAAATAACGCGACTGATCTTTAAAGAATCCGTAAGGTCCACTATTTACAGCATTCAAGAAACGAGAGTTTCCATGATAATGACGTGTAGGATCTTCAGTTGCCAACATCTTAGCCAATTGCGGCTCCATTCCTTCAGGAGCATACCCTTCGTTACGTGGGCACCAGATAGCAATAGATGGATGAGTCCTGAAACGGCGTACAACATCCGTTGCATTTTTCATAAACAACTGATAATCGTTAGGCTCTACCGTATCATCCGTTGTAATCCAGAAGTCATTCCAAACAAGCATACCATATTCATCTGCCATATCGTAGAATAACTCTTCGGTATTTTCGCCTACCCAGTTACGGATCAGGTTAAAATTAGCATCCTTGTGCAATTGAAAATAAGTCATAAACTTATCACGAGAGATACGCTTCATAGCATCATCCATACCGAATGTTCCACCCTTTATAAAGATGCGGACACCATTTACACGGAATACAAAGTATTGACCTACCGGGTCATCATTCGATAGTTGCTCAAAAACAACAGCCTCATCTATATTTTTCTGTAATGTAGGAATAGTCCTATTTAATTTCGGGTCACCTACTTTTACAACATTCTCATAATCAAAGATCGGTTTACCATCCATTTCAACATCCACAGGCGTATAAGCTATTCTGTGATCTCCCTTAGCAGGAGTATTTATCATCAACTCATACGAAAGTTCACGGATACCGAAACGTAGCCTTTTCAAATCAGAAGCAGTTGTTCCGACATTTGCCTGCAATTCGAGGTTATACAAATTTGGAGCACCATATCCGTTAGGCCACCAAAGTTTTGGATTCTTTATATTCAATTCCTTAAAATTGGCAGGATCAAAAGTTAAAGTCTTTTCTTCTTTTGCTTTCAGGCTATAAGGCAAGTTAATGTCTACGCCTTCAAATTTAGCTGACAGTGTTCCTTGCACCGGAGAATCTGACAAGTTCTTTACAGGAACAATAATCTTAACTGTTGCTTTTGTTGTGTCAGGCAAAGGAAGGTTAGTTACCACCTGAGGATCGCCGATAGAAACATCGCTACCCACTTTCAGCCTTACATCCTGCCAGATACCCATGTTTCGGTCACGAATACCCGGTATCCAGTCCCAACCCATAGAAGCAACAAAGGTAGGTCCGTCCAAACTTAATTGTCCGCCATTCAATCCTTGTCCGGCAACCATCGATTGCTCGTGTGATATACCCGGATTATCGGGTGGAGAAACCAAAATTGCCAGTACATTTTTACCACTCGACTTGATAAGTGAAGTAACATCAAATTCGCCACGAATAAAAGCACCTGTTATATTGCCTAGTTTCTTTCCGTTTAAGAAAACCTCCGCTCTGTAATTTATACCGTTCAATAAAAGACGTACTCTCTTACCATCGGTATTTACCGGCGAATCAAAAGAGGTACGATACCACCATTTCATATACGCCAATGTATCGGGTATAGCCATATTGTTAAGCCCGAAGTAAGGATCGGGATATTCGCCCTGATCTACAAGTGTAGTAAGCACCGTTCCGGGAACAGTTGCATTATACCAGCCTTTTGTATCGAAATTAGGGCTGAAAATAGACTCTTTGGATTCGAGTACCTGAGTTGAAGTACCCAACTCCCAACCATCCGAGATAATCCACTCACCTTGCTGAATAGGTATTAACTTAGTTGGAATATTTTGCTTTGCTTTTCTTTCCGAAGTTTGAAAAGGTGCTTTACCATGCGGCAATTGATCTTCGGGTTGTTTCTCTTTCAAACCTGCCCAAAGCTTAATAAGTCCTGTTTTTCCCATCATGTCCTGTGCATTCACACTGTTCGGACTAATTAGTGAAGAGAGAAACACCGAACCAACAAGAATACAAGTCTTTAGTGTTTTTTGTTTCATGAATATTATTTTATGATTGATTTCCGATTTCACAAATATAATCAAAAAAAATGTTCAGCCTTAAAGGGCTTTACAATTGAGTTGTTAATTAACAAAATACTTGCATCCCTTAAATCCTTTTAATACAAGCACTAAAATGAATGCAATATAGTTACTTAAGCTATATACCTCTTAAAAGGCGAAACAAGAAGGTGACAATACCATACATTTAGTTAGACAAAAAAGTGACAAAGGTGGCAAAAAAAGTACACTTTTAAAACCCAACTAAACAACTAATAATCAAACAACAAACTCAAAAAAGGTTACAAAAGTGACAAAGGTGACACTATTCTTCAGTTTCATTGTTGCTGCTATTTTAGCATTCTCAAATATAATATCATCCATGATAAGTAAGTAAAGAATAAAATTTATTGGTCTATTTTGCAGTTGTAACATTCTATATTTGTTATACTTGCCAAAGCAATAAAAAGGTCTGTCACCTTATTATAGATAAAGTTAGAATAAAAAAAATCCATTACCGTCAGATCGGCAATGGATTAGATATTAAGGTCATTTATCTTCTTATAACAAACTTGCAGCCTCTTCATCCAGCATCCAGAAAAGTTTTCCATTCACAGGATTTACTTTTGCTGCAGGATAAGTATCCACAAAAGCCTCACGCTCTTCGACTATTTGCTTAACCTTCTCAGCCTTATTCTTTCCGGTTACCAAAAAGACTATATTACGGGCATTATTAACAATACGTCCCGTTAAACTGATACGTTCCATGCCAGTTTCAGGATGTTGAGCAGTTACACAATCAGCCTCAGCATTCCACAGCTCTATCTGATGGGGAAATATAGATACTGTGTGACCATCATCGCCCATACCAAGCATCATAATATCAAAAGTCGGAAGATTGTTTTCTTTAGGTAAGTATTTATCCATGATAGACGTATACCATTGTACTTCTTCTTTAGACTCATTTTCGCCATGTATACGATGAATCTTCTTTTTATCTATTGTCGGAATTTTATCAAACAACAAACTTTTAGTCATCCCGAAATTACTCATTTCGTCCGTAGGGCGTACACAACGCTCATCCCCCCAGAAAAATGCAATTCTGTTCCAATCAATAGACTCAGAGTAATTGGCGACCCAATAATTGAAAAGAGCTTTAGGGGTAGAGCCTCCCGAAAGTGAAATATTCACGATCTCACGTTTCGATAACTCTTCTTTTAATAACGACGTAAAGCCCTCACTGAGGGCTTCGACATCTTTGTATATATTAATCTTCTTATCCATAATCATAGTAATTGATAATATCCAAGTTCACAGAGCTATTTATTGCTTTGGTAAGTAAATAGCCTAAGACCTATAATTCACAATATATACCGTCGTCTGACAGATTTTTACACGGATATCTCCATGTCATATTTTCACCCTCGATCAAACCATCGGCACATGCAGGCCCCCACGATCCGCAGGGATATCCATACAATGGAGCATCCGGATTTGCTTCCCAATAATCGAGTATCGGTTGAACAAACTTCCATGCAAATTCCAAAGCATCGCCACGTGTGTATAGAGTAGAGTCACCCAACATGGCATCTAGCAACAAGCGTTCGTATGCTCCCGGAACATAGGTATCTTGTAGTTGCGAATAGTGGAAATCCATATTCACCTCTTTTACCCTGTAACCATTTCCCGGAACTTTCATACCTGTTTTCAATAAGATGCCCTCATCTGGATGTATGCGTATTACCAATACATTTCCATCACTGCAATATTCTTTGTTGTCAACAAACAAGTTAAGTGGAGTTGGTTTGAAATGTATAACTATTTCCGACACACGGGTAGGCAAACGCTTCCCTGTACGAAGATAAAAAGGCACACCACCCCAACGCCAGTTATCAACAAACATCTTCATGGCTACATAGGTTTCGGTACGAGAATTGGGATTAACTCCCGTTTCTTCTCTATATCCTTTCTGAGGAACACGTTTAACGTTTGCTGCCGTATATTGACCTCTTATTACATTATTTTGAATATCAAGCTGACTCAATGGACGCATAGCTTGAAAGACTTTCAGCTTTTCATTTCTGATAGCATCCGATTCAATCACCGTAGGCGGTTCCATAGCCACTAGAGCCAGTAACTGAAACAAGTGATTCTGAATCATATCACGCATAGCTCCCGAATGATCATAATATCCTCCACGACCTTCAACTCCGATACTTTCGGCAGCGGTAATTTCTACATGGTGAATATAATTCCGATTCCACAAAGGCTCATAGATACTATTTGAGAAACGAGTCACTAGCAAGTTTTGCACTGTCTCTTTACCCAGATAGTGATCCATACGATAGATCTGATGCTCTTCATAATCGTTCAAAAGACTTTTATTAAGTTCTACTGCCGACTTCAAATCATTACCAAACGGTTTCTCTATAACAATACGTCTGATTTTGCCTTTGCTTTCATTCAAACCCTCTTTAGCCAGAAACTTAGGTATCAAAGGATACAAGTTAGGAGGAGTAGACAGATAGAATAAGTAATTGCCATCTGTTCCTTTCTCATCATCAAATCCTTTAAGACGAGATGTAAGTTTTGAATATTCAGCTCCATCATCCGTATTTATCGACAGATAAAACAGCTTTTCAGAAAAAGCGTCAATCTCTTTTTCGGCAGCATCTTTCGATATTGCAAACTGACGTATTCCATCAATCATTTTCTCTCTGAACGAAGTATCAGTAAAGGAACTTCGTGCAACACCCAGCACAACAAAATTATCGGGCAAAGATTTTTGCTTATATAGATCGAAAAGAGCCGGAACTAATTTTCGATATGTCAAGTCACCCGACGCACCAAAAATCACCAAGACCTGATCTTTTATTTTTTTCATTCGCTTTTTTCTTTAGTAGGGGCGTATTGTATACGCCCTTAAACAAACAGACTTATGTAAACGGGCGTATACAATACGCCCCTACTTTAAAGATCTTAGTCTTTTTTTATCTCGTGACCGCCAAATTGATTTCTCATGGCAGACAATAATTTATATGCATACGAATCGTTTTCTCTTGATTCGAAACGAGTAAACAATGATGCGGTAATTGCGTGAGCAGGTACATCAAAGTCAATAGCAGTTTGTACAGTCCAACGACCTTCACCGCTATCAGAAACATAAGGTTTAATACCTGCCAGGTCTTCGTTTCCTTCCAATGCGTTGCCAATCAACTCAAGTAACCACGAACGTACGACCGAACCTTGCATCCATACACGAGAGATTTTTTCTAAATCAACATCGTATGGAGATTTTTTCATAATTTCGAAACCTTCGGCATAAGCCTGCATCATTCCGTATTCGATACCATTGTGAACCATTTTCACCATGTGTCCCGAACCACTTTCTCCGCAACGGATATATCCGTTTTCAGGAGCTAATGATTTGAAAATAGGCTCTGCAAAATCACAAGCACCTTTTTCGCCACCGTACATCAGACAGTAACCATTTTGAAGTCCCCAAACACCACCGCTGGTTCCACAATCTATATAATGAATGCCTTTTTCGGCAACTTTTTTACCACGTTCTACAGTTTCTCTCCAGTAGCTGTTTCCACCATCAACAATAATATCATCTTTGCCTAATAGCGAAACAAGCTCTGCTATGTTTTCTTCTACAGGTTTTCCGGCAGGAACCATCAACCACACCAATTTACGTCCGTCTAATTTTCCAACTAAGTCAGTCAAGTCTTTAGCAGCTACAGCACCTTTGCTAACAGCCTCATCTACTTCTTTTGAAGTTAAGTTATAAACTACAACCTCATGTCCATGATTCAATAGGCGTTCAACCATTTTGCCACCCATCTTGCCTAAACCAACAAATCCGATTTTCATATTTTATAAGTTTTGATATTATATTTTCTTACTGTGTAATATTGAACATCTAAATTAGTGATTTGTTGAAGATATCCAGCCATTTAAAACAAATATTCTTCTATTGTTTTCTATCAAAATGTCAAAACTCTGATATCAAACCCTTTGATAAGGTATAATTAATGATTGGTTTTATTTATAATAAGAAAACTAACATCAACTATTTCTAACAAAATAATCATCTAGTGCATTAGACTTTCTATTACTCAAGTACCGAAAACAATCACTACCGGTTATATTTTTTTAAGCATGACATTAAATAGTTCATCTTACTTATTTTATACCTTTGAACAAAAGATTTATAGCATTGAAATATTTATTATACACATTAATTATCACACTACTTGTCAGTTGTAATTCATCAGAAAAAAGGAGTCTTGACGAGCAAAATTCCTTTTGTTATTGGAAGACAACTTTTACATTTGATACTCAAGATAATAATGTATGGAAGCAAACCACAGCCGATCACATGTATATCCGCTATTTTGATGTGGGATGGGACGCCGGCTCAAAACAAGCCAAACCAATAAGTACCATATTGGCTAGTAAAGACTCTCTACCTTGTAATCATATAACCCCTGCCATATTTTTCTCGAATAATGTATTTGAAAAATCATCAAAGGAACAATTGGATACATTGGCGACAAGAATAAAAAGTAGAATAGATCAAACCAACGAGCAATTCGCTATTCAAGATTTTGCCAACAAATATTCAGAGATACTGATTGATTGCGATTGGTCGAAAGGCACAAAAGATAAATTCTTTTATTTCATCGAAAAGCTGCAAGCTGCCATTCCCGACAAAGAGATAACTACTACCCTACGTCTTTGGCAATACAAGAATCCGACAGTGGCAGGCATACCTCCCGTAAAAAGGGTTCTATTGATGTGCTACAATTTACAGGCAGCTAATGAATATGACATCGAAAACTCGATAGTAACTCTCGATGAAATCAAGAAATATGTATCCGGAGTCAGCTATCCACTGAAAACTGATATTGCTTTACCATTATTCAGTTGGGGAGTAATTTTCCGGAATAAGGAATTCAAAGGAGTAATCAGAAATGCAACCTGCGAAAATTATTCCAACAATAAACAATATAGTCAAATTGCCGAAAACAAGTTTCGCCTAAATGAAGAAATGGTTATAGGCGATTTCTTTGCCCGTCCGGGGGATGAAATAAGAATTGAAGCCCTCACCAAACAAGAGTTACAAGAATTATCCCAATATTTACTCTCTGAAATAAAAACAGATAAGTACTCACGCATTACATTTTTTGCATGGGGCGACACTAATAATATACCAACTGATGAAATCAAAAATATTTACACTAGCTCTTCTCATTAGCCTATTTATAACACAAGGAAATTTAAAAGCCTGTGGTTATTGGGAATTTGAATGGGAATATCGACCTATGACATTTCAAGCACAATTGCCATGGATGCAATCGATGAACCCTTTTGTTTACACTACGGCTTCGTTATTCTATAATATGAATCCTGACCCGATGGGTAACGACCGCACCCGCAATATTACCGAATGGCAAAAGGCAACATCAAAAGATATCAGCTTGGATGACATTTATGAGATACAATATAATACTGATCCGACTGCGTTTATTAGCTCTTTCGAAAATTCGGGATTAAAGGAATATAAGGGCAACTCCTTAATAAAGTATCTTACTGCCGATAAAAAGCATAAAGACATACTCGATTATCTTGTTTTTGCCAAGAAAGCAGAATCCACCGAATATGATTTCACCGATGCCAACTTCGAAGAATGGAAAGATGAACCTAATAAAGCCCCTAATAAAAGTATAGCCCAAAAATACGAATTACTGGCTGAAGCAAAGGCAAAGCTAAACACTGTAAAATCTGCATTTTTAAAAGAGCGATATGCATTTCAGGCAGTGCGTTTAAGCTGGCAATTGGAGGAATACCAAGAGGCTTCCGAAATATTCGACACTTATTTTAAAACAATTAATCCCAACAGTCTAATGTCTGTATGGGCGGGATTGTTCAAGGCCATGTCATTGGACAGGCTCGAAAGAAAAGCCGATGCCAATCTGTATTATATTCAGGTTTTTGACAGTAGCGATGAGAAAAAACTCAGAGCCGTGCAATTGTACAATTACAATATCCCTACACCTTCAACATTCACCGATAAAGAAAAAAGTATAGAGGTCGTACTCAGATCAATCCAAAACCCGGGACGTACTTTAGATTCTATACAGAACATCCATAATCTGGATAAAAACAGTCAGTACCTCACATTTATGGTTATGCGTGAGATAAATAAACTGGAAGATTGGTTAATAAGTTCTATTTACTTAAAATCGGAAGAAAATCCGTTCTCACGAGCATACCAGTATCGGTATAGTTGGAATGATGACGAAGAGACAGCCGAAATAAAAAAGCAGAATCTCGAGACTGACTTAGAATACCTTAAAAGACTTAAAGTATTTGTAATCACACTCAGAAATGAGACCAAGCAACAAGACGAAAAAGATTATTATGCTATTGCCTTAGCTCATCTATCTCTATTGGAAGAAAATGGAGCCGAAGCCAAAGAATATTTGGCTAGCATATCGTCTAAAGCCGATCCATCCATATTATTACAAAAGTCTATCGAAAATATTTGGCTATCCATCAAAACCGATGATGTAACAACTGGCAGCTTCAAGAAAAACTATGTCAGTGAAATAAATAAGCTGAAATCACAGCTTCGGGCAGTGCCTAACAGACATAAAGAAAGCATGTATAGTTCTAAAAATGAGGATGTCGCCAGTTATGATAATTATAACAGAATAATTTACACGTTAGATCTGGCATTATCAAATGAATTGAAGAAAAAAGGAGACATTGTATCCTACTGTCTTTTAAAGAACATATCGAATAAAGACCGTAGTTATGACGGAGACGCATTTTGGAATACACAGGGGTATTCTTCCGATTATTATGGAGTTATGAGACAACTGGACTACAATGCTTCTGTATCGGATATGGACAAACTAATCGCACTCCTACAAAAAACGAACAAGAGCGAATTCGAACAGTACATCTGCGATCAACCCTTCAATCCGATAGATGCTTACAGAGATTTAAAAGGTACAATCGCATTTCGTAACAGGGATTTACAAACTGCCTATGAATCGTTTGCCGACATGAAACAGGACTTCTGGGATACAACGTATTATTTTAAGGACTACTTGAATGAAGACCCTTTTATACCAAAGAATCTGTATTCTCAAGAAAGCCGCGATTTCACATACAAGTTTAATAAGACCAGTTTTGTGAAAACATTGCTCGACCTTGAAAAAACAGCCAAAGGAAGTGATCCTAAAAAATCGGCAGATGCTTATCTCAAATTAGGGCATGCCTTTTTCAACACAACTTATTGGGGCAATTCATGGATGATGGTTTCTTATAGTTGGAGTGGAAGCGATGCCTATTACGGGAACATAAAGATGCTTGACCCGTGGAGAAGTGCGTATATGACAGCTTCTATTGCTCAGGAGTATTACGAGAAAGCCTACGAGAAAGCACAAAACAATGAACAAAAAGCCTCTGCAACCTTAATGCTGAGCCGTACACACTGGCACAATATCGTGTTAAACGGTAGCGAAAAAGATAAGGCTCTGGCGGCTAAATACTCCAAAGAATATTACGATAATTACTTGAATACGCGGTTTGCCAAACAAAACGAGTGCCTAGGTTACGAGGCATTTATAAATTAAATCTAAGTCTATAATTATATATCCTCACTACACAGTTATGAAGTCGAAACTAAAGCATCCTGTTTTTATATTTTCTATTTTGTTACTACTTTTAAATGACTTTTATTTAAAGTATGCATTTCCTGGATTGTTAACGGGAAAACTATCTGATTTTGCAGGATTATTTGCCTTTGCATACTTTTTCAGTTCACTATTGCCTCGATACAAAAAACAGGTCCATATAGTGATTGCCGTTTTATTTATTTTCTGGAAAAGCAGCTACTCACAGCCATTAATCGACACAGTAAACTCAGTCGGTGTACCTATTAACAGGGTAGTTGATCAGAGTGACAACATAGCCCTTATCAGCCTATTACTATCCTATTTCTTATTCTCGAAGTTCAAATACAAGGAAATAAATCCGATACTGAAATATGCTATTATGGGAGTATCCTTATTCTCATTTATTGCTACAAGTCAACGACCTATATTTCAAACAACACCCACATACAAATTCGTTAATATTGAGAATAGTTACCAATTCCCCTACTCAAAGGAAAAGTTAATAGAAAGATACAATAACCTCCAAATGGAAAGGGTGAATTATCTCAAAAAATATTATGCCGGCACTATTGTTTTTGACAGTATAGGACATACATATTTATCAGATCATAAATACATAAAAGAAGCCATAGCCAAAATACTGGATTATAATAAGCTAAAAGATACAGACACTATCCGGATAGATGACGAAAATACCCATTTTTATATCACGGGAGATAATCACTCTTCAAAAATAAATTTAACAAGCATCATTAAATATGGATATCTTCCTGATACGATTATCATAGATAGGACGGCAGACTCAATACCTCCACTATACAATGATCTCATCCAGCTATTTGAAGACAGAATAATCAAAAAGCTCAATAATAATTAAATAGTTGCAGCATTACTAAAAAAAGAAAGCCATCATTCAAATGAATGATGGCTTTCTTTTTTATATAAGCATAACCTTATTTCTTTTTTCCTTGATTGGCTACAGCATCCATCAAAGCTTTGATTTCTTCCGGATCACCCAAGAATTCGTCATTTACAAGTTTCAAGTTGTCATCAAACTCGAATAAGTAAGGAACAGCTGTTGGAAGATTCAATGATACGATATCTTCATCAGAAATTCCTTTCAGGTGTTTGATTATACCACGAAGACTGTTACCGTGAGCAGCAACAATAATCTCATCGTGATCTTTCAACGCTTGGAAAATAGTATCATTCCAATAAGGAAGTATTCTTTCCACAGTGTCTTTCAAAGCTTCTGTAAGAGGAAGGTCTTTTTTATCTACGTCTTTGTAACGAGGATCAAGATATGGAGAACGAGGATCGTCAGCAGCTAATGCTGTTGGTGGAACATCGTAGCTACGTCTCCAGATAAGAACTTGCTCATCGCCATATTTCTCAGCAGTTTCTGCTTTGTTCAAACCTTGAAGCATACCATAATGCTTTTCGTTCAAACGCCAAGATTTTTCAACAGGAATCCAATCTAAATCCATTTGATCTAAGATTGTATTCAATGTTTTATTAGCTCTCTTCAAATATGAAGTATACGCTTTTTCGAATTTAAATCCTTTTTCTTTTAAAAGTTTACCGGCTTTGATTGCTTCTTTAACACCATTCTCAGTTAAATCAACATCTGTCCAACCTGTAAATCTGTTTTCCAAATTCCATACACTCTCACCGTGACGGATCAATACAACTTTTTTCATATCTTTTTTTGTTTTAGGTTTTCTTCGAAATTGAGGTCGCAGACCTCATATAGTATATTTACCAAAATTAGTCATAATTAAAAAATATCACAATAGGTGTTTTGCATTAGTCTCCGATTTAAGTAGCGTTAAATATTTAATGCGATATTTTATCGACATAACTAACCCTAGTTGTGATACTTGCCAAAGTAATAAAAAGGTCTGAGACCTTATCATTTCCGATAAATAATATTCATAATGCTATCACCTACAAAAGGCCTGAAATGCGACTCTTCGTAATAATTATACTTGCATGTTGTAAACTCATTTCTTCCGGAGAAATCATATACATACTCACTGCCAAATACACTTATAATTGCATCCATATCTTGCGGGTTGAACTTCACTTGCGGATAAAGCGGATTAATAACTACCTTATAATTGGTATTATGTTTCGACAGAATATCCTTTATTCCACGAAGAGTTTCTTCATGATGTTTATCTACCTGAATAAACTGGCTTATTATCAGAGTGTCATTTACAGGATAAAACATAGGTGCATCGTAATAATCAGGCTCATTTTTAATACGCTCCTCTAAATCTGATCTGAAAGGACGATTCGTCTTCGGATCGAAACTCGCCTGAACAAAGAAGTAGTGTTGACCAATATAACTATTCTCGAGACCTAAAATTCTATTTCCGTAAAATGAAATAATAAAAGAAGGTGTCAAATAGGCTAAGAAATGAGTCTCATGAAAATCGCACCAACCTTTTCCCGAAAGAAGCGGATGCTCCATATATAGAAACTTAGGCTCATTCTCATTATAATTAAAAGTAAAGTCAACATCAAGACACAATAACACGTTCTTAATGTCAACATTCAGAGAATCGAGGAATTTCAGCTTATGGTAAACGGCCTCTATTTTTTCGCCGTACGAATCAAATGAATAAACACTGGCATCAGCTCCCAGATGTTCTTTCCAAGAATCTACATTATATCCGAAAATACGTGAACTTCCAAAGATGAACGAATTATAATGTTCTTTCTTGTAATTCTTAAGAAATACCTCCGTTGACATATAACTGCGATTAACTTGCAGTGACGTATATTTGTCATAAGAATGTACAATTTGAAAAGGGTCATAAACAATATAACCCACAACCAGCAGTAAAAAAATTACTATCGGTATAATCAGAAATCGAAATACACTCTTTAAAAATGACTTCATCCCTTAGAATTGAAAATATATAAACTGTTGTTCACTTCCTGTAAAGCAAAGTATAGCCAGTATTATTAAATAATAGAAAGCCCAACTAAGCGGACGCTTCCATTTCAATGTCAATTTCTCTAACGCATACTTATTTTCACGCCCCAGCCATTCGATAAGCATAAAGACTCCCACAATAGCTATCACTTTTCCTGATATAACATCGGGGCTTTGAAATAAAGTGGCAGAGAATATTTCTTTTATATACATAAAAGCATCAGTAATGGATTCTGCTCTAAAAAATATCCAGGCAAAACTTGCCAAACAGAAAGTCAGAATCAATTGACAAAATTCACGTATAGAGGGCAGCATCCGTCCTTGAGCAACCGTATCCAGATTTCGCCTGTTCGTTTTGAATATAATGGATGGCATTATAAACAGAGCATTCAGTCCACCCCATGCAAGGAATGTCCAGTTAGCTCCATGCCAGAATCCACTGACCAGAAATATAATGAATGTATTACGAATAGTTTTAGCCATCCCTCCCCTGCTTCCGCCTAATGGGAAATAAAGATAGTCTCTAAACCAAGAAGACAGCGAGATATGCCAGCGTCTCCAAAATTCGGCAATATCTCTCGAGAAATAAGGAAACCTGAAATTTTGCAACAGTTCGAATCCAAGTAAGCGAGCCGTACCTAAAGCAATATCGGAATATCCTGAGAAGTCGCCGTATATCTGTATAGCAAATAACATAGCTCCCAATACCAAAGTACTACCCGAATAGTGTTGATGGTTATTGAATATGGTATTCGCCAATTCGGCACAATTATCGGCTACTACAACTTTTTTGAATAATCCCCAAAGAATCTGCCTTAAGCCATCTACAGCTTTCGAATAGTTAAATACTCTTGGCTTTTCTACTTGCGGAAGTAAATGCGTTGCTCTTTCGATAGGACCTGCAACCAGGAGAGGAAAGAAACTCACGAAAAGCGAGTAGTCAATCCAATTGCGGGTTGGTTTTATCTTTCCGAAATAGATATCGAAAACATAGGACAATCCATGAAATGTATAGAATGAAATACCTACAGGCAAGATAATATTTAGAGTTGTCATATGAGGTGTGAAACCTACAGACGACAACAATTCGGCAAACGATTCGATAAAGAAGTTATAGTATTTGAAGAATCCGAGAAACCCAAGATTCAGCCCCACACTGAGTATTAGCCAGAATTTCTTCTTCGAAGCGGTGTTTGACTCAAAAATCTTCAATCCGGAAAAATAATCCAGAAAGGTAGAAAAGCCTAACAAGAACATGAAACGCCAATCCCAGCAGCCATAGAAGAAATAACTACAAACAGCCAAGAATATGTTCTGCCATTTTAATGATTTATTAAAAACAAACCAATAAAGGGAGAACACAAAAATAAAAAATACAGCGAAGCCTGCCGAGTTAAATAACACCTAATTATCTTATTAAGTAAACACTAACACTCCTAATATATAAACTATAACTATCACTAGTATATCAGCTAAAGTTATCAAAGGAGGTCTTATCTCAGACCTCACTATCTACAATTTAGCCTACAAAATTAGAAAAATCATTTCAGTCTACAATAGTGAAGTCCAATTGCTTTCTTTCAAGATTGGTTCTAATAACTTTCACATTGATTTCGTCTCCCAGACGATACTCTTTTTTACTGCGGCGACCTCTCAAACAATAATTCTTTTCATCAAATTCGTAGAAATCGTCATCCAGCTCACGCATAGGTACCAATCCTTCGCATTTGTTTTCTTCAATTTCGGCATATACGCCCCATTCGGCAACACCCGAAATTACAGCCTTAAATACACGCCCGATTTTATCCGACATATATTCCACTTGTTTATATTTGATAGAAGCACGTTCGGCATTTGCAGCCAATTGCTCCATATCCGAACAATGCTTACATTCGTTTTCGGTTTGTTGTTCACTCACACTGCGTCCACCCTCCATATAAAGAGTCAACAAACGATGCACCATCATATCTGGATAACGACGTATGGGCGATGTAAAGTGCGTATAATAATCGAACGCAAGTCCGTAATGACCTATATTCGATGTAGAATATACAGCTTTAGCCATAGCACGGATAGCAATCGTTGATATCAGGTTTTCTTCGGGTTTGTCATGCACATCATCCAACAATTGATTGATTGATTTTGCAACCGCCGAATTACTTCCGTCTATTTTTACTTTATAGCCAAAGCGACGTATAAATTGAGACAGACTTTCCATCTTCTCAGGATTAGGCACATCATGTATACGATATACAAATGTCTTTGCTTTCTTTCCTTTAGGAACTTTACCGATAAATTCTGCTACTGTTTTATTTGCCAGCAACATAAATTCTTCAATCAGTTTATTAGAATCTTTTTGCTCTTTAAAATATACACTTAAAGGTTTTCCGTCAGGATCGATCTCGAAACGAACTTCTTCACGTTCAAAACCAATAGCTCCATTTTCGAAGCGTTTTGCCCGTAATTTCTTGGCTAACTCATCCAATTTCAAAACTTCGGCTTTGAAGTCTCCTTCGCCGGTTTCGATAATCTCCTGAGCTTCTTCGTAAGTAAAACGTCTGTCCGAATTTATAACGGTACGTCCAATTCTATATTTCTTTATTTCAGCATTATCATTCAACTCAAAAATGGCTGAATAACAAAGTTTTTCTTCATTGGGTCGAAGCGAACACAATCCGTTACTCAATCTTTCGGGTAACATGGGAATTGTACGGTCAACCAGATAAACTGAAGTTGCACGCTCCTCGCCTTCTTTATCAATAATGCCCCCGGGAGTTACATAATGCGTAACATCGGCAATATGCACGCCGATTTCCCAGTTTCCATTCTCCAATTGACGGATCGAAAGAGCATCATCAAAGTCTTTCGCATCACGAGGGTCAATAGTAAATGTAGTAACCGAGCGGAAGTCTTCACGTTTAGCAATTTCTTCTGCTGTAATTACATCCGATATTTTTTCAGCCTCAGCTGTTACATTCTCAGGATACTTGTAGGGTAAACCAAACTCCGCCAAAATAGCATGCATCTCAGCATTATTAGTTCCTGCTTCTCCAAGTATATCTAATACTTCTCCTACGGGATTTTTAGCACGTTCGGGCCATTCTACAATTTCCACCAGTGCTTTATCTCCTGTTTTACCGCCCATCAGTTTTTCTCTGGGGATAAAAATATCATTTGCCAGAATTTTACTATCCATTTCAAGGAATGCAAAATGCTTTTGAACATTCAACGTTCCCACAAAACGGGTTTGCTTTCTTTCAAGTATTTCTATAATTTCTCCTTCCGAACTTTTGCCTTTACGCTTTGCCAGCATCTGAATACGTACTTTATCGCCATTCATGGCATGTGCCGAATTGCGTTCGGCTACAAATACATTTTCGCTGCCATCCTCGGGTACAAAGAAGTTTTTCCCATTACTTCTTCTTTCGAATTTTCCGTCAAGAAGTACTCCTCTGGTGTTCGATTTGTATTTCCCTTTACTTGTTTCTATAATAAAAGCATCCTCAACCAGATCTTCAAGCACCGTCATTAACATTAAACGCTCGGGTTGTTTCTTGATACCGATTTCGGCTCCTATCTGCTTGTAGTTATAAGAATTACTGGTGTTATTATTGAAAAAGCTGACAGTTGCAGCAATTATATCGCTTTTTTTCCTTCTGGGTGTGGTCTTTTGAGGTATTTTATCTTTACTCATACAATGTGTATTCTATTAAGGTCTTAAGACCTATTTTAATTATTCGGATAAGCTATTTATATACAAAAACGTTTATTAAACAGCTTATTTCCCTTACTTATAAATACAAATATAATCATTCCGATTTATTCTGACTTACAATCGTATACAAAGTCTATGTAATTTTGCAGAATTAGCTAGATAGATTTTAATTTAATATATTTATCCATCCTTTTCAAACCAAAGTTCAAAGTTCAATGCTTTATTTTTCATAATCTTAAAAGACCATTTTTCATGCAGCAAGAAATACTCGGAAAAACACCTCGAATAGAATTGGTTGATGCTTTACGTGGATTTGCCGTAATTGCCATAGTATTAATCCATAGTGTGGAACATTTCATCTATCCTGTTTACCCCGATCCATCGACACAGCCCGAATGGCTGAACATTTTAGACAAAGGAGTTTACAGTGTCGTTTTTTCTTTGATTGCCGGGAAAGGTTATGCTATTTTCTCCATCCTGTTCGGATTCACCTTTGCCATACAGTTTAAGAATCAGCAAAGCAAAGGCAACGATTTTGGTATTCGTTTTTTATGGCGACTACTTCTTCTTGCGGGGTTTGCCACACTCAACGCCATGTTTTTTCCGGGAGGAGATGTCTTACTTTTATATGCAATAGTAGGAGTTATTCTCTTTATTGTCAGAAAATGGAACGATAAGGCAATCTTTATTTTTATGATTATACTTTTATTGCAACCTATGCAATGGTTTTATTATATATCGGGGCTTGTCAATCCGGCTTTCGTCTTACCCGAACAGATGAATAGCGATCTTTATTCTCAGATTATAGAAATCAATAAAAGTGGTGAATTTCTGCCCTTCATTTGGGCAAATATTACTACAGGCCAATTAGCGAGTTTCTTATGGGCTGTAGAAGGTGGACGTTTTTTACAAACAGGAGGCTTGTTTCTTTTAGGCTTACTAATTTCGCGCCGACAATTATTTCTCTCAACACCTGATAACATAAAATTCTGGACAAAAACTCTTATCGTATGTGCAGTTCTTTTTGCCCCCGTATATCAACTAAAAGTCGAATTATCTGATCCGGCTAATACTCCATTTATAATAAATACAATTGGAGTAATGTTTGATATGTGGCAAAAACTATTGTTTACCTTTGTACTCATAAGTTCATTTGTGATTGTTTATCAGAAAGAGGCATTTCAGCGAAAAATTTCGTGGTTCAGAGTGTACGGAAAAATGAGCCTTACCAATTATATATCTCAATCGCTTATAGGGGCATTTATATTTTTCCCCATCGGATTAAATCTTTCTCCTTATTGCGGTTATACAAACAGTTTGATTGTAGGATGTATTATTATTGCCTTGCAGTTACAATTCTGCAAATGGTGGCAGAAATCTCATAAACAAGGACCTCTTGAAGGATTATGGCACAAATTGACTTGGTTGGGACAAAAATAAAGGTCGCAGACCTTTCTAATTTAGCATTACTAAATTAAATGAAAAAAATAATAATTACAGGAGCCAGCGGTTTTATTGGAAGTTTCTTAGTGGAAAAAGCCCTAAGTCTTGGTTTTCAAACATGGGCTGGCGTCCGCAAAAGCAGCAGCAGAGAATATCTGCAAGACAGCAATATCTTATTCATAGAACTTAACTTCGGTAATAAAGAAAAGCTGATCGAGCAGCTAAAAGAATTCAAAAGTAAATTCGGAAAGATTGACTATGTTATCCACAATGCAGGAATAACCAAGTGCCTCGATCCGAAAGATTTTGACATCATCAATTATCAAAATACAGTAAACTTTATAGAGGCATTAAAGGAAGCTGATTGCGTCCCCGACAAATTCCTCCTGATGAGTAGCCTCAGTGCTTTTGGTTTAGGGGATGAAATAAATTACACTCCTATCAAAATAACCGATACCCCGCATCCAAATACGGCTTATGGAATCAGTAAACTAAAAGCGGAACAGTATCTACAGAGTACTACCGACTTTCCGTATATGATACTTCTCCCAACAGGAGTGTACGGACCTCGTGAGAAAGACTATTTTTTGATGCTGAAAACCGTAAAATCAGGACTGGATGTAGGTGCAGGATTCAAACCACAACATCTGACATTTATATATGTAAAAGATTTGGTCGATGCCGCCTTTTTAGCATTGGAAAGTCCTCTCAAAAACAAAAGCTATTTCGTAACAGATGGAGATGTGCACACTGACAAAGAATATACGGCTCTGGTAAAAAAAGTACTGGGAAAGAAACATGTCTTAAGTATCAAAGTGCCACTTTTCATTTTAAAGCTGATATCTGTCATAGCAGAGGGTATCTCTAAGATAACTAAAAAGCCATCGACACTCAATCGTGACAAATATAAAATAATGAAACAGCGCAATTGGGAATGTGACATTGAACCTTTGGCACAAGATTTGCATTTTACTCCACAATACAACCTCGAACGTGGTTTAACAGAATCGGTAAATTGGTATAAAGAAAACGGTTGGTTGTAATAAAACAAGGCAAGGGGTGTATTGCATACGTCCGACCAATAAAAATGATTTCACAAACGGGTGTGTACAATAAGCCCCTACGATGAAAAAACTTACAAGCACTGAAATGAAGAAGTACTGGCAAATTTTAAAGAAATACAAACTTAGTCTGGCAATCAGCCCATTTCTTGTTCTCATTTTTGTACTATGTGAGACAGTGCAGCCTTTGCTTATGGCTAAGATTATCGACAATGGTGTTATGCCACGCGACCTTTCGGTTATTACTCGTATCGGAGGCTATATGATACTGACCTCAGTGGCAGGATTAATCGCCAGCATTTTTAACATCTATGTTTCATCACGTACATCCATTGGATTTGGGACAGATCTCAGAACCGAATTGTTTAACAAGATACAACAACTGTCATTTTCAGATATAGACCGCTTCAATTCTGCGTCTTTGATCACACGCCTAACAAATGACATTTCCAAAATTCAGCAAGTGATACTTATCTCTATGCGAATTTTGTTACGCTCGCCGCTCATTCTTTTTCTGGCAATCTTTTTTGTCGTAAAGATAAATGCCGACTTAGCATTGGTGCTTATCGGCATGATCCCCGTATTAAGTATCAGCATCTATCTTATATTGAGAAAAGGGTTTCCTTTATTTATAAAAGTACAACAGAAGGTAGACCACCTGAACAGCATCATCCGCGAGAATCTGATCAATATAAGAGTTGTAAAATCGTTTGTCAGAGAAGATTTCGAAACCAAGAAATTCGCCAACAGCAGCGAAGACTTACGGGATATGGTTATACGGGCTTCCAATATTGTAGTTTCGGTATTTCCCCTTATGCAACTGGTAATGAATATATCTATTATCCTTATTCTATGGATTGGAGGACAAAAAATAGTATCGGGAAATCTAAAAGTAGGTGAATTGATATCCTTTGTTAATTATCTGTCCCAAATACTTATGTCGTTAATGCTTCTTTCGATGACTATTATGGCATTTGCACGGGCTTCGGCTTCATCAAAACGTATCCTCGAGGTTATGGACACCGAGCCATCATTGACTAATACTCCCGAAGGTTTGCAAAACAAGCATAAGATAGAAAAAGGCGAGGTAGTTTTTCAGAACGTCTCTTTCCGTCATTATGCCGGAGAAAACGATGTCCTGCGAAATATCAATTTTCATGTCAGACAAGGAGAAACAATTGCCATTGTAGGAGCTACAGGGTCAGCTAAAAGTTCCATGATACAGCTTATTCCCCGATTATACGATGCCACATCGGGCAAAATTTTAATTGACGGGATAAATGTCAAAGATTACAATTTAGATGAGTTGCACTCAAAAATAGGGATGGTTCTGCAAAAAAACGAATTATTCTCCGGAACAATTATTGAGAACCTAAGATGGGGAAAACCCGATGCCACAGATGACGAAATTGTACAGGCAGCCAAAGCAGCCGAAGCCCATGATTTTATCATGTCTTTTTCGGATGGATACAATACGAAGTTAGGACGTGGAGGCATCAATTTATCGGGTGGGCAGAAACAACGTATCTGTATTGCCCGTGCATTACTCCGAAAGCCTAAAATATTGATCCTTGATGATAGTACAAGTGCTGTGGACTCAGATACTGAACAGAAAATAAGGACTAATCTGAATACCACTCTACGAGACACTACGGTACTTATTATTACACAACGAATCAACACTATGCAATCGGCAGACAGGGTAATCGTTCTCGAAGACGGGGAAATAGATGCAGTAGGCAAACCATCTGAACTGATGGAAAAATCGAAAGTATATCAAGAAATATACAATTCACAACAATTAGCATTCTGATGGCACACGGAGATCATTCAAAACCTATAGAGAAAGCAAAAGAAGGAAAAAAGACTTTTCTTCGGCTTATGTCGTATCTGTCGTGCGACCGCAGCCTCTTATATATCATAGCCTTCTTGATCGTAGTAAGTATTATATCAAGCTTGCTAGGTTCGTATATGCTTCGCCCGATTATTAATGACTATATCATACCGGGAGATATACCCGGATTATCCAAAATACTGCTACTACTTGGTGTTATTTATTTAGTGGGAGTGGTGGCTACCTATATCGAATATCGTTTACTTAATAAAATAGGACAACGGACTGTCACCCGTCTTCGGATGGATTTATTCAAGAAGATGGAAATATTACCTATTAAGTATTTCGATACACATCAACATGGCAACCTAATGAGTCGATATACCAATGATATTGACAAGATCAGTGATGTTTTGACCGATAGTTTATCTGACCTTTTATCGAGTGCATTAACTCTTATCGGGATATTTATTCTTATGATTTATATCAGTCCGATACTGACATTGGTAACGATGATTACAGTTCCACTTATGTTTCTGAGTGCTAAACTGATTGTAACACAAAGTAAGAAATACTTCAAAGCTCAACAAGAAGATCTGGGTGCAGTAAACGGATACATCGAAGAAATGATCAGTGGTCAGAAAGTGATAAAAGTATTCGGACACGAAAAGAAAGTGGAGGCAGACTTTGACACATTAAATCAAAGTTTAAGAGGAAAAGCAGAAAAGGCACAATTATATTCGGGAATGATGATGCCCATTATGCAAAACTTGAATACTCTCAATTATGTAATCATCACAATTGTTGGAGCACTGCTTGCCATATTCAGAGGATTTGATGTTGGTGGACTGGCTGCTTTCCTTCAATATTCGAGACAATTCGGACGCCCAATCAACGAACTTGCCAGCTTATACAACAACATACAGGCTGCAATAGCCGGAGCCGAACGCATTTTCGAAGTAATAGATGAAGCTTCCGAACCGGAAGACAATCCAGATGCCATCACCCTTACAAACATAAAGGGTAATGTTACTATGCGAGATGTTTACTTCGGATACAAGCCCGACAAATTAATTCTAAAAGGAGTTTCCATAGAAGCAAAGTCAGGAGAAAAAATTGCATTGGTAGGAACTACAGGAGCAGGCAAGACTACTATATTAAATATGCTTCCCCGTTTTTTCGACATCAAATCGGGTGAAATTACTATCGATGGCATTTCGACAAAGGATATGAAACGTGAAAACCTGAGACATTCAATGGCTATTGTTTTACAGGATACCCATTTGTTTACGGGAACGGTTCGTGAAAATATCCGCTTCGGTCGATTAGAGGCTACAGATGAAGAGGTAGAAGAGGCAGCTAAATTAACCGCTGCTCATTCCTTCATCAAACGCCTTCCGCATGGATATGATACTATGCTGGAAAATGACGGTGCGAACCTGAGTCAAGGACAACGTCAATTACTGAATATCGCAAGGGCGGCAGTTGCCAATCCTGCTATTCTGCTTTTAGATGAAGCAACCAGCAACATAGATACTCGAAGTGAATTACTTATCCAAAGAGGACTCGACAAATTAATGGAAGGAAGAACCAGCTTTATAATAGCTCATCGTCTTTCTACCGTTCGCAATGTAGACAGGATTCTGGTGCTTGAACAAGGGCAGATTATCGAACAAGGCAGTCACAAAGAACTACTCGAACTGAAAGGAAAGTACTATTCTCTTTACGAGGAGCAGTTCAAATAAGATTTTAGACCTTTTGATTTATTCGTAAGCATTTTAAGCTCACAGAACTATTCGTTGATTTGATAAGTAATACAGCAATAAACAGCTATACCCTTAAAGTAAATCATTAAATATTTTCTGTGAATAAGACGACTTAAACTCGAAACAAATTGATTCTAAGATAAAAAAACACCAAAATTTGCAATAATAAATATTTTGCACTATATTTGCATTCATATTAAAGGGAGGAGGAGGCTAAAGCTTTCTCCTTTTTCATTCGTTGATACAAATACAAATGATTGATAAGTCACAAATACGAGATATAGCTGAAGACTTTTTGCTTAACTCTGATATATTTTTAGTTGAGGTAATTATAAGACCCGGGAATATTATCGTAGTAGAGATTGACAGCAAAGAGGGAGTCAGTATTGAGAATTGCATTGCACTAAGCAAACATATAGAGTCGAAACTTGATCGTGAAGCGGAAGATTTTGAACTCGAAGTAGGTTCAGCCGGAGTAACATCCCCCTTCAAAATAATTCGACAATACGAAGTAAACATAGGCAATGAGGTTGAGGTTTTAACTAAAGGAGGACAAAAAATAAGCGGAGAGCTCAAAAGTTGTGATGATACCCAATTTACGGTAACTATCACAAAAATGGAAAAACCCGAAGGAGCTAAACGCAAAATAGCTGTCGAAGAAGATTTGTCTTTCAAATACGATGAAGTAAAATATACAAAATATCTAATCAGATTTAAATAACTATGGCTAAGAAAGAAGTTATAAGCATGATTGATACCTTTTCAGAATTTAAGGACCTGAAAAATATCGACCGTATGACAATGATAAGCGTTCTTGAAGACTCATTCCGCAATGTTATTGCAAAAATGTTTGGGACAGACGAGAATTACGATGTCATTATCAATCCTGACAAAGGAGACTTGGAAATCTGGCGCAATCGTACGATAGTAGAAGATGATGAACTGGAAGATCCAAATATCGAAATATCTCTTTCGGATGCTAAAAAAATAGATGAAGATTTTACTGTAGGCGAAGATGTTACCGACGAGGTTTTCTTCGAAGATTTTGGACGTAGAGCAATCTTAAACTTACGCCAAACCCTAGCTTCAAAAATTCTTGAACTTCAAAAAGATAGCCTTTATAATAAATATAAAGAAAAGATCGGAGAGATTGTTTCCGGAGAGGTTTACCAAATCTGGAAAAAAGAAATCCTTCTTTTAGATGACGAGAAAGAAGAACTTTTGTTACCTAAAACAGAACAAATCCCAAGTGACTTCTTCCGCAAAGGAGAACACGTAAGAGCTGTTGTTGAACGAGTTGACAATAAAAACAACAATCCAAAGATTATTCTTTCGAGAACTTCTCCTGTATTCTTGGAAAGATTATTCGAACTGGAAGTTCCCGAAATAAATGACGGATTAATAACAATAAAAAAAATAGCACGCATACCAGGCGAAAGAGCTAAAGTTGCTGTAGAATCGTACGATGACCGTATCGACCCGGTAGGAGCTTGTGTAGGTATGAAAGGATCACGTATACATGGTATAGTTCGTGAGTTGAGAAACGAGAATATCGACATTATCAACTACACATCCAACATGAACCTGTACATACAGAGAGCGTTAAGCCCGGCTAAAATCACCACCATCAAATTAAATGAGGAGGATAAAAAAGCGGAAGTATTCTTGCGTCCGGAAGAAGTATCTCTGGCAATTGGTAAAGGTGGATTAAACATCAAATTGGCAAGTATGCTAACAGGCTATACTATTGATGTATATCGTGACATAGACGAGGTTGATGAAGAAGATATCTACTTGGATGAATTCGGAGACGAAATCGACGAGTGGGTAATCGAACAACTGAAGAAACTCGGATATGTTACAGCAAAGAACGTTCTAGCTGCTACTAAAGAGACAATCGCTAAAGAAGCCGACCTCGAAGAAGACACAGTTGATGAGCTTTTTGCTATTTTACGAGCAGAGTTTGAAGATGAAGAATAACTCTTATTTGGTAATTCTATGATTTCTTAATACTTTTGTATAGTTTAAGTATTTGAGGGAAGCTCAAAAATTTATTCTTTTCAGCCTGTTCAATTTTCATGATTTAAAAAAAACGTATGTCTATAAGATTAATTAAAGTTTCAAAGGATTTGAATGTAGGGATCAATAGTCTTGTTGAATTCCTGCAGAAGAAAGGCTTTGCTGTCGAAGCAAATCCTAATACGAAGATTGACGATGAACAGTATGACCTTCTTGTGAATGAATTTGGCAAAGACAAGAAAATTAAACTCGCCTCTGATAGAAACAAAGAGTTACAAAAGGAAAAGAGAAAAACATCTCAATCGGAGTCTTCGGAAGACGAAGAGGAGGAGGATGTACCTCAGCCAAGCAAGAAAGGTGAAGAGATTAAGATAATTATCCCGGAAGATATAAAACCACATATTCAGATTGTTGACAAAATAGATTTGGACAATCTAAACAAAAGCAAAAGTTCAACTTTGACAAAAGAAGAAGCGAAAGTAGAGGTAGTTGAACCTCTTCATATCGAAAAAGAAGAAAGCAAACCTGTAGCTCAAAAAGTAGAGTCAGAAAAGCAGGAAGAGACAATTTCCGAAAAAACAGAAATTGAAAATACAGTAAAAGCAGCTGAAAAGGTGGTTGAAGAACCCAAAGTTGTTGAGCCTGTTATTGAAGCTAAAGAAGACAATAAAGTTATTGAAAATGAAAGTCCGGCAGAAGCAAATCAAAGCCCTGCAGGAGAAGATGATGATGTATTCCGCTTGAATAATCCGGCGATAAAATCAAACATCGTAGTAAAAGGTACTATTGACCTGAGCGCTATCAATGACAAAACTCGTCCTGCGAAAAAGACAAAAGCTGAGAAGAGAAAAGAACGCATCGATAAAGAATTATCCGATAGCAAGAAAGTAAAAGAGAATACAGTAAAGCTTCTGAAAAAAGAAAGTGTTGACGAACAAAAGAAAACACTGAAACTTGACGATCCGGACGATCCGGCTAGAAAGAAAAGAGCCCGTATCAAAAAAGGAAAAGTTGATATTGAAAAAGGTATAGCTGCACCAGGAGCAACAACAAGCCCACATCTTCAAAAAGATAACAAAGCTAAACATGCAAGCCCACGCAGACCAATACTTACACCTAAAGCAGCTGTAAGCGAAGAAGACGTACAAAAACAGATCAAAGAAACCTTAGCCCGACTAACCAGTAAGGGAGGAAAAGCCAAAGGTGCTAAATATCGTAAAGAAAAAAGAGACGCTGTTTCTCAAAGACAACAGGAAGAACTCGAATTACAAGAACAAGAGAGCAGAATTCTTAAGATTACCGAATTCGTAACAGCTAATGATTTGGCTAATATGATGAATGTTCCGGTAATTAAAGTTATCTCCACTTGTATGAGTATCGGAATGATGGTATCTATCAACCAACGTTTGGATGCCGAAACGATTAATATCGTTGCCGAAGAGTTTAACTTTAAGACCGAGTACGTAAGTGCCGAGGTAGTTGAAGCAATCTCTGAAGAGGTAGATAATGAAGAGGATTTGGAACCTCGTGCACCAATTGTTACCGTAATGGGACACGTTGACCATGGTAAAACTTCATTATTGGATAGAATCCGTCAAACTAACGTTATTGCAGGTGAAGCAGGTGGTATCACTCAGCACATCGGGGCATATAATGTTAAGCTTAAAGATGGCAGACCAATAACATTCCTTGATACTCCCGGTCACGAGGCCTTTACAGCGATGCGTGCACGTGGAGCTAAAGTGACGGATATTGCTATTATTATTGTTGCAGCTGACGACAACGTTATGCCTCAAACAATAGAAGCAATTAATCACGCAGCAGCAGCAGGTGTACCGATGGTTTTTGCAATCAATAAAATAGATAAACCAGGAGCAAATCCCGAAAAAATAAAAGAAACTCTTGCAAACATGAACTACCTTGTAGAATCATGGGGTGGAAAATACCAATCGCAAGAAATTTCAGCCAAACAAGGTATAGGCATTGATGAGCTTTTAGAGAAAGTATTATTGGAAGCCGAGCTTCTTGAACTAAAAGCCAATCCTAATAAGCGTGCAACAGGTTCTGTTATTGAGTCTTCTCTGGACAAAGGACGTGGTTACATCTCCACAGTACTTGTTCATAACGGAACTTTAAAACAAGGTGATATCGTTTTAGCAGGAACTTATTTTGGTCGTGTAAAAGCGATGTTTAACGAACGTAACCAAAGAATCGATGAAGCCGCACCGGCTGCACCGGCATTAATCTTAGGATTAAACGGAGCGCCTCAGGCGGGTGATATGTTCCACGTTTTAGAATCGGAACAAGAAGCCAGAGATATTGCAAGCAAACGTGAGCAATTGCAACGTGAGCAAGGATTACGTACTCAAAAAATACTTACCCTTGACGATATAGGTCGCCGTATTGCTATCGGAAACTTCCAACAATTGAATGTGATTGTGAAAGGTGACGTGGATGGTTCGGTTGAAGCACTTTCAGACTCTTTAATACGTCTGTCTACAGAAGAAATTCAAGTGAACGTTATCCACAAGGCAGTAGGAGCTATCTCCGAGTCGGATATTACACTTGCAGCAGCATCTGATGCTATTGTAATCGGGTTCCAGGTACGTCCATCGGTAGCAGCAAGAAGAATTGCAGAAAAAGACGGAGTAGAAATTCGCTTATATTCTATCATCTACGATGCGATTGAAGAAATCACTTCGGCAATGGAAGGTATGTTATCTCCGGATATCAAAGAAGAAATTACTGCAAACGTTGAAGTACGCGAAGTATTCAAAATCACTAAAGTCGGTACAGTTGCCGGTTGTATGGTGAAAGAAGGTAAGATTAAACGCTCAAACAAGATACGTATCATCCGCGATGGTATCGTTATTTACTCCGGAGATTTAGGCTCATTGAAACGTTTCAAAGACGATGTGAAAGAAGTTGCATTCGGATATGAATGTGGATTGAATATTCACAATTATAATGACCTGAAAGTAGGAGATATAATTGAAGCCTTTGAACAAATTGAAGTAAAGAAAACATTATAATAAAAAAGATTTTATTATATTTGTAACCATAACCTAAGAACCAATTGATAGTTGTAACCAAGCAATCATGCCTTGATCGGTGGTATCCCACAAAATATACCACCGAAAACACAACAACTATCAATCAGGTACGACGGTGACAATCAAGAAATCTACGCTAAGTCTATATTAACCATTCAATAATATTAACATTCTATTATGATGGCCAAAAGAATATTTCTTTCTGCATTATTCATTATATCAATAGTCTTCATCAATAATATATCAGCTCAAACATCTGATAAAATTGCTTATATAAACTCTATTGAATTATTGGAAGTAATACCGGGAAAAGTTGCAGCATCTCGCTCTATTAGTGATTTGAATCAGAAATACAAGGACGAATTAGCTGTAATGCAAAACGATTACAATAATAAGTACACCGATTTCTTAGCCAATCAAAATAAATTAGCTGAAAGCATTAAGCTTAGACGTATGCAAGAACTATATGAATTGGAACAAAACATAAACCGATTCATGAAAGTAGCTCAGGAGGATGTAGAAAGCCAAGAAGCACAATTGATTGCCCCTCTTAAAGAAAGACTTAAAGAAGCAGTTAATCAAGTAGGTATTGAGCAAGGATTCACTTGCATATACGATATGGCAAATCCTACAATTGCATTTATAACCCCCAATGCGATAGATGCAAACCCAATGGTAAAAGCTAAACTACAGCAAACACGAAGATAAATACCCAAACTTCTTAAATGTCTCTATTCGAAAAGAGGCCTATTTATGAAAAAAGAACTTATTCCAGGACCAATAGGAGTATTCGACTCAGGATACGGAGGATTAACTATACTTTCTGAAATACAGAAATTACTTCCCCAATACGATTATATTTATTTAGGAGATAACTCCAGAGCTCCTTATGGAACAAGATCCTTTGATGTCGTTTACGAATTCACCAAACAAGCCGTTTTAGCCCTCTTTGATCAAGGATGTAACCTTGTTATACTGGCATGCAATACAGCATCAGCAAAAGCGCTCAGAACGATACAGCAGAATGACCTACCCTATATAAACCCGAACAAAAGAGTACTCGGAATAATACGCCCTACTGCCGAAATTATTGGTAATATTACCAAAACACGCCATATTGGTATTGTAGGAACTCCGGGAACAATACAATCCGAATCATATTCAATTGAGATAAGTAAATTACACCCAGATATTATAGTAAACTCCCATGCATGCCCTATGTGGGTACCCATTGTTGAAAACAATGAATTCAACACGGAAGGTGCTGATTATTTTATAAAGAAAGATCTGGATAGTATTCTTAATTCGGATAAGGAGATTGATACACTTATATTAGGATGTACTCATTACCCGCTTTTAATCAATAAAATCAAGCAATACGCACCATCAGGGCTACAAATACTATCACAAGGTACATATGTTGCAGAGAGCCTTGAAAACTACCTCAGCCGTCATCCTGAAATAGAGGATTCTTGTACTAAGAATGGTAATACTCAATACTACACAACAGAATCTGCATCCAAATTCAAAGAATCTGCATCCATATTTCTAAATAAGGAAATAGAAGTAAAAAGAATTAATATCGAGGGATAAATATTAAGTAATTTAGAATACTTAAATCAGTATAACTATAGATGTGGATTCTTTAGACAAAAGGTATAAGAATGTAGAATGTATAGAAATTAAATAGTTATTTAACTACAACTTTCTTTGTTACATTATCGGACTTGAGGATATAATATCCTTTGGGAAGATTTACACGATTAGAATTTGTACCACTATTCACATTGAAAGTCATGACTTTAGTACCTAAAATATTAAACACCTCTATGGTACCATCTTGAGGAAGGTTTTCCACAACAAACTTTTCTCCATTAATAGTCAACTCAACTCCCTGTTTATCAGAATCGAACGCATCTTTCCTATCTTGAGAAAATCCCAATATCGGTAGAGCAAAAAGAATTGCCAGAATTAATATTTTAGTTATATTCTTCATCTGTTAAATTAGATACATACAAATGTAACTCTTTTTAGTTAAATCAAGTATTAAATGTGATTTTTTTTTCAGACAATTATAATTTTTCTAATAATAATTCGTTAGCAAGAATAGTATTAGGAAAAATCTTCACTGCTTCCTCTAAAAACAAGGTATCATTGGAATATCTTGACGAGTAATGACCAAGCATTAATTTCTTTACATTTGCTTTTAAGGCAATTTCGGCCGCTTGCCCGGCAGTCGAATGTCGAGTCTCCTTTGCTCTGGCTTTATCCTCTTCCAGAAAAGTAGATTCGTGATATAACAAATCCACATCTTTTATTATCGGAATAATACTCTCCTTATAGGCCGTATCAGAACAAAAAGCATATTTGCGAGAGGGATTGGCGGGCTTAGTCAAGCGATTATTAAGTATAACTTGACCTGTTTCGGTTAAATAATCAGCTCCTTGCTTGATTCTAGCCAGCTCTTTAATGGGAACATTGTAGAATTTAATAGCCTCTGCGTCCAGATGCAGATCATTCTCAGCTTCTTCAAACAAAAAGCCGGCACAAGGCATCCTATGATCCAAAGGAATTGTACTTACGGTTAAAGATCTATCCTGATATATGACAGTATTCTTTGTATGGTCAAAAGCCTTTATAATAACCTGAAATGATAGATCTCTACAATAAAAATCCAGCTGTGGACGCAAGATTCTTTCTAAATCGGCAACCGCATGAATAGTTAAATCTCCGGTTCGACCCAGTAATCCCAATGTTGAGATTAGTCCTATCAAACCAAAACAATGGTCACCATGCAAATGCGATATAAATATCTGATTTAAGCGATTAAAACGTAAACGAGCCCGTCTAAATTGCAATTGAGTCCCCTCACCGCAATCAATCATAAATAATTTCTCGCGAACATTTAAAACCTGAGATGTTGGAACATGCTGCATGGTAGGCAAAGCTGAGCCACAACCGAGAATATTTAATTCAAACTTATTCATTCGATATGTATCAATTTATGCACTTGTAAACTCAAACTCCAAGCCGGATTTTCTTTCACCAGATCAACGCAGTAATTAACATTCTCCAAATTGATCTTATCACCATCAAATATAGGACTGACAAAATATTTATCCGCCTTTGGAAATAGTGATATATCGGGTAGAACGTTACCAACTTCAAGAGGTATACGGATTTCATTGACAAAAGGAATCTTCTTTCGGATATCCTCATACTTCAATTTAGGACTGCAAGTTATATAATCAATCTGAGAAGGAACTCTCCGCGTGCCGTTTGTTTCTATAGCCTGCTTATATCCTTTCTCTCTAAAGAATGCCGCATGAGCCTCCTTTAATTGAATAGTAGGCTCGCCGCCTGTCCATATAATCCATTTACATGGATACATAGCAATAGCATTAGCTATTTCATCCAAAGACATATCATCCCCTTCTGCAAAATCGGTATCACAGAAAGAACAGGCAAGATTACATTGAGTTAATCGAATAAATATGGAGGGCTCTCCTACTCTACCTCCTTCACCTTGCAATGAATAAAATATCTCATTTACATTAAGCTTCATAGATAGCAGATGTTTTAGGAGTTTCCGAAACCTCAACAGCATAAATCTGAGGAATTTCTTTCACGAAAATAGTATATAATTCACGAGCCATATTCTCGGCTGTAGGATTTACCGAGAAAACATCATTCAGATGTCTGTGATCTAAATTATTATCTATATACTCTTTTACAACTTTCAATTCTCTATAATCCTTTACAAAGCCAACCTCATTCAAAGATTCAGCCTTCAGATAAACTGTCACAATATAATTATGACCATGCAATCTTGAGCAGGGATGATCTTCGGGAAGCCCCTCTAATATATGGGATGCTGAAAAAGCAAATTGTTTACTAATTTTATACATAATTTTTTTATAATATTTATTGCTACACACTGAATAATCATAGCAATCTTCTTTAACAACAGGTACTAAACAGCAAGGTCTGCGGTTTGTACCCTACTTAAAACTTAAATATGTCCAAATCGGGTAATGATCGGAGAGTTTCACTTTATCGACGGTACATTTATATGCTTTTAGATTCTTTGAATACATAATAAAATCAATTCTAAACCAAAAATGGTTTTCATGATAAGTTATGCCGGGACCAAAGCCTGTTTCGGCATATGCATCTTTTAAATCTTTTTTTATAGTTCTATAAGAATAAGATATGGGACTATCATTAAAATCGCCACATACAATTATCGCATCAGTTGTTCGTTCGGCAATATATTGTGCTACCATATCTGCTTGTGGCGCTCTTTTTCGAAAAGCAACACCTAATTTACTATCAAGACTTTGAGTTACCTCATCTAATCTACGAGAATCGCGGGCTCTTAGAAAATCCTTATACATTTTTTTATCTTTAGATGTCAACCGATTAGATTCCAAATGATTATTTATCACTGTAATCATTTTTCCGTTTACATCTATTGTATACATGGCTGCCCCGTTATCAGAAGTCTCAATAGGTATACTCTTGATAGATTTAATCGGGTATTTGGAAAAACACGCCAAACCGTACTCATACCGCCCATTGCTAGGACGCAAAGGTATCACCGAATAGTAAGGATAAACCTTTAGCACTCTTTGCAGATTACGTGTACTCGCATGTTTATCATTTGTCGAAACAACATACTCTTGCATACAGATAATATCGGCATCTACAGATTTCAGATACTGCACCATGGGCTGATCTTTATTCCATTTTCGATCCAATTCCCAGTTAAAGCCCCGAACATTGTATGATAATATCTTAATACTATCTTCAGGTGGTGATTTAGAGAAAACATTAATAGGAAAATAAGTCGTTATAGGGCTGTAGCAGATTATTAATACGATGACATTAAATAATACAATTTTCCACTTAGATGTTACGATCCAAAAAGTAAGGATCAATAAATTTGCCGTAAGAGTAAAAGGAAATGCTAACCCCAGATAAGCGAATAAAAGAGAGCGATCAGGCGAAACACTCCAACTTAAGTAAGAACTCAAGAGAAGCAATAAGGTAAATACGTTTATACCCAATACAATAGATCGAAAAGTACGTCTAATATAATCAATTAGCTGTTTACTTGTTACTTGCATCGAATAATCGTTTTTTTTCGTCATCATTCAAGCTATTGTAGCCCGACTGTTTAATCT
Organism: Dysgonomonas sp. HDW5A; assembly: GCF_011299555.1. Classification (NCBI taxonomy): domain Bacteria; kingdom Pseudomonadati; phylum Bacteroidota; class Bacteroidia; order Bacteroidales; family Dysgonomonadaceae; genus Dysgonomonas; species Dysgonomonas sp. HDW5A. The sequence goes on along the minus strand of NZ_CP049857.1, from coordinate 2,229,340 downwards.
TATCCAAGATACGGTCTACCTCCAATGATTCATTATGCTTACGCTGATTGTAACTAAAATCATCCTCTGATTTATTATTCTTTCGCGTAACCCTCATATTCGGCTTAGCCTTAAATAGATTAACAATCTTATCGATTAAAAGATTAATCCAACGAGTAATATCTTTTCCTTTTTTATATTGAGTCGCATAAAAATAGCCTAACATAGCACCTCCAATATGGGCAATATGTCCTCCTTGATTAGATGATCCCCCTAAAGCTAAAAAGTCGAGAGCAAATATAAATACAGCAATGTACACAATCTTTATACGCCCAAAAAGAAACATCATCACTTCCTGATCTCTATTATAAAAAGCCGCTCCAAATATAATAGCCATAACTGAGGCGGAAGCTCCAATCATAGAAGAAGGATTCATCTTTACAAAATAAGGAATTGTATTAAATGTCAGCATATAGAATAAAGCACCGGCCAATCCCCCTAATAGATACAGAGCAATTAAATTTTTAGGGGTAAAATAAGTAAGGAATATACGTCCAAACCAATAAAGCATCAACATATTGAATAGAATATGCAAAACATCATAATGTACAAACATATAGGTAAATAATACCCAAATATGCTTAAACGTATAACTAATGCTCGAAGATATCTCGATATAGGGTCGCAAATCGGGAGCAGGTATTTCGAAAAGAACTACAAAAACTCTCAACAATGCAATCACAAGAAACACTGCCACATTAATGATTATCAATTGTGACAATGAATCGCGATACTTTAGATTATTCAATAATTGAGTATATTTATTAGTATGCTTCATTACAACTACTACCTATTTTCGTTACACTTATCTAAATAATAAACAAAGTCCGGGACATTAATAAAATTTCCCGTCTCTTTTATTATTTCTTTTCCAAAATAATACCAATAGAAACCCGGTTAATAGTCCTCCCAAGTGAGCAAAATGGGCTACATTATCTCCGGCTCTATCCCAAACGCCCATAAATAATTCGGCAATACCATAAATAATAACAAAGTATTTTGCCTTAATCGGTATAGGTAAAAACAGAAGGATCAGCTCTACATTCGGAAATATCATACCGAATGCAACCAGAATACCAAATACTGCACCGGATGCACCTATCATTGTCTGATTTAAAAGTCCATTAAATTCTCCTAATAGAGGATCAGCATAGTTACGTCCTGTACTTATCAACTCAGCACCATTTCGATATACCTCAGCAAGCATTTCGGGAGACAAGCCACTTTCCACAGAATTGATACGGAAATAAACAACCAGCATATTAAATAATGCTGCCCCTATACCGGTTATTATATAATAAAACAGGAATTTTTTTCCACCCCAAACCATCTCTAATGTTCGTCCAAACATAAAAACGGCAAACATATTAAAGAACAAGTGTGTAATTCCCGAAGAATCATGCAAGAACATATAGGTTAGAATCTGGTGGGGATAAAAAAGGTCAGACTTAAAATAATGAAGTCCTAAATAGGTCGTAATATCTATTCCCTTGTTAGCAAATACAATCTGTGCCAGCCAGAACAATACATTTATAATTATCAAGTTGAGTGTAACCGGTGGTACCGACCCAAACATTCCTCCTCTATTCTGATTCATATTATTTTGTATACTCTAAATTTAGACAAATTTACGTATATTTTTCGTTTGAACACCTCTAAGTCATCCAGTTTGGCTTTTTTTTAGCTTAAAACGCCTTTCTGGGGCTGTTTTTTTAGTTTTTTTTTTGATAGTTACTAAACTATAATCTATATTTGGTGTTTAAATATGTAAGTAAGTCGTTAAAATACAGTTTAATTAATTAATTTATTTTTTTATTGCAATATTATGAATAAAACTGAACTGATTAATGCTATTTCAGAAAAAGCTGGACTAAGCAAAGTGGACTCTAAGAAAGCACTAGATGCATTTATTGAAACAGTAGGTGCTGAGTTGAAAAAAGGTGAAAAAATTGCACTTGTAGGCTTCGGTACATACTCTGTATCAGAAAAAGCTGCAAGAAAGGGTATCAATCCTAGAACTAAAGCTACAATTGATATTCCTGCAAAAAAAGTGGTTAAATTTAAAGCGGGAGCTGAATTATCTGACCTGTAAATCGCTGCAAAAAGATTTAGAAAGTGGAAAGGGAGGTAATCTTTTTCCGCTTTTTTTATATCCTATCCAGCCTGATTTAATAAAAATATTTTCAATGTAGGGGCATATGCAATACGCCCCTACGCATAAGCTGTCAGATGTTTCAATAATTATTCTTGGTAACTTATTATAGTATACCTCGCAAAGAAAATCACATCCACCTCCCCCAATATAAGTTGCTTTGTTTATTATACTTGCAAAGCAATAAAAAGAGACAAGACCTTATCTTTTCAATCATTTTTTGTAGATTTGCACCTTCGAAATTATCAGGGTAAGCCAGTAAATACCTACAAAGTAACAAATCGGTCTGAGAACCTAAATTTAAAAGACGAAACATTTTCAAGAATGAAAGTAGAACAAACAATACTTGCAAGTATTATTTCAGCAATCAAGAATTTATATAATACAGAAGTAGACAGCTCTTTGGTTCAACTCCAAAAAACGAGAAAAGAATTTAAAGGACACCTTACTCTTGTAGCATTCCCTTTTCTGAAAATATCAAAAAAAGGACCTGAACAAACTGCTCAGGAGATTGGCGAGTGGCTTAAGGCTAACAGTACCGAAGTTACCGACTTTAATGTTGTAAAAGGATTTTTAAATCTGGAGATAAATTCATCCAGTTGGATTGATTTACTTTCTGAAATAAATTCAGACCCAAATTACGGGACAGTACAACCGACAGATAATTCGCCATTGGTAATGATTGAATACTCATCACCCAATACTAATAAACCGCTCCATTTAGGTCATATCCGCAACAACCTATTGGGATTTGCTCTTGCCGAAGTACTAAAAGCAAACGGAAACAAGGTAAAGAAAACCAATATTGTTAACGACAGAGGGATACATATATGTAAATCGATGCTTGCATGGAAAAAATGGGGCAAGAGAGTCAAAATTGGCGATGATATGGTTTATGAAACTCCTGAAAATTCGGGAAAGAAAGGTGATCATCTAGTTGGTGAATACTATGTATTATTTAGTAATGAATTAAAGAAAGAGGTAGATAATTATTATAATGACATTAATAATAAAATAATTTGTTTCAATAAAAAAATTCAAAGTGCAATTAAGCATAATTTAGAAAGTATAAAAATTAATCAAGAAAGATTAAAAGAGAAAGAACGTTCATTAGATTACCAGAATTTTGAAGTTTATTTTAAATTTCCAATAGCTCAAGAAGTAGAGATTCTAGCAGAAACTACTCGTGACAGTCAAAATTGGGATATTTTCTTCAAACGTTTACCAACAGTTGTTAGTATTGACAATGAGCTAAAAAAGTATCTGGATTTCTTTAGCCCATTGAAAGAAACTCTCGATTTTATTGCAGAGCTAACCCAAGGAATCAAGGATATTATCGAACGTAACTGCCCATTAATGGAGAATGCTCGTGAAATGCTAAGAATGTGGGAGGCAGGAGATACCGAAACTGTAGAGCTATGGAAAATGATGAACAGTTGGGTATATGCCGGATTTGATGAGACCTACAAAGTATTAGGAGTTGATTTCGACAAAATATATTACGAATCTGAAACATATATAGACGGAAAAGAGAAAGTTCTCGAAGGTCTTGAAAAAAATATATTCTATAAAAAAGAAGATGGCTCAGTATGGGTTGATCTTTCGGCAGAAGGCCTTGACCAAAAACTACTTCTTCGGGGCGATGGCACATCGGTATATATAACTCAGGACATAGGTACTGCAGAACAACGGTACGAAGATGCTATAAAAGAAGGTCAACCTATCGACAAGATGGTTTATGTGGTAGGAAACGAACAGAATTACCATTTTCAGGTACTATCTATTATCTTGGACAAACTGGGATTCCAATTTGGAAAAGACCTTGTTCACTTTTCGTATGGAATGGTTGAACTTCCCAAAGGTATGGGACGCATGAAATCGAGAGAGGGGACAGTAGTAGATGCTGACGATCTGGTTGAAGAAATGATAAATACGGCACGCGAAACATCTGACGAATTAGGCAAGTTAGACAATTGCACAGAAGAAGAGGCTGCTAATATTGCCCGCATAGTTGGTTTAGGTGCATTAAAATATTTCATTCTGAAAGTTGATCCTAAAAAGAATATGGTATTCAATCCGGCAGAATCTATAGATTTTAACGGAAATACCGGCCCATTCATTCAGTATACTTATGCACGTATCCAATCAGTACTAAGAAAAGCGGCAGAACAAGGACTTGTGATTCCAGATACACTTGCACCAAATACAGTTCTTACTGATAAAGAAATAGCACTTATTCAACTTACAGCAGAATATGCAAGTACTCTAAAACAAGCCGGAGACGAATACAATCCTGCCCTTATTGCAAATTATGTGTATGAATTAGTGAAAGAATACAATCAGTTCTATCACGACCATTCCATCTTGAAAGAGGAAGATAAGGATATAAAATATCTAAGGCTGACTTTATCGGCAAATGTTGCTAAAATCGTAAAAAACGCAATGCAATTATTAGGAATTGAAGTTCCCGATAGAATGTAAAGTATAAGAATATCTATTTTCCTTTAATTAGGGAGATAGTATATAGGCGAAAAAAGAGGAGATATAAATTAATATATCTCCTCTTTTTTCGCCTATATAGTTAATTAAAGTTAAACCTCAAAAGCAGAAACAAACCTCAACCAACTACAAAACAACACATTAAACAAAAAACCTATTACCCGGTACAAGATACAGGATGGTATTATGCATTGCAAAGTACTAAATTAATTACATATATTTGTATAGCATAAATCATTGCATAAGATAACATATAAAAAATACAGATATGAAAAAAGTTGTAGAAGTAAATATAGGAGGAGTCAACTTTACGATTGAGGATGATTCATACATCCAATTAAAGAGTTACTTAACAAGATTCGAGGCTTCACTTCCTTTAGAAGATGCAAAAGAAATAATGGAAGATGTAGAAGCCAGAGTTGCTGAAATATTTCAAAAAGAAGTTCGATATCCAAACCAAGTTATTGGATCCGATTCTGTAAAAAAGGTAATTGAGTGCTTGGGTGAAGTAAATTCAAACACAAATACGAGTAATCAATCTCAAACAAAAACTGAAAATAAAATGAGAACAGGAAAAAAATTATATCGCAACATGGATGACAAAGTATTTGCAGGAGTTTGTAGTGGACTTGCCTCGTACTTTGATATAGATGTCACCCTAATCAGAGTCATTTTTGTTATAGTATTCATTTTGGGAGGCTCTGCATTCTTTGCTTACATCATACTCTGGGTTGTTATGCCTAAAGCAACAACAGTGATTCAAAAGATGGAAATGAACGGAGATCCTATAACTCCCGAGAATCTGAGAAACTACTCAAAATAAGAAATCAGATTACCCGAATTATTTTAAACAATCCGTGTAATCCAGCAAAGTTTTACACACTTAAAATTAGCAATATGGAACCAATTAATGTAGATAATATAAAAGCTCAAATGAGAAAAGGGATTCTCGAATATTGTATTCTCAGCATACTGTCCGAAGGGGATGCTTATGCTTCTGCAATAATAAATGAACTGAAAGAATCTGAAATGATTGTAGTTGAAGGAACCCTATATCCTCTACTCACCAGACAAAAAAATCAGGAGTTACTCTCATACCGCTGGGAAGAATCGACCCAAGGACCTCCCCGCAAATACTATTCTATCACAGACAGAGGCAGAGCCGTATTAGCAGAGCTGGATAATGTATGGGCAGATCTGGTAAATACAATCGCCCGAATCAGAAAAAACAAATCCGTAGATATTCAAGAGTAATATACGAAATGGTAATTATTTAATGCAACACTATTCGAATACAACGACCAATAGCATTCATAATTACCAAAGCAATAAAAGGTCTGAGACCTTACAAACAGAACACATATAAAAAATACCACAATGAAAGAAACAATAAAAGCCAGCATAGGAGGATACGCCTTCACATTAGACGCAGATGCATACGAAATATTAAAATCATATCTCGACAATTTAAAATTCCACTTCGAGAATAAAGAAGATGGACATGAGATCATATCGGATATAGAAGCACGTATGTGCGAACTCCTACAGATGAAAGCCAGTAAAGATGAAAGCATAATCACAATTGAAGATGCTAGAAGTATTATTGAAATAATGGGAAATCCTGTAGATTTCGAAGAGGAGGCTCCCGATAATACAAACATAGATGATAATTCAAACAAATATCAAAAGCCTGAGAATACAATAATCAGCAAGAAACTCTACAGGGACCCCGAAAATGGAATTCTGGGAGGGGTATGTGCAGGACTTGCAAAATACTTTCATGTAGATGTCGTATTAATACGAATTGGCTATGCAGCCAGTATTGCCTTAGCCGGATTTATTGCTGACAAACTGGGTGGTTATATTTTTCTCTCTTATTTCCTGCTATGGATAGCAATGCCCAAAGCTAAGACATTCGCACAAAAGTTGGCTATGTCGGGAGCAGATCCGAGTATTGAAGCAATAGAAAACCGAACTGCTAAAATATCGAGACGCAGAGAAAGCCGCATAGGAAGTGTCTTAGGATCTATCATCAAAGCTGCAAGCGGAACTATCGTATTCATGATCGGTATAGCCATTGCATTAGCCGGAGGCTTTACCATATTTTTCCCGGCAGCATTAGATATGCCTTCTATTTCTGAAGTATTAAGCATATTTGGTTTATACTCTGCCAATATGAATATCACCTTAGCAATAATCTGGTTCTTACCGGCTGCCTGCTTATTGTATTTAGGAATAATAATATGCACAAAGATCACACCTAAAGACTTTGTTATATTCGGCATAGCATTATTAATCTGGATTGGAGCATGCTCATACCTTGGCGTTATTTCGGCAAAACAAGCTAAAAACTACAAAGAACATGCAAATTTCGTTGAAAAGGTAGATATAAATACTTCGTCAGACACACTCTATGTACAATTACACAAAGATGTGCAAAATGCATACAGATGGAAAAATGGAAATAATGAATTGTATACATTGGATGGAGACCCAAAGTCATGGTTTATCTTCCCCGGAGTACAGGTAAATCAAGATACGATTTATAAGAACTTTGAAATAAAAATTAAGAAAACAGCTTTTGATAAGAACTATCAATTGGCAAAAACAAAGGCTACAGAAGCTCAGCTTAATTATAATATCCAGGATTCTTTGGTACTGATCAATCCTCATTTATATAACAAGAATAATCCTTGGAATCGTGAATTATTCGAAATTGAAATCAATTGTCCAATCAATAAAACCGTTATAATAGATGAACCTATCAACTACGGGAAGCATTATTTCGACAATTGGGATATGGATTAAAAAATAATGTCAAAAAAGTAGATATATGTGTAACGAATACCCCCTTTTAGAAGTCTTACATATAAAGAGCTTAACCACAAAAACTAAAAATCATGAAAGCAGCAATAATAACCCTAAGTATAGCAATATTTGCTCTAGCAGGAAATATAAATAATGCCTTTAGCAAGGATAATTTCTACAAAAACGAAGAAATTAATAAAGCCGGACAAATTACCAAGACAACAGTATGCACAGGAGAAGACGGAAAAAACCTGACACCTGTTAAGCAATTCGAGAACAAGTACGACAATAACGGAAAGATACATGAGAGGATATTATCTGTATGGGATTCCCGACAATCACAATGGAATGCCAACAAAAAGTATCAATACGAATACACTTCGGATGGACAATTGCAGATGCTTTCGTATACAACATTCAATGACTCAAAAAATGTATGGGAAGGTGAAATAAAATATGCGATGTATATATATAATTCTGAAGGCAACCTTCTGCTTGTTGATTATTTTAATATCGAAAATAAAGATTATGAAGCATTAGCTTCTGACTTTAGCATAAAATAAGATTTTACTACTAACTCAATTTGTGTCGGGTACCAGTTGCGAAACCAGTATCCGACTTTTATTTTCTTATTTATCAAAGATTATTCAAGTCCAAACTCGGCAGGAATAGAATCTAATACACAAAATAGCTCCTCAACAGTAGCAGCCCTCAACATGGCAATACGTGTCTGCTTAAAATCGGGAATACCTTTAAATAAATTACTTGATGCCAAATGCCTGCGGCTATGAATAATACCTCCTCTTTCGCCCGAATGAGCTACATTCTTTTGAATATATTCCTTCAAAATATTTAAGTACCAAACAAAAGATTCTTTTGGTAACAATTCTCCTGTCTTTAAATAATGCTTCGTCTCTTTAAATATCCACGGATTACCAATGGCCCCACGTCCTATCATCACAGCATCAACACCTGTCTGATCAAAACGAAGCTTACACTGCTCAGGAGTTGTAACATCTCCATTACCAATTATCGGAATATGCATCCGTTGATTATTCTTCACATCAGCAATTAAAGACCAGTCGGCATCATCACGATACATCTGGCTACGTGTCCTGCCATGAATGGTCAAAGCCTGAATGCCTACATCTTGCAACTCTTCCGCAAGTTCAACAATTATTTTGGAGTCGTGATCCCATCCTAAACGGGTTTTTAGAGTTACGGGCAGCTTAACAGCTTTCACCACTTCACGAGTAATCTCAACCATTAAATCAGGTGTTTTCATCATTCCGGAACCTGCCCCTTTTCCTGCAACTTTCTTTACAGGACAACCAAAGTTAATATCTATAATATCGGGCTGAGCTTCTTCACAAATTCTGGCAGCCTCCACCATGGCGTCTACTTCCCGTCCGTATATCTGTATAGCCACAGGACGCTCAGCATCGCATATAGTCAGCTTTTCTTTTGTCTTATTCACATGTCTGATAAGGGCGTCACTCGAAACAAACTCCGTGTAAACCATATCTGCTCCAAACTGTTTACATAATAACCTGAAATCCATGTCGGTTACATCTTCCATTGGAGCCAAAAAAACCGGTTGATCCGAAAAATCTATATTGCTAATTTTCATTATTAAAGTGGGCTAAGGTCAAAGACCTGTTTATTACCTCGATAAGTATAATTATGGCTAACAGCTATAATTAGATAATAGAGGATTAAATATTTACTGTTATTTATTATCTAAAAATCGAAGACAAAGTTATATCTAATTCTTTAATTCTCCATTTTTTTATAAAACTCATCTATTTTATATTGAAAATACAATCCAAGGCCACTAATTCTACCTTATAAGAATACAAGGCGATAAAAGTCATCATTTTCATATAGAAACGAGTAAAAAACAGAGCAGTTTTCAGCAAGTATAAAGGTGTATACAAGATAAAAACAGTGGATAAATCGGTCAAAAAAAAGCAAAATATAAAAAGAACACATATACTTTTATAGAAATCGACAATACTATAATTATAAAAATACAAGCAATCAAACAAAAAGTTCGACATATTGATTTACAGATATTTATATATTATTATACAAATATATAAATCTAAAATAACAAAAGAATAAATAGATTTAAGAAACAACAAATTAGAGACTTATTATATACAAACAGAATAGAAAAACAAGATAGAAACAGATAAAGAAACAACCAAGTATTAAACCTCAATTATATAATACAATAATAATCAATAAAAAAACGACAGAAAACCGACAAAAAAAAGCTCATTTACAAACCTCAACAATCGCAATTTTATAACATATATAAGTGATCAATAAAAAAATATGAAAAAAGAATTGCATTTATCAAAAAAATATTACTTTTGTCAAATCATTATACCAAAAATAGAACAATGAGAAATTTTTCTTTTGCATACTACTTCTTTTTTTACTTTTACTTTAAAAGGTAAGACAGGATTTTGTATGTAGTAAAGAAAAACAACATAATAGATATATAAAATCCTGTCAAGCTTGACGGGATTTTTTTGTTTTAAGTATTCAAGAGAAATTAAAACATATTTGAAAGTCATAATTATCAATAGATAGTATACTTTTCAAAGCAATGAAAAAAGGTCTAAGACCTTAAGTTATATACAAACAAATAACGGAAATTACTCAAATGAGAAAGGTAGCAATTCAAGGAGGACTCGGAGCATATCACGGGATAGCAGCAGAAAATTTCTTTGTTGGTGAAGAGGTTGAAATCGTCCCCTGCATTACATTTAAAGATATCTTTACTTCTATCAAGAAAGATCCGAATATCATCGGGATTATGGCTATTGAAAACACAATAGCAGGCAGCCTTTTGCCAAACTACGAATTGCTAAAGAATAATAAGCTACCTATTGCGGGTGAATACAAGCAACGCGTTTCGCATTGTCTGGCTGTATTGCCCGGGCAGACTATACACGATGTAAAGGAAGTGATTTCGCATCCTATTGCATTGATGCAGTGTGTAGATTTCTTAGAAACCCTACCTAAAGTAAAAGTGGTAGAGCACGAGGACACTGCACTTGCAGCTAAAGATATTAAAGATAAAAATATGCTGGGTACTGCAGCCATATGCAGCACGAGAGCAGCCGAAATATACGGATTGGATATACTAGCGAGGGGAATTGAGACAAATAAGCACAATTTTACTCGCTTTCTTATTTTTGGCAATCGCTGGATTGTGGACGAGATACAAAAAGACGAGGTATTAAACAAATCGTCTATTGTATTTACATTACCACATAACGAGGGCAGTTTATCTCAGGTTTTGTCGGTACTCTCATTTTATCACATCAATCTGACTAAGATACAATCGCTCCCTATCATAGGCCGTGAGTGGGAATATCAATTTTATATTGACGTGAAATTTGATAATTACGAGCGATACCAACAGGCTTTAAACGCTATACGTCCACTAATCAGCGAATTAAAAATATTAGGAGACTATCCCGAAGGAAGACAAAGTGAATTATAAAGGTCTCTGACTTTTATAATTGCTTTGAAAAGTATACTATCTACTGACAGTTATGACTTTTAGATGCGACATTAAATTGTAACTTTACTTAGAAATATGAGCACAAAACAGATTATTCCGGCAGAACGCCTCAATTCTATTAGCGAATATTATTTCTCGACCAAACTCAAAGAGGTTGCCGAAATGAACGCAGCAGGTAAAAATGTAATAAGCCTGGGAATAGGAAGCCCCGATCTTCCCCCTTCAAAAGAAACGATAGAAGCCTTATGCGAATCGGCTGCACAACCCAATGTTCACGGATATCAACCTTATGTAGGTATTCCTGAACTACGACGTGCTTTCGCTGATTGGTATAAAAAATGGTACAGCGTCGATTTAGACCCGTCTTGCGAAGTTCAGCCACTTATAGGTTCTAAGGAAGGAATCTTGCATATTTCTTTGACTTTCCTTAATCCCGGTGACGGAGTACTCGTACCCAATCCAGGTTATCCGACATACACATCAGTAAGTAATTTGGTGCAAGCTAAAATACACACTTACGATCTGGATGAAAATAACAATTGGCAACCGGATTTCGAAGCTCTCGAAAAAATGGATTTGTCGAATGTAAAACTCATGTGGGTAAATTACCCTAATATGCCTACAGGAGCAAATGCAACTATTGAATTATACGAGCGCTTGGTTGCTTTCGGCAAAAAACACGGTATCATAATAGTAAATGACAATCCATACAGCTTCATTTTAAATACAAACAGATTAAGCATTCTGCAAATTGAAGGAGCTAAGGATATCTGCATCGAGATGAACTCTCTTAGCAAATCACATAATATGCCGGGCTGGCGTATGGCTATGCTGGCTTCCAATGCTCAATTTGTACAATGGATATTAAAAGTGAAAAGCAATATTGATAGCGGACAGTTCAAACCGGTTCAACTGGCAACTATTGCAGCACTTAATAATTCGGAAGAATGGCACACTGAGAATAATATCAACCTATATACAGCTCGCCGTAAATATGCCGAAGAAATAATGAGCAGCCTAGGCTGTACATTTGATCCCAAGCAGGTAGGTTTGTTCTTATGGGGCAAAATACCCGACACCTATAAAGACAGTGCCGAACTGGCGGATAAAGTTCTCTATGAAGCAAATGTATTCCTCACTCCCGGATTTATATTCGGAGATAAAGGTAAACGCTATATACGCATTTCACTTTGTTGTAATGAACAAATGTTGAAGGAAGCATTGGAGAGGGTAAAAAAATTGTCTTAATATTCCGGATATGAAATTTACAGCAATAGAGACAACTCTAAAAAATGGAGAAACTATAGTCATTCGTGAAGCACAGATTGAAGATGCAGCCGAACTGATAACCGTTGTAAAAAAATATATTGAAGAAAGTGAGTTTATTCCCTATGTAGAAGGAGAATTTAATCCGACTTTGGAGGAAGAGGAGAAATGGATACAATCGTTTCTTGATAATGAAAATAGCCTTATATTAGTGGCTACACATCAGGGACACATTATCGGGAACATCAACTTTGGCGGATTACAACAAAAGATAATGTACCATACTGCACGCTTAGGTATGGGGATGTTATCCGAGTGGAAAGGTGTTGGAGTTGGATCGGCACTTCTAGATAATGCTCTACAATGGGCTAAAAGCCATTCACCTTTAGAGATTATATATCTTGAAGTTTATGCTAATAACAAGGCAGGACTGGCATTATATAAAAAATACGGTTTCGAAGAATCGGGAAAACGTAAAGGTATTTTTAAAGTAGACGATAAAACATATATCGACGAAATTATAATGATACAGAAAATAAAATAAGATCTCAGACCTTTCTGTTACTTTGGCAAGCATAGCAGCTGGCATCAGTTAAAGAATGAGATGTAACAGAAGAACCGGCAAATATTAAAATCAATAATTAAAATAAAAACAAGATGAAATTAGAATCAATTTTACTTCCCGGGGTAGACCCAAAAAGACCTTTCGTTATTGCAGGACCTTGTAGCGCCGAAACTGAAGACCAAGTAATGGAAACTGCTAAACAATTAGCAGCCGACGGCATCAAAGTAATGCGTGCGGGAATATGGAAACCACGTACAAAACCCGGAGGCTTTGAAGGTATCGGAAGTGAAGGACTATCTTGGTTGAAGAGAGTAAAAAAAGAAACAGGAATGTATGTTTCTACGGAAGTTGCAACTCAAAAGCACGTATACGAAGCCTTGAAATATGGAGTAGATTTACTTTGGATAGGTGCTCGTACAACTGCTAATCCTTTTGCTGTACAAGAAATTGCAGAAGCGTTGCAAGGTGTTGACATACCCGTATTGGTAAAAAACCCTGTAAATCCCGATTTAGAATTATGGATCGGTGCATTGGAGCGTTTAAGTAATGTTGGTTTAACCAAATTGGGAGCTATCCACAGAGGATTCAGTTCTTTTGACAAGAAGATATATCGCAACCTTCCACAATGGCATATACCAATCGAATTGAAACGCCGTTACCCAGATCTTCCAATTATTTGTGACCCTAGTCATATTGGAGGCAAACGTGATTTGATTCAACCGCTTTCTCAACAGGCTATGGACTTGAACTTCGAGGGTTTAATCATCGAAACTCATTGCAACCCCGACTGTGCGTGGAGTGATGCTTCTCAACAAGTAACTCCTGAGAGATTAAAAGAAATATTAGGTTCTCTGATCATACGTGAAGGCAAACAAACAACTGAAGACTTATCGGCTCTTCGCCGTCAGATTGACGAGGCTGACGATCAATTACTTGAACTTATCGCCAAACGCATGCGCGTTTCTAAAGAAATCGGTACTTTCAAAAAAGAGCACAATATGACAATCGTACAGACCGATCGTTATGATGAAATTCTAACAAAACGCATTGCTCAAGCTACTGAAATGGATATGAACCCTGAATTCATGCGTGTTATTCTTGAAGCAATACATGAAGAATCAGTAAGAGTTCAGCTGGATATAATGAATAAATAAACATAAAACACTCTCAGTTATTAGATAACTGAGAGTGTTCTTTTCTTACCCAATATAGACAATACATTTCCCTACCACTAAAAAGCTTCATTTAACCCTAAGAAGAATCCTTGAGATCCATTTGTTCCCCATCCATAGTCCAATGTAAGGTTTGTTCGTGCTTTCTCATTCAGCATATAGCGTAATCCTACACCTCCAGCCAAATTTATATGGCTAAACAAATTAACGTCTTCGGTACGACTACTAGCCGATACTGCATTAACAAAAACAACTCCACCCCATTTATCTTTATCTTTCTGTAAAGGAAAACGATATTCAGATTCTACATAAACCAAGTCTTCTCCACGAAAACGCCCGAAAGTATAAGCTCTCCCCGATCGACTTGCTGTATCCCAACCTAAAGCAGGTAAATTCATATAAGGCACATCACCCGATGTTACAAAATTCCCATATAACCAAACCGCAATCAAGTTACGAGGTCGCTCTTCCGATAAATTAAAATAACCTCTATACTCTGTCCACAAAATGGTGTTAGTAGTTGTACTCCCTATAAATTTGGGATTTACCCTCCAATTTATCATAGCATATCGTCCTTTATAAGGATTTGCAGTATTATCTCGACTATCAAATAAAGCATTAAGCGAGATTCCCGAGAGGGCGTAAGATTTTGTACTAATTCCCTTAGATGTATTATAAGCATAATGATGAGTAATACGGTTAGGATCAGACTCTAGATCTAAAAGATGATCATCGATACTCGAAAACATATCCAAATGATAGCCCAAACCTAAGAAAAGACGTGTATCCTGATATCTTTTCAAAAATGTCTGATACAAACGAAAAAAATTGTACTCCATCATTTGCCGTGAAGGCGTTTTTTTATAAGGATTGTTTATGTTTACATCCCCTTCACTACCATCAACAAGCAGAGTGTTGCTTCTTGGACCTGTCCCCAAACCATAAGTGGGCTGAGAGGTTATCTGAAAACGGAGATCGGTTAATAAATTCCAGCTATCCTCCGATAAAAAAGCATTTCCTCTAAGGTATGAGATTAATTGATTGTTGGTAGTATATGTCAACGAGCCAACAGCAACTGAAGGACTTGTATTTTTAGGATTACCCATAGTCCATGAAAAGCTAGAGGTAACACCAAACACGATTCCTAAGGTTGGGTTAGCGGCTATTACCGGAATCGGTGTAATGCTTACCCCCTTGCTATAAGAACCCTCTGGTATAGAATCTGTCTCTTGTGCAGACAAGTTAATGAAACCAATCATGGCAAACGTAATCATGGCTACTATTCTTATTGTCTTCATTTTGTCCGTTTTAGCGTTTCAAATAAAACACTAAAATCAATCGTATTGTTTTACATTTATTTGCTTTTTTTATGAAAAGGGACACACTCATCAAACTTTTCATTCCTTATTTTGAATAGATAAAAACAATATCTTACCTTTGATTAGCGATTATTATAGGATACAAACCAATAATTGAGTGTTTTTTTAACCTAGTAATTCACAAAGAATAACATCACAGAAATAGATTCTTAAAACGGTATAAAAATGAAAATATTAATATTAGGTGCAGGAAAGATGGGATCATTCTTTTCTGATGTATTAAGTTCCAATCATGAGGTTGCTATGTTTGACACCAATCCAGACAGATTGAAATTCACCTACAATGTGGTAAGGATGAGCGATCCGAAAGAAATTTCGGAATTCAATCCGGAGTTAGTTATTAATGCTGCAACCGTTAAGTATACTATCGATGCATTCAAAACTATTCTTCCATATATTAGCGACACTTGTATTATTTCAGATATAGCATCGGTTAAAACCGGGTTACAGGAATTTTATGCTTCGGTAAAACAGCCTTTTGCATCCTCCCACCCGATGTTCGGACCTACTTTTGCAGACTTACGCAATCTGAGTACTCAAAGTGCAATAGTTATATCTGAATCAGCAGAAAAAGGCAAAGAGTTTTTCTTAGATTTATACAAAAGCCTACATCTCCAAGTATTCGAATATACTTTTGACGAGCACGATCAAACCATAGCTTATTCGCTTTCTATTCCTTTTGCTTCAACTTTGGTATTTGCTTCTGTGATGAAACATCAGGAAGCTCCGGGAACAACATTCAAAAGGCATATGGATATAGCCAAAGGACTTCTATCGGAAGATGATTTTCTTTTGACTGAGATTTTATTCAATCCGTACACTCCTCAGCAAGTGGAGCAAATAAGAGAAGAACTGGGGCAATTGCTTTCAATCATCGAGAAGAAAGATTCCACAGAGATGTTAGAATTCTTAACTAAAGTGAGAAAAAATATAGAGTAATAGAGTAAAAAAGAAGTCGGAAATAAATTTTCCGACTTCTTTTTTTTAAATAAAAAAAATAATATAAATTTACACAAATAAATCTGACGCATAAATTCTTTTATAAAACAAAAAAGCAAACTGATCAACAAAACATTACCCCTTAAAACCTCCTTATTATTAATTAACTTTAACAAGAAAAAAAATGAAAATTACAAATTTAACAACAAACAGAGCTACACCTAGTAAGTCATTATTAATTTGCTTAATGGCACTTTTCTTATGGGCATGCGAAGATAACCATGATACAAATTCAAACCGAGAGCAGGCTTCCATACAAAATAAGACATCCATTGAAGAGGAAAAAGCAAAGTATGAAACAGCGGTTCTCATTTCTGGTACAGACGGCGAAGATATCACGCATCAGCTCTTAACACTTAAACCCGGACAAGTCTCTGACCCCACAATTAGTATAAAGATTCAAAAAATTGAAGATAGTGGAGTTTTCAGTAAAAAAGACAATCACATAACCCTTAACAAATCAAACAATCAACCAACAAGTAGTGATCCCCTAAACATCATAACACTGCAATTTCAGAAAGGAGAAGAAAACTGTACTCTAGAGGTTTTAGCAATTGTAGAAGACGAGACTAACCCTAAAACCCGAACTATATACCAAAGCCCAAATAAAGAATCTCAATCAACAAGTAACACAACAAGAGCAACATCAATAGCCCGGAATAAAACTTTTCTTGGTCTTGGTTACGACGTTATCAAAGGTTCTTATATCAATAGGAATTACGCAAAAATGACTCGTCCGATCTTAGACCTTAGTAAACTAAATATAGCCGAAGCTATAACTCAGGGAGATGCAACTCAAAGTACTTGGGATGCTAAAAGTGGTGAAAGCGTAACAACCTTTTTCAGTAATTACAATGCATCAATCAATGTTGGCTATAAGGCTGTCTTATTTAGTGGAAATGTAAAAACTGAGTTTAAAACAAGCAAAGATGGTAGCAAAACCAATCGTTATGCGAAAGGATATGGAAAACATTATGTCAAAGATGAATTTTTAAATAATACTGCACCTGCAACTCTTAGAAAATATTTCACTGATGACTTTTTATCTACAATCCAAACTGCATCAGCCGCATACATTTTAGATAACTTCGGTTCTCATATGTTAGCTAGATGTTATCAAGGAGGTTCTGCCGAATTTAACTACTCTTATACAGGATCAACCTTAAAAACAGACATGGAAGTTGTAGCTACAGTTAACGCTACTTTCAAACTTTTTTCCGGAGGAAGTGATTTCGGATACAAAGAAAAGATATCAGAACTACAAAACAATTCCTATTTTTCCAGTTATACCCATGGAGGAAACAATGTTAGTTTTATAGATCAAGCAAGCTTCAATGCTGGATACTCAAATTGGGTAAACAGTATAAAAGCCAATCCTGACCTTTGCGGTATCGGAGACTTCAACCAATGTCTTATCCCTATTTGGACATTAGTTGCAGAAGTGAATGCAGCCAAAGCAAATGCAATTCTTCAAGAATTTAATAATCGCGTAAAGAATCAAGAAAAAACATTAGGAAATTACTCTACCTTTATCACAGCAATCAATGCCTGGAACCAAAAAGGAACAGATACGCCTAGTGGTTATACTGCATTAGTTCGCACCGATATGTATAGTGGTAACCATGGCGACGTATTAGATGCTAATCACAAAGCTAAAGGAGACTATATCCGAATCGGATATCTTTCTCAATTAAAAGATTCGAATCATGATGCTATTGCAGATATAGTAGTCCTTCGTGGAAATAATGCTCCGGCACCAGCTGGATGGATTAAAATTGGATATGATCTAAACAAAGGAGCTAAAGGCGAATATCTTTATTTGGCATACAGAAAAGTGAATGCTAATGACACCAAAGCCATTGACTTTATTGGCTCATCAGATACCGGTAACCCTCCAAGTAATATTCTTATTAATTCAAGTTGGTCATGGGTGAAGTTTTCAGGCAGTTCAGAGTGGGCAGATATTAATAAAGGTTGTAAAAACAGCAACTACATATACTTAACTGTACATAAAACAGACTTCAAATGGTAATATAAAATGTATAGATAATTATTGTTTAAGGGCGTAATATCATATTCTATTTTTGCAGATTAACTGCAAATTAAAATAAAAACAGAAGCAGAAATTGTGTTTGATACAATTTCTGCTTCTTCCTTACTTCTATATAAACTTTATTAAAAGTGATAATTATCAAAAACTAAAAAATAGTTCTTATGAGCAACAACTATTCCATACTTAATTAACCGACACTTCCCTCCAGACTAATCTGAAGTAATTTTTGAGCTTCAACTGCAAATTCCATAGGCAGTTTTTGCATAACCTCCTTTGCATAGCCGTTCACAATGAGTCCTACTGCATCTTCGGTAGCTATACCACGTTGATTGCAATAAAAAACCTGATCTTCACTAATTTTCGAAGTAGTAGCCTCGTGTTCTATAATAGCTGTAGAGTTTGCTATTTCAGAATATGGAAATGTGTGAGCTCCGCATTTATCTCCTAGCAACAAACTATCGCATTGTGAGTGATTACGGGCATTCTCAGCCTTTGGAGAGACTTTTACCAGCCCTCTATAAGAGTTCTGACTTTGTCCTGCAGAAATACCTTTCGAAACGATACGGCTTCTGGTATTTTTACCGATGTGAATCATCTTCGTTCCGGTATCAGCTTGCTGATGATGGTTAGTAACTGCAACCGAGTAGAATTCGCCGGTAGAGTTATCCCCTGCCAATATACAAGATGGATACTTCCATGTTATAGCAGAACCTGTTTCGACCTGCGTCCATGATATTTTAGAAGACTCTCCTTTACAAATTCCACGCTTCGTAACAAAGTTGTAAATACCTCCTTTACCATCTTTATCTCCCGGATACCAGTTCTGAACCGTTGAATATTTCACCTCTGCACGATCCATCGCAATTATCTCAACAATAGCAGCATGCAACTGGTTCTCATCTCTCATAGGAGCTGTACAGCCTTCCAAGTAACTTACATACGAATCGTCATCTGCCACCAGTAAGGTTCTCTCAAACTGACCTGTGTTAGCCGCATTGATACGGAAGTAGGTCGAAAGTTCCATCGGACAACGAACTCCTTTTGGAATATAAGCAAACGAACCATCACTGAATACAGCCGAATTTAATGCTGCAAAGTAATTATCTTTGGAGGAAACAACTGTCCCTAAATACTTCTTAACCAATTCGGGATACTCTTGAACGGCTTCTCCGAAAGAACAAAAGATAATTCCTTTTTCAGAAAGCACATCTCTAAAGGTTGTTTTCACCGAAACACTGTCCATTACAACGTCTACAGCCATTCCAACCAACTTCTTCTGTTCGTTTATTGAGATGCCTAACTTATCGAATGTTTTCAACAGCTCAGGATCTACCTGATCCAGACTTTCTGGTGCTATTTTTTGTTTAGGTGCCGAATAATAAATTACATCCTGATAATTTATTTCAGGAATATCTAACTGTGCCCACTCAGGCATCTTCATTGTAAGCCAATGTCTGTAAGCAGTTAAACGGTATTCAAGCAACCATTCAGGCTCATTTTTTTTAGATGAAATCAGTCTGATAACATCTTCATTCAAACCCTTACCAATGGATTCGTTTTCGATATCGGTTACGAAGCCATATTTATAATCACCGGATGTTATCTCATCCAATATTGTATCTTGATCTTCTTGCATTTTATATAATACTTTATTGTAAAATTGTAATTTCTATTAATAAACTTTTTCTATAATATGTGCGAATATATAAAAGATTACACATATATGAAAACAATAAGCCTGCAGGCTTTGTTTTAGAAATAATATAATTTAGATATGAATCGACAAAATTAAGGTATTCTAAGAATCATATTCGCTAGTATTCTGTATTTTTATAATTAAAAAACATAAAAAATGCTACAAAACAGCATTATATTTTGTTCCTTTGCACCAAATTAAGGCGTGAAGTATCTGAACCACTTATATCGAAGATACAAAAATAAAAGCAGAGTAAATATTTTATGTCAAAAAATCGTCAACTAAAGACTACATCTCTATTTGGAACCGGAGTAACTACAACAGTAAGCATTACCCTTGTTTTATTTTTATTGGGATTGACTTTTTTTGTGGCAGTTATGGGACGCGAAATTTCATCTTTCATCAAAGAGAACCTAAGTATAACAATCGAATTATCGGAAGATACAAACGACGCCGCAGCAGCAAAGCTTCAAAAACAATTAAACGCCAAGCCTTATATAAAATCGGTGACCTTCATCAGTAAAGATGAAATCAAGCAGGATCTGATAAAAGAATTAGGGGGCGATCCCGAAGAAATATTAGGTTATACTCCTGCATCTAATTATTTCGATATCACATTAAAATCAGAATATGCCAATATCGACAGTATAAGAGTTGTCGAAAAAAGCCTCAAAGGTCAAAAAATCGTCAAAAGCTTTTTATATAGCGAGGACACCATACAGATGATCAATTCAAACCTGTCAAAATTAGGTACAGGCCTATTGGTTTTGGCAGCTATATTAATGTTTATATCCTTTACACTCATACGGAATACGATCCGCCTTAACATCTACGCAAAACGTTTTTTAATAAACACGATGCAATTGGTAGGAGCTACAAATGGTTTTATTCGCAAGCCTTTTGTTATTAAAGCTATTGGTTATGGTGTAATAGCAGCTATTATAGCCAATATAGGCATTACAGCGTTGATATATACTCTAACAAAAGAATTTCCCGAAATCATTTCGATAATCAAGATCGAAAACCTCGTTGTACTCTATGTGATTGTAATTATACTAGGTATACTTCTTCCACTTCTGGCAACGACATCTGCTGTAAACCGGTATTTAAAAATGAATACGAATAATCTGTATCACGCTTAAAGATCGCAGACTAATTATATTTCTTTGGTAAGCACCGCAGCCAAAGCTTTTTTATTTGAAGAATGCGGTATTTTAATAAATCCTTGTACTTAAAAACAATATGGAAAAGAAAGATTTTGCATTAGGTAAACTTAATTACATAATTTGTGCAGCATCGTTTGCTCTTATTATCATTGGTTTTTTATTAATGACAGGTTCATCAACCAGTATCGAAGGTGGTTTTCAGCCTGATATCTTTAGTACACGACGTATTGTTGTAGGACCAATGGTTTCTTTTTTTGGATTTCTACTGATGATAGTAGGAATATTATATCCAACCAACAAGCAAAAGGAAGATTCTTTATCGCAAGACACGCCAAAAGCATAACACTCTAATTAACAATTAAATAAAACATACTATTTAAAGAATGGATACACTACAGACTATTATCATAGCCATTGTAGAAGGGCTTACTGAATTTCTACCAATATCATCAACAGGTCATATGATCATAGCCCAGCAATTATTGGGCATTGAAAGTACAAGCTTTGTAAAAGCATTCACTGTTATTATTCAATTCGGTGCAATATTGTCTGTATTGGTTCTTTACTGGAAACGTTTTTTCCAATCATGGAATTTCTATATAAAATTATTAATCGGTTTTATACCTGCTGCAGTATTAGGGCTTTTGTTCAATGATGTAATTGACGAAATGCTCGAGAATGTATATGTAGTGGCTACAACTCTGGTACTAGGAGGGATTGTTATGCTATTTGTTGACAAATGGTTTAACTCTCCGGACAAGGATAAAGAAATAACATACAAAAATGCTTTTATCATTGGTTGTTTCCAATGTATTGCAATGATTCCCGGAGTATCCCGATCTATGTCAACCATTGTCGGAGGTATGAGCCAAAAGCTGACACGCAAAGCAGCGGCTGAGTTTTCGTTTTTCCTTGCTGTACCAACAATGGCGGCGGCTACAGGATACAAATTACTCAAATTGGTGATGGAACCTGACGGAGTTCAAATTCTTCAGGACAATATGTCAACACTAATTATCGGAAATCTAGTCGCATTTATTGTAGCTATGTTAGCAATTAAATTCTTTATTGGTTATGTAACCAAATACGGATTCAAGTTATTCGGATGGTACAGAATTGCTTTAGGATTGGCAATACTTATTTTCCTATTAACAGGTCATGACCTGAATATTCTATAAGGTACAGACCTATTTTATTACTTTGACAAGTACAACTGATCGTTATAATTAAAATAATGTTGTAGCAAGTACTTGTTTTTATTAAAAACAGATGGATTTCATTTCGGGAGAGATTTTATATATAGATAAGCCTTTAAACTGGACATCATTCGATTTGGTACGAAAATTGCGTAATCGATTATGCAGGGATCTGAAAGTCAAGAAACTGAAAGTCGGCCATGCAGGAACTTTAGATCCTTTGGCAACCGGTGTAATGATTGTTTGCACAGGCAGAAAGACGAAGCTTATCGATACTTTTCAATATCAGGAAAAGGAATATATTGCAACAATTCAATTAGGTGCAACAACTCCTTCTTTTGATCTGGAAACAGAAGTAGATAAAACTTTTCCGACCGAGCATATAACAAAGGAACTGGTAGAAGAGACTCTAAAGTCTTTTTGGGGGCGGATCGAACAAGTACCACCCGCATATTCGGCTTGTAAAGTAAATGGAGAAAGAGCTTATAATCTGGCACGTAACGGTGAGGAAGTAGAACTTAAACCTAAGGTACTTGTTATAGATGAGATAGAGTTACTCGATTTTGAGAAAGACAGTATAAAGATACGTGTTGTGTGTAGCAAAGGCACTTATATCAGAGCTTTAGCACGAGATATCGGAGAAGCCCTTCAATCGGGCGGACATCTTACAGGTCTTATTCGCACAAGAATCGGAGAGGTAACCCTCGACCAATGTATGAAAGCCGAGGATATAGACAATATTACTCAATCCATAGATTGATTGACAGATATTAATGCGAATATTTATTTATCTATCTATAATAGGGATAGTGATTAAATAGGTTACATTAATAAGAAGAAAAAAAGGTCAGAAAAAAGTGTCACTTTTGTAACCTTTGTAATCTTTTCAATCATTACCTTTTGAATTACAATGATTTAGAAAATTCGCAAAAGTTACACTTTTTAGTCATTTACGAGTCACTTTTGTTTACTTGTTGTAACTAAGGTAAAGTTTGATAAGAGAACTTTTAAGGTTCTGATTAGCATAAATAATAAGAAATAAATAAACAGATATATAAATATGAAACTTTCACAATTTAGATTCGATTTTCCGGAGGAACTAATTGCTACCCATCCTAACAAAAACAGAGATGAGTCACGTATGTTAGTTTTTGACCGCAAAACGGGTCAAGTCGAACATAAGCAATTTAAGGATATCCTTGAGTATTTTGACGATAAAGATGTTTTTGTTTTCAATGATACTAAGGTATTTCCTGCACGCCTTTATGGTAATAAAGAAAAGACAGGAGCAAAAATTGAGGTCTTTTTATTACGCGAACTTAACGAAGAATTCCACCTTTGGGATGTATTGGTTGACCCTGCACGTAAAATAAGAATAGGAAATAAGTTATACTTTGGTGACGATGATTCGATGGTAGCCGAAGTTATCGACAACACTACTTCGCGTGGACGTACATTAAGATTCTTATACGATGGTCCTGCAGAAGAATTTAAGACAGCTCTATATGCTTTGGGTGAGACACCAATCCCTAAGTATTTGGGTCGTCAGGAAGAAGATGATGATAAGCACCGATACCAGACTATATTTGCTAAAAATGAAGGTGCTGTGGTAGCTCCTGCTGCAGGACTACACTTCAGCCGTGAATTATTGAAGCGTATGGAAATAAAAGGTATCGACTTTGCATACATCACTCTCCATTCGGGCTTGGGTAACTACAGAGAAATTGACGTAGAAGACCTTACCAAACACAAAATGGATTCGGAGCAAATGGAAGTTACGCAACATGCAGCTGATATCGTTAATAAAGCGAAAGCTAACGGAGCTAAGATATGTGCTGTAGGTACATCTTCGATGCGTGCCATAGAGACAATTGTCAGCACCGACCACCAATTGAAACCCAGCAAGGGATGGACTAATAAGTTTATATTCCCTCCTTATGATTTCAATATTGCTGATGCAATGGTAACTAACCTGCACCTTCCTCAGTCGACATTACTTATGATGACTGCTGCATTTGGAGGATACGATAGAGTTATGGAATTATACGAAGAGGCAGTAAAAGAAAAATATCGTTTCGGTACTTACGGTGACTCGATGTTAATTCTCTAAGAAACAAGACATTTTGTCACACATCATATAATAAAAGGACGAAAAGTAATATTACTTTTCGTCCTTTTATTTGTAGGGGTAGACCTCTTTGTATGTCTGAGGCGAACACATAGGTTCGCCCCTACGCACAAAGAATTAAAAGGTCTGTGACCTTATTTTTTCCAGAGTTGCTCCATATCTTCGAGAGTCTTCCCTTTTGTTTCAGGTAGAAACTTCCAAACAAATAGGGCAGCCAATACCGACAGAGCACCATAAACCCAATAAGCAAATCCATGATTAAATGTATTCACTAAAGTTTCGTTCTTATCCATAATAGGGAAAGTCCACGAAATAAGGAAATTAGACACCCATTGTGCAGCAACTGCAATAGACATTACCGATGACCGTACCGAATTGGGGAACATCTCGGACAACATAACCCAACAAACGGGTCCCCATGACATGGCAAATCCGGCGGTGTATGTTAACATAAAGATCAGTTTCAAAGTTCCATTCAGGTTTTGAGAAAATGAGGTTCCCAATCCTAACATAGATACAGCCATAATCAATGCACCGATAATCAGCAGTGGTTTACGACCAAATTTATCTACTGTCATAATAGCCAACACCGTAAATGACAGGTTGATTATACCTACAATAATTGTTTGCAGTAAAGCCGAGTCAGTACCCGATCCCATACTCTTAAATATCTCAGGAGCATAATACAATACCACATTGATTCCTACAAACTGTTGGAAAGCAGAAAGCAATACTCCTGTTATTATGATAAGAAATCCATAAGAACGGATAGGTACAAACAGAGCTATAATGAAACTACAGATCATTGATATTTCGAGAGCACTTGGTACACCTGCAAGAGATAGGGCCAAAAGACCTACAACAAACAAAACTAACCATGTCATCATAAATTTGTAATAGGGTTTCAATGAGGTCGTTTCATCTTTATCAAAACTATATTGAATCTCATCCATCTCTTTCTTAGCGGCAGTAGCTCCAACAAGTTTAGTCAGTATATCCAGACCTTTTTCTTTATGGCCTTTCATAATCAACCATCTTGGAGTTTCGGGAGCAAAGAACAGTAACACAAAGAACAAGCCCGAGGGGATAGCCAATGAAGCAAACATCCATCTCCAACCCATAGAATGTAACCACTCAGTATCTCCTTGTTTTGCGATAAAGTAGTTAACAAAGTACACAACCAACATACCAAATATGATGGCAAATTGATTGAGTGCAACGAGACTACCACGTTTCTCAGGCGGAGCTATTTCGGCAATATACATAGGTGATACCATAGAAGCGATACCAACCCCTACTCCACCGATAATACGGTAAAAAACAAAATGGTACACAAATGTATGATCTTGTACATCGGGCATATGATAGCCGATCTCAGGCCATGCCGAACCTATGGCTGCAAATAGAAAAAGGATAGCCGCCGCAAACAGAGCCGTCTTACGACCAAATTGCTGACTCACCCATCCTGCAATAGCTGCCCCGAATATACATCCGATCAAAGCGCTACTGATAACAAATCCCTCCATCGCATTTGCCTCATTGGTAGGCAAACCCATAGGATCAATAAAAAAATGTCGGAGCGATTCTACCGTACCCGAAATTACTGCCGTATCGTATCCGAAAAGCAATCCTCCGAGAGTGGCTATAACAGTTAACCCGATAGTATATGATTTACTAGCTTCGTTTCTCATTAAAATGAATATTAAGGTTTGATAGTAAACAGGTTGACAAGTAAACGAGTAAACAAAGTTTATAAACTTGTCTACTCGTCAACTATTATTAGATATGCATGTTTACAATAGCTTCGTAAAGCTCTTGCTTACCACTGATTTGTGCAGGCTCGCCCGATTTATGAGCTATAGTACGTAAATCTTCCAGAGTTAGCTTTCCATCTTCAAATGCCTTTCCATTACCACTGTTAAATGAAGCATAACGAGCTTCACGCATTTTAGTATAGTCTGAGTTTTGAAGTACATCGGCAGCAATCAATAATCCACGTGCAAATGTATCCATACCCGAAATATGGGCGATGAACAAATCTTCTGCATCCGTAGAGTTACGGCGGATTTTAGCATCAAAGTTCACACCACCGTTACCAACACCACCTGCAGGAAGCATTACTAACCAAGCTTGAGCTAATTCATATAAGTCGATAGGGAACTGGTCTGTATCCCATCCATTTTGATTATCTCCACGGTTAGCATCAATACTGCCTAATAGACCTGCATCTACAGCAGCTTGCAATTCGTGTTCGAATGTATGACCTGCCAGTGTAGCATGGTTTACTTCGATATTTACTTTGAAATCATTTTCTAAGCCATAATAACGGATAAAGCCGATTACAGTTTCGGTATCAAAATCATATTGATGTTTAGTAGGCTCCATTGGTTTAGGTTCGATAAGGAATGTACCTTTGAAACCTTGTTTGCGGGCATAGTCACGAGCCATGATAAGCATACGTGCCAAGTGATCTTTTTCGCGTCTCATATCCGTATTCAAAAGACTCATATATCCTTCTCTACCTCCCCAGAATACATAATTTGCACCACCAAGAGCAATAGTAGCATCAATTGCATTTTTGATTTGAGTACCTGCACATGCAACCACATCAAAATTAGGATTTGTAGCCGCACCATTCATATAACGCTCGTTACTGAACACGTTGGCTGTACCCCATAACAATTTGATGCCCGAAGCCGCTTGTTTCTCTTTAGCGTACTCAACAATAGATTGTAGATTTTTTTCGTACTCCACCCAATTGTTACCCGGTTCAATTAAATCCACATCATGGAAACAATAAAAACCAAATCCCATTTTAGTCATGAACTCAAAACCTGCATCCATTTTATATTTAGCACGGCTAAGTGCATCATTAGCATTGTTCCAAGGATGATGAATAGTTGCTCCTCCAAAAGGATCACCACCATCAGCACACAATGTATGCCACCAAGCCATAGCGAAACGCATCCAGTCTTTCATAGACTTGCCCATCACTACTTGTTTTTCGTCATAATAACGAAATGCCAATGGATTTTTACTTTCTTTTCCTTCAAATTTGATTTTTCCGATATTTGGGAAAAACTCTTTAGTTCCTTTTAAAATTTCCATGATTTAGATATTTAAGTATATTAATTTAAATTGTTATCATATTGTAGTGGTAGGGTTCTATCCTACCCTCATATCAAGTTTTATTATTTTAACGGGCATGGCAGAGCCAAGTCCCTACAATGCAATGCAGCATTAGTTTTTATTTATTAGTTCTTTCCAACGTTCGTAAGCTTCTCTATATTGAGTCGTTTTATCAGATTCGGGTTCTACAACCGATAACTTTTCAAGAGATCCAAAAGCTTCATCGTTAGAAGCATAAATTCCGGCTCCCATACCTGCACCTTTTGCCGCACCTGCTGCGCCATCGGTATTGAACAGCTCAATAGTCGCACCGCTTACACTAGCCAGAGTCTGTGCAAAAAGAGGGCTCAAAAACATATTGGCATATCCGGCTCTTATCAGGTGGATATTCATGCCCATTTCTTTCATGATCTCCATACCATATTCATATGAAAATACAATTCCTTCCTGAGCAGCACGAAGCAGATCGGCTTTGTTATGTATATTGAAATTGACTCCATGAATTGAACAATTCACTTCTTTATTTTCTAAAACACGCTCCGCACCATTACCAAATGGAATAATAGATACTCCATTAGCACCGATGGTAGATTGTCCTGCCAGATTATTCATATCATTGTAAGACATTCCACCTAATGCCAGATTCCGTTTCAACCATGAATTTAGAATACCTGTACCATTGATACAAAGCAGCACTCCCAAACGAGTTAACTCTTCGGTATAATTAACGTGTGCAAATGTATTTACACGCGATTTTTTATCGTAATCCAATTGATCCAATACGCCATAAACTACGCCTGAAGTTCCGGCGGTAGAGGCTATTTCTCCGGGATTAAACACATTCAGAGACAGAGCATTATTCGGCTGATCGCCCGCACGATATGTAATAGGGGTGCCTTCTTTCAAACCCAGTTCTTTTGCTGCTGCGGCTGAAACTTCCCCTTGTAATCCGAATATAGGTTTAATCTCCGGAAAGAAACTCTTAGGTATTCCATAATAGTTTAAGACATCTTCGGACAGACATTTACTCTTGAAATCCCAGAACATACCTTCTGACAATCCCTCAATTGTCATAACAGCATCACCCGATAGCTTCATGGAGATATAATCACCCGGAAGCATCAATTTATCTATCTTTTGGAATATTTCGGGTTCATGCTCTTTCACCCAAGCCAATTTCGATGCAGTAAAATTTCCGGGAGAATTAAGTAAATGAGAAAGGCATTTTTCGTGTCCGATAGCATCAAAAGCTTTTTCTCCATAAGAAACCGCACGGCTATCACACCATATAATAGAAGGCCGAAGTACTTTTTGATCTTTATCCACAAGTACCAGTCCATGCATCTGCCATGTAATACCTATAGCCTTGATATCTTCACTTTTGACACCCGATTTTGTCATTATCGATTGATGGGCATTTTTCAAATTACTCCACCATTCTTCGGGCTCTTGCTCTGCCCAACCCGGTTTTACTGCTGTGATTTTCATCTCTTCTTTCGGGTAAAAGTCCGATGCTATTATCTTACCGGATGCAGCTTCGACCAAACAGGCTTTTACAGAAGAACTACCGATGTCATATCCTAATAGATACATACGATTTATGTGTTTTATGGTTATTAAGGTCAAAGACCTATTTATTCAGTATTAAGTAAGGAAAATTCATCAATGATTTTAAATACTCGTTTTCAATCTATTATATGCTTTTTTATCAAATTTATAGTAGCGTGCTGCACGATGTGATACGCCTGATTGCTTTTCAGCCAAAGGCAATACATAGGTCATAGTAGCCACTTTTTTATGAAAATTACGAATATCAATTTTCTTATTATAAATAGATTCGTAAAGGCGATGCAATTGGCTGATTGTAAATTTTTGTGGCAGTAAATCGAATACGATAACAGGATCAGTCTCAATCCAACGGCGAATATCAACCAAAGATGCTTCGACAATTTTATTGTGATCGAATGGCATATTAGGAAGTTCACTCAAAGGGCACCATTCTACAGCTTTATATTTGGTTATATTGCTAACATTAAGCTTTCTCCCAATTCTGCAGAGCGAAAAATAAGCTACTGTTATAAGCCTGTCGATATCGGGCTTATATGCTTGATCGAGCCATTTTATATCTTTGGGATTACTCGCCCTATCAGGTGCAGCAAAACATCTGAACTGTTTTAAGGTCATACGCTTTATTCCTGTAAGTTCATACAAAACACGTGAAGCTGCGTCATCCACATCTTCGTTATCAAAAATAAGACTACCGGGAAGTTTTAACCTTTTGGGATCGTTCTCATCTATGTTGTTACGCTGAACCAAAAGTATATTCAGTTGCTCATCATCAAAACCGAAAACAACGCAATCAACAGAGACATAGGTATGTATAAAATTTGGCTTCATGGTATATCTTAAACTTAAGTTGGATCAATACGACTAGGATTGAACAAATATACAAAAGAAGTTTATTCGCAAAATACATTAATCAAAAAATATCAAGTTAAATATTTGAAAGACAATTTATTGTATATCATACAATAAACAATAAGAACGTAACACATATCATACAGTATACAGTAAGAATACTTGAAAATAAAGGACTAGAACAGCAATACATAGCGTCGTTCAATTATGTTAAATTAAACAATAAGAAGCTAAGAGAATTTTATGCATTAAAAACAAAAAAAAGGAAGTTATGAAACCTCCTCATTATAATATATACCCTTTATTATTTTTCTTACCTCGCATGCTCCAAAAGAGCCTCCAGATAACTCTGTAAGATTATAGCATGATTGTGTGTTGAATCTTTAGATGCATACAGTAGGGTAACAACGGGATGCTTTTTTAGCTCATCAATGTAACTACCCATATCAGGTACATTATCTAACTCCTTTTGATAAGCGGAAACAAAAGCCTCCCAATTTTCATCCATATTCTGATGATACCATTTACGCAATGTCGAAGAGGGGGTTATATCTTTCGCCCAAAGATCGTAGTGAAGATTTTCTTTTTTCATGCCTCTTGGCCATAAACGGTCAACTAAAACTCTATAGCCATCGCTTTCCTCAAAATCTTCATAAACCCGTTTAATTTTAATTGATGTCATAATCGAAATAAATTAATTGACTTCCAACAAATGTACTAATTTACAAAATAAAAGCCTCCGGATTATATTGGATCCGAAGGCTTTCTATATTTAAAGAATAGATTATTAATATCTATAGTGGTCTGCTTTGAATGGACCATCTACAGGCACATCCAGATAAGCAGCTTGATCAGGAGTAAGTTTAGTAAGTTTCACTCCGATTTGATCCAAGTGTAAACGTGCAACTTCTTCATCCAAATGTTTAGGCAAGCGGTATACACCTACTTCATAATCTTTTTGCCACAATTCTATTTGAGCCAATGTTTGGTTGGTAAATGAATTACTCATTACAAATGAAGGATGACCAGTAGCACAACCTAAATTCACCAAACGACCTTCGGCCAATAAGAAGATAGAATTACCTGCAGGGAATGTATATTTATCAACCTGAGGTTTGATATTTGTATGTTTGATACCTGCGAAAGTAACCAGTTTATCCACTTGTATCTCATTGTCGAAGTGACCAATATTACAAACGATAGCCTGATCTTTCATAGCTTTCATGTGATCTATTGTTATAATATCTTTGTTACCTGTAGTAGTTACATAGATATTACCTTCTTTTACGGCTTCTTCCATAGTTGTCACTTCAAAACCTTCCATTGCTGCTTGTAGAGCACAAATCGGATCTATTTCTGTAACAATTACACGAGCTCCGTATGAACGCAATGAATGTGCACAACCCTTACCAACATCACCATAACCGGCCACAACAGCAACTTTTCCTGCAATCATTACATCTGTAGCACGTTTGATACCATCAGCCAATGATTCACGACATCCGTATAGGTTATCGAATTTCGATTTTGTAACCGAGTCATTTACATTGATAGCCGGAATCAACAATTCGCCACGCTCCATCATTTGATAAAGACGGTGTACTCCTGTAGTCGTTTCTTCCGAAACACCTTTCCAGTCGGCAACCGTACGATGCCATCTTTGATTGTCTTCTTTCAGCAATCGGTGAAGAGTATCAAGAATAACTTGTTCTTCGTGATTTCCTCCTTTACGATCTATTGTTTTAGCATCATTTTCGGCTTTGTATCCCCAATGGATCAATAGTGTTGCATCACCTCCATCATCAACGATCAAGTTTGGTCCTTTACCTCCGGGGAAGTTAAGAGCCTGCTCGGTACACCACCAATATTCTTCTAATGTTTCGCCTTTCCAAGCAAAAACAGGAACACCGGCAGCAGCTATTGCAGCAGCAGCATGATCTTGTGTCGAAAATATATTACAACTACACCAGCGCACATCGGCACCCAATGTTGTCAATGTTTCTATCAAAACAGCCGTTTGGATAGTCATGTGAAGAGATCCCATAATACGAGCACCTTTCAAAGGTTTAGAATCTCCATATTTTTTACGAAGAGCCATTAAACCGGGCATCTCATGTTCACCTATCTCTATTTCTTTTCTACCGAAATCAGCCAGACTAATGTCGGCTACTAAATATGGTAAATTGGGCAATAATTCTTTTGACATAAATTGTTATTGTTCTTATTATTAATGTATTCTTTGCAAAGATAGAACTTTTTTACGACTTTTTTCTATAAATAGAAAAGGGATAAAGCTCTAAAAATCAAGATTAGCTTATTTTACAATATTTACAGGGTGCTTAACACCTTTGTAGCTTTTCAATACTGCACGAGTCGAACCGACCTTTAGCTTAGTTTCCAGCTTAACGGGCATGCGATTATCATCATCTGTAATATATACTTTCATGGCCTCTTTACCTCCGTCAAAAGCATCATCTTGAATGTACAAAGTCAACTTCATACAGTTATACTTTTTATTATCGTTAGCCTTTACCGACTCTTTTCCATTATATACAATTCGCATACTGACTTTTGACCTTCCTGTTACAAAATTCACTTTTGTTTCTTTCCCAATCGCCATTTGAGGATAATTTAATGTACGGGCATAAAAGAGTACACTCATTAAATCATATGTACAACCTGAAAAGTTTAAAGTCTCATCAAATTTAAAATCTCCATTTTTATGTCTGATTGCACGGATTCTCACATCATTGCCTCCGGGATACGAGTAAGTCAATCGCTCTTTGGTATAATCCCCACCCTCATGGGCATCTTTGAAATACGCCAATGGCAGTACTCCCTTTGTTGTATAACAAGCCAAAGTATCACTTAACTCAAATACTTTACGGGCAAATCCTTGCGACTCGGAAATCAGAGTCATTTTATATGCATCTTTTCCTTCATATTTTACACTTTTCGTAGACATGGTTGCATACCCACCTTTAATCGTAGCTGCAAATTTTATATAAAGATCGTAACTTAATTGTTCGCCTGCCTGAAAATATTTATTATCAACACTGCATTGCGAGGATACACTTCCTATCGTCAATAAGGACATAGATAGAAAAGCTATCAGGTTATTTAATAATTTATTCATATGCCTATTGTAAATTTCGGTTTCTATTCTCAATATCTATTTCCTGTATTCTGATTATTAGGATACTGGTTATTGTTATTATTATTGTTCATACCGTTTGTAGTATTTGAGTTACGTTGAGAATCCTTCTTTGCATTTTGAGCATCTCTACGCTCCATCATTTTTTTACGTTTCTCATCATCTTTCGGCTTATTCTTGGTTATATCCAACGGTTTTTGTTTATCCAATGGAAGTGTTCCAAGATCCCAATCTTCGGTAATATCCCAGAATGCCCTGATTTCGAAAGTTTTTGGATAATAATTTACCATCTCCGGCTCCCTCATTTCCGAGTAATCTCCGGGATCCCATCTTCCATTCCCGTTGGCATCCAATATGATTCGTGCATAATATATACCAGGATTCAGATATACAAAAGATGCAATATCATCTTTCACCGTTGCACGGTAAACGGGCTTATCCGATTTATCGAGAAGTTCAACAAAGGCCGGCATACTATCCGGTAAATTATAGATATTAATATCCAACGAACCGTACTGATCCAAGGTTTTAACCTTAAACAGAACCTCTTGTTTATCGTTCCACAGACCGGTGTAACTATGGAGAGTTGCAGAATCTACAACAAACCGGTACTGACCTCCCGGAATCCATTTATTCTGTATTCGATATTTACGGGGATTCAGGGAATCTTTTTCGAGAACATAATCAACATTCGAATAGGTTGAATCAGCTTGATACTGCACAAAGATTTTATTCTTCTCAAAGTCCTTAACCGGATAGTCAAATTCAATATTAATATCTTTATAAACATCAAAAAGCTGAGCAATATCGGTCGTAAGGGTTAAGAAGGTTACTTCCTCATCTTTATCTTTTTTCTTATCATCTTTCACCTTTTTCTTGGTACGGCTTATAAAGTTTAATGTATCAGTTACAGGTTGAAGCTTATTTAATGAGTCAGTCATATTGTATGATACCCTCAAACTTAGCGTATCCATAGCGGCAATAGCTTTCTCTGTTATCCAGAACTTTAGAGTATCATTACCTGCCGTCCGCTCAAGGACTGACCAGTCGGTTATAGGCTTTGGTATATCTAAAGCCTCAATCTTAGGCATTGCTGTAGGTGCTCCAAAATAAATAGATATAACATCCTCCGTCAAGCGTTCATGCTTCTGTAAATATTGCCTTTTAAAGTCAGAGGTAAAAGATCTCAGTACTATATCATCGGGTAAAAATTTTGTATAATGAACGGTCTTAATAGTATCAAAACTTAAATCTTTTAGATTAAACACACTATCCTGACGAACTGCCGCTTCGACCGAAGGAACAATAATTTTATCTAGAAAAGCAATAGCCTCTCCCGGATTATCATATTTATAATCTCTATTGACATCATCCAGTGCATAGATTTTATATTCTCCCGGAGCAATCCCCTTTATCGAATATCTTCCCAATTCATTGGTTCTCGATATACGTTTAAACGGTAGTGTTGTAAACGCTGTATCTGATAAATTAGAATGTATACCAACATAAATACCTGATACGGGCTCCAGATTATCTGCAGCTAATACTTTCCCCGAAATAGAAAGAGTATCAACTACTGCACCTGTAGAAAAAGACAATGCAAAATCCTCCAAAGCATTTTTCTCATTATTGTCAACAATAGCATCTGTAAAGTCGATAGTATAAGTTGTATTGGCAATCAGAGTATCTTTCAACTCTACTATAACCTTATTATTTTGTGCTCTTATAATGGGGAAATTCCGTTGTGGAGGTGTTACAATAACTTTCTCCATAGGTTTTTCAATCTGCACAAGCTCATCAAATACAATTTGTACTTTGCCACTTTTTACAAATGTCTCATTAGGAGTAGGTCTTGAAGAAAGAACTTTAGGAGGGTCAAAGTCATAATCACCACCGGAGGGCGACCCCATACTGGCACATGAAAGGACTATTATTCCTGATCCTAATAATATAAAATTACGGATCATATTTTTTGTCACACTCCCGATTGAATGTTTTAGCATATTATGTGTATCTATTTTCGACAAAAATACAATGTTTTAAGTTATCACTATCAGGAACCATCCTAAAATATTGAAGGTCTCAGACCTTTTTATTACAACAGCCAGCAAGAGAAATATAATCGATTACATATCAAATCGATATAAGCATTTACGATCTTTTACTAAAATACCTACTGTCGCTTAAAAAAATCCAACAATGATTTCAAAGGAAATACTTTATTTAACTTGTATAATGAGTATGATAAAGACATTACCAAAATCGGTATTCCTGCAATGATAGTATAATTTGAAAAATATTTAACAATACAAAAAGCTAATAATACTAGAATTAAACTAATAAATCCTATTCTAAGATTTTCATTTGTCCATCCGAACTTACTTAATTTCCGCCCCAAAATAAATACAATAGGTAAATATAACGAGTAAGCAATAAGATACGATATACCGACTGATTCAAAGTCATAAAACGGATATAAACAATGTATGGCACCCAAATAGATTATGAGAAATGCTGATTCCGAAAAAAAATAAATCAGACCTTTACCTTTTGCAAGAAGAATAAAACCAAGTGGCCACGATAAAACCTTAAAGAATGTTCCCAGAATTTGCCAATTGAGTATAATTGTCGCCCCTTCAAAATCTGATGAATACAACAATGACAGTGCTATTTTAGAACACAATAACAACAATATAATTATAGGAACAGCAATCACCAATACAATATAGGTCTGCTCATTTATTAGAAGTCCGGCTTTCTTATTGTCATGAATAATAGTACATAAACGAGGATAGAAATCGGACCCCATCGATTTTAATATCAACATCAAATATACATTCGTTATAGTCCAGGCAGCCTGAAATAGTCCGACAGACTCTAATCCTGTGTTTTTAGTAAGAAATGCTCTCACAAAGAAGAAACTTAGAGTCGTTAAAATAGAAGCCAAAACAATAAATACACCTACCCGTAAAACTGAAATACCTCTTCTTTTAAGATGCTCGAATGATACGGGCATCGGTTGAATTTCAATTTTGCGTCTATAAAAGTATGCACTAAGATACATGGCTATGCTTACAACGATAAAGACAGGAACTATCCCGTCCAAACGATAGAAGTAATATAAAGGCAATGAAATAATCAATCCACAAACATTCCAGATGATAGAGGATTTCACTATATAAGAGATTCGCCTAAGTCCCTGCAGAACGACAGCCTGTCCTGCAGCCAGTATGGTAAAAAACATACAGATTGAAAGCAATGCAAACTGAAGCGCATGCGAAGAATTTCCAAACACCCACATACTTATCGGGTAGCAAAAGAGTAAACAGATTGCTGCACCTAATAGAGCAAAGATCAACGCCCATCGATCTATGATTGAAATAACATAATGTAGTTGATCCTTTTCACCTGAATCATCATTGGCAGCAGCTATCTCACGCACCCCTGTAGTTTCGATACCCAAACTGGATATTGATTTTATCAGATCCAATGTCGATTGATATATACTAATCAGTCCAACACCAACGGTTCCTAATAAAATAGCAAGAATCTTATTACGAATAACTCCAATCAGTATAGTAAGAATCTGTGATCCGCCAAAAATACTTGTCGATTTTAGAATCTGTGTATATGACTTATCTTTTGTCAAATTATTTATTTCTAATAAGTTTATGATGAACAGACTACAAATTTAGTCAATATATCAGAAGTGGAGATTGTTATCAACTTTTCTTTTTTCTGAAGCCGAATATAAAGAAAAGATAAAAGGGAAGTTTTGTCCTAAAAGATTAAATATACGGAATAAAAAAGATGGGTATACCCGCTTTTTGTCTTTTTCGAGTCCTCTAACAATGGCTTTTGCTACTGTTTCGGAACTTTGACTAAAAAAGGGAACAGGAGGTTGTTTTTCTTTTGCTGCTTTCTCAAAGAAAGAAGTCCGTGTAGCGACAGGATACACTGCCGTTATATGCAGATTAGCCGGAGACTCATACCTGTAGCCTTCTATAAACTGATGCAAAGCCGCTTTGGTTGAACAATATAACGAATAATATGGTAAAGATACTTGAGCTACAGCCGAAATTGTACAAACAAAACTTTTGGGGTTTGAGGTATTTTCTCTCACAAACTTCTCCAATGAATAGATCGGAGAGAATACATTTAAAGCAAAGATATCTTCGATATGTTTCCAATCGGGAGTAGATAACTTTTCTAAATAAGCATATCCTGCATTTGCAATAAATATATCGATTTTCCCGAAAACAGACCGGGCATAATCAAATAAACTGTCAACACCTTTTTCATTACTTAGGTCTGCCGAAAATGGATAAACTACCCCCTCAACAAGAGGAATAGTTTCAATATGACGTGCGACCGCAATAATTTTCACATCCTTATAATCAAGGAACATCTTCAGGAGGGATAATCCGATTCCTGAAGATGCACCTGTAATAACTATATTTTTATTATTGATATCCATTCATCAATAATTTATCTGATTTTATCAAAGCCTTCACCGTATACCCCACGAACGGTACTTTGTGAAATAAATGCCTTTTCGTCTATGCTTCTTATTAACCGAAACATTTCTATTGACTCTGTTCGTTTAGCCAATACCAATATTATTTTTGTAGGCTTCTTTGTGTACCATCCCATTCCTTCAAGCAGAGTACAACCTCTGTGTAATTCTTTATTGATTGCATCTGCAATAGTATCATACTTATCAGATATTATAAGGTATTGAACTGATTGCTTTGAGCCATTAATAACCAAATCCATAGCATAACTCATGACACCTAATACGATCAAACCGGCTACGATTTTCTGGTAGTCATGAAAAACAAAGTATGAAGATGATATAATTACAAAATCACAGAAAAGGACACCTCTTCCAAAAGTAATATTTCTATATTTACCGATAATTGCAATAATAGTATCAGTACCTCCGGTACTTCCGTTTACACTAAGTACCAATCCGACTCCAACGCCACAAATAATACCACCTATCAGTCCCGAAAGTAAAGGTTCATTCTCTATAACAGCTTCAACTATTATTTTCTCGGCAAGAGTAATAAGAAGCGTAAGCATAAGTACCCCATAGATGGTTTTTATCATGAACTTTAAGCCTAATACTTTTAATGCAATAACAAAAAGTACACAGTTTATGGCAAGATAGGTATATTGAAACGGAATAGCTGTTGCATACTCTACAACCAACCCCACACCTGTAGAACCTCCGGTTACAATACCCTGTGGCTTAATAAAACCGACTAGTCCGATTGCATATAAAGCCAACCCTAATGTGATATTGAGGTAGTCTTTCCAATAAAATTCTTTTAGATATTTCTTGGGCATATTTGTCAGAGTACTATATTTACTATTTTCTTAGGTACAATAATTACTTTCTTAGGAGTCTTGCCTTCCATCCATTTTGCCGAATTGCTATGTGCCATAACCGTTTTTTCAATTTCCTCATTAGAAGCATCAGCCGCAAACTCGATTGTAAAACGTGCTTTTCCATTAAATGAAATGGTGTAATTAATTACACTTTCAACCAGATATTCTTCATTGTATTGAGGCCATACAGCATCACATACTGTAGTTGTATTTCCTAATGAATGCCACAATTCTTCTGCAATATGAGGTGCAAAAGGAGCTAAAAGAATAACCAAGTCATTCAATATTGCCTTTTTGTTACATTTAAGCGATGTAAGTTCATTTACACAAATCATAGAAGCTGACACAGAAGTATTGAATGAGAAATTCTCAATATCGAAAGATATTTTCTTAATCAACTTATGAAGAGATTTCAATTCATCTTTTATGGGGGCTTCATCAACTACTACAAACTCATCTCCTTTATAGAATAAAGCCCAAAGTCTGCGTAAAAATCGATGTACTCCATCAATACCATTTGTATCCCAAGGCTTAGATAATTCTAATGGACCTAAAAACATTTCGTACAAGCGAAGTGTATCAGCACCATATTTTTCAACAATATCATCAGGGTTTACAACATTATGCAATGATTTGGACATTTTCTCAACTCCATAACCGCAAATATATTTATCATCTTCTAGCATAAATTCAGCCTCAGCATAATCCGGACGCCAAATTTTGAATTTGTCAACATCCAGTATATCGTTATCTACAATATTTACATCTACGTGAATAGCTGTAGTATCATATTGATCTTTCAAATTCAAAGACACAAATTTATTTGTACCATTAATACGGTACACAAAATTGCTTCGCCCTTGAATCATTCCTTGATTAATCAGTTTTTTGAAAGGCTCGTCTTCACATGATACATTGATGTCGTATAAGAATTTATTCCAAAAACGACTGTAAATCAAGTGACCCGTAGCATGCTCAGTTCCACCGATGTATAGATCGACACTTCTCCAATACTCATTTGATTCTTTAGAAACCAAAGCTTTATCGTTATGCGGATCCATGTATCTCAAATAATAAGCCGAAGATCCTGCGAATCCGGGCATAGTATTCAATTCCAATTGGAATATAGTTGTATTATTGATTTCTGTTACTGAAACTACTTTTTCGTTCACAGTATCCCAAGCCCAATTGGTTGCACGCCCTAACGGAGGTTCACCCGTTTCAGTTGGCAAAAATTTATCAACTTCGGGTAGCTCAAGAGGTAATTTATCAATCGGCAGTATGTAAGGCAGACCATCCTTGTAATATACAGGGAAGGGCTCTCCCCAATAACGTTGACGCGAAAATATCGCATCACGCAAACGATAATTGGTTTTTACATGACCTAAGTTATGCTCTTTGATGTATTCTTTTGCTTTCTCAATGGCTTCTTTTACAGTCAAGCCATTTAAGAAATCAGAGTTAGTCACAATACCTTCTTTGGCATCGTAGCTTTCTTGCGACACATCGCAACCTTCTACTAGAGGAATGATGGGCAAACTGAAATGTTTAGCAAAAGCATAGTCACGACTATCGTGTGCAGGCACAGCCATAATAGCCCCTGTACCATATCCGGCAAGTACATAATCGGAAATCCAGATGGGAATTTCTTTACCGTTCATCGGATTAATTGCATACGAGCCTGTAAACACGCCCGATATCTTTTTGTCTGCCAAACGTTCTCTTTCGGTACGTTTTTTAGTAGCAGCCAAATAAGCATCAACTTCCGCTTTTTGTTCTGCAGTAGTTAATTGAGCTACATAATCGCTTTCGGGAGCAAGCACCATAAAGGTTACTCCAAATACAGTATCAGCACGAGTAGTAAATATTTCGAGTAAAAGATCCGAGTCTTTTACATTGAATTTCATTTCAGCACCTTCCGATCTTCCGATCCAGTTTTTTTGGGTCTCTTTAATCGAATCAGTCCAATCTATTTTCTCCAATCCGTCTAACAAACGTTGAGCATAAGCTGATACACGCAAACACCATTGACGCATTTTACGTTGTTCCACAGGATATCCTCCACGCTCAGACAAACCATTGATTACCTCATCATTTGCTAGAACCGTACCCAAAGCCGGACACCAGTTAACCATCGTTTCACCCAAATAAGCAATACGATAATTCAGTAATATTTCTTGTTGCTCTTTTTCCGATTTTGCATTCCATTCATCAGCAGAGAAAGACAATTCCTCACTGCAAGCAATATTCATATCTTTTGTTCCCTGAGATTCAAAAACCTGAATCAACTCTTCAATCGGACGAGCTTGTTGCTCATCGTTACAAAAGTATGAGTTGAACATTTGAATAAATGCCCACTGAGTCCATTTATAATATTCGGGTTCACAAGTACGGATTTCACGGTTCCAATCAAAAGAGAAGCCAATTTTATCCAATTGTTCCTTATATCGATTGATATTCTGATTGGTAGTTATCACAGGATGCTGTCCGGTTTGTATAGCGTATTGCTCAGCAGGAAGCCCGTAAGCATCATAGCCCATCGGATGTAAAACATTGAAGCCCTGGAGACGTTTATGACGGGCGTATATATCCGAAGCTATATAACCCAGAGGATGCCCTACGTGTAAACCTGCTCCCGAAGGATAAGGAAACATATCGAGGACATAATACTTAGGCTTATTGGGTTCTTCACTCACTTTATAGGTCTCATTCTTAACCCAAAAGTCCTGCCAACGTTTTTCTATTTCTTTGAAATTATACTCCATGACTTAAAATCCATTTTTAATGCCACAAAGGTAGTTATTTCTGTTAATAAAAGCACATTAAGGTTATAGACGTTTTTATGGCTTCGTCAAATTTAGAGTTACAGACCTTAATCTTTTGGCAAGCATACAAACGATAACTTATTAAGGCTCAAAAAGCGATACTCAACGATCAATTATACAAGAGAATATAAAAATTAAGATAGGAGGCAAAACTCACCCACAATATATAAGGAACAAATAGCAGCGAACTTATTCTCCGAACAGGATATACACTCAGGGCATAATAAATCATAACTACTTCGAGCAATACAATATTAACCAAACCTGCTAGAGGACTCTGAAAGTAAAAAAATGAAATACTCCATGTGAAGTTTAAGAACAATTGCAACAGGAATATTTTCAGAAGATACTTTTTCTTTCGGCTATTTGTATTTAAAACCAAACCGATAGACAATCCCATACATAAATACAAAATACTCCACGCAATAGGAAATACAATATTAGGAGGTGTTAAATCGGGCTTATTAAGATAAGGATACCAATTAGCGATAGCATATTCTTGAAAACGGCTACCCAGAAAACCCACTAAGAAACAAACTAAAATAGGAATAATAATCTGTAGTTTTTTTTTCATATCGAACGTAATATCAAATACTTTTAAATTTTCATTATCGCACACCTATTTTGAAAGACTCTATACCTATACGGATAACCCAACAAACAATAATTCTGCGATTCTATTATTTTTCTTCTAGAACATAAAAGGGGGTATAAGTGTTCGTTTAATAAACAGATTAACTATGAAAATATTTATTACCGGAGGAACTGGATTAGTAGGAAGTCATCTTATATCACGACTTTTGCAAGAAGATCATACTATTACAGTATTAAGCCGAAATATAGAAAAAGCTCAGGCGATATTGGGTAACAATCTTGAATTTTGTGATTCGCTGGAAAAATTAACTTCGTTAGATGAATACGATGCTGTTATTAATCTTGCAGGAGAACCAATAGCAGGGAAGCGATGGACTGAATTACAGAAACAGAGACTTTGCCAAAGCCGATGGCAAATAACAAAGAAACTCACACAGCTTATTAAATCAGGAGAGAACCCTCCTCAAATATTCATATCAGGATCTGCCATAGGATATTACGGAAACAAAGAGGACGTAATAATAACTGAAGATACAGAACCTCA
Source organism: Dysgonomonas sp. HDW5A (assembly GCF_011299555.1). Taxonomy (NCBI): domain Bacteria; kingdom Pseudomonadati; phylum Bacteroidota; class Bacteroidia; order Bacteroidales; family Dysgonomonadaceae; genus Dysgonomonas; species Dysgonomonas sp. HDW5A. The sequence goes on along the minus strand of NZ_CP049857.1, from coordinate 2,186,623 downwards.
TGAGGAGTTTACTAATAAACTATGTAAAGCATGGGAAGCTTTCGCCATGGAAGCCGAAAGCTCAAAAACACGTGTGTGCTTATTAAGAACAGGTATCGTCTTATCATCTAAAGGAGGTATGTTAGCCAAAATATTGCCTATTTTTAAGCTTGGCTTAGGTGGAACGATGGGCAGTGGGAAACAATATATTTCGTGGATACATATAGAAGACATGGTAGGTATTATAAACTTCCTCTTAACAGCACCTCATATTAAGGGTGCCGTAAACATGACCTCCCCCAGCCCTGTCACCAATAAAGAGTTTTCTAAAACATTAGCTAAAGTTTTAAAACGCCCTTGCATATTTAATGTTCCATCTGTAATTATTTCTCTATTTATGGGCGAAGCATCTACTCTTCTTCTTGATGGGCAATGTGCAATTCCCAAGAAACTGGAATTAAACAAATACCAATTCAGATATAAAGACATACAAAGTGCTCTGGTAAATATACTCCGATAATAAAAGCAAAAAAGCCGGAAGTAAAATTTCACTTCCGGCTTTAATATCAGGTTTTACAACCCTGTTTTATCTCTTAATCAATTATACATTTTTTCTCTCAAAGCTTTTATTTCAGGAGAAACTATATAATCATCATAATCCATACGTTTATCGATGGCTCCGTTAGGAGTAAGCTCTATAATACGGTTACATACGGTTTGTATGAATTCGTGGTCATGAGAAGACATCAATACATTTCCCTTGAACTGCTTCAACGTATTATTGAAAGCCTGAATAGATTCGAGGTCTAGGTGATTTGTTGGAGAATCAAGCACAAGACAATTCGCATTTTTCATCATCATACGAGCTATCATACAACGCATCTTTTCTCCTCCCGATAACACCTTCGCACTTTTCAGAACTTCTTCGCCTGAAAATAGCATTCTACCTAAAAATCCTTTCAAATATATTTCACTTGTATCATCCGAAAACTGAGCCAGCCAATCTACAAGATTTTGATCTATTTTGAAATATTCGGAATTATCCAATGGCAAATAAGCCTCAGTTATGGTTTGTCCCCATTCGAAAGTTCCCGCATCAGGTGTTTCGTATCCATTGATAATTTCAAAGAAAGAAGTCATCGCTCTAGGGTCTTTCGATAAAAACACCACATGGTCGCCTTTCTCTACATTTAAATTAATATTGTCGAAAAGTTTTACCCCTTCAATAGATTTACTAAGACCGCTAACTTCCAAAATTTTATTTCCGGGTTCACGATCAGGAGTAAATATAATTCCCGGATATTTACGGGATGATGGCTTAATCTCTTCGATATTAAGCTTTTCGATCATTTTCTTACGGCTGGTAGTTTGTTTCGACTTAGCAACGTTCGCACTAAATCGACGGATAAACTCTTCCAACTCTTTCTTTTTCTCTTCGGCTTTCTTGTTTTGTTGAGCTTGTTGACGTGAAGCTAATTGGCTCGATTCGTACCAGAAACTATAGTTACCTGCATACATATTAATCTTGCCGAAGTCAATATCAACTGTATGTGTACACACTGAATCTAAAAAGTGACGGTCGTGAGATACTACCAACACTGTATTTTCGAAATTCGACAAATATTGCTCCAACCACATTACGGTTTCAATATCCAGATCATTAGTAGGCTCATCCAACAGTAGATTATCAGGATTTCCGAATAGTGCACGAGCAAGTAAGATTCTTACTTTCTGTTTACCACTCATATCCCTCATCATCTGCTGATGAAATTCATCTTTGATACCTAAACCACTCAATAAGCTGGCAACATCATTTTCTGCATTCCAGCCTTCAAGTTCAGCAAATCGCTCTTCCAACTCCGATGCCCTGATACCATCAGCATCCGTGAAATCTTCTTTTGCATACAACGCATCTTTTTCTTTCATTATTTCCGAAAGAATACTATGCCCTTGCAAAACTGTATCCATTACTGTCTGATCATCATAAGCAAAGTGATCCTGAGACAAAACCGACATACGCTCGTTTGGAGCTAAAGAAAAAGACCCGTGAGTCGCATCCTTTTCGCCACTCAAAATTTTCAGGAAAGTAGATTTACCTGCACCATTGGCTCCAATGATACCATAACAATTGCCCGGAGTAAACTTTAAGTTCACATCCTGAAACAAAACTCTCTTACCAAACTGGATTCCTAAATTAGAAACTGTAATCATATTAAATTCAAAATGGTGAGCAGCAGATTAATGTTACTCACCAAGTTATATATTATTTTAATTTAACTTCGGGTACTTAAAGTGCCTTTATGACAACTGATTGTTGAACCTGAGGAGTCACTTTTACAAGCTTCTTCTGTCCTTGGCTCTTCACCTCAATATCTAGTACTTTTGGAGGATTAGGTCCTGATACATATTTATTGAAAGCGTAAAGATAGCTAAAACATGGCGCATATATAGCTTCTTTCTTAAATAATTCTGCTACTTCCGGATATCTGTTTATACTCCAATACATACAGTCAGGAAAACCATTGGCATCAATAAAGCGCGTTTTGGGATTTCTCAAAGGCATAGATTCAACAATAAATCGTCTGTATGCTTTCTCTAAATCATCACTCGAATAATCGAACTTAATCTTTCCAATCTTTACGATACGATCACCCGGACGAATACCAGCCAAAGCAGCAGGAGAACCGGCATCTACATCTGTTATACTTGCAATATCTTTAGAGTCGAAATTTAGACCTGTATAGTTAAATCCTTTTTTACTCACCAAATATTTTGCCGTAGTTTTAGCCGTTGAGTATGGATACTGCATCATCAGCAAAGAAGCATGTATTCTTGCATATTCCTGAATATCGTAATCTTCAGTCAAAAACTCTCTGGAACGACAATCCCAAATTTGAGTCATTTTATCTTTATTGATATATTTCTTATCAAAAAAACGGATTCCAAGCTCAAGTATATATTGTCCTTTAGATTCTGCATTAACATCATCGGCAGATAAGATAGGCAGTTTAACCATTTCCTGAGTCTCGCTGTCATATCTCCACGAATATGAGTTTTTACTATTAACAGAAGCATTGTATTTTAAGTTAGGCTGAAAAGTATAGTAAGTTTGAACTATAATATCAGGATCTTGAGTACTTCTAACCAACCCTCTTTCGATTAAGGCTTTTTCTATTTGACTATTGATATAATAATCAACATCCGGAACTGAACTATCTTCTTTTAAGAAGTCGAATGTACGATAATCGGCAAAGTCGACATTTGTATTTGGATCTACTTTAACCGGCAACGAGAATGCTCGATCATTTGTATCTTCCAAGCTATAGAATGCATAAGCATCAGCCAAGTGAAATTCACTCAGTGCATTTACACTTTTACAATCACGCTGTATTTCATATTCCTTAAAATAGGTATCAACATTTCTGATTGTCAATTTTATATCAGATGATGTAGCATCAAAGAGCCATGATGCTATAGTAGGATAGTTTCTCAAATAGGTAGCAGCCCCATTTACTTCCATAATAATATCGTCAACTTTCACTCCCGCTTTTGCTGCCGGAGAAAATGGCTCCACAGAAAGCACAACCGGCTCACCGTATCCCCAACTTGAATTATTGCTAATTTCGAATGTGATACCAAAATCACACAATCTACCTTTCGACTGAGCACTTGCCCCCAATATTATGGTAGAAATTAAAAACAAGACTAGACTAATTTTCTTCATTTATAGTTAAATTTTATTCGTATAAACCTAATTTATGCCGATTAGTGTTAAAAACAGCAGTGTTTGTATAATCTGCAAAGATAAGCTATTCATCTTATTAGCAAATAGGAATCTTAATAATATTTTTATTTTCTCCTATTTTTATTTTATTTCGTACTTTTGTAATAGTAAAATAAATCAATTACTTAATCAGTATTTATATGTTTTCAGGAATAGTAGAAGAGGCGGCAAAAGTAGTAGCCATACGTAAGGAGAATGAGAATATTCATTTAACAATTAACTGCTCTTTTGTAAAAGAATTAAAGATCGATCAAAGCATTGCCCACAATGGGGTATGCCTTACAGTTGTTGATCTAACAGAGGATACGTATACTGTTACAGCTATTAAAGAAACTTTGGACAGATCGAACTTAGGCTTGCTTAAGATCAATGACAAAGTTAATCTCGAAAGAAGCATGCTTATGAATGGCAGACTGGATGGACATATTGTACAAGGACATGTTGATCAAACTGCTCGTTGTTCTAAGATTGATGAAGCAGATGGCAGCTGGTATTTTACTTTCGAGTATGACTATGATAAAGAAATGGCAAAAAAAGGTTACTTAACCGTAGACAAAGGATCGGCAACAGTAAACGGAGTAAGTCTTACCGTATTTAACACTACCGACAATTCATTCCAGGTAGCAATCATTCCTTATACATTCGAACACACAAATTTCCACCAATTTAAAGTTGGAAGTGTAGTTAACTTAGAGTTCGATATCATAGGAAAATACATCAGTAGAATAGCTGCTATAAGATAATGGTTATCAACTCTAAAAGGAGATCAAGCAAAAAGCTGATTATGTTAATCAAATGAATAATTCGAGGACTAAAACACAACAACTAGAATTATCAAATAGCAAATTATAGCACAATTTATCAAAAAAGATATTTTAGATATGGATGGTCGGAAGAAATTTCTTCCGACCATCCATATCTATAAGCATGACCTCATTAATGTGGGAACTATTGGATATTCTTCTAGGCAAGATTATATATGTAAAGTTATCATAAGCAGAAGGCTAACAAAGAGGAGTCTTTCATACTAAAAGAACCCCAAAAAGAGGGAATGTAAATTCGCAGATAAAGTAGGAAGACTTTTGTTGCAACTCTCACAAAATCATAATAAATAAATCATGAAGGATCATTATCTTTTGGAATATTTATATTGAACTGAAAAATACAAGAATATGGTCAAGAATTGCTTCTGTAAAGTTATTGTTACGTAAAGTTTAAACAAGCTCTAAAAAAAATCTACTACCTTATTTTTCTCCCTTCATATATAAAGACATTTGTCTGTGCAATAGTTGCACTTGAATTTACACTAATTATGCCTGATGAATATGCGAAAGTCAATCTTGGCTGTGTTGTAGCATTAAATACCAATGTATTCGTATTCTCGCCAACAAGACTATATTGCTCTGTGACGGCATCTCCAGAAAACACCCAGTCATTAGAAACGCGGAACCCTCTTTTTACAGAAAAGCTTATTTGCCCATAAAGCATGCCTGTATTTCCATTTCCAAAAGATAAATTTGTTGCGAACTTAAATACCACTACAGTATTATTATTTATACCGGTAAAAACAGTTACCGGACCTCCTCCAATAAGTATATTAAAAGCACCATCTAAAGAATAACTATTTCCTAAACTTACAGGTGAAGCCTGCCTTATCATAACTCCATTATTATCAATAACAACAGGAAATAAGCTCTGTTTATCAGCTAAGGTTGTTGTAGAAGATATTTCCATATTTCGTGCTATAATTGGAGTTACCGTCGTACTACCGATCAATTCTATTTTGGCATTAGGAGAAGTCGTACCAACACCGATATTGCCTAATACAGATACAGTAACATCATTAGATTCCTGTTCGACTGTAGGAGAACCTGAGCTGGGATTATCTCCAGCCCCGTCTATATGAAATACCCCTTGAGGGTTTATTGTATTTATTCCAACCTGAGAATATGAATACAAAGAAATAATAGACATAATTAAAGCAATGTTTATTTTCATATAAAAATAAGATATATTAGTTACGTTTTGTATATAATGATAGATAAGAAAACATTTATACCATAAATAAAGTTCATATATAATTATAAATACCAAGTGTGCATAAAATTTCAGAAAAACGATAAAAAAGAAGTTTCGAGTTGGTCATAAGCAATCAGAATAATTATTTTCCCATTTTAAAATATTTGCTTTTCAAGCAGCCCTGCGAAGAGCATCATATCAGAAATAATAATCTAAATGGCTTCCGACCTCTCATAATACTTAAGCTCTTTTTTATCAGATCAATCAGCTTCAAAATATCCTATTTTCAAGAAGAATACATATCAAAAAACAACAAAAACAAGAGATAATTAAACATTTTTTATAATTTTACGATCAATTCACAATCAAAAACAAACATCAAACCCCAATTTATACACAATGGCAGTATCTACAGAAAAGAAGTCAAATAACAATCTCCTGTTTTATTATATCCTGATAGCTTTAATACTCGGAATAATAGCCGGACAATCAGTCCACAGCTTTTGCTCTTTAAAAACTATCGCTTTAGTATCCGAAAACATAAAACTTCTGGGGACAATATTTATCCGTCTTATTCAAATGATTGTTGCGCCACTTGTTTTTTGTACTATCATTGTGGGCATCTCCAAAATGGGAGATATGAAAATGGTTGGTCGTGTAGGCGGAAAAGCCATGCTTTGGTTTATATCTGCTTCCTTGGTATCTCTGATGATTGGTCTTATCTGGATAAACTTATTAAAGCCGGGAACTACATCCACTCTTGATTTAAGCAATACGGCAAGTGCTTCAGATCTTATTGCCAACAGCCATCAATTGACTCTGGCTGAATTCGTAAACCATGTTATTCCCAAAAGTTTATTTGAAGCTTTAGCAAACAACGAAATACTCCAAATATTAGTCTTTGCAGTTATTTTCGGTGTTGCATTAGCCTCTTTCGCAGAAAAAGGCACCTCTATAACCAAAGCTCTGGATATAGTAACACATGTAATACTGAAAATAGTAAGTTATATCATGTGGGTTGCTCCGATTGCTGTATTCGGAACAATTACGGCAGCGGTTTCCTCACATGGCTTATCGGTATTTAAACTCTACGCAAATTTCCTTGCGGCGTTTGCCATAGGTATGGTTTCGCTCTGGATAGTACTTATACTCGTTGGTTACATCATTCTAGGCAATAGAGTATTTGCTTTAATTAAAACAATAAAAAGCCCTCTTCTGATAGCATTCTCTACAACCAGTAGCGAAGCTGTATTTCCCAAGTTGGTGGATGAACTCGAAAAATTCGGTTGTAACCCCAAGATAGTATCTTTTATTTTACCGTTGGGTTATTCCTTTAATCTCGATGGCAGTATGATGTACATGACGTTTGCAAGTATATTCATCGCTCAGCTATATGGAGTAGAAATGAGTTTGTCTACTCAATTAATAATGCTTCTTGTTTTAATGCTTACAAGTAAAGGTATAGCAGGCGTACCCCGTGCATCATTGATAATAATTGTAGCCACTTGTTCTATGTTTGGAATCCCGCCCGAAGGAGTTGCTTTACTGATTCCCATTGATCACTTTTGTGATATGGCACGTAGCATGACAAATGTATTGGGTAATGCCCTAGCAACAACAGTAGTCAGCAAATGGGAGAAAAATGCGGATGCCTGAATTGTATAAATAGTATCTCAAATATTATATTTACTTTTATAGAATATTTCTAATTGGCAGATAATAATTAAGATTATTACCTTTGCCGATTCAGATTAAATAAGTATTACATTTTTACTTATATTTATAGAAACAAAAATCAGGTTTACCACCTTAAAATCATATCTTTTATGAATATTTTATTATTGGGGAGCGGAGGAAGAGAACATGCTTTAGCTTGGAAAATATTACAAAGCCCTAAAATCAACACCCTTTATGTTGCACCCGGAAATGCGGGAATCGGCCAAATTGCTAAAATTTTAGACATCTCACCTCTCGATTTTACCGCAGTAAAAGCACAGGTTATTGATAAAAAGATAGATATGGTAGTAATAGGACCCGAAGATCCGTTAGTAAAAGGCATCTATGACTTCTTTATTAATGACAAAGAGATTCAACATATCCCTGTCATTGGGCCTTCCCAACTGGGAGCTGAGCTTGAAGGTAGCAAAGATTTTGCGAAGCGTTTCATGATGCGTCACAACATACCCACTGCACAATACAAAAGCTTTACCAATAAAAATATCGACGAGGCATACCAGTTTTTAGAAGAACTTAAAGCACCGTATGTCCTTAAAGCCGACGGTCTTGCTGCAGGTAAAGGAGTACTTATTATAAATGATCTGAATGAAGCCAAAGCTGAACTCAAAGCCATGCTTGGAGGAATGTTTGGAGCTGCAAGCAATACAGTTGTGATCGAAGAATTCCTTTCCGGAATAGAATGTTCCGTATTTGTCTTAACCGATGGTAAATCTTACAAAATATTACCGGTCGCTAAAGATTACAAACGTATCGGAGAAGGAGATACCGGTCTCAACACCGGAGGTATGGGTGCAGTTTCGCCTGTATCTTTTGCCGATGATATCTTTATGAAAAAGGTAGAGGAAAGAATAGTAAAACCAACAGTCACAGGTTTACAAAAAGACAATATAGTATATAAGGGTTTTATTTTTATCGGTCTAATTGAAGTCGGAGGCGAACCCATGGTTATTGAATACAATGTCCGTATGGGAGATCCCGAGACAGAAGTGGTAATGCTGCGGATAAAATCAGACTTGGTTGATCTACTGGAAGGTGTTGCCACCGAATCATTAGACAAGAAAAATCTGGAGATAGATAATCGCTATGCCACAACTGTTATGCTTGTATCGGGGGGATATCCCGGCGATTATGAAAAAGGAAAAGTTATTTCAGGCTTAGACTCCGTTAGTGACAGCATCGTGTTTCATGCAGGAACAATTGAAGATAAAAATACCATTACAACTAATGGGGGACGAGTACTTGCTGTTAGTTCGTATGGAAACAGTAAAGAAGAAGCCCTAAATAAATCATTCGCAAATGCAGAAAAGATATGTTTTGATGGCAAATATTACAGAAAAGATATAGGTTTCGACTTAAAATAAAAAGTAAACTTACCCAATTATTAATGGATGCAATAAAGCTGTATAAGAGAAATATTGTAGAAAATAAGAACCTGGTTCTATTCTCGATACTCTTAACAATAGTTATACGTTTAGTTATTTTTTATTTTACGGATGCAACACTTCACAACGAACATATTGGAGGAGGATATCTGTGGACAGGAGCATTGACTAACTTCCTTTCCAGAGGAACAATTTCGTTCACAATCAGCACATTATTTGTTTTTATAATATCTTTTTATGCCTCTCAACTGAATGCAAAGCATGGACTAATCAGAAACCGAACTTACCTTATATATATATTCGGAAGTCTGATCCTCAGTTCGCATCCGGTCTTTATATATATGACTCCTTACTATATATCAACGTTGGCATTTCTGATATGCACAGATTTGCTTTACTCATCGTATCAAGATAAGACAGGCAGCAGAAATGCTTATGCAATTGGATTTGTAATAGGAGTCAGCAGTTTATTCTCATTCTATTTCTTAATGTATCTTCCCCTTTTTTGGATTGGATTCAGCTTGATGCGAATTTTCAAATTCAAAAATTTTATAATTTCAATATTAGGTGTCGCTACAATATATTGGCTGACCTTTGTTTTTTTCCTTTGGCAAAATAACATCGCAGGGTTTCTAAGTCCGTTCGAACACCTATACCCTTTACTGAATAATTCGATTGAAACAATTCCGTTAATGGGAGAAGGCTTATTGGTTGTCATTGCTTTTGCCCTATTAATTACTATATCTCTCGATTATCAAGCTAACTCTTTTAGAGACAAAATTAGAATTCGTGCCAATATACAGTTCCTACACATCACATCACTTTTTTCTATCATTGCATTTTTCTTTATAATTTTGGATCCGACACTGAACCTTTATATATTGTCTTGTAGTATAACTATTTTATTGGCTCATTTTTTCACTCTGGCTGAACAAAAATGGAAGATAATAATCTTCTACATTCTAATATTAATATACTTTTCGTGCTGTTTTTTAAATTTGTTGAATTAATTAATAAAGACTATATTAGTATGCGAACTAGTATTTTCTGGGCAAAAAAACATCATTATTGGAAAATTATTCCTTATTTCGCAGTTTAAAACAATATTTATCGAATATTCGACCTATTTATGCAACTTTCATTCACGGCTCAACAAATTGCTGATTTTCTGAAGGGTACAATTGAAGGTGACCCCAATGTACAAGTTAGTAATTTTTCTAAAATAGAAGAAGGGAAACCTGGCTCTTTGTCATTTTTGGCTAACCCAAAATATACAAACTACATCTACACAACAGATTCAAGCATTGTTTTGGTAAATAATGATTTTGTTGCTGACAAACCCATAAAAGCTACTCTAATAAGAGTTTTTAATGCATATGCAGGGTTAGCAATGTTATTGGATATGGTTGAAAAATCGAAACCTAAGAAAAAAGGGATCGAACCGATGAGTTTTGTGGCAGAGAGTGCAAAACTCGGCAATGATATCTACGTCGGAGCTTTTGCATATATATCAGAGAATACAACTATAGGAGACAACACCCAAGTACACCCACAGGTATATATTGGTGAAGGCTGTACTATAGGTAACAACACGATATTATATCCGGGAGTGAAGATATATCCCGGCTCAAAAATAGGAAACAATTGTATCATTCATTCAGGTGCAGTAATCGGATCAGACGGGTTTGGATTTGCTCCGGAGGGTGATATATATAAGAAAATACCTCAAATGGGTATCGTAATTATTGAGGACGATGTTGAAATCGGAGCAAATACTACGATAGACAGAGCAGTAATGGATGCAACTATTATCAGACATGGAGTAAAACTGGATAACCTTATTCAGGTAGCTCACAATGTAGAGATAGGAGCTAATACCGTTATGGCAGCACAAGTTGGAATTTCGGGGTCAACAAAAGTAGGCGAACACTGTATGATTGGCGGACAGGTGGGTCTGGGTGGACACATCACCATAGGCAACAATGCCAACATCGGAGCGCAAGCAGGTATTATAAGCAACATCAAAGATAACGCACAGATATTGGGATCTCCTGCTATTCCTGTGAAGGATTTCTTTAGATCAAGTGTTGTATTTCCAAAGCTACCCGATATGTATCGACAAATAGCTCAGTTAGAGAAGGAAATAAAACTACTGAAAGCAGAACAAAATAAATAATCAAAATAAAAAGACATCCTCAAAGATGTTTACATGAGGAATTAAAATGGAAAGACAGAAAACACTAAAAGAGAGTTTTTCTCTACAAGGAAAAGGATTACACACGGGACTGCCCATTACTATTAAATTTAATCCTGCTCCCGAAAACCACGGATATAAGATCAAAAGGATAGATCTTGAAGGGGAGCCTGTTATAGATGCTCTTGCCGAAAATGTAGGAGGAACTCAAAGAGGAACTGTTCTTGTCAAAGGAGATGTTCAAGTTAGCACAGTAGAACATGCAATGTCTGCTTTATATGCATTGAATGTTGATAACTGTTTGATAGAAGTAGACGCTCCAGAATTTCCCATACTTGATGGAAGTGCTATAAAATATGTTGAAGCTATAAAAAAAGTAGGATTGGTAGAACAAGAAGCCGATCGTGACTTTTATATCGTCCGTAGAAAGATGGAAATTCATGACGAAGCAACAGGTTCAAAATTCATCCTCCTTCCTGATGAAAATTTCTGTATCAACTCTTTCATTGAATTCGAATCAACTTACATTCCCAATCAATCAGCATCACTTGATGACTTGAATGATTTTGAAAAAGAAATAGCCAGTGCAAGAACATTTGTTTTTGTTAGAGATATTCAACAATTACTCGAAGCCGGCCTAATAAAAGGTGGCGATTTAGATAACGCTATTGTCATATACGAAAGACAAATATCTCAAGAGGCTTTAGATAAACTAGGTGATCTTTTAGGAGTAGCTCATAAAAACGCTTCAGAACTAGGATATATAAATAATAAACCTATTCAGTCACCAAACGAACCGGCACGTCATAAATTACTTGATATTATCGGAGACATGGCTCTTATCGGCAAGCCGATTAAAGGTAGAGTCATAGCTACACGCCCCGGTCATAAGATCAATAATCAAATGGCTCGTTTGATCCGTAAGCAAATCAAGCTAAATGATGTACAACCTCCGGTTTATGATGTAACTAAAGAACCTGTTCTTGACATTAATAAGATAAAAGAATTGTTGCCTCACAGATACCCATTTCTAATGGTTGATAAGATCATTGAGATAGGACAACAACACATTGTTGGGGTAAAAAACATTACTACTAATGAGCCTTTCTTTCAGGGACATTTTCCTCAAGAACCTGTAATGCCCGGAGTATTACAAATAGAGGCAATGGCTCAAATTGGGGGAGTATTAGTTTTGGCAAGAGTAGATGAACCCGAAAGATATTCGACTTACTTCTTGAAAATAGACAACGTAAAATTCCGTCAAAAGGTAGTACCGGGCGATACACTAATTTTCAGACTCGATTTCACTTCTGAGATAAGACGTGGAATAGCCAACATGAAAGGTTATGCTTTCGTTGGAGAAAAAGTTGTTTCTGAAGCAGAGTTTACTGCCCAAATTGTAAAAAATAAATAATTTAAAATTTGATCCATGTCAAATATATCGTCTAACGCATTCATACACCCAAATGCCCAAATAGGCAAAGATGTAACTATAGAACCATTTGCATATATTGATGACAATACTGTAATTGGTGATGGTACATTTGTTATGTCGAATGCAAATATCAGATCTGGAGCTCGTATCGGCGAAAAATGTACAATCTATCCGGGTGCTGTAGTATCAGGAATACCTCAGGATTTAAAATTTCACGGAGAAGATTCTACTGCAATTATAGGAAATAATACAACGATAAGAGAATGTGTTACGATAAGCAGAGGAACCGATTCGAAAGGAAAAACGATTGTAGGAGACAACTGTTTGCTTATGGCTTATAGTCATATTGCACATGATTGTATTATTCAAAATAATGTCATAATAGGCAATGCAACCCAATTGGCAGGAGAGGTAGAAGTCGATGATTTTGCCATATTAAGCGGTGGTGTATTAGTACACCAATTTACCCGCATTGGAAAACATGTGATGATACAAGGCGGAACGCGATTAGGTAAAGATATCCCTCCATACATTATAGCAGGTCGTGATCCTGTTGCATATGCAGGTATCAATCTAGTAGGATTACGCCGAAGAGGATTTACAAATGAACAGATCAACCAGATACAAGAGATCTATCGTTTAATTTATCAATCGGGATATAATTTTTCTGATGCCACTGCAAAAATTGAACAGGAACTTGAGAAGACAGAAGAGTCTCAACTAATTGTAGATTTCATCAAAAACTCTCCCAGAGGAATTGTTAGAGGATATCTGTAAGAAGAATATTCAAACTTTAAAATAAAAGTAAACCCTCGGAAATAGATAATTTCCGAGGGTTTACTTTTATAGCTTTTGAATTTAATAACGAAGTATAACTCTTTCACCTAATACTTTTGACAAAGCATTCTTTATTGCACTAAGGTCTTTTAATTGCTGCATAAGAGCTATCGAAGCATCAGAATCGCCAGCCTTATGCACCTGCTTCATCTTTTCTTTAATCATTTTCATTTGATGTGTAATAAAAGCATCTTTCAGCTCTATAAGAACACGGGGCACAGAGGTTTCTAGATGCTTCTCTTCCGCCATAGGAGTTTCCTCTTTTTTAACGTCACCATACTGTTTTGTGTGCACCTTGCTTAGCTCATACCTATCTTCTAATAGACTTGCCGTTAAACGGCTTATTTCTTGCTTAGGATGAGCCAGAAAATAACGAGCCGGTATAAAGTTAGGATCTTCCATCATACTGATAGCTTCATCCAGAATTTCTTTATACAATACATTCTGAAACCACAGACCATCTCGTTCCAAATCAAACTTAATGTATTCAAGTACAGTTATATCATCATGGGGCTCTTCCCCGTCCTCCGGTTCTCGCTGAATCATCTGCAGCATACCATATCGAACAACATAGTATAAAATAGCCAATTCAAACTTATCGAAAGGCGACTTTGGTGCTATTTGAGGCTGAAATTCTTCAGGTATATTTAACGGGGGATAATCATCTGCAACAGGTGGTATATTATTTTGTTGCGGCAACCTCTGCCCTTCTTTTTCAAGATATGCCAACCGCTTTTTATTGATCTCATCAATTAAGACTCTCTCGTCTACCCCCAATAATACACTACAATCTCGTGTATATACGGATCTGATAATTCCATCGGGAATAATAGATATACTATTGACAATATCCGAAATAAGTGATGCCCTTTTTATAGGGTCTTCTCCTGCATCATCTAATAAGAGTTGCGTTTTGAAACGGATAAAATCGACCTCGTGCTTTCTTATATAACTGGTAAAAGATTCGGCATTTTGTTTTTGAGAAAATGAATCCGGGTCTTCTCCGTTCGGTAAAAGAACCACTTTGATATTCATTCCATCCTCTAACAATAAGTCAATACCTCTCAACGCAGCTTTTATACCAGCCGCATCACCATCGTAAATAACCGTTATATTGGGTGTAAAACGGTGTATCAGTTTTATCTGCCCGATAGTTAACGCGGTACCCGAAGACGAAACAACATTCTCTATACCTGCCTGATGCATCGAAATAACATCGGTATAACCTTCTACAAGAAAGCAGCAATCGGCTTTTGAAATAGCTTGCTTAGCAAAATAGATTCCATATAACTGGTCACTCTTATGATAAATGTCACTTTCAGGCGAATTGACATATTTACCTGTATTTTCTGCTTTCTTAAGAATACGCCCACCGAAAGCAACAACTTTACCGGAAAGTGTATGCACCGGAAACATGACACGACCGCGAAAGCGATCGACCATATAGTTATCACCTTCTATAGTCAGACCAGTTCTTACCAGATAATCTTTATTGAATCCGCTCTTAAGAGCATCCTGAGTGAAAGCATCTCTTTGTTCGAGACTATATCCGAGTTGAAATTTTTTAATAATATCTTCTCTAAAACCTCTCTCCCTGAAATAACTTAATCCGACAGTCTTTCCTTCGCTATGTTGATGAAGTGTATTTACAAAATAAGTTCGTGCATA
Organism: Dysgonomonas sp. HDW5A; assembly: GCF_011299555.1. Lineage (NCBI taxonomy): Bacteria > Pseudomonadati > Bacteroidota > Bacteroidia > Bacteroidales > Dysgonomonadaceae > Dysgonomonas > Dysgonomonas sp. HDW5A. Next base: position 2,171,588 of record NZ_CP049857.1, on the reverse strand, counting down.
TTCATTCAGGATAAAAAGACTCTCTCGTTCATTGTAAGCATTCTTTTGCTCTTCGGTAAGTTCTTTTTCCTGTATCTCTATATTATACTTTTTAGCCAGATAACGAAGTGCTTCATAATACGAAAGCTGCTCATGTTTCATAATGAAATGCACAGCACTCCCACCCTCTCCGCATGCAAAACATTTGCAGATATTTTTGGAAGGGGACACATAAAATGAAGGTGTTTTATCGGAGTGAAACGGGCATAATCCAACAAAGTTAATTCCTTTTTTCTTAAGCGTAACAAATTCTGCGACAACATCTTCGATGCGTGCAGCTTCCATTATCCTATCTATCGTAAGTTGATCTATCATTTTTTTCCTCCAAGGAACGAAGTTAAGGTCTCAGACCTTTTTATTGCTTTGGCAAACACAATAAACAAAGATAGTTATAGTTGTAAGATATAACAATAAATACTCAATGTTACTTGAGAAATAAACTTCAATTATATTGTTAAGGTCTCAGACCTTTTTGTTACATCTACATCTAAATAAAAAAGCACTTCAATTGCTTGAAGTGCTTTTTTATGAAGTGAGAAAAGATTAAGCGCGAGCCACTCTCTTTTCTTTAATTCTTGCTTTTTTACCTGTAAGGGCACGTAGGTAATATAGTTTCGCTCTGCGAACTTTACCAACTTTATTTACAGTAATACTGTCGATAAATGGAGACTCAAGAGGGAAGATACGCTCTACACCAATATTGTCTGACATTTTGCGTACAGTAAAGCGTTTTTTAGCGCCGTGTCCGCCGATTTTGATAACAACACCACGATACTGCTGTACACGCTCTTTGTTACCTTCTTTGATACGATATGCTATAGTTACAGTATCTCCACTCTTAAATTGAGGATGTTCTTTACCTGTAGCAAATGCATCTTGTGCAATCTTCATTAAATCCATGACTATTATAGCTTTATATTGTAAAACAATACGCAATATTCACGAGTTAGTCTCGTCAGAGATTACGCAAAGCGGATGCAAAAATATAAACAATTATTGTAACTGACAAATACCCACGCATTTTTAAGTTGGTTCTATTACTTAATTGGCGATAAATGTATTTCTATAATCTTAATATGTGAAGCTACTTCCACCCAGAAACTCTCTCAACAATGATGTTGGCGGCATCTCCGAATCATTTATATAACTGAAATAACTAAGAAATTTAAGTAAGCGACTCGCCTCAGCAAATTCAGGAGCTGTTTTAGGTACCTGAATCAGGATCGGTTCGGCGTATTTACGCAATGCAGCCAATTCATACATAATAGCTGAATTGAACATTACATCTGCATTCTCTTGAAAAGGGAAAATCCATTTTTCTTCACCACGTCGTACACTATCCCATCTCGAAATGGTATCAATAGCCGAATAATTCCGGTAATTAAAGTCTCTTACCAAGCGTCTGATTAAACGGTTATCGGTAGTAGATATCCAGTTATGATCGTCTAACGATATGCTAGTAAGAGCCGATACGTATATCAAGAACTTCTTACTGTCATCTATTTGCTTGGTTAACTCCGGGTTTAGACCATGAATCCCCTCTATAATGATAACATTATGTTCGTCTATTTGAAGTTCATGCCCGTTATATTCACGCTGTCCGGTTGTAAAATTATAAGTAGGCAAAGACACCTTTTCACCTTTCAACAAACGCGACATATCGTCATTGAACTGTTTAAGATCCAAAGCGTATAATGATTCATAATCATAATCGCCCTTCTCATCTTTGGGTGTGTCTGCACGATTTACAAAATAATCATCTAGCGAAATTCCGACAGGCTTTATGAGGTTTACCATCAATTGCACCTCAAGACGTTTTCGGAATGTCGTTTTTCCTGATGAAGAAGGACCCGAAACCATCACAATACGCACTCCTTTTTTGAAGCGACCGGCTATTTTCTCAGCAATATCGCCGATAGACCTTTCCTGCAAAGCCTCAGCAACTTTTACCACATCCGACATACCTCCGTTTTTGTTCGCCCTGTTTAAGTCCGAAACATTTTCCAAACCCAGTATATTCAGAAACTTTAAATGCTCCAGATAAACCTGTTGCATCTTAGGTTGTTCGATACGGGGTTCTAATTCCACGGGATTATTTCTATTGGGCACACGTAATAAAAACCCATTCAGATATGGTTCAATATCGTATAACTTTATATATCCACTTGAAGGTACTAAATACCCATAAAAATAATCGAAATAATCCCCTAAACGATAGTATTTAGAATACACTGAATCTGAGGCTTCCAATAACGAAGCCTTAGATTCAAAGCCACGTTCTCTGAAAAGTTGTATTACCTTATCCTTTTCATCTTCTAATGCTACAAATGGAATATCTTCTTTAATCAGATCATCCATTACTGCCTTTATCTTACTAATATCTTTGTCCGAAAGCTTGTCTTTGCCCTCTACTCTCCCATAATATCCTTTAGAAATAGGATGTTCTATTCTCATTCTGGCATTAGGAAAAACTTCCGAAATCGCTTTTGCTAATATAAAGCACAAAGAACGAACATAAGTTCTCATCCCCGAAGACTCACTCAAGTCTACAAACTCGATATGCTTGGGTTGATACAGCTTGTAATCAAGCGATTCTGTTTTGTTATTTACTTTACAATTAACGATCTGATAAGGCGTTTCGATTTTCAATAATTTCTGAGCCTCTGCTAAAGTAATACCCAAAGGTAAATAATGATACTGGTTGTCATTCTTACAGAATACTTGAAAAATTTGATTCATATATTTTTATTTTAAGGTCACAGACCCATTTGTTATCTATTGAGGCAGTAAGCATGCTAATATCCACATATACCTTTAAAGTACATTACAAAAGACTTTTACTTACTTAACAAAAGTAAAGTTAACAATTATAATTTATCCTTCGTTATAGTGTTTCGTTACTCTGTAAAAATAAAATATCAAATAGCTGAATTATTTTCTTCTCTTATTAAAATTCGGATTGTAACTTTTTGTCTTACTAACCGCATTTCCACCTGTTCCGGCAGGATATAACTTATTGAGTAAATCCTCTCTCTTCATTCCCTTTAACGATTTTATGATCTGAGGCTTATAATCGTTATTATACCAAAAGAAAAATTGTCTTTGAGCTAGTTTTTCTTCTTTTGTTTTGGGTGTAAATACTTTCTCGAGAGTATAAGGATGATAGCCTGTATAGTATATTTCAGTAGCCAAGGTCATTGGCGAAGGGGTAAAATCCTGCACCTGTTCCAAATTGAAACCCAAAGGCTTTGTTGTCACAGCCAATTCCGCCATTTCGACCTCGGTACATCCGGGATGTGACGATATGAAATAAGGAATCATTTGCTGTTTCATACCATAATCGTCATTCACTTTATCGAATATCTTCTTAAAAGCATAAAACTGACTGAAACTTGGTTTACGCATAAAATTGAGAACGGTATCAGATGTATGTTCAGGTGCTACTTTGAGACGTCCAGACACATGATTCTTAATCAACTCATGAGCATATTCTTCGGAAACCTTATTCAATTTATCATCATCCGAACGGTGAAGAAGCATATCGTATCTCACACCACTTCCGACAAACGATTTCTTGATTTTAGGAAGTGCATCTACCGATTTATATATGTCCAGCAATGCTGAGTGATCTACATTCAGGTTTTTACATATCTTGGGGTGAATACATGACGGGCGTTTACATTTACCGCAGATCGATTCATCCTTGCCACGCATGGCATACATATTTGCCGAAGGTCCTCCCAGGTCACTTAAATACCCTTTAAAGTCAGGCATTTCTGTAATTTGCTTTACTTCTTTAAGTATCGAATCTTTAGATCGTGAAGCTACAAACTTACCTTGATGGGCAGATATGGTACAAAAAGCACATCCACCAAAGCATCCACGGTGCATATTCACCGAGAATTTTATCATCTCGAAAGCCGGAATAGTTTTCTCTTTGTATTTAGGGTGAGGCAAGCGGGTGTATGGTAAATCAAAAGAAGCATCAATCTCATTCTCTTTCATCGGAGGGTAGGGTTGATTGATTATCACATATCCCGTTCCACATTGTTGTATTATTCGGGAGGCATTCATCATATTCGATTGCTCCTCTACAACTTTAAAATTCCTTGCTTGTTTCAGTTTATCCTTCAAACAATCTTCATGCGGAAAAAGAACCGTATCTTTTTCCTGCTCTGTATAAGAATCTGTTAAATAAACAGTTTGTTTAATATCCTTCAGATCAAGGATTGATTGACCGTCGTTTAATCGTTTTACAATTTCACGAAGAGGTTGTTCCCCCATTCCATACACAAGGATATCGGCTTTGGCATCAAACAATATCGATTTGCGAAGCACATCATCCCAGTAATCATAATGGGTTACCCTACGCAACGAAGCCTCTATTCCGCCCAAAACGACAGGAACATCGGGATACAATTCTTTCAGGATATTTGTATAAACGATTGAGGGTCTATCTGGACGCATGCCCGATTTACTATCAGGAGTATAAGCATCATCCGAACGCAAACGTTTGTTGGCCGTATAATGGTTTATCATCGAATCCATAGCACCTGCCGTAACTCCAAAAAACAAACGGGGCTTGCCGAGTTTCTTAAAATCGCGTAAATCGTCACGCCAGTTAGGCTGAGGTACTATAGCCACTTTTAATCCTTCGCTTTCTAATATTCGGCCAATTACAGCAGCACCAAAAGCAGGATGGTCTACATAAGCATCACCAGAGAAAAGTATAACATCCAGCTCTTCCCATCCTCTTAATTCTATCTCTTTTTTGGTTGTAGGCAACCAATCTGTTAATCTATATTCTTTCATTTGGACGCAAAAATACACCTTTTTAGTCTATTTGCAGAAAACTAGATAGTTAATAATAGAGCAAAGCTGATAGACTCTATTTATACCCAATAAAAAAAGCTTCTAAAAATAGAAGCTTTTTCGTTACTTATCTCGTATAGAAATGCATTAAAAGTACACAGCAGCAGTAATAGACCACGTTCTGTCTTTTACTTTATAATTGCCATTACTTTCTTTATAGTTGTCAGTCATACCCAAGCCGTAGTTAGCACCTAATTGAAGGAAGTGGAACAGTTCAACACCTCCACCAAAGTTTAACCCTGCACCAAAAGACTGGGCTTTCCATTGCTGATCAACGTCATTCCATATCTGGTCAAAATTTCCATCACCAGAAATCCTCAAGCTAATATAAGGTCCTGCATTTACAAAAGGTTGCACAGTTTTTGACAATGGATATTTAAACCTAATATTAACAGGCAAATCAATATAACCGTTTTTAGGACGGTCGCCTCCTCTAAACTTCATACCTCTTTCCGAATATAGAAGTCCACTTTCAAGACCAAACCCACCCTTGATCATCCACTCTAAAGATGCTCCAAGCTGAAAACCGGTAACATTCTTATCTACGAAATTATCTATATTCTTACCGGAAACTCCCGAAAGGTTTAATCCTCCTTTTACCCCAAATCGAAGTTGAGAAGATGCAGACAAAGCAAACATACTTAAACATACAAGTACTAAAAAATACTTTTTCATAATTAGTTAGTTGTTAAATTCACGCTATATTTAGAATAATATTATTCCACAAAATAATAATAAAGTCAGGTCTCTTTAAATAGAATATTGACAAACTGCATTATTTGAAGGATAAACTGAAAGATTACGCTATCAATTTACTGATATAGAATTCAAATCAAAAGCCGATACAGTCAGAAGCAGACTTACTCTCACTCAATCGTCCTCTTCGATATTTCCATTTTAAAATTCTAAGCTCATTTTTTGAGGTTGCAAGTATATGCATTTTTCGTCTAATATTTAATAGCTCTTTTCGTTTTTATTAAATACAAAAATTTCAATGATCAATAATTCTGCTACTTTTGTACTAAACAATTTGCTGTAGGTGAATATCTATATCAAACTTACAAAGTTCTGAATCAAGGTGTTTAAGTATAAATATATAATAGCGTCTGTCGTTATTCTGGCAATGTTGGGGTGTGCTTCTAAAAAGAATACATCAACAACCCGTATGTACCATGCCATAAACACCAAGTACAACATTTATTTTAATGCAAACGAAGCTTACAAAGGATCTTTAAAATCAAAACAAGCAGGTTATCAAGACAATCTCTCACAAATAATATCAATATATCCGGGAGCAATTGAAGAGGAAGAACTAAAGCAAAGAACGGGAGGCAGCTTTGATGTTACGGTAGATAAAACAACAAAAGCAATAAAAATCCACTCAATACGCACCAAACCCGAACGCGACCCGGCCAAGAGAAAAAATCAGGAATATCAGGCATGGCTAAAACAACAAGAGTTTAATCCTTTCCTGAAAAATGCATGGTTACTACTAGGTAAAGCCGAATTCCAGAACGAAGACTACATACAAGCTGTATCGACTCTATTATACGTAACCCGTCTTTACAAAGGAGATAATGATGTTGTAGCCGAAGCACGCATATGGATCGCCAAAGCATACACGGCTATGGGGTGGTTTTACGAAGCAGAAGATATATTTCATAAGATAAAACTGGCAGGAGGTGTTCCCGAAAATCTAACCGCAGAATACAATAAAGTATATGCCGATTTTCTGATCAAAAGAAAAGAATACGAAAAAGCAATACCATTCCTGGAACAAGCCATAAAAGATGAGAGCGACGGGTTTCAAAAAATACGCATGAAATATTTGCTGGGACAACTGTATTCGCATACCAAGAATCAGGAAAAAGCATTTCAAGCTTTTGAAAGCGTAACAGGGCTTAACACACCCTACCTTTACTCATTCAATGCTAAGATGCAACAAGCCTCGTTTGTAAACAGCTCCAATAAGCAAGAGATATTATCATTACTTACAAAAATGAGTAAAGATCCTAAAAACAAAGAATATCTCGATCAGGTATATTATGCTATCGGAAACATCTATTTAAACAACCAAGATACGGCAAAAGCTATAACTGAATACGAAAAAGCCGTCAAAGCAAGCACTCGTAACGGTTACGACAAAGCTCTGAGCCAGATTGCCTTGGGGGATATTTATTTTGCACAGCAAAAATACGCAAAAGCTCAGCCAAACTACTCCGAAGCACTAGCTTCTATAAGTAAAAAGCACGAAGCATACCCCAGAGTTACCCTTCGTGCAGAAGTGCTGGACGAATTAGTTGTCCATATAGAAGCTATACATTTACAGGACAGTCTCCAAAATCTGGCACAAAAGCCTTACGAAGAACAAGTAGCTGTTGTCACAAAGATAATTGCCGACCTTAGAAAAAAAGAAGAAGCCGAAAAGAGAGAACAGCAAAAGTTAGAAAGAGAGAATAATAATTCGTCGGCGATAAACCCAAACAGTCCGTTCTTCGAACAGAGTTCTCCAAATATTCCTTCAGCACCGGTCAACATTGGTGGCAATTCGTCATCATTCTATTTTTATAATCCTCAATTAGTAAACCAAGGAAAGGTCGCCTTCCAACGAAAATGGGGCAACCGAAAACTGGAAGATAATTGGCGCAGGCGTAATAAACGCGTAACCACTTTCGATGAAGGCAATACCAATCCCGAAGCAGACCAAACACCTAAGGATTCAGCCCAAACATCAGAACAAAAGGCAGAAACGCCTGCTAGTCAAGACGTGTATTCGCCCGAATTTTATCTGCAACAAATCCCGATGACACCAGAAGCCATTAAAGCTTCGAACGAAATCATCGAAAATGCATTCTTTAGTCTAGGTAAACTCTACAAAGACAAACTGGAAGATTACAACTTAGCGATAGATGCCTTCACAACTAATCTTTCTCGTTTTCCAAACGGACCGAATAGAGAGGAAATATACTATCAATTATTTCTCATTTACTTGAGGTTAGGAAATAAAGAAATGACAGAGTTGTATAGACGTTATCTCTTAAACTCTTTTCCTAAAAGTTCTTATGCGGCCGCATTAGCCGATCCTAATTATGAATGGAATCTCAGGAATATGCACCAGCTGGAAGATAATCTTTACCAGCAAACATATGAGGCGTATCTGGCAGCAAACATAAACACTGTTAGGGCAAACTATCAGTCGATGAAAGAAAAGTATCCTCTTTCAGCATTGATACCCAAGTTTATGTTTTTAAATGCTCTTACGTATGCCCAGACCAATGATCCTGATGAATTTAAGACTCACTTACGTGACCTGATCGAAAAGTATCCCAAAGCTGATGTTACGCCATTAGCCTCTGATATGCTAAAAGGTATTCTGGGAGGTAAAACATTATCATCCGACTCATCTCCTGCACGTGGAATGATATGGGATATAAGATTCGGAACAGGCCAGAATCCGGAAGAAATGGCAGGCGTAGACTTTGTCGCTAATCCGGATGCAGAATACATGCTTTTGTTTATCTATAAATCGCAAACTATAGATAAAAATCAGCTTATATATGATGTTGCAAGCTATAATTTCTCCAGCTTCATTTATCAAACATTTGACTTAAGCTTTACTGAAGCCAATTCGTTAGAAATGTTACAGGTAAAAGGATTTAAATCGCTGGCTGAAATTGAAATGTATATAGATAAAGCTTTCGACAAAAACTCATTAATGTCTGAACTCGATCCGTCGATAATTCCTCTTCCGATATCTACCGACAACTTTGTTGCACTGATGAATGGTAAGAGCCTCAATGAGTATTTCTTATTCTTTGAGAAGAATTATACTAGAGAAATGATCAAATTAATCATGTATTGGAATCAACAGCGAAATAAGATTCCGCCAACAGCAGAAGATAAACCCCAGCCTGAGCCAGAAACAACAACTCCTGTGGTCGAAGAACCTAAACCTGAGGTAAAACCGACTAAACCTGCACCTCCAAGGAAAATTACCCCTCTTGTTAGTGAAGAGGAATCTGAAGATAAAGGAAAAGAAATAGGAGTAAGTGATGTTTTATCGGATGATCAGATAGAGCAAGTTGACAATGTTATAAACAAAACAATTGACATAATAAATAATCCTGTAGACGGTCTGAAAAATCTGTTCAACTCATCAGGAAATAAACCCAAGTTGACTAAGGAAGAAAAGGCTGCTCAAAAGGCAGAAAACAAACGCCTCAAAGATCTTGAGAAACAACGCAAAGCTAAGGTCAAAGCCGAAGAACAAGCTCTGATAGATGCTGAACAGGCACGACTAGATTCGATTAGTAATGCCGAAAAACAAAAACAAGCCGAAGAACGAGCCGCCGCAGAAGCTAAAATAAATGAACAAAAAGAAACTGTAAAGGCTCGGGAAGATGCACGTAAACAACGTCAGCAGGAGCTAAAAGAAAAAGAAAAAGCTCAAAAGGAAAGATTAAAAGAGCGTGAACGTGAACGCAAGGAACGCCTAAAACAGCGTGAAGCCGAGCGCAAGGAAAAAGAACGTCTTGCTAAAGAAAAAGCGAAGAAGAAATAAACAAATAGAAGTCACTTGATGTTAATCAAACAGAATAACTAACAAATCAGAAAATGGGAACAACAACCAGCTCGTGGAAGAAAACATTTACTAAAATATTTATTGTACTGATAATATTAGTAATAGGAGGTGTAATTGCATACTTCTACCTTCCCTATGGAGACAGTAGCGTAAAAGCAGGACAGCTTAATTATGTCATGCACAAAGGAGTCATATTTAAAACATACGAAGGCAAATTAATACAGACAGGTATTAAAACCGGAACAACGGGAGGCGTACAATCTAATGAGTTTGAATTCTCTATAGAGAATAAAGAATTAGCCAAACAATTGATGAATTTGGCGGGACAAAACGTAAAACTCCATTACAAAGAATATTTTGGAGCTCTGCCGTGGAGAGGCTATACCCGCTTTATTGTAGACAGTATTGTTGCGATAGAAGAAGCTCCAAATCCAAACATAAATGTAGATCCTAATTCTCTAATAAATTATTAAGATTTAGTATAAAATAAAAAAGGACTAGTTTAAACTAGTCCTTTTTTTATAAACTTCACATTAGCCCAGTTGTCCTTATTATGCGAATGGACAAATGTCAAACTATGCTTGTTACACTCCTCTTTTAGAGCAGGTATATCCTCCGTATAAAAACCACTCATAAACAATACCCCATCAGCATTAAGCACTGATGCATACACATGAATATCATTGAGTAAAATATTTCGATTGATATTTGCCAATACAACATCAAATGTTTTATCTGAGGTCAAAAGTTCGGCTCCACCAATTTGAACATCTACATTAGAGACTTTATTTAAGTCCAGATTTTCCTTAGCATTATCGTATGCCCATTCGTCAATATCTATAGCCAAGATAGGATCAGCACCTCTCATAGATGCAAGAATAGCTAAAATAGCAGTTCCACATCCCATATCTAAAACCGACTTGCCGGCAAAATCCATATTCAGTATTTCACGGATCATTAGTTCTGTTGTCTGATGATGTCCTGTACCAAAGGCCATTTTAGGGTCTATATATATATTATATTCATAAGTAGCCGGTTCTTTATGGAAGGTACTTTGAATGATACATTTATCATCAATAATAAGAGGTTTAAAGTAATTCTTTTCCCACTCCTCATTCCAATCTTTACCTTCAATAAGGCTCGTTGTATAAGTTATCTTAGCCTCCAAAGGAAAATTATTAAGAACTCCCTCTACCGTTTCCTCGTCATAAAGGCTTTCTTGAATATAGGCAGTCAATCCGGTTGCAGTATCCACAAAACTTTCGAAACCCACTTCACCCAACTCTGCAGATAATACCTCTGTTACAATCTCATCGTGAGGAATACAAACAAATACTGCTTCGATATAATTCATTTTGATATATATTTTTTATGTATTATAAACATCCAATTTAAAGAAGAAGACAAAGATAGTTAATTCGATTTCCGTCCATTTATAGTCTTCATCATTTAGCATCAGCTTTAATAATTGGCAAAAATATAGTTTTTACGCCAATAAGTTTCTACGTTTCTCTCTTTTCGAAACATTTAATGATAGTTATGTCAATTATTTTTTGTATTTTTTTGTTTCTTTACAAAAGAATCTGGTTTTTCAAAAACAAAGACTAAAGTTCAAACGTTTAGCTTTCATCGAGTTCTGTTTATACAGGTCTGAGCTATTCTGTTTTTTAGATTTGTTAAGGATATTGCGAGCAACAGAGCTGGTATTTTTGCATCTTTGTTATAAAAAAATAGACTTTCTTTGATGTGTCTATTAAACCATTTAGTACTTTAGCAAGTCTAAGGAGTAAATAAGTAAAAATTTGAAATCGAATTTACATATAACTAGAGAGGAGATAAAATAATGAAAAGGAGTAAATTGTTATTATTAGCAGCGTTGTTGCCATTAGCGAGTTTCTCTCAAAATTGGGGTGATGACATCTATGGTTCATCTCCTAACAGAAGACAAAATCGAAATTCACAAAGGAATACAACTCCCGCAACCAATGTTTATATAGAAAATGCCAATAATAATGTAAATATCTCTACAAGAGGAGATGTTTCGGTAGGTGTCGATGAAGGCACTAATGTAAGCATTAATTCACAAAGTGATTTCATAAATGAATTTGACCTAAGATACGAAGCACCTAATAGTGTAAGAATTTCGAGCGATGACAACATTAATGTCTTTGTCTTGAATGGTTCTTTAGATGACTATTATGCAAACAGTCTAACCACTACCATGGCATGGAGAAATGACCCTTGGAACGACCCTTGGAACAACTGGGGTTGGAACATGGGCATGGGCATGGGCTGGGGCATGCGTCCCTGGGGCATGTGGGGTCCCGGTTGGGGCTGGGGCATGGGTATGGGTCCCGGTTGGGGCTGGAACATGGGCTGGGGCTGGGGTGGCGGCTGGAACATGGGCTGGGGCTGGGGCGGCGGCTGGGGCATGGGTCCCGGTTGGGGCTGGGGCGGAGCCTGGGGTCCCGGTTGGGGCGGTGGCTGGGGTGGCGGTTGGAACCGTCCAAGAGCTAACTACAACAGACCCGGCAGAACAACTTCCAGAGACTCTTCACGCAACTCCTCACGTAATTCTTCAGGAAGAAACTCCAGTACAAACCGTGATAGAGGTTCCTCAGCAAGAGATACGAATGGACGTGGCTCTGGTGCAACCAGAGAGTCCGGACGTACTTCAACAAGAGAATCAGGACGTACCACTACAGGCAGAGATGCTGCAGGACGTGGAACAGGAAGATATGAAGGTACTCGCAGTAGTACAACCAGAGAAAATTCAGGACGTAATTCAACAAGAGAATCAGGAGTAAGTACAAGACCTACAACAACAAACAACAGAGGTACAAGTGCAACAGGCAGCAGAACTTCGGTCAACCGAAATGCTACTTACGATGCAGGTACTGGTCGAATAGTTACTAATTCTCCAACCCGAAATACAACAGGTTCTACGACTAATAGAGCAGGTAGTACAACCAATAGAGGTACAACAACAAATAACAGAGGTGGAGCAGTAACCAACCAGGGTTCTTCAAGAACAAATAGTGGAACAAGTGCAAGACCTGCAACAAATAACAACAGAAACTTCAACACAGGAAGTTCATCCAATAGCAGATCGTCAGGCTCTTCTGTACAAAGATCATCACCTAGCAGCAGTAGCGGACGTTCATCCGGCGGAGCTAGCAGCGGCGGACGCTCATCCAGTGGTGGTGGAGGTTCGAGCCGCAGCAGTGGAGGACGCAGGTAACATTAATTGGAAGAAAAAGAAATTGAATAAAAACAAAAAAGCTATTTTAGCTGTTTAAACTAAAATAGCTTTTTTTAAGAAAAAAACAATAACTATGAAACGTATTTTTATTCTTGCTTTACTTTCCGCTTCTTTCACAGGATCGGCATTAGCACAAGGAGAGATGGATGCTTTCAACCTGTCTTATAATGGATTGAAAGGAACAGCCCGCTCTGTTGCAATGGGGGGTGCCTTTGGTGCTTTGGGAGGCGACATTTCGGGGATTGCCATAAATCCTGCCGGAATTGGTGTGTACACGACATCTGAGGTAGTAACAACGCTGAATTTCACAAATACAAGGACTAAAACCGATTTGTACGGAAGCAGAACAGATGACAGCAAATTCAAGTTTAGTTTTGATAATTTAGCATTTGTAGGAACAGTGCCATTACATAGTGATGTTGCTCCATTAATTAATTTTGGTTTTTCTTATAATCGCTTGCAATCTTTTGATCGAAGATACACGATGCATGGTAATTTTCTAAATCAATCACAAACACAATATATAGCAAATCGAGTAGAAGGAATTCCATCTAGAGATCTAGAGTTAAGTCAGGATCCTTTTTTTGATCGATCTTCTGATTATTGGTTGGGAGCCTTAGCCTATAATACAGGTATGATTTCTCCCACAGTACCAGGAGGTAATGGAGATCGATACGAATCTGTTATTAAAACAATGAATGACCCTACTGTAGATAATTTTCTACATGTTTTTGAAAGAGGATCTATAGATTCTTACGACTTCAACATGGGTACTACTTTTGCTGATATGCTTAGTGCCGGTCTTTCGGTATCTGTTACAGATATTAGTTATAATGTAACAACCCTTTATAGTGAAGATTTATATGAAGGGCAGAATACAAATCCCGCTCATTTTTATGATTTTGACAATCAGCTGAGAACAGATGGTTCAGGTTGGCAAGTAAAAGCTGGACTTATTTTTAAACCTATTCAAGAATTAAGAATTGGAGTTGCCTATCATTCTCCAACATGGTATAATATGACTGATTCTTATACTGTACTCATGGATAACGGCAGTACTACTGTTTCCTCCAGAGCGGAAGAAGGAGTTGTTTTCAGTGACTATAAATTCCGCACACCCGATAAATGGGTATTCAGTTTAGCGGGAATTATTGCTCAAAGAGCTATAATAAGTGCAGACTATGAACTTACGAATTACGCCAGTATGAACCTGCAAGATAGAAACGGTTTCGGATTATCAGCAAACCAAGATATCAAAGAAGATTTTAGAAGTTCATCTACCCTAAGGGTAGGAGGCGAGTTTCGTATCACTCCACAATTTTCGGGACGTGTAGGCTATATGTGGCAACAAAGTCCGGTGAAGGATATACTCAGAAACGGAAGTGCAAATGGCACACACACAGCTGCTACTGCAGGAACTATTACTAATTATTCTCTTGTAGGAAATGCTAATTATTTCACTTACGGTCTTGGATATAGATTTACACCTCAATTTTATACGGATGTGGCATTTGTAATGCAAAATCGCACCGATGATCTATACACACATGGAGGATCTGATAAAACAGAACTTAAAAATAATATGTTCAGCGGTCTACTAACCATAGGATATAGATTCTAAAAAATAAAAGATATAAAAAGATATACACAGAAAAGCTGTACTCGTTATGAGTACAGCTTTTCTGTGTATATACATGTTTTTTCGCCATTATAGAATTATCTTCTGCTAGGCAGTCCATTAGAACCTCCTCTATCTCCAGTTGTCCTGCCTTGCTCATTCTCTGTCCATTGAATCTCTGTCCATTTACTTTTGGGTAGATATCTAAATGATTCAAAAGGTGAATGAGTAAGACGATTCCACTCTGTTGTAAGATATGCTAATAGAGCTTCTTGAGATCCACCATTCGATCCTTGAATGCTATTTCTCGCAATATCACTAATAGAACTTGGTGGAATTTCAACTTTTACCGTACCACTTATATACATGATCTCTGAATAGTAGGCAAATATCCATGTCTCATCTGTCATATTGAGAATTCTAAATGAAAGTACCCTTTTATCACCCCAACCATATTGCATAACCGAACGCTCTTGGATACCTTCATCTCCATTAGCCGAAAATATCTTATTATTACCGTAAGAATCAAATAAGACAACCGCACCAATCATAGGTTTAAACTCTACAATACCACTCCCCGAATTGCCCCCTCTTCCACCACCAGCAGCAGACCCTCTTAGCTCCATATGAGAAGACTCTTCTGATAAAGAGAATGCTTTTTTATCAATAACTACCCTATCTTCATTGAATGTAATTGAATAGTTATTCGAATATTTAGCAGCATTTAATATATCAGACGCTTCTTTATTCTCGAATATTAAACTATCTCCAACCTTAGTATAAGCCGTAGAATACTTTTTCCCTTCAAATACAAACTCGATGAGACTCTCTGGAATAGTTTGTTCAGATACAGCTTGCTTAGTAATATCTTCATTATCCTCATTATTACATGAAAATAAAGTTAACAAGAAAAATGATGTAATAAATAATAACGCTTTTTTCATAATTGTTTTGTGTTTTTAATCTAAAAAATTATATCTACATCTGATTTATATTAAAATGTAGATTCTCTAATCTACATAAATTAGAGATTTACAGCCCCCTGATAATTATACTTTAACTCACTTCAAGCGAGAATGAGAGAACTTATTGAGATAAGCTGCACTGTTTAAATAGTGCAGCTTTTTCTGTTTATAATATTTATTACCATTTGCTTTTTATACATTTGCATAGCTAAAAATACCAATAAAGGTCTTAGACCTTTTTGTTATCCATCTTGAATATAAGACCTACTTTTTAGGTATAATTTTAAGATGTGCATTAAATTCTAACTTTTATTTAAAGATTATGTCAACTTATACAGAAGACAACCGCAAAGTAACGACTCATCGTTTACTGGAAATGAAGCAACGAGGCGAAAAGATCTCAATGCTTACAGCGTATGATTTTTCTATGGCTTCGATCGTAGATCAGGCAGGCATGGATGTAATTCTGATAGGCGATTCGGCCTCCAATGTTATGGCAGGAAACACGACCACCCTACCTATGACGCTTGATCAGATGATTTATCATGGCAGATCGGTTGTAAATGGAGTAAAACGAGCTTTAGTTATTGTAGATATGCCATTCGGAACCTGCTCGGGTAACCCCACGCTTTCTCTTGAAGCTGCAATCAGAATAATGAAGGAGACAGGTGCCGATGCTTTAAAGATTGAAGGAGGTAAAGAAATTATTGCAGATATTAAAAAGATTATCGATGCAGGTATTCCGGTTATGGGACATTTGGGATTAATGCCTCAATCGATAAATAAATATGGTACCTATGCTGTACGGGCTAAAGAAGGAACGGAAGCTCAAAAACTCATTGATGATGCACGCCTTCTACAAGAAGTTGGATGTTTTGGTATAGTATTGGAGAAAATTCCGGCTACATTAGCAGAACAAGTTGCCAAAGAATTAACGATTCCTATGATCGGTATAGGAGCAGGTGGAGGTGTTGACGGACAAGTACTCGTGATTCATGATATGCTGGGCATTAATAAAGACTTCTCACCTAAATTCTTACGTCGTTATGCAGACCTTCATACCATAATGAGTGAAGCAGTGCAATCATATATAAAGGACGTCAAGGAATCAGACTTTCCTAACGAAAAAGAAAGCTATTAAAGTATCAGACCTTTAATTCAAAGAAGTTTCACTAAATAAAATATGTACAGCATGTCTGTTTGAGTTATAGCAGACATGCTTCTTTAATATGAAAGTTTGTATAGCCGAAAAGCCAAGTGTAGCCCGAGAGATAGCCAATGTTCTAGGAGCAAAAAACAAAAAAGACGGATATTTTGAAGGAAACGGATACCAAGTTACCTGGACATTCGGTCATTTTTGTACCCTCAAAGAACCCCATGAATATTATCCCCAATGGAAACGTTGGTCATTGGATTTACTACCGATGATCCCTCCCCGATTTGGGATCAGGTTAATAGATAATCAGGGAATCACCAAACAGTTTTCGGTTATCGAAACCCTGTTTGCAAATGCTGAAGAGATAATAAACTGTGGTGATGCCGGGCAAGAAGGAGAGCTTATACAACGCTGGGTAATGCAAAAGGCACAGGCTAAATGCCCTGTTAAACGTCTCTGGATTTCATCACTTACCGAAGACGCCATACGTGAAGGTTTTCAGAACCTACGGGCACAAAGCGATTTTGACAAGCTGTATGAGGCCGGATTATCACGTGCCATAGGCGATTGGTTACTGGGAATGAATGCAACCAGACTGTATACCATAAAGTATGGGCAAAACAAGTCCGTCCTATCCATTGGAAGGGTACAGACCCCTACTCTGGCATTGATTGTAAACAGACAATTAGAAATAGAGAACTTTAAACCCGAGCCTTATTGGGAATTAAAGACCATCTATAGAGCGACAACCTTCTCTGCAACTAAAGGAAGATTTACAACTCAGGAAGAAGGTGAGAAATTTCTCGAAGTAATCAAATTGTCAGATTTTGAAGTAACAGATGTTACAACAAAAGCGGGAGAAGAGCTCCCCCCACGATTATTCGACCTGACATCGTTACAGGTAGAATGCAACAAAAAATTTGCCTTTTCGGCAGAAGATACATTGAAAACAATACAATCGCTATACGAAAAGAAGCTTACGACTTATCCTCGTGTTGATACTACTTTTCTAAGTGATGATATATTTCCTAAAGTACCCGCAACTTTAAAAGGATTGATGGGTTATGAAGATTTAGTAGCACCCATACTTGCAGCAAAAATCAAGAAATCGAAAAAAGTATTTGATAACAGTAAGGTGACCGATCACCACGCTATCATTCCGACAGGTGTAAGAGCAAATGCCCTTACCGAAAATGAACGTAAGGTATACGATATGGTAACCCGACGATTTATAGCCGTATTTTATCCAAATTGTAAAGTGTCTACCACTACTGTTTTAGGAGAAGCAGCTAAGGTTGAATTTAAGGTGACCGGAAAACAAATACTAGATCCGGGATGGAGAGTGGTGTTCGAAAAACAATCAAACAACTCCTCATCCGATGACTCTGAAAGTAATGACAAGGATGAAGAGAATATTCTTCCTACATTTGAAAAAGGAGAAAGTGGATCACACGAACCTTCTTTAACTGAAAAGTGGACTTCTCCTCCTAAATATTATACCGAAGCGACTCTACTTCGGGCGATGGAAACAGCAGGTAAATTTGTCGAAAATGATGAACTCAGAGATGCCCTGAAAGAAAACGGTATAGGGCGCCCGTCTACGCGTGCTGCCATTATAGAAACCCTGTTTAAACGTAATTATATTCGTAAAGAAAAGAAGAATCTTCTGGCTACAATTACAGGAGTACAATTGATACAAACCATCCAAGAGGAATTACTAAAATCGGCAGAACTTACCGGAATTTGGGAAAATAAGCTTAGACAAATAGAGCGTAATCAATACGATACAAAAATATTCATAGATGAGCTAAAGCAAATGCTGACTCAAATAGTTATGAATGTCCGTAACGATTATTCAAGAAAGTCTATAGAAATAGAAGAAGTAAAAGAACCGGAAACAAAGCCCGCAAAAAAGACTTCTCCACGCAAGAAAAAAGAGCCTACTGAAAAGAAAAAAGAAAAAGAAGCAACACAAAAGTCTGACAGAGCAGTATTATGCCCTCTTTGTAAAAAAGGAAATCTTTTGAAAGGAAAAGCAGCCTATGGCTGCTCGGAATGGAAATCGGGATGTACTTTCCGTTTAGGATTTGACGGCAGTGTTGAAAACTTAAGTAATGATGAATTAAGAAACTTCTTAGACAAATAACATTATGCAAGAAGAAATATTTCCTTTGGTAGATGAACAAGGCAATGTGATTGGCCAAGCAACACGCAGTCAGTGCCATAGTGGCTCTATGCTGTTACATCCGGTAATACATCTCCATGTTTTTAATGAGGAAGGCAAATTATATATGCAAAAACGTTCATCAACTAAAGATATACAACCCGACAAATGGGATTCTTCGGTTGGGGGGCACATTGATCTGAATGAGAGCCCTTCGGAGGCTGCGTCAAGAGAAGCCGGAGAAGAAATAGGTTTAAATGATCTGACCTTGCATTACCTCGATAAGTATATCATAGAAACCGACAGGGAGAGAGAACTTACTTATTGCTTCTATACCATAACCAATCAAATCCCGCAAATAGATCTGAAAGAGGTATCCGACGGTCGTTTCTGGGAGATATCTGAAATCAAAAACCAGTTAGGAAAAGATATATTTACACCGAATTTCGAACTTGATTTCGGACATTTTCTATCCAAAGGGCTTGACCATTTACTTAAAGAAAACATGAATAGCATATGATACAGTTCAAATTAATAAAAGACGGAAGCAGCGTTCGCAAACACGATCAGGATATACTTAAAACTACAATACAGAGCCTTACTGAGGATGAAGACAGCTATATCATCCTAGAGCCTAAAAACCCGATAGAAAACAGTATTTACATACAAGCAATCAAGCAAAACAACGAGTACTATGCTGAAATAAGATTTGTATTTGGAACGGATGATAATTTCAAACACTATAGCCGTACATATGCTACTCAAGAGGAAATTATAAACCTATTTTCGCAGTATTATACAAAGGGAAAAGTTCCCAATATCAATGAATGGAATGACGATAGTGCCCTAAATACAGAAGAGACCGATCTGAAAATGGTAAAACTATACAAGAAATCGGATAGTGCAACCTATTATTTTGAAATCTGGGTAAATGAAGATAAAACACTTACTATCCATCAAGGAAAATTAGGAGAAGTAGGAGAAACTGAAAATCTGGATACTAAAAACAATGATCTCTCTACAGATCTTTTATTAGCTAAATATATCAGCGAACAAAAAGAAGCCGGTTATGAAGAAGTAAATGATTTAACTGAATTCATTGTTCAATATTCATATGAAAAAAACGCTGATGAAGCAGAGCTAATCGAAAAAAGAGATTATGTGGAATCGCTATTCAACAATTGTCTGGGCTGGACGGGTAATGGGCATTGTGACGGAGGAGATATCGGATCGGCGACAATGAATATTTTTTGTTATGTTGTAGACAAAAACATAGCAATACATACTATTTTAGAAGTTCTGGAAGAGGAAGATCTTTTAGATAATCTAAAGATTGCATATGCTGACGAAATCACTGAAGAATATATAGGACTTTATCCTCCACAAACAGATTTTATACTCTAATTGAAGACATATATAAATAAGAAAAGAACCGATTAATCAGATTGACTAGTCGGTTCTTCCGTTTTTATCATTTGTTACTTACCTCCAAACGTGAAGCTTACAGGAAAGTACGCAGGAGATGTAATTGGTGTCCCTCCAATCATAAAGGTTGGTTTGATCTGAACCTTTACATTAGACTTAGTATCTCCTATTCCAATAAAATTCTTAGCAATGTTTTGTACTGCCGATTTTGAATTATTAGTCATCAGCGTTGCAAGATCAACTCCAATATTTAAAGGTAAAATTTGACTTGTACCCGCGGCGATATTCATTGTTTGATCAACATGTCCTGTGGTAAACTGAATATCATCGATGCTGATGATATACTGTAATCCGTTCATTATAGCAGCTGTCGAGTTTGGGTTTTTCACATCCAGATTCAGTGTGAAATTCATTGGTATCGATGAAGCCGTCCCTCCCAATATTCCTAATAGTTTAGGAATGTAAGTTGGCGAAATTCCATTCGATAAATTCATCCCCGATACGGTTAAATTTGAAATCGATTTATAATCATATTCACATTTAGTTACATTATAGGCACTCGTAAGGTCATTAGTTACCCCACAGCCCGAGAATAGTATTGTTGCACAAAGCAATAAGAATACCAATAGCTTCTGTTTCATTGTATATTTAGTCATTAAAAATTATATCTTTTATAAATTCAAGAACTTCTTTTTTGATTGCAAATAACTTTGTTTTATGGCACGTTCTATATCGGAAATATATAGCTTCACTTTCTCCCGATCCGATGATTCGAATAAGAATATGGACTTATTATCTTCTTTATTCTTGGCAAATCCCTTTATTACATGATCGTGCTCTAATACCAAACGAACCGTACTCATATCGAATGTGCATTGCAAAAAACACATTTCAGCCTCATGGGTTTTAGTGATATATACATCAAAACCATTCGATTTAAAAACAATATTACGGGTAGGTAAATCAAGATCGAACACCAAATATCCATAGATATCTTTTATAGTGTCAACAACATTCGGGTGTAGCTCTCCTGTCTCTTCCATATTGTAAAACAACTCACCCTGCAAAACAATATCCTCTAAGGTTTCTTTTTCCAAGGTTTTATCAGACAGCCCGAGTTCCTCCCTGCAATAATCGGCAAAGCGAAAAATAGTTTGCTTATCAGATGAATCTAAGTACAATATTTTTGTTTGAGGGGAATAGTTATTAGTAACAATCTCATAAAAAGCTTTAAACTCATTTATTGTCTTATCATTACCAATCATCATCATTTTAGCAAGAAGAAATTCCAGTTGCGTGATTTGAGATCGTTCCAGCTTTATTTGATTCCGGTCGTCTTGTCTTTCGAAAATACTTTGCAGTGTATCGATGGCTTGATTATAAAGAGTGATCTTTTGCTCGAAAACCTTCTCACTGCGACTTCTCTCCTCCTCTGTCTCGGTCTGCTTATTGAGCAATACCATAGTAATTACAGCGGCAAAAATAGTTCCGAAGATAGCAGCAGCAAACTCTTGAGAAGCTTTTTGTCCCAAATGCTCAAACAACGGTTCAAAAGCCAAAAAAGAGGAGAATGCAATAATAAATACAAATAGAGCATTCAATAAATTCTTATACTTCTTCCGAAACTTCATATCACTTGCTTTATTTTAAGGTCTCAGACCTATTTATTTTTCATCCTAAATAGCAACCTATCAATTGCTATAGTCTTCAAATACGACATTAAATCCTTTAGATATTACTCTTACTTTATAGTAATCATAGTTGCACCAAATCCGTACTCTTTAAAAGAAGCATCCTGATAATTCAAATGACTGTATCGGGTTTTCAGATCATTTAATATCGCTTTCTTTAAAACACCCTCGCCTTTACCATGAATAAAAACAATTTTCTGACCTTTCTTGCTTTTATTCTCATCTAGTATCTCCCTGAATTTTGTTATCTGATATTCAAGAATATCCTTAGCATCTAATCCGGCTGTGCTATCTATCAATTCTTCGATATGCAAATCGACCTCAAGAATAGATGAAGCTGTATCTTTCTTCTTAATAGGTTGTGGCTGTTGGCGATCCAATTGCTTTTTCTCCTTCATGGCTTCTTCAATAGCCTCTGCCGAAACGAATAATTCTCTTTCTGTAAGATCGTTTTTCATCAGATAATAGATAATGGCATCGTCATCGAAATAGTCATTTTCTTTGAAACTATGCAGCTTATAAAACTTAACCGTATCAATTCTGATTTCCGAAGAGCAAGGATTCTTTAAGCTGAACGGTTTATCAATCTTATAAGGGATAAATTGAACACAAACTTTTTCCAGATCATTCAGGTCAGTCTTCGTAAATTCTTCCAGAAAAATCTTGGTATTCGGTTCTATAGTACCAACTGCACGACTAATCCATCCTTGTTCTGATCTACTCATATAATTATAAGAGAGATAAAAATTACTATCGTTCACCAAATAACATTCGTATCCTGTTGTGCTGAGTGTTTTTATATCTAAAGGCAGATAAGCCAAACACGCAGTAATACGCTCTCCCTCTTTAGTTTCCACAACAGGAACATGACTTTCAGTCTTTGGTTCCTTTTGATATGCAGTTACTTCCTGTGCTTTTGGTTTTACAGACTGACGCACTTGTGCTTCATTAGCGGGTTCAATTACAATACACTCACGCATAAGTATAGGTGTATCAAAACCATCATCGTCTACGATGACTATGTCTTTACCTTGAAAACCTTTTACAATGCCACCACCTGTTGTATTTAGAAAACGTACCTTATCTCCAACTTTCATAATAATATCTTGTTTTGAGGTCTCAGACCTATTTGTTCTTACAATTTGCTGAATCTATTATTCTACAAAATACAAAAATAAAAGGGTCTGCAACCTTAATACTTTCATATTCATACAAAGTTGATTAATTTTGACGGATAAAAAAAGAGAAAAATGGAATTATCTGACCCTCGCCATATACATATCAAAGATTATAATTACGATTTACCTGATAATAAAATAGCCAAGTATCCACTCCAAGAGAGGGATAATTCTCAGTTGCTTGTCTACAAAGGAAAAACAATCACCGACAGCCGTTTTTCGGCTATTACAGATTACTTACCTGAGGACAGCCTAATGATATTCAATAATACGAAAGTGATTCAGGCACGTCTCCACTTCAAGAAGGCAACGGGGGCACAAATAGAAATATTCTGCCTCGACCCTTATTTTCCACACGATTATAATTTAATATTTCAAGCAACAGATCATTGTTCATGGCAATGTATGATTGGGAATCTAAAAAAATGGAAAGAAGGTATTCTCGAAAAAGAAATTATAATAAATAACGAAACTGTATTACTGAAAGCCGAACGGATACAATCGGCAGGCAATATGCATGTAATCAAATTTGAATGGAATAATTCTCAATATACTTTTGCAGATATTCTTGATACAGTGGGCGAATTGCCGATTCCACCCTATTTGAATCGTGATACTGAGGAAAAGGATAAAGAGACCTACCAGACACTATATTCTAAGATTAAAGGCTCTGTAGCCGCTCCCACAGCCGGACTACATTTTACGGAAAGAACATTCGAAAACCTTAAGAAAAAAGGTATCCAAACAGATGAAGTTACCCTACACGTTGGGGCAGGTACTTTTAAACCTGTAAAGAGTGAAACGATTAACGGGCATGAAATGCACTCCGAATTTATTTCGGTGAAGCGAGAAACAATTGAACATATATTATCTCACAAAGGGAATATAATTGCAGTAGGTACAACATCGGTGCGAACGCTCGAGAGTTTATATCATATCGGAGCTGCTTTGGAACAGAATCCAAATTCTGAAACTTTAAAAGTCGAACAATGGCAACCATATAACGGTTGCAACACGATATCAAAAGAAAAAGCCCTCAAGAACATTTTAGATTATCTTGATTCTCATTCAATAAATACTTTATTGGCTGATACTCAAATAATGATTGTTCCGGGCTATGTATTTAAAGTAGTAAGCGGCATAGTTACTAATTTTCACCAGCCGCAAAGCACTCTTTTATTATTGGTTTCTGCCTTTGTCGAAGGCAAGTGGATGTCTATCTATAATCACGCACTAGCTCACCATTATCGTTTTCTGAGTTATGGAGATTCGTCTCTACTGCTTCGTTAGAAACCTCAGCCAGCCCCTCTTCTATTGTTTTGAAAACATATCCTTGCTCCTTGAGCCATTCAATAGCTAAAGGCAAAGCATATTTCATATTCTTCTCGGCTTTTAATGAGTCATGGAATACAACAATAGAACCATTGCGTGCATAATTCTTCACATTATTAAGAACATCGTCAGGGGTTAACCTGTTACTATAATCACGGGTTACAACATCCCATAGTATAATTTTATACTTTTTACGAAGCTTAAAGAATTGAGGTAAACGCATGTGTCCGTGAGGAGGACGAAACAAGGGAGATTCTATATACTCAGCAGCCTCTTGAGTATTCTTTATATAGTTTTTGGTAAAGTTTTTTATCCCTTGGATATGATTGTATGTATGATTTCCGACTTTATGCCCCCTGTCTAAAACATCTTGATAAATCTCCGGATATTTCCTGACATTATCTCCAACACAAAAGAAGGTAGCCTTTATGTTATACCTATCCAACAAATCTAAAACCCACGGCGTAAGTTCCGGTATGGGTCCGTCATCAAAAGTCAAATAAATTACTTTCTCTTTTTTGCTAGGTAGCCTCCAATGTCCTCCCGGAAACAGGAGTCTATAAACTAACGGCGGTTGTTCTATCAACATATTTCTCTTAAAAATAATATTGTCTACAATGATGAAAAGCAAAATCATGCCTTTCATCACTATAGACGCAATATTATCTTAATTGTTGCTTTGACTTGTATATTCTTTTAATAGTGCGGGACTAAATTGTTGCATCAACTGCATTGATTGCTGAGCTAACTCTTCTTCAATTTTCTGATTTTCAGAACCTTTCTCAGCAACATAATATCCTCTAACTGATGTATCAGTAATATTTTTTAACGCATAATTTCCTAGAGCAGGTACTCTATTTGTGAAATATAACTGTGCATAACCTTGTAATTTCTCAATTAAGGCTTTGTATTTAGCCATATCCCCATGTTGTTGATAAACCATAGCAATACGCAACAGATTATCGAAATTGCTTCTTATATCACTTGTTGAACCTGCCATTTGGTCGGGTTTCAAACGATGGAACCAATTTAATGACTGCTCCGATCTATCTAGTATTATTTTAATTACAGCTTCAGCTTTTTCGGGTTGGTCTATTGCAAAATAAGCATCTGCAAAAGAAACCGACTCACCACCCATTGGAACAGTATTTGCAGGAATAACCTTCAAGCAGTAGTCTAATGCAGCAAGAGCTTTATCATCTTTACCTTCATTAATTAGGGCTGCAATAAGTTCATTAAACATGATTCGGAATGTCTTACACATCCTTAAGTTATTCTCATCTAAATATACTTTCGGATTATCAATGCCTCCCCATTTAAACTTATTGACCATATTATCATAAGCAACTTCAGTATTAACTCCTGTAGGATTTATTTTCCCCGGTGTAATTCTATATGCCAAACCTTCGAGCATAAAGTTCTTATCTTTCAGATTCAAATACATATCGCTACCAACGGTAGTTGCAAAATATATAGGTCGTTTCCATCCGTCTTTATTGATATTGTTCAACATCTCCAGAATCATTAATTCCTGACGATATAAAACATTTTTATTTCCTAAGTTGATCACCATATGAGGAGATGGTGCTGCATCCAAGGCTTTCCAGTCAACAGCAGCAGTATCAACGGGCATATATAAAAGGTTTCCGGGAATAATAAATTCTTTACCTCCACCTTCGATAAACGGATTCTTTGGAATATAACTATCCTGTGTCTTCAATATCTCCATTATATTATCTAAGGAAACAGTGTCGGTAAATGCATTTTTATCGTAATAATTTCCAAAATTGAAATTTTGATCATTCTGCATTTTATCCATCCACGAGGCACCTCCTTGCTTTTCGAGTTGCTGTTTCAGAACACTTTCTATTTGATCTTTTGTAATCACATAGGCATACATACCCTTGTCTCCGATATAGCGAGACTTGTCCCATTCTATAGGAAGTGGTTTTGAGTCATAAGCCTGACGACGCATTTGATCTACATACCAGTCGGTTTGCAGATAACTTAAGTTAGACACACGAACATCAGTACGGAAGCCTTCAACTTCCTGAGCATACCAAAGAGGGAATGTATCATTATCGCCATTCGTAAACAGGATACCATCTTTTTCGACACTTCGCAGATAGTTCATTCCAAAATCACGCATTGTGTATCGGTTTGAGCGATCATGATCATCCCAAGTTTGAGAGACCATTTGCACAGGAACCAACAGAGCCAGCACTGTTACCACAGCCGCAGCTACAGTCTCAGGAACATATCGCTTGAGCAAAGTCCAAAGAGCAGCAACACCCAGCCCGACCCAAATACTAAAAGCATAGAACGATCCGGCATATGCATAATCTCTTTCACGTGGTTCGTAAGGTTTTTGATTCAGATAGAGCACAATAGCCAAACCTGTCATAAAAAACAACATGAAGGTAATCCACAGTTGTTGCTCTCCTTTTTTACCTCTGGTCAATTGGAAAAAGATACCACATAAACCTAAAATAAGAGGTAGCATATAAAACACATTATGTCCTTTATTATCGGCAATATCAGGAGGTAAATTATCTTGTGGCCCTAAGCCGAGTACATGCTCATCAATAAAACTGATACCTGTCATCCAGTTACCATTATTTATTTCGCCTAATGATTGGATATCATTCTGACGACCGGAGAAATTCCACATAAAGTATCTCCAATACATGAAATTTATTTGATATTTAAATAAGTATTGCAGATTCTCAAAGAATGTAGGAGGAACTTTTGCGTCTGTAATACCACCCCAATTCTTATATCCTTGAATATGGCGAGGATCGTCAGAATACATACGAGGGAATAGCATTGTATTTGTATATTCATATGAAGGCGCCTCACTAGCTATAAAATAACGGTCTTTCTCATCCGGCGATTTCTTTACAATTCTGTCATATCTAGCTTTCTTTGAAGCTTCAATAGCCTTACCACTTGCATCTCTTTTTACCTCTGAGGCATAAGTACGCCCATAAACCAAAGGAGAATCTCCATACTGTTCACGATTTAGATAATCGGTCAATGAGAATACATCTTCGGGGGAGTTTTGATCCATCGGTGTATTCGCTGTAGAACGAATAGGTATTATAGCGAACGAAGAATATCCAATTAATATTACCAACAAACACAAAAGGCTTGTATTAACCAATCTGAAGGTAACCTTCTGTCCTTTGAAGCAGAAGAAGATTAAACCTCCTAATAGAACAATCCAAAGTAAAACATTCGATCCGATAAATGTTATACCCGATAATGCCATTGTTAAGATAAAAGCTATTTTAGCTCTTTTCAGATTGCCTTTTGATGATAGAGTTTCATAAAGTCCCCAGGCAAGAGATAAAAGTAAAATAATTAAATAGGTAAATACCCCACTGTTATATGAGAAGCCTAACGTATTTACAAAGAATAGTTCAACAGCACCACCTACTTTAGTAAATCCAGGAATAACACCGTACATTAAAACCACGATCAATCCCATCGAACCAAGTAGTGCCAATAATATTCCCTTAAAGTTCGGAGTTTGTGTCTTTTTGAAATAATAAACCAATACAATGGCAGGGATACAAAGCAAGTTCAACAAGTGAACCCCAATAGACAATCCCATAGTATAAGCTATCAAAACCAACCACTTATCAGAACCTGGTTTATCGGCTCTATTTTCCCATTTCAGAATTAACCAGAATACCAAAGCGGTAAACATAGACGAGAAAGCATAAACTTCACCCTCAACAGCTGAGAACCAAAATGTATCGGAGAATGTATATACTAACGCTCCTACAAGACCTGAACCAATAATTGCAATCATTTGTCCTAACGACATTTCTTTATCGGTATCGGCATATATCAGTTTTTTTGCGAGATGCGTTATTGTCCAGAAAAGGAATAGTATAGTTAATGCACTCAATAAGGCAGACATGGTGTTAACCATTTTTGCTACCTGAGTCACATCAGATGCAAAGAGTGTGAAAAACTTTCCTGTCAACATGAAAAAAGGAGCACCGGGAGGGTGTCCCACTTCAAATTTATATGCCGAAGTAATAAACTCACCACAATCCCAAAAACTTGCAGTAGGTTCGATTGTCAACAAATAGGTAATTGCTGCAATAATAAAGCTCAACCACCCAAAAATGTTATTGACTAGGTTATACTTTTTCATGTTGAAAATTAAATGTTTATTATAAAAATTCGTGATTACAACTTCTGTGTCTATAAGAACAAAGTTGCAAATATAGTTAAATAGAAGAAAATAAAGGTGTTCATTATTTTTTTTTAAGGTCTCAAAGCATCTTGTTAGAATTTTCTTTCTAAAATAACAAACTGACGACCGTCTTTTTCGAAAATTTGATCGGTTTCGACAAATTCAAACTTTTTATAAAAATCGGTTTTTTCGATTCTCGAATTACACCAAACCCTTTCAAACTTCATGTCATTCGCATAATCAAGTACCCATTTCAATAATTCCGAACCATAACCTTGTCCTTGAAATTCGGCTAATGTCGCAAATTTACGAAACTGTAATTCTCTATTATTCAAGAATAAAGACAACACGCTTACCAATAGCCCTTCTTTATAATATCCGATATGCAAGCCTTTATCATCTTCAGGCAATATAACATAATCTATTTCTTTTTCGGGATACATTACTTTATGACGGATTTCCAATACATCAGAATAGGGCACTTCATTTATCATACGGTATATTTTTTAGGAAACGAAGTTAAGATTCTACATCGAAAGAATGTATATTTGTATTGTATAAAATAATATAACCTATGAAAAAAGTTTGTTTTGTGCTTCTTGCAATGCTGGTTTCAACCTCTTTTTTTGCCCAAACACTAAATCTAAAAGATATTACCGACGGTAAATACAGAGCTAAAGGAATAGCTTCGGAAGTATCTTCGGCAGACGGCGAATTCTATTTCCAAGCAGATCAATCAAAAACTAAAATTATAAAATACTCTTATAAAACAGGACAGCCTGTGGAAACAGTATTTGATATACAAACGGCACGCGATTGCAACATTCCTTCTTTTGAAGGGTTCATTATGAGTCCTGACGAAAACCGACTCGTTGTTTATACCAACAGTGAACAAATATATCGCCGATCGTTTAAAGCCGATTATTTTTACTTCGATATACGCCGCAATTTGATACGCAAATTAAGCGACAATAAGTCAAAACAAATGGCTCCTATATTTTCTCGTGACGGACGTATGCTCGCTTATGTTTGTGACAACAATATATGGCTATCTAAGTTTGATTATGGAACAGAGTCACAGATTACGAAAGACGGAGAAATAGGTAAAATCATAAATGGTGCTACCGATTGGGTATATGAAGAAGAATTTGGTACAACAGCATTAATGGATTTTTCGCCTGATAATAAACTGTTATCCTATGTAAGATTTGATGAGACTAAGGTTCCTGAATTTTCGTTTCAAAACTTCAAGCAACAATTGTATCCAGATTTTATATCCTTTAAATATCCAAAAGCAGGCGAAGCTAACTCAAAAGTGACTTGCAACATTTTTGATATTGAATCAAAGACAATCAGACCTATAAATTTCCCGGCTAATACTAGTTTTGAATATATACCCAAAATTGAGTTTACTCCTACCTCTCAGTTAGCTATAATGACACTCAATCGTGATCAGAACGATTTTAATATGTATTTTGCCGATCCCAGAACAACTATAGCCAAACTAATTCTGAGAGAACAAAACGACAGATACATCAATTATGATTTCTTTAATTCGATTCATTTCTTAGGGGATCAATTTACATATATCAGCGAAAAAGATGGTTATAGTCATATTTATATATACTCATTAACCGGAGTTCAACAAAAACAGCTAACATCGGGTAATTATGATGTTATGGAAATTTTGGCTTGCGACCCTGTAAGCAAAACCGTTTACTACCAAGCGGCAGAAGAGAGTCCACTTCAAAGAGCTATATATAAAGTAGACATCCTTAAAGGCACTAAAACCAAATTATCAACAAAAGCAGGATATAATACTGCCGGCTTTAGTTCGAATGGTAAATACTTCATCAATAATTGGTCTAACACCGAAAATCCTTCTTTGATAACCATGAATGATGCTTCTGGAAAAGAATTGAGAGTTCTTGAAGACAACAAAGAGCTGAAAAGTAAACTACCCTCTTTAGGTCTGCCTAAAAAAGAGTTCATTACGGTAAAAGGAGCAGACGGCACTTCTCTTAATGCATGGATGCTTAAACCTGCGAATTTCAACTCGAGCAAAAAATATCCCTTATTGATGGTTCAATACAGCGGGCCTGATTCACAAGAAGTATTAGATCGTTTTAATATCGATTGGGTTGACTATCTGACTACTCAAGATTATATAGTGGTAGCTGTAGACGGACGAGGCACAGGTGCCCGCGGTCAGGAATTCCGAAAATGCACTTATATGAATTTAGGGATAAAAGAATCCGATGACCAGATTGCAGCTGCACGGTATTTCGGGACATTACCCTACATCGATGCTGCTAATATTTCAATCTGGGGCTGGAGCTACGGCGGCTATAATGTTCTTATGAGCTTAAGCAGAGGAAACGACGTATTCAAATCGGGAGTTGCTATCGCACCTGTTACCGATTGGCGTTTCTATGATTCGGTATATACCGAGCGGTATATGCGAACTCCTCAGCAAAATGCCTCTGGATATCAAAACAGCTCGCCCAGCACTTTAGCCTCATCTTTATCCGGACGGCTTCTCCTAATTCACGGAACAGCCGATGACAATGTTCATTTCCAAAATACAATAGAATACACATCAGCATTGATAAAAGCAAATAAACAATTCGAGCTTTTTGTCTTCCCTGATCAAAATCACTCTATCCCGGGAAGTCATAATAGAAATTATTTATATACAAAAGTGATTGATTTTTTGAAGTTTAAATAAGGCCGGAGCGCAGGAGTAAAAAACTCCTGCGTTTTTTTACTTTAGATAAACATCGAAAATTACATTTTATAATATATATTTACAGTCGATGCGTACAAAAGACTAATCTATCACAGCTTCTTAGTGTATTAGAATCTATATTTAATTTACTCAATAAACAAAACTTATTGATATTTGTTTTAATATAAAACCCTGAGAAATAAGGCAATAATAAGTTGTATATTTAGAAAATGACAATTGTAACATGCTAACACCATCAAGGAGTAAACCATCTGTATATATGTAATTTATGATTTCAAAAGGAGCAAAAAAATACTTAGTAAACCCTTCACTAGGATTGCTAGCTAGTATACTATATATAGCATTATTCACAGCAACTAGTAATATTGGTTATTCATTAATAATCTCTGTCCTGTTTGCGGGCACTGCAGACATTATTCTTAGATTTTACACCAAGTCTAATGCGTGTGGACTTATGTTCATACTGAATTTCCTCGCACTTTTCACGACACTTATTCTCTGGTATATTTTACACAAGACCACCATACCAGAATTAATGTATCTTGTGTTTTTCGAAGTTATATTCGTCAGTCTTCTCTTTACCGTAAGATTAGGAAAAGCATATATAAATATGTACTTAGGAAAAAAGCAAAGTATCATTCAAAAGACATTCCTTGGAGAGTTTTTTGAGGTTGCAAAGCTTACCCAATACGGATTGACATTTCATATATTTATATTGTTGATCTATCAATTAGTTCAACGTGATTTGGATCCGAACTCTTTAATTAATAATGTATTCTACACAATAATACCTGTGACAATACTCGCTTCCATTATTGTTTATGAGGAAATCAAGACCAGAAACATTGTTAAGCAATTAAGAAAAGAGGAGTGGCTACCCATCGTTAACGAATCAGGCGAAGTTACAGGTCGAATTGCTAAATCGGTATCCTCTAAGATGAAGAAACGCTTTATGCATCCAATGGTACGTATTGCGTTGATACATAATGGCGAAATCTATATACAAAAGAGGCCGGGCAGTAACAGCATAAACCCCTCTATGTATGATCACCCTTTCGAGAAGCTAATGCTTTTTAATCACGAGATAAATATATCGGTAAGAAATAGCATATCAAAAGCATTAAATATGCAAGAGCTACCTTTCAACTTCCTTTTAAAATACGTATTCGAAAATGAAGATGTAAAGCGTCTGGTATTCTTATTCGTATCCAGAATAGAAAATGAAGATCAGCTCAAAAGTATCAGTTTACTGGATGGTAAATTCTGGACTCCCAAGCAAATAGAGCAAAGCTTGCTTGAGGATAACATATTCAGTGAATGCTTCCAACTGGAATATGAATATTTAAAAAACACTGTTATTCAGGCAGATATATTAAAAAGAGAAGTAACTCAAAATAATTGAGATACAATATAAAAGAACTAAGCAGCTATAATATCAATTATAGCTGCTTGTTTTTTATATATCTACATATTTAAAATCACAAGAAGAGACAGTATAGAGATAAAAGCCCAGAGTATTATACCTTGTAATAAAGGTTTTACACCAATCTTCTTTAAGGCCTCTTTACTTAATCCGGCACCAATAAGGAATAAAGTTAGAGTCAACCCCCTCTTAGCGATCATAACAATAGCCGGTGATACTGTTTGAACAGCCGGAATAAAAGTATTAATAATCATTGCAACCACATATAGAAAAATAAAATAAGGAATAGACACCTTACCCTTCCTATACAAAAGAGCTGTTACAAAAGAGAGTGGAATTATCCACAAAGCCCTTTCCAATTTTACTGTTGTGGCTATTTTCAGTGCTTCTTCCCCATATTTAT
This sequence comes from Dysgonomonas sp. HDW5A, assembly GCF_011299555.1. NCBI lineage: Bacteria > Pseudomonadati > Bacteroidota > Bacteroidia > Bacteroidales > Dysgonomonadaceae > Dysgonomonas > Dysgonomonas sp. HDW5A. Next base: position 2,138,519 of record NZ_CP049857.1, on the reverse strand, counting down.
GAGCAGCACCCACAACAGAGCTCGTGTCGTGTATGGCAATGGCAGACCAAAGACCGAACTGCTCTTGTGTCATACTCAACAGATGACCAATCACAGGGAATAAAAACAGTGCAACTGAATTTAAGACGAATATAACCCCTAATGAAACCGAAGTTTCTTCCTCATTGGCATCTATAATAGGTACCATTGCAGCGATTGCACTTCCTCCGCAAATAGCAGTACCGGACGATACCAAGACACTCGTTTTTTTATTTATATGAAATAGCTTCCCGAGCAACAAACCAAAAGCCAGAGTAAGAACAATAGACGAAACGGTAAATATCAGTCCTTCTTTTCCTACAGCCATTGCATCATAAATATTCATTCCAAAACCCAGCCCTACAACAGAAGCCTGTAATAAAATTTTAGTCGCCTTGTTATTGAGATGAAGATACGGATGTCCTATCGTAAATGACAAAATAAAACCCGCTAGAAGAGCAACCGGAGGTTCCACAAAAGGAAACAAACACAATATAACCAGTATTATAAAGATACCTTTTTTCAACAATTTCGAATTAATTTTCATTTTCTTGATGTTTGATTTATGCAGACAAAGGTCTCTTAAAAAAAGCTTGGTTGTATATTCAAATATTTCATCGCCTATAACCTCTGGTTATAATAACTGAGGGCATACTGGATAAACATTTCTGTAAAACCCGAAGGGACTCCATGCAAATGAATAAAATAAAAGTTACGCACAATCTCGAAATCAGCTATATCTATAATTTTAAACTCGCCATTAGCAATTTCTTTGCTGACAGCATTAATCGAGATAAGTCCGATACTATTTGAATTTGCCAGAAATGTTTTAATACTCTCTGTACTGCCCAAGTGCATTACAACATTCAAATCCTTCAATTTCACATCTTTCAACCTTAGCTTTTCGGTTATCACCTCTAAACTTCCCGATCCTAATTCTCTCAATACCAAAGGAATTTCTTTAAACTCATTCAATGTAATCTCGTCTTTCTCGAATAAGGGTTGTGAGGAGTGAGCAATAGCCACAATTTCGTCTTTAATGAAAGGAATGTATTTCAACTGACTATTTTTAGAATTGCCCTCTACAATCCCAAGATCCAGAATTTTCTCAATTAAAGCAGTTTCTATCCGCTGTGTATTGTCATTCAGTAACGACAATTCCATCTCAGGCTGTTCCATCTTAAATTTTGCAAGTATAGGTGGTAATACATATTGCCCGATAGTAGTACTGGCTCCCAATTTAAGATCTCCCGAAAATTTTTGCTTCAACACACCCAAATCAAACATAAATTTCTTATCCAAAGTCAGAACATGCTCCGTATAATGCAGAAGAAGCTTTCCTGCCTCAGTAAGAGTTATTTTATTTGATATCCGGTTAAAAAGGCGAATACCCAATTCAGACTCAAGCTCCTTTATATTTTTGGTTACAGCAGGCTGAGTGATAAACATCTCTTCGGCAGCTTTTGTAAAGCTTGAGAATGTAGCCACTGAATAAAAAACCCGAAGACGGAAATTCAACATAGTCAAATGATTCTAATTTAAGTAAAAGAAAATATGTAATGACACATTATTGTTGGTAGGGGCAGACCTATGTGTCTGTCCGAAATAGGTGAACACACAGGTTCACCCCTACAGCCAAAGCAACAAATAGCTCTGCAAACTTAAATGATATACAAATTAACGAAATATCAACTATTTAATACAACTAAAGACTGAAAAAATAAGGTTACAAAAGCATACATAAGCCATACAAAAAAGTTACAAAGGCAACAAATCCAAACAAGTATATGTACATTTTTGTCATTTTCACAAACATCTAATTATCAAAACATAATACCCAAAAACATTACAAAAGTGACAAAAGTGACACTTTTTATACAGCTTCTTATTTAGGTTCTGTTTTTCAGATAAGCTCTATATGGATAGATAAAAGCAACTATGGTTTTCAAATGTATCACTAAATGTTTTCTATTGCTGCTTTTAAGCAACCAGATAGAATTTATTAATCATGCCAATTAATAGTTGGATATACGTTCAATTTCATTATACTCTTTTAACTACGCACAATCAAAGATTGCTTGTATTCCTTTTGCCCAAAGCCGCAAAAGGAATCAAAAAGGCTTTGTGCTGACTGGCTCGCCTATATGACTTAAGATTACAGGCTAAACTAAACCTACTGCCTTACGGCACGTTTAGTTTTACGCCCGCTTCGCTTGTCAGCCAACGGCTGTGCTACTTATGCACTTGGGCTGACGCACGTAAGTGGCTTTCGCCCGTCAGGCTTCCCCGACCTTGACGGTTGCACGGGGTACCGTAGGGCGAATGAAAGCGTTAAGAAACAAAAGGATATCAACGATAAACGTTTTTCTTTTGTTTTAGCTTTCGAGTCCGTAGCGGGTCGGGCAAAGAGGCACAGTCTTGATCTTTTGTTTCGTTTTGCATCAAGGCAAAATGAAAAACAAACCCGATAGGGTGCGTTAGGAAAATTGAAGAATTTATTCAAACATTTCCAATTGCGGATGTATTCCCGACGAATACAATTATTAACACAGTGCATATGCAATACACTCCCCACTACAGTCCATAAAAAATTTCAATTATTGATAATCTATTATGTATGCTTAATAAAACCTTTGAAAATTCTGCAAGCTTTGATATTTTGAATAGTTATAAATAAATTCATCAGTAATAATTTATAAAATGATTAACTTCGCATAATAAAAAGAAAAGGTAACAGGCTTACTTATTGTCTGTAAAAATTATACAATATCTTAAAGGCATCGATAGTCTCAAATATAAAAAGTTGAATATGGCTGATTTAACCGGAATAAAGAATTTACTCTTCGACTTTGGAGGTGTAATTGTTAGTATCAATAAAGATAATGCTGTAAAGCGTTTCAAAGAAATAGGAGTTGATAATATCGAAGACTTTCTGGGCGAATTTCGTCAAGAAGGAATTTTCCTTCAGCTAGAAGAAGGAACGATCAGTAAAGAAGAATTTTATGATGAATTAAGAAAACTGGCAGGAAAGAATATTCCCGATAAAGACATAGATTCAGGATGGTTAGCATTTCTTACAGGAATACCCGAATATAAATTCGATCTACTGAAAGAACTTCGCAAAAAGTACAATATATATTTGCTTAGCAACACCAACCCCGTTATTATGGGATGGGCTGATACTAAAGATTTCTCACCTTCGGGAGAACCCATTTCAGCATTCTTCGATCAGATGTTCTGGTCTTTCAAAATGGGACACACAAAGCCTGCAAAAGAAACATTTGAAATAGTTATCGAAGAAGCAAAGATCAACCCCGAAGAAACTTTATTTTTAGATGACGGACAATCGAATCTGGATGCTGCCGAAAAATTCGGCTTTAAAACATACCTGGTCGATCAAGAAGAAGACCTGAGAAAAGTTTTTGAATAAAGATCACCTAAGACCTGCCAATCAGGTTATACACAAAAACGTATTTAACAATATACTTTCGGCTTGTAGGGCTTACTCAACCCATCCAAATTGGATGAATCGGGGGAGTATCCTTAGGCCAAAGCAATAAAAAAGGTCTGAGACCTTCGACAGTTCAATGAACTTAATAGATCCCGAACATAACAACACCCAACATCAACCTCTGGTAGCTACTATAGGTTTCTTCGACGGTGTACACACCGGTCATCAGTACCTCATAGAACAGCTTAAGGCAGAAGCTAAAAAGCAGAATCTGCCTTCGGCCGTTATAACATTTCCGGTACATCCGCGAAAAGTTTTATGCAGTGATTACCAGCCCGCTTTACTTTGTGGATATCAGGAAAAAGTAAAACGCCTTGCTACAACAGATGTCGATTATTGCATAACACTCGATTTCACCCGGGAAATGTCAACTTTGAGCGCTCGCGAATTCATTCAACAAATACTCAAAGAAAAGCTCAATGTACAAACACTGCTTATCGGTTACGACCATCGCTTTGGGCACAACCGCGAAGATGGCTTCGAGGAGTATCAAAAGTACGGTAAAGAGGTAGGAATTGATGTAATACAAGCCAAAGAACTAGAGGGTGGCACACACGTCAGCTCATCACGCATACGACGCTTATTGGGCGAAGGTGATATTGCCAAAGCAAACCAACTTCTCGGATATACCTACACAATATCAGGACAGATTGTTGAAGGATTTCAGGTAGGTCGTACAATCGGTTTTCCCACTGCTAACATTAAAATCTGGGAAGATTTCAAAGTCGTTCCCGCCTTTGGTGTATATGCCGTATATGTGCTTATCGATGACGATCAATACGAAGGGATGCTTTATATAGGCAAAAGACCCACGCTTCATAATGGAGATAACATAAGTCTGGAGGTAAATATACTCGACTTCGATCAGAATCTATATGGCAAAACATTATCCGTTGAATTCGTCAAATTTATGCGTACTGACGAAAAGTTTAAGGATCTCGAAACTTTGGTAAAGAACATAAAACAAGATAAAATTAACGTTGCCAATCTTCTTCAAAAGTTAAGAAACACTCGCAAAAGCAACTCTTAGTTAAATAATTGAGATATAGTATTGATTCTTTTCGAGTTAAAAAAGCATTGATAAAATCAATAAAATATAGGTATCTTTTTTTCGATAAAAAGGGTACCTTTATAAAATCAAACACCAATATGCTTATCAATATTCGGTGATTGGATCAGAGTTATTTTAATGTATTCACCCAACAAAGCACTAAAAAGGTTTGCAACCTTTAATTCTTAAATATATATGGAACCCTTTATACATCTGCATGTACATTCTCAATACTCACTGCTCGACGGGCAGGCAAGTATTCAACGACTCGTTGACAAAGCCAAAGGAGATGGTATGAAGGCTTTAGCCTTGACCGATCACGGATCGATGTTCGGGATCAAAGAGTTTTACAACTACGTAAAGAAAAAAAACGCACCTGTATTTGCCGAAATAAAAAAAATTAAAGCGGCAATAGCCGAAGCTAAAGAAGGAAGTCCTCTTTTGGAGGAGTTGAACAAAAAGCTTCAGGAAGAAGAATCCCATTTATTCAAACCTATTTTAGGATGCGAATGTTATGTAGCCCATCGAAACCGCAAGTTAAAAGAAGGAAAACCCGATATGAGCGGCTGGCACTTAATAGTACTGGCTAAAAATCTGCAAGGCTACAAAAACCTGATTAAGATGGTTTCGCAAAGCTGGACAGAAGGCTTTTACATGCGCCCTCGTATCGACAAAGAACTACTCGAAAAATACCACGAAGGACTCATCGTATCATCAGCCTGTCTGGGAGGAGAAATTCCCAAAAAAATAACACGCGGAACCCCCGAAGAAGTAGACGAAGCCATACAATGGTTCAAGAATCTTTTCGGAGACGATTTCTATCTTGAGCTTCAACGACATAAAACAAGTCGCCCTGATGCTAACCTTGAGGTATATCCGCTTCAGGAACGTGTCAATCAGGAGTTGTTAAAATTAAGCGTAAAGCATAACGTCAAAGTTATTGCAACCAATGATGTGCATTTTATCGGCGAAGAAGATTCGGATGCCCACGATCGTCTGATCTGTCTCAGTACAGGAAAAGATCTGGATGACCCGAAACGGATGAGATATACCAAACAGGAGTGGTTAAAAACAACTGCCGAGATGAACGAGCTGTTCAAGGATATCCCTCATGTACTATCCAACACGCTGGAAATAGCCGAAAAAGTTGAATATTACTCGATAGATTCGGATGCTTTGATGCCATTCTTTGATATTGACCCTTCTTTCGGGACAGAAGCAGATTACAGAGAAAAGTTCACAGAAACAGATCTTATCACTGAATTCGGAGACAAAGAATATCATCGCTTAGGAGGATACGACAAAGTAATCCGAATAAAACTCGAAGCCGATTACCTGAAACACCTGACAATGATAGGTGCAGTAAAACGCTACGGAGAAAATATGAATGATGAAACTCGCGAACGTCTGGAATTTGAATTAGACGTTATGAAGACCATGGGATTCCCCGGATATTTCCTTATTGTACAAGACTTTATTGCAGCTGCTCGCAGAATGGGTGTTGCAGTAGGTCCGGGACGTGGATCGGCAGCAGGTTCTGCTGTAGCCTATTGCCTCGGAATTACCGATATCGACCCTATTAAATATGACCTTCTGTTTGAGCGTTTCCTTAATCCCGACCGTATATCAATGCCCGATATCGATATCGACTTTGATGATGATGGACGTGGAGAGGTTCTTCGCTGGGTAACAGAAAAATACGGACAAGAAAGGGTTGCCCACATTATCACATACGGTACTATGGCAACCAAATCGGCAATCAAAGACGTTGCCCGTGTTCAAAAGCTACCACTAGTACAATCTAACTACTTAGCGAAACTAGTTCCGGATAGAATACCCGATAAAAAGAAGGTAACCCTTAAAGATGCCATCGAATATGTACCCGAATTAAAGCAGGCTTCAAACAGTACGGATCTCATTATGCGCGACACGATGAAATACGCACAAATGCTCGAAGGTAACGTACGTAACACCGGAGTGCATGCCTGTGGGGTTATTATTGGGCAAACTGCTATTTCGGATACAGTTCCCGTAAGTACTGCCGAAGATAAAGAAACAGGAGAAACGATGCTGGTGACCCAGTATGAGGGATCGATTATCGAAGAAACGGGACTTATCAAGATGGACTTTTTGGGTTTAAAAACCCTTTCGATTATAAAAGAAGCTCTCGAAAATATAAAGCAGACTACAGGAGAAGATGTAGACATCAGTACTATTTCGCTTGAAGATGCTAAGACATACGAATTATATAGTCAGGGAAAGACAACAGGTACATTCCAGTTTGAGTCTGCCGGTATGCAAAAATACCTCAAAGAACTTCAGCCAAGTAAGTTCGAAGACTTAATTGCCATGAATGCCCTGTATCGTCCCGGCCCGATGGATTATATTCCTTCGTTTGTTGCCCGTAAACATGGACGTGAAGAAATAGCCTACGATATCCCGATTATGGAACGGTATCTTGACGATACATATGGTATTACGGTGTATCAGGAACAGGTCATGCTTTTGTCTCGTCTATTGGCCGACTTTACTCGTGGTCAGTCCGATGAGTTACGTAAGGCGATGGGTAAGAAGCTCATCGACAAGATGAATGCCCTAAAGGAGAAATTCTTAGCAGGAGGAAAGAAGAACGGACATGCCGAAAAAACATTGAACAAGATATGGGCTGACTGGGAAAAGTTTGCATCATACGCTTTCAACAAATCGCATGCAACCTGTTATTCGTGGATAGCTTATCAAACAGCATGGCTCAAGGCCAACTATCCATCCGAATATATGGCAGCCGTTCTATCTCGAAACTTGTCGAATATCACGGAAATCACCAAGTTTATGGATGAATGCAAGTACATGGGAATGAATGTACTTGGTCCGGACATAAACGAATCATATCTTAAGTTTTCGGTAAATAAAGCAGGTGATATACGCTTCGGAATGGCTGCCATAAAAGGAGTGGGCAGTGGAGCGGTGAATGATATTATCAAGGAACGAACTCTCAATGGTCCTTATAAAACTATATTTGATCTAGTAGAACGTGTAAATCTATCCTCTTGTAACAAGAAGAATATAGAGTCACTCGCTCTTGCCGGAGCTTTCGATAATTTCCCGGAAATTACCCGCGAACAGTTCTTTGAAACAAACGCTAAAGGTGAAACTTTTATAGACCAGCTGGTTCGTTACGGAAATATGTATCAGATCGATAAGGCACAAGCAACCAATTCACTTTTCGGTGGAGATGACATTGTTTTGCCTACTCATCCTGAAATTCCAAAAGCCGAAAAATGGTCAGACCTGGAACGTTTAAATAAAGAACGTGAGTTGATTGGTATTTACTTATCAGCCCACCCTCTTGACGAATACGCCATAGCACTTAAATATGGATGCAATGTGGGAATGGCTGACATTGAGGACAAAGAAGCTCTAAGAAACAAAGAAGTAACATTTGGAGGGTTGGTATGTGCTGCCAGAGAAGGCATTACCAAGAATGGTAAACCTTATATGATCATCAAAATCGAAGATTTTACCGGAAGTGGAGAAATTCCTTTATTTGGAGATGATTACATCAACTTTAGCAAATACGGGCGTCTCGGACTTTATGTATATGTAAAAGCCCGTGTTCAGGGACGAAGATTTAATGAAAATCAGCTCGAACTTAAAATCGTATCGATTCAGCTACTTCCTGATGTGAAAGATCAGGTTATTGAGAAGATAACCATAACATTGCCTATCCACGAAATGAATGCTCAAATGGTAGAAGAGCTTTCAACTCTGACTAAAAACAATGTGGGTAATTCATTGTTATATTTTGAGATTGTCGATGGTGAACGGAATATGAAAGTTGAACTCTTTGCCCGAGGTCTTAAAATTAATATCCGCAAGGAATTAATTGACTATCTGGAAGAAAACGAAAACATCGTATTCAAGGTAAATTGATTTTCCGTATCTCAGAGACTTTGGTTATATTTGTTATAAAATTAAACGAAACATAATAAACATTAGTAGTATGGCACTTGAAATTACAGATGCAACTTTTGAAGAAGTTTTAAAATCAGACAAATTAGTCGTGGTTGATTTTTGGGCAGAATGGTGTGGCCCATGTCGCATGGTAGGTCCAATCGTAGAAGAATTGGCTGTTGACTATGCAGACAAAGTAATAGTAGGAAAAGTAGATGTTGATAACAATGACGAGATTACATCTAAATTTGGAATCCGCAACATTCCTACCATTCTATTTTTCAAGAATGGAGAAATCGTTGACAAACAAGTTGGAGCAGCTCCAAAATCGGCTTTAGTAGAAAAAATTGATAAGCAATTACAGTAATTTATATTAAGCTGTGGCAAGTATAATTACAACCTATAGTTACAATTAAACTATGCTGTATTAGATAGCTAATGCTACTCAAATAAAAAAGCGACTAATTAATTAGTCGCTTTTTTATTTGTAATATATCCTTATATTCTTATTTCTTAATAATCTTCTGAGTATAAGATTTATTGTTGGTCTGAAGCTTCAAGATATATGTACCACTTGTCAAATGATTAACTGAAACCGATGAGCCGACATTTGTTTGACTTAATACTAATTTACCTGCTGTACTATAAATGTTCACTTCCGTAATAGAGCCCGGAGAGTCAAAGTATAAAACATCTGTCACAGGGTTAGGATAGATAGATATGTTTGTTGACTCCGACTCTAAAGATAAAGAAGAGCGAGTTGAGGGCAAGTAATCTGGCACATCCAATCCGTCTGCGGTAGGCTTATCCCAAAAAACAAACGGATTTTGCTGAGCAATTCTTAATAAATCCGTCATTGTTTTAGTATCATCGGGATACTCAATCATGTATTGAACGTAAAAGCCTCTTAAATATCCTTTAGGCAACTCATAAAAGCCATTGTTTGGAGACTGTCCCAGTTCTTTTTTCTCTATTTTAACTTCAAATACTCCATTTTGATGATTTTGATAAAGCGTACTCAAAAAGTTATAACTTTCCAACTCAGGATACCCTGAAACGTTGATGTATAATTTATAACCTAATTCTTCGTCAGTAAGTGGTCTGCAAAAGCGGATTGGGGCCCAATGATACAACTTGGTATAGACTATCTCTGGATAATCATGTAACACCGCATAACTTGTTCCCATAGGTAAAACAGCCTTTTGATTTAATCCTTCAAAGTCTCCTATAACTCCATTATATTGCACATTCATTCCTGTCTTATGGTCTTTTAGCTGAATGACTGCCGGATTATTCAATCTATCCCCTGTTGGTAATAAATTAAAACCGTATCTATTGATATATTGTGATTTGTAACCATTAGCCAAGTGTGCAACATCATTGTGTATAGTTTTATCAAACCAAGTCATGTATGATCTATTTTTAATAACAACCGGATTATTATTATCTGTTTCATTATATTGATCCGACAAATAAATTTTAATCTCATCCCTGGTAGCATTACCACACATAGCAAACAACTGCATTGTAGCCTGAACCGAAGGCTCTGTCCAAATATTATATATTTTAGTATCGCCTTCTAACAAACGCACTCGGCTATTCTTCCCAGAATGTATAGCATTTAGCCATAACCAATCCAAATGTATACGAGAATGATAAGTTCCATAATATTTCTCTATATTAGCCAGTTTCTCTTGCTCTGAAACTCCTTTTAGTTCATCAAAATAAGATAATCGTTCAGCTATATTATCTGAATTCTCAAACATCCATGCTCTCCAATGCCATAAATCAATTTGGGATCTCTTTATAGAATTGTTAGGTAACCACGAATAGTTTATATATGCCTGCTCTTCGTATCCCAAACTAGCAATATCCGTTGGACTTGTCATAACTTCATTTTTGAATGCACTATTCATCCAATAATATTCTCCTATGCGGACTGCTTCATAATCACCTTTTATTGTTTGACCTGAATCTTCAGTATAATGTAAAGTTACTTTTTGAACTGGTCTGGGAGCTGCTTCTATAAGAAAATCCTTCCATTGATAAGCAGCTTTATATAATTCAACACTTCCTTCCGGAACAATTAATTTACAGGTAGTTTTATTTACACTATTAAAAACATTTGCCCCTAATGCAGGAGGAAAAGGATTTAGACTAACCAATGTATTCAATTTACCACACTCCTGAAACCCACTTGAACTAATATACTTAAGTGATGCAGGCAAAGTAATCTCAGTAATAAAACTCCAACGGAAAGCCTCTGAACCGATACTCTCTAAAGTAGCAGGGATAGTTACCAATCCTTTGAATCTTGCAAAAGACAAAGAACCCAATTCTTTTAAATTATGAGGCAAAATTACAGACGAAACAGAACTTTCGAAAGTATAATTTCCGATTTGAGTTAAAGAACTACAGTTAGATAGATCTAGACCGGACTTTACATTTAAATTGGAAAATGCATAAGCTGACAATGACTCTAAAGAGGTACAAGAAGAAAAATCTAAAACATCAATAGTAGCTTCACGGAAAGCATTAAAACCGATTGTTTTAAGTGAGGACGGCAAAGACAAGGAACTCATCTTACTCCAACGGAAAGCCTCTGAACCGATACTCTCTAAAGTAGAAGGGATAGTTACCGATCCCTTGAAGTATGCAAAAGACAAAGAACCCAGTTCTTTTAAGTTATGAGGCAAAATTACAGACGAAACAGAACTTTCGAAAGTATAATTTCCGATTTGAGTTAAAGAACTACAGTTAGATAGATCTAGACCGGACTTTACATTTAAATTGGAAAATGCATAAGCTGACAATGACTCTAAAGAGGTACAAGAAGAAAAATCTAAAACATCAATAGTAGCTTCACGGAAAGCCTGATATCCAATAGACTTTAAACTGGATGGTAAAGACAAAGAAGCCATCCTACTCCAACGGAAAGCCTCTGAACCGATACTCTCTAAAGTAGAAGGGATAGTTACCGATCCCTTGAAGTATGCAAAAGACAAAGAACCCAGTTCTTTTAAATTATGAGGCAAAATTACAGACGAAACAGAACTTTCGAAAGTATAATTTCCGATTTGAGTTAAAGAACTACAGTTAGATAGATCTAGACCGGACTTTACATTTAAATTGGAAAATGCATAAGCTGACAATGACTCTAAAGAGGTACAAGAAGAAAAATCTAAAACATCAATAGTAGCTTCACGGAAAGCATTAAAACCGATTGTTTTAAGTGAGGACGGCAAAGACAAGGAACTCATCTTACTCCAACGGAAAGCCTCTGAACCGATACTCTCTAAAGTAGAAGGGATAGTTACCGATCCCTTGAAGTATGCAAAAGACAAAGAACCCAGTTCTTTTAAGTTATGAGGCAAAATTACAGACGAAACAGAACTTTCGAAAGTATAATTTCCGATTTGAGTTAAAGAACTACAGTTAGATAGATCTAGACCGAACTTTACATTTAAATTGGAAAATGCATAAGCTGACAATGACTCTAAAGAGGTACAAGAAGAAAAATCTAAAACATCAATAGTAGCTTCACGGAAAGCATTAAAACCGATTGTTTTAAGTGAGGACGGCAGACGAACAATCTCCATTACTCTCCAACGAAATGCTTCACTAGGTATCGTTCCATTTACAATATCAACATCTGACATATCCAAAACCTTAAGTAAAGACATTTGTTTAATCGTTGCAAAGTCGGCATCATTAATAGTACCGGTAAGAATTAATTCGCCCACTTTTGTTTTATCATCTCCCAAAGAATTAGCCAAGGTTCCAGGCACCGACACATCAATATTTTTTGATAATTGTGCTTGCAAATAAGTTGTACTCAGAAAGAAACTGAGTAACACTAAAAGAAATTTGTTGTTCATTTTGTTAATGTTAGTTTATAATTAAAATGTGGAAATGTGTTTGTATGTATACAAATAGATAAAATAGTTCATATTCGACTATGAAAGTAAGATTTCACCTCATTTCTTATGTTAATTTTACACAAAAATAACAACTATAAACAAATAAACTCCTTTTATTCTAATAAATTTCCTTTTGGAGATTTCTGAATAACTATTAATAAACAGATTATAAAGAATATATAATCTAATTATTCTTTCTGTAACTAATCACTGCCCAACCGTTAAAAAAGACAGCAAAGCAACCCAAAGCAACCATCTGCATAGTAAGGTCAACAATACCGCTCCCTTTTAAATAAACCATTCTCATGACCTGTATAAAGTACTTCAAGGGATTAAATGTAGTAATAGTCTCTGCCCATTGAGGCATGCTCGAAATCGGAGTAAAAAGACCACTCATCAAAATAAAAATCATAATAAAGAAAAACATGACAAACATAGCCTGCTGCATTGTATTAGAATAGTTGGAAATAACCAGCCCCAATCCTGAAACCACCAGAATATATAAACTGGCAAAAAAGTAAAGCGTAACCAAACGCCCCGCAGGCACTAAGCCATATACGGTAGCCGCCAAAGTTATACAAAGAGTCAGAGCCAAAAGCCCAACAGTCCAGTAAGGAATAAGTTTTGCCAAAATAAAGGTAAGTTTATTAACAGGTGTAACATTCATCTGTTCGATAGTGCCTGTTTCTTTTTCTCCTACAATATTCAATGCCGGTAAAAAACCGCATAGCATAGTCAAAAGCGTAACCATTATTGCAGGAACCATAAATACTTTATAATCCAGATGAGGATTAAATCGATTTTGAGGCACAATATTTATTACAGGCAAAGTCGCCATCAGGGAAGACTGCTTCCACTCATCTCTTATTTCGGTCGCATAATCCTGTAATATCACAGACAGATAAGCAGTGCCTAAACCACCTTTCATTCCATTTACCGCATTAGCAGAAATCATAACATTAGCCGCTCCTTCTTTAATCAAATGTTTCTCGAAATTGGGCTGAAGCTCTAAAATTATATCAGCCTTATCGGACTCTAAACTTTGTAAAGCTTCTTCATTCGACGCCGATACATTTGTCAGATTAAAATATCCAGAAGCTGTTACTTTCTGTATCAGACGTTCAGAATAAACACTATGATCATTATCCACAACACTTAAACGCAAGTTTTTTATTTCCTGATTAGCAGCCCACGGAAATACAAGCATCATCATTAGAGGCATAGCAATAATCATTCTGGGAAGAAATGAATTCCGGAGAATCTGCTTAAATTCTTTTTCTAATAGAAATTTTATCATGATTAAATCAACTTAAGTTATCGGCTATCGAAGCAACAAGAAAGTGCTGTGACCTTAATCAAGCCTTGTCTTGAAATTTTTGAGACTTACAAATATTAAAAAAACGAACATCCCTAACAGAACGGACAGTTCTTTATATACAGCAGTGATGCCCAGTCCCTGTATCATTAATTTTCTTACCGCTGAGATATACCATTTTGCGGGAATGATATCCGATACCCATTGCAGAATGACAGGCATACTTTCGATAGGAAATATCATTCCCGACAGAATCATAACAGGAAGTATCATCCCCATACCCGATACCAGCATAGCAGCAACTTGCGTTTGAGCAATAGTTGAAATGAGTATACCCAACGATAATGCCACCATTATAAAGAGTAAAGAAATACCGATCAGTGAATAAAAATTTCCCGTTACCGGCACTTTCAAAATATAAACAGACAGCAAAAGTATTGTGGTGAGATTTACCATGGAGATTACAAAATAGGGTATTGCTTTCGCCACAATGATATAGATGGGTTTCACAGGCGAAGCCAATAATATTTCCATAGTACCGGTCTCCTTTTCCCGGACAATAGAGATAGAAGTCATCATAGCACAGATCAACATAAAGATCAACCCCATTACTCCGGGGACAAAATTATATGCACTTTTAATCTGTGGATTATAAAGCATCCTTACCTCGGGCTTTATCTGAATCGGAATTTTAGCCCCTTCTAGAAGCTCTTGTTGATAAGAGTTTATTATGTTAGTAGCATATCCAGTAAGAGTTGTAGCCTGATTGGGGTCTGTAGCATCTGCAATCAACTGAACGGATGCCTCACCTGTATGCAGGAGGTTTTCATTGAAATTTTCATCGAATACAATAACCAGATTAATATTATGATCTTTTTTAAAGATCGAATTAATTTCATCCGGATTATTCAACATCTTTACTACATGAAAATACTTGCTGGCGTCCAACCGATTGATTATACGCTCGGTTGAAATATCTTTCGACGGATCGAATACAGCCACCTGCACATTACGCACCTCGGTTGTTATCGCAAAACCAAAAAGGAGCATCTGTATAACCGGAATACCCAATATAATCATCATGGTTCGTGTATCACGAAATATATGATAAAATTCTTTTTTTACAAATGATAGAAATTGTTTCATTCAATTGATATTTTTTTATCGAACTTCTCTGCAAGAAAATGAGCGAAGAGGAGATTTAGCACCATAAAAAAGACTCCTGCCAATGACAGCAAAATAATTTCGGATACAGTAAATAAATGACTCCTCAATACGATTATAAATCCCCACATGCAATATGGTAAAGCAAGTATGGCAGTGACTATGGCAGGTATATATCTTTTCAGTACCATCCATTGAATAATATGGATAAACAGATGAATAAAAAATGCCATGAATACTGCTAGCCAGATACTATAATAGTCAAAATAAAAAGCTGCAAAAGTAATTATGCTCAACAATACAAATTCCTCAAAAACAGCGACGGAAAATGCAGCAACAGACAATGCTTCCATACGTGGCAATAAACGTTTTGCTAAGAATGGAAAACGCTTTTTCAAATAGGGACTATTCTTAGTAACCCATGGTTTGAAGAAAATTATTTCCTCAAAGTCATGTATCATAAATACAATGGGCAATAGCCAAACTACTATTTGAAATTCGTTCATATTTAGGCTCGTTTAGTTATCCGATCGTGTTGCTTTTCTGGCTAATTGCTGAAATACCTCATCCATACTATCTGCTCCGAATTGGAGTTTTAAATTTTTAGGGGTGTCCAAAGCCTCAATTTTACCATCCACCATAATTGAAACTCGGTTACAATATTCGGCCTCGTCCATATAATGAGTCGTAACAAAGACTGTAATGCCTCTGTCGGTCGCCGCATAAATAAGCTCCCAGAACTGCCTGCGGGTTACAGGGTCAACACCTCCTGTGGGTTCATCCAAGAATACGACTTTAGGTTCATGAAATATGGACACAGAGAAAGCCAGTTTCTGTTTCCACCCTAAAGGTAATTCCCGAACAAGTGTGTTACGCTCACCCAGAAAACCCAACTCATCTAATATCTCATCTGTTTTTGCGGCTATAAGCTTTTCTTTCATCCCATAGATTCCTCCAAACAGGCGGATATTTTCCCAAACCTTTAGGTCTTCGTATAAAGAAAATTTCTGACTCATGTAACCGATATTTTTCTTCACTTTCTCAGATTCTTTCTCAATATTATATCCTGCGACAAAGCCTTTGCCCGATGTCGGATGGCTCAATCCGCACAACATACGCATAGCTGTGGTTTTCCCGGCACCGTTAGCACCCAAAAAACCGAAAATCTCACCCTTATCAACGCTGAACGATATATTATCGACAGCCGTGAATGTGCCGAATTTCTTAGTCAGGTTTTCAGTATATATTACAGATTCATTCATCATCTTGCATTTTGTGCCAATTGCATATAACAATCCTCGATATTGGGTTTAATTGCATATATTTCTATTTCGTGATGACCTTTCTCTTGTAGATATTCTTCCAAATCGACCATTTCAAGCTCATCTTTGACGGTTATATGATGCACTTCACCAAAAGTAAAACAGGTTTTGATACCATTGTACTGTCTCAGATCATAGAGTAACCTAAACATCTCGTTGCTTTTTACTGCCCAAAGCTTTTCGGGAAATCTTTCTATGATACTGTGTGGTGTATCGACCTGAAGAAAAGATCCTTCTTGAATCAAAGCAATACGATCACACAACATAGCCTCATCCATATACGGCGTGGAGACCAGAATCGTTATATTTTGCTCTTTCAATTTACGGAGCATCTCCCAGAATTCTTTTCGCGAAACAGGATCGACACCTGTCGTCGGTTCATCCAAAAACAGAACGGTCGGTTTATGAATTAAAGCACAGCTGAGTGCCAGTTTTTGTTTCATTCCGCCTGATAGTTTTCCCGCCCGACGATCTTTAAATGGCTCTATTTGACTGTAAATATCTTTGATCAGATCATAATTCTCTTTTATTGTGGTATTAAAAACAGTTGCAAAGAATTCGAGATTCTCCTCTACCGTTAAATCCTGATAGAGGGAAAATTTTCCGGGCATATACCCTATCCTACTACGGATTTGCTTGTAATCTTTAACAATATCCAAGCCATCAACCGTGGCTGTTCCACTTTCAGCCAATAAAAGTGTGGTAAGGATACGAAATAAGGAAGTTTTGCCGGCTCCATCGGGACCGATAATACCGTATATCTCTCCCTGCTCAACTTCAAAGCTGATGTTATTCAAGGCTTGGATATCGCCGTACTTCTTATTTATATTTTGTACTGAGATTGCAATCATGGATTTAACAGCTTTATCTCGCCATACATTCCCCTTTTGATATAACCATCGTTCTTAACGGCTATTTTCACCGCATACACCAGATTGGCACGTTCGTCACGTGTTTGTATTGTCTTTGGCGTGAATTCGGCTTTGTCGGATATCCACTTCACCGTGCCTGAATATTCTTTTCGATCAGCTTCGCCCAAATCCGAAAACACTCCTACTGTCTGACCCACCTTCAACTGTGTCAACTGGCTTGCTGTAATATAAGTGCGGAGAATCATATTTTCGATATCACCCACTTTGAATAAGGCTTTACCCTGTACAGCCAATTCGCCTTGCTCCGCATATTTAGACAGTATAGTTCCTTTTATAGGACTCTTAATTACCGATTTTGCTATCTGATCTTCGAGTTGGGCAACCTGTATTTGCATAGAAGAACTTTCTTCGGAGACTCCCCTGTTGGAGTTCATCAAGACTTCGGTCTGTGCAGCCAATTGTTTTTCGAGATAAAGAATCTGAGCATTGATATCATCCAACTGCTTTTGATTGGCTGCATTCGATTTTATCAGATTTTCGAAACGTGTCCGTTCTTTCTTCTGGGTTATAATCTGCTGCTGTATCGCTGCAATTTGTCGGGGAACATCGGTTTGTTTACTTTTTACCGCCTGATTACTAGCCAACAGTTGCATCTTTTTGAGGTAAAGCTGCGTAGTGTCAATATATCCCAAAGGTACATCGGGATTTACAATCTGACCTTCTTCCAGATTCAGTTCTAATATTTTGCCATTAGCTTCCGCAGAAACAATCACTTCTGTCGTCTCGAATATTCCCGAAGCATCATAATCTCCGTTTTTGCTGCCACAGGCTACGAATAAAAATGTAATGGCTAAAAGGAATGTTGTTTTTATAGTTCTCATATATTTCAGTCTTAACCGTTCAATTATTTGTTGTATACTTCAAATTATAAATGGATAGTAAAAGCTCTACCTCGTGCTGGATTTTATCTTGCTTTGCCAAATCCTCTGCGTTTATCTCGCGCATAAGATCTGTTACGGTGAGCATGCCGTTTGCCACTTTTACTTCTGCCGCTTTCTTTACATTATTACGGAGGATTATTATTTCATCATCATATTTTAACAAATCTCTGTTTTTCTTAATTTCGCTCTGCTCTTGTGTTACTTGCAGATTGGTGTTGAACAGAAATGTTTCTTTCTCGGCAGCGAGTGAACTTTGGCTGGCTTCTATAATTCTGCGGTCATTTTTTTCGGTATATAATCCGCCGAAATTCCACGACAAACGAACCCCTCCTATATAATAGGCAGCAAACTTATCCTCCAGCATATTCAAACCGGGTCTACCATATCCGCCTGTTGCAAACACACCCAACTTAGGCATATATCCGGTCTTTATTAATTTCTTTTGTGTTTCGAGATCAGTTTGTTGTGCCTCGAATAAACGTAATTCAGGACGTTCGATTTGTCCCGTTATCAACTGAGTACTTGTATTCGGTTTCTCCATGATCACATTCTCGTCAATTGGTTCACCAATTAATGCCGCCAGCATATCTATATATGCTCTCCTGTTTGACATCAACTGTGTCTGAATTTGTATTGATTTCAATTGCTCTACTTTTATGGCATCCAAATCCGACTGATTGGCAACTCCATTCTGAATATAACTCGATATGAGATTAAAATTCCGTTCCAGTTCTTCCTGAAGCAATTGGTTCTGTTTAATCTTTCCATCAAGCAAAAGAATGCCGAAGTACAGCTGGTTGACCCTATCATTTATTGAATACAGATTTACTTCGAGCTGTTTTAAGGCTACTTCAGAAGTTGTCTTTGCCATTTCCTTTTTAGAACTGATAACTCCCCCATCCCAGATCGTTTGGTTTACATCCAATGTAACTCCGTACTGGTCTTGACTCAATGGTCTTATATTAACACCCGGCACAGATATGGGCAAATGCGGAACATCCGATTGGTAAGTGGCTTTTGCCGACATCGAGAACTGAGGTAAATAACCTTTACCTGCATTAGACAGGTTATAATCTTTGGTTTTCTCTATCAGATCATACCTCTTAATCAAAGGATAGTTCTTCTTTGCTTTTTCGTGGCATAGCTCTATAGTCAATTGACAATATGCAACCGAATAGCCACTTAGCATAATGCACAAAACAAGTAATATTCTCTTCATATTATACATTCTATTTTCAAACACTTCTGTTTAACAAAATTGTTAGTTTAGTTATAAAAAAAATCAGATTTTCAATCCATTTATAATAAATTGAATATTATTCTCTCTTCTTTGTTTCAAAAGCTTCTCCACTTCATTATTGTTTCTTTTTATAATCTGCAACAAAGGCATTGCTAAAAATGTAATCGCATTCAGTGCAATTATATTCATTAACAGTTCGGTAGGACGAATAAAACGAATAGTTCCATTTTCCACTTCAGCATCTATTCCATCCTTCAATCTTTTCACTATCCCTTTCAGTTTAGGAAACACGCTTTGAACCAGCATTTTCTTTCGCCTGTCATTCGTGATTATTTCTCCATAAACAAAGAATAACAACCGTGGATTGGCAGCAATAAAATCGAAATGAGTACCTATAGCTAATTTTAGTTGGTCGAAAAAAGATAGATCCTGATTAAATGATTGCGAGAATGATTCCGCCAAAATACGTATCTTTTGCTGAAAAACCATTGTAAATAAGTTTTCCTTTGTCCTGAAATAATAATGAATCATTGCATGGTTCACCCCGGCACGCTTGGCAATTGCAGTAGTCTTTGCTCCGGCAAATCCTTTCTCCAAAAATTCTTGCTCTGCTGCTTCGAGAATTGTTTGTTCAGTCGTTATATCTTTCTTTTCCATTATCAACTTTTCTGTTTAACAAAATTGTTAACTGTGCAAATATAGAAATAATATTTCAAACTGACCTCAGAGTATTTCCGTTTTTTCCAGTATAACAGAGAATGGCTAGTAACTTGGTTTACAACATGCTGTTTGTGAGATCAAAAGATAACAGTTTAGACAAATTAACAGTAAAAAAATATTTTTTAACAAAAAAAATATCGAGAAAAAATCTACATTTGCACCTCAAAACTCTGGGGAAAAATCCAAAAACTTTTTATGGTTTTGGTAAAAGCATACACACTAAATGTATTTATGCAAACGACACTAACCATCTATAATTTATTTATTTATAAATTCGGTAAAATTGAGAGAGATATTTTTTAGGTTTGATTTCTAACGATTTGTATTCCGATCTGTATGTCAAGGAATTAGAGCGACAATAGCTTAATTAAATTCCACACACTTTTATATGGCAATAGCTACTTAAAATAAATACCCGTAATTTTTTTTCGGGAGATTATTTTGTGTTCGCATGTTTACATCGGATATGGCTTAGCTATGTAATCTGGCTACTGCTTTTTCTCAAATTTATAGGTTATCCACCCCAGAGACTATTTACAGTTTAGACAACAACACTACCTAAATATTATATGCTGTTGTTTGATTTATTATTTGTCAAACTATTTAATTTTCTAAAATCATTTATGATTAAAAAAGCTTTATTCATTTTAATTTCTTTTTCCTTGGGATCTTCATACGCCCAAGTTGGGATCAATACTGAGAGCCCTCAAGCCACCTTACACATTGAAGGAGATTTAATTATTAAGAATACATCTCCAAAAAGTGCTAACAATGCTAATCTTAAACCCTTATTTGTAGATCCTGAGGGGCATGTTGTAAGATCAGTCGCAACCCAAGCTATCAGCCCCATTCTTGCCATTCAGACCAACAGGCTAATGCTGAGTAGTTCTTCCGACCCTAACACATTAACTGTTTTTAATGATGGATCTCGTCAATCGTTTGATTTCATTGCATCCGATATTTTAATAAACAATTTGGGGATAAATATACAAAATGGCTATATAAGGATTGCCGAAACCGGAATATATCAGATAAGTTCTTTGATTAATTATGTAATTGGAACGTCTACAACGGGTAGTAATGTTTTTATAAATATATCTTTACAAAAAAGCAGTAATAATGGAGGTACATGGTTCGATGTAGTTGGATATAGACCTATATTTAATATTAATTGGACTACCGGGCAAAGCACTCCGGCGATTCTTCCTACTGTTATTGCCTCATTGTCTCAAGGCGATTTGCTTCGCTATTCATTCTATAGAACCCGATCCGGGACAACCTTGCAAGGTAGCCCGATCACCTTTCTTAGTATAGATGCAGTTTACTCGACACCTTCTGCTTCGATATCCATAGTTAAGCTTTAAAAATACCCTATTTATTTTTAACCTTCCCTGATCAAAGGGAAGGTTAAAAACGATATTAATTCCTGACTGGAAAACACATTTTAAGGCACCTTTTATCTAAAACTCCTATTTAAGTTTCATATAACAATTGTTGGTCTATTTTATTCTTTATATCAAGAGTTTGCTTAAATTTTATAGAAGTAATTTTGATTATCTCTTCAGAGTTGTTATACTTGAACGGATAATAAAAAATTCGAAAACCTTAACCTGAAGATAGTGTTCGTTAATTATCTGTTAGTCTCGCAAATTTATACTTTATAATCTGGAATAATAAATTAATTTCGTAATCTGACAGTTTAAACAACAAATCAATATTAAAAAGATTAATACCGATGTGACTTTTTCACAGAACGTACCACTAATTATATAGAAACAACACCTTAACAAAATATGATATACCTAGAAGCCAGAAATATAATTAAGCAATATGCAAGCCATAGAGCACTCAACGATGTAAGTATACAAGTACCAAAGGGCAAAATCTATGGTTTACTGGGTCCTAACGGAGCCGGAAAAACAACTCTGATACGGATCATAAACCGGATTACAGCACCCGACAGCGGTGAAGTTTTCCTCAATGGCAGAGCATCCCTTCCTTCCGATATATATAATATCGGCTATCTTCCCGAAGAGAGAGGTCTCTATAAAAAGATGAAAGTAAAAGAACATGCTTTATTCTTAGCCGAGCTTAAGGGCTTAAAGAAACACGAAGCCAACCGAAGAATAGATGAATGGTTTGAGAAATTCAATATCACTTCATGGAAAGACAAAAAGGTCGAAGAGCTATCAAAAGGTATGCAACAAAAAATACAGTTCATAACGACAGTGATTCACGATCCTGAATTACTGATATTGGACGAACCTTTCAGCGGATTCGATCCTGTTAATGCCGAACTATTAAAGAAGGAGATACTCGAATTGAAAGAAAAAGGAAAAACAATTATTCTTTCAACCCATAACATGGAGTCGGTCGAAGCCCTTTGTGACGAAATTACACTCATCAATAAATCGCAAGTCGTATTACAAGGAAATGTGAAGGAGATTCGAAACAAATACAAAAAACACGTTTTTACCGTCACTGTAAGTGGAAACGACTTTGACCTTCCTTCCGAATTATTTTCGTTGGAATCAAAAGAGTCTTATTTTGAAACCACCAAAGTAAGAATCAAAAAATCAGTGCAATCAACTAACTCCGAGATTCTCAGGGAAATCACCAACAAATACGAAGTACTCTCTTTTGAGGAAGAACTGCCATCTATGAACGAAATATTTATTCAAACAGTTACAGCACTATGAACGCATTAAGTATTATAATAAAGAGAGAATATCTTTCACGAATAAAAAAGAAGTCATTTGTGGTACTCACCATCTTAATGCCACTTCTTATGGCTGCATTAGTATTTGTTCCCCTGTTGTTATCAAATATCAAAGATTCTGAGACCAAACGGATAGCGGTAATTGATAACACCGGAAGATATGCTTCACACTTAAAATCATTCGATCATTACACATTCGAAATAGTAGGAGGTAATCAGGAGGATAATTTAAAAACGAAAGTAGGAAAAGACTTATTCGGAATACTCGAAATAACCGGCGACTTAACAGAAAATTCTGCAGCTGCGGCTTTTGTTTCCGAAAAACAAGTTCCTTTAGATCTACAAGGCTATATCAACAATACGCTTTCGGAGATTGTAAAATCAGACAAAATAAATCTTCTGGCACAAAAGGCAGATATAGATACCCAAGTAATGGTTGATATACGCCATGTTATTGAGACCTCAGGAAATATAAAAGTAACAACACTGAGATGGAGTGAGGATGGCTCCGAGAAAGAAACATCTACTGATATTGCAGCGGCTGTCGGAGGTATTTTCACATTCATCATGTATCTGTTTATACTTATGTACGGAACAATGGTTATGCAGGGAGTCGTTGAAGAAAAAAGCAATCGCATTGTCGAAGTTATGATTTCGTCTGTACGTCCTTTCGATCTGATGATGGGTAAAATTATCGGAATAGGACTTACCGGCATTACTCAGCTCTTCATCTGGTTCGGAATCTTTGCAATTATCCTGGGATTAAAAAGCACACTATTTCCGGCTGCCGACATCCAGAATATATCTTCTCAATTAGGTAATATACAGATGCTATTTTCGATAAACTGGATCGAAATCATTATCTATTTCTTACTCCTTTTCATCGGAGGATATCTTATCTATGCATCGCTTTTTGCTATGTTCGGTGCAGCGGTAGATAATGCACAAGATACACAACAGTTTGTTATGCCTATAACGCTCATATTTATGTTTTCCTTTTATGTAGGTATATACAGCCTACAAAATCCGGATGGCCCGCTTGCTTTCTGGTGCTCAATGATACCACTGACATCTCCTATCGTAATGATGGTGCGTATACCTTTCGAAATTCCTTTATGGGAAAAAATCCTATCTATAGTCATATTATATGTAAGTATTTTCTTTGTTGTAAAATTTGCGGCAAAAATTTACCGTGTAGGAATCCTTATGTATGGAAAAAAGCCAACTATTAAAGAACTTATCAAATGGTTCTCTTATAAATAAAAATCACTAATCTTTTGATTAAGGTCACAGACCTTTTTATTGCTTTGACGAGTATTCCAACTTAAAAAATGCCCGAACGATTCTGTCGGGCATTTTTTTATTTAAAAGAAATATTTAAACCTATCTTTGTATCGAACTAAAATAACGAGAAAAAAGTTGAGAAAGATCAAATCATATATGATGCCCATATCAATGATTACAGGAGCCTTATTTTACTCCTATTTATCGGAGTTATCATTTTTGACCCCTTACCTCATCTTTTTTATGCTGCTTATTACATATACCAATATATCCATCAGATCAGTTAGGTTCTCGATGCTGCACCTATGGCTTTTGGCAATTCAACTGTTAGGAAGTATCGGCGCATACCTCGCCATACGCGGTATAGATCCCATTATTGCCCAAAGTGCAATGATTTGCATCTTAGCACCTACTGCCACTTCGGCTGTTGTCATTACAGGCATGTTGGGAGGTAATACCGCCAGCCTGACCGCTTTCAGTTTACTTAGCAACCTTACTGTTGCCGTGGTTGCACCACTATTGTTTACTATAATAGGAGGGCATTCGGGCTTTTCCTTCTGGGAAGAATTACAAGAAATTACACTGCGGGTATTCGTATTATTACTGCTACCGTTCTTTCTGGCTATT
This sequence comes from Dysgonomonas sp. HDW5A, assembly GCF_011299555.1. Taxonomy (NCBI): domain Bacteria; kingdom Pseudomonadati; phylum Bacteroidota; class Bacteroidia; order Bacteroidales; family Dysgonomonadaceae; genus Dysgonomonas; species Dysgonomonas sp. HDW5A. The sequence continues at coordinate 2,113,864 of NZ_CP049857.1, read as the reverse complement.
CTCTTAGGGAAAATATCACCAAAAACTCATCATAAAATAAAGACATCTCAGTCTTATTCATTTTATTTATGGAATATTGCCTTAATGATAGTAACTGCCCGAACTGTTAATTTCCTACTGCTCGAAGGTAGTAATCACGTTCAAACATCACTAATAATTTTCGGATTAACCCTAATAATTTGCATTGTACAATTCTACATTGGAAGGCTGTTAGGACGGCGATATAGCGACACTATCGCAGGAGGACAGGGATTGGGACAAAAAAACACTATACTTTCGATCTGGATGGCACAAACTTACCTGAACCCAATTGCATCAATCGGACCGGGAGCCTACATACTTTGGCAAAATATAATCAACTCAAGTCAGGTGTGGTATAAGCAAAGACGAAATTGACACATTTTCACGGGGTTAACACTTTTCTATTTTTTATCTCAAAGATTTGTGTTAAATTTGTAGGCTCTAAGAATAACTAAAGCGTATAGTTTTTGAAGCATACCTTAACAAAGAATCCGGTTAGATGGATCGAAACGAATGCTCTTTTTTTAACAGAAATGAATAAGAAGATGAAACTCTCAGTAACAATAGTTCTGCTTTCCATAGCATCATATGCTTTTGCACAAAGCCCCAACAGGGATTCTCGCAGTACTAAAATTGACGAGAATGAAAAAAAACGTCTTGAAAATCAGTTCAAATCACTAAATACATTTTACATAAACGACGATGGATTAGTCGTTTATCAAACTCAAAGTAGTTCAACAACTCAAAAAGAAGAAGAAACCCCAGCTGATACAACATCCCATACTACCTCCACTCCTCAGAATGTTAAAACTGAAGAAAGCGAAAGTAATTACCTAATAAAAGATGATAGTGAAGATACAAAAATCACTCCTATCGAAAAACCGTTGAGTACGCGAATCGTTTCACCAGCAGAGCCAATCAGAACAGAAGCAACAACACAAGAAAAAGCTCCTGTAAGGTCTAGCATTATACGAAAAGAGGCGTTAAAACCAACAGAGGTTTTAAGCCATAAAGAATCCGCAAGCAATAATGCTACTGAAACAAATACAGAAGTGGGGACAAGATCTACTACGATTAAAAATTCACCAATTACATTAGCAAACGAAGAACAAGCTGATAATGTAACCGTTACCAAGGTAAATACAAACAACAATCAAATCAGTAAAGAAGCAAATAAAACGGCTCAAACAAAGACTACCTCCAAAAAGACATCGGTGTTTAACAAAAAATATACACCTCAGTACAAAACAATGGAAGAAGCTGCATTAGCAGTAGAAGCATTACTGGAGGACCTTCGAAAAGAACAAGCACAAACAACAAGTGCAGGTTCTATGTCGTCACGCTTATCCGGCGGAGCCGGTCGTGCCACATTAAGAAAGAAGCCGGCAACAAACCCATCTTATGCCAACAATAATTCAGACAATACTACAACAAACATAACAAACGTAGTAGATGAAGAGACTTCGGAATTCGGACATGAGCCTACCTACTTCATCAACGGAAAAGAAGTAGACAAGATCGAAGTAAACAGACTTAGAAAGAAAGAAATAATTAATAAAGAAGTACGCACCAGAAATACTGTATCAGGAAATCCAAATGGAGAAGTATGGTACGAGGTAAAATACGATAATTAAAAAGACACTCTATAATATAACGAAAGAGCGAAAAGTGAATCACTTTTCGCTCTTTTTTCATTTTGAGATTATAAGGTCACAGACCTTTTTATAGCTTTGGCAAGTATAACAAATATAGATTGTTGCAACTATAAAATATACCAATAAATTTTATTCGTTACTTAATTTAGCTATTACTGAGTCGATTACAGGAGGGAAATGAAGATATTCCAATTGATGAACCTTTTCGGCTACATTTTGAAATGTATCATCCGACAAGACCTCACATTTGGCCTGAAAAATGATATTTCCTTCGTCATAGTTCTCATTAATATAATGAATTGTTATTCCTGATTCGGATTCTCGGGCAGCAACAACAGCCTTGTGAACATTATCTCCATACATACCTTTTCCGCCAAACTTAGGAAGTAGAGCAGGATGAATATTCACTATTCTCTGAGGGTAGGCATCAATTAAATTTTGAGGTACTTTCAATAAAAAACCTGCCAAAACAATGAAATCTATCTGATTTTCTCTTAAACAATCAAGAACCAAATCGGTCTTTTCAAAGTCATCTTTAGAAAAAGTTATCGATTTTATGCCTAAAACTTCTGCTCTCTTATGCACAAAAGCATCTGCTTTATTCGATATAATCAGGCTTACTGAAGCACCCTCTTTATTCTTAAAATAATTGCTAATATTCTCAGCATTAGAGCCGGATCCGGAAGCAAAAATAGCTATATTGACCATAAACGGGTTTTAATTGACTTTGCACACAAAAAGAAGAAATGTGCAGTTTTAACGAATTTTCTGTCCAAAATATTTGTTTCGTATTAATAAAATACGCTTACTTTGCATCGACAAAATTAGAAATAAAATTTAATTATTCATTAAAATCAAAAAGTTATGTCTGACGTAGCATCAAGAGTTAAAGCAATTATCGTTGATAAATTAGGTGTTGAAGAAACAGAAGTTACAAATGCTGCTAGTTTTACAAACGATCTAGGAGCTGACTCACTTGATACAGTAGAACTTATCATGGAATTTGAAAAAGAATTCGGTATTTCTATTCCAGATGATCAAGCTGAAAAAATTTCTACAGTAGGAGACGCAGTTTCTTATATTGAAGCTAACGCAAAATAAAAATTTCCACAAATAATTTATGGAATTAAAAAGAGTAGTAGTAACGGGTTTAGGTGCAGTAACACCGCTGGGCAACGATGTGCAAACCACATGGAACAATGCAATCAACGGAGTTAGTGGAGCTGGACCCATTACTCAATTTGATGCGTCGAAATTCAAAACACAGTTTGCCTGTGAGGTGAAAGATTTTGACGTGGCGAAATATCTTGACAGAAAAGAAGCACGTAAGTGCGACAGATATACGCAGTTGGCTATAGCTGCATCAGAAGAAGCAATTGCTGATTCTGGACTTAAGTTCGAAACTGAAGATTGTGATAAAATCGGTGTAATTGTATCTGCCGGAATAGGTGGTATAAAAACATTTGAAGAGGAGGTCGGATATTATTTCCAAAATAAGGAAATGGGACCTAAATTCAATCCGTTTTTTATACCTAAAATGATTGCTGATATTGCATCGGGACACATATCGATGAGACATGGTCTTCGCGGACCTAACTTCGGAACAGTTTCGGCTTGTGCATCATCTACCCACAGTGCAATTTCGTCTTTTGACATTATTCGCTTAGGTAAAGCAAACGTAATGGTAGTTGGTGGCGCAGAAGCCACTATTTGCGAATCGGCTATTGGCGGATTCAACGCAATGACTGCTCTGTCGACAAGAAACGATTCTCCGGAAACAGCATCACGTCCGTTTAGCGCCAGCCGCGATGGATTTGTAATGGGAGAAGGATCGGCTTGTCTTATTTTCGAAGAGTTAGAACACGCATTAGCTCGAGGAGCTAAGATATATGCAGAAGTTGTAGGTGGAGGAATGTCGGCTGATGCTTATCACTTGACATCATCTCACCCGGAAGGACTTGGAGCTAAGATCGTAATGAAAGCAGCCCTTGAGGATGCAAACATGAAACCTGAGGATATCGACTATGTAAATGTTCACGGAACATCTACACCAGTGGGTGATCCTTCGGAGATCAAAGCTATCAAAGAGATATTTGGCGACTCAGCTTATAAACTGAATATCAGTTCAACAAAATCAATGACCGGACACCTTCTTGGTGCAGCCGGAGCAATGGAGTCTTTATTTTGTGTACTTTCTGTACAAAATGATATCGTACCTCCAACGATCAACTTCACTGAAGGTGATGAAGATCCCGAAATTGATTACAAATTGAACCTGACATTTAATAAAGCTCAAAAAAGAGAAGTCAGAGCTGCCTTATCAAATACATTTGGTTTTGGTGGACACAATGCATGTGTAATCGTAAAGAAGTTTAATAAGTAAGTGCTTAAGAAACTATATCGAAATATAAGGCTTCTTCCTAAAAAAGGGAAAGAGCCTTATGTTTCGTTTTATAAGATACTAAATTTCTATCCATACAATATAACATTGTATGAGCAAGCATTATTGCATAAATCATCGTCTATCAAACTGAAAGACGGAAGATGGATCAACAATGAGCGTCTCGAGTTTCTAGGAGATGCCATTCTCGATGCAATAGTAGCTGATATCGTATTTAAGGAATTCGAATACAAGAAAGAAGGCTTCCTTACCAATATGAGGTCGAAGATTGTTCAGCGCGAAACTTTAAACAAATTAGCACTCAATTTAGGACTGGATCGCCTTATAAAATCTTCTGCAAAAACCGGCAATCACAAAACGCACATGTATGGTAATGCTCTCGAAGCATTAATCGGTGCGATTTATCTTGATCAAGGCTACCGTATTGCCAAAAAATTTGTACATGAAAGGCTTATCGTTGAACACCTGAATATTGAAACGGTTGCCCAACAAGAAGTAAACTTCAAATCACGTCTGATTGAATGGAGTCAAAAAAATAAAATTCCAATTGAGTTCAGACTTATCGAATCATTTACAGACGACAATAATAATCCGATATTCTATACGGCTGTTGACATATACGATCAAGAATCGGGTACAGGTCGTGGCTATTCAAAGAAAGAATCACAGCAAAGGGCTGCAGAAGAAGCTTTGGATAAGATCAATATGGATAAAGAGTTTACCAAGAGTATCTTCATTCTAAAAGAAAAAGAACTTGAATTATCTTTATCTGAGACTTCTGAACCGGGTATTCCCTCCGTATCATCATCTCCCAATCAAGAAACTGAAGAGTCATAAACAGTCTTCTTTTTAGACCAATCAGATTTAACCAACTGATACACTTCACAAAACCGATCAAATCATAAACAAAGACGAAATACGAATGTTATATTAATAGTAGGCTATTAATATCATATATTCATTTAGTAATCAATTAAAACGGACAATCTAAATCGATAAGATTATGTTTACAATTCATGCAATAGAAGAGATTCATGCCAAAGTAAAAAGTGGTGCAGACTTCCCCCATTACATACAGGAACTGATTGAATTGGGAGTAATAAGTTATACTATTTACGTGAATGACGGACACACCGTTTATTCTGGGAAAGACAATTTTCAACTTACCTCTGATCCTAAGTATCCAGAGCTACATATTGCTGAAGAAAGCGATATAGAAAGACTACAACATGCTTTAACTATTCATCAGCAGGGGCAGACTAATTATATGACTTTTTGCAAACATTCGGCAGCTTCGGGAGTTGAAAAATGGACAGTTGATATAAAGGGCATGCTCTGTTCATATTATGACAAAAATGGAAAAGTAATGCTTACAGAGCAGGTGCCCATACCACCTCAGAAAGAGTAATAGACTTTTAGTTTAAAAACCGATCCTTATTATTCCACATATAAACTAAGGCATTTTCTAAAGCCTCTCTTCCGGGTTTAGGATTAAATCCGAGTTCGGTTCTCGCTTTAGAGATATCAAAATCCGGAATCAATCCCCAAAACATGCCAACTTCTTTGGGCGTTAAAACGGGAGGGTTTCCTGTTATTTTTGCTCTCATCTCCATAAACCAAGCTACAGAGTAAAGCACAAATTTAGGAACACGAACAGGCTTTTTCAACTTTAATTCGGGAATAAGATTATTTGCGATAGACATAGTTTCGGTAATAGAAAGACTCTTTTCATTTGCCAGAATATAACGCTCTCCATTACGTCCTTTCTTTGCTGCTAAATAACACCCTTCAGCCACATCTTTTACATCTATCCAGTTCAGAGCTACATTGGTTTCTACTGAAAGTTCGTTTTTTAGAACCGAACGTAAAATCATACAGGAATTACTCAACCGATCTGCAATAACACTACCAATCATAGCACTGGGCATAACCGAGACTAATTCAATATTATGCTCGGCTGCCAATTTAAAAGCTAGCTTCTCTGCATCATTTTTTGAATTATAATACATATCTCTCCTATCTGGATTATATCCGGAATCTTCTGTTATTGGTAATTTAGAATAATCAAGTGCCGCAATAGAACTGACATAAACAATACGGCGCACTCCTGCTTCAGCGGCTGCTTCAATCATAGTCTTGCAACCAATCATATTTACATCATAAATTTCTTTTTGAGGATCTTTTGCCCACAATTTAAAGACAGCTCCTACGGCATAAAAAGTGTCAACTCCTTGTAAAGCTTCAACCATCGACTGTTTATCCGTTATATCGGCTTGTTTAACCTCACAATCTAGTCCTAGAAAGGGTTCACTATTTTTGATATTACGCACCGAGGCTCTTACTTTATACCCTTTATCGATAAGTAGTCTAACCAGATTATTCCCCAAATGACCGTTTGCTCCAGTAACCAGAACTAAATTATTTTGCATCATATAATATATTAATTATTATGCTGCAAAATTGGGAAATAACTAGCTGCTTTTACTTGACATTTGTTAGGTAATCAAATTTCGTCTGATTCGGCTTAAACTTTCGGGCTTCATGCCCAAAAAGGATGCAATATATTGAAGTGGTACATTTTGTATAATTTCGGGATGAGTTTCCATGAGCTTACGATAACGCTGATCGGCAGTAAGAGTAGCAAGATCCTTTGATCTGTTTTCATGATAAGTCATTGATTCCTGTAATACAAACAAACTGTAGTCTTTCCATACGACACTCTCTTTCATTAAAATGTCATAGTTGGGTTTAGATATCCTAAGCAATTCACAATCGGTTATACATTCTACATTTACAGGAGAAATACTCTGATTGGAAAAATGAGAGAAAGCTGTAAAAAAGCCATGAGGACAATTAATATGCATGGTAGCCTCATCTCCATTTTCGTCATAGTAAAATAAACGCATAAAGCCGGAAACAATATAATAAAGATACTGAGGAATTTTCCCAGCCTCTTCCAAAATGGTATTCTTGAGTACGGAAACAGACTCCGAACATTTCATACATAATTCAGTATCAAGGTCTGATAAATGTTCGCGTTCTGCGATTTCTTTCAATAGATAATGATGCATAAATTATTCGATTTACATTCAATCTGCCCTTAAGCATCTCCAAAGACAGCTTTAAAAATACAAAAAAAGAGTTACATTTTCATGTAACTCTTTCGTTTTTATCATTTTGAAGTGGTACCACCAGGAATCGAACCAGGGACACACGGATTTTCAGTCCGTTGCTCTACCAACTGAGCTATGGTACCATTATCGCATTGCGTGTGCAAAGGTAAAACAATCATATACAATTCATTATGCAGTTACGACACAAATCCTTAGTTGTATGATTTCACTGAAATATTGTATCTGGTTTAACTAGTGGTTTAACTGACATCATTAATTCAAGAGTGATTAATACTAAATTTTAATTGATTATTATAATTATAAATATACTTCAAACTACTTATTTATAAACGTATCCTATATATTCAAATGGAGTTGTATCTGAATCTTGGATTTGGAATATATAGCTTTCCAATTCTGCTGCTTTGTTTCCAATTGAAACAACAATTTCGCTTACAGCATCTTTGTCTAAATCAACACAAGACATCTGAATATAATACTCCTCATTTAAATAACCATATTCATCAAAAAAGTTAGATCTCGTATTGGGTAAAATTGAGAATATTAAATTCTCTTTATGATTTCCTTTTATGGCTTCAATTCTTGTCCCATTTGGATAGTCACGACCTAATCTTAACGTTATCGAATCATTGTATTTTGGTAAATAGATTTGTATTGATTTTTCTTGCTCCAACTCCTTAGCTGAACTTAAAATATAATTATTAGTGTTCACTTCGAGTAAGGGTTCGGATCGTTTTTTCGATTCTAAACATGAAACAAGTATTGTAATAGGTATCAGTAACAGTAAAATTTTCACTTTATCATTCATATACTTTTAAATTTTAATATTAATGGATATAATTTAGAGAGGTACTATAAAAGTATTATTTCTTGAAAAATATGCTCTTGGTAAAAGTGATAGTTAAATCGTATCAATTTTCGCAAATAAGATTAATGAATTGGTCTGATTGATATTCAAGTATATCTTTTCCTATGAGCTTTTCTTTTAAGTTCTTTGGTATATCTATATAGCCAAATTTCAGACCTAATAACGCTCCTGCCACTGCTCCGTTGGTATCTGCATCTCCACCTTGTTCTATTATAAGTCTTAGTCCTAAATGGAAATCTGGTGCATAATTATATGCCCATAATGCTGCACTAAGTGTTTTCAAGGTATATCCTATTTTGCTCTCTTCATCCAGTTTCAACAAGTTAACATCTGACTGATAGGATAATTCTATATATTCTGCTATTCGTGAGTCATATTGATCACCTATATTTAAAATATCAGATTTTAATATTGTTTTATCCTGTATAGTTTGGCTAACTATATAGCTTATAATCACACATGAGCCAACACAGCGAGGGTCATAATGGGTGAGTTTGCAAATATTTTCTGTATTTATGCGGACTTGTTCCCAATTAGAATAATTCCAACACCCAACTATTGAGGTTCGCATAATAGCTCCATTAGGGGCTGATTTCATGCCTGACATATTCCAAATAAGTTGAGCTACTTTTATTGGTTCATCTGCATAGTTACCAACAGATAGGATATTGTTAGTGTGCCTTCCTATTCCCATACCATTTGACTTTTTCCATTCAACAAAGCGTTGAGCTATATTTTTTAAGTCAATAGACTTCTTTTCCAATAGACTATTAAGAATACAAAGCATCTGATCTGTGTCGTCCGTCCATGCTCCTTTTTGCCAACGACTTCTATGTTTGTCTTGAATTATATCATCGTAACCTTTTATTCCGTTTGGATAAAAGTGTAAAACCTCATTTCGAGTCATAAACTCTGAGGCTAGACCTAAGCCATCACCAATTGCTTGCCCGAAAATGAGACCTCTGATTCGATTTATATTGTTAATTAGTTTCATATCGATTGATGATTTTCTGCATGAAAACATTATAAGTGTCTTGTAATATCTCCATGTAGTGATTAAAACTATTTTTGAATTCTTCTTTAGGGTAAATATGACCTATGACAAACATATTAACTGTATCTGACTCAATAGTTATTTTAACTCCATTTTGGCAATCTTCGTATGTTTCGTTTATTAGCTTTTGGATATAAGCTTTGTTCTTTCTCTCTGTATTGGTAACATCAGGGATCATTAACTTATATCTGAACCGATCGATTCTAGTTATAGACATTAGAGTATCTTCAATCAGAAAGTTAATATGCTCCCCTTTTAATTGAGGAGCAAATCCTTTACTATTCAATATTTCAATATAATTATATACTATATTACTCTTCATAGAATACAGCAAAATAAACGATGAATGCTATATTTATGATATTGAATAAAATAGCTAAACCCATTGATATAGGTAAGAATATTATACCATAAGTAATAATGAAAAGCACTATTCCTCCCATTATCGGTGTTATATCAATTCTATTCGTATTAAAATCATAACGTATAAGTTGGGTAATCAAAGCTGATAATATTGTAGCTATGGTAGCTGAATATAACTCTACCTCATGTGGTTTAGCTTCTATTCTATCCATTGAATACCAAATATCTTTTACTATCCATGATAGAATAAAGTAACTTACTATTCCTACTATTGTTGCTAGTGCCTTCATATTATAATGCTAATTGTGTTTGACCGTCGAAAATAATTCTATAATAAAATATGCCTTCGTGCTTTACTTCTTTAATCTTACTGATATACATATGTATATTTTTTGTCGGTAAATAATAATGATGATAATAGAAGGATGCTTTATTATCGTCCTTTTTGATGATTCCTTTATAATCGCATTTCCAATTCTTTGTATAGTTATTCCGATGTACGTATAAATTACCTAATGCAAATTGAAGATTAGCTTCACTTCTATATATATCGCCTTTTTCATCAAAAATATATCGTACATTATAATTAACTTTAGAATTTCCTTCTTGTGCCTGTATATAAGAACCAAACATTAATAGAGTAAATAATATAATTACCTGTTTCATTTTAATTTGTATTATAATTCAACATAGTAATATTCATATCTCCCATTTCGATAGATCTTAACAGTGGTATCTGCACTATCTAGATTTCCGTATTGATCTGTATAGAAATTCAAACTTCCTCCTGTATAATTGTTACTTCCGACTTGGATATATCCGCCATTACCAAAGTATATTCTGACAACTTTATCATTCACAATATTAACGTTCAAAGTATAAGTAGATTCTGTATTCGTATTACTATTATAATACTTCACTCTTGCAATATAATTTCCATTCTCTAAAACAGATGACTGAATAATATGTCCTTGTGTATCTAATGGAGTATAATTAAATTGAGGTAAAGGAATGTAGCCTTGTGCATGTACAGAATAAGCACAAAGCCACAGCAATAATATATATAACTGTTTTTTCATGCTAATTATAAATTAAGATTTAGATAATAAGTAATACTCCCATAGACAAAGCTGTGAGAAAAATAGGTGTTATTTTTTGTTCTTGTGACTATAATAGGATCACATGACATTCCCTGCACCTTAATAACAGTAAAATAACGACCATATGAATCGGAATTCATTCGGATTTGGACAGTTCGACCGTATTCATCTCCTACTTTAAAAGCGGATGTTTCAATGACATGACCACTTTGTTGTGTAGAAATAGTTTGAATGTTTATTGCCTTTAGTGGAGACATGTGTACTGAAAGGCTCAATAAAAAAATACTGAAAATAATTTTCTTCATAAATAGTTTGGTTTTGTGCCTTCCTGTGCCCTTGGATGACGATTATAAACATAAAAAAGCGTGAGGCACTTGAACTACTATCTGATTTGAAGGCTCTCGACTGCCCAATCACACCGATAATAGACAAATGCTCCCACGCCCATGTTTATATAAAACCTTCTCTGGTATATATGTACAATGACGTGGAAAGCTATTTGCTACTATCCTTGGGTGATTAAAAATTGTCGAGATTTTCAAATCAAGGATAATACGTTAACGCTTTCCGTAAATAAAATGTCCTTCCAATATCAACTCTTTGACTTTTAGGAATTGTCACAAATTTAGCTGAAAAGCATGTCCAATCAAAATATTTTAAATCAATAATTCCGACTAAAAACTGCGTTTGTTTCATTGTCGTAATGATAGTCTGTAGTGAATAGATCATTAGCTATACTTCCGTAGTTTATATAGTGTTTTATATTGTCTGGTATATCTCCTAAATACCCATCTTCGACTAACAAACTGGCAAATGCTTCTTCATTAATGAATTTCCCATAGAAACTATCTCTGAATTTTTGAACTAAGTAGCTTATTTCTTCATCTTCTAAATTGTATCCTGTAAGATCAAGAAATGAAAGGAAAGCATCGAAATCGTTTATATCATTGGCTTTATGGATCAGTTCAAAAATGGCTTCGCTTATCCAACTCTCATTAATCAATCCTTGTGGTATTCCTTCATAGTCTTGAAACATCAGTTCGGGATCTTGTTCATCCTCATGTAGTTCTAGGCAATCTTGATAGAATTCTTCTTTGTCTGTGTAATTTGATAATTCTAGCCATTTACCAAATAGTGAGCCTTCATTGTATTTCTTATATGTTCCAACGTAAACTTTAGCTTCTATCAGATCGTTTGCATCCATATCTTGTTAGTGATTAAAGGGTTTATAAATGAAAAGAACCACAGACTAGTTAAAGTCTATGGCTCTCTTATTGGGATGTTTGGATTGTAATTGGTTTTAGGCAGTATGGGTTTGCTTAAAGTTTTCGGATTCTTCTCAACTTTTTGGGTTTAGCTATAAAGTATTATAGGTTAGCTTATTTTGTTCAAGATGTTTCTCTAAATTTAGGGTTGTTCGCTCCTATACCGTTGTGCCTAAAATATTACTTTCCAATCTGATGGATGGGGGCGTAGAATTGCTAACACGACCGTACAGCGCGTAAAATATATTTTTAGAATTTTGTAATGAGTTTATTTTAAGATTATATGTATTTCTGATTCAATCAATGTTCAACTAGGATAAAATCTAAAAGTGGATTATAAAAGTATTATTTCTTGAAAAATATCTACCTATATAATACAAATACGAAGTATCATAATTAGAGATGTCTCTTTGTGAAAAGTTTTTGCCACCAAGTAACATTTTGAAGAATACATATTTCTATAGAAGCATCACTTAATTGTTTTTTTAGTTCTAATATCTCCTTATTTAAAGATCCTTCCATTTTGAAAAGTTTATCCCTAACTGATTCTAATAAAATATCCTTTATTGTAAATTCTTTCTTTAAATTTTCATATTTTTCATTTTGCTCGTTGATTCTTAATGTCGAATCCCGAACTTTCTCTTTTAATTCATTATTCTCTCGCTTAAGTTGTTGCTCAGAAGTTGATAAGTTCTTAATTATTTTAGCTGACTCTTGTTTTTGAGATACGACTACATCTATTAGCTTTTGGTATTCTTCGTTTAAATCGTCTACTTCACTTGTTAAGATAGACTCTGCTTCTTCAAGACAAAGAATATCAGTCTCTAGATAGCCGATCATTTCACTTTGTCTTATTACTTTATTTTTGTTATCATGAAATTGTTGTAGTTTCGTTTTTATATATCTTTTAAATTCGGGGGTGCCTCTATCATCTCTAATTTTAATTGCTTCATTTAAGGAATCAAACATTTCTTCAACGAAATTATTATCTAAAGCTTGTCTAGTCTTTTTATACAAACCATCAGCCTTTCCTTTTTGGAGTTCTTCTACAATTAATGTATGAGGGGTTTTTGTTTCAACAAAACTTAATATCCTATGATCTGTTTTGATTGCATTTCTTTGAATGGGAGACTTCAGCTTTAGACCACTCAATTTCCTACATCGACTTAATGCAACATATACCTGACCATAATCGAAGCAATTTGCAAGATCAGCATTGACATTATCAAAAGTTAAACCTTGGCTCTTGTGTATCGTAATTGCCCATGCCAACTTTAGAGGAATTTGTACATATGTTCCTTTTACTTTTATTCTACATCTTTTCTCTTCTTTACTCCATGTATATTCCAAATTTTCCCATATAACAGTTTCTATTTCTACTGTTTTCTGTGACAATTTAACTGTAATAGTTTTTAGTTCTAAATTTATTTTCTCAATAATCCCTATTGCTCCATTGTGATATTCATATTCTAGAGAACCCTCTCTCCTTTTATTTCTCAGGATCATAACTTGTGCGCCAACTCTTAGCTTCAGCATCTTTTCTGCCATCATCATTTTTTCAGGAAAATCTCCCTGAACTACTCCTTCAAAAGGATATATATCCGATGTTAGGACTTCAAATCTCGAAGTATTATAATTATTAACTAGATAATTTGTTGGAGCTAATAAAATGGGTTCTTCTTTGCCTTCTTGAATATCCGATACAGCAATTGGGGATACTCTTTGATTTAAAAGGCTCAATTCTTCATCTGATATTTTATTAACTCTGATTTTATTTAGAATATTAATAAATTCCAATTCGCTTTGTCTATATGGCTTTTCTAGTTCTAGGTATATAGGATTACAATTAGAATATACAATAGAGCTAAAAAAATAAGGCGTAGGATAAAAAAGTTTTAAAACATTCCATGTAGAGTCATCTACTACTGGAGGCAACTGGAAAGTATCTCCAATCAGTAAGATTTTAACTCCTCCAAATGGTGCTTTATTCTTCCTATATACTTTTAGAACTCGATCTATAGAATCCAACACATCACCTCTAACCATAGAAACCTCATCTAATATAATTAATGATAAATTATTAATTAGTTCAATATGATCTTTTTTATATTTTAAAACGTCATAAATTTCAGGTGGAGATAATCTTGTATCATCGGGAGGACAAGGAGCATAATTCAATTTAAAGAATGAATGAATTGTCTGCCCCCCTGCATTAATCGCTGCTATTCCAGTGGATGCAAGAACCACACAATTCCCTTTAAAACTTTGTCTTATAAATTTAAGAAAAGTGGTTTTACCAGTTCCCGCTTTTCCTGTAAGATAGATAATTTGCTTCTCTGTTTCTAAAACTAATTTTGCTGCATTAAAAAACAGTTTATTGCTTTCATCAAGGACAATATCATCAACAGTTAAAGCATCTGCCATAGTTATTTAAGTTTGTCATATTATATTTATCAAATATAACAAAAAATTAAAGAGATCTGAGATATCGTTATACCAAAACAGAAGCCCTCTTCACTCAATATTTCAATAGAAATACTTTGGAAGAGGGCATATTAATTATTATATGTAACGATCTTTAATTCACCAGTCAATTTATAACCTAGCCATTAATTGAAAAGCTGCATCTCCTTTTTGTTTAACTTCTATTACTTCAAAATACTCACGAATTGTCTCTGCTGTTATTTTCCTTTTGGGTTTGATCTCAAATATTGAATAAATCCGACTCAATTCTTCTTTTATGAATTTGCGAGTATATTTTTTTCCTACAACAAATGAATTTACAAGCAATTCTTGAAATCCTAAACCAGAAACTCCATCTTTATATTTTTTTAATATCATAGCTTCCCTTATTTTTGGTCTCGAATAATTAAGTTTTATAATTCCTTCCTTTCCAATAAATTCATATGCTTCAACGTATAACTTATTATATTTATAAAGTTCGTTTCTATATTCTTGTATAGTTTCGGAGTTATAATCTCCACTCTCCATTAAAAGGTCAAGTTGTCGAACTGTTTCGATATTTCTTTCTTTCAGACTTTTATTATCTCGCTCTCGTTGTAATCGCTCAAAGTCTCCTAAAGGAAAGTAAACTGGCTGATAATTGATTTCAAATCGATTACTTGATTTATAAGCTTGTAGTAGAAATTGGGAATTGTTATAGAACCCCTTAACTATCTCTTCATCTATATAGTTCTCTAATGCAAAATAGTTCTTTTTTCCGTTTTTATCTATATATTTAGAATAGGGTATTACAGCTAATGCAGCTTTATAAGCTTGTCTATAACTTAAATCAGAGGTTGTATTGTGTAATTCATATATCTTATTGTATATAGATTCACTACAATCAAGATATAGTTGCAACTCTTCCCTAGTTCGTACTGGTAAATCAGACTTAAGGTTGGTAATATGAACAATATTTGCAACTCCGTTCTCTTTTCTGAATCTCCCGATTATCTGAGGAGCTTCGGTGTTAGGGTCAATCATTGAATGTTCTGCATAAAACAAATCACTTATCATTATCAAGTCTACTGCTTCATCGAGTTCAATATCGAAAGCTGAATAAAAACGACTAGTAAAGAAGTTGTATTTCTTCATCTTCTTTTTATCCCAATGTTCATATGCCGATTTAAATCCTCGCTTATTTAATTTCTTAACGCTCTTCTCGGAACAAAAAACTGTAGATTCACTTATTATTTCTAACTGCTTAATGATCGCCTCAATTGTATCTGTTGAATTTAAGAATATGCAAATATCCCTTTCTTCATCTTTAGAGTAATTATTTTTGCAAAGTGTTTCTAAAACCGTCTTTAGTGCCTGCAACGCATTATTTGTAGTAACGAGATACATTTGCTTTTTAAAATCAAATGTTGGTTCAATCTCTAATATCTGAAAGCCCTGTTTTTTAAATCTTGGGTCTTTTGGATATATCGGTGTTGCAGAGACAAAAGCCTTATTCTCAAATCTGAAAAAATCATCTATTGGTAAGGCTATATCCTGTCTGTAGCAAACATCTTGAACTATTTTCTGACACTCATCGAATAATAAGAAACATTCTTTGTAAATATTCATCCCAAATTCAAAAAAAGCATCTTTGACTTTTCTTAAACTCTCAGGAGTAGTCAATATTTTAAACTTATGCTTACCATTATTTTTCTCTAGATAATTTAAAATATCTTCTGCATATATTCCTTCATAAACCCCGAAAATATTTTTATGCTTTTTATCTTTCATTTTCCCGACTATAACAGGGACGTTAGGTTCTATTATTATAGAATGCCTATCAGATTTAAGTTCTCCGTATGTTGCACCTAATCCTGTAAGGGTTTTATTTAAAATAGTATTAGTGGGTATTTCGGGCAAAACATCTTTAAGATATTGACCTTTATTTATTTTTATAGGATCTGGCTTTTTCATTATTTTATTTTTTTGTGGTTAAAAATTTAATGGGGAGCCTGTTGCTCCCCACTTTTATTAAATAAGGTTCTTTTCCAGAAGATAACCTTCAAACTCTTCGTTTCGCTCTAAGTTGTAATGGATTTGCCCTTTCTTATGATTTGTCATTGCTTTTAAATACTTGCTTCCTTTAAATGCAGAAACTGTATTGATTCGAATTCCATTTTCAACTTCTGCCTTAAATAATCTTAAAGAGAAGTTCATTTCTGTTTTACTTTTCTCATAGTCTCCTTCTACAAAGTTTATTTCTGCTATAGTTCCTTTGCGGAGATAGTTATAAACAGTTTGCATAATTAAGTTGTAAGCGGGAACTGAGAATGTATCAGTTCTTTTTTGATGAATAGCTTCAATCCAAAAAGTAGGATAACCTTTTTTATCTGTGTAAGCCTTAATTATCAATCGAGCACCCTCTTCCATCACCTCTTGTAGCTTTTTACAAGATTCTTCATTTTTATTTACGGTAAATAATTCAGATTCAGCTACAAAATTCAAGTCTAAAGAAAAATTATTTGTGGACATCTTAATTTATTTTTTAATATTTATAAAATTGTTTTTTCGTAGCTTCGAACTTTAGCGCCTTCTCGTTCTTAGCTCATTTTATTGCACCGATAGAACTTATTCTGAAAAACTCGATGCCAATTTTTTAGAAGTTTGTTTTTGTTTCAGTATTTCAAAGACCGCTGTAACATTTATCGTTATGATTACGATACAAAGATGTGTGACTTTGAAAACTTTGATAGGAAAACAACAATAGTTAAAATGAGATTCGTTTTCTACCTCATATAGTATGGTATTTAAATAGGAAAATAGACAATACGTCAAAGAGCACTTGCATTCAGTATTTTTTCTGAAACGCAGTGCAAAAGTGGGGTAATACGAAGGGGTCGATAGGAAAAGAATTGATGTTAAAATGGAGGTTATTTTTTATATCACTAGAGATAAGCAAATTATTAAAATAAAAAAACGAGAAGACTAAATCTTCTCGTTACCAATATTCAAATGCATATGGTAGATTATTTTCATCTATCCAATTTGCTTGATAGTCTAACTTTCGTAAATATCGAATTCTTGATCTTATGTTTTTTATATCATCTTCATGATCAAATTCTTCTTCTGAGATAGGCATATCCACATATTTCAAATAATCCCTCACAAATCGACATTGCTCGTTGCTTATTTCAGTGTTATTTGTTAAGTCTTGGAATAGCTTGTCTATTCCATTAATTAATATATTCTGGAATTTATTGGATTTTCGACCTGTTTTCTTAGAGTACTTTTCTTCTAATTCTAGCTGAGCTTGGTCAACATTTTTAATTCCTCTTAGGTATTGCTCTAAATGATTATTTATTGCTGTGAATATCCAATTCGATTTATTGTCTAGTTGTAACTTCTTATTTCCACAAATTATTGTAATGGGAGCTTCTGTTGGAGTTTTCTTCCAGTCATTAATAAAGCTATAAAGTTGAAGCATATCTGGACGAACATAGTGTTTATAAATGTCTCGGTCTTCCATGTAGACTCTTTCCAAATCATTATCTTCTAAACTTGGGGCTTTAGTAATTTGAATATAAAAGTGAGTTGCGATTATTATTGTAGTATTAAATTCAACTTTTTCTGTAATATTATATATTTTAAGCCACTCACTTATTATTTGTGGATTATAGACTTCAAACTCTATTTTTAAATCATGTTTTATTAGAAACTCTAAATGATCTTGGTTATAGAAGTCTTCTGATGGTATTTGTTCGGAGGATTCTGCTACTGCTGCAAATATCTGTTTATTTATATTTCTTCTTTCAATATTAAAATATTTATTTAGATAGGGTTCCGCTATTTGATAATAACTTGCAGGAAGGGGTAGTTGATAAATCGGTTCGGTTATAGCCTTCATTTATTATATATTTCAATATTCGTAAAAAAAAACATCAAGAAAAAAAGACACTGTATTTTAGGCAACTAGTTTGATAGACTTGACTCTAAACCCCAATATATTCTTTGTATCATAATGTTTTAATAAATGATCCCCATATAATGTGATTGATATATTGAGGGAAAAATTTGAAGATGGTATATAAAAGTATTATTTGGAAAATAATATCCTTCAAAAAATGTCAAATTTCTTTTATTTCTTTTTCTATCAATTTGTATTTGTCCTTAACATCCTCTGCCATATAAAAATCTAATAGGTCTTTTTTAGATAGCGTTCCTTCTTCCAGAAATTTTTTCATATACTCTTGATTAAATTCTACTAAAAGTAATGACTTTTCTAGTTGTCGTAATATTGCTTTATTATTTTCTATATTATTTAGGACTAAACTTTTTATCGTAAGAACTTCATTGGTGTCTTTTATTATTCGATTAATAAGAATCGCCAATAAATCTTTATCCAGTTCAACATCTTTAGCATTGACTGCAATATCCCTAGCTAGCATATATGCAATAGCAAGATTAGAATAGTCTCCTTTTTGTGAGTCAATTATACAAACAAAACCTACTGATGGAATGAATCCAACATTATCGAAATTCCGTAATATTGAATTATCAATTAATGATATATCCAAAACAATAATACTAACTTTAGCATCTCGATTAGCCTTTGATTCTATCAATTGACTCCATGCGGTATCAGTTTTTCGGGTAAAAATATCTTTCGATTCTATATCTCCTAGTTTTATACTCTTATCAAACTTGCATTCAAGAACAATTTTGAGTTCATTACTTCCATCAATTTCACATATTATATCCCCTGTTTTATTTTTATTTAGGAGTCCTGTAGTATTCCCTGTTAATACTGCTTTATCTTTCAGTTTCTTTTCTTGAAAATAACTATTTAAATATTCCGCAATTTCATCTTCCGCAAGTATTCCTTTAATTGTACTTTTATAGAAAAGTTCTTTTTTCATCTCGAAAATCATTTTTAAACTTTCTAATTCTGTTCCCAATTCATTAGAAGTTTTAGAAAGAAATGCCGAAATTCGATCCTCCATCATTGCCAACACTCCTATATATATTGCACGTAGAAGTTTTCCATCTCGTTCATTTGCTGGAATATTATTGAAGTAATTAAATACGATGGAATTTCCTATTTCAAATTCTTTTATTTCAACTCGATTGAGTTGTTGATTTAATTTTATTGTTGACATTTATTGCAATTTTTTTATCTCATTATATAGACTAGTCAAATGTCCAACAGACATATCAATTAATGGTTCATACATAAAGGCGTTCATATGAATATTTTCTGGAGTCATCAGATTCACTTTGTCCAATACTAAAAGAATATCCTTTTCACCATTATTCTTCTTAAATTCTTTAAATAGTTCTCTCGTTTGATTTGATCTTAAAATATTAGAATCAAATTCAGGCAGAAATCTTTTCATGTACAATTCTGCTTTTAAGCGTATAGCAATAGATAAAACGATCTTATTTTCTAGTAAAATTTCATCTATAGCATTTTCTAATACAATATTTTCAGCAGTATCTAAGGTTAATTCAATTATATTTTTATCACCAAAATCAATAGAAATATCTATACAATTATTTAGATTAGTCTTATATATGTTTAATATATCATTAGCTTTTATACCTGTGCTTTTATCTTTTATATGCAAACAACAAGTTAAACTTTTATAATCATCTGATTCTTGACCTTTTATATATTCAACTATATTTCGGACAAATGATATTAAACTAATGAAAACTTTCACATCATTGGCATTCTGTGTAAAATGGCTAAATACATCTTTTCGGTATTGTCCTCTAACCAATCTAATTTCACGATTTTTATCTTTTATAGACATCAATACAGCTCCCCCCAAATTTAAACGAGATGAAACAGTTCTATAAAAATCAAAATTATGAGTTAAGATAATTGATTTAAATAGATTAGATTCATGGACATCTTTGAGGTATTCTATTATTGCATATTTGTTTTTATAATCAAAAGAATCTGCAATATCATCGAAGACTAACAGACTTTCTGTATTTAGAGATTTCCGTGCTTCTATATCAAATAGAACTTGAAGAATATAATATGCTCGTTGTTCTCCTTTGCTTAAAACTTGTAATAACCCCGCTCTATCTTTTATAATTAGAAGAGCATCAGTCTTATCTTTGTACTCAAATTCGAGGTTTGCTGTTTCTTGCTTTAATATTATATCTTCTTGGTTTGTGAGTTTTACTTTAAATGGGACATAAAATCTTGAATTAAAGATTCCTATAATAGTTTGCCATGTATCGATCTCCTTTTTTGCCTCTTCTACTATTTTTTCAAGTTCTCCTTTTTTCTCATTATAAAGATTTATCAATATATCTACATCATCTATAAGTTCAGAAAAATAATTTATCCAGATTTTCTTTTTGAAAGCCTCATAATCCTGTAATTCAACTAAGAGTAAATTGTTTTTTTCTATTACAACTTTAAATGCTCTTAACTCAACATTTGCTCCAATAGCTTTATCAACCCGATCGAAAGTTTTCTTTAAATTCTCATCATTTATGATCTTTTTTATCTCTTCCTCTACTATTTTTTTTAGTTTTTCAGCAGAATCAATATCAATATTCCCATCTAACACGAGCTTATGTCCTGCTTCAAAGAAAGCATTATCATCTGTCGATTTTATTATTTCATTTGCTTGTAGTGTTCCAAAGGTATTGTTAATAGACTGTTTAAAAAATGTCGAGTTTGATATAAGTTCCTGATAACTTTCAAAGTATTCATTTAGTAAAACATGATTTTTCTCTAAGAATTTTTTAACATTTCCTTTTTTATCAAATATATCATTATACCTAAAGTCAAATTTTTTAAATTTATTACTAAGCTGTTCTCGAATAAATAAAAGAAGTGTGAAAAATGTGTCATCCTTATCTCTCAAAAATGTCGTAATAAACTCACTCTCGCAATCTGTACTTTGAGAAATCACCTTTAACTCCTTTATGAACTTATCTTTAAAAGAGTTTAACTCCGAATAAATAGCATCATACTTTTCTTTTAATGATCTACTTGCAATGAAGGAACTTATCTTATCACTTCTATCAAAAGAATTATTTTCTGCATTGACTACGAGAATAGAGCTACTTTCTATTTCCATATCATCAATTAATATTTGACAAATAGTTTCTCTATCAAGGTATAACCTGTCTTTAGGCATTTTTCGGGGCTCTTTAGCAAAACATTCGAAGGTGTTAGCAAACGAAGTCTTCATTGTTCCATTTGGAGCATATATGAGTATAGTATTTGAAGTTGAGAGGTCAAACTCCTTTATTAATTTTCCAATACCATAACAATTTTCAAAATTAATAGATAATTTATTCATATTCAATCATAATCAAATCTCACATTTCTCGTAATATATGCACTTAATCCAGAACCACTAAGAGATAAAGATTTCATTGCTTCAACATGACCTCTCCCTGCTTCTCTATAGCTATAAGTATACGATTTCCCCCCTTAAACCAAACAGTTATATTATCTTCTTCTATTTTATAATATAGAATCGGAGAATTTTCATTCCTATTTGTATAGTGCCCCATTGAGTCATAAATTTAGATTTCTATAAAAATTTTAGACATTCCTTTATCCCCTCGCTTATAATCATCTCTTGTTTCAAAAATATCATCTAAAATCTCTAAATTATCAGCTTTTGATAAATCATATAATTTCCACCCCATTTTACCAGAAGAACTATACCCATCAACCTGATATGCTCTTATTGCTTCATTTCCTTTAGTTGTAAGTCCATAACAATGAGGTTCAACTGTCCTAGAGTATCCTTCATAGTTAAATTCTAATAAGTTTTGATTTTCAATCGCTTCGAAAATTTGGTCTTTCATAATCTATAGTTTTAATTAACAGTTTGTTTTTCGTAAATTTAACGACTTAATCAATACAATACACAAAAAAAGTAATTTATCTTTTATTAAAAATTAAAAATTCGACTCATTAACTACTTATTGATATAATCAACGTTTATTATCAAATTACTTTTATTGAAATAAAACCTTATGATAAACCTTTCTTTTTTCAATATAGTATAGAGGATAAAATGTGAGTAGGGTATATAAAATCTATATTTCTCAAAAAATATCCCCATTATAATTGTGATTGATAACTACAATAAATTCTTCATTGCTTCATCAATTTGGCTATCTTAGAAGTTTTTTACCCTATGTTACTATTTTCAACTCCTTTTTGGATTTCATCTATGAACATACTTGAATGAAAATCATAGTATTGTTTTATTAAGGATTCTACGAATTGTAAATGTTCGGATTTAATGTAAAAAGGATTGTCTGTGTTCATTGATTATTCATTTTAGGCAAAAAAGAAGATATTCTTAAATGAGGATTTGTTTTCTAGCTATATAGTTGAAATATTTTTCGTATAATTGTTTCTAATTAACAAAAACATATCAAAACGAATAACACTATGAAGCTACACTCTTTGAAAATTTCTGGATATAAAAGATTGAAAGAAATCGAAATTTTATTTGGAGATGCAACCTTTCTAATTGGTCAAAACAATTGTGGAAAAAGTTCTGTAATTAGAGCCATAGAAACATTACTTTCCGCAAAGAAACAACTTACGACATTCGAGTATCATTCGATATTAGATGAAGATACAAATGAAACTAAGGTTGACACTAATATTGTAGTACTAGAAGCTGAATTTAGAAATCTCCCCGAAGAAGCACGAATTTGGAGAGGCTTTAAAGGGCGAATTTTCAGCTATGAAATTCCAGATGGTAGCCAAGAAACTGGGTTATCTGTAATTTATAGAAAAACCTACGAATTAGGCAAAGACGTAATAGTAGAATTTAAATCTAAAGTAAGAATTCTAAAAGAAGAATATTCAGACTGTAAAAAGCCTCAAGAATATATAGATAAAGGTTTGTCAGAAGAAATAATGACTCAATTTTTTCCAGATCTAGATAAGAGTATAGGGGTCAGTAAGGCGGCATTAGAAAAGCTTGAACAAATAGATGAGATTTGGGATATTTCTGATGAAGAAACTTGGTTTCAGAATCCAGGAGGCATTCCTGGTAATGTACTAAAAATGTTACCTCGATTTCTATTAATTCCTGTAGACGTAGGCATGCATGAAATACAAGGAACAGGTAGTGGTGTCTTAAGTAAAACACTTAGTGAACTTTTTGAAACAGTGCGGGAAACTTCTGATAATTTCGAGAAAGCACAAACTCATTTAAAAAATCTAGAAAAAGAACTTGACCCTAATGATGAAGATTCTGAGTTTGGCAAAATGATGAAAGATTTAAACAATATCTTATCATCTGTCTTTCCAGATTCAAAGCTCCATGCAATTACAAACTTAAGTGATCCTACAAGTTTAAAACCTTCCTTTAATGTTGAAATGTCTAGTAACATAAGAACCTCTGTCGATAATCAAGGAACAGGGATGGTTAGAGCCGCCGTTTTCGGTATGCTTAGATTTAGACAAATGTGGTTATCTCAAAAAGAAGATGAACATACTAGGTCTTTAATTATATGTTTTGAAGAGCCAGAAACTTATTTACATCCTAGTGCTGCAAATCAAATGCGAGATGCTATTTATGAATTAAGTTCTCAAAGTTCTCAAATCATTGCGTCCACACATTCTCCTTATATTATTGACATCTCGAAAAAACCTAAACAAGTATTAAATAGACTTTATAGCTGTGGGAATTATGTTGAGTGTAATACTTTTAGTGTTAGCGAGAAATTTAAAGAGCTACAAGCTGACGAAAAGCATTATGTAAAGATGATTCTAAAAATAGACAATTATATTTCAAGAATATTCTTTACTAAATATGTGGTTATAATTGAAGGTGACACTGAAGATATCTTAATTAAGGAAACTCTAAAAAGGCTTGATAAGACTAAATATTTAAAGCTTTTGTCTGATTTTGAAATAATCAAAGCAAGAGGCAAAGCTGCTATTATTAGTTTAGTAAAGTACTTAACATCAATGGGAATAAATCCAATAGTAGTTCATGATCAAGATTCAAATGAACCCAATGCCGAAAGATTCAATCAACCTATTTTCGAAGCTTTAGGCGAAAATGGTAAAATAATTATGATGGTAAATAATGTGGAACAAGAACTTGGTTACACAGCCACATATGAAAAACCATATCAAGCCTATAAAAAATCAGAAGAATGGGGTGATACTTGGGCGGATTTACCTGAAAATTGGAGAAATAAAATGGTTGAAGTTTTTGGAGATTATATTTAAATAATTCATTTAACAACTTTCTATTCAAATAGAATGGACTGAATATTCATCTTTCAGTCCATTCTATTTGTATTTAATTTAATATGATTAGCATTATTTTCTCACAACAAATTCTTCATTGCTTCATCAATCTGACTATTTTCAAAGCTATCTAAATAGATTTGAGTCACTTTCTCTGAACTATGACCTAATGATTCAGATATGATAGAAGTATTAACACCTGAACGCTTCAAAACGGTTGCATAAGTATGGCGTGCGACATAGGTTGTTAAGTCAATCGGTAGATTAAGTTCTTTTCCTATGTCTTTTAGATTCTTATTTACCTTACTGATAACCTTATGAATCCTATTTGCTTTTTGTTGTTCTGTTTTATGCAACTTGCTTAAAATAGGGAATAAATAAGGACTATTAGCATCTGAATATTTATCAATCAATTTAATAGCTAGTGGTTGCAATGGTACATTTATCAGTTTCTTTGTCTTTTTACGGACATAAACAATCCTATTATCAAGTAAATTATCCTTTGTTAATTGTGCCATATCGACAAAATTTATTCCTGCTGAGAAATAGGAGAATGTAAATAGATCAATAGCCAAACATTCATAAAGTGTTTTGCCTTTATAACTTAACACATCTAACACTTTATCTTTTGAGATAGAACGTTTTGCTGTCTTTTGGCTTAACTTAGATACTTTGAATGTATCGAAAGGGTAATATTCTGATTTAACAATTTTTTCTTCAATGGCTATATTAAAAAGTGTGCGTAATGTTCTGAATCGTAAGCCTATTGTATTTTCTTTCAGATTGTTTGCACGTAGCCAATTTTCATATCCTTTTAACCAAGTAATATCAATATCAGAAAAATAAATATCTAAATGACTATTGAATTTAATTAAAGACCTCATTACAAGTTCATGCATCTCTGCATAACGTAATCTTTTCGTATCGATTAACCGTTTTATCTGTAAATCAAATACATCCTTAACCGTTTTTGCTGTAACAGGATTACTTACTTTATCGACTAACGCTCTTGCGGTAAAATCTCTATTCTCAACTTTATACTCTAAGATTTGCTCTTGGTACTCTTTGGTTTTCTGGATAATAATTTGCTGAATTGCTTCTTTATTAGGACAGTTCCGCTTGGGTTGATTCTTACTGAAATCCCAATATTCCGCCTTAATTGAAATGCCTAAACTCTGATATTTCTTCTTTCCATCTTTGCAAACACGAATTACTAAAGGATGTTCGCCATTTGCTAACGTTTTTGATTTGTAACACAAGACATTAACCATAAATTTCGGTTTAACTCTTGGTTTAACTTTGTCCTCTAAAACCATCAAAACCTACAATTCTATGCACAAAAAAAGAGTTACATTTTCATGTAACTCTTTCGTTTTTATCATTTTGAAGTGGTACCACCAGGAATCGAACCAGGGACACACGGATTTTCAGTCCGTTGCTCTACCAACTGAGCTATGGTACCATTATCGCATTGCGTGTGCAAAGGTAAAACAATTTTCTATATCTGCAAGTGCTACCGCACTTTTTTTACTTTTTCATTGCATTATATATTACCGATTGTATACGCGGGCGAATATTCAAAGTCATCAGTTTTTTGTGTGTACGAGAGGGATTCACCCTGTTAGACAAGAAGATATAGATCATATTATTGTCCGGATCTATCCAAAAACATGTCCCTGTAAAACCCGTATGTCCATACACACTTATCGGAGCTTGTGGAGCCGTTGGACTCGAACGGTTATTTCTAGGATCGGGCTTATCGAAGCCTAGACCTCTCCTACTGTTTGGGCTTTTAGTTGTCGTAAACAAACGGGTAGTTTCCTTACTTAAATATTTCTCGCCTCCATAACTTCCCAAATTGAGCCACATTTGATAAAGCTTAGCTAAATCATTAGCATTTGAAAATAATCCGGCATTACCTGATATTCCACCCAAGAAAGCCGCACCCTCATCATGTACATAACCTTGCAACAGTTGTTTTCTCAAAAAATCATCTTGCTCAGTAGGAGCGATCATATTCTTATCAAACTTCGTCAACGGATTATACGTACTTGTTACTGCACCGAGCTTACGATAAAAATTATTTTGCAAAAATGTATTCAGGTCGCTATCACTCACCTGCTCTACCACTTCTTTGAGAAGCATAAAGTTTAAGCAGCTATAGAGGTACGATTTATTAGGTCGCAATTTACTTTCGGCAATACGATAAAGAATTGTATCCTGATAACTATCGCTTATATATAGATTTTCAGAAATTCTCTTTGAAAAACCGGGTTTAGGTACATCCGAAATCAAATTTGACTTATACTTAAAGTCCGTTCTTGCCCATGCACCATTATCAATAAGAGCAGGATATGAGTCTAAAGGCTTATAACTAATCAATCTCCCCTCATAACTGTCAGTATCTATAGCAGGCATATAGTATTGAATAATGGAAGGCAAGCCTGTTTCATGGAACAATGCTTGACGAATCGTCAGATTCTCTTTATCTGTATCCCTCAATTGCGGAACATACTTACTCAATGGAGATTGAAGGGTTATTTTTTTCTCATCATACAATTTCATTATTGCAGGAATAGTTCCCGATGCTTTAGACATAGAGGCCAGATCATATAAATCTTCATTAGTCACCGCTTGAGCTTGATTATACTCAAACGATCCGAATGATTGATTGTAAATAACGACTCCATCTTTAGCTATCAAAACCTGACAACCCGGAAACGCTTGCTGTGCAATACCCTCCTTTACTATTGCTTCTATTTGATCTAAATCCGATGATTTTATACCAACCTCTTCCGGCAGATTATAGCCCAGTCTTGTTTTCTCAGTTTCTATTCCGTCACCAACGGCATAAAGCCCCCTTACCGTAACAGGTAATTTTCCGGATATGTTAGTTCCGCCAAAGATTGCCTGAGCAGCATATTCCTGTGCAAATGGGGTATTTTCATAAGCTAAAACAACAGCATCTGTATTTTTTATAACGTTATTGAATCGAGACATGCTATAGGGTGATGTAAAAAAAGTGATCACACTATTTTTTCCTTCTACAACACTTTGAATATCATCACTTGAAAAAACTCTATTGGAATGAACCGAAACTAATATTGTATTATATTGGCTCAACTCAGGTTGTAACTTCTTTAATTCGGCAATGCTCATAGCATTAAAGCAGGTAACATCACCATATAACCTCAAAGTCATCTGAAAGGGGCTGTTATGCGGTGCACCTAAAGAGACTGCTGCAATCTTCTTTTTATCCAAAGATTTTAAAGGAACAATTTTGTCTTCATTTTTCAACAAGGTGATTGCTTCTTCATTCAATTTACGACACAGCCATTCGGCATAAGGTATATTTAATCGAGATGAAAGATTATCAACATCAACCGGCTTCAATTTATTTAATCCCAATATATATTTATATTCGAGTATCTTTCGACATCTTACATTTATCAGTGAATCGCTCAGCATACCATCCGCCACAGCAGCCTTCAAAGCTTCATATTCTTTTTTTGCATTTAGAGGTCCCAAAAGCAAATCGTTACCTGCCAGAATAGCTCTTACACTCATATCTTTTTCTACAGATACGCCTTTCATCGCAAGCCCATCAGTAAAAATAAGACCACCAAAGCCTAATTCGTTCTGCAACAAATCTGTCACAATCGGCTTTGACAATGAGCTTGGAACTCCACTATTATCTAAAGCAGGGATATTTAAGTGCCCGGTCATAACACTAGCTAAACCGGCATCAATATACTTTTTGAAAGGTACCAACTCTACATCATCCAATCGCTCTCTGCTATGATCTATCAGAGGAAGTACTTTATGCGAATCAGTAGAAGTATCACCATGACCAGGGAAATGCTTAGCTACTGCCATTACTTTTCCTGCTTCAAGTCCACTGGCATAAGCCACTCCCAGTTTAGCTACACGCTTGGGGTCTTCGCCAAAAGAACGAATACCAATTACCGGATTAGACGGATTACTGTTTACATCTATGTCAGGTGCAAAATTAACTTGTATACCTGCCAATCGGCACTGACGGGCAACTTCTCTTCCATAATAATAAATAAGGGAATCATTTTTGACTGCACCAAGCATCATATTTTTAGGGAAACGGGTGGTATTAGCCAAACGCATCGACAACCCCCATTCTCCATCAAAAGTCATCATCAAAGGTACACGGGCGTTCTCTTGAGCTAAATTAGTAAGCCTAGCCTGATTTTCGGGGGTTCCTTTTGAAAACAAAACACCTCCGACATGCTGATCTCTAATTAAACTGACCAATTTCTGACGATTAGCCGCACCATTATCACCATTTACATGAATAATAATTAACTGCCCGATGCGTTCATCCAATGACATCTGGTTATATACAGAGTCAACCCATTGTCGCATTTTCAGTTTGTCTGCATTTTTCATCATCGAAGGCTCTATCCGTTCTTTCGAAAAAGAAGAAAAAACCGAAAGAAACAGACATGCTACAAAACTAAAAATGATCCCTTTCCTCATTATTTTTTGATTTTATCTAATTCTACCTCAATTTTATTTACATACGCCCCACTCTTTCCTGTTTGGAAAATCAAAACCTCTTTTCCATCCAGATTCGTACGCATATCAGGTTTTTCCATATAAGTATGCGAATGTCCTCCAATAATAATATCTACATTTTTAGACTGCTCCGCCAACTTTATATCGTCATTGTATCCCAAGTGTGACAAGCAAACTACCAAGTCGCATTTTTTAGAATCCTTGAGAATTTTAGCATAAAAGTTTACACTGCTTATAGCTGGCTTAAACTCCATTCCTTCATATTTATTTTTTTGAACCAATCCCTCGGGATCTACACCGACTCCCAGGACTCCTATTTTCAGACCGAATCGCTTCAAAATAACATAAGGCTTTATATCATCTTTGAGCACCGTCTTCGAAAAATCGTAATTACAATTCAGTATAGGGAAGTTTAGCTTCTTTACAATCATTTTCAGCGTATCCAGACCGTAATCAAACTCATGATTACCCAATGTTCCGGCATCATACTTCATCAGATTCATAGCCTGAGCCTCAACTCGTCCATGAAAAAGATTAAAATAAGGTGTGCCTTGCACAAAGTCTCCTGCATCAAACAACAGTACATTCTTATTTTGATTTCTTATCCCTTCAATAAAAGCTTCACGAGCAACAACACCTCCCATTCCTCCGTAACTTTTATCATTCTCGGGAATCGGCTCTATACGACTATGAGTATCATTTGTGCCTAAAATCACAATCTTCTTTTGGGCGTTTACCATCAACCCTATAAACAATAGTGAGAATAGTAATATATTTCTTAATTTCATCTTAAATCTTTATCTTTTACAGTAATTCAAACTTTGCATTTAATAATCAAGAGGTTTACTATCTCATTTTTCAATAATTATTCGCCCGTCTAATACAGATGATATTTCTTTACCGTTTGCCGTTTGATCTTTCACATATTGCATCATAGCATCACGAAGCGTCAATCCGGGTTCTATAACTTCAATCGAGTTTTTAAAAGCATCCAATCCGTCATTACCGTCAGCCAGATAATCAAGCGTAATAATTGTATATACTTTATCTTTATCCACGGGCAAGCCTTTCACGGTTGCACTTTCTAACTTTCCATCTTTTATCAGCAATTTAACTGTAGAAGATATGCCCGATCCTCCCATTTTTGCATAAGACTCAAAAGCATCTAACAGATCACTTCCTTTTAGCTTGATTAAAACTAAGGTATTCTCAAATGAATATATTTCAAAAATATTACCAATCGTAATATTACCCTTCGACAAATTCGCCCGATGTCCATGTACATTCATGCAAGCTAAATCACAGGCATCATCGGTATACTTATTACCATATGCTTCCATCACATCCGAGGTAAGATTTGTCAACAAACTTTCGGGACGTCCATAAGTCATATCCTGAGTCGAAACACCTATAACCTGATTCATTTCATTATCAAGCTTCATCTTATAGTGATCTACAAGAGATTGCATCTCATTATTGGTCTGAGAATAGTCTGCCGCCACAATTGGATATCGTTGAGCTTGCAAACCGGTAGCAACATACTGCTGGTGGGAGCAGGAAAAACACAATGTAAGCAACATTGCACCCCCAATCATCTTCTTCATAAATAATTATTAATTGTAATAACTGCAATAATTATAAGAGTGAACTGATAATCTTCATCTGTTAACAAAGAACAACAAGAGGACAAACAAACACTCTGCCTTTAAACAAAGCAGTATTAGTTTAAACTCCAAATTTAGCTAATAAATAAACTTTTAGGAGATTCTAAAAAATTAATAATTCGTAAATATGATGATATTGCGAATTATCTACAAAAAAATATAAAAAAAGAAGATTGCCGATTAAACCTTTCTTCTCAACTGTTGTCTTATGATACATAGTGCTTAAAACCTCTCAACAATAATGCTTTTTTGATCAATGAAAAAACTTCTGCTCGCATTTGCAATGGTAATATGTATTCTACTACCTCTTGCCGCACAAAATAATACCAGAATTACAGGGACAGTTTTGGATAAGACCGATAATAGTCCTATTGAGCAAGCCAGCATCAGAATTCTAAAAGAAAGAGATAGTACTTATGTAACAGGACTGGCAACGGATGATGCCGGAAAGTTCTTAATTACAGTGAATCCGGGAAAATACATTGTTAGTGTGTCTTATTTAGGTTACAAAGAAAGCTTTACCAATGTTGATGCAAGCAAAAAATCGGTCGTAATGGACAATATACTACTGAGTGCCGATGGAATTATGTTGAGCGAAGCGATTGTAACAGCCAAAGCCGCCGAAATTGCGATAAAAGGAGATACCGTAGAATATAATGCCGATTCATACAAAGTACAACCCAGTGCTGTTGTTGAAGATTTACTAAAGAAAATGCCGGGAGCAGAGGTAGACTCCGAAGGAAAAATAACAGTGAACGGCAAGGAGATAAAAAAAATATTGGTAGATGGTAAAGAATTCTTTAGCGATGATCCGAAAGTAGCTTCAAAGAACCTTCCCGCAGCAATGGTCGATAAACTACAGGTCTTAGACAGGAAATCGGATATGGCTCAAATGACCGGATTTGATGATGGCGACGATGAAACCGTTATTAATTTAACCATAAAAAAGAATATGAAACAGGGGTTGTACGGAAGTACAACTTCAGGATTAGGGAGTGACGACAGATATGGCGTAAGTGGTATAGCCAACTATATGCATAATGATAGTCAATTTACATTGATGGGGGGATCAAACAACACCAATAACGAAGGATTCACGGATAATGCAGGAAATTCATTTCGAGGTTTTCGCCCGAGCGGAATTAACTTTGGTGGTGGAAATGGAATTATAAAATCGACAAGTGGAGGCTTTAACTTCTCTATAACTCCTTCTGATAAATTAAAATGGGGAGGTAACACCCGTGCGGGAAGAACAGAAAATGATGTAATAACCTCAAAACATGTGGAACGATTCACACCCAATAATCCAAAAGGAAACTTATTTCAAAACACAAACAATAAAGGCGAAAACAAAAGTGATAACTATGGAGTAGATTTTCGTTTCGAGTGGACCCCCGACTCATTAACTAAAATCATATTTTCACCCAATTTGCAATATGGTAAAAATAGGACATCCAATGTTAGTGAATTCATCAGCTCTTATGAAGATGTAAATGATAGTATCAACTGGGGTAACTCTACTTATTTTTCGGAAGGAGAAACCAGATCGGCAAATGCGAGACTAGAAATAAGCCGTAAATTGGGTAAAAAAGGACGAGTAGTTAGCTTAAGTTTGTCAGGAGGCTTCAATGATTTGGATAATGACATCGACAGTTGGTCGAAGAAAGCCACAAGAGAAGATCTCAAACCCGATTCCATTTCAATTATTGATATACATACCAAACAAAAAAACAACGGCCATAATTGGAGAGCCTATCTGTCATATGTAGAGCCTATCGGTCGAAATAACTTTATTCAGTTTAATTATAGCTTCAGAAAAAATTATTCTGTTGCTGACCAAAATACATTCAGAAACGATGGTTCCGGAAACTACACAATCATCGACTCTACAGCGACAAAGAATCTGAAGAATGACTTCATAAATCAGGAAATAGGAATCAATTTCAAATCGGTAAGAGCAAAATACAATTATACAATTGGAGTTATGCTGCAACCTTCCAGAATGAATAACTGGATTATTACACCTAAAGAAAGTGCCGAAATATCCAACAATGTTCTCAACTATGCACCTGTTGCCCAATTTAACTATCTTTGGGATAAAAGACATAATCTTCGTATCGATTATTCAGGGTCAACTACTCAGCCAACAACCACCCAATTATCGAGCGTAAGAGACGAATCGGATCCATTGAATATAAGTTATGGTAATCCCAATCTGAAACCAACCTTCAGCAATAGGTTCAGAATGCGCTATCAAAAATTTAATCCGGAGAAAGCCAGTGCAATTATGGTATTCGGAGGGTTTAATTTTGCTTCAAATGACATCGTTTCACGAACAACAACACTATCTGGAGGTAGGCAAGAACGCACTTTTGACAATATAAATGGCAATTGGAGTACAAATTTACGACTGATAATGAACAGACCTCTAAAAAACAAAAAGTTTTCAATAAACTCCATGTCTTTTGTGAGCTATGCACGCAATAACGCTTATATAGATACACTAAGAAATACAGCAAATAACCTGAACCTTGCAGAAAGTTTAGGTCTGCAATACAGATCTGATTTAGTTGATTTTGGGCTTCGAGGTAACATTAGATACACAACAACAAATAACAGTTTAGGAAACCTTCAAGACCGTACTGTTTATAACTATGGAGGCACCTTTAATACGACATTATATCTACCATACAACTTTGTGGTGGATACCGATCTCAATTATTCGGCAAATGCGGGAACAACACAAGGCTTTGAACTGAATGAATGGTTATGGAATGCTTCTGTATCAAAACAAGTTTTCAAAGCTAAAAACGGCACGCTGAAACTCAGCATTTACGATATACTACATCAAAAAACGAATATATCTCAATCCTTCTCAACAGAATCTACAAGCGAATCGAGAACTAATGTTTTAGAAAGTTATTTTATGTTTAGCTTTATATATCGCTTTCAAATATTCAAAGGTGGTGCCAAAATGAGTGATATGGGTAATGATTCTGGGCCCAGATTCGGTCCTCCGGGAGGTGGAGGAAGACCTCCACGCCCTTTATAAAACCTCAGGATGAAGATCAATCAGTGACAAATTTAGCAAAAATTTACAATATGCTATTGGATATATAATTTATTATACTACCTTTGCACTCGCTTTGAAAGAAAAGCAAATAGGTAGATTCTGTAGCTCAGTTGGTAGAGCACATCACTTTTAATGATGGGGTCCTGGGTTCGAGCCCCAGCAGGATCACTAGATAAAAAGCCTCTCATTTCTGAGAGGCTTTTTTTATATCATTATTGCCGATTTATACTAATAGAATATTTATCTTAGCGAGACTAGATAAATAGAAAATAAAATGGAATGTAAAATACGCCGATGGAAAATAGAAGATACAGATGATCTTTCGGAAGCTCTAAACAACAAAAAGATTCTTGATAATTTAAGAGATGGTATACCTTTTCCTTATACACCGGAAGATGCCAAAGAATACATTACTACAATGCTTACTGCAGATGACGAAATGGTGTATGCTTTTGCAATAACTATTGAAGACAAGGCAGTAGGCAGTATAGGCATATTTCGCCAGACAAATATACATTCAAAAACAGCCGAATTAGGATATTATATTGCAGAACCGTACTGGGGCAAAGGGATTGGAACAAGTGCGGTAAAACAAATATGTGACTATGTTTTTCAGAATACTGATATTATCAGAATTTTTGCAGAACCATTTGCCCATAATACGGGCTCATGCCGTATACTTGAAAAATGTGGCTTTAAATGCGAAGGCACTTTAAGAAAAAATGCAGTAAAGAATGGTGCTGTTATAGATATGAAAATGTATTCAATCATACAAGAATAAAATTTTAGCAACCCATCATCATTTCATCCAACTCCTTTCCCTTTTTATTCGGAAGAGCTTTTCAACCATCTCAGATGATTGATTATTGATTTAATATCCAGATAGCTATATTCTTTTGGTAAGTTCTCTTTGATACTCGATAAAGGAGTATTAAATGGTATCTCCTTTAATCGGGGGATGAGATAATCCTGCTTGTCTTTAGAGATTAATTTATCAACAGACAAATCACCAGTAAGGATAAAACCCGATAAATGCCCTTCAATTGTAGTAGTGGATAAATTACGTTCAGCTACAATCTCTTTTACCGATTTTCCTTCATTAAATAACGAAAGAGTAATACGTTGACTATCTCCTTTTTGAGCTTTCTCTTTCTTTTCAGCAACTTGTACCTCTTCTGCTTTTTGAATGATTACTTTGTCAAAAATAATATTTTCAGTGAGGTTAATATTACCATAGCGTATATGCTCTAACTTAGCCAGAAATGATAATAAAGTAGCATCAATCTCACGTATCCCTTTCAAATACGCTTTTACCTTAGAAGCATTCTTTAAACTGTTAATGTGATTCTCTATTGGTAGAATAATGTTTTGTTGCAGATCTTTATGAAAATAAGAGACAGCCTTATTTACCCTATCTTTTATTAAATAGATATCAGGGTTGGATGTATATAATATGGAATGAAGTTCCTTTCTGAAGTTTTGGGATATCTTTTCTTGTTCTTCAGCCTTACAATACAATTGTGAAACTAATTTTTGAACCTCCTCTTTGTTGGGAATGGTCTTGCTTGAGACTAATTCATAGAACGAACGCAAACTACGGACTACGGGTGACCAGTCGAATGCCTTTTTTAATCGTTCAGCACAATAATAAGGTTTTTCCTGCTCTAATATTTGTTGTAGGTAGTCTTGCTTCAACTCTTTACGGCTAAAAGCTATAGCTCCCTCATCCGTGCGAATACTGTCTGCCGCAATACGAGAAAACAATACTATCCCATCCAGAGAAGTACAGCGGCTGAGTGCCACGTACACCTGACCGGCAGCAAAAGCATGTCCTGCATCGATTACAACACGGTCGAAAGTTAAGCCCTGACTCTTATGTATGGTAATAGCCCAAGCTAATCGGATCGGATATTGAGTAAATGCTCCAAGCTCCTCTTCTTGAATATCTCCGGAGTCTTCGTTTAACGAATAACGTACATTGCGCCATGTTTCTTCCTCCAGCTCCATTTCATGACCGTTTTCGAACCGGACGATTATCTTTTTTTCTGATAAAAAACTAACGACTGCCAGTTTTCCATTGTAATAACGACGTTTCTCTCCTGCATCGTTTTTCACAAACATAACCTGTGCCCCAACCTTTAGCAATAGATTAAAGTCGGTAGGTAAAGAGTTCTCCGCAAAATCGCCACTTATCTTCCCCGAAAAAGATACAGCTTTTGCAGTCAGACGAGCCAGCTCATCATTATTTATTTTATCAGCTTTATAGTTATGAGTACAAAGAACAATATATCTGTTTTCCTCTGTTAGCTTAAAAGAAGGATCATAACGCTTATTCAGTATTTGTAGGTCAGCAGACGTTGTGCAGCTATTGCGAATACGATTAAGGATATCGATAAAAATCTGATCGCTTTGCCTGTAAATAGTCTTTAACTCTATATACAAAGGCATATTATTTTGCAGTGCCTGAGCATGAAAAAAGAATGGGGACGGATAATACTCTTTCATTTGATCCCACTCATGCTGTTGTACCACCGGTGGAAGTTGATACATATCTCCTATGAAGAGAATTTGTACACCGCCAAATAATTGCTGATTATTGCGATAACGTTTCAATAAATAGTCTATAGCATCGAGCATATCTGCTCTAAGCATACTGACTTCATCTATAATGAGCAGATCGAGTTCGCGTAACATCTCAATCTTCGACTTACGCAATTTGAAATGAAATTCAAGTTTCTTTTTACCCTCAAGGTTCGGAATAAACGGCTCGAATGGAAGCTGTAATAAAGAATGTAGAGTTACTCCCCCTGCATTTATTGATGCTACTCCTGTTGGAGCAGCCACTATTACATTTTTATTTGCATGCTCACGGATATAATGCAGGAATGTTGTCTTACCTGTACCCGCTTTACCTGTCAGAAAAACCGATTGCGACGTATTAAGCACAATATCGGCTGCAAGAGTAAATATTTCGTTTGGTGATGAATTTCCCATTAATTAGTCATTATTCTTACAAATATAATTATATTAGAGTTGTATACCTAGCCAACAGATAGTAAACAATGTGTAGAGTACAATCAGTTCATTATACATATCTCAATGAAAGTATTGAATGATACATTTCATTAAATACTTTCTTTTACTTACTATTTAATTATTAGAGTAAAAAAACAGGTTTTAGACCTTAATTATCAAAACACATGGAAATAAATGTCAATAATATTACGCTTAACTACCTTGTAAAAGGAAATGGAAATCCGCTCATTTTATTGCATGGCAATGGAGAAGATTTACAAATATTCGATAAACTGGTAAGTAAATTAGAAAAACAATTTACGGTATATGCTATTGATAGCCGTAACCACGGTGCCAGTACAAGAACCGAAGATTTTACTTATGAAACTATGGCCGAAGACATTCATCAATTTATCGAAAAACTAGAATTGAAACATGTGTCAGTAATAGGATTTAGTGACGGAGCAATTATAAGCTTATTACTTACTTTAAAATATCCTCAGACGTTCAACCGAATGGTGTTACTTGGAGTGAATCTAAAACCTAGCGATTTTAAATTGGATATATATAACTCGATTGCTGAAGAATACGAAAAGACGCAAGATCCATTATTTAAAATGATGCTGGAGCAACCGAATATCGAATTAGACGATTTAAAAGAAATCAATACCCCGACCCTGGTTATCGGAGCAGAAGATGACCTGTATTATGAAGATAGCTTTCAAAATATTGTCAACGCAATGCCTAATGCAGTATTAAAGATAATAAAAGGACATGATCATGGAAGTTATGTTGTGAATAATGACGTTCTATATCCATATGTGGCAGAATTTCTGCAATAATATAAAGGAGCAGAATTTTACATTGTGTCAAAAAAAAGGAGTCATAAAGTGATATCTAATAATTAAAAGATATATTTGTAAATACATAAAAATAAGTTGTTTTGTTATTTATTA
Organism: Dysgonomonas sp. HDW5A; assembly: GCF_011299555.1. NCBI lineage: Bacteria > Pseudomonadati > Bacteroidota > Bacteroidia > Bacteroidales > Dysgonomonadaceae > Dysgonomonas > Dysgonomonas sp. HDW5A. The sequence goes on along the minus strand of NZ_CP049857.1, from coordinate 2,076,041 downwards.
TCATATGAAGATTACTAAACGCATTCTCCTCATTGTCCTGTGCTTGACATTGTCGAGTTATCTTTTTGCCCAAAAAGATAGTATAAATGATAATGAACAACTTCAACATCGAGTAGAGAATTTAGAGCGAATCGTTAACCGACTCAATAATATCAAGCTAAGTGGGTACTTCCAACCTCAATTTATATCGGCTCAAAAAGACGCTAATATACGAATAGGCGGACCCAATGAAAATCCTGACAAAAGTTTTAACCGTGTAGGTATCCGAAGGGGGCGTATAAAAACGACTTACGAAGAAGGTTTAACCTCTGTAGTATTTCAAATTGACATTACAGAAAGAGGTATTGCACCCAGAGATGCTTATCTGAAAATAAAAGACCCTTGGTTTAAAACCAGCTTTATTCAGGCAGGACTTTTCTTCCGTCCTTTCGGGCACGAAATAGGATATTCATCTTCACGCAGAGAGTCCCCCGAACGTTCGAGAGTTATTACCACTTTGTTTCCGGGCGAACGTGATTTAGGGGCGAGTATACAATTCAGAGCAAAAGATGGGTCTCCTCTTGATATATTTTCTTTGGAAACAGCTTTAGTCGCCGGAAATGGTATATCTATGGAAAGTGATAACCGACGGGATTTTATCGGTCACTTGACTGCATCTCCTAAAATTGGAAAAAATGCTTCCCTCACAGTCGGAACTTCTTATTATCTGGGTAGCGTATATCAAGGAACACAAAATGTATACAGAATGCAAGATGGTGGTTTTGTCTTGAACTCAAACCCTCAAAACTTAGGTCGATTTGCCCGACGTGAATATCTTGGTTTTGATCTTCAAACAAATTGGACAAACTCATTTGGAGGAACACAGCTAAGAGCTGAATATATATTTGGTAAGCAACCCGGTTCGGCAACAGGAACAGTAAGTCCCCAATCTTCTGTACGCCCGTCGCATGATACTTATCTGCGAAATTTCACGGGAGCGTATATTTTCTTAATTCAGGATATTGGTAAATTACCGTTCGAAGCCCTGCTTAAGTACGACTGGTACGATCCGAACACAAAAGTATCGGGCAATAATATTGGATTGAATGGCACAAACAGAGCTGACGTCAAATATAGTACGGTGGGATTCGGTGCTATTTGGCATGCTTACAAAAATGTAGAACTACAAGCTTACTATGAAATAATTAGAAATGAAACATCCGCTAATCTTCTTGGTTTCGAGAATGATTTAAAAGACAATGCGTTTACTTTAACTCTTCAATTCCGATATTAATCAAAATAATCTTCTGTCGGTGAAGTCTCTTTTATCTAATCTATAAAAAGAGCTGTATTGTTATTTGTTTATACTTTAAAATATATCCCTCCTATTTCTTGTCTAAAAGCTATTTTCGATAAGAGAAATAAACCTTCATAATTGTATTTATCGAACAGAGTTGTTCTTTTTTACTGAAAAGTAATAAAGAAATTAAACATCTCGTGTAAAATAATTTTACACTAATAAAAAAGCAGAAAACATGTAATAGTCTTTATTACATGTTTTTATATGTTTTGGCATGAAATTGGTCTATAAATAAGTAAAACTGTAAATATTATTATGAAATACTTAGCTGCTATACTCTTTATTCTGATAAGCCTGACAGCTTATTCTCAAGAAAAAAAATGGACTCTTATGGAGTGTATGGAATATGGAATAAAACACAGCCCCAGAAGAAATAAACAAGAAGCACAAAACAGCATTTATCATCAGAATTATCTGGAGGCCATCGGGCAGCTATTGCCATCCATAAATGCAAATACTTCAGCATCATTTAATTTTGGTCGTGGACTTGATTCTGAAACGAATACCTATACAAATGTAAACTCTTTCAGCAATAGTTATAATCTATATTCATCCTTAACCCTTTTTGATGGACTTGGAAATATAAACAGATTAAAAATGCAGAAAATGAGTAAGCTTATGGGGAAGCATCAACTCGAATATACCGAAGATATGATCGCTTTTGAAGTTATGGAAGCTTTTTATAATGTCTTATATAATATAGAAAGAGTTAAACTTGCCGAACAAGAGCTAGCCGAGAGTACCGCCAATTTAAAGCAAGTACAAAGAATGATGGAATTAGGTGTAAAAGGATTTCCCGAAGTGGCAGAGATGACTGCTCAGGAGGCAGCCAATACTTATAATCTGACACGGCAAAAAAATATCTTAACCATCGGATTTATATTACTTAAAGAAAAAATGAATTTCCCGATTGATGAAACTTTCGAAATAGAAGACTCGGATCCGCTGGCAATAATTGCAAAGTCGGAAGAATCAGCTTATACTATTTTTGAACAGGCTAAAACGTACTTGCCTCAGGCTCTAGTCGCCGAAACTACTGTAGAAGCTAAACAATTAGCCTATAAGGCTGCCAAAGGAGGATTGTTTCCATCGATAGCCGTGGAGGGCGGGTATTCTACCAATTTCTCCCGTTATATGGATGGCAGTGATTATTCGTCATTCGATTATCAATTCAAAAACAAGATGGGTCGATATATCGGTTTCTCTCTTCGGATACCTATTTTCAATGGCTTCTCTCGTACAGCTGAAATGAGACGGGGAAAAGCTCAGGTTGTGATAGCTCAAACCCAACAGGAGGAAACATTACGGGTATTATATAGCGAAATAGAGCAGGCTGTTGCCGATATGAATGGTCAGGTAGACGAATATTATCAGGCAAAAAAACAAACGGAGGCAATGGAGGTTGCTCAAAGAGTAAATGAACGGAAATTTTCAGAAGGACTCATCAGCGCAATAGAGCTCCACACAAGTGCTAACCGCTTGCTTCAGGCGAGAGCAGAAGAGCTAAATTCCAGACTTAAATTTCAACTAAAGCACGAATTAGTTCTTTATTATAAGGGAGAACCATTTGTTGTTAGATAATAAAGAATAAGCAATAGTAAACATTTAGTAATACATCTTACAACCAGAACTATCTATTGTGATTACACTCGCCAAAGCAACAAATAGTTCAGTGAATTTAATATATTGATATGGATACAATTATAGAAAAGAAAAAAGGGTTAAAGAAAAAACATATCCCCTTTGTGATTGGAGGAGTAATCGTACTGGCTGCGATATGCTGGTTGATTTTTGGCAACCATGCTTCGAAATTGAATGTTGATAAGCAAAAGTTAAGCATCCAATCTGTAACAAAAGGGCAGTTTAATGACTATGTGCGTATCAGCGGGCAGGTACAACCCATCAATACGATTCAACTGAGTGCTATTGAAGGAGGAATGGTTGCACAAAAACTAATAGAAGAAGGGTCGGAAGTGCATGCCGGAGAAGTCATTGTACAACTGACCAACCCTATGTTGAGCCTTAATATTCTGGATAGTGAAGCTCAGTTAGCCGAAAAGCAAAACTTTCTCCGAAATACGCAAGTTGCGATGGAGCAGGAGAAGCTAAACTTAAAAAAGGAAAAGCTTCAACTGGATATGGATGTGGAACGAAAGAGGAGAAAATATCAGCAATACAAGCAACTATATTCAGAAAACCTGACATCCAAGGAGGAATACCTTCAGGCACAGGAAGATTATCAATATGCTGTGGATGGCAGAAACTTAGTTGTTGAACGTCAGAAACAAGACTCGCTGTACAGAGGCATCCAAATAAATCAGATGGAAGAAAGTTTATCTAATATTCGCCGGAATCTTATGCTTGTGCGTCAACGCGTTGATAACCTAAATGTAAAAGCTCCTGTTGACGGACAATTGGGATTGTTGGATGTAGAGATCGGACAAACGGTTGCAACAGGTGGGCGTGTAGGTCAAATCAGTGTTCTATCGGATTACAAAGTAGAAGCACTGATTGATGAGCATTACATTGATAGGGTGAGAACCGGATTAGACGCCACTTTCGAACGTCAGGATAAAAACTTTGCCCTGCGTGTTCGTAAAGTATATCCAGAAGTGAGAGAAAAACAATTCAAAACCGATTTTATATTCGAAGGCGAACGCCCGGATAATATCAGAGCAGGACAAACCTATTATATCAACCTCCAATTAGGACAACCTGTAGATGCGATACTAATACCAAGAGGAGCCTTTTATCAGGCAACGGGTGGGCAATGGATATTTGTGGTTACTGCCGATGGAAGCCGTGCAATAAAAAGGAAAATAACTATAGGTCGCCAAAACCCTAATTACTATGAAGTCATAAGTGGACTGGAATCCGGTGAGAAAGTAATCACATCGTCTTATGACACTTATGGAGATGTACAAGAATTAATCTTAAAGTAAAAATACTACTATTATGAATTTCATACTGAAAAATATCAAACACCTGCTGAAGCATTATAAGATGTCGTCTGTAATAAACATCTTGGGGCTATCTGTTTCGTTTGCAGTATTTATAGTGGTTGCGATACAGGTGTATTACGATTTTACATACAATAGATCTTTTGAGAAAGCTGATAACACATACTTCTTTAGTTATTACAAATCGACAGAGAAGGTTCGGTCTCCCTGGATCAGTATTCCGAATGCTAAAGATATGGCAGCAAAATTTCCGGAAGTAAAAAGTTACACTACCGTATCTTTGGAAGGAAGTATTGCACCTCAAATTGATGTAAAAACAGAGGATGGTAATCTGCAAATGTTTGAAGTGCCTATTCGATCTGCCTCTCCCGGTTTTTTAGATGTGTTTACTCCGCATATTTTGCATGGAAATGCAGCGGATGCTCTAGTTTCAGATGGTAGATTATTGATTCCGGCAAAAACGGCTATAAAACTATTCGGAACAGAAAATGCAGTAGGAAAAACCGTTTTCGGACATTTCTCAAAGAAAGAATATACTATAGCAGCCGTTTATAAGGATTTTCCTAAAAATAGTACTATAGTAAATGCATGTTACACTTATCAACCGGATAATAGCAGAGAGAATAGCAATTACTTTATGTACCTTGAGTTGGAACCCAATACTGCCGCTTCTCTGCAAGAGAAACTAAATAGCAAAGAATTTCTGGGAGAAGACTTCATTAAGTTTATGGAGGAGCAACCCGATAACAAAGTTGAACTTCAATTAATACCCTTTTATGATTTACACCTATATGTTGAAGATTTACGAGATGGAAATATAAACACGACCTTATCATTGCTCGCTATCGGTATTTTAATTTTGATAATAGCATTTATTAATCTGTTGAATATTTCTATGGCTATGGTGCCTTCCCGTATCAAGACATTAAATACACATAGAATATTGGGGATTAATACAGGCCTGTTGAGATTGGGATTGGCTCTGGAAGGAACCTTTCTGGCTCTGATTTCTTTCATACTTGCTCTGATATATATTCAATTCTTTAGTGAATCGGTATTAGCCGAATTCTTTCAGGCAGATATAGCATTATCATCTAACATATGGATAATATTGACTATTGGGGTATCACTCCTGCTGATTACTTTTTTGGTAAACTTATACCCAGCCATATATGCAACTTCTTTTAAGATGGATGCTGCGATAAAAGGCTCATTCAGTTTATCAGCTAAAGGAAATCAGATCAGAAATGTGTTGATTACCATACAGTTTATAGTTGCTATTGTCTTAATCATTATTTCGGGTTTTATTAAGATACAGCAAAACTATATGCAGAATTATGATTTGGGTATCGAAAAAGAGAATGTTGCTTATTTGCCACTTCGAGGACTGAAAACCGACTATAATACATTTGGTAAAGAGTTGACTCAAAATAGCCATATTATAGATTATACAGCATCACAATTTATCCCTGGATATATCGGTATGGGCTGGACACGTGGTCTGGAAGGAAAGCAGGTTAATTTTTCATCTTGGCCTGTTACACCCAATTTCCTGAAATTTTTCGGGGTTAAGATTATCGAAGGAAACGATTTCTCTGAAGAGAATCCATCGGGGTTAGAGCAAATTGTATTTAACAATGAGTTCATGAAAAAGTACGAATTCGACAATTCAATAATCGGCAAGGACTTCGAATGTTTCAATAAGGGAACAATAGTAGGTGTAGCCAGTGATATCAATTTTCAGTCGTTACGAAACCCTATTCGCCCGATGGCATTTGTAATTCTGAACGGAACCAATATGCTGGACTTTATTTTTATTAAAGTATCAGGAGAAAATATGCCTCAAAATATAGAATATATCCGGCATACATGCAAGAAATTCAGTGATGAAGAGTTCAACCTCACTTTCCTTAATTCCCGTTTAAATGACTTATATAAAAATGAGAATAATATGGCAAAACTGATTGGTCTATTTGGTATAATCACTGTTGTTATTGCCATTATGGGAGTATATGGTTTGGTGTCATTCAATACAAGATATAAGCAAAGAGAGATTGCCATACGTAAAGTAAACGGGTCTACTATTGAAGAGATAATGATCTTACTCAACAAAAACCTTTTACTACAGCTCTTCATATCTTATGTGATAGCCGTTCCGATAGCTTATTATATTATACAACAGTGGCTCGATCAGTTTGCTTACAAAGCGCCTATACCCTGGTGGCTGTTCCTGAGTGCAGGCATGCTTGTTTTGGTAATATCTGCTATAACAGTAAGCTGGCAGAGCTGGAAAGCAGCTACACTAAATCCGGTAGAAGCGATTAAAAACGAATAATAACCTTCAATTCAAAGATTATGAGAAATATATTTACACTGATTCTGATTATTCTCAGTCTCATCATGACTCAAGCACAGAGTAGCTTTAGACAGCTCAGTTTATCAGGGTTTAAAGTAAACCTTACACCTTCTGAAACACCTTCTATTCACCTTGATGACTCAGTTGGAATAGAAAGAGTAGTTGAAGATGGTATTCTCGAAATTAGAGTTTTGGATCAAACGGGTAGAGTACCGAAGAGTGAGATTACAATATATACCGATCAGTTGAATTATTTGAGTTTGCACAATTGTCAATTGGAAATGGCCAGTCCAATAATAGCTGATTCTTTGACTATAGTTACAGCATCATCTTTTGGTACACTGAAAATCAATTCAGATTACCTTTCAGTCAATATAGGAGCCGGAAGTAATTTTAAAATTGAAGGAGAAACCAAATTCTACGATTGTGCTGTAGGTGCAGGCAGTACATTACAATCCAAAAACTTGCTGGCCGAAAAAGCGACTGTCAATGCCATGGGATACAGTAATCTATCTTTGAATGCAAAAGAGATAATAAAATCGAAGGTTGAAAATACTAATGTGAAAAATTATTATGAATAACTTTAAATTAATATTTCGCTCTTTATTGAAGAAGAAAGAAAATAACTTCATCAAAATCTTGTCTTTGGGGACAGGCTTGGCTGTGGGGTTAATCATCATATCCAAAGTATTCTTTGAGCTTAGCTACGACGATTTCTATCCGGATGCCGATCGTATCTATCAGATACAATCGCATGCGATAGTCGGGAACGAAGAACCAAACGAATTTGGGCAGGTAAGTGGTGCTATAGCTCCCGGAATGAAAGCTGAAGTGCCCGGGGTAGAAGTTGCCACACGACTGACATACATGGGATGGGATGCATCATTCTTTACCCCCGACAAAAAACGTTACACGGGTACATTTATTATGGCAGACAGCTGTCTCTTTGATGTATTACCTCGTCCGATGGTTAGTGGAGATGCAAAAGAAATACTATCGAGACCCTTATATGGATTGGTATCCGAATCTATCGCCGAAAAAATGGGCAATAATGTTATAGGACAATCTATTCAGCTCGATAATTATCCCGGACGTATAATTACTATTGGAGGTGTTTTTAAAGATGTACCCGAAAATGCACATTTAAGATATGATCTTGTAATATCACTGGCATCTATAACAAATTTCATGTGGGATGGTACTCAAAACTGGGTAGGCAACGACCGTTATTTGGGATATGTGAAACTAATACCCGGTACCGATCCGGCGAGTCTTACTCCTGCTATGCGTAAGATGCAGGAACGCAACCAACCGATGGAAGATTTAAAGAAAGCAGGTGTTGAACTTTCATATACTTTATCGCCACTCACACAATTACATAGCGATACGCCTGAGACGAAGCGTATGACCCTTTTATTGTCGGCGATAGCCTTTGCCCTGATATTTACGTCTATTATGAATTATATTCTGATTCTGATATCAACACTGGTAAATCGAGGAAAAGTAATTGCAGTATATAAATGTTACGGAGCTGAGCAGAAAGACATCTCGAAGCTAATATTTGGAGAAACATCGCTGCATCTGGCTATTTCTTTGATAATTTCCCTATTTCTAATTTTCTGTTTTAGAAGTACGGCGGAAGATATTTTATCGGCTTCTGTTTATTCCTTGTTTTCTCTTCAAACTTGTTTGATCCTGCTGGTTGTCTGCATAATTATTTCATTGATTATAGGAATTATACCTGCTTATTTATTTTCACGCATTCCTGTATCTTCTGTCTTCCGTAGTCTGACTATGACCAAGCGTGGCTGGAAAATGGCACTTTTGTTTTTTCAACTGGTGACTACTACTTTCCTTGTTACACTGCTTATTATAGTAGCACGACAATATGATGTTATGGTTAATGACAATCCGGGCTACAATTACGAGAGTCTGCTTTACTACAACACCAAAGGAGTGAATAATAACGAAAGGCAAAAAATAATAGATGAGCTTCGTACTATCCCTCAAGTCGAGATAGTTGCTACTGCCGATAATCTACCATTCAATTTTGCCTCGGGCAATAATGTATATATTCCGAATAATGACCAAGAGCTTTTTAATGTTGCAGATATGTATGGCGCAGACGAGAATTATCTGACACTAATGGGAATACCGGTAATTGAAGGTAAGGATTTTGATGAAGAATCGGTATCAGGTAATGACATCCTGATCAGTAAGAAGTTTGCAGATAAAATATCTGCATTGGCAAACTGGCAGGATGGTGTGATTGGTAAAGAAATCCTCATCTCGGAGCATCAACAGAAGAATGGAGCATCACGTATAATAGGAGTTTATCCAGACATCCGATTAGGCTCTATAGGAAGTGAAGACACTCGACCCTCTGTTATCTTCTACTCAAATGAACCGGCCTCAACTATTATAGTAAAGCTTAAGGATTTGAACTCAGATAATATTCAGAGTGTGTATGATGTATTCAAAAGATCGTTTCCGGATAAAGATATTACGCTTTCTCTGTATAGAGACAGTATGATAAAATTATACAGTAATTCGCGACGTTTTATGAATGCAATAACCATAGGAGGCATCGTTACTTTGGTAATAACTCTTATCGGTTTGATTGGTTATACTAATAACGAGGTGAATCGCCGTAAGTCGGAAATCGCAATACGTAAAGTAAATGGGGCTACTCTGGCTGATATTTTAAGACTATTCCTTAAAGATAATCTGTGGATTACTATTCCTGCTCTTATTTGCGGTGCATTAGCTGCGTCTATTGCTGCTGCAAAATGGATGGAAGACTTTTCGGAAAAAGCACCTTTATCCCCTTTGTTATTCATTTCGTGTGGAGTTGGCGTCTTAATAATAGTATTGTCTGTAGTATGTTTAAATTGTTTGCAGACAGCAAATCGAAATCCGGTAGAGACTCTCAAAAGAGATTAATTTCGCAGACCTTTTATCGTCAGATATAGTTAAAAATAAAACAATTAAAAATCAATATTATGTTACAAATTAAAGATCTAAAAAAAGTATTCCGTACCGAAGAAGTCGAAACGGTTGCATTAAATGGAATTTCGATGCATGTTACCCAAGGTGAATTTATTGCTATTATGGGGCCATCGGGATGTGGAAAATCGACATTGCTCAATATCCTCGGATTGCTAGATAACCCTACTTCCGGGCAATACCTTCTTGATGGAAAAGAAGTAGGTAACCTGAAAGAAAAAGAACGTACACAATCTCGAAAAGGAAATATTGGATTTGTATTTCAGAGCTTCAATCTGATAGAAGAGATGACTGTTTTTGAAAATGTAGAGTTACCCTTAACTTATTTAAAAGTGAAAGCATCGGATCGTAAAAAACGTGTTGAGGAAACGCTTCGGAAGATGAGTATCAGTCATAGAGCCAATCATTTTCCCAACCAGCTATCGGGAGGTCAACAACAACGTGTGGCAATTGCCCGTGCGGTAATTGCAAATCCGAAGTTGATTCTAGCCGATGAGCCTACAGGTAATCTGGATTCTAAGAACGGAAAAGATGTGATGGATTTGCTTACCGAGCTTAATCAGGAAGGTGCTACAATCGTTATGGTAACACACTCTCAGCATGATGCTTCATTTGCTCACCGTACAATAAACTTGTTTGACGGGCAGATTATTACAGAAGTAGAAAGCAAAATGTAAATTACAGCAGATACAAGTGCTTACTATTAATTATGAGAACTATAATAATGAAAAAAATAATAAAGAATTTAATCAATACCCTAAAACGATTTCGGCTTGCTACAACCTTTAATATTTTAGGCTTGAGTGTTGCTTTTGCTGCTTTCATTATTATTCTGATGCAGGTAAATTACGAACGTAATTTCGACAGGTGTTACTCTACATCAGACAAGGTTTTTCGAGTAACACTCCCCAATAATGGTGAATTCTCAATTATACTGTCTCGTCCCTTTATTGAAGATGTTATTCATTCTTCACCTCATATTAAAGCCGGGACCATATTGAATCCTTATATAGGAAAAATTTACTTCTCGGTAAATAAGGAAGATGGAAAGAATGGCTTTCGCCATCAATTTATGACTTGTAGCCCCTCTATAACTGATGTTTTTGACTTCATAGTTATAGAAGGGGAAAAAGATTGCCTCAAGAAACCCGAAAGTGTTATTATACCACAGAGTCTGGCTCGTACATTGTTTGGAGAGGAATCGGCTGTAGGCAAATCGCTACATTGCGAAGAACCGATATGGAGTAAAGACCGCCTTGATTTTGTTATTGGTGCAGTCTATAAAGACGTTCCGGAGAATACACAAATCAAAAATGTAATTTTCACAGCAATAGATGATAATTATGACATGTCGAATTGGTATTCGAGTAACTATTTATGCTACCTGCTTCTTGATGATAAAAGTTCGGTACAGACTGTTTGTGAAAACTTTAATACGAATTTCGACTTCTCGAAAATAAATGTAGAAGGTTATAATGATATAAAAGAGAGCATGGCTTTAACACCTTTGACCGATATTTATTTTCTAAATGAGACTCAAGATGGTAATATTACTAAAAGCGGGAATGAGGAAATTACCAAACTGATTGTAGCCATAGCTATTCTTATTATAGCAATTGCGGCTATTAATTTCATGAACTTTAATGCTTCTTTAGCTCCTCTGCGAATCAGGAGCATCAATACCCAAAAAGTATTAGGCTGCCCAACCTCGTTATTAAGGATGACATTGTTTGTTGAAACTATTGCCATAACCAGTTTGTCTTTCATATTAGGCATTTTCTATGTGTGGATAATACATCAGACAGGAGAGTTATCTTTTATTGAAGCCGATCTCAGTTTAAGCGGGAATTTACCTTTAGTTGTATTGTGTGCAGGTATATCTCTCGTTATAGGCTGTTTAGTAAGTATATATCCGGTACTTTATATGACCTCTTTTCCTGCAGTTATGGTATTGAAGAGTAATTTTGGACTGTCTCCGTCCGGAAGGAAACTAAGGACGATATTGATTGGTTTTCAGTTTGTAATATCTATTGGGCTGATTATGTCTGCATCTTTTGTATGGTTACAAAATAAATATATACGCGATTTTTCTCTTGGTTTCGATAAAGAGCAAATTGCAATTGTAGAATTGAATTCCGATTTATACAAAAAACATCATAAAGAATATATCAGTCGACTCGAAAAATCCCCTGAAATAGAAGGTGTTGCTTTTTCGTATCAGAAACTAGGAGCACAAGATCACTATGCAACTACGGGTGCTAAGTATAATGAAGAGATGATCAGTTTCTTTATGTTGCCTGTGTCTTGGAATTTTTTCGAAGTCTTGGGTATTCCTATTCTTGAAGGAAAAGAGCCGACTGAAGACGATAATAGGGAGGATAGAAATACATTTTTCTTTAATAAGCATGCTCAACAGAAATATAACATAGAAGCCGGTACTTCATTAGAGTCTTTCAAAACAAAGCCCAATCTGATAATTGGAATTGTTGATAATGTAAAGATTACGTCTCTTCGATCCGGCGATGATAATATTGGATTCATAATGAGTCAGAGTTATCCCCTTCCTGTTTCTTACATACGTTTGCAGGCAGGTAGTGACCCAGTCGCTGCAACAAATCATATACGTGAAGTGGTTGCAAGTATAGATCCTTCTTATCCTTTCAAAATAGAATTTTATGATACCGTCTTTAATCAATTGTATCATAAAGAGGAAAACTTGCGTCAGATGATTACTGCATTTTGCATATTAGCAATAGTTATTTCTATCGTAGGAGTATTTGGACTTGTTATTTTCGAAACAAACTCGAAACGTAAAGAAATCGGAATCCGTAAAGTTCATGGAGCCACTATCAGCGAAATACTGGTTATGCTGAATCAATCATATATCAGGATTACGCTTATTTGTTTTGCCATAGCTACTCCACTTGTTTATTACGGAATATTTAAGTGGTTGGAACGGTTTGCTTATAAAACTCCAATATATTGGTGGGTATTTGTGCTTAGTGGGTTGCTAATTTTATTATTAACAGTGATAATTGTTACTGTGCAAAGTTGGAAGGCCGCAAGAGCCAATCCTGTGGATTCTGTTAAAAACGAATAATTTCTGTTTCCATATTAAGTCACGAAGGAGAAGTCTAGTTTATATTTTTTCATGTGCAAAGTGATTATTAGTTAGATAAAGCTTCTCCTTCGTTTTATCGAAAATTTAAACAAATACGAGAATGAGAATATCAGATTTGAAAGTATATCAGAAATTTCTGTTCAGAAATAAGTTGTACACTTTAGTGTCGATTGTTGGCTTTGCAGTATCACTTACATTTGTGATACTATTGGGTATATATGTGAAGCAAGAGTTATCGGTGGATAGTTTTCACACGAAAAAAGATCGGATATTTCTTCTTGCACACGATACGGCATCTTCTTTTGGTAATCCGGTTGCCGATTTTGTAAAAGACAAATGTCCTGAGGTCGAATCGTATACCCGCATACATTATACACCGGTAGTACTGGGGGAAAAAGGACAATCTAGAATAAAAGCAGATGCATTATTTGCAGATCCAAGCTTTTTCGATACTTTCTCATTCAAACTTATTGAAGGTACCCCTTCTCAGGTATTGGTTCCATTAAAGTCTGTGGTGGTAACCAAATCATTTGCGAATAAAATGTTTGCAGGTAAAAACCCGTTAGGGGCTCGTCTTAGTATTAATAATACAGAGCATACTATTACGGGCGTAATGGAAGATATACCTCAGAACACACAGATACCTCAGGCTGATTTCGTTGTCAATTATAAGTCTATTACTCAACTTTGGGGTGGAGATTGGATATTGAACACTGCTGATAATTTTGGCTTTACTATGTATTTTGTTGAAAAAGAAGGGAGTGATCTCCCTGCTAAAACATCTATGCTGTTAGAACTTTTCAAGAAAGAATTCTGGTTCTATAAAAACGGTTTTACCGAAGACCTTAAATTTATACCTCTCGAAGATGCTTACTTCAAAATAGATGAGTCATACTCTCCGATTAGAAAAAATAGCAAGACACTTATTACTGTATATACGGGTATTGTTATACTTATATTGGTTATTGCTTTGCTTAATTATATTAACATGACTGTTGCTCAGGCCGGATTCAGAGGGAAGGAAGCCGCCATGAAGAAGCTGCTGGGTTGTAGTCGGAGACAAATAGTTCTGCAATTGTTGACAGAGTCATTTCTAATGACTTCTTTCACTTTTATTCTGGGGCTCTTTATGGCATTTCTGATAGAGCCATTTTTCAATAATCTCCTAAATACCAATTTAAACTTATTCAGTCAGTTTACTCCCTCGTTAATCTTTATAGCTGTTATTTTTGTATTGCTTATTTCGATTGTCGCCGGTTTTATCCCGGCAATAATTATTTCAGGATTTAATCCATTGGAAATAGTGAAAGGTACTTTTGCACGGAAGGTAAAAGCAAAGTATTCTAAAGTTCTTATTGTATTCCAGTATATTGTTGCAATAACCCTCCTCATCTGTAGTTTTTTCATCAAGCAACAATCTGATTTTCTCGTAAATTACGATCAGGGATTTAACCGTGATGGTATTTTGGTTATGAATAATGTTTTGGACAGTATCCAGCTCGATGGATTCAAGGATAAACTAAAATCAATATCGGGTGTCGAACTAGTCTCTTATTCTCGTGGAACTCCCGTGACAGGAAGTAATAATTACTCTTTTGAGGTAGACGGTATACAGTATAGTTTTCAGGAATTAGCAGTTGACCCTGAGTTTTTTAAAATATTTGGAATCAAGATATTTCCTACCGGCATTGAGCCAACCAATGACACCTATTGGGTAAATCAGTTTGCGTTTAATGCCTTACATCCCGATTCGGTTTCGTTTCGTGCAAATTTTGGACATAATAATTATAATCAAATTGCCGGAATTGTTAGTGATTTTAACTTCAAATCGCTTAGAGAACCTATTAGCTTGATGCGAATAAGGAATCTTCCTCACGGGCATATCCCTTGGAATATTGTTGTAAAGATCGCCAAAGGAGCCGATTTGAATCAAACAGCAGATCAAATAAAAGATACGTACTCGAAGTACTCCGGAGGAGAATTCTTCGAATCTCGATTCGTTGATGATACTGTACAACAGGCATATGAGAAAGAAAAAAAGACTTCGCAGATAATATCTGCATTTACTATACTGACTATTGTTATTATGGTGATGGGTGTCTTTGCTATGTCGCTTTACTTGATTCGACAAAAAGAAAAAGAGATTGGTATAAGGAAAGTAAATGGAGCTACTGAAAGTGAGATTTTAAGAATGCTCAATTTTGACTCTTTTGTCAGAGTGTTCGTTGCTTTTGTATTTGCCTGTCCAATTGCTTATTATGCTATGAACCGTTGGCTGGAAGGATTTGCTTATAAAATAGAACTTAGCTGGTGGGTATTTGCAGCAGCCGGTCTGATAGTATTGGTGCTATCGCTTCTTTCGGTAAGTTGGCAGAGTTTAAAGGCGGCACGAGCCAATCCGGTTGATTCATTAAAAAGCGAGTAAAAGATATAATATGTATAATATTCCATTTGTAATAAGACGTTTTCTGAAAAGTAAAAACCTTAGGATTGTCAACTTATTAGGCTTGGCTTTGATGTTTGCCTGTATACTTGTTTCGTACACTTATGTGAAAAGAGAACTTAGTTATGATCGGTTTTATTCCAATGCAGACCGCATTGTCCGTATGGCGGTGAGCTATGACGGGCAACAGGCTGATGGACGTATGTATGGAACCAACTTTAATCAAATACTGGAAAGCGTATCCGAAATTGAGGATGGACTAAAATTGTCGAAAGTAACGCCTGCAATATTAAAACTCAATGGAACGAAGCAGGTAATAAACGACCTATACTTTTCGAGCGAAAACCTTTTTCAGATACTTGATATTCCTTTACTGAAAGGAGATGCTAAAACTGTGTTCGCATCTCCGAATAGTGTTGTAATCAGTGAAAAACTAGCCAATCAATTATTCGGAACAACGGATATCATCGGATCAAAGATAGAATTGAGTGGACGTAAATTTCCTGATATGACGTGCTCAATAAATGGGGTCTTTAAAGATTTGCCTGATAACACGCATTTTCATACAAATATTATTGTTAGTGAAACAGACTTCGACAATTCGTTCTTTTACGCTTATCTATTAATAGCAAAGGGACAGAATTATTCGCAGTTGGAGCAGAAAATAACCGATATCTTTTTGAAAGACAATCCGCAAAGACCAAGTGCTAAAATAAGTCTCATGCCTATGACCGACATACATTTGCATAGTCATGTTTTGAGGGAAATGGAGTCCAATGGAAATATATACTATATCTATCTTATTATTGGGGCTAATGTACTACTTTTCATCATTGTGATGTTTAATTTATGGCTCAACGGGACTGTTATTTTCGCCTACAATAAAAGGTATTATCAATTGTTGAGGCTTAATGGAGCATCATCGTTACTAGTCGCTAAAGATGAATTTCAAGTGGTACTTTGGTTGGCTGTTACAGGAATATTGATCGGTAAATTGATATCTGTATTTGTAGCAGATTATTTTTCAATTTCGTTTGATGCTATTACTATTAGTGAGGAGGTAATACTGAGCCTGCTCTTTCTGTTCTTTACTCTCTTTGTCTCCCTATTACCTGTTTTATTGAATATCTCATCTACATTCTTCTTCAATGATCGTATTGATTTACGGATGACCCGTTTTTCTTTTTCCAATGTAAAGTATATGCTTATCATACAATATAGTATCGTTATTTTTATCATTATTGTAACTATAGGCATAAATAACCAGATCTCTTTGATCAAAAACACTCAAATCGGGGGCAACGAAAGTAATATTGCTGTTCTCGAAGAACAGCCTGCAGAAGTGATTAGTAACTATTCTTCATTGAGAGAAGAGCTACTAAATCATCCAGAAATAGAATCGGTAACCGGAGCGATGCAGTTACCCGGATCGGCAGTAAGAGATATGGTTGGTGCATCTATAGACGGCAAAGAGCAAATACATTTGCCTGTATTAGTAGTCGGTGAGGATTTCTTTTCTTTTTATGGGATCAGATTGGTTGGCGGAGAGATTTTTCCTCCTCTGAAGATGACTCTAAAAGAAGAGGAATATCTTGTTTTCAAACGAATGGACGAAAAAATATTTTCGAATCTAAAAGAAGATATTATTGTCAATAAAAAAGCTTTGCAAGTGTTTGGATTCTCTTCACCCGAAGAGGCAATCGGTAAAGAAATAAAGATCGAGCATGGTATGCTCGATTATACCCAATCGGCGGTAATATCGGGAGTAGTAGAAGATTTTACTTACACTAATGTTTATGAAGATGCTGTTCCAATGATCATACTTCAACGCAATATGTTTATGAATTGTTTTATGATCAAATTCGTTCCGGGACAGGAGAATCAAGCTATGCAAACCCTGAATTCGGTTTGGAAAAAAGTAAACCCCGATTATCCGCTCAATTACAAGTTTCTTAGTGACAGCTACAATGTTGTATACAAGAATGAGTTGAATGCCGGAAAAGCCATTAAATTCTTTTCGGTATTATGCTTAATCATAACGATTCTCGGATTGATTGTTTTTATGGCATTTATGATAAAATCGCGTACAAAAGAAATCGGGATAAGGAAAGTAAACGGAGCTACCAATTGGGAAATTATCGAAATGCTTAATTTAAGTCTGCTAAAATGGGTTCTACTCTCTGTCTGTATAGCTATACCTATAGCCTGGTTTATAATAGATAAATGGCTGGAAAATTTTGCATATAAGGCAAATCTTGGCTGGTGGATGTATATTGCTGCAAGTATTTTTGTTGCTCTGCTCTCTCTGATTGCTGTTAGCTTTCAAAGCTGGAAGGCAGCAAAGATAAATCCGGTCAATTCAGTAAAAAACAGCTAATGAAAAAGAGATCAATTCTGATTTGAAATTTACAATCTTTACTTTGAAAATCACTTCTGTATAAAAAGGAGCGGAATTTTTTCCGCTCCTTTTTATTCTTTACTATTACTATATTTTTTAATCCAGTCTATAATCAGATAACAACCAGGAGCATACACCGCTCCATGATCGAACCCTTGTAATTCATATAAGGTAATTTCCTTGTTGCCTAATGTTCTTAGAATTGCATCTAAATGTGCGTTTTCTTCATAACGTGCAGGTAATTCAAGTCTCCTGTCTCCTGTAACAAGAAGTGTCGGCGGAACATCTTTTCGGGCATGGGTCAATGGTGCGTAATTATCGATATAAGGTATTTCGAAAGGAAGTCCCCGCTCTTTTTTTATTGTATAATGTGTATTTGTTTGTCCGCTGATCGGTATCAATCCTTTTATTCTGTTTGCATCTATATTATACTTATTCAAATAACTTTTATCGAGTCCGACCATAAGAGCCAAATATCCTCCTGCCGAATGTCCCGCAATATAAATGTCATCAGGATTACCACCAAAGGATGCAATATTGTTGAAAACCCATGCTACCGATTCTGCTGCATCTTCGATGTATGCCGGATTCTTGGCTCTGGGACTTAAGCGATAATTGACTGCTACAACTGCTATACCTTTATTCTTCAATTCGTCGGGGATGCCTTTTTCTCCACCTTCTAGTCCTCCTCCATGAAACCAGATAACCGTAGAAAAGTTTTTCTTGTCAACCGGATAATAAATATCCAGTTTGCAACGCTCTAATTTATAAGTATCTTTTTCTGAATTACTGATGTAAGATATATTCTCTTTTAGCGTATAATTACTGCCAATAGAGCTTTGAGCTGTAATAACTGCTATTGTAGATAATAGAAAACACAAACTTAAGATTAATTTTTTACTCATATTTTGTTCGAATTAGATATTAAAAATAAGACTGAAAACAGTCCACTCATTGGATGTATGATGCTTTAGATTTCCTCCATGCAATCGCATGATATAGCGCGATACACTAAGTCCGATACCTGTTCCATAATCTTTTGTGGTAAAAAACGGAATAAATATATGGGCTGCAATTTCCGATGGAATGGGGTCTCCGTTATTGTAGATGTCGATAGAGACTTTGTTTTCAGACTCCGATACTCTTATTTCAATTTTCCCTTTAGAATTATTTATAGCTTCGACTGCATTCTTTATTATATTGACTAATATTTGAGTGATTTGTCCCTCATCGGCATTTAGCTCAATATGTTTATTCGTATAAATAATGCTTGATTCAATGCCTTTTTCCTCCATATTGGATGATTCGAGATGTAATACTTTTTCGAGTAAAGGTACCAGCTCGAATTTACGGAACTGAGGGGTTGGAACTCCTGTAAATTTACGGTAAGAATCAACAAATGTAATCAGCCCTTTAGCTGTAGAACTGATAGTTTCAAGTGCGTCTACCGTATTTCTTCTGAGTGAATCACCGGGCGCTTCGGCCGATTGCATTTTATAAGAAAAGAGTAAAGTTTCGGTTAAAGAAGTAATCGGTGCTATCGAATTCATTATTTCGTGAGTCATTACACGGATCAACCGTATCCACGACTCCATTTCTTTAGCTTCCAGTTCATTGCCGATGTTATTGAGGGTGATAACCTTCATCGTACCTTTCTTCAATGTAATCTTGGAGACATTCAGGCTTATCTGGATTTCTTCCCGTTCGTTAGCTATTTTTATTTGGGCATTATCTTTTACCTCTAAGTTCTTAAATAACTCGGGTAACGATTCATCAATCGGTTTTAGCTGATTAAGATGCGTAAATACGGGTAATCCCAGCAACTGATTGGTGGCATGATTGGTGGCATGTACATTATTATTAGGATCGAGTATTATAATACCGGTCGAAACACTTTCGATAATAAGACTCAGGAATTTTTCATTTTCTATGACCTCTTTTCGTGCTCGTGTTAATATATCCTTGATCCTGTTCATCATTTGGTTCAGTTCTTTTTCCCTTTTCGAGGTTTTGGCTTCGGTAAAATGGAACGAATAATCTCCATTATCTAATGCATTCAGCAAAAAAAGGATATTCTGATTGAACTTCTTATAATGGCTATATAAACTTTTCAAAGAATACAGCATAAGCAGAACAGATACTCCAATGTATACATATTCTCTCTGAGTTATCAGATAAGTGGTTAAGGCTACTGATAAAATCAGCAACAAAACAAAAATAATAAGTTTGTATTCGATAGATTTAAACATATTTTCTAAAGGATAAGATTAAAAGATCTTATAATCCGTACTTTTTCATTTTACTATATAAAGTAGGTCTTGTTATGCCTAATTCGGCGGCGATTGCCGATATGTTTTTATCGTACTTTGTAAGGGCTTTTTCTATTAAGATTTTCTCCATTTCTTCGAGATTCATCGACTCTATTACGGCTGCTTTGTTTTCCATCGGACGCATATAAAAGTCTGTTGGTTGCAGTTCGGTTCCATCGCTTAATATCACAGCTTTTTCTATGGCATGTTGTAATTCACGGACATTACCCGGCCAGGAATAGCTTTCTAGTTTTGCAGCGGCTTTATCGCTTATCGTTAATGCTTTTTTGTTGTATTTCTTTGTGAATTTATTGAGGAAAAAATTGGCAAGTTGCAATATATCCTCACGTCGTTCACGTAAAGGGGGCACTTCTATCTGTATGGTATCAATACGGTATAGTAAATCTTCACGGAATTCACCGTCCTGCACAGCTTTAAATAAGTTTCGGTTTGTGGCACAAATAAGTCTTATATCCACCGGAATAGGGGTATTGCTTCCCACTCTTATTATATATCTTGACTGCAAAGCGGTCAATAACTTAGCCTGTAAAGTATAACTAAGATTGCCGATTTCATCGAGAAAAAGAGAACCTTTGTCAGCAGCTTCAAATTTTCCTGCTCTATCGGTTTTTGCATCAGTAAACGACCCCTTGGTATGTCCGAACAATTCACTTTCAAACAAACTCTCGGTTACAGCTCCCATGTCTACACTTACCAGAGTTTCATTAGCTCGTAATGATAGGTGATGTATCTTTTTTGCGATGAGTTCTTTTCCCGTTCCATTTTCTCCCGTTATCAAAACATTGGCATCGGTACTTGCCACTTTTTTCATCAGGTTCAAAAGGTTCTGCATTACTTCTGATTTTCCCCAGCAGACATCTTCTTCTTTATTCAATTCAGAATTCAGTACGTTTTGCTTCTCTCGGAGCTTCTTCACCTCTTTCCGTGATTGTCGTAACGAAAAAGCGGCTTGTAATGTAGCCAACAGTTTTGTATTATCCCAAGGCTTAACAACAAAATCGGAGGCTCCTTCTTTTAGCGCTTTCACCGCTAATTCTATATCTGCATATGCTGTAAAAAGTACAACGGGTAGTTCGGGATCTATCTTTTTTACCTCTGATAGCCAGTATAACCCTTCGTTACCCGAATTTATTCCAGCTGAATAATTCATATCTAACAGAACAATATCGGGATTTTTCTCCCTTAGCATAGAAATAAGCATGTTGGGAGTAGATAATAAATAGACGTTTTCGAAATAGCCATCTAACAAGATACGTAATGCACTCAGTACATTTTTATTATCATCCACAACAAGAATACTTCCTTTTTTCATTTTTAGAGTTCATTAGGTAATGCGAAATATTTATTATTTTAAGCTTAATAGTTAGTGGTAAACAAGCTTACAGGAAACAGATGCCGGTTTATTTGTGTACCTGTTAAAGAGTCAACTGTTTTATATATTAATCTTAGTAATAATAAAGGTTTGATAGCTTAAGCTGATACTACAAATGTAATTAATAATAAGATAATATAATTCGTGTTTTATAAAAATAGGGGAAATGATTGCGTCAAAAGAGTGATATTCTAATGATCTAATTTTATTTTAGTTTATGAATTTTATGTTTTCATGAGAAGAAATGTTAATTTAGCGGTTTCTTAGCAATGAATAAACTTAAACAACTATACACTTATTATACACAAAATTATTATGAAAAGACTATTATTATTATTTCTGGGTATATTTCTTATATCCATGAGTACGAGTGCAGGTCCTGCTCAACCTCAATTAATCAAAGACACACAACCCGATGGTACAGTTATCGAGTATTATTTAAGAGGTGATGAGAAAATCAATTGGATGGAATCTCCCGATGGGCATACACTTTTATTAGACAATGATGGACGTATTGTTTATGCCCTTAAAAATAGTGAGGGAGATCTCGAGCCATCAGATATTATTTATAAAAATACACAACTGAAAAGGTCATTTGATCCCCGGATAAATGCGATACCTCAGAAGTTATTTTACAGTACTTCTCAGGTTAACAGTATGCTCCAAATATGGAATATCGAAAAAGAGCAAGTCAAAGGTCGTGCACTTGGAACCCGACCTTATACAGGTGAATTCCGTGTACTTTGCGTATTGGTTGATTTTGCCGATAACCCGATGACTACTGAAAATGTAAAATCTAAATTTGAGATGCTATTAAATCAGAGGGGCTACACCGGAACATTAGGAAATCCCGCTTATGGCAGTGTCAAAGATTACTTTTGGGAAAATTCTTATGGAAAGGTAAATATTACTTTCGATGTGGTTGGTCCTTATCGTGCCGAAGAAATGTCCAATTACAGAGGAGCTGGGGTATATAAGGTAACAAACTTGAGTAAACTGGGCAAATTCCTAATAAAAAATAAAATACAAAATGAATCCGAATTAGACTTGTCTTTATATGCAGATCCTTCGGGTGAGATAAACCGATTGCATATTATTTATGCAGGAGAAGATCAGGCTTTTGCTGGTCTTGCCAATGGATTTGCCTGGTCACATCAATATGGTTTTGGGATGGGAGGTTCTTTAGAACCCGGAAATCCGGACGATTATGATTGTGTGAGTTCTAAAGACGGGCAGACATATACATTTAAGAGATATTCTTGTTCAGCCGAATTAAGCCCCAATATGCGAAACAGAGATGAGAGAAAAGTTTCGACAATTGGTACTCCGACTCATGAGCTTGCCCATCTTCTTTTTGAATCAAAAGATTTTTACGATGGAAATGGCGTATATAAGGGTACAGGACAATGGGATCTGATGGCGGGTGGCTCTCATAATTATATTACAGATAATTTTTATACATCCATGTTTTATGGTAATAGCCCGGCACATATGAATATGTACGAAAAAATCCGGCTCGGATGGGTTAAACCTCAGGTTTTAACTACTTCGGGTTCTTTTAGTCTCGAAAATGCTGCAGAGAATCCGGTTGCATATATATATCAAAAGGGAAATAATCTCACTGATTTTACTTCTCTGGAAAATGTTCAGGACGACTTTTTTATTCTTGAAAACCGTCAAAAGAAAGGTTTTGATGCCGGATTATTAAATGGTCCTCAATACAACGGTCCTTTATTTCAAGGAGGCTTACTGATATATCGTGTCGACAAAAATATAAGAAATAGTTCCGGTCCGAATTACACTTATCCTCAAAGAATATATCCGGTATGTGCATCATCTACGTATGCTTTTCCGGGTCAGATAGAAGGTGGGAATATTGTTGATTCTTATGGAGATATAAATAATATTGGTTGTGTTTTCGGAAATGAATATACTTCATTCACTGATGAAACCCTACCTTCGGCCAAAACTATTTTAGAATATTCTAACGGAAGTGTTACTAGTGCTACCGAAACAGGGAAACCTTTAACCCATATTGTGAATCAAGATGGTATTGTGACTTTTAGGTTTGACAATCCAAATTTTAAGATACAACAATACCACGAGGATGACAAAGAAGGCTTACGTCAGTTCTTGAGACAGCCATCTGCAATGATAAATAAATTAAATCTGGAACTACTCGGAATCTCTGTAACCGATACAGTTAATTGGTATATATCGGAAGATTGGGTAAATAAAATTAATACCTCTCAGCCTTATACTTCTGTACAATGGAATGAAGAATCGCCTAGACGAATTCAAGTGGTGTATTTAAGCGCAGTAGACAAGATATCCGGTTTTTTAGATTGTAGCAGGTTTACTAAATTAGAATCTTTAGTTAATAATGGTACTAGTATATATCAATTAGATATTTCTAAAAATAAAGAACTAACAACTCTGGCATGCTTCTCTTACGACAAGATAACCCAATTAGATGTTTCTAATAATTTGAAATTAAAAGATTTAAGATTTTATGGTTATGGACTGACAGAGCTAGATGTAACAAATAATGAGGCTTTAGTGATTTTACACTGCAATGCAAGCCGTTTATCCAAAATTGATTTAACAAAGAATCTTTTATTAGAGGTACTTGATCTATCAGTAAATCTCAATTTTAAAGAAATAGATATATCTAATAACAAAAAGCTTAAGTCTTTAGATTGTCATGCAAATAAATTAAAGATACTGGATGTATCAGAAAATAAAGAATTAGAATATCTTGATTGTTCTAATAATGAATTAACAAGACTAGATATATCTAACAACAAAAATCTATTAGTCCTACTTTGTGATAATAATTATATGACATTTTCAGGATTACCGATATTTAAATTAGGCTCATCTGAACAGTTACCTTATGGATATGCATATTCTTATAGCCCTCAAAAACCAATTTGGGCAGAAAATCCATCAAATCAAATTATAGATTTAAGTAGCGAATATAATATAAATGGTAATATCACAACATATCATTGGTTTGATGGAGAAGTTACTCCTCTTTACTCGGCCGATGGCAAATTTATAGCAAAGAATGATCAAACTTATAGTGTTGCTTGTTCTATGAAAAATGCAACTTTTCCTGATCTAACAATACAATACCGTATTGTAAAGACTTCGAGTATTCCTATTGAGTTAAAAGATCATCTAAAAGTAAATCTTGAGAATATTCATTCGATTAATAAAAATCAAACTTTTCAGATATATGCCAATACAAATATTGCCAATCCAGATGAGTTGCGTTTTGGTTTATACAACCCGGCTAACGGAGATTTAAGAGACTCATTAATAGTTGTATCTAAAACAAATAATGTATTTACCTGCCAATTACGTTCTCAAACAAATTATGGGTCTTATATGCTAATGCCTTATACTTACGAACTTGGCGAACGAAAAGATATTGAACGCTCAGCATCTTCACCTTGGATAGATAAGTTGCCAATCAAAGTAAATGAAGATATTTGGGGACGTTCTTTAACATCATATGCTCCAAGCGAAGATGTAAGTGCAAACAAATATATTCAGTTGAATATCAATAATAAAGTAAACGAGTTATTTGAAATAGATCAGTTTGTGCCATTTAAAGTGTATATGCCGACTACTGCTCCTGCCGAAGCACGTATTGGTTTGTTTTACCCGAATGGAACATTCTATACAGATATTACCAATACTCGAAGTACCTATACTTACACATGCGAAATAACAGATGAAGTACAAGATGGTAATTATATAATTATGCCCTATATAAAACATGAAGGGAAGATTAAAGTGGTAGAACGTATAATGGGAAGTAAGCTGATGGACCGTTTACCTGTTAAAGTAAATGAAGTAGATATCTGGGGAGACGATATTTGGGCAGATACATCTTTAAAAGTTGCTTTCTCAGAAGGAGCTGATAAAAATACGAGCGTATCGGTTGTATTTGAAAAGGCTTCCGATATCTTGTCGATTTATGCACCTACAGAGGTTATACAAAGCGAAATATATAATATGCAAGGAGTTTTAGTGAAAAAAGTGAATCAAGATTCCCGCTTTTCTTTAAATAATCTGCATACAGGGGTATATATTGTAAAAGTAACAACACCCCAAGGAATTAGTACCCATAAAATCAAAAAAGATTAACGTAAGAGTACTATTTGATAGTAAATATAAAAGAGGAGATTCTTAATCTCCTCTTTTTATTACTTATAAGGTTTATTACAGTGTTTGTTTTGCTGATATAACTGTCACTTCTAATACCCTTGTTAGAAACGAAAATTTTTCTTTCATCATATCGTAATCCGCTCCCTCGCTGAGGTAGTTCCCGGTCCCTGTGACGACAAAGCCTGTCCCTTGATAATCCTTATACCCCAGAACTTCGCGAGTGCCGAGTGCAAGTTTTACTTTGTGGTTTGCTTCTGCCTCTATATTTTTTTGCGTTTTACGCAGACCATATGCGGGAATTAGAATTCGCCCGTCTTCTGTAACTACAATATAAGAATTCCAAGTATTGGCAATGTGCGGTTCATCAATTCCCCAAGAAACAATCGATACAACTCCTTCATGATTGATTACATCAAAAAACTTTTCGGTTAGCATTGGTTTATCCATAATTCTACTATTTATCTTTAATTATAACTGACTCTTGCTATTATGCTTACCAAAGCAATAGATAGGTTTGAGATCTTAATTTTCTAATACAAAATTATGGATAAAGAATTCGGAAAAAATTAAGCTGGTTTAAGAAATCAGAGATTAGCATTCTTTTTTCGAATTTCGCTCAAATATTCAGGTGTAAGCCCTAAATAAGAAGCAAGCATGTATTGGGGGACTCGCTGTGCAAAGTCCGGGAAATAAGAGCTGAAATGCAAATAAAGTTCCTCTTTTGATAAATCGTAAAGAAGTTTAATTCTGAGTTGTGATGCGGCAACTGCTCGTTGCATAATTATCCGGAAATACCGTTCCAAAGCGGGCAATTCTTCAAGTAACTTATCGAACGAACGATGATCGATTGCCAGTATTTCTGATTTCTCAATCACTTGTATGTTATATTCGGAAACGCTTTGATCTGCGAAGCTGAAATAATCCGCAATCCACCAATTTTCAAGTGCAAATTGGGTTATCTGTTCTGCCCCTTTATCTGTATAGAAGAACATTCTAGTACATCCTTTTTCTATAAAAAAATAGGATTTGCAGATTTGCCCCTCTTCCAATAAATACTCTTTGTTTTTGAGATTTAATCGTCGGAAATATTTATAAATGATCTGAATCTGATCTTCATCCAGTTCAATGTAATTGCGAATATGATTGATGAGAGCCGGATACATATTAACAGCTTATTATTAAGTGTTTAATAGATGATATTAACAACTGATTCTTGTTTGTCAAAGATAGGCTCTATTTATGGAAAATAAAATAAGTAGTTCATTTTTAATTTCATATCGGTCTCTAAAGGGATGGTTCGGGTAAACAATACCTGCTTATTATTGTTTAATATAGTATATACTTCATATTTCTATTGTTATACCTTTTTTAAGTGTGGGAGTAAACGACTCTTATCCTTAAAAGGGTCATTTGCTACTTATGCAAAATATAACAATACTGACACGGGAAACACAAAAACTGATCCTTTAAATTGTACTGGGCTATAAACTCTAAAATTAAGATATATGGACTATAGAATCGAGAAAGATACTTTAGGAGAAGTCAAAGTTCCATCAGATGCATACTATGGAGCACAAACACAACGTAGTATCGACAACTTTAAGATTGCAGAGGACATAAATCGCATACCGAAAGAAGTCATTTATGCTTTTGCTTTCCTCAAAAAAGCAGCCGCAATAACCAATAAAGGAGCAGGTGTATTACCTGCTGAGAAATGCGATCTGATTTCAAAGGTTTGCGACGAAATATTAGAAGGTAAACTCGATAACTCTTTTCCTCTTGTAGTATGGCAAACAGGTAGTGGAACGCAATCGAACATGAATGTAAACGAAGTAATTGCTAATCGGGGACATGTGTTGAATGGCGGGAAGCTTACCGATAAGGAGAAAGTGCTGTTACCTAACGATGATATAAATAAATCGCAATCATCTAACGATACGTTTCCAACGGCGATGCACATTGCTGCCTACAAAATGTTGATTGAAAAAACAATTCCCGGAATAGAGAAGCTTCGTGCGACTCTTGCCGATAAAAGTAAACAATATATGTCGGTGGTAAAAATAGGGCGTACACATTTTATGGATGCAACCCCGCTTACTCTCGGACAAGAATTTAGCGGATATGTTGCACAACTCGATCATGGATTAAGAACAATCAAGAATGCTTTACCTCATTTGGCTGAATTGGCATTAGGAGGAACTGCCGTAGGAACAGGAATCAACACTCCTAAGAATTATTCGGAGAATGTTGCTGCAAAGATTGCCGAATTAACCGGACTCCCATTTGTTACTGCTCCCAATAAGTTTGAAGCTTTGGCCACTCATGATGCAATTGTTGAAACTCATGGAGCTTTGAAAACCGTGGCAGTTAGTTTAATGAAGATCGCAAATGATATTCGTATGCTTAGTTCGGGTCCCCGATCGGGTATTGGAGAAATACATATCCCGGAGAATGAACCGGGCTCGTCTATTATGCCGGGTAAAGTAAACCCGACTCAATGCGAGGCTTTAACTATGATAGCTGCACAGGTTATGGGTAATGATGTTGCGATAACCATAGGTGGTGCTACAGGTCATTTCGAACTTAATGTATTTAAACCTATGATTATTTATAATTTTCTGCATAGTGCTCGTTTGATAGGTGAGGGATGTGTGAGCTTCAATGATCATTGTGCTGTTGGTATAGAACCTGTTCCGGATACCATAAAGCGAAATCTGGACAATTCTTTAATGCTTGTAACTGCGTTAAACTCAAAAATAGGATATTATAAGGCCGCGGCTATTGCTCAAAAAGCCTATCAGGATAATACGACTTTGAAACAAGCGGCTGTTGAATCAGGCTATGTAACCTCCGAAGAATTTGATGAGTGGGTGAACCCTGAAAATATGGTGGGAATGATAACTTAAATCTAGCTTATGAAACTATATGTCAAACACATGGTGAGCAATCGTTGCAAAATGCTTGTAATGGAAGAACTAGACAAATTGCAGATTCGGTATCTTACGGTTGATCTCGGTGTAATTGATGTAACAGGACATATAACAAAAGAACAAAAAACTCTGATAAGTATTGCCTTACAAGGATCCGGATTAGAATTAATAGAGGATCACAAGGAAATATTAATTGAACAAATAAAGACGGCAATTATCAAATTGATACATTACTCGGATGATCAGCCGAGAATTAATTTTTCAGATTACCTGAGTAATACACTTAATTATAATTATACATACCTCTCAAACCTGTTTACCGATGCACAGGGCATTACTATTGAGCATTTTATTATTACTCACAAAATAGAACGGGTCAAAGAGCTTATATCTTACAACGAACTAACTTTCTCCGAAATAGCATTCAAGCTGCATTATAGCAGTATTGGTCATTTATCTAACCAATTTAAAAAGGTAACAGGTTCTACTCTTTCTTCGTACAGAACAAGAAAATGTATGAGACATACAAATCTCGAGAACCTGTGAATTATGTAACATCCAGCTAAAGTAGTGTAACACTATCTCACGGCTGAAAACGTAACTTTAAAAGATATGGATAAATTAAGGTATTTGCATAAAAAAATAGAAGAACAGCCTTTACGGGATGAACTATTCACTATTGAACAGCTCGTTCAGCATGCTAAACAACTGGCATCAGATGAAAAACTAACCAGTGGAAGAAAAGATAATTTTTTGCTTGAGCGTCTTAATTATAATGATAAGGTATTACGCGATTTTAATAAAGCAACTCTTATTCTCAAAAAGCCGGACAATATAACGCCTGCAACCAAATGGTTAGTGGATAACTTTTATCTGGTTGAAGAGCATATACAGTTGGCTCGGAGGCATTTCCCTAAAAAATACAGCCAAGAATTACCCTGCCTTGCAACAGGAGTATCCAAACGACTACCGCGTGTATATAGTATCGTTCTGGAACTACTATCGCATGTAGATGCACAAATAGATAAAGAATCGCTCAAAGCATTTATAGAGGCATATCAAACAGAATCGCCACTGAAATTAGGCGAACTTTGGGCAATCCCTATTATGCTTCGACTAGCCCTTATAGAAAACCTGCAACGTATTGTTAGTGGTTTGGAGAAGAAGCAATCTGATAGGGATATTGCAAATGCATGGGTTGATAAGCTTCAATTGATGGCAAAGAAAAGACCTTCGAGACTTATCGAAGTGGTTGCCGATATGGCAAAGTCCAATATTCCGCTATCAAGTGCCTTTGTTTCTGAATTTTGTCAACGACTATCGTCACAAAATCCAATGTTGCATATTGCCCGTAGATGGCTGGAGCAAAGATTAGCGGAGGAAGGCCTATCTATTGAAGAGCTGATCCATTTAGAAGGTCAATCTCAAGCAGCCAATCAGTTGTCTGTAAGCCACAGTATCGGAAGCCTTCGGGCATTGGCTGTCACCGACTGGAAGATTTTCGTAGAAGCACTGAGTCTAGTAGAAATAACCCTTCGCAAAGATCCTGCCCATATCTATGCGCAAATGGACTTTACGACTCGTGATCATTATCGCCATAGAATAGAAACACTTGCAAAATATTGCTCGCTTTCGGAGTTTGAGGTTGCACAGCAAGTAGTAAGTTTAGCCGAAAATGCTCAAGGTCAACAAAAGAATTCTCTGTATAGCCATGTCGGCTATTATCTGGTTGGCGATGGGCAACGCACTTTAAACAAAGCACTTAAAGTAAAGGAGCCTCTTACTGCTGTTATAGGAAGAGGCATTCATAGCTATCCCCTGATTTCTTACGGAGGTGGTATTGTCCTTCTTACTTTCATAGGAGGCGGAGCCCTTATGGGAATCTTAGAAACCAGAGGGATATCATTTGATAATTGGAAAGCAATTCTTTTATCGGCTATATTTCTTCTATGTGTGAGTCAATTGGGGGTAGACCTAATTAACTGGCTTGCTACGATACTCGTTAAACCCAAAATATTACCTCGTCTCGATTTTTCGGAGGGTATTCCTATAGAATACCGCACGATGGTTGTTATCCCAACCATAATCTCATGCCCTGATACGGTAGACAGGTTAATCGATAATCTGGAATTACATTATTTATCGAATAGAGATCAGCAACTTCATTTTGCTATTCTTACCGATTTTCCTGATGCTTCACTTGAAGTCACAGAGTCTGACGGCGTCATACTCGAAAGAGCCAGACGTGGTATTGAAATTCTAAATAGAAAATACCCGTCGGACAACACTACCATTTTTTATTTATTTCATCGTCCTCGACGTTGGAATCCGGGCGAAAACTGTTGGATGGGCTATGAGCGCAAGCGCGGAAAACTGATGGAATTTAATGCCTTGCTTAGAGGAAAAGCTCCGGATGCTTTTTCTATAATAGAAGGTGACAGATCTATTCTTTCATCCATAAAATATGTAATTACTCTTGATACCGATACACAACTTCCGGGCGACAGTGCTTATCAGTTAGTCGGTGCTATGGCTCACCCGTTAAATCATCCGATTATAGATTCCAAACGGAATATTGTAGTCAAGGGTTACGGTATTCTTCAACCTCGTGTATCTATAAATCTGGTTAGCAGCCAACGTTCGATATTTACTCGCTTAGTTTCGGGCGATCCCGGCGTAGACCCATATACCCGTGTTACCTCGGATGTATATCAGGATGTATTTCGTGAAGGTTCTTTTGTCGGAAAAGGTATTTATGATGTAGATGCCTTTGAACGAGTACTGGCTGATAGATTACCTGAAAATAAAATACTAAGCCACGACTTGTTAGAATCTATTTATGTACGCTCGGCACTTATTAGTGACGTTGAGCTATTTGAAGCTTATCCTCCGGGGTATAATCTGGATGCTATTCGCCGCCATCGTTGGGTTCGGGGCGACTGGCAGATCATTCAATGGCTATTGCCATGGGTTCCTACATTTAATAAAAAATGGGCAAAGAACCCCATATCCCGATTAGGAGTCTGGAAAATGATGGATAATCTTCGCCGGAGTTTACTCGCTCCTGCTTTTCTCCTCTTTTTAGTTTTGTTTTACATCTTGTTTCCTCAAAGTATATGGTTAATGCCTTTATTGGTAGGAATCATTGCTTTTTTACCCGTTTTGCTATCGTTCTCAACCAATATTCTGTATAAGTCAGAAGATCAGTCGTGGCCCATGCATCTCGAGGAGGCCTTCCGCAAAAGTTGGCGTCAATTTAAACAAGTATTATTCTCTCTCGTATTATTACCTTACGAAGCGTATTTGAATATGGATGCTATTATAGCAACCTTATGGCGTTTGACGGTAACTCATAAACACTTACTGAAATGGAAAACATCTATAGATGCCGAGCAGACCGCAGGTGATTCGCTCTCAAATTTTTATCGCTCAATGTGGTTTTCTCCTGCATTTTCTATGCTTTGTGCAGTGCTCTTAGCTATTGTTGATCCGATAATTCTATTATACTCTTTTCCGGTTTGGCTTGCTTGGGGAGCCGCTCCCGGCATTGCATGGCTTATCAGTCGCCCGTTCAAACAATATAAACCGGAATTTACGACTGAACAAACTTTACTTTTGCATCGAATTGCCCGTAAGACATGGTATTTCTTCGAAACATTTGTAAATGCCAAAGAAAACTGGCTGGCACCCGACAATTTTCAGGAAGTACCTGTACCTGTTGTAGCTTCACGAACCTCGCCCACTAATATTGGTCTCTCGCTGTTAGCTAATCTGTCGGCGTATGATCTGGGATATTTATCTGCCGGAAAAATGTTGGAACGTACACAACTCACGTTTACAACAATGGGAGAATTGAAAAAATTCCGTGGACATTTATACAATTGGTATGATACCCGTACATTAGAACCGCTTCCTCCATTGTATGTATCGAGTGTGGATAGTGGAAATCTGGCCGGTCATTTACTGACATTAAGCGGAGGGCTTAATGAGCTTAAAGATGCTCCGATATATACACCTGTGATTTTTAGTGGACTATTAGATACTGTACGCGTAATGAAACGCTATACGGTTAAAAATGCAGCCATAGCACAACTTGAAAAAGATCTGGATGAAAGTCCTCAGACATTGCAAGGAGCACTTACTTTATTACAGTCGGTAAAACAACAGACCGACAACATCGGCACTTCTTTAGCTGACAATAATAACGAAGTACAATCTTGGATACAAACACTGAAAAAAAATATAGAAGACCATATCGAAGAATTACTACATCTGGCTCCTTGGTTGCATATCTATCAGCCTACTCCTCATGAGGATTTAGACGGTAATCTGGATGAGGTAATTTCGCAAATAAAGGAATTGGATAATGGGCTTACACTGCGTGAGGTCTCGCAACTGGATGAAACTATTTGTCCTTTGATCGAAATAACATTGATGAGGCTCTCTAACCTGAAAAACACCTCAGCTAAAGAGCATATAATATCATACCTTAATTTATGGTTGACCAATTTACATAAAGCGGTAAGCCATGCTTCACGAAGGATACAGATGATTCGGACTCTAATAGATCAGAGTGAGTCGTTTGCAAATATGGATTTTGCTTTTCTTTACAGTACATCCAAGAAACTGTTCGTTATTGGCTATAATGTAACGGAGCAACGTATGGATAATTCCTCATATGACATGCTTGCTTCGGAAGCCCGATTGTGTAGTTATGTAGCTATCGCTCAGGGGCAGGTTCCTCAGGAGCACTGGTTCTCTTTGAGTCGTCTTTTGGTAGTCTCTCAAGGTAAACCCGTATTATTGTCATGGAGTGGTTCGATGTTCGAATACTTAATGCCTCTTTTAGTAATGCCTAATTTTGAGCATACTTTACTTGATCAGACTTATAAAGTAGCAGTAAAAGCACAGATAGAATACGGTAAAACACTTGGAGTACCTTGGGGTATTTCAGAATCGGGTTATAACCGTACCGATACTTATCAGAATTATCAATACAAAGCATTCGGTATACCTAGTCTCGGATTGAAACGGGGCTTGTCCGAAGATCTGGTTATTACCCCTTATGCAACAGTTATGGCATTGATGGTTTCACCGAAGAAAGCATGTGAAAACATGGAGCGTTTGAGTGAAACAGGTCATGAAGGTACATATGGTTATTATGAAGCTATTGATTATACACCGCTGCATCTTCGTCCCGATCAAAAAAGTGTAAATATCCATTCTTTCATGGTGCATCACCAGGGAATGAGTCTTTTATCACTGGTCAATTTGTTAAAGGACAACTCCATGCAGAGACGTTTTATTGGAGTACCGATGCTTAAGGCCTCAGAGTTATTATTGCAAGAACGTATACCTCATAATATTTCAGAGACTGCCATATCCGATGATTCGGAATTTGAAATAAAAGGTCTGCATCCTCTTCTGGTGGACAGCTCCGAAGTAATTCGTATGTTCACCGATACCGAGATTGCTCCCGAGGTCAACTTGTTGTCCAACGGTCGTTATCACGTGATGATCAGCAACAGTGGAAGTGGATACAGCCGCTGGCAAAATATGGCTGTTAACCGTTGGCGTGAAGATGCTACAAGTGACAATCTGGGAATGTTTGTTTATCTCAGAGATGTTAATACAGGTGCTTTTTGGTCCAGTACGCATCAACCTACTTTACATAAAGGAAAAAAAGATGAGGCGATTTTCACTCAGGCTTATGCAGAGTTCCGTCAACAACAGTCAGACTTGGAGGTGCATACAACTATCTGTGTTTCGCCCGAAGACGATGTCGAGTTGAGACGTATTCGATTAATAAATCGTTCTCAAACAACCCGTACGATAGAACTGACTACATATAGCGAAGTGGTTATTGCTCCTCAATCGGCAGATGAGGCACATCCCGCTTTTAGCAATTTATTTGTTCAAACCGAATTTCTACCCGAATTTTCAGCAGTACTTTGTACCAGAAGAGCCCGTTCGGAAGACGAAACGCCTCCGCATTTATTACACTTAATGCTTGTTTCGGATAATGGCAAAGGAGATATATCGTGTGAAACCGATCGCTCTAAATTTGTCGGACGCGGACGCACCTTAGCCAATCCTTTAGCAATGCAGAATGCGGGATTGCTTTCGAACAGTAGCGGCTCTGTACTTGATCCGTCTATTGCATTGCGTCGTACGGTAACTATACCCGCTGGAAAAACAGTAACGGTATCTGTTGTTTTAGGAATGGCCGAAACTCGTGAAAATGCAGTTGCTTTAGCTGACAAGTATCAAAATGGACGTATGAACGAACGGGCATTCGAATTAGCTTGGACTCATAGCCAGGTTATACTAAATCAACTAGGTATTGTTGAAACAGAAGCTCAGTTGTACAGTAAACTGGCCGGATCTTTAGTATATGCCAATGCTCAGCGACGAGCCTCTCAACCAATTCTCAAAAATAACAGAAGAGGACAAGACGGGCTTTGGAGTTACAGTATTTCGGGCGATACTCCTTTAGTGTTATTACGGATAAGTGATGTTTCAGGAATTGATCTGGTGCGTCAGTTGGTATTGGCTCATGCCTATTGGCGAATGAAAGGCTTAACGGTAGAGCTTCTTATTTTGAATGAGGATGTATCGGTATACCGTCAATCGGTACACGATGAAATAGTTAATCTTATTTCTTCGGGTATTGAGGCACCGCTATTGGAAAAAGCAGGAGGAATATTTGTTCGTCGTATCGAACAGGTACCTCGTGAAGATATGCTACTATTACAAGCCGCAGCACGTATTGTTTTATGTGACGAATTGGGAACTTTGGCGCAGCAACTTCAATCGTTGAATATTTCGGAACTACAGGTATCATCTTTTCATCCTACACATTCTATTACTTCTAAAATAGATAAACCTTTACCCCCAAGAGAGTTGGTTTTCGATAATGGATTGGGAGGTTTTACTCCTGATGGTCACGAGTATGTGATTACTTTACGTCCCGGACAAACAACGCCTGCTCCCTGGAGTAATGTGATCGCAAATCAATATTTCGGAACTGTTGTTTCGGAAAGCGGAAGTGCCTATACTTGGGCCGAAAATGCCCATGAATTCCGCATCACACCTTGGAATAACGATCCGGTAAAAGATACAACGGGAGAGGCTTTCTATATACGTGACGAGCAAACCGGAGAATACTGGTCGCCCACACCCTTACCTGCAAAAGGATCTACACCTTATGTGGTAAGGCATGGTTTCGGTTATACAATATTCGAACATAGCGAAAACGGAATCACTTCAGAACTTACTGTGTATGTTGCTATGGATGCCCCGATTAAGTTTGGAGTATTGAAACTTAAAAATACTTCGGGAAGACCTCGCAAGTTATCCATAACCGGATATTATGAGTGGGTTTTGGCTGATCTACGTCAGAAAAGCTTGCTTCATGTTCAAACAGAGATTGATGTCAGAACCGGAGTATTATTTGCCCGAAATTTCTATAATATCGGTTTTGCCGGAAAAATAGCTTTTATGGATGTGGGTGAATCACGCACATTAACCGGTGACAGAACCGAATTTATCGGACAAAACGGAACTCTTGCCCAACCCTCAGCAATGAAACGCAGCCGCCTTTCGGGCAAAGTAGGTGCAGGGCTTGATCCTTGTGGTGCTATGCAGGTTGTATTTGATTTGGGTGACGGGCAAGAACGTGAGACTCGTTTCCGTCTCGGATTTGCTCAAAGCAAAGAAGAAATGCGTGATCTGGTAGTGCGTTTCCGACATCCCGGTGCAGCCAAAGAGGCTCTTAAGGAAGTCTGGAGTTATTGGAATCGTACATTGGGATCCATCAATATAGATACACCCGATGCTTCTGTAAATATGATGGCAAACGGATGGTTGCTGTATCAAACATTGAGCAGCCGTATATGGGCTCGCTCGGGATATTATCAGTCGGGAGGAGCATACGGTTTCCGTGATCAGTTGCAAGATGTAATGGCACTTGTACACGCCGAACCATCCATCACCCGTAAACAGATTCTACGGGCTGCAAGCAGGCAGTTTAGCGAAGGAGATGTACAACACTGGTGGCATCCACCGATGGGACGTGGTGTAAGAACACACTTCTCGGATGATTATCTATGGCTGCCTTATGTTACTTGCCGATATGTAAGTACGGTTGCCGACACAGGTATTCTCGATGAAAGAATATCTTTTATTGAAGGCAGGCTGCTCAGACCGGATGAAGAATCATATTATGATTTACCCGGACGTTCTGCCGAATCGGCAACTCTTTATGAACACTGTGTAAGAAGTATCAAATACGGTTTGAAATTCGGTACACACGGATTACCTCTCATTGGTTGCGGTGACTGGAACGATGGAATGAATCTTATCGGAGAAGAAGGTCGTGGAGAAAGCGTCTGGCTCGGATTCTTCCTGTATGATGTATTGATTAAGTTCTCTAAAATAGCCGAGTTAAAGCATGACACAGCTTTTGCTCAACATTGTTTGGAAGAGGCCGAGAAATTACGGACTAATATAAGGGAAAATGCGTGGGATGGCGAATGGTACCGCCGTGCTTACTTTGATGATGGAACGCCACTCGGATCGAAAGTAAACGATGAATGTCATATTGATTCGCTTCCTCAAAGCTGGTCTGTGATCAGTGGTGCAGGAGATCCTGAACGGTCATTGATGGGAATGGAGCAAGTAGAAAAACAACTTGTTCGTCGTGAAGATAAACTGATTCAGTTGTTTACCGCTCCTTTTGATAAATCGGAACTTAATCCGGGTTACATCAAAGGATATATTCCCGGAGTACGTGAAAACGGAGGTCAATACACACATGGTGCAATCTGGACAGTGTTGGCTTTTGCCCTTATGGGTGAAACGGAAAAGGCTTGGGAACTTTTCGGATTGCTTAATCCCATCAATCATGCAGATACTGCCGAGCGAACTGCTATTTATAAGGTAGAGCCATATGTTATAGCTGCCGACGTATATGCAGCCGAAGGACATCTCGGAAGGGGTGGCTGGACATGGTACACAGGTTCTGCGGCATGGATGTATCGTCTGTTGGTGGAAACGCTCTTAGGGGTAAATCTCATGGGCGATACATTGCAATTGTTACCACAGTTGCCTCAAAAATGGGATAATTATAAGATACACTACCGTTATAAAGACACTGCTTATCATATTACGATCCTCAGAATAAAAGATTCGTCATCGCCTCGTCTGGTTCTTGACGGGCAGCAACAGGATAACAAAGATACCTTTGTTATGGTGGATGACCGAAAAGATCATTTTGTAGATTTATGGATTGTGTAATAAAAGTATATTTACAGCAAAGAAAGAGGATGATCAATTGATCATCCTCTTTCTCTTTTCATCCAATAGTTATTTGGTTTTACTTCTTTCCTAAAGTATCTTCAACTCGTTCCTTGATATACTCTGCTTCGTGTTTTGCCGCATCTGCAGCAATCCTTATATTTCTTTTTGATTTGCTTAGGAATTTATCAACTTCATCGCAACAACAGTCAAGATGTCCGTCATTGTACATTTTGCGAACTAAACAAACAATTCCGATACCTATTCCTACTCCTAAAATTACTTTTTTCATAATTGTTTTATTTTTTAATTGATATTCTCCAATATGTTTTAGGTTGCCCCTACTTATTGTCTGCAAAAGGTCTTATTTTAAATAATGCTTTAAGACTGCTGCCGTATATGTGAATAGTGAGCGGGTTTGCGGTATGGTTGCAAAGCCGTTCAATAGTCCGAAATCGTGAATTACACCATTGTAACGAACTGTGGTTACATCTACCCCTGCTTCGTCTAATTTACGTCCGAGAGCCTCGGCTTCATCTCTTAAAATGTCGTTTTCTGCCACTTGAATGACGGTAGGCGGCAAATCCTTTAATTCGTTAACTGAAGCTTGCAAAGGAGCCAGATATATTTCTTTACGCTGTTTAGGATCGGTAGTATACTGATCGAACATCCATTTCATCAATGATGAAGTAAGAAATCTCTGTTCCCCATAAATAGTATATGAATCGGTACTAAAATCGATATCTGCTACAGGCCACAATAAAACCTGTACTTTAATTTCAGGCCCTCCATTCGCTTTAGCCATCAAACTGGTTGCAATCGACATATTACCACCCACGCTGTTACCTACCAGAGCGAGGCGTTTGCCATCCACATTTATTTCATGGCCAAACTCAGCCACCCATTTGGTAGCTTCATAAATCTCGTGAATAGCTTGTGGATATGTGGCTTCGGGCGAAGGTGTATAGTTTACAAAAACAGCAGCATACCCCGATTCAACAACCAAATCGCGAACCATGCGTTTATGTGTTGGATAATCTCCCAATATCCATCCTCCTCCATGAGAAAAGATGAAGACAGGCAGTTTTTCTTTTATACCCTTAGGTCGAACAACTGTAAGCTTAAGAGTCTGAGAATTATATGTTATTGTTTTTTCGGATTCTTCGATGCCCGAGACATCGACTTTTACTCCTGCCTGAACCGTAACAAGTACATTACGAGCATCCTCCTTTGATAAGGTTTCAACAGCAGGACCACCTCCGTTCAGAACTTTCAAATATTCTTTAGTTTCAACACTCAGATGCGGATCTTTAAAATAATCCGGTGCTTTTTGAATCTTTTTTTCCATAAGAGTAATCTATTTAATAAACGGTAAAGTTAAATGACGTGTTTCTTTAGTAATCATGCGAGTCATTAGTTGATCTGTTATGTTTAATGTTCAATTTTTCTAACGTACCCTATCGGGTTTGTTTTTCATTTTGCCTTGATGCAAAACGAAACAAAAGATCAAGACTGTGCCTTTTTGCCCCACCCGCTACGGTCTCGAAAGCTAAAACAAAAGAAAAAACGTTTAACGAGTGATCTCCTTTTGTTTCTTAACGCTTTCTTCACCCTGCGGGTACCCCGTGCAACCGCCAAGGTCGGTAACCTAACGGACAAAAGCGATTTACGTGCGTCAGCTCGAGTGCATCAGTGGAGTAGCCGTTGGCTGACAAGCGAAACTGGCGTAAAACTAAACGTGCCGAAAGGCAGTAGGTTTAGTTTAGCCTGCAAGCTTTAGTCAGACAGGCGAGCCACGCAGCACAAAGCCTTTTTGATTCCTTTTGTGGCTTTGGGCAAAAGGAATACAAGCAATCTTCGATTGTGCGTAGTAAAAGACAACTAAATTGAACATATAGTCCCAACTACTGATTGACATGAATAACCTATTATTGCAGCTATACTGGTTATCAATAAAAAAGGTTGAGACCTTGAGCCATCTATTATTTAAACCGATTTGATAAAAGAAATGTTTTATATTTTGAGTCTATTTAACTGTTATTGAGTAAATAACATAAATATTGTTTGTTTATTTTTATTTTGCTTTCAGGTCACGTTCAAATTCAAAAACAAACCCTTCCGGTATATATTCGTTTAAGTAATTAGAGTAAGAGTTAGCTTGCCACCAATTTTATCTATCAATAGGGTTAATACCTTTATTTAGAGTGCTTAAAAGATTAAAATAAAAAAACAGACTAAAAAGTGTAACTTTTGTCACTTTTGTAATCTTTTTAGAGTTTAGTTGCTGTTATTCAGTATTTTGTAAAAATGACGAAAGTGTACGATAATTGTAAACTTTGTAACTTTTTCGTATCACTAATTGTGTACAATGTCACTTTTTCTTAAATTGTAGATTTGTATGGATATAGAACCATTGGCTACAAACATTTGTT
The DNA here is from genome assembly GCF_011299555.1 of Dysgonomonas sp. HDW5A. NCBI lineage: Bacteria > Pseudomonadati > Bacteroidota > Bacteroidia > Bacteroidales > Dysgonomonadaceae > Dysgonomonas > Dysgonomonas sp. HDW5A. The sequence continues at coordinate 2,035,878 of NZ_CP049857.1, read as the reverse complement.
TATTGATTATATAAGCTCTAATAATATTTTCTTTTAATTATTAACATAACATTTTTCAAATGAAAGATTCTGATAGATTATTAAAGTATTTCCTGTACATCTCGTTGATTATTATCGGGGCTATTATAGGTATTGCTTTTCACCATTATTATAATATACCACTTGCTGAAACTATTAATTTAGTAGATGTGGGAGCTTTAGTTGTCACCGTCTTTTTGGCTGTTTATATTCCCGAAGTATTGGATCGGAAATTGCAGATTAAAAGAGATAAGAAAGATCTTGTAGAAAAGCGTATTGAAGAATTGCAGGCACTGTATCGCAGGATGAATCTTATCGTACAAAGCGAGCAAGTACTACGCCCGAAAGATTTTCTTATAATAAAAAATGTATCGGATATCTGCCATAACAAACTGGAAACAATTATTACTTTACTCAATAATTCCAATATGAATGTGTCTTTTACTAAGGACATAGACAAGATCAGGAAGTTATGTAAAGAACACGAATCTTTACTATTATCCGACAAGATGGAGGATGAGGGATTTACTTATTCGGAAGATGTGCCCGAAAAACAAGAATTGTTGTACAATGAAATAGACAAGGTTACATGTTTATTGATATTCAAAATCAGTGAGGCGTAAATACGAAATTATATATTGTCCCTCTTTTTTATAGGGTTTTTAGTTACTTGCCGATCATATAAATAGATACTATACACGTTTACTGAAATTAAGTTCTCAGAACTATTGGTTACTTTGGTAAGCGAAACAGCAATAAACAGTTATAGTCCTTGAATGTTTCATTTTACTTAATTACCTATGAAAAAATCAGCCTTAAACCTTCTTGTGTTCTTTACTTTAGTATGCTCTTACAGCTATGGGCAAACCGACGGCTCGCATGCCGGACATGTGCATACCAAAGGTTATGCAGGCATGGACGCCAAAAGTGATCTTGTTCCCTACGAATTTGAACGTCGTGCAGTTGGAGATGATGATATCCTGATTGATGTTTTGTATTCAGGCATTTGCCATTCAGACATACATACGGTAAAAGGTGATTGGGGAGGGACTCCCTATCCTTGTGTTCCGGGGCATGAGATTGTAGGACGAGTTGCTCAAGTCGGAAAAGATGTACATAAATTCAAAGTAGGAGATATCGCCGGAGTGGGCTGTATGGTAAATTCGTGTGGAGAATGTGAATACTGCAAAGCGGGAGAAGAGCAATATTGTGCCAAAGGTGCCACTTATACCTATGGCAGCAGCGAAGGAAATGGATATACTAAAGGGGGATATTCAAATAATATAGTTGTCAAAGAGTCATTTGCCTTGAGAGTACCCGAAAATGCCCCATTAGATCAAGTAGCTCCGCTTCTTTGTGCGGGTATAACCACCTATTCTCCTTTACGATACAATCATGTAAAAAAGGGAGATCAAGTAGCTGTTGCCGGATTCGGAGGGTTAGGACACATGGCCGTACAATATGCCATTGCAATGGGTGCTGAGGTTACTGTTTTTGATATAACAGAAGACAAACGGCAGTCAGCTTTGGATATGGGTGCAGTAAAGTATGTCAATACCAAGAATGAGGGTGAAATGCAAGGGCTGAATAATTCATTCAATTTGCTTATCAGTACTATCCCTTTCTCTTTTAAAGTAGAACCTTATATGGCAATGCTTAAAGTCGATGGAACTATGGTGCTTTTGGGTGTGCCTCCGAGAGAGCAGGTACCATCGTTAAGTACAAATGCATTGTGGGGAAGACGGAAAATATATTATTCTCTTATCGGAGGTATTCCCGAAACTCAGGAAATGCTCGATTATTCCATCAAAAACAACATTTATCCGAAGGTGGAAGTTATACCCATCCAACAAATAAATGAGGCTTATAAGAATGTGCTGGATGGAAAAGTACAGTTCAGATATGTAATAGATATGGCATCTTTGAAATAACGGTTACAGATTTATTTTATCTATTCAATAGAAAGTTCTTTTTTCCTACTGACATAAGGCTGTCACTTGCTGCTTGTACTTTTGCTGATGATAACGAAAGTAAGGTCTCAGACCTTTTCAATACTTTCAAGTATTTACAGCAATAAAACAAGTAAAATTATGTTAGTAAAAGCCTACATTACATTTGACGGACAAGCAGAAGCAGCCCTCAATTTTTATAAAGAAGTATTTAACGGGAAAATCGAAAACATGATCCGTTACGGAGACGGAAAAGGTGATACCTCAGCCGATCAATTGGATGATAATTCGAAGAATCGTATAGAAAATGCCCGATTGGATTTTGGTAATAATTGCTTTAATGTTTCGGACATTTTACCCGGTGAGAAGTTTATCGTTGGTAATAATATCCATCTGGACATCGTTTTCTTTGACGATCAGAATGTGAAAGAAACCTTTGATAAACTGGCAGTCGGAGCCGAGATTATCGAACCTTTGGGAGCCAAACCGTTTTCGCCCAATTATGGTAATTTGACCGATAGATTCGGTATTAACTGGAGTATTATGCAAATGCCAAAGCGTAACTAATATGATAGACAAAGAATGTGTTGACGGTAACACGTCGGCACATTCTTTTTATATCTTTACACCTGTTATCAATTGATTTTAAGATGAACCGACTCGAGCGAATATCTTCCATACTGGTGCAACTACAATCGCGATCTGTAATAACGGCTCAGCAAATAGCCGATAGGTTCGACATTTCTTTGCGTACGGTTTATCGGGACATACGAACACTCGAGGAAGCAGGCATTCCTATTATCGGTAATGTAGGTGTAGGTTACTCTTTGGTTGATGGCTATAAACTGCCTCCGCTAATGTTTACACGTGAAGAAGCTATTGCCTTTCTGACGGCAGAGAAGTTTATCGAAAAGATGAGTGATTTGCAGAACGTTCAGTCCTATAAATCGGGGATGAATAAAATAAAAGCAGTGCTTCGGTATGTTGAAAAAGACTACTTATCTGATATAGAAAACAACATAGGCATTCTTGGAAAAAGCGATACTGGACGAGAACTTCCCACAGCTATCACTCAGTGTATACTGAAAAGTATCTCGGAGCAAAAGGTAATGCACATCTGCTATTCGACCAATCAAAAAGAATCCGAAAGAGACATAGAGCCGATAGGCTGTTTTTATAGTCAGATCAATTGGTATCTCATCGCATTTTGTAAGGTGAGAAACGACTATCGTAGTTTCCGTATCGACAAGATCAGTAGTTTCAGTTTAAAGGATGAGGCTTTCTCTCAACAACACCTGTCATTGCCTCAGTATATCGAGAAGTACAGATTGCAAGAGCATATTTATGAAGTGATTATCCGTGTAAAAAGCACAGACTTAATAGTAATAAACGATTATAAATATTATCACGGCTGGTTAAAAGAGGAGATCAATGGTGAGTATACTGATATTCATTTCAGGATATTCAATATAGAGCATTTTGCCCGATGGTATTTGTCTTTTGCGGATATTGCCGATATCATACAGCCCGATATTCTGAAAGACAAAGTAAAAGATCAGATCAATTCCTTGATTCATAAATATAAGCTTGGAAGTGTAGAATAGTTAAGATAGAAGAAAGGTATAACCCTCTCTTCTATCTTATCTTATTACTTCTCTGCTACAATAAACATCTCATTGCTGGATGTGAAATCATTAGTGGATAGTAACTTATTTTGGATAATAACATTTTTGAAGCCAACAGCCTCAAGCACATTGATTATTTCATTCTGAGTATAATACCTGTCCCAGATTGTAAAGTGCTTCGTGTCTTTTCCTTGAAGCAGATTGTATTGATATGAATAAGCTTGATTTTCGGGATAATGAAAAGTCTGACTTAACAACAAGTATTCGTCTTCAGCCCAGAATCCGCCATCAGGGCTATATTCCCAATCGGAGCTTTCGTGTTTATCGTTGACTATATCTTCATTGAAAACATCAAAAATAAGTTTGCCTCCTGCCTTTAGTGAAGAATAGCAGTTCTTTAATAACAAGTCGCAATTATTGTCCGAGTGGGTACCCATATCGCAATATATCATAATTATAGCATCATATTCACCATGAGGAAAATTTGAGATATAATCGCCCTCAATGTATTTAACACTAGTGTTTTGTTGGGTGGCATATTCTATTGATTTTTTATTAAAGTCAACACCTGTAACAAGGTGTCCTTTTTCAGAAAGCAGCTCAGCATATATTCCCGGGCCACATCCCAAGTCTAGTAATTGACTTTCTTTCGCAATGTGTTTATTTATAAAATCAATTATAATCTCTATCGATTCTTTATTCCGGCTGGCTGCATCGGACGAAAAATCCAAATGAGCTTTCAATAGGTTTTCTTGAATATAGGGGTCTGTCCATATCGAACAGATTGTTTTCCTGAATAATTCGGGTCTTGTCTTTATGATATTCATTTTTCCTGCCTTTTCTAATTTCCACCAGAAGCCAATATCAGATTCCTTAAATTTTGTCATTCCACATTTTTGCAATACTCTCTGAGAGGCGTAATTCTCTCTATCGGTTTCAGCAATTACAGATTCAACATCGGGTTGATTAATTGCCCACTCACACAAGGCTTTTACTGCCTCTGTCATATATCCCTGATTTTCGTAATCGGGGTTTATGCCATATCCTATTTCAATATCTTTATTCTCTAGCAGTGAATTCTTGAAATTGGCACATCCTATGGCTTTGTTTTCTGACTTTAGGATAATCTGCCTGTTTGCCAACCAATGGTAATTTTCAAGGTTATTTAATGCTTTCTGATATTGTCTTTTCATTGCTTGCTGCGTATGCTCATCAAGACATTCATTAGATGGACTTAAGCCCAGTTCGAATTCCATCTTATCAACACCGCATAGCAACAGGGCGAATTGCTCCACTGTTAGTGGAACAATTCGTAGTCTGGTTGTTTCTATAATCATCTTTATTCGATTAAAATATTTTTCTGTTAACAATCTAAGTTATCTCTTACTGTAGGGTGACTGTGCCTTTGATTCCTTGTAGGGCATTGTCGGTTAGCTCACAAGTCAATACATACTGATCAGGAATTCCACAATCATTCAGTATTCCAAATTCTGTGGTTGCTCTGAAACCAAATCGATTATAATAGGCAGGATCGCCACATAGAAATACTGCGGTATACCCCATCTTCTTAGCCAACTCAAATCCTTTTTTAATTAATAGAGAGCCCACTCTTTGGTTTCGATATTCGAGAAGGACAGCAATAGGAGCTAATAGAAGAGTCTCAATGATTCCATCAGGAGTATTTATATTAAGTTTAGTAAACATAATATGCCCGACTAACTTTCCACCTTTTTCTCCTACCAGAGCCAGCTCAGGTATATAGGTTTCTCCTGCACGAAGCTTTACGGCGAAGTCCTGCTCATCTCCGTCTTTCACTTTAGCTGTCTCAAATGCTGTCTTTATAAGATTGTATATTTCGGCGTAATCCTGTTCTTTTTCTTGTCTGATAATCATCTGATTGTCTTTTAAGTGCTGTTTCATTTTTTTTCTTGCGATTATATATCCAAAGCTGGTCCAGCGACCATTATCTACCTCCAGAGTTTTTGGGTCTTCCTCAGGCTTTGATTTACATAAGGGGTCATGCTGTGCATACTCTCTCCACCAAAGTTGTGCATGGGGTGCATAATCTGCTTCGAGAATCTCAAAACCTGCTAACTTTAACGCTTCTGTAGTTTGTGATATGCTTCTGAAACATTCTTTCCATGGGAATGGTACCTGACTCACATAAGGCTCTAAATCTTCCGGCAGGTCAACTTCGAGATGCATCGGTTCAGCCAATCCGAATATGCCTCCGGGTTTTAGAATCCTTAAGATGTCTTTCAAAGCAGTAAGGTATCCTGCTTCACCTTCCAGCATCCTGATCATCTCGAGTGCAGTGGTGCTATAGACATAATCGAAGGAGCAATCTTCAAAATAGGAATTTGGCAATCCGATTATCAATGCTTCCAAGTGCTTTTCAACATTCCAGAGTTGAGCATTTTCTTTGATGAATTCGATGAGAGGAACAGTAGGTTCTCTTAAGTCATACCAAGGGTCTATGGCGACTGTATGAGTTTGATATTTCTTCGTTAAATAGCAAGTGGGGAAACCTCTGTTTGCACCAACATCAAGAAGTGATGACTTAGGGCTTATTTTCATTTTATCTGCTAAGAAATCTACAAGCTTAAGCCCTCCGGGACCGCTGCACTGATCGTAGATAATATCTAAGCTGATGTTTTCGGGTTTGTTAAAGTCGAAAAATGGGATATGTTTTTTACTCATTATAATCTTTATAATTATGAATACGTAATATCACTACCTCTTATCAGGTATGAATATTATGATGTTATTCTGTGAAAATGGATGTAAGAAAAGTATCAGACAGATTAGTATGTCCGATAAATAGATGAGGGGATAGCATGTATTGATTAATACAAGCTATTTACAACACCAGATACTTATTAGTAGTAAACATAAAAGATTATATAAAGTGCTACAAAGATATGATGTTATTTTGAATAGCAAATGTAAGTGTGGTAAAATATGTTAATGCAGAATCGGATGTATTAAATATTTATCTCGTCAAGAGGATTCCAAAACACTGTTTTCCAGTTTTTAATTTTATTATTCGAAACGATAACCCCTTCCGCTTCTAATAACTCCTGCATTTCGGACGAATCACCAAAAGCATCTTTCCCCGATAGTATTCCCTGACTGTTCACAACCCTATGAGCAGGGATATTTGTTATCGACGAATTACATTCACTCATGACTCGTCCTACCAATCTCGACATATTATAATATCCTACAGCTTTGGCTATAGCTCCGTAGCTGGTTGCACGTCCATGAGGTATAGTTCTCACAATATCATATACTGCCTGAGTAAAAGCTTCTTTATCTATTTTGGACATAGTTATTTATTACAATTATGAGTCCCGATATTTTATCAAAAATACAAAATCTACATTGAATACTATTCTTTCGCACTTCTTTCTTACAGAGATTTAAGTACAAATTTAAAATGTACGATAAAGTGACAAAAAAGTATGTTTAATCTCCTCTGCAAAGGGCTGTACTAATCTGGCTTAAATTCGTATGTAGGCAAATATCGATTCCTCCTACATTGCAGACTTTATACCCAATCTAATACTATTGTTGAGTTTAAATAATACCTAAAACAACACCTTATTACAAAATACGATTTGTTGATACATGCCTTTTCTGAATACCAAGTTGACCTAAAATAAAACTTTACTTTAATTCTTTAACTTAATAAACTATGAATAAAAAACCTTTATTTAATTGGAGGAATAGGGAATGGAAGATGCGGCTATGCTTAGTAGCTCTTTCAATACTCCCTCCGATATCGGGCAATGTAATTGCCTCTGCCGAAAATCAAAATACCATATTTAATGCAAATGAAATTCAGCAACAAAAAAAAGCTATAACGGGATTAGTTGTCGATAATCTGGGTGCTCCGATTATTGGAGCTTCTGTTAAAGAGAAAGGTACCTCGAATGGAACTATTACCGATATTGATGGTAATTTTTCTCTGAATGTCGACGCTAAGTCTGTACTGGAGGTATCCTACTTAGGTTTTTTAACCCAAACAATTAGTGTTGGAGGCAATGACAGGATAAGAGTTGAGATGAAGGAAGATTCTCAGGCTCTTAACGAAGTTGTAGTTACCGGATTCGGTCTATCGCAGAAAAAAGTTACTTTGACCGGTGCTATTTCTACTCTCGGAGCTTCGGATATTTCACGTTCATTTGCAACAACAGCTTCGGGTTCGTTAGTCGGTAAAATCGCAGGGGTCAATTCAAGGCAAACCGACGGACGTCCGGGGGCATCTACTGATATTAGTATCCGTAATATGGGAAGTCCCTTATATGTAATTGATGGGATTCAATCAGATGGAGGACAATTTAACAATATTGATTTCAACGATATTGAGACCGTTACCGTATTGAAAGATGCGTCGGCATCTATATACGGGGTTCGTGCAGCTAATGGAGTTGTAGTTGTTACTACTAAAAAGGGAAAAAGGAATACGAAGAATGTAGTTTCGCTGAACGCTTATTACGGCTGGCAGGACAATTTCAAATTTACCGAGCAATCTAACTCCAAAACATATGTAAGCAGCTATGTTCAGGCTGAAACCTTGCGTGGAGGTCAGCGTACATATAATGAAGAAGAGTATAAGAAATGGATGGATGGAACTGAAACCGGATATCAGGGTTTTGACTGGTATGATTATATCTGGACATCTGCTCCACAATATTATACAAACTTAAATGTATCGGGAGGATCGGATAAGTCCAATTATTATATCTCTGTCGGGCATCTCAATCAAGACGCTACTGTTCAGAATTATGGCGGATTTAAACGTACCAATGCCCAAATGAATATCGACACACAGATTAACGAACGGTTAAAAGTGGGAGCCGGTATGAATGGACGGATTGAAACCCGGAAAAATCCGGGAGCACCCGGAGGTGATGATTATTGGTTGCCTCGTTTTGCTGTATTTCGAAACCTTCCTACAAAAAGACCTTATGCCAATGATAATCCGCTTTATCCACAAAAAGTAAGCGATGATCCCCAAACAAACTTTGCGGTGATGAATTATGCATTGTCAGGATATAATAAAGATGAATGGCGTGTAATACAGCTTCAGGCAAATGCAGAGTATGACCTGTTGAACGGGTTCAAGGTAAAAGCACTGGGCAGCTATTACTATGCCAATAGAGTAAACGATATTCAGGAATATCCATATAAGCTGTATCGTTACGATGAGGCTACGGATACTTATCCTGTTGATTATGCAATGAGCGATCCGTACCGTGAGCGTGTAAACGCATATGTGGAAGAAATCAGTACCAATATTCAGGTTGCTTATGACGGTAAATTTGGAGGACATTCTTTGAATGCTGTTGCCGGTATGGAAACCATTCAACGCCGCGACCCAAGCTCTACCATTTATAGCAGGCCGGTAGCCGATAATATGCATTTAATCAATTTCAAGGAGATTAAATCGTTTAATGATAACGGAGCCAATACACAAGCACGTTTAGGCTGGATAGGGCGTATCAATTATAACTATGTAGACAAATACTTACTCGAGTTATCAGGACGCTATGATGGATCGTGGAAGTTTCCACCAAACGATCGCTGGGGATTTTTTCCTTCTGCATCTATCGGATGGAGAATATCTGAAGAAAAGTTCTGGCAGGAGAGTAAAATCACTAACATAATAAGTGACCTTAAATTTAGAGGCTCTTATGGTCTTGTTGGAGATGATAATGTAAACGGTTACGGTGCCTTTGATTATATGACAGGATACGACTATAATCAGGGAGGATCGGTTATAGACGGAGGGTATGTAGTAGGTACAAAACCTCGGGGTCTGCCGGTTACTACTCTATCGTGGATAAAAGCAAAGATTCTGAATGTCGGTTTCGATATTTCGTTCCTGAATAATCGTCTTACAGGTCAATTCGATTATTTCAACCGTAAGCGTACAGGACTGCCCGCTGCCCGTTATGATGTACTTCTTCCCTCCGAATTGGGCTTTGACCTGCCCAGAGAGAATCTTAACTCCGATGCAAACAGAGGTGTAGACTTTATGGTTCGCTGGACAGATAAGGTAGATGAATTCAATTACAGTATTGCTGTAAATGCAACCTATGCCCGTTTCTACGATTGGGAACAATACGATACCCGCAAAAGTAATTCTTGGGATGTATACCGTAACAGTATCTACCAACGATATGGTTATGTAAACTGGGGACTCGAAGCTATCGGACAATTTCAAAGCTGGGAGGAAATCGCAAACTATACGATTGATAATGACCGCAAGGGTAATTCAACCCTTATGCCCGGAGATATCAAATACAAAGATGTAAACGGAGATGGTGTAATCAATGGGATGGACGAACGCCCTATCGGTTATCGTCAGGATGGAACTCCTATTTTTAACTTCGGTTTCAATTTTGTTTTTGAATGGAAAGGCTTCGATTTAGGTTTCGACTTTACCGGATCGACTTTAAATACTTACTGGCAGCGTTGGGAACAACAGATTCCTTTTCAGAATAATGGCAATACACCCTCCGAAATTTTGAAAAACAGTTGGCGTCTTGCTGATATATGGGATCCAAACAGCGATATAATTTCGGGTAAATATCCATTAGTAAGACTTAATATGGGTGATCACAGCAACTACTGGAACAGTACCTATTGGAAAAGCAATGTAAGATATATTAAACTTCGGAATCTCGAATTTGGATATAATCTGCCTAAAAAGGTACTGACTAAGGTCAACATAACAGGCTTGAGAGTCTATATCGGCGGTAATAATCTGTTCGCTTTAAGTAATGTAATGGGTGTTGATCCTGAACAAAAAGACGACAATGGCTTGGGTTATCCTACAATGCGTATGGTTAATATTGGCTTAAACCTTAAATTTTAATTAACAATGAAAAAAAGATATTATCTGGCAGCAGCTCTGGCTATTGTATTATCAATGGGGAGTTGCAGTGACTTTCTGGATCAGACTCCGGACAGAATATTGACAGAAGATCAGGTGTATAGCGATCCGAATCTGATTAAATCGGTCTTAGCGAATTTCTATGAACGTGTTAGTTTCGGACAGCATGTTCAGGGCGATTTATATGATTTCACCAGACTTGATGATGCTATGCGTTATGATTTTGACAATGTAAATCAATTTGACCGTAATAGGTGGAGAGTTTATGATTATGGTTTGATACGCAACATCAACCAGTTTATCCAAGGGTTAACTAAGAGCACGGCTCTTACCGAAGAAGAGAAAGCTCCTTTGTTTGGCGAAGCACGCTTGATACGTGCATGGATTTATTTTAATACCTGTCGGGGATTAGGGGGAATGCCTATTGTTGGAGATGAAGTGTTCACCTATACTCCGGGAATGGACATCACTCCTTTGCAGATACCTCGGGCTACAGAAGCAGCGATGTACGATTATGTTATAAGCGAATGCAATGAAATTTCGAAAATGATGTTATCCACTAAAACGACCAACTCGGCAAGGGCTAATAGATGGACCGCAAAAATGCTGGAAGCTCGTGCAGCATTATATGCGGCTTCAATTGCCAGATACAACAACCGCATGGTAGCTCCTGTCGAAACTCCGGGAAAAGAAGTGGGTATAGATGCAGCAAAAGCCGAGGGATATTATAAAGTAGCATTAGCGGCTGCAAAAGAGGTTATCGAAAACAGTCCCTATTCGTTACAGGACAGAAGACCCGAAGATAAAGCGAGAAACTTCTACGAAGCAGTTACAGTGAAAGATAATAATACAGAAGTGATCTGGGCTCGCGATTATATTTATCCGGGACAAACTCATGCCTTTACAAAAGATAATCTGCCTACAAGTTTCGCTGAAGATGCGCAAAGCAGTTATTTATCAGTACTCTTGAATCTGGTGGAAGAATATGAACCTATTGATACACCAACTCCGGGGCAGGGTAGCAAATTCAAAACAGGTGATCTTGCTGCAGGAACTCCGATATTCTATGAAACACCAGATCAGCTATTCAAAGAAAGAGACCCTCGTTTAGGAGGCACTGTGCTATATCCGGGATCATTATTCAGAGGCTTGGAAGTCGTGCTTCAAGTCGGACAATTAAATCAGGAAAATGGAAAATGGGTTAAAAAAGAAGGAAATGCAGGAGATAAGGATGACAAAGGAAATCTGATAACTTCACCTAATGGCCCTGTAAACAATTCGACATTGCGATTAGTAAATAAAACAGGCTTCTCCGTTCGTAAATTCTTAGATGAGGCCAAAGGTTCGGGTACAGTAGGTCGCGGGTCAGAAATCTGGGGAGTGCGTTTCCGTATGGCAGAAGCATATATGATTGCTGCCGAAGCCTCTTATGAGCTTTATGGAGGCGGAGATGCCAATACCGTTAAATATATCAATGCAGTGCGTAATCGTGCAGGAGTACAGCCATTAGCAACCGTTACGTTCGAAAATATTATACATGAAAGGCGTGTTGAGTTTGCTTTTGAAGATCAGCGTTACTGGGATATGAAACGCTGGCGTCTGGCCGATAAGACATGGAATGGTAATCAAGCCAGCCGAACTGCCAACCGATTGGGTTTATGGCCGTATCGAGTTGTTGCCGAAGGTAATCCCAATAATGGTAAATGGGTATTTGTTGAAAAAGACATGAATTTCATTTATCCCAATGCCTTGAATTTCGAACTGAGACATTATTATAATGAACTGGATAACGGATGGTTAAATAATAATCCGAAACTAGTGAAAAACCCTTATCAATAATTATGAAGTATATAAATATGAAAAAAAGAATATGTTATTTCTCTATAATCTCATTGCTGATACTATTTAGCGGCTGTGGAAAAGATAATTACGATGAACCCGAATCTACTTTAACAGGAAGAATTACATACAATGGTGAAGCCATAAATGTAAGGGGTACGGATGAACGTGTTCGCCTGCAATTGTATCAGGACGGATATGATAAACATGACCCAATCGAGGTATTTGTGGGACAAGAAGGTACATTCTCGGCAAAGCTTTTCAACGGACAATATAAGATGGTAACACGAAACAATAACGGTCCTTGGGTAAATACCCGTGATACAACATTAATTACGGTAAGCGGATCAACTACAATAGAGTTTAAAGTTACTCCCTATTTTACAATTTCAAATGCCGAGATTTCATTATCGGGTAATACGATGAATGCCTCATTGACAATAAATCGTATTGTGGCAACTGCCGAAATAGACAGAGTTATACTTCTGCTAAACTCTACGACTTTTGTTGACGATGGTTTTAATGTTTTACGTAAAGATTTTACCGGAGATGATGTAAAAACGGGACAGGTAAACTATACTGCCGAACTGAATGAAAAAGCTCTTAAGGCGAAATTCCTTTTTGGGCGTATTTGTGTATGGACAAAAGGTGCAGACCAAGGAATATATTCTCAAGTGGTTAAACTGAAATAAAATATATGGTCTTAGGTTTTTCTATAGGTTTTATTAGATGATTGTTTTAATTACGATAAAGGCTGCTCAAATGAGCAGCCTTTATTACATACATATGGAGTGAAACAAGCGTTTATTTACGAAGAAAAGGAACGCCTTTAAACCAGGTTATTGTTCTCCAAAGCCACTCTACAGGTCCGTAATAGTATTTTTTCATCCACCAATTACTATAACTCACTTGAATAATGTAGATAGCCATACCTAGTAAGAAGCATTGTAAGAAGCTTAGTTTTGTTGCTAAATTGGCACCAAATCCATAAAATAATATTACCCCGACGAAACTCTGCACCATGTAGTTGGTAACACTCATACGCCCTACAGGAGCTATCAGATCTAAGATACTACGAGTTTTAGTTTTATAATATAAAAGTGTCAAGATACATATATACATCACCATCATATTCAAATTCGCATATGCCTTGAATAATGTAGTACCTACATTGAGAGTAAATCCATCAACATAATGTGGAAGAAATAATATTATACTGTAAAAAATAACGAATCCTACAATAGCATAAGGCAGAACCTTACTGCTGTATTTGATCATCTTCTCCTCGCTCTTATGTATACCCAAACGACCGATAAGCATTCCGGCAATAAACAATCCCAATAATTGAGGATAACGGGCATAAACTAATACCCATAACATTTTAGCGGATAATCCCTTCCAAACATTAAATGCTAATACATCCGAAAATGATCCATTGGCAAAAACATCTACAGCCTCAGCATATAAATCATCCATATATTTAACCAGACTGGTCGGTTCGTTGGGTGCATTGCCGCTCAATAACGAAAAGAAATTGATTATGTCGGGAATCTGTAACAGAAGTAATATAAGAAGTACTACCAGCCATTTGGTCGTAACCTTATAAAGAGGGATAATAAAGACGCCTACAACAGCATATACGAAGAAAAATTCGCCCATATATATAAGTCCATTGAGGTATCCTAAAACTAGCAAAATAGTCAACCGCCAAAGAAAGCGAAGCCTGAAATCGACTCCTTTATCAGCCTGAGAATCCATCTGCATAAAAAAGCTCAATCCAAAAAGCAACGAAAATATGGCATAAGATTTTCCCGCAAACAAAAAAGTAATAGTTCCCAATACTATATTATCCACCGATTGCCAGAAAGGTGAACTAAGAGTAGGAGGATACGCGAGATCGAAATGCTCCATGCAATGAAATAATAAGATACCCAATAATGCAAATCCCCGAAGTGCATCAATCGAATTGATCCGTTTCTTAGGTATAATAGTCTGAGTCTGCTCCATTCTTTTAGTTTAATAGTGTTTTATTTAGTAAGATTAATGAATAAAATTTATTGCTGTATTTTATGATTATAACAGTCTTAAGTTATAATACTTACCAATGAAATAAAAAGGTATGAAGCCTTATTTTATTTTTCTGGCTTTTACACCTTCAAAAGTTATCTTCACGGGATTAATAAATCCATCTTTGTCAAATGTCATTTTATCAATACAAGTCACACGATGATCGCGTGCCTTATCGCCTAGCGGACGACGGTGATAAACGATATAATAGTCTTCCGAATTAGGTACATGCATAATGGAATGATGTCCTGCACTTGTAGCAACAGTGGCATCTTCCTCCAATATCTTCCCGATACGGTTAAATGGACCGAAAGGCGAATCGGCTATGGCATAAGCCACCGAATAATCGGGTCCTCCCCATCCGCCTTCACTCCACATGAAGTAGTACTTGCCATTCTTTTTAAACATAAAAGGTCCTTCAACGTAGTTCTGAGGAGTTACCTCTTTGTACATTTCACCGTCATCAAATGGAACTAAAGCCGTAAAATCGTCATTCAGTTTAACCATATTACAATGCCCCCATCCGCCATAATACATGTAATAGGTATTGTCGTCATCTTTAAAAACGAATTGGTCGATAGGTTGTGCCCCGTTCACATTTTCATTGATAAGAGGTTTTCCTATTAAATCCTTGTAAGGACCTTCGGGGCGGTCGCTTATTGCAACACCAATTCCGCCGATTTCACCCGGATGCACATCATTGGCTCCGAAGAATAAATAGTACTTATTGTTTTTACTGATAACGGATGGTGCCCACATCGCTATTTTTGCCCATTTTATCGCAGTCGTGTCCAATACGCTCTCATGCTTTGTCCAGTTTACGAGATCCTTGGATGAAAAGCAGTCGAAGAACGTCTGTTTCTCATATAGATCACTCCAAGTCGGATAAATCCAATAAGTACCCCCATAAATTATGCCTTCGGGATCGGCATACCAACCTTCGAATACAGGATTACCGCTCATTGAAGACTTTGCTTTTTTGTTGCTTTGTGCATTCAGATTGTAAGGTGATAGCAGTAAAAAGGCTGCTATTCCCATAAATAATAATTTTCTCATGTATATTTTAGTATAAGGTAAGGTCGGAGACCTTAGTTTCCATTAATTCGCTGTTGGGAAAGCCGAAATACGCAGACGTGCTGCACCCATCGGAACAAGTGTGATGTTCTCTACTTTTGTTTTTGCCACCGGACTTACAGGCACAAAAGAACATAAGCCATATTCATCTATTTTCCAGTCGGGAACAATACAACCTGTTGCCTGAATCTCGATAGGTACCGATTGCAATGTGAATGGAAAATTATCAGCAGGCCAGCTTTTCTTTACAACTTTGAATGATTTATCCAGATTGTTTTGATCGAATACCAAAGCGTAATTCCACGATGAATTGGGATGAATTTCGAAAGAAGGCCATTTAGACGGATCTGCCGTTTTTTGCCATTTCGAATCACCTATTGCACTTTCTATACTGCTTTTTTCGATATATTTCTCGTCTATTTTCAGAGAATAGGTCAGTGGACCATAGTTCACACTTACACTATTTCCATTTTGTGCCCATGTATCGGTTTTCAGTTTCATAGGTAAAGTCAGATTAACAATATCTCCTGTATTCCATACATTATCGATCCGTATATAATTAGAGGTCTCCGGTTTCACATTCACAACTTTGCCATTAATTTTCACCGTAGCATTATCTGCCCACTCAGGAATACGCAAATATAACGGAAACTCTACGTTTTTACCGCTTTTCACTTCGATGTTTATCTGATCATCAAACGGATAATGCGTTTTTTGTACTAATTCTACAGTCTGACCCTTGCTTCCTACTTTCGCTTTTACCGAACTTTCGGCATACAAAGCAGCGAGTAAACCATTATCGGGTGTTGCCATCCATAAATTTTCCGCATAATAAGGCCATCCCTGAGCGTGATTGTGCTGACAACAACGGCTGCTAAAGGGGTTCATCATCAGGAAAGGTCCCGTATTATCTATTCCCGGACTATGGTTTTTATCATCACTCAATACCATATTGGGTGAAGTGATGTAACGAAGCGACTTAAAATCGGGCATCACAGCTGCAGGATAGGTATTGAAGGCTACATTTTCGCAATGATCAGCCCAAAGCGGATCGCCTGTAATTCTTAGTAATATTTCATCGGATGCCATTTGCTCAACCATACCGCAAGTTTCTACTCCCTGACGTGGATCGTGATATCCTTTACGACAGTTTTCATCACCACCAAACATTCCCCCGGGCACTTGTCCGTACCATTTACGAATCAGGAAGTGATCGTCATAAGTAGCTTGCAGATGTGTTTTATCATGTGTTTGAAGATAATAGGTTGCAGGCTCTCTGAATGATTGTGCAATGTTCACATTATGCAAGTTGGGTAGATTATCGGTTTGCATCCAATTGGCTGTATTACGATGAAGTTTTGTCGCCAGATCGAGCAGAAATTTATCACCCGTAATATTGTAAAGCCAATAAACACTATAGATATTGTCGCCACCACGACTATTTTCCCAATAATCTTTAAGAAGCATAGAGTCGGGCAGATTATTCTCCCATTCGAAGTATTTAGTCATAAAAGGTATTACCCTTTGATCGTTTGAATATTCATAATAAGATTGAAGACACCAGAGCATTATCATATTTCCCCAGATATCGGGTCTACCCTCTTTTTCAACCCAAGGACCAAAATAGCCGTCTTCACGTTGACTCGATAAAGCAGCATTGATCCATGTTTTGGTCTCTTCAATCATTTTAGGATCGTTGAGCATATATGCAAGGTTTCCGTAACCTTTGAGCCAGTAAGGAACTTCTTCCCATCCGTATTCGCCTTTTCCACTTTTGTCAAGCCATGCATTATTTTCCTTATTCAGCCATGCACTGATTTCTCCCAACTGACCTGTTAACCCGTCACGTTGAAGTTCGAGGTATCTCTTTACCCATCCTTCGGGTTGAATACTACCTACAGGAAGTTTGATAAAATTACTGGGTAATAAAGGTTGTCTGTTGCTTGTGTAGTATAAATTCTTACTATCGGTTGCGGGGCGTGAAATTACTGTCACCTTGGGTGTTGCTGCCGAACTCACCAAAAAAGATGCACATGCCACAACTAAAAGTTTTAATCGGTATGCCTTCATCTAGTATATTTCTTTGTTTGATTAATAATAGGAATAAGTCTTGAGTAATAAAAACCACCCAAGACTTATACTTTAAATTTATAAAAAAGCTAAGAATGTATAGCCTATTTACCCAGAGAATTACTTATTTCAAGGTTGGCTTGTCTTATCTTTTGCTCATCAACCTTAATTACCTTACGGTCATATGTCATAAGTCCGTTTACTTCACCTTCCACATCAGTCGTTTGTGTATATACTGCTGCCGAAATACCTCTGCCGATTAGTTTCATCAGCATATTATTGTATTTGATATACTCGTCTGTTACTTCTTTTTCGTTTTTAAACTGTGTATATCCCCAATTTTTATCCGATTGCCACATATGACCATTGATAGGAAGTCCGATACCTCCATATTCGCCTAATACCGTTGCACGCTCAGGATCAAACATCATCAATTCGGGCGATGGGTATTTATGGAAGTCAAGAATATCGCCTACTTTATAATGGTTTCCTCCACTTGCAGGATTTACCAAACGAGACGGATCGTAAAATTTAGTCCATTCTACTATTTCTTTTGTCTTGAACTGTCCCCAAGCTTCGTTGAAAGGAACCCAAACCGCAATAGAAGGATAAGGTCTTAGGTAGTCCATAATTTCTCTCCACTCTTTACGGAAATTATTTTCGGATTCAATAGAACGTACTTTTTCTACTCCTTCGAAATATCGGTGCATTTCCCAATGTGGAGAGGCATCTCCGTTGGGCATATCCTGCCAAACCAAAATACCCATTTTGTCGCAATGGGTGTACCAACGTGCAGGCTCTACTTTTACGTGTTTACGTATCATGTTATAACCGAAATCTTTGGTTTTCTGAATATCATATACCAAAGCCTCATCTGTAGGAGCGGTGTAAAGTCCGTCAGGCCACCAACCTTGATCGAGAGGTCCGAAGTGGAAACAATCTTTGTTATTCAATTGAAGGCGTACTATTCCGTTCTGATCTTTTTTGATAGATACTTTACGCATAGCAGCATAGCTTTTTACTTTATCTGCTGCCTTTCCATTATCTAAAAGAACCACTTCCAAATCATAGAGAAATGGAGAATCGGGCGACCAAAGTTTAGCATTGGGAACATTGATATTCAATGATTGTCCTGCTACACCCTTTACGGTTGATATCACTTTGTTGTTATCTTTCAAGGTTACTTGAACTATATCGGAAGGATTTGTCTTTTCGGTATTGACGTTTATTTTCAATGAATTATTGTCAATATCGGCTACGGTATTTACTCCCGAAATATATTTGTTGCTTACAGGCTCAATCCATACGGTTTGCCATATACCCGAAACGCCTGTGTACCAAATACCTTCGGGGCGTGTTACTTGTTTTCCTCTGGGTTGATAGCCATCGCTTGTCGGATCCCATACTTTTACTACCAGCTTTTGATTTCCTGAGGTTAAGTAAGGAGTGATATCGAAACTGAAAGGCGTAAAGCCTCCTGTATGTGTGCCTATTTTGATGTCGTTGATATACACATCAGTTTTCCAGTCTACTGCACCAAAATGAAGTAAAATAGTTTTGTTTTTCCAGTCCGAAGCGATATTAAAGGTTCTTTTATACCATAATTCTTTGTCTTTGCCCAAGTCTTTTTGTACTCCAGAAAGGCTCGATTCCACGGCAAATGGAACCAGTATATTGCCGTCAAATTTTTGAGGCTCATTTTGTCCTACGGGTTGAATCGAATATTCCCAAAGACCATTCAGATTTACCCAATCCGGACGCTCCATAATAGGACGGGGATATTCGGGCAATACATTATTGGGGTCGATGGTTTCAGCCCATTTAGTCTTAATCCTATCTCCGGCAGGTTTCCATTGAGCAAACAAGGATGTTCCGGAGAGAACGAATGTTAACAATAAAAGATTCAATTTCATACTCTGTGTTTTTAATGATTCTATATTTTATATTCTATTATGTATTAAGGTAAAGTCTGAACGCGACTTCATGCGTCTGCCTAATTCGGAAAATTAAGAATGATTTTGCTTGTCAGATTTGGTTATTAAACCGGATTCAGAAAGAGGTTAATAAGTTGCTGTCAGTATTTAAGTAAAGAATAAAATCTATTGGTATATTTTATAGTTGTGACCATTTATATTTGTTATACCAGCAAAACAATAACAAGATCTGTGCCCTTAATTTGATTCTCAACAAATACAAAACTATTAAAAAATAACATCCTCAGTATACGTATTTATGACGATCGTGTATTTTTCGAAAAAATGTCATCAGACCGTACTTATTTGGCGAAATACTAGACTTTATATTTATCGTATATACATATCTTTCAGCCCCCATTCCACTTAATAATAGCTGTCTAAAATGAGTTTGTCTTGATCTTGATTTAAGATAAAACACATCAAATAGATAAGGGCATAGTAACAATGATGAACCTGTTGATTGGTACTACTTTGGTTAACCTCACACTTAAGCTTGTTCGAATTTATCTCACAAGATAAATGAAGTTTTTTTACTAAATACAATACTCATGCATAAAGAGTATTGTAACCTTTACAAAAACATATTGTATATACCATAATGAAAACTACTCGATTCTACTATTCTTTACTACTCTTATTATTTTTTACATCATCTTATAATATCGTATATGCCTATAGTATACGGCAATTTTCGAGCAAGAACGGACTCTCAAACAGTGCTATTCTGTCGATGTGCCAAGATAAGAACGGCTATATGTGGTTTGGCTCTTGCGATGGGTTGAATATGTTTGATGGAATAAATTTTCAGATATATAAACCAACAAATAGTCTTAATAATCTGTCCGGAAATTTGATTGAGTCGGTATTAGACGCCGAAGATGATATTCTGTGGATACAGACAAATTACGGATTAGACCGATTCAACAGTCGAAAACGTACCGTCAAAACATTCTCGGATTTTAAAGGACATAATAAGCTGATCAAGAGTATTCACAATGATATTTATGTTGTAAAAGAGGATAATTACATCCATTATTACGATCCCGGCGAAGAAACGTTTAAACGGATTTTCGTTTATAATCTTGTTTTTGATAATATTCTGGAAATGGCTATTGATGACCTGAATGTGCTTTGGATATTTTTGTCTGATGGCAACCATCGTACTTTCGATCTAACCCGAAATAAGCAAGTGATACGCCTCAGTCCAAAAAAATATTTAGATCATGACAAACCCATTTTATGGTGCTTCTACGAAGAAAATAAGTTCTATTTTGTAGATAAGGTGCATGACTTATATGAATTTAGCACATTAGATAAGCGGAAAACTTATATCTATAATATCGATAAAGAAGTAACCAAATATGGTGAAATATCATCTATTATTAAGCAGAAGAATAATTTCTTCATCGGTTTTAAAAGTAGTGGTCTAATCAGATTAGAAGAAATTCCTGAAAATAAGAATCGTTTTTCGGTTTATGAGATCGAAATTAAATCGGGCATCTTCTCCTTAAGGAAAGATAGATACCAAGACATTGTTTGGGTTGCAACAGACGGTCAGGGCGTGTATATGTATTTTATGAATTCATATTCTATAAAATCGACCTTGTTCAGAGATTTTCATACACAAATAAATAATCCGGTGCGGGCACTTTTCTTAGATAAGACTCAGACATTATGGATAGGAACTAAAGGAGATGGAATTGTGAAAATTCACGATTATAATGAAACAACCAATAAAGGCTGTAGCACAGAGCATTTGCTGACGGGCAATAGCCAGCTTAACGATAATTCGGTCTATGTTATTACCCCAAGTAAAAAGGATATTTTATGGATTGGTACTGAAAAAGGCTTAAACTATTATTCTTACAAGAGTGGCGAAATAAAACGTATTCCTATTAATCAGAATAACAATGATCCCATAAGATATGTACATTCTATCTGTGAAGCTAATGACTCTATCCTGTGGATTGCTACAGTAGGCGAAGGTATTATAAAGGCTCGAATCAGTGGAACAGCAGATAACCCTGAGCTTACTATTTTAAAGCATTTTATTTTTGATAAAGGAAAACAGTCTTCAAATTATTTCTTTACTATACATAAAGAGAATGATTCTACCCTGTGGTTTGGTAATAGAGGGTATGGAGCCTATAAATTAAATACATTAACTGAAGAGTTGGATATTTTGACCTTGAATGAAGAAGGCGATAGCCAAACTTTGAATGATGTCTTTTCAATATATCAGAATAAAGACGGTTATTGGATCGGAACCAGCTATGGACTGGTTAAAATGAATAGCAATGGTAAACAGGTATTTAATGAATTAACCGGCTTTCCGAATAATACTATACATGGTATTTTGGATGACAAATACGGTAACCTTTGGCTCAGTACAAATCAGGGAATAGTCAAGTTCAATACAACTAACAATACTTTTCAGACTTATAAACAACAGAATGAGCTCGAAGTTACTGAATTTAGTGATGGAGCATCTTTTAAGAATGAAAAGACAGGAGTAATGTTTTTCGGAGGTGTCAACGGATTTATCAGTATACGTAAGAATGAATTTTCTGATTCATTATATACTCCTCCTATACAGTTTAACAGGTTGTCGATCTTTGGCAAAGAATATAATATCAACGATTTTCTGGTACAGAAGAACGCACAAGATATTCTGACACTAGATAATAGTCAGAACTTTTTTTCTATTTCGTTTACTGCTGTTGATTATATTAATGGTAACGATTATACTTATTTATACCGGCTGAGTGAATTAAGTAACAACTGGATTGAGAATGGGACTTCCAACAGTGCAGCTTTTACGAATATTTCTCCGGGAAACTATTCCTTGCAAATCAAATATAGAAATAATATAACAGGTAATGAGAGTGATGTATATTCTCTTAATATTCGCATTTTACCTCCTTGGTATCAGACTTATCTGGCATACTTTCTTTATTCTCTTCTGTTTATTCTTCTTGTATATATAACAATTCGATTTATATTGAAATGGTATAGAATGAACCAAAATAATATAGTGGAGAAGATGAACCAAAAACAAAGGGAAGAGATCTACGAATCAAAACTTCGTTTCTTTACAAATATTACACATGAGTTTTGTACTCCTCTGACATTGATATATGGACCTTGCAATAAAATACTGACTTATAGAAATTCCGATAGTTATATAAATAAGTATGCCGGCCTGATACAACAAAATGCTGAAAAATTGAATTCGTTAATATTGGAACTGATTGAGTTCAGGCGTCTTGAAACAGGTAATAAAGTGCTTGACATCTGTCGATTTTCAGTATCGGAATTTACACGTATTATAGCTGAATCTTTCTCAGAATTGGCAGATGCAAAAGGTTTTATTTATGAAATAAATATAAAGGATAACTGTATTTGGAATTCCGATAAAAATAGTCTGAATAAGATAATAACCAATTTAATCTCTAATGCCTTTAAATATACATCTGACAATGGGAAAATAACAGTTGAACTGTTTATTGAAGATGAGAGATTGAATCTTGTAATTTCTAATACCGGTAAGGGAATTAAGGAAGAGGATATTCAAAAAATATTCGACCGATATACAATTCTTGATAATTTTGAGATTCAGAATCAAAAAGGGGTTTCTCCTCGTAATGGATTAGGATTAGCAATCTGCCATAATTTGGTAAAGCTTCTAAAAGGCGATATTCAGGTAACTAGCGTTCTCAATAGTTTAACGGTATTCAGAGTTGTACTACCTATACTGGAAATTGATATTTCGGTTAATGAATCCACTCGTCCCCAAGATATTTACCCAACTAATCCGGAGGTATCCTCATTAGAGTTTAATAATATATTACCGGAATATGATAAATCGAAGCAAACGATTATGATTATAGATGATGACCCTTCGATGTTGTGGTTTGTTACAGACATATTTATAGAGCAATATAATGTTATACCAATTAACAATCCCGGTGACGTCTTCGAGCATCTGAAACGGGGAGCAGTTGATCTGATTATTACAGATGTAATGATGCCTGATATAGATGGTATTTCATTAACAAAATCGATTAAAGCAGATAAACACCTAAATCAAATCCCCCTTGTTTTACTTTCTGCAAAAAGAGATATCAAAGAACAGGTGAGGGGAATCGATTCTGGAGCCGAAGTATACATAACCAAACCGTTTGATGTTGAGTATCTGGAGAAAATAGTAAGCCGCTTGCTCCAACGTAAGGAAGATCTGAAAGAGTATTATGGCTCGGTATTGAGTGCTTTTGAATTGAAAAATGGGCGATTAACTCATGTTGAAGACAATGAGTTTTATGAAAAGGTACTTAAAGAGATAGATACAAATATTTCAAATCCGAATTTGTCAGTCGAAATGTTAAGTCAAGCCTTAGGATGTAGTACTCGTCAGTTTTACAGAAAACTTAAGACTATTAACGAAAAGACTCCCAGTGATTTGATAAAAGAATACCGCTTAAAGACTGTTGAGCGATTATTGGTAACAACTAATTTATCTATAGATGAGATATTATATAAAACGGGGTTCGTCAATAGAGGAAATTTTTTCAAGATATTCTCCCAAGAATATGGCATGACTCCCAAAAGCTATAGAGATCAGAAAAAGAGAGAAATGATTTGATAATTCCTGAAATTATTTATTTTTTATTATACCTATTGAGGTAAGCTTTTATACACTTACCTCAATAAGTATAATTGAAATGACATCGGAAATTCTGCTATATATTAACATTGGCTCCAATAGAGTGTTTCTAAAACTACAATGTCGGAACTATGGGCTTTATACTTCCATCCGAATTAAATTCCATTTTATCGATGCAAACTTCCCTGTGATATCCGGCTGCATCTCCCATATTTATACCGTTTGGGCGACTGAAACGATGATAAACAATACGCCATTCATCCTTTCCTGGTATTTGCAAAACCGAGTTATGCCCTGTTCCATAGATTCCTTTCGAAGGGTCTTTAGCCAGAATCAGATTGTTCTCAGGAATAGTAAGAACTCCGGTGGGAGAGCTTGAAGTTGCATACCTCACCCGATAATTTTCACTTCGGGTATCATCTTCCGACCATAAGAAATAATAGATACCGTTTCGATAAAAAACAGTTATAGCTTCCCGAAATGTTTTATCGGGAGTCATCACTTTTATAGTATTCTTTTTTATGGATACCATATCCTCATTCAGTTCCGCAACTGCCATATAGCCATTGCCCCAATACAGATAACTCTTACCTGTTTTAGGATCGGTAAATACTTCGGGGTCTATTTCCTGTCCGTCTTTTACACCTTCGGGTTTAAAATCGATAAGGGCTTTTCCCGAATCTACAAACGGACCTGTAGGATTATCAGCCACAGCCACCCCTATTTTTTGAGCGGCACTAAAATAATAGTAATATTTATACTTACCTTTTACCTTCTTTTCAATAATACAGGGTGCCCATGCATTACGATCTGCCCACGATACATCTTTTTTCAGATCGAGAATTACACCTTCGTCCTTCCAATCTTTGAGATTATCAGACGAGAATGTTTTAAAGTAATAACCACTCCAGCCTGTAAAACCATCACTTGTCGGGTAGATATAATACTTTTTTGTTTTCTCTGAATATAAAATATCAGGGTCGGCATAATACCCTTCGAGTACAGGATTATTTGCAGTTGATGGCATTTCAAAACCTTCAGGAATTCCCCATTTGTCAGTCAAAACCTTCAATTCACGACGAGTGATTGGGATTATCGACCCATGACGCGGATGAAAATTCATCGAGATATCCTGATCAATCACTTTAAATACATCCAGATCTTTACTCTCACAGAATTGGTATTTACCTTTCATATACACATCATACATCAATATGTATGTTTCACTATTGATTAGTTTGAAAACACTTGAACCTTCTACAGCATCTCTTGTTTGTTGCTTGTATCCGGGTTGCTCTATCCATTTGTTGGAAGCAAGCGAATCGGTCATGGCCAATCTGATGCCATTGCCATGTCCCTCGGTTTTATAAAACAGATGAAAAATACCGTTTTTATTGATTATATCGCCATCAATACACGATTTATTATTTTGAGGAGAAAACAAAATACGAGGTTCGCCTTCTAAGTCCGTAAAGTCTTTGTTGGCATAAGCATAATAAATAATGTCTACTCCATCATCGTGCTTCATAGACCAGTACACCATATATTTATTTACAGCCGGATCGTATATCGTTTGCGGTGCCCATACACGCTTCAAGCCTTCCTGACCCGTGTATTTTTGTTGGATATTAATAATACTTGATGTCCAGTTTACCAAATCGGTCGATTTAAGGAGTATCATAGCCCGATTAGACTCCCAGCCTTTAGAGGAAGTCATATCGGTAAGTACCATATAGAAAGTCTTACCGTCTTCGCCACGAAGAATATGCGGATCGCGTACTCCACCTGTCGAACTGATTTGTTTGGAATCTATGACCGGATTGTTATTATTTAAGCTCAGATAGTTGTATCCATCATTACTTATCGCATAACAAACAGCCTCTTCTTCTACGTTGTTTCCTTTAAAATAGGCGAAGAGATATGCTATATAGTCTTTTTCTTCGGGTCCCGATTTATATTCTTGGCTATAGCCTGATGGAGCTAAAAATACCAGAGCCAAAGCCAAGAATACTATTTTTAATTTATTCATTATTATTTATTTCAATTTATAAACGACAGTTACTACAGAATTAGGGTTTATTAAAATAGATGCTTGTGTATCTGAAATTGTATTTTCGGCTAAATCCTGACTCTGATTTGTGGTATATGTCTTAATAGACTCAATCTCTACATTCTTAATACCAGCTTTGGCATCGTATTGCTTGGTTGATAGATTGGTATAAACTGCTACAACTTCTTTCTTATTCGGAGATATATACGCACTTCCGAATAAATCCTTGGAAGTATCAGCCATTCCTAAATCAATACGTTTGTAGTCTGGACGTATAAACAAACTGTAATTTCCCAATACCCAAAGAGTTTTGGTTGCTGCATGTGTTCCACTCTGTTTAAAATCGCCATAATCACCACCCGCAGGGGTCACTTTAATAAGTAAAAATCTGTTTTTATGGCTCCAGCGCTCCGGAGAAAGAGCTGTCCAATATGACCAAGAGGCAACATTGGCATAAGCTAAGTCGCAATGTATCACCTTCGACATGTACAAAGCTATATCCATGTATGATGCATTATCAAAACCAACAAATTCGCTACTGCTATATCCGTCTCCCAACATACTCCATTCTGTTTGGTATACCTTTAAGCCTGCAGCGTCGGCACTCGAAGCTACATTTTTTCTTGTACTTAAGAGGGTTGCCCAATCGCCATCTAACCAATAACTGTGTCCTACGATTACGGGTGCTATATGTTTGAGGTTTCCAATATAATTAGATGATGTACTATTAAATAGATTTGAGATTACATTATTTCGGCCTGCATCGTTGGCACTCTCATAAATATAATTCCATGCAGCAGACTCGGCAACTAATATCTTGGAGGTTAGATTTTTTGATTCTAGCGACTTATCAAGTTCCACAGCAATCTTTTTTATTTCGCTGTTTTGCCAACCCGATCCCTCCTGATTGGGTTCATCCCAATTATACTGAGGTTCATTTACAGGACTGATATAGGTAAAATCGATTGCTTTATTATCTTTAAAATATTTGACGGCTGACGTAATATAGTCTGCGAAATCATCATACGAATCGGCTTTCAGATTCGAGTAAGCGCCCATCTGAGAATAGCCTTTTCCATTTTGAGTCATATATACGGGAGGCGTGTTACTGAACATCACAAACTGTGAGCAGCCATAGCTTTTCGCTTTGTCAATAAAATATTGCTGTCCTGCCTGTTTGCTCCAATCTAAGGTTCCAGTTACCGGATCCATAAAAGATTCGGCTCTTTTTTCAACATCAGCAATTCCGCTGGCTGCTCCCTGTTGTGCAGTACCGCCACCCAAATTGAAACGCCAGCCTGATAACCCGATACCTTCGGGTTGTCCATTTTTTATATTGCTTGAGAATAGGAGCTTTGCAATTTCTTCCTTTTCACTATTCGTCCAATATTCTCCGATATAATTTGCAAACCAGCAGTCGGATGCCGCAAAACTTTCTATCGTTTGATAGGTTTTGCTGATATCTATCACCACATTCTCTGTTCCCTCAGATGGAGTACTTTTATCCGGTGCAATTGTGTATGCCGGATCATCATTGCACGCAAACAATGCGATGGCAACGCACATGCATGACATTAATTTTATCTTTTTCATAATCTTGTTTTGTTACTTTATAAAGAAAACAATAGTGTACCCTCTGAAAACCAAAGAATCGAGGATACACTAAGTTCGCAGAACTATTTATTGCTTTGGTAAGCAAAACAGCGATAGATAGTTATACTTTTTAAATGTTTCATTAAATATTTTCTTGTGCTTATTACCAAAAAAGCAGAGATTTTTAATTAAAAATTGGGATTCTGTTCAATACTACCTCCTGAAAGAAGAACTTCGGTATTTGGAATAGGGAAAAGTAAATCCCTGTCTTCACGGAAAGTAATCCCTTTATTGCTATTTTCTTTTTGGTTGGTAATCTCATACTGATCTGTAGATTCATACAAATTATAACGGACAAAAGTTCCGTTTTCCCCCATAATATTACACAATGCTTTTTTACCATTATCATCATTCCAACGGCGTAGGTCGTATAAACGTTGGTGTTCGAGTGCGAGTTCTAATCTTCTCTCCAATCTGATTGCATCCCGTAGAGTTTTTCCTGAAGATGTAACATCCGATAAACCCACACGGTCACGTACTCTTTTCAATGCCTTACGAGCTTCAGAATCGTTACCATTTTGATTGGCTGCCTCTGCATACATAAGCAAAACGTCTGCATAACGAAGAAGTCTATGATTCAAATTGTTATGGTTTGCATCATAAGGTGTAGGACGTAAGTTATGAGGAATATAGAACTTTCTGTTGATACGTGCCGACTTATGCTTGTCGGGAGTTATCAAATAATTTTTAGCTTCAGGCGTATCGTCTCCGGGAACATCATCACCATTCTTTACAATTGTCCATTTAAGTCGTTCAGTATCTCCGGCATCCATAAAGGCTTTTTCTAAGTTGCTGGTAGGTAATCCCCAAGACCATCCTGTGTCATCACGAGATCCTGTAAATACAGGAAGACGTCCTCCCAGATTGTAACTTATATCGGAACTATATTGTACTTCGAATAGCGATTCGATACTGTTGTTATTCTCAATAGACCATACATCTTTAAAGTTAGTACACAGATCGTATTCATTCGAATCGATCAAGTCTTTAAGCACCTTTTCAGCCTCTGCAAATTTACCTTGATAGAGATATATCTTACCTAAGTAACCCATTGCCGCTCCTTTAGTTGCACGCCCTAAGTTTACCGATGAATATTCGCTTCTCTTTGGTAGATCAGTAATCGCATCCTTTAAGTCCTGCTCTATCTGAGCATAGGTCTCCTCTGTTGATTTACGATTAATTCCCAAAATTTCTTCGGGTAATTTCATCTCAAGTATAACCGGTACTCCACCAAAATTTTTCACTAATTCGAAGTATTGAAATGCACGCAGAAATTTAGCTTCCGCAATCATTCTTTTCCGTAGATTTTCATTTGTGATAGGTGCATTGGGTACTTTAGCGATTACTATATTACACCTTAAAATTCCTTTGTAACGGTATTGCCAATAATTTGAAAGCGGTCCATCTTGTTTTGGATTACCATAATGAGACATTCGTATCCAATCACTTTGCGATTGAGTTGTATTTCCCATCCACATGTCATCTGTCGCCATATCGGTTCCGATGTAGAAAACAGATACCTGCCACCAATCGTCCCAAAAGATCGACTGATAACATCCTGCCACTTGTTTCAAACATTCTTCTTCATTTTGGAAATAGGTATCCAGATTTTCGGTTCCCAATACAGGACGATCTAAAAAATCGGAGCAACTATTTAATAGTAGTATAAATGCACTACCTAGAAATATTTTAAATATCTTTTTCATTTTTCCTGTCAATTAAAAGTTAACATTAACACCGATTAAAAATGTACGGGGATTAGGATATCCCAGATTGTCGATACCCGACTCAAGCACATTACCCATAGCTGCACGTTCGGGGTCCATTCCTGAATAATTGGTAATAGTGAACAGATTTTGAGCCGATGCCGACACTCGTACACCAACGCCTTTGGTAATGTCTTTAGGCAAAGTATATCCTAATTGCAATAGTCTGCATCGGAAATAAGAACCGTCTTCAACAAAAAAGGACGATACACGACGGAAGTTCAAATTCTTATCATTTACCGATAAACGAGGATAGAAATTACTGGTACCCTCACCTCTCCATGCTTTGTCATAAGCATCGGAGTATACATTCTGACCTTCGGTACCTGCATAGAATCCACCCATGGCACTATTGTAGATATCGTTACCTATAGTTCCGTAAAAATTTGATATTAAATCGAAATCTTTATAAGACAATCGGAGGTTTAATCCAACCATTAAGTCAGGAAATGCTTTCCCGATGTATTTCTTGTCTTTATCATCCAAAATACCATCATTGTTTAAGTCTTTGAAGCGGATATCTCCGGGTACAGCATCGGGTTGCAGCAAGCTTCCACTGTTGCTGGTGTGGCTATTTATTTCTGTCTGATTTTGGAATATTCCATCTGCTACATATCCATAGAAACGGCTGATTTCTCCGCCTTCTTCATTTTTTATAATATAATCATTGAAAAATCCACCTCGCAAGATCGGAGTATTAGCAACAAGTGTTTCGGCAGTATTTTTTACTCCGGACAAATTTAGACCTACCTCGTAATTGAACTTATTAACTCTATCTTTCCAATTCACAGAGAATTCCCATCCTTGAGCTTTCATGGCTCCTATATTCGTCCACATTTCTCCTGCCCACATCGGATAACCTAATATGGATAGATTTTGCTTCTTCATCAACATGTCTGAAGATTTCTTTCGGAATACATCAGCTGTTATATCTAAGCGATTATTAAGAATACTTACATCAACACCTAGGTTATAATCTTCAACTGTCTCCCATTTCAACAGTTTATTACCAATACTACTAACCGCTGTACCAACGTAGCGGTCTCCATTGGGCCCGAATACATAATCGGCTCCACCAATCAGGTTTAAATAGGCATTCGGGTCGATGGCCTGATTACCAACTTTTCCCCATCCTGCACGTATTTTGAGGTTCGAAATAAAACTTTGATCTTTCATAAACCCTTCCTCCGAAAGTCTCCAAGCCATAGATACAGCGGGGAAGGTTGCATATTTATTTCCTTCGGGAAACATCGAAGATCCGTCCACACGTACAGATGCAGTGATATAGTAACGGTTATCGTAGTTATACATCACACGACCCAGATACGACATCAGCGATTTATAGATATTGGTTCCTCCATTTTGAGGATTCAATGTCCCTGCATTTATATATTGTAAGTCCGAATAATTACTGGGTACTCCTTCTCGCGATGCCATCAGATTATACTCGGCAAACTGTTCCATGGTGAAACCTGCCATAAGATTCAGATTGTGCTTCTCATTCAAGGTTTTCATATAATTCAGGGTATTTGTCCAGTTCCAGTCTACCCAGTTATTAGCCTTTCTTTCTATCTTATTCAGATCAGCCTTTTCAAGATTATCGATGAAAAATTTGGGGGAAAAGTTATCATTCATTCTGAAATGGGCATTTACACTAAATTGAGTACGGGCAATTAAGCCTTTTATGGGTTCAAGGCTAATATATGGATTGGTTATCAAACCATACTCATTGGTATGTTTATTCATACGAGCCACACTTGCCACAGGATTCCATACCTGATTATTGTAAGAACGTGCAAAATTATCCAAAGGATTGGATGTCCAATCTTCTTTCGCCCTGAGTACAGGTGTTGTAGGATCCATACGCATAACTGCACTGAATAAGTCGGGAGTATCGTCCCAATTCTCATAACGCGGAGCAAAGTCAACACCGGCTTTTACTATATTATTAAATTTATACTCGGTGTTTAAACGCCCTGTGATACGCTCCCAATAGCCCACATCATATTGCGAGTTTTGACGAAAATAACCCAAGCTACCACTATAAGTAAACTTCGAATCTCCTCCTTGAAAACTTAGGTTATACGATTGTGTATAGCTGAACTTATTAATTGTCTGATCCCACCAATCGGTACTTATATTACTATCTGCAGGAGTATTCCACACCGGTGTGTTTCCATCATTTGTATAGCGCTCTTTAAATACTTTCTCGTATACTGAAGCGTTTGCTAAACTTGGTTTAGTCAGAGTTTGAAAACCCGCAGATGCATTGAACTGGAAAGTGGTTTTTCCCGCAGAACCTTTTTTGGTAGTAACCATAATAACCCCGTTAGAACCCCGTGTTCCATATATAGCAGACGAGGAAGCATCTTTCAAAACCTCAATACTTTCGATATCATCCTGATTTAAGAAGTTAATGTTGCCCGAAATTGGAACTCCATCAACCACATATAGCGGATCTGAACCATTTATACTGGTTACTCCTCGGATAATAACACGGGGTACGGCTCCCGGATCACCTGCTGCTGTAATTTGTACTCCGTTTGCTTTACCCTGCATCGAGAATAGGGCATTTCCGGCTGTCATACTTTTCAAATCATCGCCTTTCACCGTTGTGATAGAGCTGGTAAGATCGCTCTTCTTTACAACCCCGTAACCAATTACGACTACATCATCAAGTAGCTTCGTGTCATCTTTCATCATGACATTTATCACGCTACTTTGATTCTTTTTTATTTCTTGGGTAGCAAGGCCGATCATAGAAAATACAATCGTACTATTGTCAGAGACATTGGGTAAGTTATAATTTCCATCCAAGTCTGTTACCGTTCCATTAGTCGTCCCTTTTTCGACAACTGTTACTCCGATTAGAGGTTCTTTGTCGGTAGCCGAAGTTACTTTTCCGGTAAGAGTTGCTTTGTTTTGAGCCAAGAGGCATATAGGCAAAGTCAACAATAGAAAAATTAAATATTTTTTCATGAGTATTTTATTTATAATATTAGGTATTAAGCTGTTGATTGTATTTAATGTCACATTTCGAAATTATAACTAACAGTCGTAGTTATACTTGTGTGGACAATAAAAGGTCTGAGACCTTAGTCAATCGGATAAAACTTAGAGCGTTTCAAATGACTGTCAAATTTGAATATATATTTACCCGATTTCTTTATTTGCCATTTTGCGGGATTCTCTCCTCCATTAGCAACATTCAATTCAGGATCTTCTCCTCTGTCCCAACGCCAGTAAGGTTCGGGCCACCAACCCCATGAATGTTGTGTTTGTATGATAAACTCAATTTCAGTGCCTGCAGTCAGATTCATTTCAACAGAAAACAGATATTTATTTTCACTATTTTGATTAAGAATAAGAGGTTCAGCTGTATTCCAACTACCTGCATTGGGTATTCCACCACCAACAAGTCCAATTCGCAAAGGTATAGAACCTGCAGCAGGATCTGTAGCATTCAATAACATAGGGCTACCGATTGCAATAGGAGCATCGGTCGGAATATAGGATGCAAAAGTATATGTTCCGGTCTTTATATTAAAGTTTATTTCATAATAACCTTTTGCAGGAAGCACAATAGGAAGAGAAATATCCGGATCATCTGTTAATACTTTATTGTCATTCGGATCTATACCAAAACAGATAGGGCTGAAATCAGTTTTTTGAGGAATGAAGCGAACTTTTGTTCCTGCTGCTTCCGAATAATATCGTGCTTTGTATGTATATGCACCGGTACGCTCTACAAGCATCGGAATTCCGAAAACATCGCTGTTTAATTGTGCCGCATCTGTAACATCTGTCAGATACATTTTTGCAAAATCGGGCATCTCCGAAACGGTTATCGTGCTATTCTTTTTTATTTCCAATCCGGCTTTATCTACAGCAGTTATAGAAAGTTTGTAAGTAGCCGAATTTGAAGGCAATGTAATAGGCTCATTAAACTCAAGAGTCTTACCCGAATTTGTAAAGGTTGTGATTTCTCTTGAATAAGATATTTCGGGGATCTCAATTTTTACGATACTTAAAGCCTTATCGTCTTCCACTGTAAATTTAACATTCAAACGTGTCTGGGTTTTAATGAGTACGGTTAGTGCTTCATCGGGAGCAACCGTGAATACGGGATTTGTAAAATCGCCATCCATTGTTACCATTATCTTTTCCTGGAAAACACGTCCGCCCAAATCTGTTGCTATTATCTCTATAGGGAAATTATCGCCTTCGAGATTTTTTGCAATCTTATATTTATAATTGAGATCAAAAGAGTAGACAATACTATCTAAGGTGAGGTCGATCACTTTATTCAGATTGAAGTCTGTATTTTTCAGTTGTATGGAACGAAGCCCATCCTTGTCTTCAATCTTGGCTTTGATTATAAGCTCGCGTCCGGGTTCAGTTTTTATGTTTGATGAATTCAGGGTAATGGTCGGAGCCAATCCGTCAACATCTACATAATCATTATCATCATCGCTACATCCGTTCAGAGAAAAAAGGATCAGCAAGAAGTAAAAGAAGTTCTTTGCTTTCATGAAATTAGATTTTAAATTTATTTATGGTTTTTAAGGCTTTATCAGCAATAGGCAAATATATGGATGTAAGACCTCAGGCAGGAGATACAGATTGTTCATTAATAAAGCTCGAATCGGTCAATGACAGATTTTCACCTCTATTTGCTTGAATTATTATTATTTTTGATTTTACTCTTTAAATTCGCAGAATTATGTATTGCTTTGGTAAGCAAAATAACAATAGATAGTTCACCTCTTTAAATGTTTTATTGAATATTACCTTTACTTAATCAGTCTGATCCATGAAATCGCTTCCTTGTTTAATCTTAATTCTTTCTTGTATTTTTTTTCCTGTAAAGGCTCAGCATTACACTATCAAAAAACTTGATATCGAACAGGGTATTTCGAGTAACTATATAGTGAGCATTACTCAGGATAAGAAAGGCTTTCTATGGTTTGCAACAGAGTCGGGACTCAATAGATTCGATGGCAATAAATTTAAAGTCTATAAGAAAAATAATGCAGACGAATTAAACACAATCAGTGGCAACGAACTAAATAAAGTGTATGCCGATAAATATGATAATGTAGTGTGGGTGGCTACCCAGCGTGAAGGGTTGAATATGTTCGATTGCGATACCGAAACATTTGTTCATTATAAGCACAACCGCGAGAATCCTTCGGGTATTATAACCAATGATATTACGGATATAACGAACTCTCGGGATAAGAATCTCTGGTTGTCTACTTATTACAGGGGAGTGGAATACTTCAATAAAAAGGACAAAACGATTATTCATTACAATAGCTCTACTATTGAGGGAATGGTCAATGATAATGTGTGGACTGTTAATGAAGATAACAAAGGATTCTTATACATTGGTCATGTCAATTCGGGATTAAGTATACTCTCTTTAAAAGATAAAAAAATAAAGAATTTTAAATATGACCCCAATGATCGTGAAAGCCTGCCGGGGAATGAAGTCAGAGCTATCTTTGTTGATAAGAATGACAATGTATGGATCGGAACCAACAATGGATTAGCCTTGTATAATCCAGATAAAGAATCTTTTATCGCTTTCAGGAATGACTCGAGAAGCAAATCTTCTCTTATCTCAAATTATATATTCAATATAAATCAACTGGATGATGGCAGGCTCTGGATAGGAACTGAAAAAGGAGGAATAAGCATTCTTGATTTCCGGCAAAGTATGTTTCTTTCTCCTGAAAATGTTTCATTTGAGAATATTATATATAGTGATGATAATCGCGGACTTTCTAATTCGACTGTAAGAAGTGTTTTTCAGGACTCCTTCAATAATATATGGATTGCGACATATGGCGGAGGAGTTAATTTTATAAGCCATCGTCCTCCTTTCTTTAAGACATGGGTATATTCTCCGATACCCAATTTGGATAATACATTGAACAATCCTATTGCATGGGGTATTTGTGCGGACAAAGATGATAACGTGTGGGTTGGAACAGATGGTGGCGGAATAAATATTTTCGAAAACGGAAAAAAAGTTGCCATTGTAGATCAGGAAAAAACTAAAATATCGGATAATGCAATTTTAGCTGCAACACGAGCCTCAAATAACAATCTATGGTTCGGGACATTCAGAGGGGGAATTAATCTCTTTAATGCGGCAAGCAAAACTTTTGAGCATCTTTTGATCGAAGGAAAAAATGCTGATGTAAGATGTTTCTACGAAGACAACGACAAGAATATGTGGATAGGCTGTGCAAATGGCTTATTCCATTACAATATAGAAACAAACCAGAGTCAGTTATACAGTTCCGAAAATTCAGGATTACCCAATAATCTGGTTCGTGCAGTTTCAAAAGATAATAACGGGCAGATTTGGGTTGGTTTTTTCGGTGAAGGCTTGGCTATTCTCGATAACGATTTAAAACTTGTCAGAACTTATACTACTTATAAAAACTTCCCCTCGAATACAATAGAGTACATTTATAAAGATACAAAAGATAGGATGTGGGTTGGTACCGGAGACGGTCTCGTCTGCTTCAATAATCCGACTGACACAGCCTATGTTACATTTAATGAGACAAGCGGGCTTTTAAACACACATATAAGAGCAATTACCGAAGATTATAAGGGTAATATATGGATTAGTTCTAATGGAGGAATCATCAGCAGGTATATATCCGAAGAAGGGAAATTCTATAATTACAATCACCATGACGGGGTACCTCTGGGTGACTTTATGAGCGGATCGGTTACAAAAGATTCTAAGGGAAGAATATATTTCGGATCACAAAACGGAGTTTGTTATTTCGAACCCTCATCGATCCCCTCTCAGATAAGCCTTCCTCCAACTGTAATTACAAGTTTCAAAATTTATAACGATCAGATAAAATGGTCGAATAATGAAATTGATGTACCTGTCAATCCGAATATAGAACTAAAGTACAATCAAAACACATTTACAATCACTTTCAATGTTCTTGACTACTCTCTTACACAATTAGTTGATTATACCTATATGCTCAAAGGTTTAGATAATTTGTGGTATAATATACAAGGTAATAATACCATAACCTTTCGTAATATTCCACCCGGAACCTACCAGCTTCTTATTAAATCGAGGCTCAAAAATCAGGAATGGTCAGATAATATAACTACTCTGAAAATTGTGATCAACCCTCCTTTTTGGTTAACCTGGTGGGCTAAATGTATTTATTTCATTATCATTCTAGCCATTCTATTCTTGATTCTAAAATTTTATAAACGAAAGCTGAATCTTGAAAACTCGCTTATTCTAGAAAAAAGGAATCATATTCAGGAGCAGGAGTTAAACAACGAAAGATTACGTTTTTTTACCAATATAACCCACGAATTACGAACGCCTTTGACATTAATTCTGGGTCCTTTGGAAGACCTGCTTAATGATGTAAGTTTATCCGAAAAACATTCGTCGAAGATATCGGTCATTTACAAGAGTGCCGCACGTCTCTTGAATCTTATAAATCAAATACTGGAGTTCCGTAAAACCGAAACACAGAATAAAAAGCTTTCGGTATATTATGGTGATATTCTGCCATTGATTCAAGAAGTAGGATTAAAGTACAAAGAATTGAATATCAGAAATTCAGTAACATTCGAGATCGTTATTGAAACTCAGATTCAGAATCTCTATTTTGATCCCGATATAATAACAACCATCTTGGAGAATCTTCTTTCAAATGCGTTTAAGTTTACTACAAAAGGAGAAATCAAACTCATATTAAGAAAGGTTAAAGAAAACGGAACAGCTTTTACAGAGATTGAGGTTCGCGATACGGGAAGAGGAATTCCTTCGGATGCAATAACAAAAATATTTGACCGATACTACCAGACTAATGATAACAAACAGATTTCGGGAACCGGTATTGGGTTAGCTTTGGTTTATAATTTAGTATCCATACATGAAGGCGAAATATTTGTGGATAGTGAGATGAAGAAGGGGACATCGTTCCGCTTCAGAATTAATTCCGATAATACTTATCCAAATGCAACACATCTGGATACAACTTTACAGGATAGT
Organism: Dysgonomonas sp. HDW5A; assembly: GCF_011299555.1. Lineage (NCBI taxonomy): Bacteria > Pseudomonadati > Bacteroidota > Bacteroidia > Bacteroidales > Dysgonomonadaceae > Dysgonomonas > Dysgonomonas sp. HDW5A. The sequence continues at coordinate 1,998,165 of NZ_CP049857.1, read as the reverse complement.
ACAACGGGTATCGAAAATGAGTCTGCCAATAATACAGATAATAAGCAAATTATATTGGTTGCTGAAGATAATGAAGATATCCGGAAGTATATTAAAGACTCTCTATCAGAGCAATACCTTGTATATACGGCTACTAATGGTAAAATCGGCTTGGAAGAGGCCTATAAACATATCCCGGATATTATTATAAGTGATGTAATGATGCCAGAAATGGATGGTTTTGAAATGAGTAGATTATTAAAAGCTGATATAAGAACAAGCCACATTCCTATTATTCTGTTAACGGCAAAAGATTCTATCCAAGACAAGACATTAGGATATAATATTGGAGTCGATTCGTATATAACAAAACCTTTCAGCGCAGGTTTATTACAAAGCCGTATGATAAATCTTCTGGATACGAGAAAAAAACTTGCCGAATTGATAAGTAAGAATACGGTAAAAAAGAGTGCAACCATAATAGATTCTCTAAACGAGATCGATAACGAATTTATAGAAAAAGTAAGATCGATAATCGAGCAGAATATAGATTCCGATAAAATTGATGTCGCTTTTATTGCCGAAAAGATGAATATGAGCCACTCTACGCTTTATCGTAAAATAAAAGCGTTATCTAATATTTCCGTAAACGAATTTATAAGAAAAATCAGAATCAGTAATGCCGAAAAACTCTTGTTAAGCGGTAAATACACCATATCTGAAATATCTTATATGGTGGGCATAAACAGCGTTACTTATTTCAGGCAATGTTTTAAGGACGAATTTGGTATGGCTCCATCCGAATATATAAAAAAGATATTGAATAACGAGAGTAGAGAGCTACCATCATAAGATACAGACTTGCAATTCAAATAAATCATTAAATTCTTTCATTTATTGAATACGTGATGAATATGCTCACCTAACATGCACGATATGTATCCCGTATCGTAATTATATTCACTCTATTTTTGCTGCTAAAGATAAAGTAAGGTCTCAGACCCGTTTATTGTCGACCCTGATATAACAACAATTGATAGTTATAACTTGAAAAAATACGACATTAAATATTTTCTGTTACTTAATATAATAACATACTATGGAAATTAAAAAACTATTTTTAGCAGTACTATTTAGTTACCTCTCCCTTTCGATATTCGGGCAGGTTTCTTTTGGTCAACCGGAAAAAATAAATGAAGGTTGGAAGTTTACATTAAATGATGTCAAAGATGGACAAAATACATCTCTTGATGATAAAAGATGGAAATCGGTTGACCTTCCCCACGACTGGAGTGTAAAAGGACAACTTAGTCCAACACTAGCCAGTGCCACTGGTTACTTGCCGGGAGGCATCGGGTGGTATAGAAAAACATTAGACATCCCTAAGGATAAGCAAGGTGAAAAAGTGTACTTGTATTTCGAAGGAGTATACAATCGCAGCGAAGTTTTTATCAATGGGCAGTTATTAGGGAAACGTCCTAATGGATATATCTCCTTCATGTATGACGTGACACCCTATATTAAATATGGACAGGAGAACGTAATCGCTGTACGTGTTGACCACAGTCAATCGGCAGATTCACGTTGGTATACAGGATCGGGTATTTATCGTAATGTATGGTTGGTATATGCTAATCCCATACATATAGCACAATGGGGAGTATATGTTTATCCTAAATCTGTTACAAAAAAACAGGCGATTTTATCTGTAGAGGTCGAAATAGATAATTCGGATGTAAAAGCAACTGATCTCTTAATTACAAATGAGTTATTATTTGACGGAAAAGTTATTGCGAAAGATTCCAGAAAATTGCAAATGGCTGCACAAAATAACAAAATAGAAACAGAATTAAAAGTAAACAATCCTCAAATCTGGGATTTAAACAATCCAAATTTATATCAACTCAAAACAACAGTATCGAACAAGGGTAAAGTAATAGACCAGACAATTACTACTACAGGTATTCGCAATTATACTTTCGATGTAAACAAAGGTTTTGCCCTTAACGGAGAATGGATGAAAGTAAAAGGAGTATGTATCCATCACGATGCAGGAGTATTAGGGGCAGCCGTACCACATGATGTGTGGAAAAGAAGATTGCAAACATTAAAATCAATCGGTGTAAATGCTGTACGAACAAGTCATAATCCGCAAGCTCCCGATTTATACGCATTATGTGACGAACTGGGAATATTGGTTCTTAACGAGGCGTATGATGAATGGGAATTCCCTAAACGCAAATGGCTCGAAGGTTGGAATGTAGGCACACCCGGATATCAAGGTTCGTTTGACTTTTTTGAAGAATGGGGTGAAAAAGATTTGGCAGATCTGGTTCGACGTGATCGTAATCACATCTCAATTTTTGCATGGAGTATAGGTAATGAAGTAGACTATCCGAATGATCCTTATTCTCATCCCGTTTTGGATGGCGGCAATAATACAGGGTTTACACAAGCACAATTTGGAGGATACAAAAAAGATGCTCCCGATGCTATGCGTTTAGGTGATATTGCAAAACGCTTGGTTGGTGTGGTGAAAAAATACGATAAATCTCGTCCTACAACAGCCGGACTTGCAGGTGTAGCCATGTCGAACGAGACCGAATATCCCGGAGCATTGGATATTGCAGGATATAATTATACGGAAAGCAGATATATTTTAGATCACGAGAAATATCCGAAAAGAGTACTTTACGGAAGTGAAAACCGTCATGATCTGGAGGCTTGGAAAGCAGTGAGAGACAATGAACATATATTCGGACAATTCTTGTGGACAGGAATCGACTATCTGGGAGAATCAGGGCGATGGCCATCCAGAGGATTCTATTCAGGGCTATTAGATTTTGGTGGCTTTATTAAACCAAGGGGGTATTTCCGCCAATCGCTTTGGTCTGATAAACCAATGGCGTATCTGGGAACTTACCCAACACCCGGAAGAGGCAGCAAAAGCCAGATGAAAGACGTTTGGTCGCAGTTAGATGCTGATAACGAAGGGCAGAATTACGAAGAAAAAGTACCATCTATGGACGCATGGCCTATATGGAACTACGATGAGGGACAATCTATACGTGTAGTTTGTTACACCAATGCAGCTAAAGCAAAATTAGTATTGAACGGAAATGAAGTAGGAAAAGTAAAGGAATATGATGATAATACAGGCATCATCTATTGGGACATACCTTATAGAGATGGAAAGCTGGAAGTAGTAGGACTTGATAAAAATAACAATGAAATATCACGTTACGCTATACAATCATCTAAACAACCATATGCTTTGACTATTACTCAATCCGAGACAGAAATCAGTAAAGATAAAGGTCTGGCTCAGATTGTTGTACAAGTAGTAGACGAGAATGGAATTCCTGTTATGTTTTCGGACAATGAGGTTACTTGCCAGATACAAGGTCCTGCTAAACTTTTAGGATTAGAAGCCAGCAATAATAAAGATATGAGTGATTATACAGATAATAAACACCGCGTGTTTCATGGAAAAATTCTGGCGTATATTCAAGCTACAGGTCAACAGGGGGAGATAAAGATAAGATTTACATCTCCTTGGCTCAAAGCTGTTAATACAACTATAATCGCAAAATAATACTATTCATATAAAACAAAGAGGACCGAATAAGCTATCTCAAGCTTATTCGGTCCTCTTTGTTATAATAAGTTATATTTGGGAAAATCTTCTTATCTTTACTCCCGAATGAAATCAACTATATCTACATATCGTCTGTTGATGATTGCCTGATAAGGAAAAGCTTGTAATTTTATTTACATACAGGTAATTGGTCTTGGATAGTTCTATCCGGGATTAGATACTATTAGCACTACACTATACAGCTTTTCCGAACCATTATTTATTTTTTAATTTCTATATTTTTAAATCAAATAGATATTTGACAATGGCAAATCTATGCTCTTATGGTTGGAACAACCAATGGCAACAACTAAAAAACGATCTATCATATAATGAACTCGAACACGGTAGAATCGTTTCGACACATAAAACACGATACGATGTAGCAACTTCCGAAGGTATATTATCCTGCGAACTGACAGGAAATATCCTTTATACAAAAGAACCGCATGAATATCCGATTACAGGTGACTGGGTGGTCTTTCAGCGTTTTGGTGAGTTGGGGATTATTATTGATATTTTACCTCGAACGAATGCTTTATCCCGCAAAAGAAGTGGGACAAAGACAACTATTCAGCATTTTGCGGCCAATATAGACAAAGCGTTTATCGTACAAAGCTGCGATGCTAATTTTAATGTCCGAAGAACGGAAAGGTTCTTAATACAGGTAATCGATTCGGGTATCGTTCCTATCCTTATTCTGACTAAAGCGGATTTGGGTATTGATATTGATAAACTGAAACAATCGCTTGGCAAGATAGGAGAAAAGACGGAAGTCTTTGTTACCAGTATTTATGATAAAGAGAGTATTGACTGTTTACGAAAAATCATCGATCCTGCTGAGACTTTTATTTTTATCGGTTCATCGGGTGTTGGCAAAAGTTCGTTGATAAATAGGTTGTGTGAAGATCAGCTACTTGAAACTTCAGCTATCAGCACATCGACGGGTAAGGGTAAACATACATCTACCAGACGTGAGATTTTCTTACTCGAATCGGGAGGTATTTTGTTGGATACTCCCGGTGTACGTGAGTTTGGACTCGCTGTAGATTCGGATGATACGATTGCCGAAACGCTCGATATAGATCAGTTAATGGGGAAATGTAAGTTTCATGATTGTACGCATACGAGCGAACCCGGTTGTGCAGTGCTGAATGCAATTGCTTCGGGTGATCTGGATATAGGTACATACAATTCGTATCTGAAACTAAAGCGGGAAGCCATGCATTTTAATGAAACCACATACGAGAGGAGAGAACGCGAAAGGCAGTTTCACCGTATGGTAAAAGAGGTAATCAGAGAGAAGAAAAGCAGAGATAGCTCTGTTTAATCTCTAAAGTAAAAGAGGATCTGTTTTAATAGATCCTCTTTTTTTATTTATCAATATTTCAGGTAATTATCTTGTGAAATCAACTTATATATTAAAGTTTCTTCAAGCCTTTGGTTTGAGCCTTATCAGTCACTTCGAAGATGCTGATAGCATAACCTCCACCCGGAGCTGACGGTTGGGTCAATTTAGACTTATTGGTTACAACCGCTTTACGAATAGTATAAGCCTGTGGATTCGTTTTATAGTGTGCATCTTTTGCATCAGCATATATAGTTGCAATATAAGTTTTGTCAGGATCTAAGAAATCGAAAGTAATATTCGAAGTATGCCCCTTCTCTCCTGCAACATTACCTACAAACCAATTGTTTGTCCCTTTTGCTTTACGAGCCACCGTAATATATTCGCCCGGCTCCGCTTCGAGGTATTTACTGTTGTCCCAATCTATAGCTACATCTTTTATAAACTGAAAAGCATCCATAAAACGCTCGTAATGTTCAGGAAAATCGGCAGCCATTTGCAAGGGGCTGTACATCGTTACATAAAGTGCCAGTTGATTTGCCAATGTAGCATTTACATGCGAATGATTATCCGGATTAATTGTATTGATATCCATTTCAAAAATGCCCGGTGTATAATCCATAGGACCTCCCATTAAACGGGTGAAAGGCAATATTGTAGTATGACACGCCTTACTTCCACCGAATGCCTGATATTCTGTCCCTCTGGCAGATTCCTGTGCCAACAGATTCGGATAAGTGCGGTGCAATCCGGTAGGATGAACAGCTTCGTGAGCATTAACCATTATTTTATAGTCGGCAGCCTTTTTTATTGCGTATAAATAATGGTTGTTAAGCCATTGTCCGTAATGATGTTCGCCACGAGGTATCATGTCACCTACATAACCACTCTTTACAGAGTTGTAGTTGTTATCAACCATAAATTGATAAGCCTGATCGAGATGACGTTCGTAATTACGAACGGAACCCGATGTTTCGTGGTGCATCTGTAATTTTACATTTTTACTTTTTGCATAATCTCGCAACATGGCAACATCAAAGTCAGGATAGGGAGTAACAAAATCAAAAACATAATCTTTGGTTTTGCCGAACCAATCTTCCCATCCTATATTCCAACCTTCTACCAACACCTGATCGAAACCATGCTTCGAAGCAAAATCGATATACTTTTTCACGTTCTCATTATTCGCTCCATGTTTACCATTTGGTTTGGTTTTCGAATAATCGGTAACACCTAGTTGTACACTGGGTAAATCGGCATATGCCCACGAGCTTTTGCCTGTAATCATCTCCCACCATACACCCATATATTTTACAGGTTTAATCCATGATGTATCTTCAATTTTAGAAGGTTCGTTCAGATTCAAAATCAATTTCGAAGCCAGAATATCACGTGCATCGTCACTTACCACAATTGTTCGCCAAGGCGAATGACAGGGTGTTTGCATATAGCCTTTGTCGCCTCTTGCATCAGGAGTTAACCACGATTCGAATATGAAATTGTTTTCATCCATATTCAAAGACAAAGCCGAATAGTCAACCAGTGCAGCCTCGTGGATATTGATGTAAATGCCATCGTTCGATTTTAGCATTAAAGGGGTTTGAACACCTGTTTCCGAAAATTGTTTCTGCGAAGCATTATCGGTAACAGCATTTTTAAACAATCCTTTTATTTCCGACAGATTAGAAATAACATAATCATACTCTTGTGTATCATAATCGCCGGGTATCCAGTATGCTTTAATATCGCCCGGCATAGCAAACTGCGATTTTTCTTCTTTAATAACGAAATAGTTCAGATCAGCTTGCTGTGGAAATTCGTAACGAAAGCCAAGACCATCGTTAAAGAGACGAAAACGTATAACAATCTGACGATTGGTTCCCGACTGATTTAGAGTAACAGCCAATTCATTGTAATGATTGCGGATCTCGTTTACTTCACCCCAAACAGGTTTCCATGTTTCATCAAAAGTTGATGTTTGAGTATCTGTTACGCTGAATTTATCATATAGAGAAGTCTTCGGATTATTACTTTTCCCTTTCATTCCCATTTCTGTTCCAAATTCAGCTGTCGGATTTTCATCTTTCAGCTCGAGCCCCAATCTGCTGGGTTTGATAACATCCTTACCTTTGTAGGTAAGCTTATATGTTGGTATTCCACCTTCCTGAGCCGAGAAGATCATGGACAAATTTCCATCGGGCGATTTTAATTCTTGTGCCACCATGTAATTTGTTATGACAGAAATACACAACAGTAAAAATAGTTTCTTCATTATTTTTTTATGATTTAGTTTTGATTTACGGATATTCTCACGGTTCCTCTTTCATCGGGAATTTTCACCCAACATTCTTTGCTTACCTCATCCCAAGCCCATTGGGTAGATTTAAAGTCGATATCTGTATTTTTCAGAATGTGATCGGCTTTTACATTCTTAACGGCTTTGTCGTTTACAAATATACTCTTAGGCTTAGCTTCGAGATGATACTTTAAAATGATGTTTCTTTTATCCGATTGTTTGAAGCCATTATCTGTAGATACAATTTCAGTTGAATATCCATCATCCAGAGTAGAACAGGTAAATCTGGTTTTCGAAAAGATATCTTTCAGATAATCCAGATTTTCACCTTCGTCCTCATACAATTCGAAACCGGTACTTTCGCCTGTGTAATTAGGGAAAATATCGACAAACAAAGGATAATCTTTTTTCTCATGAATATATTGCATGATTGGCATTTGAGGGATAATAGATCCTTTCTTTACGAAAATAGGGATCACATTCAACGGAGCTTTATATGCTATGGTTTGCCCTCCAAGATAAACGGTTTGTTTATCATTAAAATCGATCCACTCTCCCTCGGGTAAATAGACACGCTTCACACGCTCTCCTTTTTTCAATACAGGAGCTACTAATAATTCTTCTCCGAAAAGAAACTGATCGTTTATTTTAGTTGCTTCCTCATCATTAGGATACTCCATAAACAAGCCCCTTGTAATTGGTAATCCTGTATCGTGTGCCTTACGGGCATAGGTATAGAGATAAGGGAATAGTTGATATTTCAGTTCAATAGCAGCTTTACTGTTTTGTTCGGCCACTTCGCCAAACATCCAAGGTTCCGCCGCATTATCACCTTCGTGATGGGCACGACTCAACGGATTAAATACTCCGAACTGCATCCATCGGGTATACAACTCGGCCATAGCCGGATAATCGGTTATGTCACCACAGTATCCTGATATATCGGTAGTCCAGAAAGGAATCCCCCCTAAACCGGCAGAAATACCCATAGCCACTTGATTCGCCATTTGCCCCCATCCTTCGAGTACGTCATTACCATTGCCACTGTCGCCGGTCCAACCGAATGTATAGCGTTGAAGTCCGGCATAAGCTGCACGAGTCATCTGAAATACCCGCTTATTTGGATTGCGTTTTTCAAATTGTTCTTTTACCACCTTATCCCATGCCAATCCGTATACATTATGTATTTCGGCGTGCATACCTAAGTGATGTTTCATATTTAGGCGGTCAAGGTCTTCTTCGTTACTCCATGCAGGCTCTCCCATGTCAGTCCAGAAACCTCTGGCTCCATCATCTAATGGTTTTTGTTGGAGTTGTCCCCACCAGTCGGCAACTTCGGGTAGTGTGAAATCAACTACACCACAATTACCTCCCCAAGGCCAAGGCATATCATACGATTTTCCTGTGCGTATATCTTTTACAAAATAACCCAATTTATCAGCTTCCTCCCATTGTTCTTTTGTGGCTTGCGAAACAACAGGGTCTTGCGATAAAATCATTTTAAAACCTTGTTTATTCAATGTTTCGAGCATAGCTTTAGGATTCGTGTAATTTCCTTTTCGCCAGTTAAAATCCTGAAGTCCTTGAGTCCAACCAATATCTTGATAGATAATATCACACGGTATCTGGCGTTTACGAAATTCTGCAGCTATCTCTAATGCTTGTACTTCTTTGGTATAAAGCCCGCGACATTGCGAAAATCCCAATGCCCATTTGGGAGGCATAATCGGTTTTCCTGTCAATAATATGTATTGTTCCTGAATTTCTTTATAGTCTTTCCCGAAAATAAAATAATATATAAACTCGCCATCGGGTGCTTCAAACGAATAGTATTCATCCGATTCTGTTCCAAATTTAAACTCTGTTTTATATGTATTATCCAAGAAGATACCATAACGATAGCTACTCATAAAGAAAGGGATGCTTTTATAAAGTGGGTCTTCTGATGTACTGTAGCAAGGTTTGTCGCTATTCCACATTTTATACTCGCGACCACGACGATTCAGAGGTCCTGTTTTTTCTCCCAGTCCAAAGAATTGTTCATCTTTTCTCAATACTTTATAAGCTTTCTTCGATGTGGAGTCAGACACATGTCCCATCTCTTTGAAATCGCTAAAAATAAGTTTTTGCCATTTATCGAAGATTTGAAGTTGCATTGGATTTTTATTCAACCTGATGCGTAACTTCGATGTATATATTTCGTAACAAGCTGCTTGCTCGTCTACATTTATTTCGCCTACCTCTTCGAGGTTTTCGTTCACAACCGCAAATGATTCGTTTTTACGTATGAGCTTTCCTGTTGGATCGAACCATATTTTTATAACTGAACCGCTGTTTATGGTAAGTGATAATTTGGCCCCGTCTTTAGTATTAAATAGTATCTGATTGCCATTCTTTGTATAAGAAACGCATTCTTGTACATTCTTATCGGCAGAAGCTAAAAGACTAAATGGAATTAGCAGGGCTAGCAATAATATATATTTGATTTTATTCATTTATTTCGTTTTTATTGGTATTCTACAACAATCATATCCCAATATTTCAGGGATGGTAAGTTAAATACAACCTCATTTCCCGTTTGATTAAACGTTACTTTCCGTGCAACTCCTTTCTGAGTGTCAGGTGATGCAACCCAAATATTCTTGACAGGCTTTGCTGCAAGCAGTTTCAACTCAGTATCAGCGATGATAGAAGGTTCTGCCTGAGTTCCGTTTTTATCTCTCCATTCCATAGTATTGGCGTTGGTAAAGTTGATAAGGTGCAGTACATCTTTATCACTAAACCGTTTGCCAACCACAGCTACATTGCCTTGTTGTGCAGGCCAGTTGTTTAATATCATCTTAGAATTGGTGCATTGCAGATTGTAAGAGGTGAAAGTACCACCGTCACGCAAGATATTCTGATAAGCAACCAGGAAGTCATAGTAAGTTAATATCGAATTTTTCAGCTCAGTTTTCATTTGTAAGTTGGAGTTCGGAAAATACTCGTTTGCCAGATAATGCTCTCCTAATTCGAGATGAGAAGCACCGAATGAAAAAATCACAGCATTAGCCAATAACACCCCCGGAGCATTTACAAAGCCGGCACTATTTGACTTGTCATAATTCATGTAAGCTGCCAAAACAGTACGTTTCGTATTATTACTGTACGCATCATTATCCTGTATGATCTGAACCAGTTGATCAAACGATTTGTTTGGATCCCAAACTTCTGTATACAAAAAATCAACATCCGATTTGGCAATACTTTCTTCTTGTCCGTATTGATTAACAGCATTCATTACCAGACTTTTTGTAGGGTTAGCCTGTTTCATGGCCGTAATAAACGATTTATAAGTGTTCGAAAGTTTCACCACATTGCCGTTGTAATCATAAACAGTACCTCTGTCGCCCAATTGATCGATATGATAACCATCAAAATCAAATACACTGTACACATCTTTATTTCGTTGTATCAAATAGTTTTGCCACTCGGTATTGGCAGGGTTGGTAAGATAAATACTACTACGAAAAGGAGCATCAAGATGGTGATTGTCTTTTTCTTTATGATCCGCATCTTTGAAAAGATACCATTCTTCTTTTACTCCATCTGCTGCCGCATTATTTAACGCTCCGAAAGCCAGATTGTAAAATGTTGCTTTCATTCCTCTATCATGAGCGGCACTGATATATCCTTTTACTGTAGAAAGGTAATTGGTACGTCCTATCAGATCGTTCCACGAAGCAGCCGGATTTTCGACTGTTCCTGCCAATGGTCGTTGATGATCGTTCATCCAATCGTAAAATTGTATGCCATTGATACGATAGCGGTTTAAGACTTCGATATTTTTCTCTATTTGATTATCTGTCAATTTTCCATATCCCGAAAGGAAGCCATATCGAGGAAATTTTTTCCAGTCCGAAGAGACATCGACACTGATACTTTGGTGTATAATTTCTTTTCCTTCTTTCGATTCGTATATATCTACCAGATAACCTTTGAAATCTTCGGATGGTGTTACCCATGTCCATGATTTACCTGACAAGCTTTCTTCTTTGAGTACTGCACCCAGATAGGAGTATCGCACTTTCAGGTTATTTCCGGGATTATCTTTCATTGAGAAATGAACTGTTTCACCCGGTTTATAAACAGCTTTATCTGTATTCAGGTTGATACTTAAATAGGTCTCGCCGTAGGTTATAGGATCGTTCTTGGTATCGTAGTAATCATCGCACGACACGACAAATAAGCTGCATAAGGCTACTACTAAAAAGTTATATATATTCTTCATGCTATTTATATTTTACAGTGATACCTGAGTATGGCATCACTGTTTTTTTACTAATTAATTTTTCTTGATCATCACAGTCTCTTTCAACTGATCCAGTTCAATTGTATAACTACCGGCTTCTGTTATTTTCCATTTATAATCGAGTCCGGCACCTTGAGCAGTAAATACCGTTTGTTGCACTTGCCCGTTTGCCGGCATATCTGCCTGAACAGCTGTAAACCAAGCTCCGTTCCAATCGCTTTGTTTATCGCAGGTAAACTTCAACTCTCCCGTATTTAACGAACCTGACCATTTGAATTCATAAGGAGTATCCCCTGCACTCATAGCAGTAGCATTACCTATATCCCATCCATTAGCCGAAGCGTCTCCTACCAGATAAATCATTGCATAAGGAGTAAACGGAACAATATTGATCTTCATTTCGCGGGTATTCAATGCTATTTTATAAACTCCTCCGGGAATATTCCATTTATTATCTGGATCTCCTGCCCATTTAACAGCCTTAGTAGCTTCGATTCCTGCCCCGTTGGTTTCCGGGCGGAAGAAAACAGCATCCCAACTTCCGGCAACTGTTCCTATCTTAAATTCGCCTCCTTCTGAAAGATTTTCGTTGTAATGAAATACAAATGGATCTAATGGATCTACGGTCATCGATTTAAAGTTCCATCCTGTTGCATTTCCTACAAACCATAATTCAGTAAACTCGGAGCCTGCAGTTTTTTCTATATGAATAGCCAACGATATAAGGTTGAGTGTTATTTTATAATTTCCACCTTCGGTAATCTCAAATTGTTTGTCATACGGATCGTCTCCATTCTCACGTAAATACAGTTTGGTGTTATCATCCCCTTTATTATAGGAGGGTGCAAATTTGCCAAGAGTTGTTATGAATTTAAACTTCCCCGGATTTAATCTTCCTGTCCATGTAAAACCTTTCGGAGTATTCCTTATTGCAGATAACTCAGTTGCATTATCGGCATTCCATCCATTTGGAGTAGCATCGCCTATCAAATAAAGAGTTTTAGTTATAGGCTTATGTGTTTTTATCTTGATGGTTTGAATGTTCGATAAAGCCGGCTCAACGGCATCGGATGCTATGGTAGCTTTTACACGTACATCTAACAAAACTTCTGATTCTGGTGCTATTCCCCATGATATGAGTAAATCATTCAGTTCTTCATTTTTATACTCCTTTTGATATATATTCTGCCCCAAATCGAGTGTAAGTCCCTTATCGAAATTATTACCCTGCACATCCATTTGGAATGTGTAAGAAATAGCACTGTTAGTCCCCTGATTCGAACCCGATGTCCATGAAATGGTTAGGGCATTCGTTTCGGGATTTGCAGCATTCAACTCAATGTTTTCACTCGAAGCCTTTACTTCTAATGGCTGATTCCCTTTGTTATACTCTATACTATCCTCATCGGTACACGAAAGAAAGAATAGGAGAAACAGACTCAATAAACTTAATATTTTATATGATTTCATAATAGGTTCGTTTTTTTGATTAATAACCTGCATTTTGAGACAAGTTCGGATTAGCATCCCTTTCTTTTTGAGGAATAGGTAGCAGCAAATGTTTGCTTGTCGCATTAACTTTACCGATAGAGTGTAAGAAATTCAAGGCATATTGCCCATTGTCAATACGAATCATATCGAACCAACGATGTCCTTCGAATGCCAACTCTATGCGGCGCTCCTTGATGATTTTCTCACGCATCTGATCTTGGTTTAAACCTTCCACATCTGTACGTTTTGTCAATCCTGCTCTTTTCCGCACCTGATATAGTGGCTCTTCTGCATCCTTCGTTCTTCCAAGTTCATTCAAAGCTTCCGCTTTCATCAATAATACATCTGCATAACGTAATACTATTACGCTGGCTGAGTTTGTATTATAATCGGGAGACACAGATAGAGGTACTAAAAACTTGCGGACATTGTAGCCAGTGTTAGACATTGATTTCTTATACTGTTTTCCATCGAATGCAGGACCTCCTTCATATAAAATGGTTTTATCTTTCCGCAAATCGTTTTCTTCATATTGGCTCACAAATTCTTCTGTCGGTTGGTTCCAGCCATAGGCTCCGCCTACCCAGCCGGTATTACGTGGTCCCATATAAGTACTTAACCAAGAAGCCTGATTATCATCGTCCCAAAAACCGGCTTTGGTCAATCCATAATATTGAACCTCAAATAATGATTCTGCTGTATTTTTATTTCTCAGTTCACCACCAAAGCAATCGCTGTAATCGGGATTAAGGCTATATCCTAAACTTTCGACAAGATTACACATGTCTAAACATTCCTTATACATGCCCAATGTCAGATATACTTTGGCTAACATTCCGGCTGCCGCTCCTTTGGATGCACGGCCAATGTCACTGCCTTTATATTCTTCTCTTACAGGCAATAAATTGATGGCTTCTTTCAGATCGGGGATAATAACATCATTATAGATGGTCATTTTATTGGTGCGTGACGGGAATAAATCATCGCCGGGTTTTAGTGTGGTTACTGCCATCGGCACATCGCCAAACAGTCGTACTAGTATGAAGAAATAGTGTGCACGAAGGAATTTAGCTTCACCAATACACCTGTTTTTTAATGATTCGCTGATATTTGTTTTTGGAATATTTTCGAGAACCGTATTGCAATAAAGAATACCGGGATTGGGTCCTCTCCATATATCGAGTGCGGCAGCATTGTCTGTTGTTGTCACAAAATTGGCAAGAGTAATAGTTTCTATACCATCGGTTCCTCCTCCGGCACCAACTTCACTATTTCCGGCAACTATATCAAGTGACCAGATTCTCATATTATAGAGTTTAGGACGCTGTAGAGGCTGGTAAGCTCCATTCACTAAAGCAATGGCAGACGCTTCGTCATTTATAGCTTCTGCACTTGGATCTTCGAACGACTCTTTGTCCAAAAAATCAGAACACGAAACGAATAGAGTCGAAATAGCTAACAAGCCTATATATAGTATCTTTTTCATAATCAACGTTTTTTTGAATTAGAATTTAACATTAACTCCCATACTCAATGTACGAGTAACAGGATATGTACTTAAATCGACACCACTTACATTTACTTCCGGATCGAATCCCGAATATTTGGTAAGGGTAAGTAAGTTTTGACAGGAGATATAAAAGCGAGCCATGCTGAGGTAAGCTTTTTGAGAAATTGATTTAGGCAGTGTATAACCCAAAGTTAGATTCTTCACTCTCAGATATGAACCATCTTCTATAAACCGATTCGAATGACGCACATTTTGATTGGGGTCACTATATATAGCACGTGGCACACTGTTGCTGGTACCTTCACCCGTCCATCTGTCTAATACCTTAGTTGTTTGATTTTGTGGAATAGACATACTTTCCTGCCATATTCTGTTTGCGTTGTATATATCGTTACCGGCAACACCTTGCAAGAAAATCTGCAAATCGAATTCTTTATAAGCAAAAGTATTATTCATCGAGAATGTCCATTCTGGCGAAGGATTACCGATATAAGTACGATCATCGGCGTTTATTACCCCATTATTGTCTAAATCCCTGAAGCGGATATCACCCGGTGCTGTTCCTCCCGGCACTTGAATAGCATATCTGTCAACTTCCTGCTGATTCTGAAAGATACCATTGGTTACGTAACCATAGAATGAGCCGATAGGATGGCCTTCGGTGTTTACTCTCACTTTAGTCATGTTAATATCGTCTCCTACAAATAAAGGAACTCCATCATTCATGCTGATGACTTCATTTTTATTATAAGATATATTGAAGTCGGTATTCCATTCGAAAGCACCTCTCAGGTTGAAAGAAGAGACTGTAAGCTCTACACCTTTGTTTCTTACCTTTCCGGCATTTATACTTGGTACGTCTATATCCGAATATCCTGTCGTAATAGGCACAGACATTGGCACCAGCATATCGGATGTATTTTTAAGATAAGCATCTATAACAACATTAATGCGTTGATTCAATAACGATAAATCCACTCCCGCATTCAGCTGTTTTACTGTTTCCCATCTCACATTGGGATTGGGCATCACTTTAGGATATAGCGTAGAAACAGGTGTTCCGTTAAATACATATTGTCCTGTTTTCAAGCGTGTAAAGTAGGCATAATTGTCTATACCGGCTTGGTTACCAGTTTCACCATATCCTGCCCTCACTTTGATATCACTCACCCATTTATTTTTGTTATAAAACGATTCTTCGGATAATCGCCAAGCTGCCGAGAACGAAGGGAATGTTCCCCAACGATTTTCGCTCGAAAAACGTGATGAACCATCACGACGGATAGTAGCAGTCAATAAATATTTATCTGCATAATTATAGTTGGCACGACCTATGAACGACAATATTGCCCAATCGTTTTTAGTACCTCCTACAGTAGGGTCGGTCAATCCATTATTCAATTGATTGTTGTTATCTGTCAAGAAATTCTGAATACTTGCGCTCATATTGTTATACACATTATTTTGAGCACTGGAACCGATCATTACATTCAAGTGATGTTTTTCGTTGAATGTTTCCATGTAGGTTAAGGTGTTATCCCAAAGATAAGTCATACTCTTATTAGACTCCTCATAAAGAGTTGACTGCGGTTGAGGAATTGGTTTCCAATTGTACTTAGGATAGAAATTACGTTTATCCCAGAATTTGAAGTCAATACCTCCCAAGGTTTTGAAAGTAAGGTTGTCCTTTATTTTTATTTCGGCAAAAGCATTGGCCAATACATTGTAGCCTTTTGTTTGCTCTTTGTTTAATGTGGCACTACCTATCGGATTTCTTATATCTCCGTATTGATAGGCTGGTTCTCCCGGGCCTGAAAACGATCCGTCCTCGTTAAATACCGGTTGAGTGGGTAAAGCAGCCATAGCATCGCGAACACTGTACGAGCCTTGTTTCTTCACATCATGGCTTAGTGTCACATTGTTCCCGAACTTTAGCCAAGAACGAACCTTCGATTCACTATTGAATTGAAAGGTATAACGTCGGTAAGAAGTATTTAGAATAATACCTTCCTGATCGAATACACCACCCGATACATAGTAATTACTTTTCTCGTTACCTCCCGAATACGAAAGGGTGTAATTTTGCATAATAGCTTTACGGAAAAGTTCATCAAGCCAGTTCGTTCCCGTCCCTAAAGCTGTAGGATCGGCGAAATCGGGTCTTTGCACATAATTTGGATTGTTATAATTTTTAATCATTTCGTTGTGAAGTGATGCAAATTGACTGGCATCAAGCATCTTGGGCATATTAGTTGCTTCCTGTATTCCCCAGTTGGCACTTAGAGAAATAGAGCCATCGCCCGATTTTCCTTTTTTCGTAGTAACAATCACAACACCATTTGCTCCACGTGAACCGTATATTGCTGTTGCAGAGGCATCTTTTAAGACATCAACAGACTCCACATCTTCCATGTTCAAGGCATTGAGCGGCATATCGGTAGGAACGTTGTCGATTACCAATAAAGGCTCACTGTTGTTGATGGTACTGATACCCCGTATACGAAAAGACACGTTATCGCCCGGTTTTCCGGATGATATAACCTGTACACCCGAAGCTCGTCCCTGTAATGCTTCTCCAATATTGGCTACGGGTTTGTCTTTTATTGTTTTTGCAGAAATGGAAGAGACGGATCCTGTCAGGTCAATTTTCCTCATTACTCCATAACCTACAACTACAATTTCATCTAAAATTTTAGAATCTTCTTTTAGGATTATCTTTAAATCAGACTTTCCTAAAGTGGGCACTTCCTGACTTATGTAGCCGATATAAGAAATTGTGAGTACAGGATTGTTGCTAACATCCAGAGAAAAAGTACCATCAATATCGCTAATGGTAGCTGTTGTAGTACCTTTTGCAACTACCGAAGCTCCTATAATAGGTTCGCCCTTTAGGTCGGTTATCACTCCTGTCACTTTTTTCTGATCCTGAGCCAGGATATTCAGGCTAGACAGCATACATATAAATATGATACATATTTTATGTAAGCACGTAAAAGGTTTTACATTCATCATGGTATTTATTTTAAAATTAGGTTTAGAATGAAATAATAGTTTCGAAGGTTAACAATTGGAATGACTTCTAAACTAATATTCACAAAAATAGGGAGAGTATAAAGGACGAAAAATAGGATATAGCAAGAATATAGATAGGATTTATACCTAAGTGGCTATATTTCAATATTATATATAGGATTTGGAGGTCAAAAAAAGTAGATAGTATATCCTGAGATCAGCTGCTTTTAGTAGATTTACCTCCTATTTTAGTTACTAAGGATTCGAATTCGTCACGAGGTACAGCAGCTTTGTTTCTTACCCTTGTGCGATAATTGTAAATTGTATTTGCTGAATAATGGAGAAATGATGCAATCTTGGAGCTGTCTACAATACCGAGGCGTATAAGGGCAAATATACGTAGTTCGGTATTCAACAGTTCGTTTGGTTTCAAAGTAAACCGTTCCTCTTCGAGCAGCAACGAGTTGAAATCTTCTACGAAGTTTGGATAAAGATGTAAAAATATATTGTCGAAATTGTCGTAAAGTTCTTTCAGTTCATTATCGATCATATCATGAGACTTTAACATTTTGTAAAGCTCATCCAGTTTTTTCTCTACCGCTTTTTTATTCAGCGTATTCTGGTATTTTTCGAGTTTACTAATATACATAGAGCATAAGTCGAGAAAATGTCCTATATAAGTTTCCTTAATTCGATTTGCTTCAGACAATTCGACGTTCAGGTTGTTGAGTTGGATATTGTTTTTCTGTAAATCAGTATTTAACTCGTTCAGCTTTACATTCGTGTGATACAACTCTTTTCTAATACGGGCTACTCGCTTCATCTGTAAGTAAACATATATTAACGAAGCAATCAGAAATAGAGATAAGATGCTGACTAATATGAGAAAAAACTGCAACCCTTCTTTTTGTTTGGCTACTTTTTCCTGATAAGCAGTATCTATAATCGGGAATATTTTGGATATTTCGAAAGTCCTCAATCGTGCATTACAAAACATAGCATCCTCCATCGAAGATTTGATACATGTGTAAGCGTTTTCGATATCTCCCGTTTCATATAAAACGATAGCTAAAGCTTGCAATGAAGCATTCTCTTTTATCGCATTTTTTATATCACAAATAGCAGAAATTGTATAATACCGTCTTTGCTTTTCGAGATTGCCTTCTTTTTTATACACATTGGCCAGTGCATAGGCTAATACAGCTCTTTCGTGATCCTCCGACTTTGATTTATTAAAGAGATTCTGCAAAATATGTTTTGATTGTTCTAACTTATTATGATCCAGCAGTTTTTCTGAATATACAATCTTATAATGATTGGATGTTGTATCAAGCACATTCAGAAGTGAATCACGGTAGAGATTACTCTTCTCTGAATAAATATTGGTATATAAATTATTTGAGGAATAAGAACTGTATAGTAGTTTATATGTATCGTAATAGTTAATAAGAAGTCCTTCATGTATCTTTTCCCGATCGATACTTTTCAATAGATCCATAGATTCTATATACATGCCTGCAATAGTGTATAGAGATGCTAAGGCTAGTTTTGATTGGTTAATTAAAGATGCATCATTCAGTTTATATGCTATCTGTAGGTTTTCTTTAATAAAATGTATAGCCGAATCCGAGATATAGGTCTTGTACTGATCGTATAGTTGTACATTAATGTCATAGCACTGTACATCCGAAATATTGGGAGTTTCGAGCATCTTTTTCATCTCTGATATTTTCTGCTCTTTTACCTGCATATACATCTCTTTATTATCCAATAGCTTGTTTAAATGTTGAGAAATGGTATCCTTTTCGATGGCAGGGTATATATCACAGAATTGTAAAAGTAAAAATATCAAAAACAAATATTTCTTCATAGACAGTATATAAATCGGCTTACTGGCAAATATAAAACTATTAAATAAATTTATCGTCAGTATTTAACTTAAAAGGTAATTTTGAGGTGCCGCTGTTTAGACGAAATTTAAAACAGATCGATAACAGCTTGTGTAACTCCATTTTTTAGAGAAACGATGTTCGGCTTTGTTGATGGAGGCTCTGAATTACTAAGCCAAAATTTTTGCAATTTATTTCACGCTTGTATCTTTCAGAAATAATCTATAGATGCATTGTTAATATAAATAAGTGAATAGTTAAGAAAAACCTAAAACAAATAATAACTTCTATTGTTATATACATGATACTAAAAAACGATCTACACAACAGACTAATTGTAATTACAGTGCTATTTTCAGTTCAGTGTAACACTATAAATATCCGGAGTAAATCATAAGTATGAAAAAAATTATAATCATTGGCTCTGGGTTTTCAAGCCTTTCTGCCGCTTGTTATTTAGGCAAAGAAGGGCATCATGTTACAGTTTTAGAAAAAAATGAAATAATCGGAGGCAGAGCCAGACAGTTGAAAGCAGATGGTTTTACTTTCGACATGGGGCCTACATTCTATTGGATGCCCGATATATTCGATTCGTTCTTCGCCGATTTTAATAAAAAAACATCTGATTATTATAAGCTGATAAGACTAGATCCCGGCTATGAAGTTTACTTTGGAGAAAACGACTCTCTATCTGTTTCGGCAGATTTGAATAAAATATACCAACTATTTGAAAAGGAGGAAGCCGGCAGCAGTGAATTTTTACAAAAATATTTGAAAGAAGCTCACTTCAATTACGATGTAGCCATCAACAAAGTTGTTTATAAGCCCGGAAAAAGCATATTTGAGTTGATTATGCCTGCTACTGCTATGCGTGTTTTCCAATTCCTACAAAGTATCAGCAGCAAGATCAGAAAAGGAGTGAAGAGCCATAAGCTCAGACAACTCTTAGAATTTCCCGTACTTTTTTTGGGAGCGAAACCCAGTAAAACACCTGCTTTTTATTGTTTTATGAATCATGCCGATATGGTATTGGGTACGTGGCACATACAGGGAGGAATGTTTGAGCTAGTAAAAGCGATGAAGCAATTGGCTGAAAGCTATGGCGTAACCATAAAAACGAATAGTGCAGTCGAAAAAATCAATATAGAGAATAACTTAGCAATAGGAGTTACTGTGAATGGGGTATTTTATCCGGCAGACTTAGTCATATCGGGAGCCGACTACCAACATACCGAAAAACTTCTCGAAAACAAATACCGTAATTATAGTCAAGAATATTGGAAGCAGCGTGTGTTTGCTCCATCTGCCCTTATGTATTATGTGGCTCTTGATAAGAAAATGGAAAATGTATCTCATCACACATTATTCTTCGACTCCAATTTTGAGATACATGCTTCGCAAATATACGACAAAGCTGCATGGCCCGACAATCCGTTATTCTATGCCAGCTTTCCAAGCATCACAGATGCGTCTGTTGCTCCTGAAGGCAAAGAAGCAGCCATTTTTTTAATCCCTATCGCTCCCGGTCTGAAAGACTCGGAGGATATTAGACTACATTATTTTAATAAAATAATAGAACGCCTCGAAAGGCTGACTAATCAATCGGTCAAAGAATCGATCATCTTTCATCAAAGCTTTACAACCAGCGACTTTGTGCGTGATTATAATGCTTACAAAGGAAATGCTTACGGTTTGTCAAATATATTATCACAAACCGCTTTCTTAAAACCTAAAATGCAAAATAGAAAAATAAAGAACTTATTTTATACAGGACAGTTGACTGTTCCCGGTCCGGGGGTACCTCCGGCGATTATTTCCGGTAAAATTGTTTCAGAATTAGCAAACTCTTATATAAAGAAAACAGGTTATGGAAAAACTATTTAATCAGATCTCGTTTGAGACCAGTAAAATGGTAACCAAGCAATACAGTACTTCTTTTGCCATAGGAGTCCGTTGTTTGGATGAGTCCATAAGAGATGCTATATATAGCATATATGGATTTGTAAGATTTGCCGACGAAATAGTAGATACCTTTCATGAGCATGATAAGGAGTTTTTACTCGATAATTACGAAAAGTGTTACTACGAGGCGTTAAGGCATGGAATCAGTTTAAACCCGATACTTAATTCGTTTCAGCAAACAGTAAAGGCTTATTCGATAGAAGATGATCTGATACAGTCTTTTCTGAAAAGTATGCGGAGTGATTTGAAAAAGAAAAAATTTGATGAGCAAGAAATTAACGAATACATCTACGGTTCGGCAGAAGTTGTCGGATTGATGTGCCTTAAAGTGTTTGTAAAAGGCAATAAAGAGCATTACGATGAATTAAAACCTTATGCTATGCGATTGGGGGCAGCTTTTCAAAAAATAAATTTCCTGAGAGATTTACAACATGATACCGAAGAATTGTGTAGAACATATTTTCCGATACTGAAAAATCAACCGTTGAATAAAAAGACAAAAGATATAATATTACAAGATATATACAAAGATTACGAACAGGCGATGATAGGTATAAAGAGATTGCCAAATGAATCGAAACTAGGAGTGTATACAGCTTATCTGTATTACCTCAAATTAACAGAGATGATTGAAAAAACAAACCCTGACGAATTAATGAAAAAACGAATCAGTGTACCTAATCATCAGAAATTATTTCTGCTTTGCAGAGCATACATAACGACTAAATTAAACTAACAACATGGTAATTCTTGTCAATGAAAAAGACGAAACGATTGGATATATGTCGAAACTTGAAGCACACCAAAAAGGGGTGTTGCATCGTGCATTTTCGGTACTAATATTTAATTCGCAAAGACAATTGTTACTGCAACAACGTGCAATCGGAAAATACCATACGCCGGGCAAGTGGACGAATACCTGTTGCAGCCATCCTTATCAGGATGAGACACCCGAAGATGGTGCTCACAGGAGACTCAAAGAGGAGATGGGAATGGATGCAGAACTGAAGTTCTTATTTAAATTTCAATATAAAGCTCCTTTTGACAATGAATTGACTGAACATGAAATAGATCATGTTTTTATTGGGTTTACCGATGATTTACCCTCTATAAATAAGGATGAAGTAAATGATTTTAAGTATATGTATCTGAATGATATCAGAGAAGATATAGTAAGAAATCCCGATGGATACACTGCTTGGTTTAAGATTATCATAGAGGGATATCATGAATACATAGAAAGGCATTTGGTATGAATATAGCAATCATAGGATCGGGTATTGGAGGGTTGGCTTCGGCTATCCGCTTGGCAAATAAAGGGCATAAGGTAGTGGTATACGAAAAAAATACAACTGTCGGAGGTAAGATGGCAGAAATAAAAGAGCATGGCTATCGTTTCGACACAGGCCCCTCGTTGTTTACCTTACCCAATCTACTGGAAGATCTTTTTGCTGAAAGCGGTGAAAACCTGAAAGATTATTTGCCCTATGAGCTACTGGAGAATAATTGCAAGTATTTCTTTCCTGATGGTATGGAGTTCAACTTTTACCACGATAAAGAAAAACTAAAGGAGGAGATTGAATCAAAAACAATTGAAAAATACGAACATATAAAAAAACGTTTAGTAGAATCGGAGGAATTATATACAATAAGTGCCCCCGTTTTTCTATTTAACGATTTTCATAAATTCTCGAATTTTAATACACCTCCTTTCAGGAATATAGTATTCAAATTGCATAAGCTGAATTTTACCAAAACAATGCACGAGGCAAATCAAAAATCGTTTAACGACAAAAGGCTGGTGCAACTGTTCGACCGATATGCAACCTATAATGGTTCTGATCCGTATAAGGCACCTGCCACGCTGAATATGATTGCCCATCTCGAAAACAATATTGGAGCTTTCTTTCCCAAAATGGGAATGTATGCCATAGTGCAAAGCCTTTATGATCTGGCAATAAAGAAGGGCGTAGAATTCAGATTCAATAATTTAGTTACTGAAATTGTAGTTGAAAATAAAAAAGCAACAGGTATTCGGGTAAACGACCAGATACATTCATACGATACAATTGTATCGGACGTTGATGCTAAATATCTGGCTAATAACATGCTGAATCATCCGTTGAAAAAGCGGTTGGACAATGCCGTACCCTCATCGTCGGCTATGATATTTTATTGGGGCATTAAAAAAGAATTTAGAAATCTCGATGTGCATAATATTCTCTTTAGCAATCGGTATAAAGATGAGTTTACACATATCTTTAAAAGCAAAACTATAATTGACGACCCTACGGTATATATATTTATAAGTTCGAAGGTTGTACCATCCGATGCTCCGCAAGGTTCCGAAAATTGGTTTGTAATGATTAATGTACCTGCCGATTGTGGCCAGAACTGGGATGAGTTGATAGGTGATGTACGGAAGAATATTATAACAAAAATAAATAAGGCTTTAAATACCAATATTGAAGAATATATAGAGTTTGAACGCATCGGGTCGCCACTGACAATAGAGAAAAACACTCTTAGTTATGGCGGAGCTTTATACGGAACAGCATCCAACTCGATGTTCTCCGCTTTTTTACGACATCCTAATTTGCTTAGCAGCATAAAAAATTTATACTTTGTAGGAGGAAGCGTGCATCCCGGCGGCGGTATTCCGCTTTGTGTTGCCAGCTCCGAAATAGTATGCAAAGAAATACCCGCTACAACTAAAATTTAATAATTACAAGTTTACTAATAGATAAGCCTTGCTTGCAGATAACCGATAACTAAAATGATAGGCATGAAAAATAAAGTCTTACAAAAAATGATTTCGGAAGAAGAGCTACCAAAAACCTTTTTACGTTTTTATTTTGTTGGCTTGTTACTATTTATAATACCTTACACTCGGGAGTTATTTTTTAGCATAACTGCTTTTACACTTATATTGGTTATTGCCTGTATCCTTTTTCATCATAAAGAGTGGAATAAATCTACTGTCTTAGTATTTGCTTTTATAGCTTTCAGTTCTTTCTTTCTCGAAGTGGCAGGTGTCAATTCAGGCGTTTTGTTTGGTGAATACCAATATGATATAAGCTTGGGATTGAAACTGTGGAATACCCCTCTGATTATCGGACTCAATTGGGTGTTTCTCGTATATGCTTCACAGTCTATTATCTCTCGTTTTACCAATAACGCATATCTCAGAATAGTAGGGGGAGCTTCGCTAATGATTTGTTATGATTTAATCTTAGAATTGGCTGCACCTCCGATGCAGATGTGGCATTTCAAGACATTCTATCCACCTCTCGAAAATTTTGTAACCTGGTTTGTAGCCGCATTATTTTATCACACTCTATTAGTCTCATTTAAGATTTCGGCCGATAATAAATCTGCAGGAGCCTTGTTTTGGATTCAAATGTTATTTTTCGCCATCATCAGTATTTTCAGCTTACTGTTCATCCAATGATAAAAGCCAATAAAACATATTTGGGAGTACTGTTCTTTGATTTATACGCAAAAATACAACTCAAGAGGTATTTTAGGAAAATCACAGTAATAGGCGATTTTGAAGATAACGGGAAGCCTATTCTTTTAATCTCAAATCATTTCTCGTGGTGGGATGGTTTTATACAATTGTTGCTTAACAAAAGAGTTTTCAAGCGAAAACTATATGTAATGATGCTCGAAGAGCAGCTCCGCAAATTTATGATCCTGAATAAAGGTGGAGCTTTTTCGATCCGGAAGAACAGTCGGGATATAGTCGAAAGTTTAGAGTACACAACCGGTTTATTAAAGCACAAAGAAAATGTGTTGTTGATTTTTCCTCAAGGGGAAATACAGACACTATATACACATGATTTTGTTTTTGAGAAAGGACTGGAATATATTTTAAAGAAACTAAACGGTGAGGTACAAATCGTTTTTAATGTAAATTTGGTGGATTACTTCTCTTATAAGAAGCCTTCACTGAATATCTACTTCACCCCATACAATGTGGGGGACAAAATAGACATCGAAACTATCCAGAAAGATTTTACCCATTTTGCACACGAATGCATCAAAAACCAGACTGATAAATGATATATATAGGATATGCCATATTGTTTTTAGGATTCATCAGGCTACTCGTGTCTATGGTTAATTTGTTGACAAATGTGTATCTTCCGCAGGACATTCATATTGAAAATCATCCGAAAGTATCCATCTTAATACCTGTCCGAAACGAAGAGGCAAATATTGGTAAATTATTGCTTGATATTGAGAATCTATCTTATCCTAATTATGAAGTAATCGTATACAACGATTGTTCGACTGACAATACTGTAAATATTGTAAAACAGGCAATGCACAACAACTCCAATATAACACTTATAGAGGGAGGCGAGTTAGAAAATGGATGGCTAGGGAAAAATTTTGCCTGCCACAATCTAGCTTTAAAAGCCACAGGAGAGTACTTTTTATTTTTGGATGCAGATGTAAGGGTAAAGCATCAGCTGATAGAGCAATCGGTTTATTTGATGAAGAAACAGAAGCTGAAGCTATTGTCTATCTTCCCTAAACAAATAATCAGCAATAAAGAAACGCTGCTTGCTATTCCTCTTATGAATTGGATATTATTGAGTTTGTTACCTCTGATATTGATTCGCTGGTCGAGCTGGACTTCTTTTTCGGCTGCTAATGGTCAATTTATGTTCTTCGAGGCACAAGCTTACAAACAGCTATTACCACACTCGATCCATAAGGCGAATAAGGTCGAAGATATAGCTATTTGCAGGTATTACAAGAAAAGCAGAATGCGTGTAAGTACTATTCTTGGCAACGAAGATATACAATGCAAAATGTATAATACTTTGGATGAATCTATGGATGGATTTTCTAAAAACATCTTCGATTTTTTCGGGGGAAGCATTGTAACAGGGTTATTATTTGCCGCCTTTACTACTTTTGCCCCCTTACTACTCTACTTCTCGTTAGGCATATATGCATCGGCAATATATATATGTTCTATAATTCTGATAAGGATATTTGTATCAAAAGCAAGTAAACAGTCCATCTCAGATAATATCCTCTATATGCTGGCTCAGCATTTTATCTTTTTGAAAATTATTTGCATCGCTTTATTACATCGCAAACGAAAGTCTTTAACATGGAAAGATCGGTATGTTTTTATAAAACAATAATATCTGAACCTACATCTTTTTCTTCAAAGCGGGTAATAACTCATTCTTAACAAAAGAATAGTTAGGCTCTATGGACAATATTTTATCATAAGTTTGTTTTGCTCCTTTGAAATTCTTTTCATCTTCTTGTATCTGAGCTATTTTGGTAAGAAGGCTCAAGTAAAGCCAATTTTGAGGTAGCGATGCCGGATTATCTTCGAAAAGAGATACCGCTTTCTTATAGTACTCTTTTGCCTTTGTTTTATCACCGCCAAATGCTGATGGTGAATAGTATAAAACATTTGCCTGTTCTATATTCCCTTGAATATTATTAGGATCTATGGCGAGTGCTTTTTTAGCATTTTCTCCACTCGATTTTCCAATAAAAGGAGCTTTGTAAGGAGATAAACCAATCTTAAAACCAACTAAAGCCGCCTTATAGGCATAGACATCAGCAAGCTTAGGATTAGATTTTGTAAGTTCATCTAAGATCGTCTCCATTTTATCGACATACGTTGCTGCTTCTTTTTTATTTTTTACCCCAAGACTATAACCGATGTATCCATAATAATAGTTTATAAGTTCGAGTTTATTGGCAGCAGAAGTTAATTTTCGAGATTCAATATCTGTCATAGTAGTTTTCCACTCTGCCATATTTCCCGTTATAAAGGCATTATAAATAGTTGTTTTATCATTTGCCGCATTTATGGATAGTGACATAAGCAATAGCACTAGTATGGAATAATATTTATATATTTTCATTTTTGGCTTTATCCTATAATTGATTACTCTTACTAAAACGACAAACCAGATATATTGTTCTCAAAGAGAGCCTCTAAATGATTGAAACTAGTTTTTAATTTTATTAAATTATTATATTTCGTTATATTCGATTATTTATAGTCCAAGAGGTTTTAGTCAAAATTAGGATTTACTCTTAGTGAGGGGGATCATATGGCTTCTTGCCGCTTTTTTTCCTAATAAAGCGGTTAATAAATAGAGTATAATTGGGGGATTAGTTTGGTTTTTGGCCCTCTAAGGTGTCCGCTAGTAAATAAAAAAAGCTCTCTAAACTGCTGTTTAGAGAGCTTTTTCTTAATTTTTACGAGAAATTTATTTCTTGTTTTGTGAACCCTCTGCGGCTGTTCTCGAACCAATTTATAGAAGATTTAAATAAATTGTATCAGTTGAAAGAGCGGATTAAGCAGATGTAGAGTTATTAAGAATATCTTCGATATTACCTTGTTCAAGAATATCAGTTATGACTTGCTTAATGCAGCTTCTTGTTAATTCCTTTACAAATAAATCAGGAGGAGTTATGTAGAGACCTCTGAGATTTTCTCCTGATTCTTCATCTAACTTAACTGCTGTATTTAGATATTCATATGTCCATACATTAATACCATAGTGTCTACCATCAGGTAAATCGACATGAATATTACAAAATTCATTTTTCATATTTGAACCTGAAAAATCCACGTGCTCAAATTCAATCCATAGCTTAAAATCTTGTTGATTATTATTTTTCATTATTAATCCAATGTAGATTTCAAATATAGGTAAAATAAGAAAGCCTCTCAGGAATGAGAGGCTTTCTTGCCTAGTGATCCCGCTGGGATTCTGAACATATTTTGAATCCCTTATCTGTAAAGGATTTTGAAGACTGACGAAAGCTTGTCCACGATTTTGGCAACGAAATATTTTCATCGTTTTTCTGCTTTTTAGAGCACTCGTGGTATTCTATACTTACAAAGATAGGATTCTAAATTTGAATAGGGAAAATTTATATTATGTTTTTTTATGAAAGGAGGAAAATCCTCCATCAATCCTTTGCGTATCTTTTCCTTAAATACATTCTGATTCGTAGGGTTAGTGATAAGTTATAATTTCTGAAAGAACACTCTTTCTAAGAAGTGATATGTCCTTCTCCAGAAATATTGTTTATATGTCAAATTTTTGTGATGTAAAACTATATTCTTTATCGATACCCAAAATCCAAATCCAAAAATATCGCATACTTAGCGGATTTAATTCCAAATTTATCGTATATTTGAACTAAATATATCTGATATGATACATAGATTATTAGAAGATACAGTCAAAGATAAGCTGAACAAGGGTAAAGCAATCATATTAATGGGAGCCAGACAAGTGGGAAAAACCACTCTGGTTAAAGAGCTTTTTAAAGGCTCGGATGAAATGATTTGGCTTAATGGAGATGAATTAGACGTCCAGAATCTTTTTGAAAATATATCATCTACTCGTTTGAAGTATATTTTCGGGAATAAGAAATATGTTGTTATTGATGAAGCTCAACGAATAAAAGATGTTGGTTTAAAGTTGAAACTGATAACTGATGAATTACCCGAAGTACAACTTATAGCAACCGGCAGTTCTTCTTTCGATTTAGCCAATCAAGTAAACGAGCCTCTTACCGGACGGAAATGGGAATACAAAATGTACCCTATTTCTTTTACCGAGATGGTTATGCATCATGGACTGTTAGATGAAAAAAGGCTAATTCCTCATCGCTTAGTATATGGCTATTACCCAGATGTAGTAAACAATCCGGGTAATGAAAAAGAAATTTTAAAACAGTTGTCCGATAGTTATTTGTACAAAGATATTTTGATGTGGGAGCAAATAAAGAAACCTGAAAAGTTATTAAAGCTCTTGCAAGCCATTGCATTCCAAATCGGTAATCAGGTATCTTATTCAGAATTGGGACAGATTAGTGGCTTAGACTCCAAAACAGTCGAAAAATATATTATATTATTGGAACAATGTTTTGTGATTTTCCGATTGGGTTCGTTTAGTCGAAATTTGCGAAATGAGCTAAAAAACAGTAAAAAAATATATTTCTACGATAATGGTATACGCAATGCGATTATAGCTGATTTTTCTTTGGCTGAAAATCGCCATGATATTGGTGCATTATGGGAAAACTATATTATCTCCGAAAGACAAAAAAAACTGGAATATGATGTGTTATGGCGAAACAGCTGGTTTTGGCGAACTAAGGATCAGAGTGAAATTGATTATATTGAAGAGGGAGACGGACAAATCCATACATTTGAGTTTAAATGGAATCCATCGGCTAAATATAAAATACCCAAACAATTCTTAGAGAACTATGTTGGCAGTACTTTTTCTGTTGTCACTCCTGATAATATGGAAGACTTTTTGTTATAATCTTCTAATGAATAGTCAATTGATATGATAAGAGGTTTTATTGTTTTCTTATATTTACACCACAATATAATGAAAATAAGATCAAAGCTCACGAGTGTTTATTTTATGCCTTTTCGTATTTGTAGAGCTCTTTTGTGGAATACCAATTTTGTTGAAATCAATTAAGGCTAGATAATCTATTATTTATAGGATATTGAGGATGAGCAAGCAGTAAAGTGGAGGTAAAACTATTTTATATTTTTGTTTGAACAAGTATATCTCTGATGGGATTATATTTTAATTGTTTCAGGTTGCAATTCTTTTATTTTAACACTATGGTTTTGTTGTTTTATATTCTTATATTTGAGTTTCGTAACACTTGTTTAGATGAAAAATATTTTTGAAAATACACCCGAAATAAATTCAACTCCAACCTTTGTTAAGAAATTTTATTTCTTAGATTATTTTTATATACTCCTAAAGAGTGTGGAGTCTCAATCACATTATGAAAATATTTTACAAGAATTTATTATTTTGAAAAACAAGTATTCACTCGGGGAATCCAAATACAAGAAACTAACTGTAGATGAGGATATTGTAACCTATAAACAAATGGTTAAATTTGAATATACATTCAAACAAGTCTTAAGTGAATCAATAGAGTATGACCTTGTTCTAAAAACATTTCCTTCAAATAAAATTGGGGAAAATGATAAGGATTCATTGATACAGATAACTCTTTTCGGCGAAAAGGTTCTGAGAGAATACGAAGATAAGGGAAAATCCACATTCAATTTTTCTATTTTGAGTAAAATGGAGGAAAAATCATTCGCCTTTTATCAACTTCTAAAATTATGTTATGCAGAAAATATCTCGAAAAATGGATTACTTATATTCCCCATATATTCTGGGCTCAAACTAGGATTTGATAAATCTTCTTTTGTGACTAATAGGCAAGTATTAGAGTATTCATTAGCATTAAGGATCAGGTTGGAGAACGACATAAAAACGTACACAAAAAAAACAGAAGTGTCTCTGATTGAGGAGGAAGAAATGCTAATAAATAAATTAAAAGGAGATGATATTATAACTGGTAATATAAATCAAAGTTTTGACTCCGATAAATATAATGCTTTGCTTAGTCGATTCAGAAAATATTGGTTAAATTATTTTCTGAAGAATATCTATGGGTATGAATATAGTTTTGATACCTTCAATATATGGGTTGAAAGGGCAAAACAGATTGGGATATTACATACGACAGAGTTTTTCCCTGATTTTAGTGGTCGAATTATTTATCCAACATCAATAATAACAAAGAATACAAGCAATAGAGATTTTTCAAAAGTGTTTGCTTATAAAACGGGAGAAGCATTATATATTCATGATCCTCAGTGGAACACATTTCAAGAACCTTTTATTGGAACTCTACAAGAAGAATATTATGTTCTCCAAAGTTCAAAGAAAACACATTTTATAAATTTATTAGATTTAAAAGAAAGAGTCTGTTTCAAATTAAAGATATCAGGACATACCTTTGATAAATTCCTAGAACAAACATATTTATTAAATTTGCAGAGTAAATTAAATAAAATACAAATATCATTAGAAGCAGATAAACTACCCCAAGAGACTAATGCAATGTATTTAAAACGAGAACCTGTATTAATTAATGGAAAATTAAAAAATATAATTGCAATTAATTATAACTAATATTATGAGTAATATTTTAAGAAAAGCAACTAGTATTCCTGTTAATAAGGATATTTATGCACAGTATAATCTAAAAGAGAATCCTTTTCCTTTAAATCCCTTTATAAGCCAAGAGAATCCGGACAAGAGATATAATGGAGATATTTATGAGGCTTCAGTAAGAGATCTAGAGAATACTAAAGTTGAAGAAAATTTTCTGAAAAAGCCACAAAGTGATCCTAATCATATTAGAGTAGGCTATATCTTGGATACTTCATACGTGGGTAGAGGGAATGGGAAATCATCTTTTGCATTAAACCTTATAAAAAAAATTAATAATTCATTCTGCTTAGACATTTCCAAGGATATCAATAAATGTTTTGGATTATATATTGTTCCTGAACCTAGTGGTAAAACAAAAACTTTTTCTAATTTATTAGATAAATGGGCTGATTCAATTTTTAATTCTACTGTAAAAATAATAGATTATTCATTAGCTTCACTGCGTTTAGAAGTTATTCTAAATTTATATCCCGAAATATTTTCAGAAGAAGATCTTAGTAATGAACAAGAATTAATTTTGAAAGTTAATTCTGTTGAGTGGTACAACAATAATAAAATATCTTACGATAGTATATATAAAGTTTTACTGGAGAATGAATTTTATAATAAAATAAATTCGAATAATCCACTTCGAAAAAGGTATAGTCACACATTTGAACATCATAATTTTAAGATAATATCGACTAAACATCTAAATGAATATTATTTGGGTCTAAAAAAAGAAAGTGAAAAAATAGACTTTATATTTAACGATTTGGTTAATTTATTTCTTGCTGCAGGATTTAATGGGGCTTATGTGATTGTAGATGATTTTGAACGAATTCCTGATTTTCAAAGTGATCGTCAAAAAAGAGATTTTGCATTTGAGATTAGAACAAATTTTTTTGATGGTTCTTCAGCGAATTCAAGATATGGTTTTTTTAATTTAATATTAATGTTACATGCAGGTGTTCCTCGTCTTATAGAAAAAGCTTGGAGTGAATCAGGAATGGAGCAAAGAAGCTCCATTGCATCCTCGGTTAATGCTCCTCATATAGTGCATTTTAATAAATTAGATAAGAATAGGGCTATACTTCTTATTAAAAAATATTTGACAGAGTTTAGACTTAAAGACGAAGATAGTATATCCCCTTTTACAGAGGCTGCTATTGAAAAAATAGGAGAAACAAAAGAATATAATGCAGCTCAGATGTTAAGTTTAGCATATATGTTACTAGAAGATTGTGCAATGAAAGGCATTTCCAAAATTGATGTACCAGAGGTGAATTTAATGTTACAGAAAAGCCAAATAGAAGTAGAAACTGCTGATAATATTATAGATGAAAACTCAACAGACTTAATGTCTAAAGCATCAGAATAATTATGGAGCATCGTTGTTTATCTAGAGAAGAGTATCAGTACTTAATTCATCAATTAATATATGGTAATCAATTGACGATAGAATTAGAAGAAGAGTTAATTAAAATAATTGATCGTGCACAAAATTATTGGGATGTAAATATTATTGGGATAAATTATTTTTTATCTATTATTACTGAACAAATAATGAAAAGAGTAAATGTTGATAACGAACTTATAAATCAAGTATATGACTTGAAAAACAAAATGTATTTTACTATTGACGAATTGGACTATAAGCTTATCAATGAACTATTTTCTAATAATTTACCAGAAGCTAGAAATTACTACACCGCACAATTAGAAGAAGCAAAAAGGGGAAAAGATGAAAAACTTGTTCTTGAGATCGAGAATCTCAGGAGTCAGTCTTTCGAGGAAGATCTTCTTCGTGTAATAGAAAATTTTTATGAAGCAGAAATATACCATTGATACTACTGCGTTAATGTCTTATTTTGCAAATGTTTTCGAAATAAAATGCAAAATTTCAAAAGAAGCTATAAGTATTATCAATGAAGCATTTGATGAAAAAAAACATATTCTTCTAATTCCTTCGATTGTCTTTATCGAAATATTTTCTAAACAATTCACGTCTCCGGAGAAAGCTGCTCAAATAAGATATACAGTTTATGAGAAAATAAAATCCT
Source organism: Dysgonomonas sp. HDW5A (assembly GCF_011299555.1). NCBI lineage: Bacteria > Pseudomonadati > Bacteroidota > Bacteroidia > Bacteroidales > Dysgonomonadaceae > Dysgonomonas > Dysgonomonas sp. HDW5A. The sequence goes on along the minus strand of NZ_CP049857.1, from coordinate 1,964,638 downwards.
GTGAGAATGTATCGATAGAAGCTATTGATAAAGAACTCTTAGAATGTTTTATTCAAATAACTGATATAGAGTCTGAACATAATTTTGATAATCACGATAAAATAATTTTTGCAACAGCAATGAAATATCAGTCGTCCTTAATCACATCAGACTTAAGGCTTATTCGGTATAATAAAAAAAAGAAATTAATACCGACTATTATAGACTAATATTGTATTAAGGAAATAGACAAGCAAGGAAAGATTTATAGTCAAAGGGTCTATTTAATTTTTTTCAATAAGAATTTTAAGTTTCATATATATCAGCAAAATAATATTTAAAATCATCAGTAAGTATACTTGGGGTAATACGTGTAATTTCATCATGATGTAGATATAAAAAATTGCAGAAGAAACAAATATTGTTAAATGTGATAGGGAATCTAAGTTTTGAATTTATTAGTTTGCTTAAAAGATCTTTTCTATCAATTTTAAATATTTCTTTTGCTATATTCTCATTGCTCAATAAAATACCCTTAAGTTCCTCGGACATATCATTTAAAAGAAAACGAAGTCTGAATTTATTTCGGAGCATCCCCTGATAATCTTTAGTCTTGTATTGCTTATATGCAATTTCTTCAAATAAATTTCGTAAAGTGTAATCGCTTGTTTCTAGAGTAGCATAAATCCCATTTAATGCTCTAGATTCTTTCTGTAAAGATTTCCATTCGTCTTTACATTTATATCTCATATTATGCTCAACTTCATGCCATCCTTCAGATAAAGTTGTTCTAAATTGAATCTCAAATGTTGAATCTAAAAAAGACAAATTTTCTTCACTATGTTCTACAACTGTTCTAAAATCTTTTAAATTACGATCTGTTATCCTGCAAACTAGGTTTTTACGCAAGGGATTAAACTCATTATCTTTTGGTTCATCATACTGAAAATTATCTATATCAAAGAAATTACGGAAATAATCTGCTACAAGTCTGACATCATCCTCAAAATATGTTACAATTCTAAAACCAATAACATCTTGCATTAACTTATCTGATGAGCTATATCTATTCCGACTATCCTTTTCTAAAATAGAATCAATTGTCTTTATTCTAGAATGTAATCGATATAAAATGCCAATACGATCTAGTTGCTTCTTTATATCCGTCTCAATATTATTCTTTATTAATTCTAATCCAATCATTTTCGATAAGTGTCATTATAGTATGTAATACCTTCTTTTGTTAAATGGCAGAGGTTTCCATCTATTGCTAAATATCCGTTAACAGAAAGAGTATGCAATTGTTTTGTTAATTCTCTAGCATTTATATTTTCTAGGTCATAGTTTAGCTGAGAAACTTGCCTATACCTAGGACGTAAAGATCCCTGATTAAAAAACTTTTCTAAAACAATTTGCTCTAGATTAATATAGTTTTCTTGTACTCCATTACTCTGAGATAGAAAAGACTCAATTTTATCTAAAAAGTCATTATTGTCTTCACATGTAAAGAAGCCAATATAATTGTTAGTTGCATCAGATACATCTATGGAGCAATCATAAAATTTACATTTAACAAAGGAGCAATTTATAAAGGCATTTAATGCAAAAATACAATTTGAGAAAGAACAATTAGTAAATGTAGACTTCTCAAATAAGCAACTGTTAGTCAATTTAATACAATCAAACGAAAAAGAGTCGATGACCAAGTGAGAATACTTTCTAGATAATTTATTTTTCAAATGAACATCAATCTGCAGATAGAATATAGCATCATAATCAAAAGGAAAAGAATTAAAAACTTCCCACAATTTATGTCTCTCTTCTTGCGATTGAACTTTATATGATTGTAAAGCTAAATTAGCAAATAAGATGTTTAGTCCTACATAAAAGGTTTTATTATGTTCGAAAAATTTGCCTAAAACAAGATTCTGTGCAACGAGAGTCCCAAGTATAAATTCATTAACAAAACCAATATTTCTACTGTCTTTTTTATCTAGAAAGGCATGGTTTGATAAAGTATCAGCTAGCTGCTCTATATGAGGTCGATTAGTCGGAAGATATTTTTCTAGGGTTTCGTGTAATATTCTTCTATTAAACTCAAGAATGAAGTCCTTAATATCTTCTTTAGAGGCAGTTTTAATATCAAACTCAGCAAATAACCGCACTAATTTTCGAAATATTCTTAATTGAGTATTAGGCTCTATAAGCAAATTCTGCCTAGTCTGCTCTCTTTCCATTAGAAAGGTTAAGTATTCATTCACAATTGAGTTCTTTCTTATAACCATTTCTTCTAGTCTTGAAATAGAAGAATATTTCATGAATGCGAGTAAGACTGGATTTGCAAATTTATCAATAGGTAATTGTGCTGCATCAATTATATCCAATTGTTCTTTACTGAGCCAGTTATCTATTAAAGGTTCTGAAATAGTTATTTTAGCCATAGTATAGTCAATACTTCGACTAGACATCCAATTGAAAAAATCTTCACTATTAAATATAGCCGTCTTCCTAGATGTAATAACAATCTTGGCATTATCTGATAATAAGTCCACAATTGTAGACAACATACTTTCAACCTGCCGGAATTCAGATGTACTAAAAGAAAAATCTTTAGAGATTAACTCATCAAATCCATCAATTATAAGTGGTATTCTTCCTTTTTTTATTTCTCCTATAACAACATTAGAATCTACTCTATTTGCAAACTGCTCCTCAATTTCTTTTCTCAAGATATGGCTAAATACTGTAGCTTTCCGATCTCTCGATAATTCTGTAAAGAAGGGAATTTTAGAATTACTTATTTTCAAAAAATTATGGAGGATTTCATAAGCAGTACATGTTTTTCCATATCCTGCTGCTGCTTCAAGAACAACAAATAGTGGTCCTTTATGAGTATCCAACATATTCGATAGTTTGTCAACAAGACCTTCTTGATAATATTCGGACACTGATTCATGAAACCCGTTATCTAAACTAGAATGAAAAAGGCTTACTTCATATGGACATTTTATATATTCATATTTAGATTCATCAGATAATTTATCCATAACTCTGCAGATAAAGTCGTAATATCGACTTTGCAAATTATCAACAACAGCTTGAATTTGAAAAAATTCTTTGAAAAGTACATTTTCTGCCTCTTCAACGGTTCTATATTCTCGTTTTTTTACAGCATAGCCACTATCTGTGTATTCTTTTCTTATTCTGTCGTAATCATTATCGATGTTATCGAGAAGATATATCTCTGCCCCTGAATATATACTCTTTGTAAATAAGTAAACACGCATATTTTTATGAGATTTTTTAATCTCATAACCATAGTGTTCGTATATTTTATCTAGTTGATTAACATCCATGCGTATAGCAATTTGTTTAATGGTTACATATATAATACAAAGATATAAATGTTAATTAAATAAAAAAAGCCTTACGGTTAATATATTAGAGCTTAAATACAATGTCAATTATGCCTTTAGATTTTTTTATTTTTTATTTCTTGAAATCTTCAATATTTACTTTGTACTACAAGTAACTAAAAAATGATAGACATAAGTCTGGTGTACTATTCATTTACTCCATTAGAATCTTTACTCAATTTGTTTATCTGCTTGCTAGTCTACTTGCTTATCTGCATATAAAGAATTATGTATTTGACTATTCTTCCTATTCGATTTCCGACTATGGAGGAAATCAGCCCCCGAACGGTTAGTGAGGGGCAAGTTTGTTTTGGGGTGCCGAATTTATTTCGGGCGTCCCAAAACACAACTTGCAATTGTCCAGTGACAATGAATCCTCCTTAGCGTCGGATTGCTTATTTAGTATTTTATTTATTCGTCCCTAAAAAAAAGCGAAGACATTTCATACCTGTAAAAATTCAGGTGTACTCCGTATTTTATTTATCCGTCATTTTGGTTTGGATCGGATAAAGAATGATACAGTAATTCTGAAGTGACAAAGTTATATTCTGAAGTGGTTGAATAAAAGAACTTTGTTCGTGAAATCTAATGAAAGGAAGTGAAGGCGAGTGACATGGGTATATTTAAATTGGATTAATGGATTATTAAATGGTTGGATTAATGGATAGGTGGATATATGGATATATGGATAATCGGATATATGGATTATTAAATTATCCAATTACAGGATTAGTGGATAATCAAGTTATTGGATAATCGGATGATTGGATAGGTGGATATATGGATAACCCAATAACTGGATATATGGATAGGTAGATAGTTGGATAATTTGATAGGCTAATGGATAATTAACTAATACAATTATTGGATTATCCCACAAGTGTGCTGAAAGTTCTCTCCCTGATATCAAAATAAATCAACACTTTTGATAACAACAATTAAAGACAAACCAAAGTGTTAAATGATGAAATCCATAGAAATGAAATGACACCCCTCCAAAATATTAACCTTTCACATCTATATTCATTTCCGATTTATAAATCATAAACCTGAATTATTCACTTTTTTAAATTAAAGCTCATGGAAATAATCAATATAAGCAGTGAGGCATTCGATGAAATTGTTTCGAGGTTTCAAAGCTTTAGGGATAAGGTTTTAGCCCTTTGTCATAAACATAAAAGCAACCAGATGAACGACTGGCTCGATAATCAGGACGTATGCTTACTCTTGAACATCTCCTCCAGAACCTTACAGACCTACAGGAACAACGGCAAGATCGGGTTTACCCGGATTAACCATAAAATATATTATACAGCTTCGGATATCCAAAAGTTCTTGCAGCCCGACACGGATATAAATAACGGCAATATCGATAACATCAAATTAAAACAAAAATAAGTTATGGATCTGATTACTAAAAAGAACAAAAGCGTAACCGCTTTCCTTGCAGTTCTGGATGAATTGCTGGGAGCAATAGAGAATGTGATGGATAATCATAAGCCGTCTTTGAACGGAGAACACTATCTCACAGATCACGAACTATCAAGAAAGTTGAAAATAAGCCGCAGGGCTTTACAGGATTACCGCAATCAGGGCAAGATACCTTTTATCCACATGGGCGGCAAAATCCTTTACAGGGAAAGCGATATCGTAAAGATGCTGGAAGAGAACTATTGCAAGGCTTGGCAGTAAGCTAAAGGTTGAATACAAACCAGCAGCCCTTGAATATTATTTCCCTTTTTACATCTGATAAACACCCAATTTATGAAGAGAATAAATAAAGCAAGGCTTTTTGTTTAAATACACTTTTTCGGCAGAAAAAGGAAGATTTAAGCAAAAACCTGTAAGGTTTAGCCTTGCTGTTTTATTCTCGGAATATACCTTCGTGTTCAGATGAAAAAAAGAGAAAACAGCTAAACCAAAAATCCCCTTGAAACATCAAGGAGATTGATATATTTATCCTGTTCGTGTTATTATATTTTTTCTTTAGTCTCTCAATTTTTTCCATGGGAGACTTTATAGTTCCATCTTTATCAGACACTAATTTGCCATATATTTCTTTAATTTCCAGTGCAGGGAGAGAAGGTACAAAGAGAGGTTACTCTTTCCTAAGTTTCAAAATATAGACGGCAGTTTATCCGCTGCCGTTGTTCATATAATGGGGTTCACTTCATTTTCGGGGCTTTGATTTCTCGTTAAAGTTATTTTCGGATAAAATTAGTTGATCGAATGCAATCCTAATTTATTTCCTTCGGTGTCAATGAACAGTGCGAAGAAACCTATTTCAGGACTGATTTCAGTTTTCGGCACGATTACTTGTCCGCCATTCTGTTCTACTTTGTCCAGCATTGGTTGCAAGTCATTACCTGCATTTAGATAGACGACTGTACCGTCTGTTGTCGGTTTATAATCGTTTCCTTTTACCAAACATAAGTTTACCGTTCCTTCTTCGTTTGGCAAAACGCCCATTTGAGTTCCGTCCATATCAATTTCTTCAATGCTTACATTTAAAATTGATTGATAAAATTTCACCGCTCTTGAAAAGTCGGCTGTTGGGATTTCTACTATTGAAATTAAATTATTCATCTTATCTGTTTTTTGAGTTTTGTTTAAATTGTCTTGCCCGGTCGTTGTGTTATTGCAAGCCGAAAATCCGATTGCAAAAAACGTTATCATACCAATTGTTATTTTTTTCATTTTACTCACCTTATGTATTCGGGAGCAAAATTAGCACTTCTTTAAGTGCTGAAATAGTAAAAATGCGACACCTTAGCCTTTCCCATAGAAAAGGGAGGAAAGTATCAACGTATCATCTTCTAAAAACTCTTTTGGGGTTGTTCCTGTAAATTCCTTAAAGTCCTTGATGAAATGATTTTGGTCGTAATACTCGCTTTCGTATGCGATTTGGGTAAACGTTTCCGTTTTTTGGTTAAGCAACATATTTAAGGCGGTTTGTAGCCGGATAACCTTACCTAATTGCTTTGGGCTAATGCCGATTTGCTTTAAAAATTTTCTTTCAAGCTGTCTGCGTTTTGATAAATCTTCTTTGAGAATAACATTGATTGGCGAACTTCCACCTGTTGCAAGAAGTGCGTCAATAGTAGATTTTACAATATTGTCAATCGTGTTTTTTTCGTTGAGTTTGTTTAATAGAAAAGTTTCAACAATCTCAATTCGTTGCTGTGTATTGGTTGCGTGAATGACTTTTTTTTCCAATTCATCGGCTGTTGATTGCTCAAAAAGTTCAGCGATTGGCGTTTCTTTGTTTGCTAAATTTTTGATTGGTATAGTTACAAAATTTGCGAAACCATAAGGATAGAACCGAATTGCAAAGGTATTTACATATCCTGTTGGTTGAATGTAAAAAGGTTCTATTATTTGTCCGAGAACCATTGAACGGGGTTGAAGTATAAAATCTGTTTCGGAAGTAAACCGCTTAATATCGCCCCCAAGAATAAACGCCATTTCAATACAACCGTCAGGAACAATCCTTTGTTTTTCGGAACTATATTCGGCAGGAACTTCCAATGTCCAATAACATTGAACAAGTGCAGATAGCTCTTCGCTTGGTTTATAAGTTTGATAGTTCATTTTGCCAATTCCCTTTTTAAGCCTTGCAAACACTACTTTGTGTTTTATTTTTGAAAAGTATTAAATCATTTTTTAATTACAAAACATTATTTAAAATTTGTTTTCAAATAATATGGTATCTATTTATATATCAAATATTGTATAGTTAATATACTAAAAACGAGCCGGAACATAAGTTTATCCGGCTCGTTTTTCGGTATATTATTTATCAATAATTACAGTTTGTAGAAACAGAAGTGCGTGCCTGAGCCTTCATTTTCATTTAGCTTAACATAGAAACCGTCTTTTAATACCCAGCATTTTTTTCTGTAAGTGTAATATTTTGCAAACACCCGTAAGAAAATGATAAACAAGGTCTCATCTTTAACGTCGTAAAAATGAATCGATGCGGAGACACAGATATATTCTTTGTTCATAATAAAGGTCAGGGAGGCGTTCTGATTATCAAAACTGACTTCCATATAATCTAAACTGCTACCTTTTTCCATGTATTGGATAAGGCACAGGGGACAGTCCTTGTATTTCTCTTTGACTGCTAAATATGCCAGGCTGAGGGTTGAACAGGCGTGTTCGACCAGATGTCTGAAATTATTATTTTTTTGATTCATAAACGTCCGCTTTTTAGCCTGCTATGGGTAGCAAGCCGTTGTGATTATTCATTTTTTAGCTTCTTGCTCGTCTGTGTGCTTTGGCTCATATACCCATAATGGGGTGTCGGGTACATAAAATCACAGTACGGAGTTTATTATCACAAATATAGGGGTTATTTTTAGTATTATATTGCTTTTTGTGCTTTTTGAATACTTTTGAAAATTATAGGGTTTAGGCAAAGGGTTGTTTGCCGATTATTAACTATTTTTGTTCGTATTAAAATTCTTTCTTATGAAGAAATCTATATTGCATCTGCCAAAACGTAAACAGGAGGATTTGTATTTTCTTGTGCGTGAGATTACGAAGCGTTTGCCTCAGACTGAATTTATTATCTTATACGGTAGTTATGCCACAGGTAAGTATGTGGTGTATGACGAGCGTGTGGAGTTCGGTATTCCTACTTCGTTTATGTCGGATTATGATATATTGGTGGTAACAAGTGGTATTTCGGATAAGAAGGTGGGAAACTTACTGGATAATATTGATGATTTGTATTATAAAGACCCTGAATCGCAAACGCCTGCACAGTTTATTAATGATGATATTAAAACGTTGAACAGGCAGCTGGAAGAGGGTCGGTATTTTTATACACAGTTAAAGCAAGAGGGGATTGTGTTGTATGATAGTGGCAGGTTTAAACTGGCACGAAGACGCAAACTTAATTTTAAGGAGATACAACTACAGGCGCAGGAGTATTTTAATGATAAGTTTAAGAAAGCTAATGTATTTTTAGAAACTGCTAAATTCACATACACTAAAGATGATGACGAGTTCTATAAAAACACTGCTTTTCAACTTCATCAAGCCAGTGAGAATTTTTATTATGCTATTCGCTTGGCTTTTACATTGAGAAGTAATAAACAACATAATCTCTCTAAACTTTCGGCATCGGTTAAACGGCATTCTGATGAATTGGCTAAGGTTTTTCCTCGTGATACGCCGGAGGAAAAGAGGCTGTTTACACTTTTAAAGGATGCTTATGTGGAGGCTCGCTATAACCCTAAGTTCTTGGTGACAAAAGAGGATATTGATGCTCTTTTACCTAAAGTGGAGTTGCTGAGGGATATTACTAAACGGATTTGTGAGGCGAAGATTAGGGAGTATGGGGAGATGGAATGAAAAGCTAATATAAAACAATTGTGCGTTTTGTGTTGTTAAAATCTCATTGATGCAACAAGTATTTGAATGCGCCAAAATATAACAACTTAAAAAATAATGAACTATGGCTGTTGGAAAAAACGGATAAAATGACCCCTTAAAAACGGAGGAAAGTGAGCAGCGAAAAACGGGTGAAATTGACCACCCTAAAACGCTTGAAAATGACCCCTTAAAGCCAGAGGAAAGTGACCCCTGTGATTGTGTTCTTAAAATAGTTTTAAAGTTCTTGTTATTGATGGGCTTTGATTTAGTTAGTTTGATGTTCAGACTAACTAAAAGCGATCTAATATTATGCCCAACAAATTTATAACAATGACCAAATTAAGAACGATTATCCGTTTGTATGAGGACCATATGGGTCTTAAAACTATTGCCGTAATGGCTCGCACCTCCCGCAATACTGTTAAGAAGTATATCCATAAATGGAACTCTTTAAAGATTAGTTTTGATGATTTTGTGTCTAAGAGTGATACGGAACTTCACGCGTTATTTTGTATTACAGATGCTCCCGGTATGCCTAACCCACGTCGGGATACACTGGAGTCTCTTCTTCCGAGCATCAGTAAGGACCTTGGTCGTAAAGGGATGACTACGATGCAGCAATGGCAAAAGTATATCAAAGAACACCCCGATGGGTATGGCTTAACTCAGTTTCGCATCTCAGTTCAACGTTATCGAATGATTAATAACCCCTCTATGCGTATGGAACATAAAGCAGGGGATAAAATGTTTGTAGATTATACAGGAGATAAGCTTTGGATTTATCCTCATGGTGAATCCCCTCGTGAGGTGGATGTATTTGTGGCAATCTTGGGTTGTAGCTTGTTGACTTATGTGGAAGCAGTATCAGGGCAGAGCAAAGAAGATTTTATCTCTGCCTGTGAGAACAGTTTTTATTTTTATGGAGGTGTTCCTCAAGCTGTTGTTCCTGACAATCTAAAAGCTGCTGTAACCAAAGCTTCTCGCCATGAATCTATCTTGAATGAAGAGTTTGAGCGTTTTGCTGAACATTATGGAGTCACAGTGTTCCCCGCTCGTGTTCGTAAACCCCGAGACAAAGCTCCTGTGGAGAATGCCGTTAAACTAACCTATAAGGATATTTACACTCGCACCAGTCATCTTCATTGCCCTGATCTAAAGAGTTTAAATGCAGCTATCCTGTCTGCTTTAGACCTGCATAACAATAATCTGTTGACTAATCGGAACTACTCTCGTCGTTCCTATTTTGAAGAGATTGAAAAAGAATCCTTAGGACCATTGAATCCAATCCGCTATCAGATTAAAAAACACGCGATGGCTACCGTAGGTAAAGATGGTTATATCCGCTTGAGTGAGGATATCCATTATTACAGTGTACCTCACACGTATATCGGTAAAAGGCTTAAGCTCTCTTACTCAGCGGATGATGTGCATATCTTTGACGGCTATAGCCTTGTGGCATCTCATACCCGCAGTCGTTTGCAGTTTAAGCATACCACCAATACAGATCATCTGCATCCCAAACATAAAGCCGTATTGGAATGGTCCCCTGAAGTATTTATCAAAGAAGCAGCCGACATCCATGAGGATGTGGAGCGTTACATCCGTAAAGTGATGGAAAAGAAACGCTATGTGGATCAGGCTAACAAGAGTTGTTCGGGTATCCTTTTATTGGCCAGGAAGGTCGGAGCGGCTCGTTTGACGGCAGCCTGCCGATTGGCTGAGAGTTATGACAGATACAGTTATAACGAGATCCAGGATATCCTTAAAACTAAATCTGAGTTTGTAGAAGTACCTGAAGAAACAGTGGATATACCCGAACATGAAAATATCAGAGGCAAAGATTATTATAAATAGACAAACAAATTAATTATTAAAAAACAATGAACAACATGAACAATCAAACATTAGAGAAACTGCGTCAGATGCGTTTCTTAGGGATGCACGATGCTTTTAAAACTTCTTTAGAGAACACTTTAAAAGAGCAGATGACACAAGATCAATTTATCTTCCATTTGGTATCCAGTGAATGGGATAATCGTCGCAATCGTGCCATCAAAAGAGCAACCAAGCTGGCAGCGTTTCGGTACACTGCTTTCTTGGAAGAGATTGATTATAGCTTCGAAAGAGGCTTGGATCGTAATCAGGTAGAACGCTTGGCGGGCTTGGATTTTATCAAAGACAACAAGAATATCTTTATTACAGGACCCACCGGGACAGGAAAAAGCTATCTGGCTACTGCACTAGGAAACAAAGCCTGCCAAGATGGATATAAGGTCTTTTATGCCAATACCGCTAAATTGATGAGCAGCTTAAAGATAGCCAAAGTAAAAGGGACTATACTAAATGAATTTAAACGTATCGAAAGGGTGGATCTTCTAATCCTTGATGATTTTGCAATGCAAGCCTTTGACTCTCAGTCCAGAGGTATAATGATGGATATTATAGAGGATCGGCATCAGAAAAAATCAACAATGATAACCTCACAAGTACCTGTTAAAGATTGGTATGATGCCATAGGAGAAAAAACTGTAGCAGATGCCATACTCGATCGCCTGGTACATGACTCACTAAGAGTAGAATTAATTGGAGAATCAATCAGAAAAAGAAAATCGAAGAATGAAAATAGCTATCTATAATTAAAACAGTAGTAGGTCCTATCTAAATATAGAGACTTATTACTAAGTTTGTAAAAACTTAAGTGGACCTAAAAACAGGAAAACTAAGAAAAGAAAGAAAAGTTTAACTCGGGCAAAATCTGCAACTTCAAGACCCTGAAACCGACGATAACTTTTGACTGTTTTGAACACATAACTTTAGGGGGGCACTTTCCTCCGTTTTTAAGGGGTCTATTTTACCGTTTTTTCCATAAGCCCCGAACTTCAAATATCTTATTCTGTATTACTTGTAATTCCATATTAATTCAAAGTTTTAAGTGAATGTTTTCTTGTACTCGTATTGAATATCACAATAACCTCATGGTTTTTATTCTCTTTGCTGTATTCACAAAAAGCATTAAATCCCCATTCTCGAAAGGCTTTTGTGTAGAGCGATTGGATACGAAAACTTAAAAAGATAATCGTTTCAAGATTATAATAAGTGCGAATATATTCTCCATCATCTGCCGTATATACATATTCCTTTGTAACATCACTTTCTCTTAATAGATTATCTTTGAAGATAGCCTTTAGGTGCTTGCTGATTGTCGGGGAATACACCCCGAACAAATCAGCTATTTCATTTACCGTCATCCAAACTGTACCACGAATGATTTTTACTTCAATAATGGGTTTATCAGTTTCTATGTCTGTGAATTTTATATATCCTGTTTCCATAGAGTTTATTTATTAGTGTATTTCCGTCTTTTGTAGTTTTTAGCCAAGCTATCCATATCTGTGCTAAGCTTCTGATCGACTATTTTGGCATAAATCTGAGTAGTCCGGATATCTGTATGCCCGAGCATTTTCGATACTGTTTCAATAGGTACTCCATTGGCGAGTGTAACGGTCGTCCCGAAGCTATGACGTGCTATATGGCAGGTGATTACCTTATTTATTCCACAGATTATACCGATTTCCTTCAAGTATTCATTCATCTTTTGATTGGAACAAATCGGAAATAATTTACCATTGACTTGTTGTCCTCTATACTTCTCTATAATTGCTAATGGAATTTCAAGCAGACGAATATTAGAGGGTACGCTTGTCTTCTGGCGTTTGGTCATTACCCATTGATGTCCGTCAAAAGCCGTTTTGATATTATCTTCTGTCAATTGTGCTACATCAATGTAACTAAGCCCGGTATAGCACATAAAAATAAAGATATCCCTTACTTGTCCTAATCTTTCGGTTAAGAACTCTTTCTTGTAGATAATATCCAGTTCTTCTTGGGTAAGTATTTCCCGAACGACTTTAGTTGTGCGGAACTTAAAACTACCGAAAGGATTGATTTTAATATCTGCCCCTGTATTCTTGATGTAATAGAAAACTGCCCGAAATCGTTGAATAAACTTCAAAGCGGTATTATTACTGCAATCATGGGTATTCCTAAGAAACAAAAAGAACTTCTCCACAAACACAGGGGTTAATTCAAATACAGGAATATCCGAAAGATTATATTCAACCTTTAGAAATTCTTGCAAACGAAGCATAGTCAGCTTATAACGATTCGCTGTTATTTGAGAGGTGTCTTTGCCAATCTTTAATACATAGAACTCATTGTGTTCGGCAAAATGCTCCAACAGCATCTTCCTTCTATCAGAGTCAACACCGAGAATGATATTTTTTATTTTTTCAGGCAGGACATATCCATACTCGCTTAGGTGCTTATGATACAATTCATTTGCCTTTGCACTGATAGCTTCTAACAAGCGATTGGTATTCATTGCTGCTGCACTCTTGCCGATAGCTTTTCCATTCTTGGTATCCCAGAGTTCGGGTTTGATTTGTAACTTGGAACTGAATTGCACTTGCTCCCCATTTACAGTAATCCGGACCATAATCGAAGAATTACCCGATTTGTTCACTTCATTTTTTCGGAGATAAAACAACACACGAAAAGTTGACTTCATAACATTCATAACGCATAAATTTTTAGTGTTCAAAACTATTGTTAATTGTTAGAAGTCAGGCGGACAAAAGACTGCCAATTTACGACAAATGAGAATCTTACATTCCAAATCGTTACGGCTTTTGTCTTTCGTGAAATCCGTAACGATTCCGTAACGAATGACTGTCCAATATCGGCATTTTGATGACTGATTATGTCTGAGGGAGGAAATAAAAAAAACTCCCTAAGAATCTATCTTAGAGAGTTTTGTCTTGTTTTGTCAGAAATAAGTCGCTTATTTGCTGATCTTTCAGTGATCCCGCTGGGGCTCGAACCCAGGACCCCATCATTAAAAGTGATGTGCTCTACCAACTGAGCTACGGAATCTACCTATTTGCTTTTCTTTCAAAGCGAGTGCAAAGGTAGTATTATTATTTAAAAAATGAAATTTTAGGAAGAAAAATTCTAACTTTGTTTAGAATAGCTCTATTAAAGAAGCAATAGATGCGTAAAATATTTGTAATAAATGAAAGATATACACCCTAATAATCAACAAACAAAATTAACCAAAACTACACTCTGGCTCATGACAATAGGAGCAGGTTTGGTAGTTGCAAACAACTACTACAACCAACCCTTATTAGGAAAAATAGCCAGAGAGTTAAATATTTCAGAGGCTTCGGCAAATAATGTAGCCATGGTCACTCAAGTTGGATATGCAGCAGGATTATTTCTTCTCGTTCCATTAGGTGATATGTTCAGAAAAAGAAAAATCATAATTATAGATTTTATACTTATTATAGCATCACTTCTAGCTTTTGCTTTCAGCCAAAATATCACAACAATGATTGTTTCCAGCTTTTTTATCGGGTTAAGCTCTGTTGTCCCTCAAATGTTTGTCCCTTTAGCTGCACAACTATCAGACCCTAAAGAAAAAGGAAAAAACGTAGGAATGGTTATGACCGGATTATTAATCGGGATTCTGGCCTCACGAATATTTAGTGGGGTATTAGGTGAATACCTCGGATGGAGAGAAGTGTATTATATAGCAGCAGGAATTATATTCATTTTATGGGTATTAATATTCTTCTTACTTCCTGATATCAAACCTACTTTTACCGGAAGCTATTGGGGGCTCATGAAATCTATCGTTCACTATATAAAGGCTGTGCCTAGTTTGCGTTTAGCTTCAATAAGAGGAGCTTTAGCCTTGGGCTCTTTCTTAGCCTTCTGGACTACGCTTACCTTTCACCTCGAAAGACCTCCTTTTTTTGCAGGCAGTGATATTGCAGGAGAACTAGGAGCTGTGGGTATTGGGGGAGCTTTGGCTGCTGCCATGGTAGGACGGATCGCCGACCGCGTCAACAAAAACACATTAATTACTTGTGCCGCTATCTTAATGATATTATCATGGGGAGTTTTCGGCATTTGGGGATTTACCTATGCGGGTCTTATTGTCGGTATTTTCGTTCTGGATGTCGGACTGCAGTCAATACATGTCAGCAATCAGACTATCGTATTTTCAACTAATCCTGATGCTACAAACAGATTAAATACCGTTTATATGACCAGCTATTTCATAGGAGGATCATTCGGAACTTTTGTAGGAGGGAAAGCCTGGGAACATATGGGCTGGAATGGAGTGGTACTTACAGGCGGAATATTTGTTATAGTACTTTTGCTTGTACATTTAATATTTTCTCGTAAAATGAAATAAATCCACATTTTTTTTTGTCACTTTAATAAAAAGCTCAACTGTAAGTTGTTATTTTGGAGTAGAGAAGAAATAAATAATTCTGCTAACTTAATCTGCTTAATAATGAGTAACAAGCCACATAAGAAATTCTCTTTAGAAAAAAGAGTTGAAAGCTTCAAATACGCTTTAAATGGATTAAAGATTGTATTCATAGAAGAGCATAATGCACGCATACATCTTATAGTATCACTTATTGTTATAGCATGCGGTTTTATATTCCATATTTCTACTGTGGAATGGATAATTATTTGCTTTGCAATAGGACTAGTCATCTCAATGGAGATTATTAACTCAGCCATTGAAAATCTTTCGGACTTTGTATCTCCAGAACATCACAAATTAATCAAAAAAGTGAAAGACCTTTCTGCTGCTGCAGTACTCGTTTGTACTATATCATCCGTAGTCATAGGCATTCTCATTTTTTTGCCTAAAATAGCTCATTTATTCGGCCTATAGATAATCCTCGCTCAAAACCGACTAATCTGTCTATACCTGAAAACATTCTATACCTGAACCAATTATTATCTCTGTATGTTTAATAAAAAAGAAAACAGATATGAAAAAGATATTAGGAATAATCAGCCTCTTTCTGATAATATTATTTATCGGATGTAAAACAAAAGAGTTAAGTCCTGAGCAACAAATCAAAGCACAGGAATATGTAGACAAGATCGAAAGCCGAAATTTCATATTCAATGCAAACAGTGCCCAACCGATGTCGGGAAGATCTATCAATTTAAACTACAACTATTATCTAAAAGTAAGCAAAGATACAGTCATTGCCAACCTTCCCTATTACGGACGTTCGTATGTTGCACCAATAAATCCAAGGGATATTAGTATCGATTTTACCAGTACAAATTTTCTTTATTCCGAAAACAAGAAGAAAGATGGGGCATATGAAATAAAGATAGTACCCAAAGATATCACGAACCGAGAAAATGAAGGTATTTCATTTTTGTTAAAAATCAGTCCTGATGGATACGCAACATTAAATGCATTGCCAACCAATAGACAAAGTATCTCTTTCTATGGTACAGTTGAGTGACTTGATATCTTTTCAGGAGATCCAGACTAAAACCCAAGACAGTTAAATTATCTAAATATAATAAATCAAAACCTAATACAATCACAGATAAAAGAAGACTGGACTAAACTAAGAACAATATAATTCAAATAGAAAAACGCTAATAAACAAAACATTAGTCATAAAATCCAGCAGCTCGAAAAATGAAGTAAATAATCAGACTCTCGTCCCCTTAGCTGGATATGCTAAATAACATATTAGACAATATAAAATAGTTGATTATCTTTAGTGGTGTTTAAAATAAGTTTGCAGAACTATTTGTTGCTTTGGTAAGCAAAACAACGATAGACAGTTATGCAATTTTAATATTTTCTTTTACTTATTAAAACAAACCCACTCTGCTCAAGAGTATGAAACCAATATCTAAGACAGCAAAGACACTACCTCGTAAACAAAGGAAGTTGCATCCGATTAAAGCAAATAATTTAGTTTTAATCGATAGAAGTGCGATTTTATTCGCTCAATAATTAGACAAAATTCAGCAAATTTAAAACAAATAATATATGTCAACAGAACCCAATGTAAGTGTTGGTATTTTATCAAGTAAAACCATCACATTTAGCTTCCATTCTGATTACAAACATCTTGAAAAAGAAGTTAAGAGCGAAAACTCGGTAGCTTATCAAGATGGAAAGATACTTTGGAACGGGATGCTTTACGAACAATTATTATTTGAACCCACAAAAGAAAATGCATCCTTTGTAATAAAAGATGTAATCATCGGAATTAATTTTCATTGGGAACGAAAAGAAGATCAAGAATTTCAGGGAGCCTTAAAACTGATTATTGAAGACGACCAGATAACAGCTATAAACCTCATCAAAATTGAGGATTATCTGACCAGCGTAATTTCGTCTGAAATGAGTGCAACAGCATCTCTCGAATTATTAAAGGCACATGCTGTAATATCCCGCAGCTGGCTTCTGGCACAGATCCAAAAGAATAAAGAAATAATAGCCGATAAAACTGATTATTCGGCATTTCAAGAAACCGAAAATGAGTTTATCCGATGGTACGACCGCGAAGACCATATTCATTTTGATGTATGTGCAGACGATCATTGCCAACGCTATCAGGGTATAACCAGAGCATCATCCAATATCGACACTGTAAAACAGGCTATTGCTGAAACCCGGGGACAAGTACTAACCTCAGAGGATAAGATATGCGATGCTCGTTTTTCGAAGTGTTGCGGAGGAGCCGTGGAAGAGTTTCAGAACTGTTGGGAAGATACAAAATTCTCATACCTTGTAAAATTAAGAGATGATGTGAATCCAAACGATTTGCCTGACTTAACCATAGAAGCAGAATCTTTGAAATGGATAAAAACACGCCCTACAGCATTCTGTAATACTCAGGATAAAAAAATATTAAGTCAGGTTCTCAATAATTACGATCAGGAGACAATGGATTTTTACAGATGGAAAGTCACATATACTCAGGAAGAATTATCTGCTCTTATATTAAAACGCTCAAGTATAGACTTTGGAGTAATTCAAGAGCTTATTCCTATACAACGCGGAACTTCGGGCAGATTAATAAAACTGAAGATTGTAGGTTCTAAAAAGACTCTGATAGTAGGTAAAGAACTCGAAATACGCCGTATATTGTCAAACTCTCACCTCTATAGTTCGGCCTTTTATGTAGAGAGAGAAGGCAAACAGTTTACAATCATCGGAGCAGGTTGGGGACACGGTGTAGGCTTATGCCAAATAGGAGCGGCTGTAATGGGCGAAAAAGGGTATTCGTATGACAAAATATTATTGCATTATTATGTAGGTGCAGATATTAAGCATCTGTACTAAGGCCACAGACCTTTATATTGCTTTGGCAAGTATAACAGATACAAATTGTTATGACTATAGAATAGACCAATAAGTTTTATTCTTTACTTAATGCTATTCTTTTTTATTGTTTTGCCGATACATAAGCAATGGTGAGGATTTAATGTCGTATTTTGATTTTCCGGTCGAAAGTTTATCTATCAAACAGATAAAGAGCTCATTGGATAAGAAAAAATAAAAAACAGCAGAAAGATGTCACTTTTGTCATTTTTGTAATCTTTTCAGTCATTAACCATTGATAATCAGACCATACAAAAGATTACAAAAATGAACATTCAGTAACCCTACAATGGTCATGTTTGTAACATTTTTGCAATCGGCTTGTCACCTTTTCGACCCTCTGATTTTACAAGAGTTGAAGTAGCTGACATAAAATAGGACATCGAATATTTTCTTTTGCTTATTCATATTTAACAGAGAAGAAAGATTAATTTTGTGAGATGCTTAACTTATAATTTACCATGATTCAACAAACAACATCCAACCGACTACTTTCGCTTGACATATTACGAGGAATCACTATAGCAGGAATGATTCTGGTGAACAACCCCGGATCATGGGGATCAGTTTACGCTCCATTACAACATGCTGAATGGAACGGATTGACTCCTACCGACCTTATATTCCCGTTCTTCATGTTTATCATGGGAATCTCTACTTATATATCATTACGCAAGTTTAATTTTGAGTACAGCAAGGCAACTGTCCAAAAAATAATAAAACGCACCGTAGTCATCTTTCTTATCGGGTTGGGTTTAGCGTGGTTTGGTCTTTCTTTCAGCACCTTCAGAGATTTACCGGAAGATGGATTAGGCTTTTTCGAACGTCTATTCCAATCCATTACCAATTTCGAGCATATACGCATTCTAGGAGTCATGCAACGGCTGGCAATCACATATGGTATCACATCACTTATTGCAGTCTTTGTTAAACACAAATACATCCCTTACATAATTGTTGTCACTCTATCAGCTTATTTCTTACTATTACTTTTTGGCAATGGTTTTAAATTTAGCGAAAACAATATAATTTCAGTGGTAGACAGAGGAATATTGGGGGTAAACCATCTATATAAAGATGCAGGTGTAGTTATTGACCCCGAAGGGTTGCTAAGTACCATTCCGGCAACATGCCATGTATTAGTCGGATTTTTATGCGGAAAGATACTGATGGAGGTTAAGGATAATCAAGTACGAATTACCCGATTATTCATCATAGGCACAATACTTACTTTTATGGGCTTCCTTCTAAATTACGGATGTCCTATCAACAAGAAAATCTGGTCACCTACATTTGTATTGGCAACCTGTGGTCTGGCATCTAGTTTTCTTGCTCTTCTCATATGGATTATTGATATTAAAGGCTATAAGAAATGGAGTGTGTTCTTTGAATCATTCGGAGTAAACCCTTTATTTATATACGTTCTTGCAGGAGTTTTATCTATTTTAACAGGTAATATTACATTTACATATCACGGCGAAAATATCAGTTTACACGGATTTATATACGACCAGATTCTACAGCCATATCTGGGAGATTATTTAAGCTCATTGGTTTTCGCCATGTTATTTGTAACTGTTACCTGGTTTGTAGGAAACATATTATACAAAAGAAAAATCTATATCAAAATATGATACTATCGGCAGATAACCGGAGCTTATCAGATAAGGTACATCCTCTCAAAATGGATTTGCTTCTATTATGTGGCAGAACATAAGTAAGCCTTTAAACGTTCTTAATACTTGCCTTGTTTTTCATTAAATTAAAATTTCAGCAAATAATGAGCTTCTCTAAAATAATAAACAGATCGACAGCGCTACTATTTATATTTATCACGTGTCTCTCTTTTCACGAACTTAAAGCTCAAAATCTGCCCAAAGCTGTAACAGCCGATATCAGTAAATACCTGACCTCCGTTGCTCGACAGGAAGTAGCCGGAAAGGCAATCGCTATCGATTCGGTTATCATCGCAAAAAAAACAATCAACCTCTATGCGGGAGTAGAGTTATCTTACATACCTTTCAGAAAGAAGAATGTGAACGAAATTTATGCACAAGTAAAAAGACGTTTACCCAAAGAATATAAAAATTATGCTGTTGCAATCTACACAGATAAATACAAGATAGAAGACTATATACCGTCGAGTCTTAACGACCGTTTTACAAACCGCCTGGACAAGCCTTTGATAACAAACACATCACGCCCTTTCGAGGCCGACAGAGGTTTGCTAGGGCATCATCTGGCCCTGTGGCAAAGTCACGGCTGGTATTATGAGCAAAAACTAGGCAGATGGCAATGGCAACGAGCACGTATATTTCAAACAGTCGAAGATCTTTATACACAAAGTTATGTATTACCATACCTTGTGCCTATGCTGGAAAATGCCGGTGCAAATGTTTTGCTTCCTCGCGAACGTGATACTCAATTACGTGAGATAATCATCGACAATGATCATAACAGAAACCAATCGACCTACAAAGAGAAGAAAGGCAAAGAAAAGTGGGTAGAAGGAGAAACTCCCGGATTCGCAAATTTAAAGGGAACTTATCAGGATGGTGAAAATCCGTTTAAGACCGGTACATTCCGCCAAACGACAACTATATCGAAAGGAAAAGAAAGCTTTTGTGAATGGATACCCAACATTCCCGAAACAGGAAAATACGGAGTATACATCTCCTACCAAACTCTCGAAAACAGTACCGATGACGCCCTTTACACGGTATATCATCTGGGGGGAGAAACCGAGTTTAAGATAAATCAAACAATGGGTGGAGGTACGTGGATATTTCTTGGCTTCTTTAGTTTCGAAGAAGGAAATAACGACAACTGCAAGGTAGTCTTATCTAACAAGAGTCACAAGTCGGGGCGGGTTCTTACTGCTGACGCCGTTAAGATAGGCGGAGGTATGGGAAATATTGCCCGATCGCCACTTCCCAAAGAAACGAATAAAATCAATTATCAACCTACAACAAGCAACTACCCCCGATATACGGAAGGAGCCAGATATTGGTTACAGTGGGCAGGTGTTCCCGATACGATTTACAGCCGTACAGCGGGAGAGAATGACTATTCGGACGATTTCCAAAGCCGTGGCTTTTGGGTTAATTACATTGCAGGAGGATCTAGCGTACTGCCCGCAAAAGACGGATTGAATATTCCTATTGATCTGGCAATGGCGTTTCACTCCGATGCAGGAATAACTCCCAACGATTCCATAATTGGTACTTTAGGAATCTGTATGACACATATCAATGATGAAAAGTTCGAAAACGGAAAACCCCGTTTAGCTTCACGACATTTAGCTGATATGATTACGGATGAAATAATTACTGATATTCGTCAGAACTACGAACCCAACTGGACTCGGCGACCTATATGGAACCGTTCTTACAGTGAGGCTCGTGTGCCCGAAGTTCCCACTATGCTGCTGGAATTATTATCGCACCAGAACTTCGCCGATATGCGTTACGGGCTCGATCCTCAGTTTCAGTTTACGGTCAGCAGATCTGTATACAAAGGAATACTTAAATTTGTGGCACATCAATACGACTACGATTATGCAGTACAACCTCTTCCTGTAACGGGTTTCAGCTTAGACTTTGTAACCGATACCAAAGTCCGCTTAAATTGGATTCCGACTCTTGACAATACGGAACCGACTGCAAAACCAACTAAATATGTTGTGTACATGCGTGTCGACAATGGAGACTTTGATAATGGAGAGATTGTACCTTACAGCAATGCTCAAATAGAGATACAGAAAGATAAAATATATAGTTTCAAGGTAGCTGCCGTTAATGATGGCGGTGAAAGTTTCCCTTCCGAAATACTGTCGGTTTGCCGAAAATCGAATGAAAAAGGCAGTGTCCTTGTCGTTAACGGATTCGATCGGATATCTGCTCCGGCAAGCTTTACAATGCAGGATAGTATCGCCGGATTCTGGGATGGTATAGACCATGGTGTTCCCGATAAGTCTCAATATAATTATACAGGCAGCCAATACGAATTCCGCAGGGATATGCCTTATATGGGTAATGATACTCCCGGTTTCGGGGGCAGTAATGCCGATTTCGAAACAACTGTAGTTGCAGGCAATACATTCGACTATCCCTATGTACATGGCAAAGCAATAGTAAAAGCAGGGTATTCTTTTATATCTACCAGCCGTGATGCTGTGATAAATGGACAAGTAAATCTGAACAACTATCCATTGGTAGACCTTATTCTCGGCAAACAAAGGCAAACTGATATCGGCAGAGGTTACTTTATTCCCGATTTCAAAACATTCCCGGCAGAACTACAATCCAAAATAACAGACTACTGCAAACAGGGAGGTAATATTCTGGTTAGTGGGGCATTTGTCGGCTCAGACCTTTGGAACAATGGAAATCCTCAAAGAGAAGATATCGATTTTGCGTCTAACATATTAAAGTACAAATGGCAAGCAGGTAGGGCATCTGCTACGGGAAATGCAAATAGCGTTGCCTCTCCATTTCCTATATACAAAGGCGAATTAGAGTTTTACAACAGGCCGAATACAACTTCATATGGTGTAGAGTCACCTGATGCAATAGAGCCTTCGGGAGATAACAGTTATACGATTTTCAGATATCCCGAGAACAACCTCAGTGCAGGGATAGCTTCACAGACAAATTATAAGACATGCGTCTTAGGGTTTCCATTTGAAGTGATCGAAGAGGAAGATCAAAGAAATGATTTGATGAAAGGAATCTTATCGTTTATGTTTCGGAAGGACTAAGTTTTTTATCTGTTCTCTGGCGTGAAACATCAAACATTTGCATCAGAACCGATAGAATAATTATTCCTAATCCGATAAAGAAAGTGATAGTCAATTCTTTTGCTTCACCAAAGATTATTATGGCAAGAATTATGCTGTATATCGGTTCGAGGTTGTAGCTAAGATTGACTGTAAAAGCAGAAATATGTTTCAGTGCCTGTATCTGCAAAAGACATAGACCAATGGTGCATACGGTAGATAAAAGAAATAAATATATCCAATCGGGTATGCTGGGAATAAGCGACTCCACAGGAATAAAATGAAGGTAAAACGGTAAGATACAACTCATAAAAACAAAGCCGCCAATCATCTCATACAACAACATGGACGAAGAGTTATGGTTAGCTCCAATTCTCTTGTTCATGATAGTAAACAGGGCACAAAAAGCTGAAGATATTATCCCGAAGATAATCCCCATACGGTATTGAACATCAAACTGAAAAATAAGTAAAATACCACATACAGTAACCAGACTAAAGAGTAGTTCTTTATACGAAACTTTGTGGCGATTGATCAGAGGTTCAAGCATAGCTGTAAAGAAGCCAACTGCCGAAAAACAAACAACTCCAACAGAAACATTGGAGGCTTTGATACTTCCATAAAAAAAAATCCAATGCAGTACCAACAGAACCCCTACCCCTCCAATTTTAAGAATTTCCTGTCTCGATATTCGAGGGAGCTTTTTAGTCGCTAAAAGGATAAAATAGAAAACGATAGAAGTAATCAAAACTCTGTACCAAACCAATACCCCTTCATTTAAAGAGATAAGTTTGCCAAAGATTCCTGTAAATCCAGCTATCAATATAGATAGATGCAACTTAATAAATGCCTGTTTCATTATCGATTTTCTAAAAAATTGAGTAAAGATAATATATAACTAAGAAAGACCGCCCAAAAGGCAGTCTTTCTATTATGTAAACATTATCATCAAAGAATAATAGCCTATTCTATTGATATGCTCTTTTTCATTTCAGCTGCTTCATTCTTTATATCAGTCCAGCTCTTCGTAATTACTTTTTTCTCTTTGTTCGCATAGCGTAAAGCAATACCTCGCTCTAAACCTTTGGGCAGCTCTGCTAAACCGTTAGCGTTGTCAGCAACACCTAACATTAAAACCTTATCGTTAGTTGTATCTATATATAATTTATAACCCAATTCGGCATCGGTCAACTTTCTACAATAACGAGCTTGAGTAAAGTGATAAAGTTCGGTATTCACTTTTATTCCTGAAATATGGCTGAATGCAAATATTCTTGCATAATTCTTCATACGCAATCCAAAGCCATAGCCAAATGAATAGTGAACACCGCTATCATCAGGATTATTTCCTTTGAACCCAAGGGGAGTCATACTCAAACCAGAAGTATTGTTATAGAATTTCATATCAACCAAAGGCTTAACTGCCGCAGGTATATCAGAATCCGATGCATAAAGAAAGGTCTCAACATTTCCATATACTGTATTGCCCGGCTTCACAGGAGCAGTACCCAATAACTGACATATATCTGCCGTAGCCGGTAGTTCAAATCCTGATACCTCTTCGCCATTCTTTGCTTTATAGAATTTATAATTGTCTCTATAAGCACGAGCCTCACCGTACTCGGTAACCCAAGTTCCAAATGCCTGTTCAAATGCTGGCAACGGACAATTATTCCCATCGGCTAAAGCATGGATTTTTGCCTCTGAATGATTCATGAATTCATAAAGCGTACCCCATAGGTTACGGTATTTAATTCTAAGATTTTCGGCTGTCCACTCATATTCCCCTACAACTATTGTCTTGTAGGTTTTCTCGATAAGCCCTCCGGCTTGCTCCACGCCTGTATCGTAATTATAGCCTAATGTTCCATAACCACCACTGTAATAAGTAGGCATTGTCATATAAACAGATCCTACTGGTCCTCGCTCATAAGGATCGGGATATATTTTTCTTCCCGGATAAACTTCTTCTATAAAAGCTTTATCGGTATCCGACAGTTTAGTATTCCATTTATTACTGCCTACCCCATTTGTTGTTAAATGTGGAGGGAAGAATAATAACATAATAGAATTCGCATCAAATTCGGTATAATTGGTTTGAAACTTACTATATGTATCTAATATCACATCCGAGATAAGAGCATCGCTCCATCCGAAAGGACGAAAATAGGAATATACTCTATTCACATCCAGATCAACCCCCGACTCTGGTCCTTGATGTTCATAGATAAGACCTAGCACATGCCCGAATTCACGTAATATCAATGCGGCAAAATCTGCGGAATTTATCTCAGATAAATCATTACCGTTAAACAACATGATGTTCATAGATGGTTGATCTTGATCTACATCAAGACAATCGGTTCCTAAATAAGACCAAGTAACCCGGTCTCCTTGCCACTGAAACGCAACTTTTACGTCAGCCTCATCAGCAACTCCAACATATTCAAAATCGATATTTGCATACTCCGACCATTCTGCGGCAACTTCTTTCACTTTATTTTGTGCGGCTGGCGTACCATTAAGAAACTTCACACGGACAGTTTCTCCATTATCCCAAAGTTTTCTTTTATTCACTCCGGCTCTGGTCTCCAGACCTGATGCAGGACTGGTTTTATAAGCAAAAACATAATTTCTTTCTTTCGAACTCGAATTGGGATCTTGCTTTGTACCTATCGACTCATCCTCATTACTACAAGAGGTCAAAAAGGCTAGAATTGATAATATGATTATAAAAGGAATATTCTTCATAATTTAGTTATTTTAGAGTGTATGATCTTCAACTTTATTAGCAAATTCAACAATATTGGCAATGGTATATTTAGGAGTAGGGTTATCCAAGATGTATTGTACATAAAACCCTCTTAAATATCCTTTTGCCAATTCAGTATATCCGGAAGGTGCTGCATCATAAACACCCAATTTCTTAATATCTGTTTTAGCTGTATTTATATACAGTTTATATCCTAACTCGACATCGGTTAGCTGACGGCACCAGCGTACATTATACCAATGGTAACTGAATGAATTACGTGTATCCAGAAAATCGTGTATATAGATGTTAGATTCTTTT
Source organism: Dysgonomonas sp. HDW5A (assembly GCF_011299555.1). NCBI lineage: Bacteria > Pseudomonadati > Bacteroidota > Bacteroidia > Bacteroidales > Dysgonomonadaceae > Dysgonomonas > Dysgonomonas sp. HDW5A. Next base: position 1,938,779 of record NZ_CP049857.1, on the reverse strand, counting down.
GTATGAAATCCTACTGTATAGAATAAATGATAGATATCACCTACATTACCAGAATGAGGATCATCAACCCCATTTGTCCAAGTACCTGATCCATTTAACTTCGCTCCGCCCGGCATCATATTAAAATTATAAATATTAATATTGTTTCCTGTCAAAAACCAGTAGGTCTTGTATGGTCCATTATTAGGATCAGATATATTAAAAGCTAAAGGGTTATCTCCGGCTTTTGCACTTAAGGCAAAACGAACATCGCGCTCATTAAGGGCTGTATGCTGATCTGTGGAAAAAGGACACATGGCAAACAATTGTTGATAATCTGCCGCCGCAGGCAGTCCCCAACTTGTCAGCTTACGATCTTCTCCCTCATACACTTTACCTTTTGTAGTCATATAATCAACACTTTGTCTATTATAGTAGATACCATAATATTTCTTGAAATCATCAATATTAATTTGATATTGAGATACATCAAGACGGGCATAGGGTAAGTATTTATCCAATCGTGCTTGTGTGATGGGATAATCGTTTTCCCATCCCTCCAGATTGTTACCATTTCTGGGTACTTCATGATAAAAGTTATTATTTACCCAGTAATACTCCCCAATACGTACTCCTGTATAAGGAAAGTAGGTCGATCCTCCATTCTGAGTATATTGCAATGCAACAGTCATCGGCAAAACCGGTGTAACAGGAGCTTTTCCCGGATAGACTGTGCTTATAAACTGCTTATCTGTTTCGGATAGTTTAGTATTCCATTTAGTACCTTTTCCATCTGTAGTCAAGAAATCAGGAAAGTAAAGTAACATAATAGATTCACCGTCAAACTCAGTATAGTTTGTTTGCTTCTTATTATAGGAATCAAACACCATATCGATTTGATTTAAGCTCCAGCCTTGAGCTTTGAAATAATTTACAACTCGGTTCTCATCCCAATTAATACTTGCATCAGGACCTTGATGTTCATATATTAAGCCCAGCACATGACCAAACTCACGAAGTATACTTGCTGAAAAATCCTCAGAATTGATCTCATCAATATCATTCTGATTATACAACATTAAGTTCACCGAAGGCTTTGTTTGCAAAACAGCTTTAGAGTCTGTTCCTATTTTTGACCAAGTGATATGATCATTCTCCCACTGAAAAGCAACTTTAACATCTGCATTTTCTGAAGCATTAACATACTCAAAGGTTAGGTTGGCATAATTCAGCCACGTATCTGCAACCTCTTTCACTTTAGCTTGTGCAGCAGCGCTTCCATTTAAGAATTTAATCCGAATTGTTTGTCCAGTAGTCCAACGTCTACTCGTCAATACGCCAGCTCTTGTTTCTAGTTTAGCTTCATCAGCATCCTGTTTGTATGCAAATACATAGCTTCTCTTCGATCCGGTAGATCCGACATCAATTTCCGAATCGGATCTCGATTCATCTGAACAAGAAGCCAATAAGGCGATGATCAGGAATAACATAAATAACGGAATTTTTTTCATAACGTTGTGTGTATAAATAATTAATAATAGGATATAATACCATAAGGAATTGCAAATGCTAGCTAGTTTTAGGAAAGATATTATATCCGGAATTTTGTTAGTTTGTTTTATATATAAGATAAATTTTCACATGAATGTATTAGTAAAAGAGTAGATAATAAGGTCTAAACCAGATAAACTTTAATATAAAATAAAGGGAAAATAGTAGAATTGTAATTAATGTGTTATACCAAATACCTTAAAAAAAGCACCTCTTTTTTCGTTAAAAACATGTTAAATACAAAATTACAATAAATACAGAGTCTTGTCAAAAAGAACAAGAGTGTTAACATATTTGTGATGAAAAATTATAAAAAACACAACTTTCGAATAGAAAATGAGAAGCATAGAAAAAGATTAAGGTCAAATTTAGACATATAAAAAAGAGATTAGGGTAATTCTACCTAATCTCCTTTATATCTGCTTCTCTTTAAAGCGTTTTACTCCTTTTTAGAGTTAATATTCATCCTCGTTAAAGAAAAAATCTTCTTTACTTGGGTAATCAGGCCAAATATCTTCGATGGTATCAAAAATTTCGCCCTCATCTTCCAACTCCTGAAGGTTTTCTATAACTTCTAACGGCGCACCCGAGCGTTGAGCATAATCAATCAACTCGTCCTTAGTAGCAGGCCATGGTGCATCTTCTAACTTCGATGCTAATTCTAGAGTCCAGTACATAGATAATGTATTTATTATAGTTCTTTTAAATTCTTATTTGCGGCAAAAATAACAGAATATTTGTTAGGAACAAGTCGTATCCCAAAAAATATCCTTCCCATTCTTGTTACACTCTCTTCTTGCTAATATAAAAAAATAATCAGACAAACGGTTTACAAATTTCAGAATATTGTCCTCTACAGGATAATCAGACTTCACCTTATAAATACAACGTTCCGCACGGCGTGCTACGGTACGGCAAATATGAGCACGTGCTGCGGCTTCGCTTCCTCCGGGCAATACGAATTGTCGCAGAGAAGGTAACTCGCTATCCATACGATCCATTTCGTTTTCTAGTAACGAAATATTTTCCTCTGTTATAATACTTGCTGCTTTAGGCGAAATAGCCTCGGTCTCTGTAGCTAAATACGACCCTACAGTAAATAACTTGTGCTGTATAATGGAAAGGATTTTCAGAATGTCTTCTTCCTTGATCTCACAAATAAGCAATCCTAAAAATGAATTTAACTCATCAATAGTACCATAGGCATCTAATCTAACATGCGATTTAGGAACTCTCATCCCTCCAACCAAAGCAGTAGTTCCCTTATCCCCCGTTTTTGTATATACTAAACTTTTTTTCATCAATCAGTAATATTAAATATCTTTTTCGAGATTCTATGGTAAACAGCTGTAATCATCATATTTACCAAAGTAACAAAAAGGTCGCAGACCTTATCCTTAAAAACTTAACTTATAATTGCGTTTATAATACTTTTTATCAAAAAATAATATTCCAAGATGGAACAAATCCAGAGACACTACTGTATCATCTTGCTGAACTAACATTTTCCATAACGTTTGTAGCTTTCGATTTGTTCGGATTCCATCAATAATAATTACAGAATCTTTGTGTGTCAAAGACATCAAATAAGTAACCATCTCATTATGAGACACCTTGTAGTTTTTCAGATCAACGAAGATACAATCTTTTTTTTCGTTTATAGGTGGAAACGGCTCATTTGATTGTAATATGTTTCGATTCCACTCATTATAAAGCATTTGCGCTTTACTGAATTTTAAAGGTGACAATTCTACGCTTAAACATTCTATATCCGACGCAGTCACTGTCATGTACAAAGTATTAATTCCCGTACCGCCTCCCAACTCAACGATTTTCTTTATATTGAAATAATTAACAATTTTAAGAAGCAGACGATGTGTCTTATTCTCCCGAAAAGATAAATCGGGAAAATGACTCAGATAATTGCGAACATCATCATACGCATGGTATTGAGTTTTTTCTTCAATTACTTTGGTTATAAAGTTAAAAACAAATGGTGAATGTATACCATGCCCCTTATGATGCCGTACTTTATACAACAATCGAGCTCCGGCTTTTGACAAATGAAATATCTTGGGCATACCGTTTTATTAGTAAATGATACTATGTATTGAATACATTTCAGATTGATAGCAATTCTGTAACCACTGCTATTATCGAATAGCAAGAAAGGTCTAAGACCTTAAATTTTCACAAAAATAGAACCTTAAAAATAAAATCAAAACATTCGGCATATAATAATACTCATTCATCCTAAAATTAAAGTCAAACACTACAACATTCGCATATTATTTTTATCTTTGGTTATCTGAGGTTATTCGTGATTGGTGTATTAATTTTACCGATAATATAATCTGAATATTTTCAATTAGAAAGATAAGAATATATTTTTGTACTTAACGTCTTAAACCATTTTATTACTTTGGTAAAAGACAATCAGAGATAGCTATAATTATACAATATAGCTTGAATTTTTAAATGTTATTTAATAGATTGTAATAGATGAAATACATTAGTTTTATACTATCGTTATGTTTTTGTTTGACAATTGCAGCTCAAACAAAGAACGATTTGTCTCAAGCTAAAATTGATTATAAAAATGGTGAGTTTTCAAAAGCCTTACCTGTATTTGAAAGAGAGCTAAGCAGCAAACCGACTGATCCGTCCCTCAACTTATGGACGGGTGTATGTATCTTTGAAACAGGAGGTAATATAAAATTAGCAGAAGAATATCTACTGACTGCTTCAAAAAGGAATTTACCTGAATCTTATCTGTATCTTGGGGATATTTACGTGAAACAATACAGGGTAAGTGAAGCAAAAGCTCAATATGACCGATATGCAAAAGCACGTCCAAAAGAGAAGGAGACTACTCTTGCCAATCGGAATCAATATCTGGATAAATTACAGAGAGCCATATCAAGAACCGAGGATATACAGATCATCGATAGTTTGATTGTGAACAAAGATGCCTTTTTATCCGCTTACAAACTCTCGCCCGATGCAGGATCATTATCTGCATTTAATGATGTTTTTGAAGCAAATAGAAAAATAGAATCTACCGTTTACACAAATGGAAAAGGTTCTAAATTATATTTCGGACAACCAGCAAATGACAAGATAAGCTTATTCTCAATGGATAAACTCCTAAACGGATATGGCAATGAGAAAAAAATATCAAATAATAATTTAGGGCTTACCGGAAACACCAATTATCCTTTTGTTTTAACAGACGGGTCGACCATCTATTTCGCAGCTGAAGACGAAAACGGATTAGGGGGCTACGATATTTATGTCACCAGATACAATCTGAATAACGATACTTATCTGACACCTGAACTGCTTAATATGCCGTTCAATTCAACAGCCAATGATTATCTCTATGTATTTGATGAAGAAAAAGGTATCGGATGGTTTGCAACAGACCGTTTTCAACCCGAAGGACGGGTTTGTGTTTACACCTTTATTCCTAACGAAGAAGTTACTTTAGTAGAAAGCGATGACGAAATATATAAAGAAAACAGAGCTAAGATTGCATCCATCAAAAGCACATGGAAGCCTGGAAAGAATTATTCGACTCTGATTGCAAATGCTCGAAAAGAAACAGTGGTAGCCGCAAAAAAAGTGGCAGACTTTACGTTTGTAATCAATGACAGATATACTTACAATGCTTACACCGATTTCAAAAGCACGAGTGCCCGCAATTTATACTTCGAGGCCAATGAGAAAAGAAAAGCCCTTGTTTCCACAGAAAAAGAGTTGGAGGATAAAAGAACTGAGTATATCACAGTTTCGGGCAACCAACGTTCAAGCCTGGCTAGTATAATCCAGAATCTGGAGACCAGACAAGCCCAACTCTACAAAGAGGTTCAAGAATTGGAGATTAAAGCTCGCAATGAAGAAATTAAGAATTTGAAATAACCACATACACTCATAGCACTTTAAATTAAATGGCAATCGAAATTATAATTATTACCTTTTTAATCCTACTGGGAGTCGGGCTTTTCCTAGCAGAAGTTTTTCTCTTACCGGGTATTACAATAGCAGGTATTGCAGGGGGAGTTATGCTTATAGGTAGCATTGCATACGCCTTTTACTACATGGGGGAAACTGCCGGTTATATAACTATTGCAGCAAATGTGATAATTACGGTAGCGGCTTTTATATTCATCATGAAATCGAATGCGCTGAATCATATTGCTCTAAAAACAGACATTGAAGCAACAGTAGATCAAACAGAGATCAGACAGCTTCAAACAGGACAAATCGGAGTTACTCTATCTCGTCTTAATCCAATCGGGAAAGCCGAATTCGACAGCCAATACATTGTAGAAGTGAAATCGATTACGGGTGAATTTATTGACGAAGGAGAAGACGTCCAAATCGTAAAAATAGAACAATCAAGTGTTATGGTACAAACCGTACCTCAAACCGAAAATCAAACAAGTATTAACTAATAAATTAATAATTATGCCAATTCTCGTAGTTGCAATTGCAGTAGCAGCAATTATACTTCTACTCATTTTTTTCTACTATGTTCCATTCTTTCTATGGATCAATGCCCTTTCGGCAGGCGTGCGTATATCTCTTGTTCAGTTATTCCTGATGAGATTGCGTAGAGTACCGCCCCGTACCATTGTATATGCCATGATCGAAGCACACAAAGCCGGTCTGAAAAACATTACACGTGACGAATTGGAGGCTCACTTCCTTGCCGGCGGACATGTCGAAAAAGTAGTTCATGCACTTGTTTCTGCTTCTAAAGCAAATATCGATCTGTCGTTTCAAATGGCAACAGCCATTGACCTTGCCGGACGTGATGTATTGCAAGCAGTACAAATGTCGGTAAATCCGAAAGTAATCGACACACCTCCTGTAACTGCGGTTGCAAAGGATGGTATCCAGTTGATCGCTAAAGCCCGTGTAACGGTGCGTGCCAACATCAAACAGCTAGTCGGTGGTGCAGGTGAGGAAACAATCTTGGCTCGTGTAGGCGAAGGTATTGTGTCGTCTATCGGCTCATCCGAAAGTCATAAATCAGTGCTGGAAAATCCTGATTCTATCTCTAAGCTGGTTCTTAAGAAAGGTTTGGATGCAGGTACAGCATTCGAAATTCTGTCTATTGATATCGCAGATATCGACATAGGTAAGAATATTGGTGCAGTACTTCAGATCGACCAAGCTCAAGCTGATAAAAACATTGCTCAAGCAAGAGCCGAAGAACGCCGCTCGATGGCTGTTGCTCTTGAACAAGAAATGAAAGCGAAAGCTCAGGAAGCACGTGCAAAAGTAATAGAAGCAGAAGCACAAATTCCAATCGCTATGGCAGAAGCCCTTCGCAGTGGAAATTTAGGTGTAATGGACTATTACAAGATGCAAAACATTCAAGCAGATACTGATATGCGTGATTCAATAGCACGTCCTACCGGTAATTCAGGTGGTGGTAAAACAGATAAGAAATAATTGCTTAACTGATTAACAATAAAAACAAAGGCTGATTGTATTTCTACAATCAGCCTTTGTTTTTATATAGATTTCAAAATTAGTCTTCAAAAAAAGTATCAGGATCAAAATGCCTTGTTTTAATCCTATCGGAAGAGTTAAACAGCAATTCTAGCTTTTGAGCTGCTTCATTCATTTTCTTACAATCCCCTTTATCATATCCATTCTCAAGAATTAAGTCAGCATACTGTTTTACATTTTCAGGCTGTTCTAGATATAAATATATTTTGCACAAATTGTATAAAGCAGCATAACGCAATCTGATATCAGCATTCAGTTTTGGATCGGTATATCTCTTAAGAATACCTTCATAATAATCGATCAAATCCGTAACATCATCCTCTACCAGTGGAGTGTAAGCATTTATTATTTCCAGCTTCAACTTCAAATTGTCACTTGCCGCTCTGAAAGGAATATTCTCGGGATGCTTTTTTTCATTAATCGTTTTTATTATATCTGATGCCTTAGTTGTAGGAAACCCATATAATGAAGTAATCCTTGCAGCAGCCCTGCTAACAGAGGCAGCAACCAGCTCTCGGGTAAAAGCCTCTCTCAGATTCTCTCTATTATTTTTCCAGTACTCCGATAAATCCCTGCGTGAACTATATTCCCTTGTCTGAAAAGTCAGCTTATTAATTCGATTATATAAAGGGTAATAATCTATATTTTTCCCATTTTTAGTTACAACAACTTTAGATTCAAAAGTATAAGTTATCACCATAGAATAATATTTATTATCCTTTTCCTTACCTCGTTTCTGTGAGTCCTTATCTTTCGAATCACCTTCTCTTTCTTTCACATCACTACTAACAATCTCAACAAAACCCATATCTAAATTTACAGATATATCGCCCTGTTTAATTTCATCGGTTCGCCGTTGTCCTTCAATACTAAGCTGATCATACAACATATCCACATCAACAACCTGAGCAACACTGTTAGGCATATTAATATATACCCCGTAGTAAAAAAACAGGGGTACCTGAGGCTTTGTAGGCAATGTCCGATAAGTATAGTTGAAACGATAGTTATCAACATTCACATTGTTTTGTGCGAATACCTTAACCACAAATAAAATAAGGAGGAGCGATAATACAGTTTTTATCATAATACTAGGTCTCTTTATTACATTCTCGAGAAGGTTACAAAGTTAATCCAATTTATATAATTTGTAAATACTGCGGCATTTTTTGACATACTCATTTTCATGGATGATATAAAAAGTAAAAGCCTCTGAAATAAATAATTTCAGAGGCTTTTTATATATCAGATTTATAATCTTCTTATTTTCTTGTGAAACGTTTACGCTCATTCTCATCCAAATATATCTTACGCAAACGTGTTGCAGATGGAGTTACCTCTACATATTCGTCTTCTTTGATATATTCGAGAGATTCTTCTAAACTAAAGATAATAGCCGGAACAAGTTTCGCCTTATCATCAGTTCCTGAAGCACGTACGTTGGTCAATTTCTTCGATTTAGTCAAGTTCACAACTAAGTCGCCTTCTTTTGAGTGTTCTCCTACGATCTGACCCATATAAATATCGGTTTGAGCTTCAATAAAGAAACGTCCTCTATCTTGTAGTTTATCTAGGGCATAAGCAAAGGCATTACCAGATTCACTTGCAATGATAGAACCATTCTGACGTTTTTCAATATCTCCTTTCCAAGGTTGGAATTCCAAGAAACGGTGAGCAATAACAGCTTCTCCTGCCGAAAGAGTCAAAGCAGCATTACTGATACCGATAATTCCTCTCGAAGGTATTGTAAATTCTAAGAATACTCTTCCGTTTTTCGATTCCATCATTGTCAACTCACCACGACGACGAGTTACAAGGTCGATAATTTTACTTGAATATTCCTCTGGAAGATTTATTGTAAGTTGTTCGATCGGTTCGCATTTCACGCCATCAATTTCTTTGATAATAACCTTAGGTTGTCCAACCTGAAGCTCATATCCTTCACGACGCATTGTTTCGATCAATACAGATAAGTGCAATACTCCACGACCAAAAACGATCCATGAGTCTGTAGTTTCGGTAGGTTCTACACGTAAAGCAAGATTCTTGTCCAATTCTTTCATCAATCGCTCATATATATGACGAGACGTAACGAATTTACCGTCTTTACCAAAGAATGGAGAGTCGTTTATAGTAAACAACATTGACATGGTTGGCTCATCGATATCAATCGGTTCAAGAGGTTCGGGATTTGTAATATCTGCAATAGAATCACCAATTTCGAAACCTTCAATACCAATCAAGGCACAAATATCACCACATTGTACAGAAGAAACTTTAGCTCTACCTAAACCTTCAAAGATATTAAGTTCTTTGATTTTAGATTTTACAATCGTGCCATCACGCTTACATAAAGAAACATCCATGTTTTCTTTTATTTCGCCACGATGTACACGTCCGATTGCAATACGACCTACATATTTTGAATAATCAAGTGATGTAATCAACATTTGAGGTGTTCCCTGTAGAATTTCGGGAGCAGGAATATGCTCTACAATAGCATCAAGCAATGCAGTAAAGTCTTCAGCCGGAGTTTTCCAATCATTCGACATCCAGCCATTTTTAGCTGAACCGTAAATTGTGGGGAAATCAAGTTGCTCTTCTGTAGCATCTAAGCTAAACATTAGATCGAAAACCATTTCGTGCACTTCATCAGGACGACAGTTGGGTTTATCAACTTTGTTTATTACAACAATGGGCTTCAAGCCGATTTCGATTGCTTTTTGAAGCACAAATCGAGTTTGAGGCATTGGACCTTCAAAGGCGTCAACCAATAGTAAACAGCCATCGGCCATGTTCAATACTCGTTCTACTTCTCCCCCAAAGTCAGCGTGACCCGGAGTATCAATAATGTTGATTTTTGTTCCTTTATAATTTATCGAAACGTTCTTAGAAAGAATAGTAATTCCTCTTTCTCGCTCCAAGTCGTTATTGTCTAGAATTAATTCACCCGCAGTTTGATTGTCTCTGAAAAGCTGCCCAGCAAGTAATAATTTATCTACCGTTGTAGTCTTGCCGTGGTCAACGTGTGCGATAATCGCGATATTTCTAATATTTTGCATACCTAATTTTTGAGGCTGCAAAGATACAACAAAATATCGACAATCTTCTCATTCTATGAGAATACTGTCGATATTTAATTCATTTATAATGATTATTTCTTTATTGAAATATCTGATCTAAAATTACAGCTAAACGCAAACCTCCACGTTGCAATTGAAGTTCTACAACATCGGTATATTTATAAGCATAATCATATGACAGCCTGTCTTCGTTATTTACTGACGAATAAATTTCATTAGCCAGACAGTGAGATTCATACAACCAATCCTCTAAAGTACCGGCTTGCAAAGTTTTCTTTTTTTCTTTCGATATAGTATTCAAAAGATTAGCATATTCAGTATAGCTATACTTCATGTAGTCAATCAACTTTCCGTCCCAAACCGAATGAAGGTTACTTTTGTCATTGAACCATAATACAGAGATACGGTTACCTCCTAAATCATCCTCACGACCTACGTGCATTGGTTGGTGAGCATCGCCCATAAGGTGTACCAAGAAATAAAGTGCAACTCTTTTTTGTTCTACCGATGATACATTATCAGATATAATGCGTTCCAATTTAGGTATCTCACTATAAACATTATCCTGCTTAATATTTTTAATATACGCTGTAAAATCTTCTTTTGATAAATTACCTGGAGCATTCACATAATGCCAGATTCCCGTATGATCGTATTCTCCTGTTGTATCCGATTTTATAAAGTCAGGCCAGTTTGCCCAATAGGCAATCGGCATATTATCCAACAATTTATTAATTTTCTTACGTGTGCCCGATTTGATATTTTGATCGGCTATTTGAGCTACAACCCTATGACCGGTCATGCCCCACGCTAACAATTGAGATGGCAATAAAACAGAAACAGCAAGAATACTAAGGATTAAGAATTTCTTCATTTGAGATATTTAAGGTCGCAGACCTTGTTTTTATGTTTTTACAATTAAAAAATCACAACAAATCTACACATTTTTCTAATTGTAGACCTCTGGATCCTTTAATTAGTATATAGCGATTTTCCATCGGGTTCTCTTTCAGAAATTTCGAAAAGTCATCTAATGACGTAAAACAGGGATAGGATGTCTTTGTTTTTGAAAAATGATCACCCACCAGAAAAGCTTTATCAATATCATTTGACACAATCAAATCAACTACCTTCTGATGTTCTGCAATGCTATCGCTCCCCAATTCGAGCATATCTCCTAAAATAAGCGTTTTATTGGGAACATCCATCTTCGTAAAATTCTGCAAAGCAGCACTCATACTTGTCGGATTGGCATTGTAAGCATCTATAATCAATGTATTCTTATTGGTCTTTTTCAACTGAGAGCGATTATTAGTCGGCACATACTCTTCAATAGCTTTACATATTTTAGCGGTTTTCACCCCAAAATACTTACCTATTGCTACTGCGGCTAAAGCATTCGAAAGATTATACTCCCCTATCAAGTTCGTTTGTACGAGATGATCATTTTTCGAGAATTTCCATACAAAACTCAAGTAGGGATCATTCGCCACCGCTCTACCGCAAACAAATAGCGATTCGTCGTTACCATAACTTATCGTAGCTATTCCTTCAGATATATTTTTCAAATACGGATTATCGTTATCAATAAATATCTTGCTGTTCTTCTGTCCTCTCAAAAAATCATAAAGCTCACCTTTCGCTTTGATAATATTCTCAAACGAGCCGAACCCTTCGATATGTGCATGCCCAACGTTTGTAATAAGACCATAGTTCGGTTTTGCTATTTCAACCAACACTTTTATTTCACCCACGTGATTAGCACCCATTTCAATGACAGCAATTTCATGAGCTTTAGTCATTTTCAAAAGGGTCAATGGTACTCCGATATGATTATTAAGGTTACCATGGGTAGATAGGACATTAAATTCCTGAGAAAGCACTGCGGTAATTAATTCCTTAGAGGTTGTTTTGCCGTTAGTACCGGTTACACCAATTACGGGTATCGATAATTTGCTTCGGTGAAAGCTTGCTAATTGTTGTAATGTGGTCAAACAATCATCTACTAAAAAGATATTCTGAGATTCATCGGCAAATTCGGCTTCATCTACGATTGCAAATTTACAACCCAGATCCAATGCTTTTTTCGCATATTGATTGCCATTAAAATTAGCACCTTTTAATGCAAAGAATATAGAATCCTTGGCACAATTACGAGTATCGGTAGTTATTGACGGATATTGTTTGAATATTTCGTACAATTGAGAAATTTCCATAAATTGCGTATATATAATAATAAATAAAACTTATGCTTGATAAGAAACATATAAACCACCTGTTTTGTTGTCAAGAAAGACACTAATGTTCCTTAAAAATTGCTGATTATATAGCATTAGATACTTATAAATATTTCGTATCTTTCGATTACACAAAAATACCCCATTTATGGTATTTTATAAATGATTTTAAGCTCGTATTTTTGTATTAATTAATAATAAAACAAAAAAATATATTGGTCATGACTAAAATAGCAAAAAAACTTACTGATCTTATAGGTAACACTCCTTTATTAGAACTATCGAATTACGAAAAAAATCACCATATCGATGCAAAAATCATTGCAAAGTTAGAATATTTTAATCCCGCATCAAGTGTAAAAGATCGTATTGCATTTGCAATGATCACAGATGCTGAAGAAAAAGGAATATTAAAGGCTGATAGTGTTATCATAGAGCCTACGAGTGGAAATACAGGGATCGGTTTAGCTTTTGTTGCTGCAGCAAAGGGGTATAAACTGACTCTTACAATGCCCGAAACGATGAGTATCGAGCGTAGAAATTTATTGAAAGCTTTAGGTGCAAATATAGTTTTGACTCCGGGACCTGAAGGAATGAAGGGAGCTATTGCAAAAGCTGTAGAATTGAAAGAAAGTACACCTAACGGAATTATACTTCAACAATTCGAAAACCCCGCTAACCCGGCTATTCACCGTACGACTACTGCCGAAGAAATCTGGAGAGATACCGACGGGCAGGTCGACATATTTGTTGCCGGAGTGGGAACAGGTGGTACTGTAAGCGGTGTAGGTGAAGTATTAAAAAAACGCAATCCGAATGTTAAGATTGTTGCTGTAGAACCGATAGACTCACCTGTATTATCGGGTGGCAAACCAGGGCCTCACAAAATACAGGGAATAGGTGCAGGCTTTATCCCTAAAACTTACGATGCATCGGTAGTAGACGAGGTTATCCAAGTTAAAAACGACGATGCTATTCTTACCAGTAGAATCTTAGCACGCGAAGAAGGTTTATTGGTTGGTATATCATGTGGTGCTGCAGTACATGCCGCAACCGAATTAGCTAAACGCCCTGAGAATAAGGGTAAAAACATTGTAGTAATACTTCCCGATACAGGAGAGCGTTACTTATCGACTGTTCTTTATTCTTTTGAAGAATATCCATTATAATAAAAAAGGTCTGTGACCTTTGATTGCAATCAATAAAGTGTCTTATTAAGTTATATCCGAGAGCTATGTATAAATAGCTCTCTATTTTTCACCCTTTCATTAAACATTAAAGAGTTATGAGCAATTATAAATTTGAAACCCTACAAGTACATGCCGGACAAGAAGTAGATCCCACAACTCACTCACGTGCAGTACCCATTTATCAAACAAGTTCATATGTGTTTGAAGACGCACAAGATGGTGCAGACTTATTCGGATTAAGAAAATTCGGAAACATCTATACTCGCTTGATGAATCCAACCACCGATGTTTTTGAAAAACGTATTGCTGCTCTTGAAGGAGGTATAGCTGCTCTGGCAACATCTTCGGGTCAATCGGCTCAATTTATTGCTCTGAATAATATAGTATCGGCAGGAGATAATTTTGTATCTACTTCGCATCTTTATGGAGGCACATACAATCAATTCAAAAATCAATTTAAACGTTTAGGAGTTGAAGTAAAATTTACTCCGGATGATACTCCACAAGAGTTCGAAAGATTAATCGACAGCAAAACAAAAGCTATTTATCTAGAGACAATCGGAAATCCCGATCTAAATATTCCCGATTTTGAAGCTATAGCTGCTGTTGCTGATAAACATAATATTCCTTTGATTGTAGATAACACTTTCGGTGCAGGCGGATATTTGTTCCGTCCATTGGAACACGGAGCGACTATCGTTGTTGAGAGTGCGACCAAATGGATTGGCGGACATGGTACTTCGCTAGGTGGTGTAATTATCGATAGTGGAAAATTTAATTGGGGCAATGGTAAATTCCCCGAATTTACAGAACCATCGGATAGTTATCACGGATTGGTATTCTGGGATACTTTTGGTGCTAACAGCCCATTCGGAAATATTGCATTTATCATACGTGCCCGTGTAGAAGGCTTACGTGATTGGGGAAATACAATAAGCCCTCTAAATTCATGGCTATTGATACAAGGACTCGAAACGCTTTCGTTACGTGTTGATCGCCATGTTGAGAATGCTCTTACCATTGCCGAGTGGCTCGAAAAACATCCACAAGTGGAATATGTGAATTATCCGGGATTGAAGAGCAGCAAATATCACGAACTTGCTAAAAGATATTTGAAGAAAGGTTTTGGAGGTGTATTATCTTTTAAAATAAAAGGTGGTGCCGAGAAAGCCGACAAGCTTATTAACAGCCTCGAACTGATTAGCCACCTTGCAAACGTAGGGGATGCCAAATCGTTAATCATACATCCGGCAGCTACAACCCACGAACAGCTTGAAGAAAAGGACAAAATCGCAACAGGTGCAATCCCCGGTTTGTTACGTATTTCTGTTGGAATCGAAAACATAGAAGATATTAAAGCCGATTTAGAGCAGGCATTCAAAAAACTGTAATATTCAGCTTTGAGCCATATAATATACTTAACAGGTATATTTATATCACAAAACAAACCCTCAGATAAATTAGTTTATCTAAGGGTTTGTTTTTTTAGTCTGCCAAAATTACTTCAAACTTAAATCGAAATCTTCAACCCGATTAGTTCCCAGAACAGATGTAAGGTTATCATTCGAACCATATACATACGTTGCATATTGGATATCGCCACCCCACGATTTGGTTGACTTATTCCATTCGGAATAATAAATAGTAGCCAGACTTCCATTATCATGGTATGCATAAGTGTATTTCTGAACAGCAATCCATCTTTTTTTACGAGCGTCCCACTTGTAAGAAATCCTTTCGAGAGGTTTTCCTGCTATATCCTTTTTAAGAACATGCTGTGTTAACGGGACCAAATTCATATCATCTTGTCCTCTACAGATAGTTGTAGTTACTGTTTGCTTTTCTTTATTCACGATTATATTATTGTACAATTTATCATCACCCTTTGCGAAAGAGTTTCCTGTTGATAAAAAGATTACGGCTATAAAAAGGGCTATAATTGTTTTCATTATCTTATAATTTTGATGTTTATTGATACTATTTCGTTTAATTCGCATTCACAGATAAATATTTCACAGGATGGTCAATATTATTCGCATCATACACATACATAGCATACCGAACATCTTTATGCCATGATTTGGTAGTTTTATTCCAGCACAGGTAGGATATATTCATTAATTTACTTTCGGAATTATATTCGTATCTGTGTTGCCCAACTACAACCCATTCTTGGGTATTCGAATCCCATATATATGAAGTTCTTTCTTTTAGACTTTTATCGGAACTATAATAGAATACAGTTTGTTTTAGCGGAGTCAAACTGCCATTACTGGAGCTTTTACATACTGTAGAGGTAACTATACCCGATTCTTTATCTCCAACTACATTTTTATATAATTTATCACTTCCTAAAACAGGAGCTGTTATTGATAATAAAATGGCGACTGCTGTTGTTATAATTGTTGTTTTCATTATGCTATTTATTTACTAATTTTGGTGTTATAATAATAAGACGAACGATAAGTATCTTTGGTTACAACTTTAAGAATATTAATTTTAATATTCGATTGCATTGATTAATTAAAGTTTTGTTTCGGGTTTAAGTTCGAATCTATTAACTCAATGCTTAAGAAGTTTATATCTTCTGATTTATTATTGATAAGCATAGCATATTGCACGCTCTCACCCCATGAATCAGCTGTTTTATCCCATTCAGTAAAAGCAAGAGAAAGAAGTTGCCCATCCATAGCATAATCATAATTATATTTTTGAAAAGCCTCCCAGCTTCTACTATCATCATTCCATACATAGATTGCCTTTTCAACAGGATTACCATTCAAGTCAGAAGTTACAATATAGCGCTTCATTGGTGACAAATATTTTTCATTTACACCTTTACAAATAGTCGTTGTCGTAGAATGAGCCTCGTTATTCGTTTCTACACTTTTATATAACTGATCTTTTCCAAATACATTCCCGATTGATAATAATGCTAGTGCTGCCAATGTGATAATTGTTGTTTTCATAATGTTTTATTTTATATTGTTTTTTGTTTACGTTTCTACTATATATTAAGCCAAAGGCGTGCCAAAGAACATAAAACGCTGAAAAACAAGAACTAAATACAAACCCAAAGTTTCACTGTATGTAAAATTTATTTACACACTATATCTATATATTTTACATCCCGCTTTTTTATGTACCTATTTCAAGAAGCAACAAAAACAAAAAACGGGTACTAATTATAAAATTAGTACCCGTTTTTTTAAATTATCTTAATCCTGGATTATAATTAATTATAATCATCTGCACCTTGCGTTTCCGAAACGTTTCGAGCAGGTTTATTGGTAATGTTAAATCGATATCCAAAACTAAACATAAAATATTGACCAATCATATTAGTCCTTGTATCTGATATATAATTTCCGGAAACAACACGCATCAGGTTATTACGATCGTCTAATATATCATAACATTGGAATTTAGCTGTGGCTTGTTTCTTCTTAAGGAACTGTTTCGCGACAGAAAGATTCCACAACACTTCGGATTTCTGAAAATTTTCAGCATATCCTTTATTATAGGTGAAACTTATTTCATTCTGGATTGCAAAATCATAAGGCAGTTTCCATAAGGTAGATGATTTAAGCCCGTAATTAGACGTATTCATCCCTTCTTGGTTAGGAAGGTTGTTCCTTGTTATATTATATGATATATTAGCCTGTAAACGCTGATCAAACTTATCCGAGCGATAGCTTATCGAGAACGATTCGCTCATTGTCAGATTATAGGTTATACTCTTCACACTATTTGAATATCCTATATTTCGAACAAAATAACCGAAAGAGCTATTATCGATTGTAAACTTTTTATTTCTCAATGGGGTATTAAACATTATTCCACCATTCAAACCCCAGTTTCCGGTAACATTTCGATACGATGATTCTACGTTTCCGAATTCGTCAATGGTAGTATAATCTACTATTTTATTGAAAATATAATTACCTCCACCGGTAATCATAAAAAAAGATCCCTTCTCATAATTCGATTTCTGAAAATACATACTAAAAGTATTATCAAAACTGGGCTTTAAATCCAAATTTCCATACGTACGATTTAAGGCATCTATTACAATTGTATCAGACGAAATCTGTTTCAGTGTAGGCTGCTCTGTCGCCCCATAATAATCAAAATCGAAAGTTACATTATTCTTAGGTGTGTATGTAAATTTAAATGTGGGAGAAAAATTAACTACACTTTGTTTCTGATTTTCGATAATAGAATCCTGCATCATTGTTTTTGAAGAAGATACTGAGGGATCGACATTGAAACCAATATTGTACTCATACTTCTCCATTGCTGACTGGAATCCTACATTTATTCTTTGAGTTGTATAGTCTGAAGTCGTTTTTCGGGTAAAGGCTGTATCCACAATCGTATATTCACCCTCGCCATCCCTCCTGAATGTAAGCCTGTTTCTGTCCGAGTAATCGCGCCGATAGGTATAGGCTACCTTTACTGAGTTATTTTTGGTTATGGGCTCTACATAGGAGACCATAAACCCCCAGTTGTTTCCCGTATTATCGATAGAAAGTTCCTGATCGATAACTGTGGTCTTATTTGATGCCTGATAAAAAACAGGAGAGTAGTTGGTACCATAACTCCGTCCTCCTCTGGTAGCTCCGTTCAAGCTGGCACTTATGGTTCGGCCTGCACTATTCAACTTTCGTCCGAATATAATTGAGGCATTAAGGTTATGGGTATCACCACTCGTTTTATAATCAGTCCATCCTGAAGTTGTATCCTGCAAGCCTTGAACATACGAAAAATTTGTACTGTGTCGTATATCGTCACTTGTACCTGTATTCACATTCATCCGGGCATAAATAGTAGTTAATGAGTCCGGAGTCCATTTCATATTCAGACCAAGAGAAAGATCCCTTTTTATACTTTGAGTGGCTGATGATTGGGTGCTAAGTCTATTACCAGTTTCGATAAAGGTCTTAGTATTACTATCCATTTCAAATACATTATTATTATTGTCATAATGCAAATTACCGCCGACATTCAGTTTATCACTTCTTAATGCATTAAAGTTAAAACCAACTTCAGCATTTTTAGTAATACCATCGTATTGACTGGAAGAACCGCTATACTCAAAATCGTCCGTTATATTTTTATAATTTGCAATAAGAGAATACTGATTATCATCTAACATATAATGAGCATTCAGTTTATTGGAGTATCGTCCATTACTACCATAGCCCGACCGCCCCTCTCCAAATATACTCTGCTTCAAAGCTTCTTTAACCGTCAAGTTCAACACCTGTTCTGCATTACCATCATTAAAGCCTGTCACTCTCGACATTTCTGATTGTTCCTTAAATAATTGAAGCTTATTGATCATCGACGCAGGTAGGTTTTTCAATGCCAGATCAATGTCATTACCAAAGAACTCTTTACCATCGATAAGTATCTTTGAGATGATCTTTCCATTGGCCATCAATTTTCCATCGGAACTAATATCAATACCGGGCATCTTTCTCACTAAGTCGAGAAGGAGAGCATCCTCTCCCACCCTATATGCGTCAGCATTATATTCTATGGTATCTCCCTTAACAACAATATCTGGAACCGGTGCTACAACTACAGCCTCACCCAGCATATAACTGGCTTCTCCAAGATAAATAGTTCCGAGATCAAGAGTCTGTTTGTCTTCGAGCCTGATTTGTTTTGTGTATCGGGTATTTGTCATGTAGGAGATGTCAATTATATAATCTCCTTTAGATTGATTGATTGTAAATTTTCCGTTTGAAGAAGTGACGGCTCCCTTAATATAAGTACTGTCCTTTATATTGAGTATACGCACTGAAGCATAGCCAATGGCTTCACGATTCAGACTGTCACATACAATTCCTGTGACATTCTGGGCATAAGAGCTTATAGCTATACAGAATAAGATAAAAAGACAATAAAAACGTCCCAATGAATACCGTTTACTTTTATTTAAGGCTCTGTGAAACATCAAATCACAAACCTATTCATTATTTTTTATAAGTACAATATGTCGTAGAATCCATCATGTTGAATAATACAAAAATAACTATTTTACAAGAAGACCTTTTATTCCTTCGGCAAGAATAAATACGTCTGTAAATTATTACTGCCAATAAATAGTTACTTATCTACTCAGCTATATAACGAAAAAAAAGAGCTTCTATTATGGCAGCTCTTTTTTCTATAATCTTATTTTCGGTACAGGCAGATTAGTTCTAATCCTTTTGTGTAAAGAGTACCATCTTTACACGAAGCTTATTCCCGATATCTATTACATTAATAATGTCCTGTAAATTAAGACTTCTATCAGCCTGTAAAAGCACATTAACATCATCTCCCTCCTGACGTTCTCCTATTGTATTCGCTAATTCTCCTTCAAGTGCTTCAAAAGGCACTTGTTTATCATTTACGTAATAGGTGAGATCTGAGGTAACAATCAGATTGATATTTTTCTTAGTGGCAACCTTTTCGGCTGTCGACGAATTGGGTAATAAAACACGGATAGCTGCAGGAGTCACCATTGTTGAAACAATAAGGAAGAACAACAATAAGAAAAACATAATGTCATTCAGTGATGCTGTATAAACCTCTGCGGCTCTATTTTTACGACGTTGAATCTTCATATTTTTTCGGCTCTTAAGGTCATCATCTCAGACCCAATTTTAGCACTTCTTAAAAAACACATTAATCCTTTGAAAGATTCATTGTGTTTTGGTTCTTTTTATACATTCTGATAGCTCTTAATGCTTCGTTGGAATCTCTATCGAGATTAGTAACGATCTTATCGATATTACCGTTTAAAACATAATATCCAGCATAGGCCACGATACCTACAAGCAGACCTGCTCCCGAACATATCATCTTTTGATATAAACCATCGGAGATGGTTGCAATATCTAAGTCTGCTGTTTGAGAAATATTGTAAAAGATATTGATTACCCCGAAGATAGTTCCTAAGAATCCCAACATGGGAGCTATGGAAGCAATTATACCTAAATAATTCATATGATTCTCTAGCTTCGAAACTTGTTGACGGGCTTCAACCTCCATCGTTTCTTCTATCTCTTCGATGGTATCTGTTTTCTCCTTTAATCCGGCAGAAATAACTTTTCCTAGAATATAAGGCTTCTCAAAGCAAAATTTAAGAGCTTGTTCAATCTTATTCTCAGAGATAAGTTCAACGATGCGTGATTGCCAGATCGAATCGGACTTTCCGACTTTCCTGATAATCAAAGTTCGTTCAATAATATAGTAAACAGCTAATATCGAAAGAATAGCTATAGGTAACATAACCCAACCGCCTTTAAGTATCAGACTGAAGTAGTTTTCAGCTGGTGCGGGCGCTACTTGTTCCAGATTTGTAGTAACAGATTGTAATAAAATAAATAAATTCATATTTCAAAAGAGGATTAAGTTCCAAAACCTATTTATCACTTTGTCAAAATAAGTATATATCGATTGTTATAAACGACTAATTCGATAAACGCAAAGTTAAGACTAAGTGTTTATCGAATTAGTTTTATTTTGAACAAATATTGTTAAAAACCAAAGCTTACTGTATTAATATACTCATAGAAGCAACTAATAACGCCAACACAGAAGATTCCGACTACAGAAGCCACCAACGATATCTTCAAATAGCTATCAGTTTTCAGAGTTTCGATTGGTGAATCGGTTTTCTCTATAAACATCGCTTTTACGACAAGCAAGTAATAATACAATGACACTACTGTATTAACCAATGCTAAGAATACCAATACAGTATTCCATGGATTACCCGATTCCATTGCTGCCATAAAGACAAATAATTTACTAAAGAATCCTGCTGTAAATGGTATACCTCCCAATGAGAACATAGAGATCATCATCACTAAAGCCAATTTCGGATTAGTTAGATAAAGCCCCTTATAGTCATCCATATTCACTTTACCTGTTTTGTTTTCAATTGCTGAAATAACTCCGAATGCTGCCAAGTTAGAGAAAACATAAACAAACACATAAAATATAGTGGCTGCCATACCTGCTGATGAGCCTGAGAAGACACTCAACATTATATAACCTGCCTGAGAGATCGAAGAGAATGCAAGCAGACGCTTCAAATTCTTTTGTCTTAGAGCAAACAAGTTACCAACTGTTATAGTCAACAAGATAAGTATCCATATAATGGGTTGCCAGATACTTGCTAAAACAGGAAATACTTTATAGAGAATAATCATTAACGCAAACACTGCTGCTCCTTTTGATATTGTCGACAAGTAAAGTGTAACATTTGTGGGTGCTCCCTGATATACGTCGGGTGCCCACAAATGGAAGGGAACCAACGATATTTTAAAGAATAATCCTGATAAGAAAAATATCATAGCCATAATCACCAATGGCGATGAGTAGATATTTTGAGCCATATCTTCAAAATACAATGTTCCGCAAGCTCCGTATAGGAACGAGATACCAAAAACCATTATGGCTGATGAGAATATTGCATTAAAGATATATTTAGCTCCTGCTTCTGCCGAGTTACTCTTATACTTATCAAAAGCAACTAATGCAGCTATAGGTAATGATGCCGTTTCTAATCCGATATAGAATATCATAAAGCTTCCCGCAGATATCATCAGATACATACCCAACAGAGTAAGTATCGAAAGCATAAAAAACTCTCCGCGTTTAAATATCGATTCAGGCTTTTTCAACCATTCATTAGCTTGCAGAAATATAAGAAATACACCTATATTCAGTACGCTTTTCATTGTTATTTGAGCCGCTCCCGAAACATACATTCCTCCGAAAGATGTAGTAACACCTTTATCTATAAAGAAACAGTAAAGCGTATGTACCAGAAATAGCAAACAAGCTACAGGGAAATAATACTTTTTTGCGTTGTTAGAAGCAAATAGATCGTAAAAGATCAATAACAGAAATACCACTATAAGTGACAATTCGGGCTTCATCAACAAATAATTGCTCAAATTCATTTCGTAAATCTCTTTATTTATTTAAAGTACAGGAAAATAATGATGATACAGTATTTTCCAATTTTAACAGGCGTTATAAATAATTCTCATTAAAGCTACAAACTAGTCTCAGACCTTATTTTACAATATACTTCGCTGCATTGGTATACTTTACTGAAGCAATATAAACACCGTTAGGATCAACAGTTTTATCTGTTGTCAATATAACTTCAATACCCGGTCTTGAATAAAATAATGACACGTATTTGCCACCATTTCGTCTTTCGGTATTATTCAATCTGTATTTATTGGCCACTAACTCACTTTTCAAACTGTTGAAAACAGCAGCAGAATTAAACTCCCAAGAAACCATTCTTACATCGCTCTCAAAAGATGGAGTAATCAATGTTATTTTAGAGTTTCCCGAATGAGTAAAAATAAAGTTATTAGATAAGTCACTTACAGGACTATCTTGATGGCTGTATCCTTTTGCTGTGACAACACTTTCGAAATGTTCTTTTCCATTTGGAGCCAAATCTATTAACTCTGCTATAGTAAAGCTCTGAGCCGAAGCAAAAGCCGATACGGATATAAATGCAATTAGAAAAAATAATTTTACAATCGTTTTCATCGCGTCAATTTTTAGTGTAAGCATGTATGAATTAAATCGGAGATCCACCCGGGAAATAATCCTACTCCGGCAACACTAAGAACTAATCCCACAACTGCAACTTTTTCATACCAAACTGCATCTGTAAGCTCTAAGTGATGGTCATCTACGACGGGACCGTATAATATTTTTCCAACAACTTTAAGTATATAAACTGCAGTTATAACAATTGATGAACATGCCATTACAGTTAATACTCTGTGGAACATATCTTGATGTTGGAATGATCCAACGAATATAGTCATTTCTGCAACGAATCCACTCAATCCGGGAAGTCCTAATGAAGCCAAACCGGCAATCACATAACAAACCGAAAGGAAAGGCATAATTTTCATCAAACCACCTAACTGCCTGATATCACGTGTGTGAGTTCGTCCGTATATCATACCGATCAATGCAAAGAATAATGCTGTCATCAATCCGTGAGAAAGCATTTGCATTACAGCACCTGTAGTTGCCGTATTATTCATCATAAGGATAGCAAATAATACCAATCCACAGTGGCTTACCGAAGAGTATGCATTAATATATTTCAAGTCGTTTTGAGCAATTGCACCGAACGCTCCATAAACAACACTTATACCGGTTAAAATTAAGAATATCCAAGAAAGTTCACTTGCTGCTTCAGGCAATAAATGCATCGCAATACGAAAACATCCGTATCCCCCCAATTTCATCAATACCCCTGCGTGAAGCATCGATACTGCTGTAGGTGCCGAAGCGTGACCATCGGGCGACCAAGTATGGAATGGGAATAATGCTCCCAGCACACCAAATCCTAAGAATGTCAACGGGAATATCCATCGTTGAGCTTCTACAGGAATAACATTGTTTTGAGCAATCTGCAATATATTAAATGTATATTCGCCTGTTTCAGACGAGTTGAAATAAATTCCAAAAACTCCTACTAAAAGAAAGGCAGATCCTCCCATCAGCATTAGAGTCAGTTTCATTGCCGAATATTCTTTCCTTCCCGTACCCCATAGACCTATCAACAAGTACATCGGTATCAAAGCTATTTCGTAGAAGAAAAACATGGTAAACATATCCAGCGAAATAAAGAACCCGTATACTCCTACAGCAAGCAGGGTAAGCCACATAAAGAAGTCTTTAGGAAGCGGATCCATATTCCATGACGCAAATACTCCGGTAAACATAATGATAGCTGTTAGCAACAACATCAATACCGATATACCATCGACACCTACTGCGTAATGAATATTGAGTGCTTTAAACCAAACTATATCGTGTTGGAATAGCATCGCACTGGTTGGGTCGGCTTCTCTTGCTCCTAAGAACATAAATAAAAAGACCACCGAAAATATCAGTTCAATAGCCGTTCCTAAAACAGCAACAGTTCTTACTTGTTTGATGTTCTTGCATGGAATAAATGCAATCAACATTAAAACAGGAATCAGGACAAATAATGAAAGAATATTCATTGTTTTATAATTTAAGAGGTCACAGACCTATTTAATTTTAATTTTTCGTCAAATATATAATTACTTAACCACAGATATAACACACCAAACAGAAAGCAAAGACTGCAACAATAACTAAAGCTCCCGATAAATAAACACCGGCATATTGTTGTATTCTGCCCGATTGCAATCCTTTAATCTTATCCGAAGTACTATTGGTTACAAAAGCTAAAGCATTCATAAAGCCATCAACAATAGTATGGTCAAACCATGCAATAGGTTTAGATATGCAGTTAAATATTATTTTGCGTGTAACGAACAACCATAATTCATCGAAATAGAATTTATGATAAGCCCATTTATAAAAGTTGCCAACTCCGTTAGATACTTTGTCCGGCATATCTGTTTTCTTGAAGTACATCATTGTTGCGATTCCTATACCAAGAAGGGCTACAGCTACACTCGATACGGCAACAGCCATATCTATATGTGCTTCGAAAGGCATTCTGTCTGCTGAGATAAAGTCGGCAAAGGGAACAAATCCCGAAAATATTGAAAACACTCCTAAAATAATTAATGGAATTGTCATTGTAGGACCTGCTTCGTGAGGAGCATGGTGATAATGTTTATTTGTGTCGTTCCAGAATATTCTGTAATACAAACGGAACATGTAGAATGCTGTAAGACCTGCACATAGGAATAAGCATGCGAACAAGAACTTATCGTGGTGCAAAGCTGCAGCTAAAATCTCATCTTTACTAAAGAATCCTGAAAATGGAGGAATACCTGCAATAGCCAAACATGCAATCAGGAATGTGATGTGCGTGATTGGTAGGAACTTCTTCAATCCTCCCATATCGTCCATCTCGTTGCTATGTACAGCATGAATTATAGCTCCTGCTCCTAAGAATAACAATGCTTTAAAGAATGCGTGTGTAAATAAGTGGAACATAGATGCCATATAACCTAATCCATCGTGACCGGAATAACCCGATACGCCTAAGGCTGTAATCATATATGCAATCTGCGAAATAGTTGAGAATGCTAAAACCCGTTTAATATCCGTCTGAGTACATGCCACAATAGCTGCATACACGGAGGTTATTGCTCCAACGTATCCGATAATAGTAAGAACTTCGGGTGTACCGAAAAGATATATCGGGAATAAGCGTGCTACAAGAAATACACCTGCAACAACCATCGTTGCAGCATGGATTAATGCTGAGGCAGGTGTTGGGCCTTCCATTG
This sequence comes from Dysgonomonas sp. HDW5A, assembly GCF_011299555.1. Taxonomy (NCBI): domain Bacteria; kingdom Pseudomonadati; phylum Bacteroidota; class Bacteroidia; order Bacteroidales; family Dysgonomonadaceae; genus Dysgonomonas; species Dysgonomonas sp. HDW5A. Next base: position 1,912,929 of record NZ_CP049857.1, on the reverse strand, counting down.
CATCGGGTAACCAGATATGGAAAGGCATCATTGCCGATTTACCGGCACCACCCATAAATATAAATAACATTGCCCAAGTTAATGCCGATATTCCTAAGAATGATGCACCAACAAAGCTCGATAAATAGGGAGCGTCCAAAGCCGTTAATGTTTGGAAGTCGAATGTTCCCGAGTAATAAGACAATATCAATATACCTATTAAGAAGAATAAGTCTGCAAAACGGGTTACAATAAATGCTTTCTTAGAAGCAGCCACTGCACTTGGTTTAGTATAGTAGAAACTGATAAGTGAGTAAGAAGAAACTCCTACCAACTCCCAGAATATATACATTTGGAAGATATTAGTAGCAACTACCAATCCTAACATAGAGAATGAAAACAGTGAAAGGAAAGCATAGTAACGTTGAAATCCTCTTTCGCCTTTCATATAGCCTAAACTATATATGTGTACCATCAGCGAAACGGTAGTAATTACCACAAGCATCATCACCGAAATAGGATCAAGCATGATCCCCAAATCGATATGCAGTTTATCGGTGAATTTCAACCATTGGTAAGGCTCAACAGCCATTATTGTTTCGTAGGCTCCCGAAGCTCCTTTTCCTATTTTGAAAAAGTATTCGTAAGCTGTAAAATACGACAATGCTGTCATAACCGCCAGAGACAGGGTACCCAAAGTTCCGGCAATGATTGGTTTCATTTTTCCTCCCAACAATCCCAGAATAAGGAACATTATTGCCGGTAGTACGATTATTAATAATGTATAAGACATATCTATATCGTTATTTATTCTTTATAAATTAGGTCAACGACCTTATTAGTGTTTCATGTTTGTTATGTTCTCATCTATATATACGCTCTTCACATTACGATATATAGTGATGATAATGGCAATAGCAATGGCTGTTTCGGCTGCTGCTATGGCAATAGAGAACAGAGCAAAGAAAAGCCCTTCGAATTGACCGGGATATAAAAACCGGTTAAAAATCACAAAATTCAAGTCTGCGGCATTCAGCATCAATTCCATTGACATCAATACCATCAACATGTTTTTTCGAGACAGAAAACCATATACTCCAATAAAAAACATAAGTGTACTTACAGTCAAATATGCTTCCATGGGAACGGAAAAGGTTTCTACTAGAAATTCATTCATAATTGTATATTATTAAGCTATATAACTCTTTTTTTCTTTCTGCAACAAACCTGTTACAAAGCGGTCTGAGACCGTTATCGTTTACGGGCAATCATTATACCTCCTATTATACAAGCCAAAAGCAATAAACTGATAGCTTCGAAAGGAAGTAAGTATTGGTATTTCTCGGTACCCATCATGGTAGTACCCAGTTGAGTCATATCTATCGCCGAATCTGCATATGTATAAATGCGGGAAACATTGTAATAGATGATATGACCACAGATGCCCAAACCAACTACAGCTACAAGAGCTGCTAATATCATTCGACCGGGTTTTTCGTATTTCACTTCTATCCCGGGATCGTTAGTCAACAATATCGAAAATATATACAAGACCATAATACCGCCTGCATATACCGCCACCTGCACTGCTGCAAGAAACTGATAATCCATCAATAAATACAGACCTGCTGTTGCAATCAATACGAAGAGCAAGTAAGTTGCCGAACGGATAATCATTTGAGTGGTAACCGCCAATAATGAAAAAACGACAATTACGATTGCTAGTACTCCAAATATAATAAACTCTGCCATAATCAACCTTTACGTATTTTGATTATTATTCTTTTGTTACATTATCAGAAGTTGCACTGTCTGCACTATCCTGACTTGTGATATTCTCTTTCTTTTCTGTTTCTACCGATGCAGGTGCAGCAGCAGGTTTAGGTGCAGCCGGAGCTGTTTCTACTGCGGCAGGTTTCTCTGCAACAGGCTTTGGCTCGGGCTTTTTCTTTTCACGAAGTTTCGATCCCAATTGATTTAACTTCATATTCAGTTTACCTCTGGTGAATACCGAACTTTCGAATGTGTTATCAAATTTGATAGCATCGGAAGGACATGTCAACACACACAGGTTACAGAATGTACATGAACCTAGATTGTAATAATATTCATCCAGAATTTTCTTCTTTTTGCCGTCTTCTGTTTCTATTGTTTTAGACTTTATTACAATTGTTCCGTTTGGACAATTCATCTGACAGATACCGCAAGAAGTACAGGCATGCTCATTATTTGCATCGTGAGGCATAACCAATTCGCCTCGGAAACGATCCGAAATAACCAGAGTCTTTCTATTCTCAGGATACTGTTGTGTAATCTTTTTAGTAAACAGCTCTGTCCAAGTAACAGACATACCCGTAAGCAGTCCGCCAATACCTTGGAATAAACCTTTAAAATATTGTGATACAGAACTCATCTTTATTCAGCTATAAATTTAAATATACTAGGAAATATATCTTCTAATGTCAAACCTGCCAATACGATGACTACCATAAGCAGAAGATTAAACATATTAATAGGCAGTAAATACTTCCACTCCAGATTCAATAACTGGTCGATACGTAAGCGAGGGAATGTCCATCGAACCCATAAACTTAGGAACACTAAACATCCGGCTTTACCGAAGAACCATATATAAGATGGAATATAATTCATCACTTCGTTGAAGCCATCAAATCCTTTTAGTTGGATAGGCATCCAGCCTCCAAGAAAAATGGTAGTAGCAATGGCTGCAACAATAAACATATTCAGATATTCGGCCAAATAGAAAAATCCGAACTGCAACCCTGAATACTCAGTATGGTATCCGGCTGTAAGTTCCGATTCAGCTTCCGGCAAGTCGAAAGGACCACGGTTTGTTTCGGCATGTCCCGATATAAGATATATAACAAAGGCTATTACCGAAGCAATATGACCATTGAATAAATTCCAGCAATACGTTTGATTTTCAATAATTGTAGAAAACTGCATTGATCCCGATAGCACAACCATGGTTATCAGAGCAAATCCGGCAGACAATTCATAACTGATAAATTGGGCACCGCTTCGCATAGCACCAATCATCGAATATTTATTGTTACTTGACCATCCTGCCAGTAAAACACCAATAATACCAAGAGATGATACAGCAACTACATAAAATACTCCGATATTAAAATCGACAGCTTGCAATCCTCTTCCGAAAGGAATAGCTCCAAACGTCAGCATAGAAGCCACAATCATAAAGAATGGAGCAGCATAGAAAAGGAATCTATCGACATTATCGATATGGATAATTTCTTTGAGAAGAATCTTTACCATATCGGCAACACTCTGCACCATACCATATTTTCCTACACGATTAGGACCTAAACGGCATTGAAAAAATCCGGTAATTTTCCGTTCTACATAAATCAAGATCAGAGCTAATACTGCATATGCTGTCAATAAAGCAGCACCTACTAATACAAACTCGATAAACAACACCCAAAACTCAGATAATCCCCAAGTTTCTCGAAGTAAGCTATCGATTAAGGCAGTCAAACGTGAAAGTTCTAACATATATCTTTAAATATAATAACTAATCTATTAAAGGTCTCAAACCTCTTTATTGCTTTGGTTAGTATAACAACTACAATTTGTTATAACTTATGTATCATTAAATAGGATAATTTACTTAATCCAACTCGACAAAAGGGTACGACCTAACGGTCAATATCGGGTATCACATAATCCATTGATCCACCTATACCAATCAAATCCGAAAGTTTCTCACCTGCACAAAGTGTCGGCATTGCCGAAACTAAAGCCATAGATGGCGATCTGAATTTCAAACGGTATGGAGTTTTATCTCCGCGGCTTTCAATAAACACACCAAATTCTCCACGCGCAGCTTCCACTCGTTGGAAGTATTCTCCTTCGGGCAATTTGATAATAGCTTTTACTTTGGCTAAGAAATCTCCGTCAGGTATATCGTCAACCAATTGCTCTAGAATCTGTAAAGATTCTTCGATTTCATCCAAACGATTTAAGTAACGGGCATATGAATCTGATTCGTAACGAATCACTTCTTTGAAAGTTACTTTGTTATACAGTGCGTATGGGTGATGTATTCTAAGGTCACAAGCAAATCCCGAAGCACGACCTGCAGGTCCGGTAACAGCATATGAAATAGCGTCTTCTTTAGAAAGAATACCTATTCCCTTAAGCCTGCCAATAATAATAGGATTACCTGTAACTAATTTATCATATTCTTTTAAACGTTCTCTCATCTCGATAATGAAAGCCTTGATATCTTTCTGAAAATCGGGATGAATATCGAACATTACTCCGCCGACAACGTTATAATTTATTATAAGACGACCTCCCGATGTTTTTTCGAAAATATCGAGTATACGCTCACGCTCACGCATTCCATAAATAAAAGCAGTGGTAGCCCCTAAGTCCATACACAAAGTACCCCATGCTATCAGGTGAGAATCTATACGATTCAATTCATCCATAATAGTACGTATATATTGTGCTCTTTGAGGAACTTCTATTTCTGCGGCTTTTTCAACACACATACACAAGGCATGGCGGTTGATATTTGAAGAAAGATAATCTAAACGATCTGTAAAGTGAAGTATTTGAGGATAAGTAAGATTTTCACTTAATTTTTCGATACCTCTATGTATGTATCCACTGTGAACATCTATTTTTTTCACGATTTCACCTTCAAGAGAAACTCTAAAGTGCATTACTCCGTGAGTAGAAGGGTGTTGCGGACCAATGTTTATAATATAATCATCATCCTCGAATACTTTAACAACATCCTCTTTCAAACCTTGAGGAGTTTCATAAATACGAGGAGTGGTATCAACCATATCCTTACTTTCAACCGTAACAGGATTTAACGCCGGATCGGCATCATAATCTTTCCTTAAAGGATAACCTCTCCAATCCTGATTCAGGAAAAATTTACGCATATCGTGGTGATTTATAAATCTTATCCCCAATAAAGCATATACTTCTCTTTCATTAAAATCGGCAGTTGCCCATAAATCGGTAACGGTATACAATAAAGGATTTACTCTATCTGCGGTGCTTGTTTTAAGAAGGACTTCTACTGATAAATCTTTAGAAGATGACAGCAAATAATTTACACCCAGCATTTCACCTCTGTCTACTCCTGTCAATTGGACAAGAAAGTCAAAAGGAAATTCAGCATTATAACGTAACGTTTTAGCTAAATGGTGCAATTTGTCCGACTCCACAGTTACGGTTAAGACTTTCTTGTCTTCGATAACTGCTTCGGGTACCGCATTTAAGATTACATTCTTGATATTTTCCATTGATCTCTGAAGGTCTCAGACCTTTATATTGCTTTGGTAAATAACGTGGCTAAAGCCTGTTATAATTAATCGTTTATCGACATTTATCATTCTTAAGAACAAGTCTCTCGAATTTATTTTTTCACTTTAAATAAAAAACGCTCCAGCTTTATCTTACGCTGCAACTGCATTAATCCATAAAGTAATGATTCAGGACGAGGTGGACAACCGGGTATATATACGTCTACCGGAAGAAATTCATCAATTCCTCTCACCACATGGTAAGAATCAAGAAAAGGTCCTCCCGAAATAGCACAACTACCCATGGCAACAACATATTTAGGCTCGGCCATCTGATCATATATACGCTTCAACAAAGGAGCCATTTTATGAACAATCGTACCGGCCACCACAATACAGTCTGCCTGACGGGGACTATTACGGGTAACCTCCATCCCGAAACGAGCTATATCGTATTTGGCTGCAGCCGTTGCCATAAATTCAATACCACAACAACTGGTTGCAAAAGCTAAAGGCCAGATTGAATTTGAGCGACCCCAATTTATAAGGTCATCCAGTTTACCGACAACTATGCCGACTCCATTCGCCTGAAGTTCCTTAACATAATTCTCAAGGTATTCATTGTCCCGGAATTCCTCATTAGGTATTCCTTTTATATATACGTTCTTTACTTCCATTGCAATGCTCCTTTCCTCCAGGCATAAGCTAACCCTAAACCTAGAATTAACAAGAAAAATAATATACTATACAAACCGGCCATTCCCAAATCCCGAACAACATTAGCCCAAGGAAATAAGAAGATCGCTTCGACATCAAACATTAAATAAAGTATCGCATACAAATAGTAACCCACCCTGAATTGCATCCAAGATGTTCCTTTTGTTGGTATACCACATTCGTACGCCTGTCCCTTTTGTGCATTAAAAGAACTTGGAGACAACAAAATAGCCATACCCAAACCAGCACAGACCAAAACTAGTCCGGTGACAAAAACAACTAAAAATAAAGCAGAATTCATATACGTGATTATTCAAAAAGGCTACACATTATAAGACTGAAAAGACAAATGAAAGGCAAAATTATCAAGTCCACTTGTCATAATCGATGCAAAAGTAAAGTTTTTTTTTAATGAACAAAAGAAATACCAACAAAAGTACATCTCTGATAGATTCAATCTATATCTAAGCAAAATATATGTAAGTAACATTTATACAAATAATATTTAAAGCAAAACAATCAACTAATTAAACTAAAATTGTACTTTTGTGAATACGCTTTCGGGGAACACGCGCATATTATCATTATTTAGAGTTAATATTAATAGAATATAAGATATGAGTACGATTGACTGGACAAATTTATCTTTCGGATATTTAAAAACCGACTTCAATGTTCGGAGCTATTTCAAAGACGGAAAATGGAGTACACCTACCGAAACTTCATCCGAAACTATCGAACTTCACATGGCTGCAACTTGCTTGCATTATGGACAGGAAGCCTTTGAGGGTCTAAAAGCCTTTAGAGGAAAAGATGGAAAAATCAGAATTTTCAGAATGAGAGAGAATGCATTACGTATGCAATCATCTTGTCGAGGCATTATGATGGAAGAGCTTCCTATTGAAATATTTGAAGAAACAGTATTAAAGGCAGTCAAGCTTAACGAAAAATTTGTTCCCCCATACGAAAGTGGAGCATCTCTATATATACGTCCACTTCTTATAGGCACCAGTCCACAAGTAGGAGTAAAACCATCTAAAGAATATCTGTTTGTGGTTTTTGTTACTCCAGTAGGACCTTACTTCAAAGAAGGCTTCAAACCTACACCTCTTGTTATATTCAGAAGTTTTGACAGAGCTGCTCCTCTAGGCACAGGTACATATAAGATAGGAGGCAACTACGCAGCCAGTCTTGTTGCAGGAAACAAAGCTCATGAATTAGGGTATTCGGCAGTATTATATCTTGATCCTAAAGAAAAGAAATATATTGACGAAGGTGGACCTGCCAATTTTTTCGCAATAAAAAACAATACATACATAACCCCTCAGTCAACATCCATACTCCCGTCTATCACAAATGATAGCCTAATGCAGTTGGCCAAAGATTTAGGAATGACAGTTGAACGACGCCCCATTCCTGAAACAGAGTTAAGCTCTTTCGAGGAAGCAGGTATCTGCGGAACAGCAGCGGTAATCAGTCCGGTAGAGCGTATTGATGATCTAGAAGAAAACAAATCGTATTCGTTTGTTAAAGACGGACAGGCCGGTCCAACATCTACTCTCCTATACAACAAATTGAGAGCTATACAGTATGGAAATGAGCCCGACACACACAATTGGATTACTATAATCGAATAAATATTTAACTATCCAACAACTCAACTAAGTTAAATTAATGCAGTCAGCAGAGCACTCACAGATGGTATTACGGACCGAGGATTTGGTAAAAAAATACAAATCCCGGACAGTTGTTAATCATGTCTCCATTGAAGTTAAGCAAGGAGAAATAGTAGGTTTACTTGGTCCAAACGGAGCAGGCAAAACTACGACATTTTATATGACTGTAGGATTAGTCATGCCAAATCAAGGGCGAATATTTCTTGACAATCAGGAAATTACAAAATTCCCCGTATACAAAAGGGCTCAAAACGGAATTGGATATCTCGCACAAGAGGCATCCATATTCCGAAAACTTACTGTAGAAGACAATATCAGATCTGTCCTCGAAATGACGGGACAATCAAAAGAATATCAAAAAGAAAAACTAGAGAGTCTAATTTCGGAATTCGGACTACATAAAGTCCGTAAAAATCTGGGAGACAGACTTTCGGGGGGAGAAAGAAGGCGAGCTGAGATAGCTCGATGCCTTGCGATTAATCCTAAATTCATAATGCTCGATGAGCCTTTTGCGGGAGTAGACCCTATAGCCGTTCAGGATATCCAGGAAATAGTTGCTCAACTAAAATATAAAAACATCGGAATATTAATCACCGACCACAATGTGGATGAAACGCTTAGTATCACCGACAGGGCCTATTTACTGTTCGAAGGTAAAGTTCTATTTCAAGGTACACCCGAACAACTCGCAGCCAATGAAACAGTTAAAGAAAAGTATCTAGGTCGCGACTTTGAGTTAAAAAGACGTATTATAGAACGACCAAAATAATTATATATTAAAAAAAAACTATATCTTTGCCGCTCATGGGTAGATTGCTAGCAATAGATTATGGAACAAAACGTACCGGTTTAGCCGTTACAGATCCTTTAAAAATTATTGCAACAGGCCTTACGACTGTTCCAACCCATACACTATTAACATATTTAAAAGAGTATTTCGCTAAAGAGGCTGTCGAATATGTGATTATTGGTATGCCTAAACAAATGAATAATGAGTTTTCCGAAAATATGAAGCATATAGAACCCTTTGTGAAAAAGTTCTGTGCTCAATTCCCCAACACTCCTATTGAGTATTATGATGAGCGATTTACATCAGTAATAGCACAACGTTCTATGATAGAGAGTGGTATGAAAAAGAAAAACCGTCAGAATAAGGCGACGATTGACGAAATAAGTGCAACTATTATATTACAAGACTACATGGAGAGTCTTACATACAAAAATAAGAATTTATGATACTTCCCATATATCTCTACGGTCAACCGGTATTGAGAAAAATTGCTCATAACATAGATAAAGATTATCCTAATCTGAATGAGCTTATCCAAAACATGTTCGAAACCATGTATAATGCCGATGGCATTGGACTGGCTGCACCACAAATAGGTTTAGATATCCGTTTATTCGTAATTGACTTAGAGCCTCTTGCTGAAGATGATGAAAAGTATCACGGATTCAAGAAAGCTTTTATTAATGCCGAAATTATTGAACGCACCGGAGAGATAGTCTCCACACAGGAAGGCTGCCTTAGCATTCCCGGAATTAATGAAAATGTCCCTAGAGAAGAAACTGTTAAAATCAAATATTTCGACGAAAACTTCGTTGAACATGAAGAAGTTTATTCTGATTTTTTTGCACGTTGTATTCAACACGAATACGACCATATAGATGGCAAGCTATTTATAGACAAAATTTCAGGGATCAGAAAACAATTGATAAAATCGAAACTAAATAATCTAACAAAGGGGCGAGTAAATTGTTCTTATAGAACAAAAGCCATTCAAAACAAACCTTGAGACGTATGAAAATTAAACTACTATTGTTGCAAATAGTGATAATATCAATATTAAGTTCATGTGTTACCCCTCGTGACACAAATCTTTTGCAGGATATAAAGAAGGATTATCCCATTGATGTGAATCTTAACAATGATTACAAAATTATTCTGGGGGATCAATTGACGCTCAGAATTTATACATTGGACGAAAGTATGAAAGAACTTTTCTCCGTATATATTGTAGATCAGTCTTCGGGACTAAGTGCAGCAGCTACTGATCAAACGGGAGCGAATGTTCTTAATGTTTATTCCGACGGTACTGTTAAAATACCCTATTTAGGAAAAATATCGGTAGAAGGCTATACTACTACAGAAGCGAAGAAAATTATAGAGGAACGTTTTTCTACATTTTCACCCAACATAGTCATAGAGCTAAATCTTCAAAATCGTTTTTTTAGTGTTTTAGGTGAAGCCGGACAAAGCCGTATAGCTATGCCTCTACCTAAGTTAACGATATTTCAAGCATTAGCCATGTCCGGTCCAATTCAAACATTTGGGGATAGAACAAAAGTAAAAATTGTTAGGCAAACCCCTAATGGAACAGAAGTAAAGACTTTCGACATCAGATCTAAAGATATTGTCGATTCTGAATATTACTATATTCAACCCAATGATGTTATATATGTACCTGAGATGAACAGAACCTTCTTTGGACGTGTAACTTCATTTACCGGAATTCTAGGTTTAGTTAGTCTCGTAGGAACAGTTGTAGGAGCATACTTTGTTATTAAAAATAACTTTTAAAGATGAAAACAGGATTTAAATACTTTATATACTGCCTATTTATAGGTTTTGCTATAATGATGTACAGTTCGTGTACATCTCCTAAAGCAACGAATTTATTACAGGATAAAAGTCCTATATATACATCAAAACCTTTCAAGGACTATCAATTACAAATTAATGATGAGATATATTGTTCTATATTAACCAGTAACAAAGATTTTTCTGACGTTTTCAACGGAGTATTATCAAGCACTGATTTATCGACTAAAGCTTCCTATGCCATATTTGAAAGTGGCAATATTTCGATTCCGTTTTTTGGAGATATTCAGATTTTAGGATTGACTATACCTGAGGCGGAAGAAGTTATCCAGAACAAAATGAGACAGGCTATACCTGACGCTCAGGTAAAAATATTTCTAAAAAACAATTATTATTATGTTGTTTCTGAATCACAAAATGGGCGACAAAATATCTACAAAGATAACATGACCATATTTCAGGCTTTAGCCATAAATGGTGAGCCTGGGCCCGATTTAGAATTAGGGAAAGTAAAAATCATCCGACTTGATGAAACAGGCAGATCAATTATTAAAGAATTTGATCTCAGATCCGAATCTATTATCGAATCGGAGTTCTACTATATAAAGCCAAATGATTTAATCTATTATTCGACAAGTAAGAGAGCATTCTTCCGGATAAATTCTTTCACAGGGCTGATAACTACTATTATAGCACCAATAGCCACTGTATTTGCAGTAATAGGTATAGTAAACAGTATAAACTAAAGGATTCTGTAAATTATGGAACAAAATATAAACAGATCGCCGGACTTCAGTACAGACCCATACTTTGACGAAGTCCAAGCAAAGACAAAATTCTCTTTTGATTTTGTGCTTTGGTTCTATCGAATCCTCAAATACTGGTACTTATTTGCTATATCTTTAGCATTGTTTTTGGGATACGCTTATCTTAAGAATAAAAGCTGGACTCCCTTGTATCAGTCGGGAGCCGTTTTGATGATGGAACAAAGAGGTAATTCCGGTGTTGCCATGGGCGCTGTTCAATTAGGAAGTTTAGTTCAGAATTCGGTCAATCAGCAAATGATTCTAAATTCGTACGACATGGTGGTTCGTACTATTGCAAAACTTCCACAAATGCGCGTAGACTACTTCAAAAAAGGGAAATTTAAAGCAGACAACTGGTACGGTTTGACTCCTGTAACTATTGAAGCTAAATATGTTGCCCCAAGTGCATATAGTATCGTTTTTGAAATAGAACCTATCAATTCCGAAAAATGCAGAATATTCTATCCCGGATCAGAAACTACTGCTCCGTTTTCGATGGAAGTACCTTATGGACAGTTTGTACAAGAGCAACGCTTTTATATAAAAATAAACAAATCCCCTCGATTTGCTGCCAATTTTGAACCTTTCAGTTTTCGGTTTGTTTCGAAAGAAGAACTAATCGGTCGCTATTCAGGCAGAATATCTACAGGGATGATTAGAGAGGGCTCTACAGCATTGGGAGTATCAATATATGGAAGTAGCCCAGCACAAGATGTTGATTTCTTACGAGCATTACTCAAAGAATTTGAAGATTACAACTTAACATTAAAAAATGAAGCTGCTGATAGAACCATTGCTTTCATCGATAGACAAATGGGCATAATCGCAGATTCATTGCAACAATCGGAAGCATCGTTTAAAGATTTTCAGGATGAAACAGGATTATACCGATTGACTAAAACAGATGGCAGATCTGAGTTAGAGTCTGTAATGCAATCAATAGGAGAGGTAAAAGCTCAAGAAGATATGATATTGCGACTAACCGATGAAATCAACAGTTCAATATTAAACAGGACGGAACTTGTAGAACCATCAGCGTTGGGTATAACAGAAGCAAAACTGACTCAGTCGATAGGAGAATACAATAGCCTTATTAACAAACTGGCGAGTATGGGTTCTGCACATCCTATGTATGCGAAAAGCGAACAATCACTGACAAATCTTCGAATTAAAATACTTGAAGAGTTAAGAGGGCTTCAGGATCGAATCCAAAATAAAAAGGAAGATCTGAATAATAGCACTAGAGAAATAGAAAGTAGAATGTCGACTTTACCTGCACAGGAAAGGGAATATGCTCGATATGAGAAAAAATATCAGGTCAATGATGCGTATTATACATATCTAAGACAGAGACGATATGAAGCTACCATACAGAAGGCATCCAATATTCCGGATAACTTTATAATGGAAGAACCCCGACAAAAAGGTGGTCCTGTAAATGGTGACGAAAAGTCTAAAAACTATACATTCTTTTTCTTGATTGGACTTGCTCTACCCCTTGCATTTGTTGTATGTAAAGAAGAGATATTCAATCATGCTATATCGACAAAAGAAGATTGCGAACGCTTATCGGGTCTACCGGTAATCGGTACAATAGAAAATATCTCCAAAAAGATATCTTCTGCCGGATCAACTACTCTGGTGAAGAATTTTCCGAAATCAAGTTTTGCAGAGTCGTTTCGAAATATGCGAATTCGAATTGAGTATATGGCTCAAAAAGAATCGGGAATTTCAATACTGATCACATCGGCAGAGCCCGGAGATGGAAAAACATTCATTGCAGGTAACGTAGCTTCGGTGTATCAATTAACTGGTAAAAAAGTAGTTTTAATAGACTTTGACTTAAGACGTCCTTCGGTTGCAAAATTACTTAATATTGAAAGCAAGAAAGGTGTTTCTAACTTTTTGATTGGTCAAGTGACTCTTGACGAAATCACGTTGACTCACCCTGAATATGAATTCGATATTATCACTGCCGGAACATTACCTCCAAACCCCAGTGAATTGATTAAGACGAAGAAAACAAAGGACTTGATAGATTATCTGAAGACCAAATATGATTATGTTATCGTAGACTGTAGCCCTATAGGTCTCGTGTCCGATGCATATATCCTGTCTAAATATGTAGATACAACTTTGTTTGTTGTTCGTAGAGCTAAAACAAATAAAGCCTTTTTCAAAAGCGTTGTTAACCAAATGCGTAATGATGGACTTGAGCATGCAGCTTTAGTCTTCAACGATGTGAAGGGACGAGAGGGTTATTATGGAACATCCAGATATTATGGAGACAAATCATATTACCTGAAACGAAATTCATATTATCACGATGATTATTTTGAAAAATAAAAATATATAAAAAGAGAGGCTTCAACTGCCTCTCTTTTAGTTTATATACATAGAATTTATATATTTGCCCAGAATAATATTTTATTGAATCGTGAAGAAATATATATTGATCGTTTTTACGCTCTTTTATTCGATAGTAATCTCTGCACAAATAAATACAGAGAGAGTTACACTAATCGGGCGTAACGCTTTGTATTTTGAGGATTACATCCTTGCCATACAATATTTTAATCAGGTAATAAAATCGAAACCCTATTTGGCTGAACCTTATTATTACAGGGCAATAGCAAAATATTACCTCGATGATTTTAAAGGTGCGAGCGAAGACTGTACACAATGTCTGGAGCGAAATCCGTTCTATACAAATGCATATCAGCTACGTGCCGATGCCCGCCAGAATCAAAAAGACTATGATGGTGCTTTAGAAGATTACAAAGCCAGCCTTAAGAATAATCCGGATGATAAATTTATCCTGATCAACATGGGTATAGTCAACATTGAAAAGAAAGATTACGATGAAGCTGAGAAATATTTAGATAAACTCGTTCAGAAGAACCCAAACTATACACAAGGAATATTAACCAGAGGAAGCTTGTATCTTGAAAGAGGAGATACGATTAAAGCTTTAGAAAATTACAACTTGGCTATCGAGAAAGACAAATATTTTTCTCCGGCTTATTCTATGCGTGCTTCTACCTATTTTTCTCAAAAAGAATACGACAAGGCACTCGCCGATTTTGACGAAGCGATAAAGCTTGATCCTATCTTAACGGGAAATTATATAAATCGCGGACTTGCCAGATATTATAAAAACGATCTGCGGGGAGCTATGGCCGACTACGATCACGTTATCGAGATAGAGCCTAGCAACCACATAGCCCATTTCAACAGAGCCCTTCTAAGAGCTCAGGTAGGAGATGACAACAAGGCGATAGCAGACTTTGATTTCGTTCTGGCGAATGATCCCGACAATTATACCGCATACATGAACAGAGCATTACTGAAGAACAATATTGGCGATATAAAAGGTGCATTAGCCGATCTGAATATAGTGCTGAAAGAATATCCCGATTTTTATCAGGGGTACTACTTGCGATCGGAAATCAAACGTAAACAAAATGATTTACGAAGTGCGGAACAGGATTACCTGTATGCCCGAAAGAAAGAAGAGCAAACTAAAAAAGATGCATTTGCCGGAAAAGAGAGTACAACCAAAACTCGTGAGAAATCAGATAAAACAATTGATAAATTCAACTTACTTGTTGTAGCCGATAAGGAAGAGACCGAAAAGAGCAAGTACAACAGCGAAACTCGTGGTAAAGTACAAAATAAACAAGCTAATATTGAATTGGCTCCGACATTTATTGTATCCTATTATGAGAAAGTAAATGATTACCAGAAATATACTCATTACAATCAAGATCTGGAGAATATCAATAAACGTAATACACTCAGCCGAAAATTAATCATCACAAATCAGGAAATAGCATTAGACAGTACTCAGGTTGCCATCCATTTTGCATCGATCAATGAATATTCGACACTCATTGACCAACAACCTGAAAATGCGATATTCTATTTTGCCCGAGGTATTGATTATATGCTGGTTCAGGATTTCAGCAGCGCAATCGAAGATTTTACGAAAGCAACTCTTATAGATCCGAAATTTACACTTGCTTACTTTAATTTGGCTGTAGCTTATACCAAACAGTTAAAATCGAAAGATATTCTGCCCGAATTGTATAGTCAAACGCCTCAAACCGAATTAAGCATCAGCATGCAAACCGGTATTGACAATAAGCCGGCATCTTCATCGTCAGGAAGTAATTCGGATATAGATGCAAAAGCAATTCGTGCAAGGCTCGAATACGAATCTATACTGAAAAGCTACAATAGAATCATAGAGTTGTCTCCTGATTTTACTTTTGCATATTACAACAGAGCCGAGATAAAATCGATGCAAAAAGATTACAGAGCAGCGATTTTAGACTATAACGAAATAATTAGACGTGATCCTGAATTTGGCGAAGCTTATTACAACAGAGGCTTAAACAGATTGCAAATAAAGGATACCGACCGAGGACTTGACGATCTTCGCAAAGCAGGAGAACTAGGCATAGTGAGTGCATACAGTATCATAAAAAGGATGACCGAATAAGTAAACTGATCGAATGAAAAAGTCTATATCCTATTTGCCGCCTACTAATCAACGAGATTAGCATTATATTGTTGAATCTATCCTGACACGGATCAAGCAGACCGAAATGATAATTCTTTTCGGTAGTTATGCCCGTAATGATTATGTGGCGTATGATGAAAAATATGAGTTTGGCAAAATACAGTTCTATGTAAGCGATTATGATATATTGGTTGTTACAAGCGGAGTATCAGATGGCGTGGCAATTAAAGCCCTCGGTAATATAGAAGATTTATATTACGATAGGGCGAAAGACCCGGACAGACAACCTCCTGTTCAGTTTATCAGCGAGGATATGAAAAAGCTGAATAAATATCTGAAAGAAGGTAGATATTTTTATACCCAAATAAAACAAGAAGGTGTTATACTATATGATAGCGGAAAGCATAAATTAGCACGAAGGCGAAAACTTAGCTTTGAAGAAATAAAGCAACAAGCTGAGGAATATTTTAATGATAAATTCCAGAGTGCTAATAAATTTCTAGAAAATGCTAATTTTAATTATAGTAAAGAATGGTATAAAAAATCATCTTTTATGCTTCATCAAGCCTGTGAAAGTTATATTTATGCCATCCGCTTAGTTTTCACATTAGAAAATCCCAAACAACATAACCTATCAAAGCTATTAAACTCGGTAAAGAAATATTCAGTCGAGTTTATAAATGTCTTCCCACAAGATACGCCTGAAGAAAAACGCCTTTTCGAGCTTATCAAAGCTGCTTATGTAAATGGTCGCTATGATCCCGATTTTGTAGTAACCAAGGAAGATGTTGATGCATTGGTTCCAAAAGTGGAGTTGCTGAGGGATATTACCAAAAAGATTTGCGAGGAAAAGATCAAGGAATACGGGGAGAGAAACTAGCATAAAGCTAATCTTTAATAATGACTTAGATTCAAATAATAACCAAATGATTAAAAATGAAAAAAGTATTATTGTTATTAGCGGATGGATTTGAAATATTTGAAGCAAGTGTATTTATTGATGTTATAGGCTGGAATCTTGTTGAAGGTGATAACTCTACCGAATTATTTACTTGCGGATTAAAAAAGGAAATTAAAAGTTCGTTTAACCAACGGTTTATTGTAGATTATCTGGTTGAAGATATCGATATTTCTACATTCGACGCATTAGCAATTCCGGGCGGATTTGAGGTTTATGGATTTTACAACGATGCTTACGATGATAAATTCTTAGATTTAATTCGAGGGTTTAAAACAAATAATAAAATTATTGCATCTATTTGTGTTGGAGCCTTGCCAGTGGGTAAGAGTGGTATTTTGAAAAATAAGAATGGAACTGTTTATAATAACCCGATTCGAAGAGAAGCATTAAAAGGATTCGGTGTTAATGTACTGCATCAACCAATTGTAATAGATGACAATATCATTACTTCATGGAATCCGTCAACAGCTATAGATGTTGCTTTATTATTATTGGAGAATTTAACGACAAAAAGTAATGCTGACAAAATTCGCCAATTAATGGGATTTGATGATAGACAAAATTAACTGAGCACAACAAAGCGTTGACACCAAAGTAGAATTATTAAGAGACATAACTAAATCTATCTGTGAAAAGAAAATCATAGAGTATACGAAGATAATACAAACAGTCTATTTTATCTATTTATAAACTTTGTTACTGACTACAACTGTGGGGGGGGAACATTTCGTACGTCCATTTAGAAAAATTCCTTATTAATCAAGCGTATATAATACATCTCTAAACAGAAAAAAGGTAACAGTAAAAAGAAGCAGGTAAAAAGTGTCACTTTTGTAACCTTTGTAACCTTTTCAACAGTTATCGACTCATTCACAGGCAATTGAAAACTCACACTTTTTGTATAGTTTTGTCACTTTTATGACTCCTTTTTGTCATGAATGCCACCTTACAAAAAGCCATTAAGGCCATCTACAGAATAAGCATGCAGGTACTTAAAAATAATGTTCTCAGAGAAAAAATCCCTTTGAATCCGTTGTGTTTAAACCCTACTATTTCAATTCTATATACTGTTATTGAATATAAACTCTAATAATATTTAATAGAATAATTACTTTTTTACGATAAGAGATGGTAGAGTCTATAAAATGTTTAATTTTGCAAGTTAAAATCATAAAACATTGTCTTCGCTTGTATGGAGGCAAATAAAACAAGTATACTAATGATTAAAATTACATTTCCTGATGGTTCGGTGCGGGAATTTCCCAAAGGAACAACATCCATGCAGATTGCAGAAAGTATTAGCTCAAGATTGGCCCAAGATGTATTGGCATCTAGCGTCAACGGACAAACGTGGGATTTAACACGTCCGATAGAAGAAGATTCTACGGTAAGTCTTTTGAAATGGGATGATACGGAGGGCAAGCACGCATTTTGGCATTCCTCAGCACACTTAATGGCCGAAGCAGTACAGGAGTTGTATCCTCATGCTAAATTCGGAATTGGTCCGGCTATCGAAAATGGCTTTTATTATGATATCGATTTTGGTGATACATCTGTAAAAGATGCAGAATTTCCGGCTATCGAGAAAAAAATGAAAGACCTTATCGCTCAAAAAGAAGAAATAGTTCGTAAGAGCATTTCCAAAGACGATGCTATAAAAATGTTTGGCGAACGTAACGAAGGCTATAAAGTTGAACTTATCAACGATTTGGCAGACGGAACCATCACTACATATACGCAAGGATCGTTTACCGACCTATGCCGCGGTCCTCACTTACCAAACACCTCTTACATCAAAGCTGTAAAAATACTTAGTGCAGCGGGTGCATACTGGCGTGGTGACGAAAAGAGAAAACAATTGACTCGTTTATACGGAATCACTTTTCCTAAACAAAAAATGCTTGATGAATATCTGGTATTATTGGAAGAGGCAAAAAAGCGTGATCATAGAAAAATAGGAAAAGAGCTTGAATTGTTTGCATTCTCTGAGAATGTAGGAAAGGGATTACCGCTTTGGTTACCTCGTGGAACACAGCTGCGTCTTAAACTGGAGGATTTCTTGAAACAAATCCAAAAGAAATTCGACTACGAACAAGTAATGACCCCTCATATCGGAAGCAAGCAACTATATGTAACATCGGGTCACTATGCTAAATACGGAAAAGATTCTTTCCAACCTATCCACACACCCGAAGAAGGCGAAGAGTTTTTATTAAAACCGATGAACTGCCCTCACCATTGTGAGATATATAAGGTAATACCTCGTTCTTACAAAGACCTTCCACTTCGCTTGGCTGAGTTTGGAACTGTATATCGTTACGAACAAAGTGGAGAGCTTCATGGTTTAACTCGGGTTAGAGGATTTACTCAAGATGATGCACATATCTTCTGTACTCCCGACCAACTTAAAGCTGAATTTTTGAAGGTTGTAGATATTATCTTTATTATTTTCAAAGCTCTTGATTTTGACAACTTCGAAGCTCAAATCTCTTTAAGAGATCCGAATAATAAAGAAAAATATATCGGAACTGAAGAAAATTGGGAAAAGGCAGAACGTGCAATCATAGAGGCTTGTGAAGAAAAAGGCCTACCTGCAAAAGTAGAACTTGGCGAAGCAGCTTTCTATGGCCCCAAACTTGACTTTATGGTGAAGGATGCTATCGGCAGACGCTGGCAGCTTGGGACTATACAAGTAGATTACAATCTACCTGAACGCTTCGGACTTGAATATACAGGTGCCGACAATCAAAAACATTGCCCTATAATGATTCACCGTGCACCATTCGGTTCTATGGAACGTTTCATTGCGGTACTTATAGAGCATACTGCAGGAAAATTTCCTCTTTGGCTGACACCCGATCAGGTAGTTATTCTGCCTATCAGCGAAAAGTTCAATGATTATGCTTACAGAGTATCTGCATTTTTGAAAAGCAAAGATATTCGTTCGCAAGTAGATGACAGAAACGAAAAAATCGGTCGAAAAATACGTGACAACGAATTGAAAAGAATCCCTTATTTACTCGTTGTTGGAGAGAAAGAAGCAGAGAGTGAAGAAGTTTCTGTAAGAAAACAGGGTGAAGGTGATAAAGGTTCAATGAAATTTACTACCTTTGCCGATCAAATTACTCAAGAAGTTGAGAAAATGATGAATGCTTGGAATCATTGATTCACTGTTCATTATGATGAAACGAATAATCAACAGGATAAAAATAAAAAACAAAACAGAAAGGAAATAATCTTTTTTAATGAGGAACAACAGAATAAATAACAACAAAAAAGAAGAACTTCACAGAATTAATGAAAAAATTCGTGTGCCTCAAGTTCGTCTGGTTGGAGAAAACATTGAGCAAGGAGTTTACTCAACACACGAAGCTTTGAAAATCGCCGATGAGAAAGGCTTAGACTTAGTCGAAATCTCTCCAAGTGCAGATCCTCCTGTTTGTCGAATCACTGATTATCAGAAGTTTTTATACCAACAAAAGAAAAAACTGAAAGAGCAAAAAGCGAAGACAGTAAAAGTGGTGGTAAAAGAAATTCGTTTTGGTCCTCAAACTGATGATCATGATTTCAACTTTAAATTAAAACACGCCAAATCTTTTCTGGAAGAAGGTTGCAAAGTGAAAGCTTATGTGTTCTTTAAAGGTCGTTCGATCTTATTTAAAGAACAAGGAGAAGTTTTACTGCTTCGTTTTGCCACAGAATTAGAAGATCATGCAAAAGTAGATCAGCTACCTCAATTAGAAGGTAAAAAGATGATCATTATGCTATCTCCTAAAAAGGTACAGCCAAAACCAAAACCTGCGGAAGAAAAGCCACATAAGGTAAAAGAGGCGAAACCAAAAACTGAGGAGCAGGCAACAGCAGAACCTGAGGGAGAAACTCAGATTCAGGATACCCCCGCAGCAGAGTAATCCCAAGAGACACTAGAAGAAAACACCTGTAATGGTGCTATTTTAAATAATTAAATATAAGTTTAATAAGATGCCAAAAATGAAGACTAATTCCGGTGCCAAAAAAAGGTTCAGCCTTACCGGATCAGGAAAAATCAAAAGAAAACATGCTTTCAAAAGTCACATCCTGACTAAGAAAACTAAAAAACAAAAAAGAAATTTAACTCACTCAGCTACTGTTCACAAGTCTGATGAGAACAATGTTAAGCAAATGCTTAGATTGAAATAATTTCAACGTTTTTTAAAGCAAATTTTCAATTAGGTTTATTAACCGAATGTATGCATCAAAAGAGTTCTTATAAATAAAAGGAGAACCGCTAACATTCAAAACATCTTACAATTATGCCAAGATCAGTCAATCATGTTGCCTCGCGCAACCGCAGAAAAAAAGTATTAAAACTAACAAGAGGATACTACGGTGCCCGCAAAAATGTTTGGACAGTTGCCAAAAACACTTGGGAAAAAGGTCTAACATATGCATTCCGCGACCGTCGTGCTAAAAAACGTAACTTCCGTGCACTTTGGATACAACGTATCAATGCAGCTGCACGTGCAGAAGGAATGTCTTACTCTCGTTTAATGGGTGCTCTTCACAAAGCAGGGATCGAAATTAACCGTAAAGTTCTAGCTGACCTTGCATTAAATCATCCAGAAGCATTCACAGCTATTGTAAATAAAGTGAAATAAGGCTAGTACTTTTTCAACTTCTTACATATTAAAAAAGCCGGACAAATAATTTGTCCGGCTTTTTTATTGATGCAAATTTAGTCACTAAGCATCAATCATCATCTGCATTATTAAAAAGTCAAGCTCTGCTACGATTTATATTTGTATTTTTACAATTCCGCATTTAATTTATAGTTTAGTGAATATGAAAAAGAAGATAGAGGAAATTGTATATGATTTTTTTTTAAGCTCTACAGATTTTAATGGCATCCCATTAAGACGAATTTCAGAAGAGTTAAAAATAGAGTACACTAAATCAATAGATTTAATAAAAGAGCTGGTATTAAATGAAATAATCACTATTCAGTCAAGTACAAATCCCCACATAATCAGAACACAACATTATCCTATTAAAAATCAACTATCTATATTGGAAGATGCAAAAAATACCAAGATAACGTATAGCAAGATTGGGGAGTTTAACTTCGCTGTGGAAGACACCGAGTTTCCTATCTGCTTATATCCCACAAAAAATTATTTAAAAGAGAACAGAGATTTGACTCAGTACGGATATGCAGATTATACAAAACAATTAGCCCTAGGAGAACCTCAGTTAAAACCACTTTTTTTTGATATAGAAGTGATAGACCGCTATTTTAGTGACCCCAGATATGACACTATATTCAATGACTATTCAGGAAGAATTTATTGTAAATATGATGAAGAAGGGAAGGCTTTACTAAGAGAGGAGGATCAAATATTCATAAAGACTTTTGGATTGGGCTTTGACGACAATGGCAATAGGCTAGCCGTAGTGTATTTGAGATATTTAAAGAATCTAACTACTGAACATCAAATATTTTGGAAAGGCAAGGAGATAAAAGGTAATTGTAAAATATTAGAAGAATACTATAAAAATACAATAATAGGAGACTGGGCTTTTTCTCATTCAATCTTTTCTGCTTTTCTTGGTGAAATAGAAAGCCTAAATAATTTGGCTTCACACATATTTGGTATCCAACTGTTTTCAAATACGTTTAAAGATGAGAAACGTCCCAAAGAATTTACTTTTTTCTTTACTCCTACATTAAAAAACTATGAGAGTTTTGTTTCATTATTAGATAAGATGATCTCGGAAAATATCAATAAAGGTTTTTTTAAAGACAGAATAGACTTGTTTGAGATACGAAATAAGGGAAATAATGTGTCTGAAAAGATACCTAAAGGAACTTTGAGACTTTTTGAAGAATGGTTACTTTCTCAATTTACCATAGATAATGGCAGTCAATCAGGGATCCAAGAAGTATTTAAGCCACTAAAAAATGTAAGAAAAGAAAGGCAAAATCCTGCACACAAAATAAATGAAAATGAATATGATAAAAAATATATTGAGAAGCAAAAGAATATGATTACAGATGTTTACCTATCAATCAAATCATTAAGAAAAATATTCCAACAACATAGGGATGCTAAAGGGGTTGAGATTCCAGGTTGGTTAGACAAGGATAATAATATAAAAATGTTTTGAATTTGTAATTTTCAGGATGCATTATTTATTCTAAGAAAACGGCTTAGCCTTTAAAAATGATAAAATACATCTCTCTTCCGCCAATTACTTATAGTCATTTTAGTAAAAAAAAAATGAAAATCAAAATAATAAAAAACAATCTGCAATATTCACAACGAAATGTAATTAACCTATATAACGATGTGTGAATACACAAAAAAGTCTCATTTTACTTTCTTTACTAGGTTATTTACTCTATTTTTGCAGTGCGAATCATTGATAAAAAAGATGCACTATTACTTTTATTTATAAGAGTCTAATCAATAACCATTAAATAACTAAAAAACTATTAAATCTTATGAGTTGGTTACTTAATTCTTCTATTGGCCGCAAATTCATCATGGCTTTGTCCGGCTGTGCGTTGATTTTGTTCCTTCTGTTTCACATGAGCATGAACTTAGTCTTGATCTTTTCGGTCGAAGCTTATGACATGATCTGCGATTTCCTTGGAACAAACTGGTATGCGATTGTAGCTTCTATGGGTTTAGCTGCATTGTTTATCGTACATATTCTGTATGCTGTAGTATTGACATTACAGAACAGAAAAGCCAGAGGTGGCGATGTGTACGCGTCATCCAACCTTTCTCCTGTAGAATGGTCATCTAAAAACATGTTCGTATTGGGATTAGTAATTGTTGCTTTCCTTGTATTGCACCTTTACGATTTCTGGTATAAAATGCAGTTCTCTGAACTTTTCCATTTAGAAGGTGCTGAACCTCACGGATCGGTAATTGCAATCGATTTGTTCAGTAATCCTGTGCACGTGCTTATCTATCTTATTGGTATCACAGCACTTTGGTTTCACCTTGCACATGGTTTCTGGAGTATGTTCCAGTCAGTAGGTATCAACAACAGAATATGGTTACCTCGTTTCAAAGTTATCGGTTATGCAGTAGCAACCATCATTTGTTTAGGTTTTGCTATAGTGCCGATTTTCTTCCTGGCGAAGCATTTCCTTTGTTCTTCTTGTATATAATTTAACCGCTAAAAGAAAAAAACAGATATGGCTACTATATTAGATCCAAAAAAAGATTCTAAAATTCCTGAAGGTCCCTTGGCTGACAAATGGAAAAACTATAAAGCCCACCAAAAACTGGTGAATCCTTCTAACAAACGTCGTCTTGATATTATTGTTGTAGGTACAGGTTTAGCAGGAGGTTCGGCTGCTGCATCTCTTGGAGAAATGGGATTCAATGTCCTTAACTTCTGCATTCAGGATTCTCCTCGCCGAGCACACTCTATCGCTGCTCAAGGAGGTATCAATGCTGCAAAAAACTATCAAAACGACGGAGACTCGGTTTACCGTTTATTCTATGATACAATCAAAGGTGGTGACTACCGTGCACGTGAGGCAAACGTATATCGTATGGCTGAAGTGTCGAACAACATCATCGACCAATGTGTGGCTCAGGGTGTACCTTTTGCTCGCGAATACGGAGGTTTGTTAGACAACCGTTCATTCGGTGGTGCTCAGGTATCTCGTACTTTTTATGCTAAAGGACAAACAGGACAACAACTTTTACTTGGTGCTTACTCTTCATTGAGCCGTCAGGTACAAAAAGGTTCTGTAAAATTATATACTCGTTACGAAATGCTAGACCTTGTTATCATTGATGGCAAAGCTCGTGGTATTATCGCACGTAACTTAGTAACCGGTAAGATCGAACGCTTCTCGGCTCATGCAGTAGTTGTTGGAACAGGTGGATACGGAAACGCATTCTTCCTTTCTACAAATGCAATGGGTTCTAATGGCTCAGCTGCTATCCAATGTTACAAAAAAGGAGCTTACTTTGCGAATCCTTGTTTCGCTCAGATTCACCCTACTTGTATTCCTGTTCATGGCGAGTTCCAATCAAAATTGACTTTGATGTCGGAATCTCTTCGTAATGACGGACGTATCTGGGTACCTAAGAAAAAAGAAGATGCTGAAGCTATCAGAGCAGGTAAACTTAAACCTACTCAATTGAAAGAAGAAGATCGTGACTACTACTTGGAAAGACGTTACCCTGCATTCGGTAACCTTGTACCTCGTGACGTTGCATCTCGTGCTGCTAAAGAAAGATGCGATGCAGGTTTTGGTGTAGGTAATACAGGTTTAGCCGTATATCTTGATTTCTCGGATTCTATCAAACGTCTAGGTAAAGATGTAGTAGAAGCTAAATATGGTAACCTTTTCCAAATGTACGACAAGATTGTAGATGAAAATCCGTACGAAACACCGATGATGATTTACCCTGCTATCCACTATACAATGGGTGGAGTTTGGGTTGATTATGAATTGATGACTTCAATCCCAGGATGTTTCTTTATCGGAGAAGCTAACTTCTCGGATCACGGAGCTAACCGTTTGGGAGCGTCTGCACTTATGCAAGGTCTTGCCGACGGATATTTCGTATTACCATATACTATTCAGAACTATTTGGCTGATCAGATTACTGTACCTCGTTTCAGTACTGAACTTCCTGAATTCCAACAAGCAGAAGACGATGTAAATAAAAAGATCGCCAAACTGATGAGCATTAAAGGAACTCGTTCTGTAGATTCTATCCACAAAGAACTAGGTCTTATTATGTGGGACTTTGTGGGAATGGCTCGTTCTAAAGAGTCTTTGGAGAAAGCTATTGAAGATATCAAGAAAGTGAAAAAAGAATTCTGGAGCAATGTACGCATACCGGGTGAAGCTAATACATTAAATGTTGAGTTAGATAAGGCTCTTCGTCTAGCTGACTTCCTTGAAATTGGCTATTTGATGGCTATTGACGGGTTGACAAGAAACGAATCTTGTGGTGGACACTTCCGTGAAGAGTACCAAACACCCGAAGGTGAAGCTCTTCGCCGTGATGATGAATACGCTTACGTTTCATGTTGGAAGTTTACAGGTGAAGATCAAGAACCTGAATTAATTAAAGAACCTCTTGACTACGAATTTGTAGTTAGACAACAACGTAACTATAAAGCATAACCCAATTAGTAAAAGAGTAACAAAAATGGATAAGACAATAAATATAACATTAAAAGTTTGGCGTCAAAGAGGTCCTAAGGAAAAAGGAGCTTTTGAATCATACAAATTGGACGGAATATCGGTAGACACTTCTTTTCTTGAAATGTTAGACATTCAAAACGAAATACTTATCAACCAAGGAAAAGAGCCTATCGTATTTGACCACGATTGTCGCGAAGGTATTTGTGGTATGTGTAGCTTATATATCAACGGACACCCTCACGGACCGGACGAAGATATCACTACATGCCAATTACACATGCGTAAATTTAAAGATGGCGAAACTATCACAATCGAGCCTTGGCGTTCAGCAGGATTTCCTGTTATCCGTGACTTGATCGTAGACCGTACTGCTTTCGATAAAATTATTCAGGCAGGTGGATATACTTCAATCAACGCAGGTGGTGCACAGGATGCTAATGCAATTCCAATTTCGAAAGAAGATGCAGACGAGGCTATGGACTCGGCATCATGCATCGGTTGTGGAGCTTGCGTAGCAGCTTGTAAAAACGGATCGGCAATGCTATTCCTTTCGGCTAAAGTAAGTCAGCTTGCTTTATTACCACAAGGACGTGTAGAAGCTGCAAAACGTGCTAAAGCAATGGTGTCTAAAATGGATGAATTAGGCTTCGGTAACTGTACCAATACAGGTGCTTGTGAAGTTGAATGTCCTAAAAACATCTCGATCAGCAATATCGCTCGTTTGAATCGTGAATTTATCACAGCTAAATTTAAAGATTGATAAATATCTTAAGATATAATTCTATAAAAACGGCTACTTTATAAGTAGCCGTTTTTTGTTTGTAGTATATTTATTATATTCGTTATCAGAAACAAACTCAGATAAATAAAAATATTTTGCAAAACGCTATTAGCATACAAGAATATATTAATTCGATTATCTCACTGGAAGATAATCAATGGGAATTAGTATTAGAAGTACTAAAAAGCAAAGTATTAGCTAAAGATACTCATCTACTAAAAGAAGGAGAAGTATCTGACTCTATTGCTTTTATAAGTAGTGGAGCTCTTATTTATTATAAAGATCTCGAAAATGGCGATCAAATGACTACTGATTTTGCCTTCGAAGGTGATTGGGTAACCGATAACTACAGTCGATTGAATAATTGCCCTTCACTAATAAATATCAAAACTATAGAAGAATCTCAATTATACATTCTAAAGAATAGAGACTTAACAGAACTTTATAAGAAGATTCCCTCCTTAGAGAAATTAGGAAGAGAAGTGACTGAACGTTTCTTCTTAAAAATGGTGGAACACAATATTGATCTACAAACACTATCTGCTAAAGATCGCTATCTTAAACTACTAAAGAATCATCCGGAGATATTTCAACGAATCCCCCAATACCATATAGCTAACTACTTAGGCATAGCTGCCAAATCGCTGAGTAGGATTAGAGGTGAAATCTTCAATAAAGACTAATTTGGTAACAAATGTGGATTAATTGATCTTCATTCTATTCTGACCTTTGCAGAAACAATAAATGCAAATTTCCGAATAAAATGAAAAAGAAATTATTCTCTTTAATGATGCTGGTAAGCATAGCAACCATGGTGTTTTCACAAGATCAGTCGACAATAATAAAGCCTCGCAGTTATGAGGTAAAACAAGCTTTTGAGGTCGAAAGCCTTGTTCCCATGTTCTTTACTGGAGGATATCACTTCGCCATTGGATATAGATACGATAAGTTTAGAGTACGTGCAAGCGTAATAAACGGAGGAAGCTATAATGCGGAAACTGCAGGCATAAATAATCACTCTGATGACTTTAAACGTTTTTACAAAACATCACCCGGAATCTTTTTAGGATATAACGTTTGGAAGAATCTTGAGCTTTACGGGTTTGCCGAATTCCATACTTTCAGTATACAACAAAGAAGTACCAGAATAGAAAAAGACATACATACTGTTGACCTTGGAGGTGGTGTAGGTTATCAGTTCTTCATTGGACGTTATTTTTATATACAACCCGCCTTACATATTTATTGCAGAAAAGACCATAGTTTAGACTTTGAAGGTACTAAATATAATATTTCTAATATTGATTTTTCTCCTGTACTCCGTTTGGGAGTAAGACTTTGGAGTAAATAGAGATTCTTATTTTTTAAAGCAATGAATAAAATATACAGGCAAAAAGCTTGTAAATAAAAAAACATTTATATCTTTGTGAAATACACAGTATCATTATTTATGTCAAATTGTATTTTACATGTCCTCATTCTTGATATTCTGCTCGTCGGACAGAGTAAATGAGGAAGGTATGTATAACGATAATCGTGTACTAAAATAGCTAAATGTAATCACTAGATATAAACCTTTCTCATTAGATGAGAAAGGTTTTTTTTATCAAAAAACTATCAAGATGGCAATAGAATTAAGAAGTTCTACCAGCACACAAGGCAGAAGAATGGCAGGAGCCAGAGCTCTTTGGAGAGCAAACGGTATGAAAGAGGAACAGTTGGGTAAACCAATCATTGCGGTGGTGAACTCGTTTACTCAGTTCGTACCCGGGCATATGCATCTACATAATATAGGTCAACAAGTAAAAGCGGAAATCGAAGCATTGGGTTGCTTTGCAGCCGAATTCAATACAATAGCCATTGACGATGGTATTGCAATGGGACACGATGGAATGCTTTACTCCCTACCTTCTCGTGATTTGATTGCAGACAGCATCGAATACATGGTAAATGCCCACAAAGCGGATGCAATGGTATGTATAAGCAACTGCGACAAAATCACTCCCGGAATGCTAATGGCAGCCATGCGATTGAATATCCCGACCATTTTTGTATCGGGAGGTCCAATGGAGGCAGGAGAGCTAGATAACAAACATCTCGACTTGATAGATGCCATGATAAAAGCAGCAGACAGCAATGTTTCGGATAAAGAAGTATCAGCTATCGAACGTGCCGCTTGTCCCACTTGCGGATCATGCTCAGGAATGTTTACTGCAAACTCAATGAACTGTTTGAACGAAGCTATAGGTTTGGCATTACCCGGAAACGGAACTATTCTTGCCACCCATGCAAACCGCTTGAAACTGTTTCAGGATGCAGCTAAAATGATTGTTGCAAGCACTTACAAATACTATCGAGATGGTGACGACACTGTACTTCCCCGTACAATAGCTACAAAACAAGCCTTCCTCAATTCAATGACTTTGGATATAGCCATGGGAGGTTCTACCAATACAATACTTCACTTACTAGCAATAGCTCACGAAGCTGAAGTAGACTTCACAATGACCGATATAGACCAACTTTCGAGAAAGACTCCATGTCTTTGTAAAGTAGCACCCAATACCGATAAATACCACATACAGGATGTAAACAGAGCCGGTGGTATATTAGGTATCATGGGAGAATTGGCTAAAGCCAGTTTAATAGATACTTCTCTACCTCGCGTAGATGGTCTTACTCTTCAACAAGCAATCGACAAATACGATATAACATCTGCAAATCCATCGGCTGAAGCTCTTGAGCTTTATAAATCGGCTCCCGGAAATAAACCCAATTTAGTAATGGGGTCGCAAACCAACATGTATAAAGAAGTTGATAGCGACAGGGCAAACGGATGTATCCGTGATTATGAGCATGCATATACCAAAGATGGCGGCTTGGCTATTCTGAAAGGAAACATCGCTTTAGATGGTTGTGTGGTTAAAACTGCAGGTGTTGACGAAAGTATATTCAAATTTTCGGGCACTGCCAAAGTATTTCATTCTCAGGATGAAGCTTGTGATGGAATTTTGAGAGACAAAGTTAAAGCAGGAGACGTAGTAGTTATCACATACGAAGGCCCAAAAGGAGGTCCCGGTATGCAGGAAATGCTCTACCCTACTTCATACATAAAATCAAAACATTTAGGAAAAGAATGTGCTTTGATTACCGATGGTCGTTTTTCAGGAGGTACTTCAGGACTTTCGATAGGTCACGTATCACCCGAAGCCGCAGCAGGCGGAGCAATCGGTCTGATAAAAGATGGTGATATTATAGAAATAGATATCCCCAACCGATCTATCAATGTAAAAGTATCGGATGCTGAGTTAGAAAAACGCCGTCAAGAAGAACTTGCTAAAGGCAATGAAGCATTCAAACCCAACCGTGTAAGAAATATATCTAAAGCCTTAAAAGCATACGCAAGTATGGTAAGTTCGGCTGATTTAGGTGCGGTCAGATTGATAGACTAAAACATCCGAAAGATGGAGACAAAAGCTAAATTTTGGTGTTGGCAAAAGAAAGGTGAACCAACTGATCTTATTCTCAAAGAAAAGGAGATAAGAGAAATTGGGGATAACGAAGTCCTTATTCAGAACAGTGTAATAGGACTAAATCCTGTCGACTGGAAATTAATAGAATGGGGACATCCTGCATGGAGTTCCGATTCAGTTCCCGGCGTTGACGGAATGGGAGTTATTCTCAAAGTTGGACGAAACATGACTCACTTGCGTATAGGCAGCAGAGTATGTTATCATACCGATCTTTCGAAAGACGGCAGTTTCAGTACACATACAATTGTTTCAGGGAATGCACTTATGTATGTTCCCGACAAATTGAGTGATACAGCAGCAGCGTCTTTTCCCTGCCCATCACTTACAGCTTGGCAAGCTCTCCAAAAGATACCAAATATAGCAGGTAAAAAAGTTTTAGTAAGCGGTGCAGGCGGATCAGTGGGATATTTCCTCACTCAATTATTACTCGAAGCCAATGCACGAGTCTATGTTACAGCAAGCGAGAAACACCATGCTGAATTCCTCAAAATGGGTGTTATACAAGCTATAGATTATAAAGATAATAACTGGAAAAGAACGATAAAGAATCATTTGAATGGAGATTCATTTGAAGCCATAATCGATACTGTAAGTGGAGAGCATGCAACAGGAATGGCTTCTCTAATCGGATACTACGGACATTTGGTAGCTATCCAAGATCGAGTCGGGCAGTCTCCTTTACCTGCATTCACCACCTGTATATCGCTACACGAAGTAGCGTTAGGGGCATTTCATAAATACGGATCGCCTCAACAGATATCAGAACTGATGCAGCAAGGAGAATTACTCCTCCATAAAATAGCGAGCGGAACCCTCAGAATAAGGGATAACAAAGTCGAAACATTCGATAACCTCGCCAAGCATTTAGCTGAAATGAAAGCTAATAATATTCAAACAAAGTACTTAATTAAAGTTTCATAAGCATTTACTAATCATGAGTGAAAAAATAACAGGAAGTGAAGCTCTTATACGGTCATTGATAAATGAAGGCGTAGACACTATCTTCGGATATCCCGGAGGAGCTATTATGCCCGTATTTGATGCTATATACGATTATAAAGACAAGGTAGACCATATATTAGTTCGTCACGAACAAGGAGCAACCCATGCCGCACAAGGTTATGCACGTACTTCGGGAAAAGTTGGAGTAGCATTTGTTACCTCAGGACCCGGTGCTACAAATGCCATAACCGGCATAACCGATGCAATGATGGACAGCACCCCTATGGTAGTTATTGCCGGACAGGTAGCCTCTACCCTATTGGGCAGTGATGCGTTTCAGGAAGCCGATGTGGTAGGTATTTCACAGCCTGTAACCAAATGGGCTCATCAGGTAAGATGTGCAGAAGACATTCCTGCGGCAGTAGCACGTGCGTTTTATATCGCAGCATCCGGTCGTCCGGGTCCCGTATTACTAGACATCACCAAAGATGCGCAGTTCGGAAAAATAGAATACGAATATAAAAAAGCCACCTTCATCAGAAGCTATATTCCTAAACCCGAAATAAATCCAGAAGAAATAAAAGCTGCTGCAGAACTAATCAGCAACGCTAAAAAACCTCTGGCATTAGTTGGGCAAGGTGTAGTACTTGGATCTGCAGAAGAAGAACTTAAAGCTTTTCTTGAAAAATCGGGAATACCTACTGCACTTACAGTATTAGGACTATCAGCTATTCCTTCCGATCATCCGCTTAATGTTGGAATGTTGGGAATGCACGGTAATATTGGTCCTAATCTGAAAACAAACGAGTGTGATGTACTTATTGCCATCGGAATGCGTTTTGACGATCGTGTAACAGGTGATCTGAATACGTATGCCAAGCAAGCTAAAGTTATTCATTTTGACATAGACCCTGCCGAAATAGATAAGAACGTAAAAACTACTGTTCGGGTATTAGGCGATGTAAAAGAATCTCTGGCAGAAGTAGCCAAGTTAATTGATACGACCACTCATGCAGACTGGCTGGCAGAATTCAGATCATGTGAAGAGAAGGAATATAACGTTGTCATCAAAGACGAATTGTTTCCGACTTCGGGTAGTTTGAAAATGGGTGAAGTAATCCACAAAGTTTCAGAAGCCACAAATGATGATGCCGTACTAGTTACCGACGTAGGTCAGCACCAAATGATGGCTGTTCGTTATTTCAAATACAAACAATCACGCAGTGTGGTTACATCAGGTGGTCTTGGTACTATGGGATTCGGATTACCGGCAGCCATTGGAGCCAAAATAGGTGCTCCTAACCGTACAGTCTGTTTATTTGTGGGTGACGGTGGTATTCAAATGACCATACAGGAATTAGGAACCATTATGCAGTACGATGTGGATGTAAAAATCATTATCCTGAATAATCATTTCTTAGGGATGGTGCGTCAATGGCAGGAACTGTTCTTTAGCGAAAGATATTCCGAGACCACAATGAAGAATCCAAACTTCTGTATGATTGCCAATGCTTACAATATTAAATCTAAGATTGTAGACAAACGCGAAGAATTGGATGATGCTATTGCCGAAATGATAAATCACAAAGGTTCCTACCTTTTAGATGTACAGGTAGAAGCCAAAGGAATGGTATATCCGATGATTCCTTCGGGAACTTGCGTTACAAACATATTATTAGGAAACGAATAAGATGACCGTAGAATCACAATTCAATTCGATTGCCCAACTCTACGATAAGCAGAGACCATCTCTGATTCCCTGCTTATCGGATTTTTATGGAGTAGCCATTGATAATCTTAATTTATCGATAACTTCTCCCGAAATTCTGGATTTAGGAGCAGGCACCGGATTATTTTCTGAATTTGTTCTACAAAAATATCCGAATGCAAAGATCACTCTTGTCGATTTGTCGCGAAAAATGTTAGATGTTGCTAAAAAAAGATTTTCGTCAAATAAAAATATCAACATAATCCAACAGGATTTTACTACTTTTAAGGGCGAAAAACTATACGATGCTGTAATCTCATCTCTAGCCATTCATCATTTAGAAGACCAAGCGAAAGCCGAGTTATATAACACAATTTTCAGCCTTCTGAAGCCTGAGGGAATATTTATTAACGCAGAACAAGTTGCCGGAGAAAGTGAGTATTTCAGTCGATTATATGATAAGAAATGGCGTGAAAAGGTCGAAGCCAGTGATTTAAACAGAGAGGATATTGACGCATCTTACGAAAGGATAAAGCTAGATAAAAGGACTCCCGTTTCAACCCAGATAAAATGGTTAAGAGATGCAGGGTTTAAAGAAGTCGATTGCTTGTACAAATACTATGACTTTGCAGTTCTTTATGGTCGAAAGTAATTTATGAAGAAGATATTATTAATAATAATACTGATTGCCATAACTATGGCCGGATGCAAGAAATCTACTAAAGAGGAGAGTTCGAAATCTCAGGCGAAAATGGAGTATTATTATATAGAAACTGTAGGCTTTGACAAAGATCTGGAAGCAATGTTCAAAAAAGAAGTTTGTAATAAATACAGTTCATTTTATGTGAATGATGTATTCAAATTACAAGATACAAAACCGATATTGAACGATTCAAACCTCTATATATTTAAATATTTAGATGCAAATACCCTTCCGGATAGTAATTTTGTTGATAATCTTCACAAATTGCGAATCAGTTATTACAAAAGCGATACTTTAACCAATAACAAATACACCGTTGAAGTATTTAAGTCGGAAAGTGCGGGAAAATGGTTACGAGTTCGCAATATGGGAGAGATGAAGCTCTATTATGAATCGAGCGATACCATATTAAGTTCGGAGAAATTGTGCGAAAGAATGCAACAGTCATTATTTATAGGTATGTGGAAATAAATTTTAATCAATTGAAGTTATGGAAGATAAAACATTATATACCGTTACAATATTTTCGGAAAATACAGTGGGGCTGTTAAGTCAGGTAACCAGTGTATTTACACGCCGCCAATTAAATATCGAAACACTTTCGGTATCTCCTTCGGCAATTAAGGGAATCCATAAATTTACAATTACAGTATATTCTAACAGAGAAGATATTGTAAAGGTAGTTAAACAAATAGATAAGCGTGTAGATGTACTGAAATCGTACTTCAATACAGACGAAGAACTAATACATCAGGAAATTGCCTTATATAAACTTTCGACGCCTGATTTCTTAAAAATAGGATCAGCAGAAGCTCTTATCCGGAAATTTCATGCTCAAATTTTGGAAATCAACGAAAATTGTGTGGTTATTCAAAAAACAGGACATTACGCTGAGACTCAAGCTTTATTTGAAGAATTAAGTGAAATGATCGGTGTACTTCAATTCATCCGTTCCGGACGGGTTGCTATTACAACCTCAAAGATCGAACGATTAAGTGACATGCTACAGGAGCGTGAAAAAAAGAATTCATAAGCTTTCATCTTAAAATATACACATGTCACCTAAAGAAGGAATATATACATATACAATTGATGCCTACCTCACCGATTTCAGGGGAAAAGCCACATTGCCGATGCTGGGAGGTTTCTTGCTGCAAGCTGCAACAAGACATGCCGAGGAACGAAATTTTGGCTACTCTTTTATGACCGATCAACAGCGAGCATGGGTATTGATGCGTATGACTATTGAATTATCCGAATATCCGCGCAATGACACTACCATTAAGTTGCATACATGGGTGTCGGATATCAATAAATTATTTTCTGAAAGATGCTTTGCTTTCGAAGATCAGGAAGGTAATTATATTGGTTATGCACGGTCAATGTGGGCATCTATTGATCTTGAAACAAGACGTCCAACCAATATTCTCGACTTACAAAGAATGGTTGAACTCAAATCGGACAGAGTTTGCCCTATTCCAAGTGCAGCTAAAATACCATCGATCAAAGACGTTGAGTTTACAACATCCTTTACTGTAAAGTACAGCGATATTGATATAAACGAACATCTGAACAGCATGAAATATATAGAACACTTTATAGATGTATTCCCTCTGGAAATGTTTCAGGAGAAAGAAATTAAAACCTTCGAAATTAACTATATTGCAGAAGGTCAATATGGGACAACTCTTGATATCTTACAAAGCAAAACGGAACTGAATAAATCTGTTTTAGAAATGAAGCATCATGACAAAACAATTTGCTTAGCCAGAGTTACTTGGCAATAAGGTTGCAAACCTTTATATATCAGATTAATTAATAATACTATTTACATATATAACAAAAAAAGAAAATGGCAGAAATGAATTTTGGAGGAGTAGTAGAGCAAGTTGCTACTCGTGAAGAATTTCCTTTGGAAAAAGCAAGAGAAGTATTAAAAAACGAAATAATCGCTGTAATCGGTTATGGAGTTCAAGGTCCGGGTCAAGCATTGAATCTTCGTGACAATGGTTTCAATGTAATCATCGGTCAACGTAAAGGTGGTAAAACTTGGGAAAAAGCTATCGCTGACGGTTGGGTACCGGGTGAAACTCTTTTTGATATAGAAGAAGCTGCTGAAAAAGGTACTATTATTCAATATCTTTTATCAGATGCAGCTCAAATCGAAGTGTGGCCTCGTATTAAACCATATTTGACAGCAGGTAAAGCATTGTATTTCTCTCACGGATTTGGTATTACATACAAAGAACGTACAAATATTATCCCTCCTGCTGATATTGATGTAATTCTTGTTGCTCCTAAAGGTTCGGGAACAAGCCTTCGTCGTATGTTCTTAGAAGGACGTGGTTTGAACTCAAGTTACGCTATCTTCCAAGATGCTACAGGACGTGCTAAAGAACGTGTAATCGCTCTAGGTATTGGTGTAGGTTCGGGATATTTATTCGAAACAGATTTCAAACGTGAAGTATATTCTGACCTTACAGGAGAACGTGGTACTCTAATGGGTGCTATACAAGGTATTCTTTTGGCTCAGTACGAAGTTCTACGTGAGAATGGACATAGCCCTTCGGAGGCATTCAATGAGACCGTAGAAGAGCTTACACAATCATTGATGCCTCTTTTCGCTGAAAATGGTATGGACTGGATGTATGCAAACTGTTCTACAACTGCACAACGTGGTGCTTTAGACTGGATGGGACCTTTTCATGATGCAACTAAACCTGTATTCGCTAAATTATATGCAGAGGTAGCTTGTGGAAACGAAGCTCAACGTTCTATCGACACAAATTCAAAACCAGACTACCGTGAAGGTCTTGAGAAAGAACTACAAGCTCTTCGTGAAAGCGAAATGTGGCGTACTGGTGCTGTTGTAAGAAAGCTTAGACCAGAAAACAACTAATCTCTGATTAGCCTTATAATACTGAAAACCTGCATATATCGTGCAGGTTTTCTTTTTTTCGTTAATTTAGGTGATGCTTTTTCGTCTCAATACTTGCATATATAAACAAAAAGCAGTAATATTGCATCCGATTTCGAGAGAACATCTCAATCAGGTCCTATAGCTCAGTTGGTTAGAGCATCTGACTCATAATCAGGGGGTCCCTGGTTCAAGCCCAGGTGGGACCACTTAAGAACTAAGCAGTTAAGCATTTTTCGCTTAACTGCTTCTTTATTTGCACCATAAATTTGCACACATTCTTAAAATGTAATAATCAAAGATCTACTTTACATATAACAAGTAATAATTTGATGAATCGGTTATCCCGAACAAGACATATTCAATCAAAAAAAAACCTCGTTATCAACAACTTAATCAATCCCCCGAATACCCGTATCTCTATCCGAATTATTTAAAGATTTACTTACAGACTGATATTTCTTCCCGAAAGACACATCCCAAGAGAAACGCAGGAATAGCATATGTCCATTGTCAGGAATATATGTCCATGAATTCTCTGTTCTTATTTTTGAAAGATTCTTATATCCTGCACTCCATTCACTCTTGAATGGATAACTCATCCCTGCTCCAAATCTAAACGCTCTATATCTATAACCGAGATCTATTGATTGCCAATCTTCTCCATAACTAATAATTTCGCCCCACAAACTACTTGTCCTAAAATTGATTGCAAAGTTTAAATCAAATTTCTTATAAGATGCATTGGTATTAATATTGCCCCAATAAGCGGTATGGTAGTGTGAATAAGTACTACTCTGACTATGAAAACGATCTACACCTCCAGTTACTCCAATACTCCAAATATCTTTTATGAGCTGGATCTTCATATTAGCAAAAACACCATACTTTACTAGATTATTTTGATTGGCATATGTATTTATATACATATCATTCTCTAGATATGTGACATCCATAATAGGACTGTCAAAATAATTATACCTGAAATTCAGATTCGCACTGATATTATTCCGACTAAAACTCAAAGTTAAGATATTATTATATAAATTATAAGGCCGCAAGTTTGGATTTCCTCTACTTATTTGTATACTATCGACTCTTTGGTCTACACCATTGAGTTGCCCTAGAGATGGAGCTTGAGATTCAATTGAAAAGTTATATCGTATAGCTAAGTTATCTTTTGCTTTGTATGCTAATTGCAACGATGGTCTAAATGCATAAAAAGTAAATCCATTTTTTGCTTCATTAAACCATATACGAGTAATACCTACGCCTAATGAATAATTGAACTTCTGAATTGTTCCTTGCAGTTGGGAAAATAAATATGTATTTGTATTACGCAGATTCATCTTCTCCGCTGTCGCCTGTATAATCGTATTCTCTATATATCCCTGTGTATGGTTAATCCCTGTGCTAAAACCTAATTTATCATTAAACTGGTTCTCATAAACAACTTCTGTTATTAAAGAATATTTATTTCCCTTATCCCTATTGCTTATATCTACGAATATTACTTCGTCATCATATTCTTTATAATCCCTCTTATTATTTGTTTTAATATAGGTACCTACAATATTTGTCATTAATGATTGTTTTTTTGATAGATTATATTTGAAAAACAGATCAAGTGTAGGACTGTAACGTGAATTTCTATTTAAGGTATTATTAAAAGTAGTCAATCCTGTATTAGAATAATAAGACCTACTCCTATAATTGTTATTTACATTTAGAATTTCATTTCTAAATTCAACATTCAACAGATATTTATCCGAAGATCTCAAATTGTATGAAAAGTTGACATTATGAGTCTGATAATTGAATGGAGTTTTTATTCCATCTTGCTGACGATAAAAAGAATCGTCAGGATTATTAAATTCTGTTTTTCGATTTATGAAGCGATCTTTATAATCACGATAACTGAGATAGTATAAAGCTCCAAACTGTGAATCTTTATAGTTCATTTTTGTTACGACCAGATTATCACCAAATCCAACAAATGGAGCATTCATAAGATCGGTCATAACATAGCCCCCAGTTTTTTTTTGCTTCAGAATAACATCAATAATAACTGTAGCATCCTCACCTCCAAAGCGTGCTCCGAGAGCATTATAGGTTTCAACACGCAGAACGTCATCGGCCTTTACTCCCATTAACTCAACAGAGCTAACTCTAACCCCATTAATCCTAATTTGTACACTTCCTCCGTCGGTAGCAATAACAGTTCTATTGACTGGATCAACAGCGATTTCAGGAATTGCCATTTTGTTTAGTAAATCAATTCCTTGCACAGAATTTTTGATCTGAAAATCAGTTGGCAATGTAATTTGTCTGTCAACCTTATTTATTACGCGATCAGCCGTTACTTCTATCTCTTTAAGATTATGTGTATTCTCTTGTAGAACAACAATTCCGATATCACGCTTCTCCATTAATTGAGGAACATTAATATATGTATCTTGATAACCGACATAGCTTACTTTAACAATATAATCGCCTTGGGATGTTGGCGATATTCTAAATTGTCCGTCACTAGTAGAGTTGCCCCCCAATATATATGTTGAATCTTTAGACAGAAGAGATACATTGGCATATTCAATTGGTGTATTTGTTGCATCAATTAAGCTACCCATAACACTAACATGGTCTCTCTGAGAGAATAAATATGACGAATAAACAGTCATAAGAAAATAAAAAAGCATTTTTTTCATACCATTATTGTTTTTCTATAGAATTTCTATGCTAACTCCAATTGATTTCTCACTAATTTAAAATATTCACCTTGGCTTTCAGTCAAAACGCGATGTGTCCCTATTTCTGTAATAATTCCATTATCAATTACCACCACTTGATCTGCAGCTTTTATAGTACTAAACCGATGTGCTATAATTACGACAGTTCTATCTTTAAATAAACTATTCAGGTTCTCAACAATAACTTTTTCTGTATTCGCATCCAAAGCACTAGTAGCCTCGTCTAAAAGGAGTACCTCCGGATCTTTATAAAGTGCCCTTGCTATTAAAATTCGTTGTTTTTGCCCTCCACTTAAATCCACTCCATTTTTTCCAATTTTAGTTTTGTATTTTTGAGGCAACTCCTCTACGAATTCACTTATACACGATATCATTGCAGCATGTCTCACTTTATCCATATCAGGGGACGGGTCTGCCAATGCTATATTCTCGGCAATAGTGCCACTAAATATATAGCCATTCTGCATTACAACTCCGATCTTATCCCTCCATGAATTTTGAATAACCTGATCCATATTTAAATTATCTATATATATATTTCCTGAACTCGGAGAATAAAATCCAAGTATTAGTTTTAGTAAAGTGGTTTTACCACTACCACTTATCCCAACAATCGCTGTAATTTTATTTTTAGGTATAAAAAGACTGATATCTCTCAATATGCAGCGTTTGCCACCACCAGGATACTTAAATGAAACTTGATCGAAAATGATTCCTTTCTCAAGTCTTTCAGGAGGGTTAGTGCATCTATTGAAATCCTCATCTTCTATACTTTGTATTTCACCAACCCTTTCACTTGATAGAGAAACATCCTGCAAGTTTCTTAGAAAATATATAAATCGATCCATTGGAGCACTTAGCTGGGCAGTGATGAATGAGATGCTTAACATTGTACCAATAGTCATACTCCCAGAGATTACCAGATAAGAACAGATAGCTGTTGTGAATAAGTTCTCCAGGCGGCTGAAAAATTGTGGACCAAGAACCTGCCAATAATTTAAATACAAAGAAGATAAAAACGTTTTCGCCTGCTTATCATATATCTCTCGCCATTGACCAACTTTGGTATTCTGAGCATTATTTGCTTTTACCTCAGTCATTTCAGTTATCATTTCATAGACACTTAAATGATTCTCAGCATTTAATGTGACTAATTGATAGTCTAAATGCCTCCTCTTCTTCAGAAATAATGATGCCCAGACAACTCCCATAATACCTAATGATATAACAACAAGAAATATATATAAATTAAAATATATCAAAAGAGCAGAAAATACCACAAGATTGCTAAAAAGGAGGAAAAATTCTATTCCTGCAGAAGTGATAAAATTCTGTATTCTAGTAATATCATCCATCCGGACAACAAAATCACTGTTTTGTTTTTTATCAAACATGGCAATAGGTAATCTGATTATTTTCACCAAATAATCAGTAAACATTTGTATGCTAATTTTAAAATTTGTTTGCATTAAAAATATGGAACTGAAAGAGTTCGATAAAAAATTACTTATTGCAATTATAAATTGTATGATTAATATCCAGCATATTAGTTGAATATTTTTACCAACAACTCCATCATCGACAATTTTTTGAAAAAAGAATGGTAATGTCCAGGAAGTAATCATAGCCACTAAGGCTAGTAACAAAGCTAAACTAAACTTATGTTTATACTCTGATATCTTGTTTCGATACATTCCCCATAGCCCATTTAACCATCCACAACCTGATTCTTTTGAAGCAGCCGATTCTTTATAGAAAAGCGGGCTCGGTTCAAACATCATAGCATACCCTTTATTGTCATTTAGGCTCCATCTATTTATGACATCATCCTCACTTAATTTTATTTTATCAAAACCCGGATCTGCTATATAATAATAATACTTACCTTTCTTCAAGGTGATTTTGTATAAGATGACATAATGAGATGACTTCCAATACAAGATAACAGGAAGATGAATCGTTTTTAGATTCTCTATATCTAGCTTAAGTGCTAATGTGTCTAATCCAATTTTATCCGCTGCATTTTTTAAATCCTCCATTGAGGTACCAACCTTTGTGATGTCACATAATTCTCGGATGGATTGTATAGAATAATCTTTTCCGTAATGTTTGCATATCATTTTCAAACAAGTCGGACCACAATCCTTTTCTTCTAATTGTTTGTAGTATCTAAATTTCATATATTATATCTTTTTGGCAAATAATATTATAGAACTCCTCTTTTTGATTTTAGATTGACAAGCCTGTTCAAATTCATTTCTATTGTTTGATCAATCAGGTTATCATCAAAGTTATAAATACAATACTCGCCTCCGTCTGCCTCTAACCTATGTTGAGAACAACCTCCTTTGCAAACAGGTAATATACGACAGGATAAACATTTCTTATTTAAGACTTTAGCTCTCTCTCTCTTTTCTATTTTGTCTGAATCCCAAACAGGTATACCGCTCTCATCTAAATAACCTACCCTATTAACCGTATCAAAATTTCGAGCTGTACATTTAAAGAGGTCTCCATTAAAATTAACGACTGCACTATTCTGAATATCTGCATAACAGACCTCTTGAACTTTATGCAGCCTTAAATGACTATCGGTTGGTATCTTATTTGCTTCAAACAAATCCATCTGATCTAATAAATTATTATAATTATTTGTGTTATATGCTAACTTACTAGTTTGCCAAACACAGTGAAACGAAGTCACAATATTCTTTCTCTTGTCACATTCTATATTAGTTAAATCAGCTAATATTTTATGGGAATTATTCAACTTGTCTGGAGTATAATTAATTCTTTGAAGGACAACAAAATTATTATTAACTAATGTTGTTATATTCTTTACGATTCTATCATATGAACCTTTTTGCCTAGAGGTGTATCGAACAGAATCATGCTCATCTTTATAACCATCTAATGTTATTTGAAAAAACAAGTCATTAAACTCTTTAAATTTAGAGACCATCTCATCATTTATTAAGAATCCATTAGTAGTAAAACCAATGTTTCCTTTTACCTTATGCATATTGCACAAAAGCTGAAATGTTTTCATTATAGGATAACAAGAATCATAGAAGTATAATAGAGGCTCTCCTCCAAAAAATCTCAAACTAAAAGACTTCATATGTTGATTCTGCTCAAAAATATGCTGAAGATATGCCAATATCTTATTTAGGGTTTGATGATTTATTTTCGAAGATTTTATATGACTCTCATAACAGTACCAACATTTGAAATTACAGTTCATTGTGGGATTTATCGTTAGCACAAAGTGGTCATTATTATTCTCGACCCGATTCAATATATTTATTACTTTATTAACCTCATTGTCCTTACTATCCACCAAAAAACCATTCAAGCACAACTCCTGATATAGAGACGTATAGTTCTTCTCCAACACTGCGAGCTGATTATTTTTCACAGTTGTCTCAATTAATTCTTTAAGAAAAAGATTTATTAACATATACCTTCTTGTAAGAGAATTATATATTGAGAATTTGTCTCCGAATTGGATTATTGAGTTAAATTGACTAAATTTCATATCGTTAAAGTATAATATTATTGAAAAAGATAGAGAGATCTAGAGAGATCTTAAGACCTCTCTAGATTAATACTAATAGTTATTTCCCGGGGCAATATCCGTTACCACCACAAAGGACATAGTTTGTATCACTTCCGGCATACATCTCTTGCAATTCAGAGTTAAGAACTTCGAATCCATTTATTTCCGCAATAGAATTAGATTCATTTTCCAATTGATTTACTAGCTCTGAAATCTTTTTCTTTTCCATAGTTTTTGTTTTTTTTAATTAATTACTTTATTATTAGAGTATAAGTGCTTTGTAAGTATAAGTTCATCATCCCTCATCCTTAGAAAATTATAGTGTTATGAACAGTTAAACTGTTTTAATTTATTAAAGAGACTAAGACATTATACTACAGATGAATTTATTTCCCGGGGCAATATCCGTTACCACCACAAAGGACATAGTTTGTATCACTTCCGGCATACATCTCTTGCAATTCAGAGTTAAGAACTTCGAATCCGTTTATTTCCGCAATAGAATTAGATTCATTTTCCAATTGATTTACTAGCTCTGAAATCTTTTTCTTTTCCATAGTTTTTGTTTTTTTTAATTAATTACTTTATTATTAGAGTATAAGTGCTTTGTAAGTATAAGTTCATCATCCCTCATCCTTAGAAAATATAGTGTTATCTGAACAGTTAAACTGTTTTAATTTATTAAAGAGACTAAGACATTATACTACAGATGAATTTATTTCCCGGGGCAATATCCGTTACCACCACAAAGGACATAGTTTGTATCACTTCCGGCATACATCTCTTGCAATTCAGAGTTAAGAACTTCGAATCCGTTTATTTCCGCAATAGAATTAGACTCATTTTCCAATTGATTTACTAGCTCTGAAATCTTTTTCTTTTCCATAATTTTTGTTTTTTTAATTAATAATTTTATTGATTGATTTAAATCTTTCCTTGTTACTTATAGCTTAAACGTATTAGAACTTTCCTTTAATAAGATTGAACAATAATTCCGGGGAGAAGAGGAGTAAACTATTGTGTCCTCAGTACCCCCACATATATTTGTGGCATCTTCCAGGAGGAGTTCTATTTTATTTAACTGATTATCCTCAGACTCTAAGAATGTCAACATTTCTGAAATTTTTCTTTTTACTTTCATATTATTTTTTCATATTATTTTTTCACGAATAAATCGATCTTCCTATTTAATCCTTTTATCTCCAGAACAAATTTCCCTTCAATATTTTTACCTTTGACTATTGTTCTGAGATCCGGCGTTATAAATACATTACCCCATATATGCCTGAAAATTGCCCCATTATGATGCGAGTGCCGTAGAACTAAATATTCTTTATTTATCAATACTTCATAGATAACAGATAGATGGCTCTTTCTATAATGTCCTATAAAAGCATTATAATTTAGAATTTCATTTTTTTTCTTTAAATAGGAAATCACATCTACTATTTTCTTCCTAAATAGTATTTGAGTCGACCATTTAATTCTATCAAGCTTTAATCTGGCTGTTAACTTCAACCTCTCTACAAATCCAGAGGAAGGACTTGTTATAAAGTTTTCACCAATTTCTATAATATCCGGAAGCTTTTCCCATAATGGGAGATAAAGGTTTTTAATTGATTTCATTGCTATAAAATGATATAGCAATATTTCATATTCATTTTTATAGAATAAAGAACCTTTTTCCCATTTAATATTACCTGGTGTACCTTCGACTACCATAAAGTCGAAAAACACTTTAATATTTCCACTCTCTATTTCTCTTTGGACTACATGCTCCATACTGTCAATATCACAGTCTATATTCAATATGCTATTTTTATTGAATCCTATTTCTAAATGCATATGGTTACATTCGTCAAAACACCAACTCCTTGGA
Source organism: Dysgonomonas sp. HDW5A (assembly GCF_011299555.1). Classification (NCBI taxonomy): domain Bacteria; kingdom Pseudomonadati; phylum Bacteroidota; class Bacteroidia; order Bacteroidales; family Dysgonomonadaceae; genus Dysgonomonas; species Dysgonomonas sp. HDW5A. The sequence goes on along the minus strand of NZ_CP049857.1, from coordinate 1,868,416 downwards.
CTTTCGTATACTTTCCTATAATCTTTACTTTTTGTAAATAGATTATTTATATATATATTATTCCTAAAAAGCATGAAATAACCAGTTAGAAAATCACGTCTCACACTAATTATATCGTTATTATCTAGTATGGGATCTGTTATAAAGTTCCGAATATTTCCGAAAATCACATCTAAATCCCCATGCCCCCAGAAGTCATATTCGGTCAGTAATTCGTCGAACAACAATCCATATGCCGGCTTAAAATCACATAATTTATATGGGTAGTCTAATGATACAGGAAATCCTAATTTGCATTCAGCCAAAGTCTTGATTTCTGATAAGGACATCTGTACTTGTTTAATATTAGAAGGTAGTAGCTCTTCTATTTTTTCATCGGTGATTAATATGCAGTCTATAGTTGAGTTATATTGCATGCTATGAACAAAATATTTCCAATACCAAGGGAGTTGACCATACCAACATATTACCAAAGCTATTTTATACTTATAAGTTTCTATCTGTTTCATATTATCGAACATTTTAAATGTATACGTAATCAAAGATTTCCTACTTTCACTTAGTTATAATTTATCAATATAAATCCCTATGAATAAAAGTGCTTTAAGAGAGTTTTTCGTCCATCATTAAAAGGGTACATTTGATTTTTTCTTCTTTTACACCAATTTTCTCTTTCCTCCTTACCTCTTTTATTTTATCTATAGCTATCTCACAAAGAGTATCCAAGCTTAAATCGTGTCGATCTTTCCATTCCATAACATGATTCATTTTTGCTTATTATTTGAGATTTCAAATCTAGATTTCTTTAGGAGTAAATTAGGTTATCAGATTGCCATCATTATGTTATTTTTTTGTACAGGGTTAATTATTCACAAAGACCAATTCTCCATCAACAACGACCCAGCGTCCCCCTCCGGTTATCTTTACTAATTCCTTATTTGTCAATATTCTTATTTGAGTATTTGCTAAAAGATTTTTCATTTATTTAAAGTTTAATAGTTTTAACAATTGCTTGCAAATAGCTTTTTGCGCTAAGATCTATTTTGCTTACTTATTTTGATACTGCAAAGTAAAGCTCATCGATTTATTTAATAAGTTATCGAAATCATATATAATGTTATCTAAATGTTATTATATTTGTGAATCAATGATCACGCGCTTTACAATGAAAAATCAGTTTATAAAAATAATTACCTGCATTGCTATTATCTCGATACTCGTACTACAAGGTATTTGGTTATATAATACCTATACTCTTCTTGAAAAAGAACTAGTAGAAAGATTGGATAATGTTTTAAGCCTATCAATTGAAAAAGAAGTTTATTTACGTTTAAAGTCTCCCGGAAAACATAAGGATAATGGGAAAATAGTTGAAGGGGCGCATCCGGAGAATGATCCGGAGACAAATGCATTAGCCTTTCAGGAATTTCTATATTCAGAAGGATCTCCTCTTAATTTCACTCGTTTAGATAGTGTATTTTATAGTATAGCAAATAAAAATGTCGGAAAGATTGACTATTATTTAGAGAAGATTAATAATACAGATAAAACATCAGTGATTATAGAACATGGCATATCCAAAGATGCTAGCCCTATTTTTTATACTAAAACTATGCCAATACGAATGGATAAATCAGAATCTATAAAAGTTGTTGTTATTTCTCCATACAAAATGATATTTGAGAAGATGACCCTTTTACTTATTGGATCAGGCTTAATCGCTATCATTATTGGATATTGTATTTTTCTACAAGTAAAAATCATTATCCGCCAGAATAGAATCGCTGAAATACGAAAAGATTTTACATATGCTATGATTCACGATATGAAAAATCCACTTACAACGATATTAATGGGAGCACAAACCTTAAAAACAGGAAAACTAGATGATAAACCAGATCTAAAAGAGCAATATTTTAATATCCTTGTAGATGAAAGCAATCATCTACTAACACTTTCCAATAGAATATTAACAATTGCAAGATTGGAGCACAATAAAATGAAGCTGACAAAGCAATTAATTGATTTACCCAGAATGATTAACAGCTTAATAGAAAAATTTAATATTGAGCCTCGGAAGTGCATTGATTTTCATACAAACTTTAATAATGTAGAGTATGTTTATGCCGATCCTGAATATTTATCAGAAATTATCAGAAATTTAATTGAAAACTCAATTAAATATTCAAGGGAAACTGTTCGCATTAATATAAGTTCTATTTCTGACGGACAATATACAAAAATAGTAGTCTGGGATAATGGTGTTGGAATATCATTGAAAAATCAGAAAAAGATTTTTGATAAATTTGAGCGTGCTTCCTTCACAAACAGTTCAGCAGGGCCTACAGGCTTTGGCTTAGGACTCAATTATGTTTATAGAGTAATTACAGCCCATGGAGGTGAGGTCATAGTAAATAGTATCCTGGGATCTTTTAGTGAATTTACAATTAGTATACCCAATAAAGATGAAAAAGATAAAGTTACTATTAGTTGAAGATGATATAAATCTTGGCTACATAATAAAAGGAAGCCTAGAAGAAATAATAGGAGGATACGAAATAATTCTAGCTAATAATGGGAAAGACGGTTTAAAAGCCTGGAAGGAGCATAATCCCGAGATTATTGTATCCGATGTAGAGATGCCTATTATGAGTGGATTAGAAATGGTTTGCATTATTCGCCAGTCAGACGTAGAGACTCCAATCGTCTTTGCATCAGCAAGAAACACCTCTAAAGATGTTACTTCTGGTTATAATTCTGGTGTAAATAATTACATAAAAAAGCCATTTCTTCCGGAAGAATTAGATGCCCATATTAAGGCATTGATGAATTTGAGAAATAAAACTAAAACAAAGACTATAACTAAAATATATAATCTGGGTCTTTATACATTTGATCCTGAAAAATATTCACTCGGATATAATTCACAAAAGCAATTACTAACCTCACGTGAATCAGGAATTTTACAGATGCTATGCGAGAACAGAGGAGAACTCGTTAAAAGAGATGATATTCTTCTTAAATTTTGGGGTACAAATGACTACTTTACCTCCAGAAGTTTAGATGTCTTTATTAGTAAAATGAGGCGTTACTTATCAAAAGATACATCTGTTGAAATAAAGACAATAAGAGGTTTGGGACTAATTTTATCATCTACTGGCAATTAATTGATAACTCCTTGGATTTCTGGATAAGTTGCTTTTTAATTGAGAGGTTGACAAATGCATCATAATAAAGTAACCGACATAGAAGCCTTGTCTTAAATATTAAATTATCCCCGCAAAAATTACCTTCAAGAAAAATCATAATATCCTTAATATCACTTTGGTAGAAAAATATTCTACTTTTCCCAAATGCTAACAGATACACTTGTTCATAAAACTCTTTTTCGTACCTCTTATCCAATATTTCCATTCTATTTTTCTCTTTAAAATATTCAGAACAAAGAAAAAGAGATTTTATTAATTCGAATGTTATCATTATGTTATTTAAAGTAAGTTTTTTGTGAAACAATCTCCATTGGCTATTTCTGTAATGCAGAAATATTTATCAAAAACTAGACTCTTTGTCTAAATATCGTTTATAAATTATGGATGATAATTAGTTATGTTTGAAAACATCAATAATGATGAACTATTCGTTCCAATATCTCATCCGCAATTGTTTTTCTCCAATAATATCATACCTCCCTTTGATAGGAATCTGAGAAGTTATGATTGTAGACCTTTTCTCATGCCTATCTTCAATAATATCTAATAAAACAATCCTTGATTGTGAGTCAAAAGGTTGCAGTCGAAAATCATCAAGTATAAGCAGCTCCATCCTATATATCCTTTTAAGATCAGTTAGTATAGTTCCTTACATTTTAGCCAATTAAAGTTGATCCAACGGCTTAGAGGTCGATATATAAAAGACTCGGTAACTCATCTGACAGGCATGATAAACCGATAGCTTTTGCCAAATAACTCTTTCTGATTCCTGTGTTGCTTGGTATAAACAATTCCTTATGTTCTTTGATAAAATCTAGGCTGGCTAACCTATGTATCTGAGTTTTGTCTAATCTCTTTCAATGGAGTAGTCTAACTGTTCCAAGGATGCCTTGTTACGGAAGTTGGATTACTTGAGGACTCTGTCTTCCATTATGTTCTTACGGTCATCCTATTCATTATTCACTAACAGGCTATTAATTGGTTCGGTGTAAGTTTCTTTAATAGATGTCTCTGGATTGGTTTTAAAAGCATCGTACATGCCAAACAAACGCTCCTACTCAACTCTGCAAGCGAAGCTCAGTACACCCGAATAAGATTTACATGGTTGCTCGACATTAGGCTTATACTCAAAAACCTTACCGATGTAATAGCCTATATTTTCCTGTATATCGCTCCTTTCTTGATAAAATTCTCCGTACACCATTCGGTCTGAAACCTGTGTTTTGAAAACACGTGTTCTTCGTACGTAGTATATTGATGTCTTCTGTATGAACGGGTGTGCTAGGCTATCATTCCATAACCCCAATAGACTTCAATCTGCTGTGATGGAAATGGCTTTGGTGCCTTTGACTTATACGTAAAGGCGGACAACTTATTTCACTTTTTGTTTATCTGTTTCTAAACGAAAAGTAACTCATATGCTCGAATATGACAAGTACTTTATTACCTTTTTCAAGGCGGTAGTTTACTTCGGTTCCAAGAGGTCAGTTTACCTAGGCAGAAGGCGGCAGTTTAAATCGAATCTTCCAGCATATTTTGCAAAAAAACAACAGACAAGAAAGACAAAAACCCGAATTTAGGGAAATCGCATGAAATTAATCATCACATAAAGTTTAAACATTTATTTTTCAAAGAGCCAATACACTTTAAAGGAGTCATTTGTATAGAAAATTTGAATTTATAAATACTCGATCTCAATACATAATAGAATTTCGGGTCTATTCTTTTGTTTATCAAAATATCTAATTAGATGAAAAAAATTTGTGCAAAGTATTCATCAAAGATTCTGGGTTTAAGCACTTTGAATTTGAAGAAGTTAACGTTATATGGAAATTAAATCGTTCCCAAGTCATTACCACAGTATCTTAGCGTATTAATAAATTGATGACAAGTTATCAATTAGAGAGATAAAACTAATATCTCAGGTGGAACCACTTCCTAAAGAAAAAAAGACATTCCTATAATAATTTCTTATAAAGGACACAAATAATAAGATAAATTTATATCTTTGAAGAAGAAACATTTATACTTTTATTCATTTCAAGTTTTATGGAATATATCAGTATTAACGAAAAAGATTTAATTGAATTATACGGAGGCTCCGATAATGAAATGGTCGATAAAATGATGAGTTTGATGCAAGAACAAACTTTTCCTAAAATTACCAGTTTTCTAAACAGTAATAAAGAGGAAAGTTTAGCTTCGAAAATCGAATTTCTAAACAACTTTACATCATCTTTCAACATGATAGGTCTTCCGGCTATTTCGGCTAAGATAGAACTTCTTGACGAGAAAATAAAAAATAACACAGACCCCGTTCTACTCAATGAAGCTATTTTAAATCTGGAGGAAAGTCTCACTCAAAGTGAAATTCTGATTAAAGAATACAGAGAAAAAATAAAAAGTAAAAAGTAAAGCAGCCTGCTGACCAAAAATAACAGTCAACAGCTATAATTAGGGGATAATAGTTCTACTGCTTTGATTTGAAAAAATAATCTTAACTAAACAAGTTCTAATATGAGAAAATTCTCCACACTATTGCTACTATTAGTACCTGTGTTTTATTTTTCTTCTCATCAAACACTCAATGCCCAAACGCAATCACTTATCGGAAAAGATCTTGCATTAAGAAAGGCCGACAGTACCTCTCTATACATTAGTGCACAGCAACAGTATACTGACTTCGGCACAATGAACCTAAACCAGTCTTCAGCAGGAATAAAACTAAAGAAGGCACAATATACGCTGATAAGCAACTTCCAGATGGCATATAATAATACCACCAAAACAGGATGGCAATCAGCGAATGAGTTTTATTATACTCCTAAAAAAAAGAAAACCTACCAATACGCTTCCCTTTCTTTTTCGAACACAGCATGGTACCCTAATTTTACTGCTGCTATTTCAAACTACTACATAGGGATTAAACAGTTGGAAATTGAAAACGGAGTAAAGTATATAGCCCTTTCAGGACAGAAAGATATTTGGATGATAAATACAGGAGCAAGTTATGCTGTACATAAAAATCTATTTCTGGCAAAATGGATATATCTCAACAATGGCATATCTAATAACGATTTTATTTTAGGATACCGATATTATTTCAATGAAAACTCGGTAATTTCACTTAATTTACTCACTGGAGATAATAACGTTATCCCCGAATTTAGAAATCTTCCGAATGTAACAACACTTAAGCAATACCAGAAATACTATGGATTCAATTTTAACACAACATTCCCTATTTCGAAAAAACTATATCTAGGCGTTAACTATACTTACAATCATTTTAAGAAAAATGATAATGTCGGTAGTTGGAATTTACATATTGCCAGCTTAGGCATCAGCTATAAACTTCTATAAAACAGCAACATCTACATTCTACTGCCTACCAAATAATTCTCGTATACAGATTGCTATATATGCTTCATCGTCTGAAAAGAGAGCCAGTAAAGTACCGAGAATCAAAAGAATTACGATTGAGATAATCTGTAGGTAAGTTATTTTTCTTTCCCTCGCTAATTCTTTTCGAGCATCATTGTCCATCTTATCTTTTTCTTCTTTCTTCATTAATCAGCCATTTTTCTGTAAGTTACCTGTTTTCCGAGTTTTATCCCATTTCATTTCCGACTTGGTTATTTCTTTTATGTAAGAAGCAAATGTGACAGCACATAAGAAAGGACCATACCCACCAATAAGCAAGAGTGTACGTGAGATAAATAATGGAAAACCTTTTTTCTCGGTATAATATGCCATAAAAGATACAACCATACATAGAGCAACCCAAAGATACAGGAAGAAAACAATAATAAATGATTTGAAATCAAGCCCGAAATAAAGATGATTTCCATCATTCGCAAGAACCATTATATCCAACAATTTATCCAGAAGATTAGGATAAACGGAAAGAATAATTAAACACAGGGATATTATACCGGGAAACAAAAGCCCTTCGAGCCGTGTTCTTTTCGCTGTTTTCGGGTCTAAAAAATTACAAGTCAAAATAATAAACAGATCCGTAAAGGTATTGAGTATCCAAAATTGTTTAAATATGAACCATGAATAAGGGAAGTCAAGAAAAAATAAACCCGTAAGTCCTATCGATGACAATATCATCAACAAAGGCATGAGCATAATCGTAAACCAGATAAAAGAAAAGCTAAAAGAACCCAGGTTTCCAATTTTCTTATTAAGCCATATATGCTTAAAAGCTTTGGTCACCTGAACATTACCTCTTGCCCACCGCAGCCTTTGCTTCCATAATGCGACTAAACAATTCGGCTCTTCTGCCCAAACAATAGCATAAGGATCAAAAATGGTTTTTCGCCCGGTCAGCTGGGTATTGAAAGTAGTAAAAGTATCTTCAGCCAGAGATGAAGTATCGATCTTCCCTCCTATCGCTATCAGATTTTCCTTAGTAAGCAGCTGTGCCCCTCCTGCCAGACATGCGGTAACCCCTAATACATTCTGCGCTCTCCGACTGGCAGCTTGTGCACAAATATATTCAAATGCTACAAATTTATGGACTAACGTGTTAGATACTGACCCTTCTTTTATATAGGCCATTACAGCTCCTACATCCGGATCGGCAAGATGTCGAACCATCTTCCTAAGGGTTTTTTCCTCGAAAAGAATATCCGCATCAATAATTAAAACAGCTTCGGCCCAATCCTCTTCTAATAGTACTTTAATTCCGGCATTGAGCGTATGTGCCTTTCCTTCACCGCCTTTTTCTCTCTTTACATAGCGTATATTGTCAGGATATAGTTTCAATTTTTCATTCACTATTTCGAAAGTATTATCCGTACTTGCATCATCTACTACATAAAGTTTTAAAGATTCAAGTGGATAATCCATAGACAACAAGTGCTCTATCGTATTTCCTATCACATCAGCCTCGTTCCAACAAGGAATCACCACCGCTACTTTAGGCGTAATAGGCCTAGCCAGTTTATAATGATTAAGTTTTGAATGAAAAATGACCAAAAAAAACTGATATAGAGATGCAAATAAAGGAAGAGCACCTAAGAGGACAAAAAAAGTCAAAAGAATTTTTAGACCTATAATCATATTTATAATTTACTTCAACTTTTTTTAAACAATACCATTGTTATGAGACTTCCAGTGCCTTTGACACGAGTGCCTTCTGGTGCTTGCCAAACTCAGAGTCGGCCATATATATTTCCTCATAATAACGAACCATAGCTAATTCTTTATAATCGGAATAGGGTATAGGCTCACCCGAAAGTGCATGTTCAACGCACATCAACGGAATATTAGCGCCACTTTCTACAACCAAACTCAATCCTCCTGAAAATCTAGGATTAATTTCAAGTAAATAAGGGGTTCCTTTTTCATCTACAATTACCTGAATGTTTGCCCCGTATGTAACTCCTACTGCTTGAGCTATTTTTATACAGTAATCTTGTATCGCTTCATTTTTAATAGTTTTAGAAGCAACAACTACCCCCGAATCTACTTTGAGACGCTCTCGAACTACTGCTGCAGCCACCGAGCTATCGTTATTAAGCATTACATCGATACTATATTCTTTTCCTCCAATAAATTCCTGAACCATGTAATTTTCCATCCTCAGCTTTTCCAAAATATTGCGATCAGGAGCAGAAGTAATAATAATACCTCGCGAACCACTACCGCTTCGTGGCTTAAATACAAGTTTATTTGAGCTGATCTGTGGGTTTATCAAATACTCTTCCAACGACTGAAATTCAGGTAAAATAACTTTACCGTTACATTTTTCCATTAGTTTGAGCTTATCCAGAATTACATCTAATACTTCTGCCCTACAGCTAACTATACGACAGCCTATTGCATTAAAAGATTCTTCTATTTTCATTATTGGCACCAACTCAACATCAACGGTAGGAATAAGTATATCTATCTGATGCTGTTTACATAAACGCAAAATAACTTCATTAAACCCGGGTGTAACTCCTCCCGGAATAACCAATCTTTTGGCCGGTTCTACAAAATAAAGACCTGTTGCCAAGGGGTCCATATCGGCCATAAAGAAATCATAGGATTTGTCTTTTAATGCTTTGTAAGCACAAATTGCGGCGGGGCCTCCGGCGCCTGTAATTAATATTTTTACAGCCATATTCTAAATTATTTGGTTAAGATTTAATTATCTCAAAAGGTTCTATTGCTTTATAGTTTGCATAACGTCCCCAATAAATAGCAGTAGCTTTTATTATCTCGTCTTTTAGATAAACAGCTTTACTTTTTTGTGTTTCATGGAAAGCGATGAGCTGTAACTTTAAATCTAAAAAATTATCAATGCTCTCAAATTTCTGAGGATGAAAATTTATATTGGTAGAGGGAGCCTGATATGCATACACCTCATCTATCGTTCGGGCAGCTATTATAGTAGCCAAATGCGTGTTTCTATGATCTTTATGATTATCATTTACACTATGAGTATAAATAATATCCGGTTGAAAATTATGGATAACCTCCTCTATAACCCGAATAGTTTTAGGTCCTTCCGAAACGGATGTATCTTCGAGATTACTGATTATCAAAGTAGCATGAAGAAATGCGGACGCAGCTTTTGCCTCCAGATAACGTTTCTCCGTATCACCACCTACTGCTCCTCTGGTTAATGTTAAGATCATCACTTCATCATTTTTAGCAATATGCTTGAGCATAGTTCCTCCACAGCCAATCTCTACATCATCCGGATGTGCTCCGATAGCAAGTATCTTTTTTCTTTTTTTCTGCTGAGCAAGTGTTCTAAGCTGATCTACAATTTTATCTCTGACGCTTTCGCTGATTACAGTTAATACCCAGAAATTATTTACTCCATATTCCAAAGCCGCTCCCATTAGCTCCACATCTTTATCTTCGGCTAGTAGCATGATATAAGCTGTAGGTTTATGCGTCTTGATATATGCCAATGCATTTGCTGCTGCTTGAAAAGAGGGTTTTCGGGCAGCAAGGATAAAAACCTGATCGTTACTCTCACAAGGCCTTTTTGTAGAGATATCTTCAAAACTCATAGAACAACATTGAAGATGTAACTCTTCGTTTATAATAGTTGATAGCGTTTGGGTGTCAGCTTGACTGCCAATTAATATGATCTCCATTTGTTTTATTAATAAGATTGTGCTGATACTAACATATACTAATCAAAATAGAATTCTAGATTAGGATTTCTAAAAGTAGTAAATTATCTGGTTTACACAAAATTATGTTACATTTACTATTATTTTAAATATTTAGCAACGTATAATACTAAAAATACAAGAAATGAAAATATTAATGGTTTGCAAAGGTAATATTTGCCGCTCACCTCTAGCGGAAGGGGTTTTAAGAGAATTATCAGCTAGTAATAAACTCAACTGGGAGATTGATAGTGCTGCTATTAAAGCATTTCATATTGGTAAAGCACCCGATTCGCGTGCTATTCATACAGCCCAAAAACACAATATAGATATCAGTTGCCATAAATGCAGACTATTAACGACAGAGGATTTTGACGATTTTGATATCATCTATGCCATGTCTCAAGATATACTTGATTTTATGCAAGAAATGGCTCCAAAAGACAAACATCATAAATTAAGGTTATTAATGAACGAGGTTAATCCTTCAGTTAGTCAGGATGTTCCCGATCCCTTTCATGGCGAAGAGAAAGATTTTGATTATGCTTACGATCTTATTTTATTAGCTTGTGAAAAAATCATAGAAAAACAGTTTAAAGCCTAAAAAATAACACACCCTTCGAAAATCAAAAAAGCACCTGCAATTATTAATTACAGGTGCTTTTTTCGATTAGAGCTTATATTTAAATGGTGTTCTTTATAAAAAACACCTTTGTGAACTTTGTGTTTAAGTTATGCTATATCAGCACCATCAGAGAATTCACTTTTTCCCGTTCAATACCTCTTCAAGTAATTTCACTTTTTCTCTTTCAGTTTCTAGAAGTTTATCATAAAGTTCAACGATTTTATCAATCGGGTTAAAAGTTGGATTAATATTTTGAGCAACTGAATTATCATTCCAACTACCTGAGAAAATATTCACAGAAGTATCAGAACCGATCTCAGTAATAGCTTCCACAGGAATATCTAAGACTTTGGCTATTTTTACCAAGATTTCCTGATCCAGTTTATCTTTTTTTTCATAACTCGACAGTGTAGCTTGTGATACACCTATACTATCAGCCAGAACATCCTGTTTTACGTTTCTCCACTCTCTCCAGCGTCTTACATTTGCTCCGTGATTATTTCCTTTAACTGTGGTTGCTTCCATTGTTTTCATTATAAAGTTTTCTATATTACAAAAATAGGAAAATAAATTTATCAATAGCATGTTTTTAAATTCCTAATATTTTACCATAAATCAGAGTAATAACATCAGCACCTTTTCCCTATATTAAGCACTCATTTAACTTTTAGAGTATTTATTAAGGAAAAAAATACAATTTTCAATAGAATAAACTCTAATTTAGCATGTTTTTACGGATCGCCGTAATCCAAAGAATGGGTAAATATAAGTAGTTACTGATATACTTCAAGATTAACAACCATTTGCAGCGATTATATCTTACCTGAATAGTATAAAAAGGTCTGAGACCTTAGTTTGAATTTTTAATCATGGAATTTAGAGAACATCTAAAATATAGTTTTTTTGATTTACTGATCGATAAGAATATTAGTTTTGCCCTATACCGCTTACCGGGCGAGCACGACATACGTTTGGTATTACAAACCTCAGACCAATCCGAAACATTCACGAACCTATTAGAACTGAATAACAGAAGAGGATTTGTTATTGCACCTTTTCAGATATCAAAGGCAGCTCCAATAGTATTAATTCAGCCTGAGGTAGTATTGACGGGAGAAGAAGCTATTTTCAGCTATCTTTCCAACTCAGCCTTCGAAAAGCATACAAATGAGCCATCCTCTAGCTTTTTCGAACCATCCAAAGCCACATCATTCGATCATTATCAGAAAGGGTATACTGCATTCCATGAGTCGCTAATTGGTGATACATTAAAAAAACTGGTACTTTCACGTACTTTCGAACTTGCTCGGAACGAAGAGTTCTCTGGCGGACTATCCTTTCTAAATGCATGTAAAAAATATCCCGATAATTTCATCTTCTTATGCCATACTCCCGAATCAGGAACATGGCTCGGCTGTTCTCCCGAAATACTAGTGTCGGGAAAAAACGGAAACTGGAAGACCGACGCATTAGCCGGAACCAAGAAAATATCTAAGGATGATGCCGTAATCTGGGATGATAAAAACCGCCTCGAACAACAGATTGTGGTTGAATATATGCAGCAACAACTGATAAAGGCGGGTATAAAATCAACTTACAGTGAGCCCAAGACTATTCGGTCGGGAAATCTGGCACATCTCAAAAGTGAATTTTCTTTTCATATAGATGATTCCTCCAAAATCGGAAGTTTATTGAACCTGCTTCACCCAAGTCCTGCCGTTTGTGGTTTCCCCAAAAAAGAAGCATTTGACTTCATTACCAAGAACGAAGGGTACGACCGAAAATACTATTCCGGTTTTTTAGGTTACCTGGATGTAGATAACAAAACAGATTTATTCGTAAATTTGAGGTGCATGCAAATATTCAAACAAAACCTGAGATTATTTGCAGGAGGAGGAATACTTCCTTCATCTGAACTTATATCGGAATGGAAAGAAACCGAATATAAGCTTCAAACCATATTATCAATAATAAATGAATAGCCCAGCATATGTTTTCAGTAAAGAAAAATGTATTACAAACAGTAGCTTTACTCAAGGCTTATGGAGTAAAGCAAATTGTACTTTCGCCTGGATCGCGTAATGCTCCATTGATGCAGACTTTTTCGCAAGATGCGTTTTTTGAGTGCCACACGATTGTGGATGAACGAAATGCAGCTTTTTATGCTTTGGGAATAATACAGGCTTTGCAACAACCTGTTGCTATTTGTTGTACGTCGGGTTCTGCATTGCTAAACTATGCTCCGGCAGTAAGCGAAGCCTATTACCAACAATTGCCTTTGATAGTAGTTTCGGCTGACCGCTCTCCCGAGTGGATCGGACAAATGGACGGACAGACTTTACCTCAAGCAGGAGTATTCGGTTCGTTATCGAAAAAATCGGTTCACCTACCTGAGATTAATAACGAAACAGACGAATGGTTTTGCAATCGGTTAATCAATGAAGCTTTGATAGCTTGCACTGCCGATGCTTCGGGTCCTGTACATATAAATATACCATTGTACGAACCTCTTTTTGATTATTCGGAAGAATCTCTTCCCGAAGTAAGAAAGATCGATTATGCAAGACCTCGAAAATCTGTTGAAATAAGCTCTTTTGTTGAAAAGTGGCACAAGATGCCTAAACGTTTAATCATTGTAGGACAACTGTTTCAAACTCCCAAACTAACTGAACTACTTGAAGGTTTAGCAGAGAAAACCGACTGTATAGTCTTTACTGAAAATCTATCGAATAGTGTTTCACCTTTATTTATCAGCAATTTCGATGCTTTACTATATACCATATCTGAAGAGGATAAAGAAAGCTTTTCGCCTGATCTGGTTATCACACTCGGTGGGCATATTGTTTCGAAACGATTGAAGCACTTTATCAGACAACATAAACCTAAGAATCACTGGCATCTGACTGAGTCGGGCGAAGTAGTAGACTTGTTTCAATCATTGACCGATTTAGTGGAAACAGAAGCTATTGAATTCTTTTCTAAATTGTCATCAGAAGTCCAAGATAATAGAGAAAAACCATTCTTCGATTTATGGAAGAATACCTCTCTACTCATACCCGAACCAAAAGAAGATATACCTTTCTCGGATATATCGGTTACGGGTGATTTTTTAAAGGTAATGCCGAAAAATTCGGTTTTGCACCTAGCCAATAGTTCTACGGTACGGAATGTGCAGTTGTTTCAATTGGATAAATCAATCAAAGTATATTGCAATAGAGGTGTGAATGGTATAGAAAGTACCCTACCCTCTGTAATCGGATTCGCTTCCGTTTACAAAGATCCTGTCTATTTAATTATAGGGGATCTTAGTTTCTTTTATGGACTGAATGCTTTGTGGAATATACAACACATCAAAAATTTACGAATACTCTTAATCAATAATGGTGGTGGTGGAATCTTCCATCTGCTTCCGGGCTTAAATAAAGCTGCTTCGTTAAAAGAATATGTGTCGGCAGAACATACTACACAAGCAAAAGACTGGGCTTTAGCAGCAGGATTAAAATACTTGAATGCAGAGAATAGAAATGACCTGAAAGAAAGCCTTAAAGCATTCATTGATACCAAAACCGACCAATCGGTTTTACTGGAAGTATCTACAAATATGGAGATTAGCAAAAAAGCTTTTCAGGAATATTATCATAATCTAAAAACAATAATATAATATGTCAACTACAAGGCAATGGGAAACCATCAAAGAATACGAAGATATTCTATTTGATTATTTTGAGGGAATAGGTCGAATCACTATCAATCGTCCACGCTACCGCAATGCGTTTACTCCTACAACCACTATGGAGATCAGTGACGCTTTACGCATTTGTCACGAAAATCAAGATATTTATGTAGTAGTCCTTACAGGTGCAGGCGACAAGGCGTTTTGTGCGGGTGGCGATCAGAATGTAAAAGGCAAAGGCGGATACATCGGAAAAGATGGTGTACCTCGTTTACAAGTTCTTGAAGTACAGAAACAAATTCGCTCAATGCCTAAACCTGTTATCGCCATGGTAAACGGTTTTGCAATCGGTGGCGGACACGTTTTACAAGTTATTTGCGATATATCAATTGCTTCAGAGAATGCTATTTTCGGACAAACAGGCCCTAAAGTAGGTAGTTTCGATGCAGGTTTCGGGTCTTCTTATCTGGCTCGTATTGTAGGTCAGAAGAAAGCTCGCGAAATATGGTTCCTTTGCCGTCAATATTCAGCTCAAGAAGCTTTGGAAATGGGATTGGTAAATACAGTTGTTCCTTTCGATCAGTTAGAGGATGAAACTGTAAAATGGGCACATGAAATGATGCAACATAGCCCAATGGCATTGCGTATGATAAAAATGGGATTGAATGCCGAACTCGATGGCCAGGCAGGGATACAGGAACTTGCAGGAAATGCAACACTTCTTTATTATCTGACCGATGAAGCTCAAGAGGGTAAACACGCTTTCTTAGAAAAACGTAAACCCGATTTTAAGAAATTCCCTAAGTTTCCTTAAGTTTATCTGATAAAGTAAAGTATGTAGGGGCGTATAATCATACGCCCAATATTGAAGCACTTTATCTATATATAAATAATGCGAATCAGTAGTTGATCTGTTATGTTTAATGTTCTATTAAATTATTCTTCTACGCACAATCGAAGATTGCTTGTATTCCTTTTGCCCAAAGCCGCAAAAGGAATCAAAAAGGCTTTGTGCTGCGTGGCTCGCCTGTCTGACTAAAGCTTGCAGGCTAAACTAAACTTATTGCCTTGCGGCACGTTTAGTTTTACGCCTGCTTTGCTTGTCAGCCAACGGCTGTGCCTCTGATACACTGGGGCTGACGCCTGCAAATGGCTTTTGTCCGTCAGGCTTCCGACCTAGGCGTTTGCACGGGGTACTCGCAGGGCGAAGAAAGCGTTAAGAAACAAAAGGATATTATCGATAAACGTTTTTCTTTTGTTTTAGCTTTCGAGTCCGTAGCGGGTCGGGCAAAGAGGCTCAGTCTTGATCTTTTGTTTCGTTTTGCATCAAGGCAAAATGAAAAACAAATCCATAAGGGTGCGTTAGAATAATTGAACATATAATCCCAACTACTGATTCGCATAAATAAGTTACAACAATCAAAAAAGGTAACAAAAAAACAGCAGGCAAAAAAGTGTAACATTTGTCACTTTTGTAACCTTTTTACATGTTAAGCATTGATAACTTGATTTTTACAAGAACCATAAAAGTTACACTTTTTTGTCACCTTTGTCACTTTACTGATTACTTTGTGTAACTTGTGTGATACTTTATGGAACATTACCGAATGGAATTTAAGATAAAAATAATACCTTATACCTTACAGTTTAAAAGACCGGCAGGCACGTCACGAGGAGTATATCACGACCATAAAATCTGGTATGTAGTGATTTATTCGCCCTCCGATCCTCAACATTGGGGAATTGGAGAATGTGCACCTTTATTCGATCTGAGCTGTGATTATAATGAGGATTACAAACAAACATTGGAACGGTTTTGTAAGGAACTAGAAGAAAGTAAAACCTTGAATACGGAGGCTTTGCGTCCCTACCCTTCTATTCTATTCGGGTTAGAAACTGCTTTACGCCATTACGAAAGCCGAAGTTTTAAGCTTTGGGATAATTCGTTCACAGAAGGTAAGAAAGGTATTCCGATCAATGGCTTAATCTGGATGGGCGATTTTCAGTATATGCACGAACAGATAGAAGCCAAGATGGCACAAGGTTTTCACTGTATCAAACTGAAAATAGGAGCTATCAATTTCGAGGATGAAATCAAACTTCTCCAACACATACGGAAGCATTTTTCAGCAGATCAAATTACTTTAAGGGTAGATGCAAACGGAGCTTTTGCACCTGATGAGGCTTTGGATAAATTGAAACGCCTTTCGGAACTGAACTTACATTCCATTGAACAACCTATACGTGCAGGTCAATGGGACGAAATGGCTCGATTAACCAAAGAAACTCCTTTACCTATTGCATTGGATGAAGAGCTTATAGGCGTTCATCAACCCGAAGAAAAAAGGCGATTGCTCGAAACGATCAGACCTCAATATATTATTCTGAAACCAACTTTACATGGTGGTATCAGTGGTTCTGAGGAATGGATAAACTTAGCCGAAGAATTAAAAATCGACTGGTGGATAACCTCAGCCTTAGAATCTAATATTGGCTTAAATGCCATCGCTCAATGGTGTGCTACTTTTGATAACCCTCTACCGCAAGGCTTGGGAACAGGTGGTCTTTACACCAATAACATCGAAATGCCACTAACTATCAAAGGTGATTGTTTGTGGAGCAATCCGAACGGTCAGTTTCCCACACTAGACAATCTGATATAATTATGTACCAATTAGATAGAACAAAACAGACAATAACGATTGAGGAAAAGGCATATTTGCCTGATGTATTCTTGGATGAAAATTCACCTGAATTTATCTCTCAATCCGATTTTCATAACGATTTGTTTTTGTTCTTGAAAGATTGGTTTTCCGATTCTCCAACATTAAAGGTTCAGACATCGGGGTCAACAGGTATTCCTAAAGAAATGCTTGTCGAAAAAAGCAGGATGATGCAAAGCGCACAATTGACCTGCTCTTTTCTTGGCTTAAAAAAGGGAGATTCTACTCTGCTTTGTATGTCTTTGGATTATATTGCAGGTAAGATGGTAGTGGTTCGTGCGTTGGTCGCAGGATTAGATTTATATCCTATTCCACCATCGGGCAATCCATTAAAAGATACTGACAAGGAATTTTGTTTTGCGGCAATGATTCCCTTGCAGGTATTCAATAGTTTGCAATCGGATACAGAGAAAAAACGATTAAGCAATATCAAGAACCTCATTATCGGGGGAGGTTCAATTGATCCTCAGATAGAAAAAGCGATAAAGAGTTTTTCTCACAAGGTATATTCTACTTATGGTATGACCGAAACGCTTTCTCACATTGCCTTGCGGCAATTGAATTGCAATAAAGCTTCGGATCATTATTACCCTTTCGACTCGGTTATTTTATCTATATCAGAAGACAATGCGTTGATTATAGATGCTCCATTGGTTTCAAATGAACGCCTCTACACAAATGATATAGTGGAAATATATGAGGACAAGAGTTTTCGTATTATCGGACGGAAAGACAATATAATCAATAGTGGTGGAGTGAAAATTCAGATAGAAGAAGTAGAAGCTTTACTAAAACCTGCATTAAACAACGGCTTTGCCATCACATCCCTACCCGATCCTAAATTTGGAGAGATTGTGGTATTAGCCATCGAGAGGGAAATTGACGAGAATTTAATCTCGAATTTATTGCCTGTATATTTTATGCCTAAAAAAATAATTCGGGTAAATAAAATACCCTTAACCGAAACAGGTAAAATAAGCAGAGTCGCATTAAAACAGCTTGTTCTAAACAAGTCCGCCAACTCCCAATAAAATAGTGCAAGCGACTAATCACTAGCCGCTTGCACACTTAGTAGAGTATTATTTTTCAGAATTTATATGCAACTTAGTCTTTATTAAAAAACAATATCTACTTTATATTGTCTCTTAATAATCAGCATTTTGAGGATCAAAATTAGTCCATCCCTTCATCCAGTTATCAACATCTGAATCACTCTTGAATGCACCTACATAATCAACCTTATCAAATCCCGATTGTAGTAATGGATCAGTAAATGATGCAGCACCCAATAATGGACTACCTGTTGCAGGTCCCCAGTTAGGATTAGATGATAAGCTACTAGGTTGTTTCAATTTCAAATCCGAGATATTAGCCAATACTTTATTGCTAGCCTGAGATGTAAAATAGGTATGAGAGAAAGATTGGGCATCGGTCATATCCGTTCCGTTAGTAGAATATTTATCGGCAAAACTATTATTTACATCCGATCCTACCACACCCATTTGAGCAAAGAATACATTATTGATTTTCAATGTTCCATTGGTTGCTAAACTTTGCGTATTTCCTTTTTGATTATCAAGAAGCAATCCTACAGGAAATCCCATCGCCACAGAGTTGAAACAGCTCAACTGCGAATAACGTCTAATTTGCATAGCAGCTTGAAATAAGCCTGTCTTAGAGTTATTATTAGGTCTGTAATTTCCTGCATTGATATACTCTAAAGTATTCACAAAGTCTGCTGCCTGACCTATCGGACCTACCAAGGTTACGTTACTGAATACGGCAGATGTTTTGGGAGTACCATTTGTTCCCGAAGCATTGTTGTCTGACTCCAATCCATTCGAAAGAGAAGTATCGGCAATCTTCGGATTACGAACCGCCAAAAGATATTGCAGTTTTCCGGAGAAACCATAGTCTGTATCAAAATCGTCGTCCCATCCATGATATGCCACTAAATATTTAGCACTAACCGATCCACCAAACCACTCATAAGAATCGTCGTTGGAATAAGAAACCTGCAAGTGATCCACCTTCGTACCACTACCTACAGCACCAAAAGTAATACCATTTATTTCTTTGTTTTCTTCGAAGGGGTATCCTGCAAACTCAACACGTACATAGCTCAATATACCTGAGTTATCAGCATCATTGTCGCCACCGTATTTTGTTCTTGGTCCGCCTTCTATTTGAAGTTGTCCGCCATTATTGGTCTTGGCATTACCACAGATGATAAGTCCTCCCCAGTCTCCCGGTTTACGGCTACCTTTCGCCTGAGCCGATGTAAATACAATAGGATTACTGGCTGTACCTTGTGCATAAATTTTAGCTCCCGGCTCAATAATCAAACTACCGGTGGTTGCTTTATCCCCCTTAATAATGGTTCCCGGTTTAAACGTTACCGAAGCACCTTTCACGACATATACCCAGCCTTTGAGTGTATATGTTCCTTTTTCGAAAACAGTATCTTTTTTTATTTCATAGCCGGTTGTACTTCCGTCGCCAATTACTCCTACAACAGGCACCGGATCAGGATCAGTAGACGAATTGTTATCACTACTGCAATTCGTAAAGAGCATGATGCTACTTGCTATCCATGCTAAATTAAATAATTTGAAAAGTTTCATTGTGTAAATATTTAAAAATTAGTTGCTAACAATATTTATTAATTTTAGTCAAGTCAACAGTAAAAGTCAGAGACCTTAAAAATTGAATTTGGCAGAGATACTTATGTTCCGCCCCGGATTATATCGCCTCGTTGTTTGCTCTCTTTCATGCATCACCCCGTCGCTATCTATAAATTTGGGGAACTGTTTATAAACGACATCCTGAGAAAATATATCTTTTACAGCTGCTGCAATTTCGACCTGTTTACCAATTCGTTTAGTTACCGTAAAGTCAAGCACATTTCGTGGCATTTCATACATATCGGGTATATCGTCATTCACAGTACTGTTCTCGCTTTTGCTTTTAAGTCCTATACCTACAATCCGTTTACCGATGATGTTATACATAAGTCCAGCTGTCAGTTGCATGGGTTCACTCTGGTAAAAAAGTCCGGCATTTACCAAGAAGGGAGATTGTCCTTGTAGCGGACGCTCGTCTTCGGTACTGCTTTCATCAAATTTGACTTTACTCTTGATTAATGACCCGTTGACAACTGCCGAGAAATCTTTCAGTCCAATAAAGTCAAGACGCTTTTTCAGGTCTACCTCAATCCCTAGATTCTGCCCTGACAAAGCATTTTCGAAAGTGAATATCCGGCTTCCTCCTCCTGTATTAACAAAAGTCCATTCAATCGGATTGTCGAAATGTTTATAGAATAGTGCTACAGATATTAGCTCACCCGAAGATGGATAAAGTTCGTACCTAAGATCTATATTTTGAATATAGGCTGCTTTCAAATCGGGATTACCTTGTATTCGGTTGAACAGGTCGAAGTCATAAAATGAAGCGGGTGAAACCTCTCTAAACTCGGGACGATTGATCGACATTCCATAAGCAAATCGCAGGATATTGGATTTATCGAGATTATAACTCACATTTAATGAGGGAAAGACATCTGTCGTTTTGTATTCCGAATCTTTCGTCTCAAAACCGACGGGTGATATAAAGTTGGTTAAGGTCATAATATCATGCTCGAAACGTGCTCCTGCATAAATATTAAATTTATTATAGGGAATGTTTATGGCTAAATAAGCCGCCAATAATTTATTATTTCCATCGTAACTATCTACATTATTAGTAGACTCATTAATATATAACCTGCCTGCTCCAAAATTCTCAGGGATAAGAATGTCGTTCACAACATCACCAAAGCGAAAGCTATAAGGGAAATAATTTTCATTATATAGATAGTCAAAGTCTCGTGTATTATAATCTTTCACTTTATATTCTCCATAAAAGCCTCCCTTCAAGGTCGAAGTTATTGATGAATTGATCTTCAGATCATGCGAATAATTTGCTCCTGCATTATATGTATATTCACTCAGGTCTATAAAATTTCGTTCGATATCAGCCTGCGAAATATACATCTGCCCATTAAACGGGTCTTCGGGTGTAGAAGCATTTTCAGTACGATTGATCATCCTTCGGTCGGGCTGATTTTTATTGGCATACGAAAAGCCTAAAGTCCAATCGAGCTTATCGGCAAAAGGCAGAGTATGCTTTCCTGTAAACTGCCCCGAATAGGTAGTTCGGCTTGAATATAAATATTCCTGTTTTTCTTGTCTTTTCGAACGTCCGCTGGTATAGTCCGTTCCCTCACGAAATGTATAGCGATCCTGTCCTAACTGATTGAAAATATTCTGAAATTCGTAGTGATTATTTTTATTCGAAATAAAGGATAGGTTAACCATAGCTCCCAATCGAGCATTCCGGTTATACTGATCGTCAGTATAATCATTATCTGGTTCAGCTATATCTGCTATATCATTATACACTTCATACTGTGCATTCCTCATACCCATTAGAGTACGGCTTGTATAACTGTAATTGACGGCACTGGTCAATCCCCATTGTTGCCCGCCTTCGGTATTGATACGCCTGCTCATGGCAAAAGAGAAACGTTGATCGGGCAAAGGACTTCTGGTCTTTATATTCCAGTTGTTATTGAATCCGTTTTTAGTTACAGCATCCACCATATCGGTATTATCGCCATCGAGTCTGAATGGAACAATATCTCTCAAAGCTCTATGTCCGTTATCAAATCCCAGAAAATCGGTAGCACTTCCGGGGTTATATTTAAAGTCTTTAAATTGCGTTTCTGTATTGAAACCTGTTCCATAACTGATCTCCATCGAATTCTCATTCGGAATACCTTTGGTTGCCACTTTTACGAAACCTCCCGAAAAATCGGCGGGAAGTTCGGGTTGTGGAGATTTTACGATCATAATATTCTCAATCTGCGAACTGGGAATAAGGTCGAACGAGAAAGAACGGCTATCGGCTTCAGAACTGGGCGTTGCACTATTATTGATCCATACGTTATTATACCGTTGAGACAATCCTCTGGCAACTATAAATTTATTATCCATAATAGATATTCCGGGAATTCGCCTGATAACTTCCGAAGCATCACGATCTTGGTTTCTCGATATTTGCTGTGATGAAACACCACTTACAATACCATTTGCATTCTTCATCGAATTGAGTAACGATACTTCCGAGTTAATTCTAGCCATGGCTACTACAACCACTTCATTCAATGCGGTGAGCGACTCTTTCATCGGTATATCCAAGCTGGTTACTTCTCCCTTCTTAACCTCTACATCCGTTATTTCCAAAGCTCCATATGAAAGGTAAGATGCTGTAATGATATGCTTTCCGGGACCAACATTCAACTGATAAGTTCCATCCATATCGCTCATTACTCCCTGAGTTGTGTTCTTTAGCGAAATAGCTACTCCGGGTAAAGTCTCCCCCGTTTTAGCATCTGTTACAACTCCTTTAATAGATGTTTGGGAAAATAGTACACCGGCAACAAGTAGTGCGAAAATTGTTAAGGTCGATTTTAATACGTAATTCTTCACTTCCGAAATAAGATAATTTTTGTTGTGCATATAAATTCTAATTTTCTCTACACAAAGCACCTTCTTTATTGTTACAGAATAATAGAGATAGAGATAAGGTTAAGCAACAAAATCATGACATTTATCTTAAGAGAAATACATCACCGACACAAAAACACAGAACAGGGGTGTCCTTTAATAATATTTGCCATCTTTGTTTATTATTTATGACGTTTTGGAGAATTCTTCGAAACTTATTCTATCTGTATTATCGAATAGAATTACAGAAAGACTTATCTTTATACCCTTAAAAAACATGTAACTCGTAACTAATTACTTGTAACTACTTATTATGCCTCAACAACTAGAAAACGCCATAGCAACATTATCTCAAAAGGGATATTTAAATATGGAAATTCCGAAAGGAATAGATTTGATAGCAGAAATAAACAAACTGCGTAAAGAAAAGAATGCAATTATACTTGCCCACTATTATCAAACTGGAGATATTCAGGATATAGCCGATTATTTGGGCGATAGTTTACAATTGGCTCGTGCTGCCGAAAAAACAGATGCCGATATGATTGTATTCTGCGGTGTGCATTTTATGGCTGAGACTGCAAAAATTGTAAATCCAACCAAAAAAGTGGTACTTCCCGATACATTGGCAGGATGCTCTTTAGCCGACTCATGCTCGGGTGAAGGTCTTAGAGAAATGCGGAAACAATATCCCAATGCGATAGTAATCAGTTACATTAATTGCGATTCGACGGTAAAGGCCGAAAGCGATATTATAGTAACCTCATCCAATGCGGAGCATATCATAAATGCACTGCCCATGGATCAGGAAATAATATTTGCACCGGATAAAAATCTCGGAGCATACTTGAATCAGGTAACAGGTCGGAAAATGATTTTGTGGGATGGTGCTTGTTATGTGCATGAAGCATTCTCATTAGAAAGAATCGGTCAACAAATGCTTGATAATCCCAAAGCAAAATTGATAGCTCACCCCGAAGCTAAAGCTCCTCTTCTGAAAGTAGCCAGCTATGTGGGATCGACCTCTAATCTACTGAAGTATGTAGTGGAAGACAGCGGCACTGAATATATTGTTGCCACCGAAGAAGGTATTCTACACGAGATGCAGAAAAAAGCTCCTAATAAGAAGCTTATTCCTGCCTTAGTGAACGACAAGAGCTGCAATTGTGGAGAGTGTGCATTTATGAAACTCAATACCATGCAAAAGCTTTACTTATGTATGAAATATGAGTTGCCCGAGATAACATTGGATGAAGATTTACGCATAAAAGCACTTCAACCCATCAACAGAATGCTCGAAATGTCGAAAGCCATTAAGTAAAGGTCGAAGACCTTTTTATTGCTTTGGGCAAATATAATAACCGTAGGCAGTTATAAAGATTTAAAAGATGATTTACACAGATATCTTAGTTATCGGATCGGGTATATCGGGTTTATCGTATGCTCTTAAAGTAGCACAGGAAAGACCTGACGCCAAAATTACAATCATAACCAAATCGGACGACGAAGAGTCCAATACCAAATACGCACAGGGAGGGGTTGCAGTAGTAACCAACTTCGAAAAAGACAGCTTCGAGAAGCATATCGAAGATACACTGCGTGCAGGCGGAGGATTATGCAATAGAGAAGTAGTCGAAATTGTGATTAAGGAAGGCCCTCAACGGATCAAGGAGATTATTGATTGGGGCGTTAACTTCGACAAAAACAGCAGCGACACATACGATTTAGGGAGAGAAGGCGGACATACCGAAAACCGTGTTATACACCACAAGGATATAACCGGAGCCGAGATAGAACGTGCACTCCTGCATGCCATCAATAAACTGGAGAATACTCAACTATTGAATCATCACTACGTAATAGACCTTATTACCGAACATCATATTCCCAATGAGCCTTTCGACAAATACAGCCTCAACTGTTATGGTGCTTATGTTTTAGACATCAAAACACAGCAGGTCAAAAAAATGTCGGCAAAAATCACCCTAATGGCAACAGGTGGATGCGGGCACGTATATAAAAATACAACGAACCCGATTATAGCTACAGGAGACGGCATAGGGTTGGCACATCGGGCAAAAGCCAAGATCAGCAATATGCAGTTTATCCAGTTTCATCCTACTGCATTTTACAGCAATAGGGCGGGACAATTATCACTTATATCGGAAGCTGTAAGAGGATTCGGAGCAAAATTGCGGACGGCTGCAGGCGAACCTTTTATGCACAAATATGATGAAAGGGAAGAACTCGCTTCACGTGATATTGTTGCCAGAGCCATCGACAGCGAAATGAAGCTGTTAGGTGACGATTATGTATGTTTGGATTGCAGATCCCTCGACAGAGAAGAATTTTTGAAACACTTCCCCAATATATACCAGCAATGTCTGGACGAAGGATACGATATGTTTAAAGATCTCATACCCGTTGTTCCCGCGAGCCATTACTTATGCGGAGGTATTGATGTGGATACATTCGGACAAAGTACTATTAAAAATATGTTTGCCGTTGGCGAATGTTCCAACACAGGATTACATGGTGCAAACCGACTGGCGTCAAACTCTTTGCTTGAAGCATTGGTATTCGGACATCGGGCAGCTATCAAAACGGTTGAACGATTAAACGAAGATCAGTTCAATTATACCAACCTCAACAAAGTACCCGAATGGGATGAAAAGGGGCTGAAGGTAAATGAAGAAATGGTTCTTCTCAACTATCTCCGTAAACAGCTACAGGTTTTGATGAGTGATCTTGTAGGTATTGTACGCTCGAACAGCCGCCTCGAAATGGCTAAACAAAAGGAAGAAGAGATATACAGGGCAGTAAAAGAGATATATAATTTCTCGTTTTTATCACCTCAACTGTCAGAATTAAGAAACTTAGTAAGTGTAGCCTACCTGATTATCACACAAAGTATAGAACAGAAAGAGAACAGAGGTGCATTTTACAACAAAAGCTTAGATAAAAAATGAACAGACCGATATACGTAACCGATGAGAGATTACAGCATTTCATTTCTGAAGCTATAAAAGAAGATCTCGGAGACGGAGACCATTCTACATTGGCAAGTGTACCTGAGCATCTGCAACAAAGAGCCAGACTTTTGGTGAAGGATGACTGTGTACTTGCAGGTGTTGAGCTAGCTAAAGAAATATTTCATTATTACGATAAAAACCTCAGAATAGAAGTACTTAAAAACGATGGTGATCAAGCCTATAAAGGCGATATTGCTTTAATTGTAGAAGGATCGGCACGCTCTATTTTAAGTATGGAACGTTTCGTTCTGAACTGCATGCAACGCATGAGCGGTATTGCAACGTCTGCACGTGAAATGGCTTCGCTTGTATCTGAAACAAACACAAAGATATTAGATACACGCAAAACTACCCCCAATTTCCGTATGTGCGAAAAATGGGCTGTATATATCGGTGGGGCAACCAATCACCGTTATGGTCTCTATGATATGATTATGCTTAAAGATAATCACAACGATTATGCAGGAGGTATAACTCAAGCGGTGGCTTCGACTGTGAAATATTTACAGGACAATAACAAGTCGTTAAAGATTGAGGTTGAAACACGTAATCTGGAAGAAGTAAAAGAAGCCCTTGCAACCAATTCGATAGATATCATCATGTTGGATAATATGACTATCGACCAGATGAGTGAGGCTGTAAAACTGATAGGCAACAAAGCTAAAACCGAAGCTTCGGGAGGTATAACCAAAGAATCGGTGCTGGCTATTGCAAAAACAGGTGTCGATTTTATATCCTCAGGATCGATCATTTATTCGGCTCCTAATATCGATCTCAGTCTGAAAGCATTTTAAGATCTTAGGGTTCTTTTCATAAAATATAACTGCTTATCACTGTTTTGCATACCAAAGCAACAACTAGTTCTGCTAACTCAAATGATTTAAACAGGTCAATTAGGATAAATAACAGATATTTCTATCCATAAAAGATTAATTATTAGAAATTCTTTATATTTTTATAATGAAACCCAAATAAGTGTATCTTTACACTTTAAAGTCTCTGGTTTTTTCATTATCGATCTAAGTATAACTATGAATGCAAGTTATAACTTTAAAGTATAAGATTAAATTCTAATTTTTACTTAAAGACCTAAAAAAGTGATACTATTAGCAGAAAGCGGATCTACAAAAACAGAATGGTGTCTGGTAAATGAGGATGGAATAATTGAACGTTACTTAACAGATGGTATTAACCCCTACTTTCAATCGAGAAGGGAGATTAGCCATATTGTGCGTTTACAGTTACCTCCTGTATTTTTCAAATTAAAATCAAATACCATCTATTTCTACGGAGCCGGCTGCTCTTCAACGGAAAAGAAAGATATTGTAAAAGCTTCTTTAGAAGCACAATTCAGAACTCCGGCGATAGTTGAAAGCGACCTTGTAGGTGCTGCACGATCTCTTTTCGGTAATGAGCAAGGAATAGCCTGTATTTTGGGAACAGGCTCGAACTCTTGCTTTTACGACGGAGATACAATTGTAAAGAATGTAAAATCACTCGGATATATTTTAGGAGACGAAGGTAGTGGAGCCTCATTAGGTAAAGCTTTTTTAGCTGATTGTTTAAAAGGATTGGCTCCGGAAGAACTGGCCTTGCCTTTTTTCGAGAAATACAGAATTGATCCTGAGCAGATCATGGATTACATCTATACTAAACCTTCTCCCAACAAACTGCTTTCGGTGCTTTCGCTCTTTCTTTATGAGCATCTCGAACATCCTTATGTGAAAGATTTAGTTTATCAGAATTTGAAATCGTTTTTCGTGAGAAATATTCTGCAATACGATTATAAGAATTACCCTGTAC
Source organism: Dysgonomonas sp. HDW5A (assembly GCF_011299555.1). NCBI lineage: Bacteria > Pseudomonadati > Bacteroidota > Bacteroidia > Bacteroidales > Dysgonomonadaceae > Dysgonomonas > Dysgonomonas sp. HDW5A. The sequence continues at coordinate 1,840,681 of NZ_CP049857.1, read as the reverse complement.
GTTTTGTGGGATCATTAGCCAATATGTATGCTAAGCTACTTAAAGAAATTGCCAAGGAATTAGGTGTTAAGATAGACTTCATACACGATAATCCGATTAACGGACTTATTGCATACCATAAATCAAAAGGACGGTTGTAAGGAATAGGTGACGAATAAACTAGATTTATCTGCTTGTTAATTAATTAATTTATCTTTCAAGAAATATCCGATATATCATCAATCCTACTTCGATTTTATTTGTAAATAAATTCTACTTAACCTCTCTGATAAAGTTGGCTTATACACTTGAAAATTATTTCCATATGCCATTTCAGCGTATGGTCGGCTTCTATATACATTCCCATCTCTGTCTTCCAATATAGCTAAACATCCGAAAATTTTCCGAACTTTATTTTCCGGTGAGATATAAATTTCAAAGACCGCTTTCACGATAAAGTCGTCAGGAAATCCATTGTTTATCAATTCTTTCTTAATCGTTTGCTGTAGAAAACGTAATTGACTTGTGATCTGCGTTATTTGGAGTTCTTTAGGAAATACTTTTTGATTTATAATGTCAATCTGAATATCCTTTACATTTTTTTCGTCAGCAGCATTCCAGATCCAATCTGCCATGTATCCCTTTTCACAGTAAAATAGTGTACTGAAATACTGCTGTATTAGACTGTTAGGAATTCCATTTAGATTTTTCTTTTTTCCCATTTCTTAGGATTTAGAATATTATTAAAGGACAAAGAGGTTTGATTTTTATAAAATCAACACAACCCTATCCTACATTCAACTTATCTTTCAGGAAATGACCTGTATGCGACTTGGCACATTTCGCTATTTGTTTAGGTGTACCTTCACAAACCACATTTCCACCTTCTTTTCCGCCTTCGGGACCTATGTCGATAATATGATCGGCACATTTGATGACATCCATATTATGCTCGATGATTATTACAGTATGACCTCTTGCAATCAACGAGTCGAATGCTTTCAATAAAGTTTTTACGTCGTGAAAGTGAAGTCCTGTTGTAGGCTCATCGAAGATAAACAGAGTCGGCTCGGTTTTCTCTTCACCCAGATATGAAGCCAGTTTTACCCGTTGGTTTTCTCCACCCGAAAGTGTAGAGGAAGCCTGCCCCATCTTTATATATCCAAGTCCTACTTCCTGAAGCGTTTTAAGACGTTTTACGATTTTTTTCTCGGTGCTGCCTTTACCCTCTTCAAAGAATTCTATCGCTTGATCTACCGTCATCTCTAATACATCATAGATGCTAGAACCACGATATTCAACTTCGAGTATTTCTTGTTTGAAGCGTTTTCCTTTACATGCTTCACACTCGAGTGTAATATCTGCCATGAATTGCATCTCGATGGTAGTTTTACCATCTCCTTTACATTCTTCGCATCTACCACCTTCGACATTAAAGGAGAAGAAAGCAGGTGTAAAACTCATTTGTTTCGACAATTGCTGATCGGCAAAAAGCTTCCTTATCTCATCGTATGCTTTGATATAAGTAACAGGATTGGATCGTGACGATCGACCGATAGGATTCTGGTCAACCATTTCGACATTCTTGATCATCTTCAGATCACCTACCAACTCATTAAACTGAACGATACGGTCACTCGATCCCTTATAATGTTTTTGAAGTGCATTGTAAAATACATCACAAACCAATGAAGATTTTCCCGATCCGCTGACTCCTGTAACTACAGTCATCACATTCAGAGGGAACTTAACATCTACGTTTTGAAGATTATTTTGTCTAGCACCTTTTATTTCAATAAAATTATTCCATTTACGTGTTTTAGCAGGTACAGCTATAGTTTCTTCGCCATTGAGATAGCGTACAGTATGACTGTTACTATTTTTATCAAGGTTAGCTAACGAACCCTGATAAACAAGTTCTCCGCCTAATCGCCCTGCCTGAGGACCGATATCTATAATATAATCGGCTGCACGGATTATCTCTTCATCATGTTCTACAACGACAACCGTATTTCCCAACCCTTGTAAATCACGTAATACCTTTATCAACAAATCGGTATCTCTGGAGTGCAATCCGATACTGGGTTCATCCAATATATACAATGACCCCACTAAGCTACTTCCCAGAGAAGTTGCGAGATTGATACGCTGGCTTTCTCCTCCCGATAAAGAGTTAGACAGACGGTTAAGTGTCAAATATCCTAAACCTACATTCAGAAGGAATTGTATACGGCTACGAATTTCGGTAAGCAAACGTTTTCCCACTGCTGCATCTGTTTCATCCAGCTCCAGCTGATCGAAAAATATTTTTAATTCAGACACCGGCATAAGGACTAAATCGGCAATAGAACTTCCTCCGATTTTCACATATAAAGCCTGAGGCTTCAAACGTGAACCCTTACAGGTCGGACAAGTCGTTTTCCCACGATAACGGGCCAGCATTACCCGATACTGTATCTTATATTGATTCTCTTCGAGCATTTTAAAGAATGCATCGATACCCATTACACCGGGTGCTCCGTGCCAAAGTAAATCTTTATCTTTTTCGGTCAGTTTAAAATAAGGACGATGAATGGGAAAATCACGGCTCGCCGTTGAATGTATAAATTCGTTTTTCCATTCGCTCATCTTCTCGCCTTTCCAGCAGAAAACAGCATCGTCATATACGGATAATCCTTTATTGGGGATCACGAGGTCTTCATCAATTCCAAGCACCAATCCGAATCCTTCGCAATGAGGACATGCTCCTACTGGGCTGTTGAAACTGAACATCATATCGGTTGGCTCTTCGAACTGAACTCCATCTGCTTCGAAGCGTTTTGAGTAATCGTAACTTTCGATTCCCGATTCTGTATAATACTTAATTATACATTCTCCTTCTCCTTCAAAGAAAGCGGTTTCGACTGATTCTGAGAATCGGTTTAATGTTGCCTTATCTGCCGATGTCGATAAACGGTCTATCACCAGTAAAACCTGAGAGGGATCAAGAACTTCTTTAGATTTAAGCAATTCATCTATTCGAATAAACTCTCCTTTAGATTCTACCCGCGAAAATCCTTCTTTTTGAAGAATGTCCAATTGCTCTTCCATTTTACGATTCTCGCGTAAAATAATTTTTGAAAGAACAACCAGTCGGGTACCTTCGGGATAAGTAAGCATCTTATCGGTAATATCTTTTACCTGATGCTTCTTTACAATCTCTCCGGAAATAGGCGATATGGTTTTTCCTATACGGGCAAACAACAAACGCAGGTATTCATATATCTCGGTAGATGTTCCGACAGTAGAACGAGGATTGCGTGAGCTTACTTTTTGCTCGATAGCAATAGCCGGCGGAATCCCTTTGATATAGTCGCATTCGGGCTTGTTCATCCTTCCCAAAAACTGACGGGCATAGGAAGATAAACTTTCCACGTAACGCCTTTGTCCTTCGGCATATAAAGTGTCGAAAGCTAAAGAGGATTTACCGGACCCCGATAATCCTGTGATAACAACAAACTTATTGCGGGGAATTTCGACATCAATATTTTTGAGGTTATTGACTCTTGCTCCTTTTATGAGTATATTTTTTTCTTCTGACATGTATTAAGTAAATGACAGTGTTTAATGATCTATTTCGGCAATACAACAACTAAGTGTTGGCATACTTGCAAATTATTAAAAGGTAGGATACCTTTTTGGAGGCACAAAGGTACAAAAAATACACCGCATTTATTGCTCAAACAATATCACTTTAATATTTGTTTATATATGAAATACACCATTTAATAAATTTAGAATATGGGATTTATCTGGTCAATCATCATTGGAATTATAGCAGGGTTTGCTGCCGGGAAAATATTTAAAGGGAAAGGATTTGGCTTAATTGTCAATCTTATTGTAGGTATTATCGGGGGAGTATTGGGTGGATGGCTTTTCATTCTTCTGGGCATTAGCGCCAACGGTATTATCGGAAATCTGGTCATGTCAACAGTAGGTGCACTACTTCTACTCTGGATAATATCTTTGTTTAAGAGAGAATAAAACAACACCCGTAAGAATCTTGTTTTATCAGGTCATCAGACTCAAATGTACTTTTGGTTTTACTATAAATATTTTTAATACCTTTATACAGCAAATCACACTTATTACAAACCATCGTATAAATGGCAAGAAAATATTTATTATGACAAATGAAAATTTAGACACACAAATAACCGAAAGAAAAATTTATAAAAACAGAGCATTGTGGGTTGGATCATTTATTGGTGGTCCATTAGTAGCAGGGTATATTATTGCTGAAAATTTCAAAGCATTTAACCAATCTAGTAATGCCCAGAAAACTTGGTTAATTACTATTGTATCGACAATTATAATTTTTGGAGGAATATTTTTAATTCCAGATAATGTAAAGATACCTAATCAACTTATCCCATTAATTTATACAACAGCTGCGTATTATATCCTTAAGCATTATCAAGGAACAGAAATTGAATCTCACATTGAATCCGGAGGGCAAGTTTACAAATGGGGTCGAGTGATTATAATTAGCTTAATTGGACTTACTCTTACATTCATTGGGATTTTAGGAATAGCATTGATGTTCGATCTATAAATAAGGTCACAGACCTTATTATTGCTTTGGCTAGTATAACAAATAGAAATAGTTATACTAATGAAATATCGCATTAAATATTTAACGCTAATTGGATGAATACAAATATCAAAATTTACTGGAGAATTTTTGTAAAACTATTATAATAAAAAATAACCGCCGATAGTGAAGAACTATCGGCGGTTATCATTTTATAGTGTCTGTTTATCTTGTCAGATTAATGGCATTCCCAATTTTTGAGCTTCCGCACGCATATCTCCCGGCCAAATACCTGCTTGTATCTCACCGATGTGTCCTTTACGAAGGAAGAACATACAAAGACGCGACTGCCCGATACCTCCCCCTATTGATAAAGGTAATGAACCTTCGATCAAACGTTTGTGGAAATATAAGTCTTTTTTAGACTCTTGTCCTTTTATTTTTAATTGTTCCAGAAGAACCTCTTTGTTCACACGAATACCCATGGAAGATAATTCCATAGCACGTCCCAATACAGGATTCCAAACAATAAGGTCTCCGTTTAATCCCTTATATCCGTCTTCTCCAACAGTAGTCCAATCGTCATAATCGGGAGCACGTCCGTCATGTGGTTCTCCGTTACTTAATACACCGCCAATACCTATGATAAAAACAGCGCCGTATTCTTTTGCGACTTTATCTTCTCTTTCTTTAGTGGTAAGATCAGGATATAATTGCAATAGTTCTTCGGAATGGATAAACTTAATTTCATTCGAAAGAATCGGCTTTATCTGAGGAAACATTTCATAAACCAAAAATTCGGTGCGAACCAATGCTGCATAAATACGTCTTACAATTCCTTTCAGAAAATCGATCGTACGGTTATGAGGACATATCGCCATTTCCCAATCCCACTGATCCACATACAGAGAGTGTAAATTACCTAATTCTTCATCTGCACGGATAGCATTCATGTCGGTATATATTCCATATCCGTCATTGATACCATAATCGGCAAGAGTCAATCGTTTCCATTTTGCTAATGAATGTACAATCTCGGCATACTCATCTCCCATATCTTTGATAGGAAAAGTAACTGCACGCTCTACTCCGTTCAAATCATCATTGATTCCCATTCCCTTTAATACGAATAAGGGAGCAGTAACTCTTCTAAGTCTAAGTTCGGATGCAAGATTTTGTTGAAAGAAATCTTTTATTTGTTTTATGCCCAATTCTGTTTGTTGCAAATCGAGCAAAGCATGATATTGATCCGGTTTTATTAAATAACTCATATAAAGATAGCTAAGTGTTTCCTTTTTATTAAACAATTGGCAAAGTTAACCTATTTGTGTTATCCTGAAAACATTTATAGCTTTATTTTATACAATTTGATAATATATATAACATTTCATTAACAAAAGATTATATATTAATTTTCAAAAACCCTTTATTTGTTAGGGTTAAACCATTTTTTCGTTATAAATGAACAATCCTCGCTATTACGTTTTTTAGCCAAAGGATAGAAGACCGCAGCCTTGGCACATTTATTCTTTTGAAAAGACGGATAGTCTTTCATATACCCCAGATTAGTATTGTGAGGATATACATAATCACTTATGTTAATTAAGATTTCAGCTCCTTTAATTTCGTAATCACGAAAAACAGTACAGATACCCATTCCCTCCTGCCTGATCGTTTGCGTCTTAATTGTATCTCCCGTTACCCGATAAGTACCCCAAGAAGCGTATTGGCAAAAATTAGACTTGCCTCCATTCTCAAAACAATCGGTCAGATCAGAAATATTATTCGCAGTTGCAATCGTGAATAAGCCATCGGGATAAAACATAAAGACAGAAAAGAACGTAGAATCACATTCTCTCTCGGTAACGTAATAGCCATTTATATTAATCAATGTATCGAGACCTGTATATTCCTTTGTATATGGATAGGTAAAATCTTTCGGCTTAACGGTTACACAAGCTGATAAGCCAATTATGAATATACATATTGTAAAGTAAAATTTTCTCATTATCAATATAGGGTATAAGGCTGATAAGTACCAACTTGAAGAAACTGATTCCGATATCCTGCCGATTTGAAATCGCCTGTATCGAAAAACTTACGATGCCACAGATTTTGTCCGAGGTATCCTCCCGTCTGATTGTTTAAACCATAACGGAGTATCAGGTCTTTATTTGTATAGCCGACATAAATCGGGCTTGATATTTGCTTTCCACCCAGGTATGTACCTTTTCGATTATAGGGTGACGCATCTGTTAAACCGTTTATTTCGGTCGTATATACATTTGTACCGACCATGAAGTGTTTGTATCGAAGTTCTAAAGCAGCCGTCCGGTATCTGTCATAAATCGTAAATCCGGTAAAAGGGAGAGCCAGAATATCATCTTCGAATTTTAGGCTGAAATTATCTAACCTGAGACCTACAATTCCAGAGACTTGTTTGCCGCCTTGATAATATTTATTGACCAAATACGAAGCTCCGTATCTGCCATCGTCATAATCCACTCTGGCAAAGGTAGTACCCAGTCCGAATTTTTCTTTGGCTTTATAGGCATCCAGCCCTGTTGAAAATGTCCAGTCCCCAATCGTTTTAGATACGGTTAACGAACCACCCAAGCGAAAACCGTTTCTATCAGCCGATCCAGCAGTAAACAAGGCTACGATTGAAGCCTTTACTTCAAAACCGTTATTTCTATCCGCATTGAAAATATAAAGTGAAGTGTAATCATTATCATTTACTACCTGAGATTGCACATTGAGTACAATGCTAAATAAAAGAATAGATAAACTGATAAAGTAATGGTACATAGTAAGGTTATTCTACTTCAATCACCAATCCCAACGTAATATAGCAAACGAATCCTTTGACGTTATTATAACCCATTTTTTTGATCTGGGTCATATAGTTTTTCACTTGCTTGAGGTATTTTTTTTCTTCTTTTTCTCCGAATTTATAATCTATAACTATAACTTCGCCCGCCTGCATCATGACCCTGTCGGGACGGATAAATGTACCATTGGGTTGTAATATTTCCACCTCATTCAACACCTTATATTCTTCGGTGTACCAAGGTTCTATCTGCGGATTAGACAAATAGTCATTCAAAAGCAGAGTTATTTTGGTTCTCTCCTCTTCAGTTATTTCACCGGATAATTGATAGGTCTCTACCACTCTATCTAAATCTGCCAACGATGTTACTTTACTTACAATTTCGTGCATAAGAGTACCATACTCACGCTGTCCGTTTTCGGAAAAGAAATACTTGTTGTTTAATCGTAATTTCAGCCTGTCATCAAAAGAAATACTTGCTAATGTGCCGATACTGACCTCATCGTCCGATAAAGTATCTGAGCCTCTTTGTGACAAGGAATCGCCTTTGCTCTCGCCCAATTCGAAGCAATCGGATTCCTGATCCATTGATTCTTGCAACGACACAAAGGTTTTACCCTCTTGTGGTTTTGCTTCTGCATGAATGCAAGTCCACAAAAGAGACGAGATCGAATTGATTCCCTTTTGCTTTTCTTTAGGCTTGGGCGAAAATATAATCAGATCGTTCTTAGCACGGGTAAGGGCTACATAAAGAACATTGAAGTTATCGATAAAGGCATGCAGTTTTTCATCAAAATATTCATAGGCAAAGATGGTATTCTTTAGCTTCTGAGAATATTTTACGGGGACAAGCTGCAATTGGTTGAAAGGCTCAAACCGGGGCTGACACCAAAGGATAGTAGGCATCTTATGGTCTATATCCCAATGCCCGAAAGGAAGAAGTACGACTTCGAAACCCAGTCCTTTCGATTTATGGATAGTCATAATTCGTATGGCATCCTGCCCGTCGGGTGTGAATATGGTTTTGGTCTGTCCGCTTTCGTCCCACCATTGAAGGAAGGAATCAAGATCGGACGAATGCTTCACCGAGAAATCGAGAACCATATCCATAAACGCTTGTATATAGATATTCTCGTTACTTTCCATGGCTTCTTTAAAAAGATCGAAAATCTCTTCGGTCATTTCATAGAGGGGAAGTTCTTTAATCCGATTCAATTCAACAGAGACTTCTTCGGGAAAATCATCGGAATTAGAAAGGTGTGTACATATTGTTTCTTCGGGGGTTAGCTGATCTTTAAACTTGAAATATTCGTAAATAGCCAATGTCCTCAATGTGAAATCGGATGGATTTCGCAAGTATTTCAATAACGAAACAACCAACTTTATACTCTTCGAGTTTCTGATAAACAAGGCTTCATCGGAAATAATATCGTATCTGTATTTCGAATGCTTCTGTAAGTTTTTATATTCCAAAAGTCGGTTTGCCACCTCTGCTCCTTCTTTCTTGGTACGAACTAATATGGCAATATCTCTTAACGAATATCCTTTATCCTGAAGTTCTTCTATAGTATGTGGCAACTGATCTAAAACATAAGCCTGCCAGTTGCTATTTTCTTCGGTGTCTACAAAATGAACTTTTACATGTCCCGAAAGATTACCTTTCTTTTTTTCGGGAAGGTATTGATAAGAATCTTTATAAGCGTTTTCGATACGTGTATACAAAGGAGCTAAAGCCTCGTCATACGTTATATCGGCTAAAGTTTCATTAAACAGGTTTTGCAATAACTTCGAACCTATTTCGAAAACAGCATTATTAAAGTTGATGACGTTTTCGCCGCTTCTCCAGTTCGTATCGAGCGATTTATGAATAACACCGTTGGTTTTAAAATCGATATCGAGTTGCTCATCCAAAAGTTTCCAATCGGAATTACGCCAGCGATAGATACTTTGTTTTACATCACCTACAATAAGATTCTTATTTCCGGCAGAAAGACTGTCTCTCACCAAAGGCAAGAAGTTTTTCCACTGCATATTGGATGTGTCCTGAAACTCATCTATCATATAATGATCTACACGGGTACCCACCTTTTCATATACAAACGGAGTATCTGTGCCTTCAATAATCTTATTGAGTAATTCGGTAGTATCCGAAATAAGCATCACGTTATTCTCTGCTGCATATTCCCTTACTTTTTTATCGACATCGCCCAATATTCCCAATGTGAAAAAGTAACGGTTTACCTCATAAGCTGTCTGATAGGTTATCGAGTTATCATAGTGAGCAATAATATCATTTACACAATCATTCAAGCCATTGCCAAATGCATCTTCTATTTTAGATTTCACATCGACAGGAGTAGTTTTTGTATACCAGCCCGATACATCATCGGGGAGTTTGCGGAAAGTATCGGTAGGTTCTTTAATTTCGCCTGTTGCCCACTTCTGAAAGCTAAAGAAAGTAGATCGTGCTCCTCCTTTAAAATCGTCAGGCCGAAGGTCGAACCTCACCATTATATTAAGTGCCTTCTCAGCAATTTCTTTCGACCTTTTTTCGTATTGTTGAATATAGATTATCAGCGTTTTTTTATAATCGTCCAACAGGGTTTTATCAGCAATGTCGGCTTGTATCTGATCGCTGAAAGCTTTGTAGGTTTCTTTGAAAATTTCGGTGGATAGCGATTGAATATCATTTCGGATATTCCACGTTTCGCCACTTTCTATTTTTTCTTCGGAGAAACGTATCAACCAATCGAGTAACTGTTCATTCTCGGCTCGTTCCAGATCGTAAAGCATTGAGTCGATGGCTTCGCCCAGAACTTTACCTGTATCGAGTTCGACATTATACCCTCCCCCCAAACCAATTTCACGGGTAAAAGCCCGCATGGTTTGTTGAAAGAATCGGTCAATGGTACTGATCGAAAAAGACGAATAGTCGTGAAGTATACTAATCAATATCTTTCGAGCCTGTGCCCTCACCCACTCTTCGGGTTTGCGGTATTCTTTGGTCAGCGTCTTTACATAATCGGAAGGTTTATCCGATGCCAGTTTTGCCAGTTCTTCGATAATACGGCTTTTCATTTCCTCGGTAGCCTTATTGGTAAAGGTTACGGCCAGAATATGTTTGTACGAAAAAGGGGAAGAAAAAAGCAACAAGAGGTACTCCTCCGTCAGTCGGTGTGTTTTACCCGATCCGGCAGAAGCTTTATAAACGGTCAGGTTTGCACTATCAGATGATTCGTGCCTTAGCATATCCGTCTTTTTGTAACAGCTCTAAAACTTTGGTTCTGAAATCGCCTTGAAGAAGAATTTCTCCGTCACGGGCAGAACCTCCCACCCCACAACGGGTTTTAAGCGATTTTGCCAAGTCCTGCAAATCGTCATCCGATCCTACAAAATTAGTAATCAGTGTTACCGATTTACCTTTGCGGTTTCTCTTATCAAGTTCTATTCTGAGAAGTTGCTTTTCTTTGGGTAAGGCAACTACCTCTTCTTCGTCTTCCGAATCATATTTATAATCGGGATTGGTCGAATAAACCACATTTAAGCGGTCTTTCCAGTCATTATTCGTTTTCATAACAATTAAGTATGTAAATAAGCCAAATACGTAAGGTCTGTGACCTTAATTACTGAATCAAATATACTTAAAAATTGTCAGATTGAAAGAGAAATCTGTCATCTGAAATTTTCGGCGTGCTTTTTGTAGAGATATGAACATAACAAGAATACCAATTGTTTGATAGACTAAGGTCGCAGACCTTTTTACTATTTTGATCGGTTATATTACTCAACTATACTTTGATAAAAAGGATAGTAATAAACATTTAACACTAGTTTAATTAAGTAGTTATGATTCACTTTAAAACCATAGAACTATCCGATAAGCCCCAAATAGATGCTTGTCTGGATGGCAACACTTTCCGTGCATGCGATTTCAGCTTTACCAATATGTTTGCATGGAATGCTAAATTCAAAACTCAATACGACATTCAACACAAAACTTTATTTCTTAAATTTCAGGAAATAGATGGTGAGACATATTATATGATGCCTATTGGCCCGATGCCTGTTAATGAATCGATACAAATATTACAGGCAGATGCGAAAGCTTCGAATAGACCTTTTCAGATGAAGGGCATCACCGCCGAAATGTGGGAAATGATCAATAAAAAAATGCCCAATCAATTCAAATATATACACGAACGCAACAACGACGAATACATCTACCTTTCTTCGAAATTAATTTCGCTTTCGGGCAAGAAGCTTCAAAGCAAACGCAACCATATCAACCGATTTAAAATTGATAATCCCGATTGGCAGTACTTCCCCATAACAAGCAAAAAAGATCTGAGCGAATGTGTGACCATGCTCAATGAGTGGGAAAACATTAAAGAGGATAAAGACAGATCGCTCCAATATGATTATATTGCAACTCGATTGATGTTAGAGCATTTCGACGAACTGCAATTGACTGGAGGAGCTATCCGTGTAAACGGAAAAATCATAGCCTTTACAATTGGCGAAAAGTTAACGGAAGATACTTTTGTAGTACATGTTGAAAAGGCTTTCGGTGAAATTAACGGAGCTTACACCATAATTAATCAGCAATTTATAGAACACGAAGCTTCTAAATTCAAATATATCAATCGTGAGGAAGATATGGGATTGGAACCATTGAGAAAAGCCAAGCTTTCGTATCAGCCCGATATTTTATTAGAGGAAGGAGTATTGGTACCTTGCTGAGCGAAATAATGCAGTAAACAACTTAAATAGAATATGATTGAATTTGCAAATAAAAACACAGCCGCTGAAGTTCGTTCGATGTGGAAAATCTGCTTCGAAGATACCGATGAATATATGAATCTGTATTTCTCCCGACAATACAGGGACGAAAACACACTTATATATTGGATCGACAATAAGGCTGTGGCTTCTTTGCAAATGCTACCCTACTCTATTCGGTTTTATGGTGAAGTAATACCTTTTTATTATCTGGCAGGATTATGCACTTTACCCGAATACAGGGGTAAAGGGTATATGGGACAATTAATCAAAGAGTCTTTTGCTGTAATGAAAGAAAGGAATATACCTCTTTCGATCTTGGTTCCTGCCGAAGACTGGCTTTTCGGGTATTACAAGAAATACGGATTCGAAACGACATTCGAAGAAAGCTCCGAAGATATAGGATTCAAAAGCTTCTTAGATAAACATACAGGCGATTCTGAGGAAATATATAAAGCATTCGATAAAGAATATCAGCAAAGAGATTTCTGCGTTTTGAAATCGAAGTACGATTTTGAGACAATTGTCAAAGAATATATCTTAGATAGTAAACCTCCTAAGTTCAATTTAAGAGGTATGTCTTGTGTAATAGATCCTCTATTTATGCTGGGATTATACGCACAAAAAAATACAGATAAAGATTTCACAATCAAAGTTGAGAACCAGATTTATCAAATTAGCGGTGGACATGTAAAACACTGCCAATCAAATCCGAATATTGAAGTGAATATAAATATGCTGACTCGCTTGCTTCTCGGATTTCACACCAATGAATTAACGGTAGAATATTCTTCTCTTTTCGAAGAACATCAGCCTGTTCTTAATTTGATGCTGGAATAAACAACAACACAAACCGACCAGTTGGTCTGCATTGTTGTTATCTTATAAAAATTATAAATTACAGTGACTCTATGATTAAAAAAGTGTGTCCTACGCCTGCCCAATAAGCTAATATTCCCGATGGTTGACATGAGACCCTCAAATCTATCACATCTCCTTTAGCCAAATTGGTAAGCCCCATAACAAAACTGGCAATATCATATCCTGCATCTGTAACGGAAACCAGCCCGCTATTTATAAATTGAGTCCCATTACGAAATATATAGGCTCGGAAATTTTCCCCGATATTACCTCTGGTCTGAAAATATACACCGTAGGCTATTCTGTAAACCCCTGATACCGGTGCAACATATTGCTGATTGTTTACATCCCATCCATAAGCTGCCCCATATATATCTTTTGCGCGATCAAAAAGAACGCCTCTCAAACTGGTTAGTTTTGCAAAATTCGGGAAAACCGCACCATTTACCAGCAATTGGTTTCCAACCCCATAGACTGATGTTTGATATTGAACCGCACCAGATATCCAAACTCCATTCCCCTGAGTGTCGGACGTTAAGACTCTGCCGGATGCTGCTCCATTAGGTAAATGCAACCCCGTGTCGCCCCCTGTATTTACAATCGAAAGTTTATTAGAAGGAGTAGTTGTACCTATCCCGACTTTACCATCGTTCAATATTATCACATCATCAGATGTAACCCCGGCAACTCCGGCATCGATATGTAATAAACCTAAAGGACTTTCGGTATTAATTCCTACCTGTCCATACGTAAAAGCAATAAAAAACAATCCGAATAATAACAATAAATTCTTTCTCATTTGTTTTATAATTTAGATATATCAGTTAGTTGGTTGTATGACAAAAAAGGCAGAGACATGTAATCACTACATGACTCTACCCGTGAAAGTTGCGCCTTTAACAGTCTGACTATACAGATTTTAAACGACAACAAAAAAAATAAATCATTTGAATAGTAAACTGTTGGGAGACAACTTAAATAATGTTTTTCAGGAAACACTCTGGTGCAGAAGATATACGAGTCGATAATACACAATGAAGCAGACAGACAAAATTTGCCGCCTGGAAAATAAAGGAATAAAATAGGAATTAATACATGCGAAGAGGCATTATTTAGCTCTCTCTCTCTCTCTCTCTCTCTCTCTCTCTCTCTCTCTCTCTCTCTAATATTTCAACGCAAGCAGACAAATCTAAATAGTTAAAATTTAGATTATTACAAACAAATGTATTTGTTAATTGCATTGACATATCTTTCAAAAAGAGGCTTTTATGTTTCACAAATATAATAAAAAATCAGTAATTACAACTATAGAGCAATTACTGATTCATTTTATAGGTTTACTATTTAAGTAAAGAATAAAATTTATTGGTATATTTTATCGTTGTACAATCTATATTTGTTATACTTACCAAAGTGCCAAAAAGGTCTGTGACCTTAAAACTCAATTAATCCTGAGGGTTTTCCCCGACTGAGAGTTTTAAGATTGACATCTTTACCCACCTTTATCCCTTGTAAATTTAAAGCACATTCTACTGTTTTGTAAGCAAGGTCGGGGTGATTATTATCCTGACTGAGATGACAGAGCCATATCTCGTCCATCTTATCGTGATAGATGGAAGTTAACAGCTCTCCTGTAAGGCGATTACTCAAATGTCCCATTCCCGAAGTAATACGCTGCTTGAGATAAGCAGGGTAACGTCCGCAACTAAGCATCTCTTCATCGTAATTGGCTTCAATAATCAGGTGATTTGCCGATCGGGCATATTTAGAGACTGTTTCGGTGATACGACCTACGTCGGTAACCAAAACAATGGTTTTATCTGCAATCTTGATTTGATATCCTACGTTTTCAATCGTATCGTGCGGAACATCGAAAGCTGTTATCTGAAACTCTTTTATCTCAAATGTTTTTTCTTTTTCAACGATTCGCTTAGCTCCCGTAAATTTTTCTTCGACAAAACGGCTTCTCTCGATGCCTGCATGAACGGTTTCTGTAGCATACACCGGAATATTCAATTTCCCGCCGAAACCTCCGATTGATTTTATGTGATCAGCATGATCGTGCGTAACCAATACTGCAATGATGGTTTCCATAGCGATACCGTATTCACGCAAGTATTTTTTTATAGTACGCATCCCAATACCAGCATCGATAAGGATACCGTACTGAGAAGTTCCCAAGTAGTAGCAATTACCACTGCTACCACTCGAAAGGCTTATTAATTTATATTTTGGTATGGGTGCAAAAAGATCGTATTGCATTTTAAGTAGTTACAAGTAATTAAGTAACAGAATAGATTCAAAAGATCTGAGCTCTTAGAAAGAAATTCCCGACAGAGCTTTTGCACTTGTATTGAATTCTGTGATAATTGATTTTACAACATCTCCGGCCAAAGGCAGGTCTTTAATCAAGGAAGCAATTTGCCCTATTTCGAGTTCACCCTCCACAAGGTCTCCTTCGAATATTCCTTTTTTAGAGCGTCCTTTACCCAAAAGAGCTTTTATTTCTTCGGCAGAGGCTCCTCTGTCTTCAGCTTCCTGTACTTGTTTGTAGAATTCATTTTTTATCATGCGGGTTGGCCCTACTTTCTTAAGAGACAGCAATGTATCTCCTTCGTTAAGACTTACACACAGATTTTTAAATTCAGCAGAAGCCGAACTTTCCTGAGTCAATGCAAAACGGGTTCCTATTTGCACCCCTTCGGCTCCTAAAGCCAAAGCAGCCAACATGGTGTTACCTGTTGCAATACCTCCGGCAGCAATCAAAGGAATATCGATACTTTTACGAACTTGAGGAATCAAAGTCAAAGTTGTGGTTTCTTCTCTTCCGTTGTGCCCTCCGGCCTCGAATCCTTCGGCAACAACTGCATCAACGCCAGCTTCCTGACATTTAACTGCAAACTTAGAACTGGATACTACATGGGCTACTTTAATACCATGCTCCTGTAATTTCTTAGTCCATGTCTTGGGGTTTCCGGCAGAAGTAAATACGACTTTTACTCCTTCTTCGATTATAATATTTATTATCTCTTCAATATTAGGATACAGTAGAGGCACATTCACCCCAAATGTATTATTGGTTGCTGCTTTGCATTTTTGGATATGCTCTCTGAGTACTTCAGGATACATAGATCCTGCACCTATAAGACCAAGTCCTCCGGCATTACTTACGGCAGAAGCCAATCTCCAGCCACTACACCAAACCATACCTCCCGATATAATCGGGTATTTTATATTAAAAAGTTTTGTTATTCTATTTTCCATGACTCTAATTTTAGCTCATATTTTACAAAGATACTAAAAATGACGAAAGGCGAGTTTATAACACGCCTTTACTATATTATAAAAAGGTCTGTGACCTTAATTGATGTATTTACTTACAAAGTTATTGGTTTTGGTTACGTATTCATCAGTACAATCCCAATAAGCATTAGCATGTTCAACATTGGGTACAACCCATAGTTCTTTATCACCTTGTTTGGCTTCATAAAGCTTATTCACCATCCATGTGGGTACATAGGTATCTTTATCGCCATGAATGAAAAACATAGGTAACTTACTTTTTTTGATTTGCTCTAAGGATGATGCTTCTTTAAAATTCCAGTCGACCTTCATTTGAGTATATAAAGAGGTTACTGGCAATATAGGAAATGCAGGTAATCCATATTCATCTTTAAGCTTGTGCTTAAATTCGTCCCAAACACTGGTATATCCACAATCTTCAACAAAACATTTGATATTTTCGGGCAGATCTTCTCCCGATGTCATCATCGTGGTGGCTGCTCCCATCGATATACCGTGAATAACCATATTGGTAGTATCTCCGTATATGCCTTTAGAAACATCTATCCATTTCAGAATATCCAAACGATCTTTCCAACCCATCTGAATATATTCACCATCGCTTTTTCCATGTGCTCTCAAATCGGGAAGCAAGATATTATAGTTCATCTCTTTATTGTACAGATGACCAATCATCAACATACGAATCGAATTATCGGTATATCCATGAATAATAAGTGCTGTATTAGGCGACTCAATGGCCGAACGAACATACAACGCATGAAGTTTACTGCCATCGTCGGCAACGATAAATGTATCCCTCAGGGCTGATTCCCGGCGTAGGCTATCTACCCAGAGTTTCAGATTAGGATCGTGATCATAAAGAAAAGCATAAGCATCTTCTTCGTCCGTTGGTGTTACTTTTCTATCCAACGAAACGCCAAACATGTAAATACCTCCACCAACAACGATAGCGAGTAATACTACAAATACGGCTAAAAATATTTTTACTTTTTTCATCTTTCCGATTCAGCTGTGTCTCTAATATTTTTCTGAACAGATATGGCTGCAAATAAACTTAAGGTATAAGACATACCATAAAAGCCTTTTTCACTCAATGCTAACTCAGCGTTCCATAATCCAACAACCAATAGCAATATCGAAACAATTGTACCAAACCAACTAATAGCAAAAAAGATATTGGTTACGGGAATTCCTTCGAGTTTATCTCTTACACTTTTTTGAAGCGTTACTGCAGAGAACAGACCGAACAATAGTATTGTAAAATAATATCCTTTTTCGTTTAATTGCATTTCGGCATTCCACAAACCAATGAGATAAGCAATTACCCCTACAAACAAGACGAACCAAGCGGCTCCGACAAAAGCTGCCGAAGGAACTTCTTTATTTCTTTTTATTCTAGGCGTAGCATCCGGCTTTACTGTTTCTTCTTCCATAATTACATTTTCAATATTAAGTAATAGTTAATGATGTTCTTTCAAGTTAAATAAATCAAAGACTTTCAATCAATTTAACGTTTAACCGCCAAAAATAATTATATTTATTTAATAACGAACATTAATTACAGAAAAACAGCAAATTACTGACTAAAGGACAAAAGAGCCTAAACAAACAGATAGAAGATCAATTAGTCGCCCAACATAGACTCTTTCTTTTGCTTGCCAAAGACAATAACTAAGCTCACGGAAACTAATATCAGCAATATACCAAAACCACTATTTAAATTAAAGTATTCGGAAAAATACAGCACGCCGATCAGTACTGCAACCAGTGGTTCCATAGAACCTAAAATAGACGTAATGGTAGAACCTGCATATTTTATAGCTAAAATCAAAGTCAGATCAGAAATTACGGTGGGCAGAAATGCCAGCAACGACAACCTCCAAAGGGCTGTGGTATCAGGTATTAACTCGACTCCCCCGTCAGAAGTGGCAGCAAATATAAAGAATAAGACAGCACCCGACAGGAGTATATAAAATGTAAGAATTTCGGCATTCATCTTTCCTACAGATGATTGATTGATCCCTACTATATATACCGAATAAGTTATTACGGTAAGGGAGGCTATTGCAACACCAATCAGATTAATACTGCCCTCGCCACTCCAGCAAAGCAGGGCAACTCCAATAAGTGACAAAACGGCTGCCAGAAAAAGCACTATGGATTTTCGTTCTTTAAAAAAGACAACCATCAAGAAACTAACCGCAATAGGATAGAGAAAATGAATTGTAGTAGCCAATCCACTCGGTATATATTTGTATGAATAAATAAGGCACATAGCTGTTGCGGCATAAAGCACCCCTAGCCATCCAATCGTCACTAGATTCTTTTTTGATATTCTGAAATTTTCTTTTTTAAACAAGCAGATAGCCCCCATCAGCAAAGTCGAAAACAAAAAACGATAAAATAAAATCGAAGGCAATCCCATATTGGAATCGGTCATTAAAGGAATCGAAAACAAAGGTATCAAACCAAAAGTACCCGATGAAACAAGTGCATAAATAACTCCTTTAAAACTTTTCATTGCCATATTCTTTTTACAAATTGTTACTCTGACTGTACCCTACTGCCGATATTCAACATACCGACAGATACAATTACAACCACATCACCTTAAAACCTGACAAAGGTACAATGTTTCATTTAAGGAAAAAAGGCAATACTTTACTAATCGAAACGGATGGTTTTATCTGCATTAATCTCATCCACAAAACTCCCGATAGGATGCGTTCCTAAATTGAACATTAAATAAAAAAAGTAATATTTTATTGAACAGAACATATCAAAATAAAATTACCAACCAGACAAACCGACCGTTCGGTTTATTCGGTTGAAATTATCACAAATTTATCTATTAAAAGAAACAGAACAATGAAAAAAAGAGGGAAAATAAAGCAGGTGTAACTTTTGTCACTTTTGTAATCTTTTCCGACATTAAATACTGACATACTGAAAGTTAACAAATAAACAAAAAGGGTATAAAATGTCACTTTTTTGTATAGTAATTGTTTAGATTGTAGTACTTTTTGTACACTTGGGTTACAGGTTTAAGACCTCAGACCTATTAATACTTGCTATCACTTTAATAACAAGGCTGTTTTATTATTCTACAATACATATCAGCAAAACCGTTATCTTTGTATAAGAGTGTAAAAACAAGGAATAAATAACCCGAAAAATATCAAATATGTACCTTATTCAAAATGCAACCATAATAAATGAGGGTGAATCGATTAAAGGTTCTGTTCTTATAGAGAGAGAAATCATTAAGGCTATTTACAAAGAGAATAGTGTTCCGTCTGAAATCCTTAACAAGGCAACCATTATCGATGCCGAAGGATTATGGTTAATACCGGGTGTCATAGACGATCAGGTACACTTTAGAGATCCGGGACTGACCCATAAGGGCGATATTGCCTCCGAGAGTAAGGCTGCGATTTCGGGGGGAGTGACTTCGTACATGGAAATGCCTAATACTAAGCCTCAAACAACATCAATTGAAGCACTCGACGCCAAATTTGAAGTAGCATCACAAAAATCATATGCCAACTATTCTTTCTATTTGGGAGCTACCAACGATAATCTGGCTGAACTTCGTAAAATCGACAAAAAAAATACTTGCGGTGTCAAAATATTCATGGGTTCTTCTACCGGCAATATGCTGGTTGATAAACGCAAAGCACTGGAAGCTATATTTGCAGAGATTGATATGATCATAACCACTCACTGCGAAGAGGAAGAAATCATACAAAAAAATATCGCATACTACAAAGATCTGTTAGGTGACGATATCCCCGTTAAGTATCACCCATTGATAAGAAGTGCGGAAGCCTGCTATCAATCGTCAGCCAAAGCGGTAGAGCTTGCGGATAAGTATGGTGCAAGACTTCACATATTACACCTGTCAACAGAAAGAGAAATCAGCCTGTTTGATGTGAAACCACTGACAGATAAAAAAATAACGGGAGAGGTTTGTGTACATCACCTTTGGTTCTCCGATGAAGATTATGAGAAATACGGAAATCGTATCAAATGGAATCCGGCAGTAAAAACAAAAGAAGACAGAGATGCTCTTCTACAGGGGCTTCTCAAAGGCAAACTGGATGTTATAGCGACAGACCATGCTCCACATTTATTGGAGGAAAAAACAGGTGGATGTCTTCAAGCGGCATCGGGAGGTCCACTAGTACAACATTCATTGCAAATGATGCTAGAGATGTCTAAACAAGGAAAAATATCGAAAGAAGAAGTAGTTAACAAAATGTGCCATGCTCCGGCAACTTTATTCAGGATAAACAAGCGTGGATATATTCGTGAAGGTTATTTTGCCGATCTGGTTCTTGTAAATCCAAACAAGGATTATACTATTACACAAGAGAATATTCTATATAAGTGCAAATGGTCTCCACTCGAAAACGAGACGGTATCGACATCTATTGAGAAAACATTCCTTAACGGACAAATTGCTTTTGAAAACGGACAGGTAAACGAAGTAAGAGGGCAAGCTCTGACCTTCAACAACTAAAATCAAATATAAGACTATCACCTTAAACCATATTTGACTTTAAGGTGATAGTTTATCTATTTAAGCATTGAGAATCATATCCATTACACGCGAGGTTCTAGCACCGCTAACACCTGTCGAGGGGCATTTTCCAACACCTCTCAGTTCATCTACTATTGTTTGAATCAATGGCTGCTGAATGTGTTCAGGTGAGGGTATATCAAAGCTCTCTGAAGCTGTATCCGAGAGTAATAAGATAGGAGAGAAGGCAAATGTACTGAATCTTATCTCGCCCTTAGTTCCGGTAATAATAATAGAGTCTACATCTGTTTGAGCCGAAGTAACAAAGCACCAACGTCCACTACCTATGATTCCTGACTTAAATTTAAGAATGGCTGAAATGGTATCCTTCACTTCATAGAATTGACCCAGGTTTGCAGAGAAACCTTTAGCATCGGTAATCTCTCCCAACAAAAAATCTAGAATGTCTAAGGTATGAGGTGCCAGATCGTAAAAGTAACCTTCACCGGCTATATCTTTGTCTACTCGCCATGTATGATCGGAAGAAGTTAAATCAGAAACCCTCGGAGAGCGGTATTGCTTTACCTCAACAGTTAAAACGTTACCTATAACTCCACTCTCCAGCAATTCTTTCACTTTTAAGAAGTAAGGCAGTGCTCTACGGTAAAAAGCAACAAACAGCTTCTGATTAGTGGTTTCCGAAGTTCGGATCATCTCTTCACACTCGGCTGAGTTCATCCCCATGGGCTTTTCAACATATACCAGCTTACCTGCCTGCATAGCTTTAATTGCATACTGCATATGAGTATTAGGAGGTGTTGCAATATACACAGCATCCACTTGAGAATCGGCAATCAACTGATCAGCATCTGTATAATATTTATCGACCTTATGTCGCATGGCATAATCCTTTACCTTATCCAGATCTCGTCTCATCACCGCCACCAGATTCGAATGTTCTATCTTATAGAAAGAAGGTCCGCTCTTTTTTTCACAAACATTTCCACAACCTATAATACCCCAATTAATTGTTTTCATATTATACTAATTATTCGATTTACGATTAAGTCTCTACAATAAAGACAAATATAAAAAAACGTCCCTTAGTTTTCACTAAGAGACGCTTTATATTTTATGATATTTATTCTTTACTTATTCAATAACAAATATTACAACACGGTTCCATTCATTTATTTTAAATGGTTGGATCTTATCCCCCGACCAGTTAATAGATACTCTTAGAGGATTGATGCCATATTGTTCGATCAATGCTTGAGCTACTGTCTTGGCACGACGCTCCGAAAGTTTCATATTATACTGAGGATTACCAGTTTTCTTATCAGCATATCCTGTAACTACAACATTCACATCAGGATGTTCAGTTAAGTAAGTAGCTGCCTTATCGATTCTAGCCCATTCAGATGGATCTATTACCGACTTGTCAAGTCTAAAGAATACAGGATCAGGTAAGAATTTAACATCCGAAGTAGGTTCAGCTTTTACAACTGGGGGTGGAGGAGGACAGGTAGGACACTCTTTCGCAGCCAGTTTAGCATTACGTTCTCTTAATGTATTTATTTCATCGTTTAGACGATTTACCAATTCATAATCCATAGGTTCAGCAACTTCCCAATCTGTTCTTCCAAATTTGTAAGCAACAGACAATGTAGCCTGACCAATACCTTCCATCGATTTAGTATCACCTATTTGACCGTCAAATGAATCTGGAACTACAGAACCTGAAAACTCTGCATTTAATCCCAGTCTTTCACTTAACCTAAATTTGGTAATAAGTCCTCCATGAACACCGGCAACCAACATATTGACACTTCCCATATTAGAGAATGCATTATATATACCAATACCACCAAAAGGAGTAATTTCAAAGAAACGTTTTGGATTATAATTACCTACCAAGTTGAAGAAATCAAACATAAAGTCAATATTAGCTTGAACATACTTAATATGTTGCATATATAGCTTACCTTGTTCTCTACCAGGTCTCCAATAGTAATTATCTCCGTCTAGGCCAATAATATCAGTATTATAACCAGGAATAGTATTTCCATTTGCATCTTTCAGAGTCAAATCAAACATGTGATTCCACGCAGGATCCCATGTTAGCATAGAAGCAGATGGACTTGTATTGGGGTAACCAGGAGTACCGACTACACTTTGCCCCATATAATCTTTAGTACCGTGATTCCATTTTACATACGTTCCAAAACTACCATCGTTAAAGCCATGGAGAGAACCTCCGGTAAAGTTTAATCTTAATCCCCAAATTGGAGAAAAATACTTAGCGATCGAAAATTGAGGAGCAAATGTTACACGATCTTGTGTTGGACCTTTACTGTCATCAATTCCAAAATACGTCTGAGCACCACCTCCAAGAGAGATAATCCAGTTATCTTTAAAGCGATTCTTTTTCCAAGTAGTCTTATATGTATTATAGGTCTGATTCGGTTGACCATATTCGACTTCATCAACAATAAGAGTACGGCTCGACTCTTCTTGAGCTGTTAATGAAAAAAGGCTGGCAATAAATAAAAATGTAGTGAAGAAAACCTTTTTGTTCATATCTGAAACATTGATTAATGTTAATTCGTAATAATGTGCAAATATAAGAGTTTTTTTTTAGAGAAAAACATTAAACCTCTTTTTTTCAGCATAAAAGAGTTTTTTAACAACACATTAGAGATACAAATAAGCACTTTTTTATCAAAAGAATATATAATTTTTTATATTTGTATATAAATAAAACTCTTAAAAAGAAGACGAAGCAAAATGTTAAATAAATTACCCTTTCTTTTCAAAAAAAGGATATTGGAGGCAAAAAACAAACTAAATCAGCTTGGAATAAAAGCCATTCTTTTTGAGAATTTAATCATTCAGAATAAATATATATATAATTCTCTGTTTACGTTTATTCTATTTGTATTCTTCGGATCTATTCTATTTCTTAATATCAAAACCCCTTTAATCGGGGATGACTTTGTCTATTCTTTCATATACCAAACCGAGCATCGTCTAACATCCATCAGCGACGTATTTTATTCCCAATATCTACATTATTACAAGTGGGGAGGTCGCAGTGTTGTGCACTTTATCACCCAGTCATTGCTTTTAACTGATAATGCACTTGTAATCGACATTATAAACTCTGCGGGATTTATAGGCTTTATACTAGCTATGCACTATCATATCACAGGAAGTTTAAAAAATAACATAAGCATTCTCATCATATCGTTTTCTTTAACATGGTTTTTGCAACCGGTATTTGCTGAAACTGCTTTATGGATTACAGGCAGTTCTAATTATTTATGGGGAACTCTCCTTATTCTCTTGTTCTTGCTCCCTTATCGTTTATACAAAGATGAAGAACTATCTCTTTTCAAAAGTATCACAGCATCTTTATTCATGTTTATAGGGGGAGTTATAGCCGGATGGACAAATGAAAATACTGCTGCTGCAATGATAGTTATGATAATTTGCTTTATTATATATCACAAACTCAATAAAGAAGCAACCCCGATATGGATGTACGCAGGTCTTCTTGGGGCAATCACAGGGTATATTATAATGATAGCTGCTCCCGGAAATTTTGTCAGAGCCGAAGGCACATCTATAAGTCCGTTTCTTATCTTATACAGGTTTTTAACTTACAGCCAACGATTCATCAATTATCTGGGACTTCTCAACCTTGGTATTGCATTATTAATGATAATGTATATAAACACCAAACCGAATAACAGGAAAGCGACACTCTCCTACATCCTGATTTATTTTATCGGCTTATTTATATCAATCTACATAATGATTGTATCACCGGGATTTCCGGCACGAGCTTGGTTTGGCACTATTACCCTCAACATTATTGCTTTCGGAATACTTTATAACAAGATAACGAGCAACCCATCGTCTATTATAAAACAAATGAAATATTGCTTTCTTTTCTTTTGCCTGATAAGCTTTTCGACCAATTATTACGATGCCTACAAAGATGTTACGGCAATAAGTGATATATGGGAAGAGAGAATAACCGTAATAAAAACGATGAAGGAGAATAATGCTAAAACGGTAGTATTCAAAGAATATCAGGCCAGAACCAAATTTGGACTAGGGGATACACCGTACGCTTTACCATATATGTCTTTGTATTACGGAATTGACTTTCAGCTCGAAAAGTAAAGACATCTGCTCCTGTTATGCTACTACAGATAATATCAGGTAAAAGAAAATATTTAATGATACACTTTAAGAGCAAAACTAAAAGCTTTTATTTACATTCGTTTTTCAAACTCTAAATAAAGCCAATGCAAGCCATTTTAATTACAGCATATAAGAATTATAATCACCTCGAAGATCTGGTCAATTTTTTCGATGATAAATTCAACATATATATCCACATAGACCGTAAAAGCTCAATTTCTAAAAATGATATACAGAAGCTGTCTTCAAAAGAAAGGGTACAATATGTATCCCAAACGTATAAAATCAACTGGGGAGGTATCAATCACCTAAGAGCTATACTGGAATTAGCGGAAAAGGCTATAGGAGATTCGGCCAACAAACACTTTCATCTCATTACAGGACATGACTATCCGATTGTTTCAAGAGATAGGCTAAACGATTTTATGGAAACAAACCGAGATAAGGATTTTATGGAATATTTCCCGCTTCCCTACCCTGCTTGGCCCGAGGATGGGATGGATAGATTGTCAAGGTATAACATATATGATCTGATAGATGGAAGAACGGGGTTAAATGAAAGACTAATCAAAGGATTTTCTAAACTTCAGAAAAAAATCGGATTCAAAAGGAGCTTTAGCAAAGACTTCCCCCCATTACATGGAGGATCAACCTATTGGTCTCTAAAAAGAGAATCTTTAGAATATGTTTTTCAATACATGGAGAATCATCCTCGATTCTTAAAAAGATTCAAGTATTCGTTTTGTTCCGAAGAGATTTTTTTTCAAACCATTCTTCTTAATTCGCCCATAAAAGAGAATATCATAAACAACAATATGAGGTTTATCATCTGGGAAGAGAGGAATGGAAATTTCCCGGCTAATTTAGACTGCAATGACTACAATGATATACTAAAATCTGACGCCCTTTTTGCACGAAAATTTGAATATCCCGTCTCTGAGGATTTACTGAAAAAGATCAAAGAAAACATAAGCAGATCATAATCTTCATTATTATAAAAACACAAAAGGTCATCCGTTCAGATGACCTTTTGTTATATTCTATATTTAGATTTACTGAGGAGGCTGATTACCTGCACCCATAATTTCCTGAAGAATCATCTCACGACCTTCGGAATTTATAGCCATCAATTTACCCGATTTCTCAACAAAGGCAATACCTCTTGGAGAGAAACGACTTATATTCTCATAAGCTGAAGGAGTAACTGTACCACGAGAAGTTACCACACCAAACTTACCACCCTCTTCTACTACAACCAATCCCAATTCGGGTTGATAAAATAGCACCCTTGAGTATACAGGAGCTACAAGACGACGGGTTTTAGTATAAAATCCGATTTTCCCATTTTCGGTTAACTTCATGCCGATACATGCATCATCTTCTATATTATCATATACAGGATCTAAAAGAACTTGCCCTTCGGCAGTCATCAATCCAATCTTATTACCCAATCGTACATTATAAAGATCCTTGTCTGCGATTTTATCAAAGCCATCATACTGTGCTTCGACAACTACCTTACCATTGTCATCAATAAGTCCCGATTTACCGCCCTTTTCGATTAAAAAAAATGTATCATTAAAAGGTGCTACCCCTTCATACTGAGCAGGAATAACAATTTCCCCGTATTTATTTATTAGACCAAATTTTCCTTGAGATTTAACTTCACAAAGATGGTCATTCACAAATTTGAAACTTGTATAACTTATAGGCAACACCAATTTATTGGTTCGATCTACTAATCCCCAAGCTTTTCCATCTTTCACCAAAAACAATCCATTGCCATAAGATTTTACACCATCGTATGCATCCGGGATAACAATAGTTCCGCTTTTCGTTATGACGCCACATTTTCCTTTTTTCTTAAACGCAAAAAATCCCTCTTCAAGAAATTCCATTGCCTCATACTGGGCTTTAACTAAAGTTTTATCACCTTGTTTTATACCAAACTTATCTTTGTTTTGATAGATTTCGGCTTTCTGAGCATAAGCCACACTGCTTACTGATAAAAAAACGGTTAGTAGAAATGCAATTGTCTTCATCAAGTATATTAAATCTTTTATTGTTAGTTATCTTTTTATTGTAGGCAAGCTCACACAGTTTTCAGTGCTTTTATAAGTGCAAAAACCAGAGTTAGTTACTTTTACTAAAGTAACATTTTTGCTTTTACCTCTTAACTATATCTATTTGTAGTGATCATTCGTGAACAAGTAATAAAAAAAGTCTGTGACTTTAAAATTCACTGCAAATGTAGTACTTAGTTATCAGAATACAAACATAAAGCCAATATAATGAGTGTTATTACAAGATATAATATACAAGAACTATGTTTCAATATTATTTCCTAAATTTGTAGTATCGAAATAAAGTTAAGTAATTGATAATATAAAAGATCATATTTGAAAGTCATAACAAATATTCGCAGTTATACTTGGATAGATCACAAATAGAGATAAGACAAAAAAATATTCAGAATGGGAAAAGAGCTGGCAAGCAATATCGTATTTTCAAAAAATGTAGTTGAATTTGTAACAGTTGCTGTACAATATTGCACATTCTTAGAGAATCCTGAGAACATTACAAGTAAAGAGTACACCGATAAATTAACAAAATTATTGCCACTACTCTATCTGAAGGCATCCTTATTGCCCGAAATAGAGATAGAGGACGAGATATACCCGGAAGTTACCGTTACCGAAGACGACTATAATTATATAGTTTCTAAGCTATATACAGCATACAAAGAGAATGACACTTACTTGGAAGTTTTTGTCGAAGACATGAAATATAGCGACACGCCTATTTCTGCAAGCATATCCGAAGATGTTGCAGATATATATCAGGATACTAAAAATTTCATATCCATATATGAGCAAGGGATCGAAGAAAATATGAGCGAAGGTTTATACACTTGTTTCGAGAACTTCAAACTTTACTGGGGACAAAAATTAGTAAATGTTCTTAGAGCACTTCATTCTTTAAGATATGCAATAGATGAAGAAAATATGGAAGACAATGGTTTGGATTCCGATAATATTCAAGAAGAGTGGTAAGTACAATATCAAAAGAAGAAATAGCAACTTTGCCACCGGCAACTTTTCCCGGACGGATAATTGTGGTACAAACAGAGAAAGAAGCACAAAAAGCAACTTCTTTTTTAGAGCAACACCCTATTATTGGTTTTGATACCGAAACACGCCCATCATTCAAAAAAGGACTCATCAGAACAATTGCATTGATGCAACTTTCGACAGAAGACACTTGTTTTTTGTTCCGGTTGAATTTTATAAATATACCCGAATGTCTTAACCATATTCTAATAAATCCTGATATAAAAAAAATCGGACTTTCTCTTAAAGATGATTTCTCGGCAATACGGAAACGAATGCAATTAGAGCCTAAAAATTTTATTGAACTGCAAGCTTTTGTGAAAAAATTCGGAATAGAGGACAATGGACTACAACGTATCTACGCCATACTTTTCGGAGAAAAAATATCAAAAAGCCAACGACTTTCGAATTGGGAAGCTGATGTATTAACCGAGGCACAACAAAAATATGCTTCGCTTGATGCATGGGCATGTCTGAAAATATATAATAAATTAATACGTCTCAACCCAGCCTTATCAGAAGAAAAATAAACATATGAGCTATAAAAAAATTACACTAAAACCGAAGAAAGAAGAATCGCTTCGCCGTTTTCATCCCTGGATTTTTTCGGGAGCAGTTGCACAAAAAGATTCCAACCTGACCGAAGGAGAAGTTGTAAATGTATACACTGCCAATAACGATTTTATAGCCGTAGGACATTACCAAATCGGCAGTATAGAAGTTCGTGTACTTAGTTTTCAGGAAAGAAATATAGACGCTGCATTTTGGAAAGAAAAACTCAACACAGCATTCAGCCTTCGTAAATCGATAGGAGTAGTTTCTGAAACCAACACTGCATATAGACTGATTCATGGCGAAGGAGATAACCTTCCCGGATTAATAATAGATATATACGGCAATACGGCTGTCATGCAATCACACTCTGTAGGAATGCATGAATCAAGAATAGAAATCAGCAATGCCTTAATTGAGGTATTGGGATCTACCCTCAAGAATGTATACTACAAATCGGAAACAACCTTACCATATAAAGCCGATTTAGGTGCCGAAAATGGTTACCTTGTTGGAGGAAAAGATGTAGAAGATATAGCAATTGAAAATGGTTTGAAATTTCAACCCGATTGGGTTAAAGGGCAAAAAACAGGGTTCTTTGTTGACCAAAGAGATAACAGAGCTTTAATCGAAAAATATTCGAAAGGTAAATCTGTGCTGAATATGTTTTGCTACACAGGAGGCTTTTCTTTTTACGCCATGCGTGGTGAGGCAAAATTGGTACACTCGGTAGATAGTTCAGCCAAAGCAATTATGCTCACACAAAATAATGTTGAACTAAACTTCCCTAATGACAGCAGACATTCGGCATATGCTGAAGATGCATTCAAATATTTAGCAAAAATCAATAAAGGGGATTATGATCTTATTGTTTTAGATCCACCTGCTTTTGCTAAACATAGAGGTGCAATAAAAAATGCACTGCAAGGCTACAAGAGACTAAATGCCACAGCTTTTGAGAAGATAGCTCCGGGAGGTATTTTATTTACCTTCTCATGCTCTCAGGTAATATCTAAAGACGCATTCAGACTGGCTGTGTTCAGTGCTGCTGCTCAAACGGGCAGAAGTGTGAAAATATTACACCAATTAACTCAGCCTGCTGATCATCCTATCAACATTTATCATCCTGAAGGTGAATATTTGAAAGGATTGGTATTGTATGTAGAATAAATTACTACAGCTAAATAAACATAAAAATATAGAGGCTTATTCTTTTTCGGAATAAGCCTCTATATTTTTATGACATCTTTCTTAAACAGATCAATCTATTATTCTACTTCTTTCAACTCCAGATCGCCTGCATATTTAGAATCAACAACTATAGCAAGTGATGGCTGAATTGTAAAAGATTGCTTGTCTCCAACTTTATACTCATATGTAAAAGTTAAGCGATCACCTCTTTTCACTAAGCTTACCGGAACAATAGTTACCGCCGAATCCGTTTTATTACCAACTACTGCAATAATATATTGTTTAGAAAAATCGACGGTTGTAGGCATACCATTAAGTCCCATCACTGCAGCAGGTCCAAAAATCGTAGAAAACTCCACCTCTGTTGCAATCTTTCCATTTTTCAACTTCGACAGATCTGCATCATTCTTCACGAAGTAACCTTGAACAGTTTCATAAGGAACATTCTCCGTACTTTCTTGTGTCGCAATTGTATTTCGACACGACACCATCAAAAAGATGCTAATAACCGCAAATACAACTAATATCTTTTTCATTATATTAATATTTTAATTTGATTAATCTCATTAAGCGACAGATAGAATAATACTTTTTGACATTTAATGAAGTCCTAAAAGCATATTGGCCAATATAATTGATAAAACGATTAATGTTATAACAACATACAAATAATCTTTCTCGATCAAAAAAGAGAATGCCGAGAAAGCAACCCGAATAATGGGTGTTGCAATAAGAACAAGAACCCCAAATTGAATAATGGCAGCTCCATCGAAATCGAGCATACGGGGAAATATAGTGTTCAGTTCGCGTAAATAATCCTCTACCCCGAAAGCCATTCCCGTAGGAACAGGGCTGTAGTCAACCATGACTCCTTTATGTTGGAATAAATATATAACTCCACCAAACAATGTAATTGCACACGATAGCATCACTCCATAGCGTAATAGTTTGCCGATGTATTGTTCGACATCACGTTCGCCCCAAAATTCTCTTGAAAATATATGTTTCATGCTTTTTATAACTTACCGGTTAAACCGTTATACATCATTGATATTGCTAAGAAGAAAATTACAATACTAAATATCATTCGCAGTTTCTTAACATTTATCTTAGGCAATAGCTTAGAACCGAAAAAGGCTCCCAACAAAACACCTACCACAATAGGCATTGCCAATCCGGGATCAATATAACCTCTTTGTAAGTAAATAACAGCGCTGGCAGCAGCAGTTACCCCCACCATGAAGTTACTTGTGGTTGTAGAGACTTTAAATGGTATTTTCATGGCAGTATCCATAGCCAACACCTTTAGGGCTCCTGAACCAATCCCTAACAATCCCGATAAAACGCCTGCAACAGTCATTAGCGAATAACCGGCAGCAACATTTTGTACTTTATAGTTTACTAGACCCTCTTTAGTCGGATAAGAGCCATTCAATTTAAGCTTCTCGGCTAACTTATCGCTTGGAGCGAGAGGGTCGATCTTCTCTTCTTTTTTTGTTATTGTCCGGATAGCTGAGAATATAAGTACGCAACCAAAAATCAGCGCAATATATTTTTTATCGAGCCAAATAGCAATCACAGCCCCCAGAACAGCTCCCGTAGTGGTTGCTATTTCGAGAAACATACCAATCCGAACATTAGTAATACCTTCTTTGATATATGCCGCCGCCGCTCCAGACGAACTAGCTATTGACGTAACCAATGCAGCACCAATGGCATAACGCATATCAACTCCAAAACCCAGTGTAAGCAAAGGGATTACTACTACACCACCACCTAATCCTGTAAGCGAACCGAGGAAACCGGCTGCAATAGCTCCCAGAAATAATACAATCGTAAATAATTCTAATGACATATTTATCTTAATAATGGAAAGTTTGTTTGTGATTATTCTTTTTTTGAATGACACAAAAAAGACGAATAACAAGCTATTAACCTTAATTTTATTGAATACAAAGATATTAAGTCTTGCTAAATTAACGGTATTAATCTATTTTAAATATCTTCGCCGTAGCCTTCTTATTTAGATTTTTTACATTTGTCATCACTTACAACTAAAATATATGGAATATAAATTTTGCGGAAACAGTGGATTAAAGCTTCCTACCCTTTCTTTAGGTTTGTGGCATAACTTTGGAGCAATTGACGATTACGGAAATTCTCGCGAAATGTTATTATATGCTTTCGAGCAAGGCATTACACACTTCGACTTAGCTAATAATTACGGACCTCCTCCCGGAAGTGCAGAGGAAACTTTCGGAAAAGTATTGAAAAATGACTTGTCCGCACACCGTGACGAGATGATTATTTCGTCTAAAGCAGGGCATCTGATGTGGGAGGGTCCCTACGGAGATGGAGGGTCTCGCAAATATATTATGGCTAGTATTAACCAAAGCCTGAAACGAACAGGCTTAGAATACTTCGACATTTTTTACAGTCATCGTTATGATAGCGAAACTCCCGTGGAAGAAACCATGATGGCATTGGTAGATATTGTACGACAAGGTAAAGCCTTATACATCGGATTATCAAAATATCCGTATGAAATGGCAAAAAAGGCATTCAGCATACTTAATGAGAACAAAGTACCCTGCCTCATCTATCAGGATCGTTACAATATGTTTGTCCGCAATCCGGAAGAAGAAATGTTCGAACTTGTACATAAAGAAGGTAGTGGTTTTATAGCATTTTCACCTTTAGCTCAAGGGCTACTTACTAATAAATACCTCAACGGAATCCCAAAGGATTCACGTGCAGCCAAAGCAAGCGGTTTTCTTCAACAAGATCAGGTAACTGCTGAAGCAGTGGAGAAATCGAAGCTTTTAAACTCACTGGCTCAAGACCGTAACCAAACTCTTGCCGAAATGGCTTTAGCATGGGTTTTACACAATCCTTATATAACCTCAGTCATATTGGGTACAAGTTCAGTAAAACAACTTAAAGATAATATTGCTGCCCTGAACAATCCTGATTTTTCGGCACAAGAATTACAATTGATCGACAACATCCTAAAGAAATGATTAGAGCTTTTCAATACATATTTATTATTACAGTTATTTCTTTATTATCAGCTTGTGCTAAAGAAGAAAGCCAAAACAGTACTGTACCAACAAAACTTGTTGAAATAAATATTAATATTACTCTGGAACATCAATTCCAGAATCCTTTTTATTCAAAAAAATATTACAACAATACAGGCACGGTTAAATATGCCGGATACGGAGGAGTTTTAGCGATCAGTAATGCCGAAGCATCTTGGATATATGCTTATGACCTTTGCTGTCCTCATGAAGCTCCTTTGATAAACGAAATAGAAGTCATAAGCTCCTTACAGGCACAATGTCCAAAATGTAAATCAATTTATCAAATAGCAGACGGAACGGGCAGAGTTACATCGGGCCCTTCGACCGAACGCTTACGTTCCTATAGGGTAATGAAAGATGGTAGTTTTTTCAGGATAAGAAATTAGAAAAACCATTCCATTTATTGCTTTGAAAAATAGCACAGTAAAGGCTATTTACGTTGACAACCGAAATAATAAATAGCTATCTATGGCTAAAAAGTGCGGAATTTGTTTGTCAAATCAAAAAAAGATTCTACATTTGCACTCGCATTTACCGAAGTAGTTTGTAACGACAAACGAAAGTAGATCTATATTTTGCGAAAGTAGCTCAGTTGGTAGAGCACGACCTTGCCAAGGTCGGGGTCGCGGGTTCGAATCCCGTCTTTCGCTCATAGGCTGCTCGGATGGTGGAATGGTAGACACGCAAGACTTAAAATCTTGTGACCATTAGGTTGTGCGGGTTCAAGTCCCGCTCCGAGTACATTGATTATTAAAGGATTACGATATAAAACGTAATCCTTTTTTTGTGTTTATACGTCTTATATCAGTCCTGAAAATAGACCTGCTTTGTATATCTGTGTCATGGTGTGTACGAAATGTTCACAAATAGTTCACAGTTAATTTAAGTAATTTTTATGGCTACATTTAAGGCTGAAATTAGGACAAAACGGACTGACGGACTGTATCTTGTATACATCCGTGTGACACATAATCGAAAGAATGCGTACATAAAAACAGATTGGTATGTTCGTAGTTCTAAAGTAAAAGAAGGAGTAATAACCGATCAGACTGTTTTAGGTCAATGCGCGATAAAGATAAAAGGTTACTTGGATAAACTGAATAATGCCGAGGATGTAAATTCTTGGTCTGTCAAAGAAGTGGTCGATTTCTTAAAAACAGAATACTCAAAAATTCCATTTATTCCCTACTGCCAGAAATTTATTGATAAGATGGTAAATGAAGGAAGGGAAAAAAGCGCATCAAATTATAAATGTGCCAAAAAATCATTTGAAACTTTCTTCGGTAAGGATATTACTTTTCAAGGAATAACTTCGTATGGCTTGACTGAGTGGATAAAATCATTAAAGAAAACTGCCCGAGCAAAAGAAACATATCCAAAGGCTATTAAAGCTATTTTTGATGCGGGTTGTTTAGAGTTTAACGATTATGATCGCAATAATATCTATATTCACTCACAGCCTTTTAAAGGGGTAAAAATACCAAAACACGATTTACCGCAAAAACGAGCAATAGACGCAGCCAGTATAAAGTCTATATTACAATATGACGCTAAGACAAAACAGACAGAGAAAGCGCAAGATGTAGCCAAATTGATTATTTATTTAGTGGGTATGAATACGGTTGATCTGTTCAATTTGGAAGAAAAGAATCTAAAAAAGGGAAAGATTTGTTATAACCGCAGTAAAACAAAAGATACCCGCGACGATAAAGCATATATTGAAATTGGTATACATCCTGACATCAAACATTTATTCAAAAAATATAGAGGTGAGAAAAGGCTTTTAGAGTTTGGCTATAGCAATGACCGTTCTTTCAATAAGCATATAAACATTGGTCTGAAAACAATATGCAAAGACTTAGGGTTGCCACCTGTAGATACATATACCTTTCGGCACTCATGGGCTACAATCGCCCATAATGATTGCGGGGCGAGTGATGAACAAATAGCTTTCTGTTTAAATCATGGTTCGGCTCATAAAGTAACTATAGGGTATATCAAAAAGTCGTTTACCCGAATAGACGAACTAAATAATAAAGTGATTGATTTTATCCTAAAAGCTAAAATAGAGAAAAAAACGAGTAACAAGAAGACTGAGAAGCCAAAAGAACAAGCACAATTATCTTTGTTTTCATAACTGAAAACTACTTTAACACAAACTTACAATCCTATGCTAACCAAAGAACAACTAATAAATAAACTATCAGACAGGGAGCGTTTTTGTATGATTGCCTATTTACAGACAGGCGACCAACTTACAGCCTATATTTGCAGCCGTAGAAAACCTGTTTCGGCTAATAACCAGTCGTTAATAGCAATGGCTTCACGTTGGATAAACAGTGAGCCTGTACAAGCCTTTTTGGAGGCTGAAAGAGGACGTAAAGCAGCCCTTATTGAAGATACTGAAAACCGAAGCAAAGCGGACACTATCCGCGAATTAAACAAATTGGTAAGCCTTACAAACGACACAAAACTGAAAGCTGAAATATTGCTAAAACTTAGCGATCTTGAGGGATGGAAGAAAGAAAAGGAGCAAACACAAGACGATACAATCAGATATTATTTACCATTAAGATGTAATGTGTGTTCATTGTACAAAGCTGCAAAAGAAGCGAAGGGAGCACTATTAACTTAGATGGGAAGAAAAGGGTAACCCCCACCCGCTAAACGGAAGTCACAAAACACAATCTCGTTCCATAAAAATTTTTTGGTTCTGATTTTTATATGTCTTTATATAAGATATGTAGATGTTTTTCTATATAATACTTATATACAGAAAAATAAGTGAAATAAATATGCTCGATTCGTGCATATTTTGTCTACGAAATGAGCATATTATTTTGATTGATAATTATAAAGTTCCATTTATTTTTATCTTTGTATAAAGTAAACAGAGGAGCAAAAACTTACTCCTCTGCTACCGCAAGCAACACGGAGCGATTACGAAGACCGTGTTGCCTTAATTAAGGAAGGTGCTGCGCTATCAGCATCTTCTTTGCGTTTCACAACGTTTTATGTTGCAAAAATAAAGACTACGATACTGCTTTCAATGGGTTTTGTCAAATAGTTTTCGTAAAACAGGAATTAGTTTTCGTAAAAAAATAAAGGGAACAACATTTTGCTCCCTATATGCCATATATATATTGTTTAGCTTATTTACACGTCTTCTATGGTATAGGTTTCATTATAGATATCACTTAGACTTTTTCCGTTATAAGTCCAATAAGGGGTTGGCTGGACGTTATAATCCAAGCCGAGTAATTCTTGTGTAACCGATGTTAATGAACGTTCCTGATTATTGAATAATACTTTTTTATCGGTATAAACTTCAACTTCTATATTTTGTTCGTCTTTGGCAAATTGCAATCTTGAACCTACAAAGATATCCATTTCACGAAAATTAAGCGGTGGGCGTCGATTTTGTTTGAATTTTTGTGCTGCTACTTTATCGCCTACTGTAACATCGTCGTTTATTTCAGCAGTAACTTCACTGGTTATATCGCTGCCTCTATCCAATAATTTCAGTATTGCGATAGCTTGTTCGGGTAAAATCTTGAAAAACTCACGGCTTGCATTTACTCTATATGGATGGAAGGCAATATGTAAAGCTTTTTCTATTTTAGCACAATCGCAAGCTAATACTTTACAAGCATATTCACATTCGAAGGGAAAAGGAACACCTGTACTAAATAGTTCTCGCATACGGCTGTCTATTTCGTTACGGGTCGTCATACCGATTTTTACTAAATCGGGCATTGCAGGGTTGCTCAATACATATACTATTCCGTAATTGTCGGTTGTTTTTGCCATAATCAGTACAAATCTTTAGCTGTTATTGCTAATTTATATTCAATATTCTTGTCCTTAAATAACTCGAAGTGCTTTTCTCCACATTTTATTTTCATTGCTTCTGATGGACGTAATGCTTGCCAATCGCGAGTTCCTTTCGTTTCAGCAACAAAATACACCTTAGATTTTCCTTCTTCTTCGAGGACTACAGCCCAATCGGGATTATAATTACCAATAGGAGTAGGTATTTTAAATTTCTTTGGTAGCTTGAAAAAGAATTTTACATTTTCATCAGCATTACAACCTTCCGCAAAGTCACATTCAATATCACTATCTGTATTTACACAAATAAAATCGTCTATGCCTGTTGGTTGCCCTGTTTCGTCTATAGGTGTAGCCTTATAGATGGTTTTATCAGATAACTTTTGATTATTTTTTTTAGGAAACAAACTTGATAAGTACGTAACTTCTTCATTATTAAGTAACGTCATTTCATAAGCACTTCCATTAATTGCCTTATACTTCACTCCTTCGACCAATAAAGCGTTAAGGTTGCGTTGTATAGCTGCAATTAAACTATCAAGGAACATTTGTGGATTAATATTCAATTCATCCAATCTATTTGAGCCTTTTAATATCTGATATATAGTGCTCCTTGTAATATTTAATTTATTCTGTATGTAAGCATATATATCAGGTATAGGATAATCTGCGGCTTCTATTCGTGTCATTGCTGAATCTTGCAATGTACCTTCTAAAGCGATAACATTATCCTCTTTGTCCTTTATGAACTCTAAACGAGCTGTTCGACTTTCAAGTATCGGTTGTTTAACCTTAGGTACTAAGTTGAAATCTTGAAGCTCCTCTATCGTTTTAGAGATAAGCTTCTTTGTCTCAAATTCGACAGAATAGGTTGTCCGATATTTTATCCGTTCCCAAATATCAAATAATAGCGGATAATTTTCGATAGTCAATTCTTTTGATAAAGAAACCCTTGCTTTTTCTCTGGTGTTCTTTATTCTACCGCTAAAGTCTACACTTGTTTCAGTTTGTATTTCAGTTTGTAAAGCTTTCGAAAAATCTTCGTAAGTTTCGTTAGCTATTACAGTCAAGATATTAATATTCTTATCCTGAATCCTTACCCCGTCTGAATTTACAGGAAGGCGCAATCCGCGCCCTATTTCCTGTCGCTTCTTCATTTCGCTTTTTGTTTCATTGAGGGTACATATCTGAAATACATTCGGGTTGTCCCAACCTTCACGCAAAGCACTATGTGAAAAGATAAATTGCAATGGTTCATCCATACTCAAAAGACGTTCTTTTTCTTGCATTATAAGCTTAAATGTTTCATCGTCTTTTTTAGTATTTCCTTCTTTACTGTCAATCCAAATTTCTTTTTTAACTGCCCCTTTACCTGTTTTATCAGACGAAAAATAGCCATTGTGTACTTGCTTTCTATCGTAAGGTATAACATCTTTATTAACGGGTAAAGCCTGTATTCGATTGAAAGCTTCTTCGAACCAAACAGCAAATTTACCTCGCATATCTTCGGGGTTATCATAGTTCCGATAATTGGCTACACGGTCGATAAAAAACAAGGATAGTACTTTTATTCGTTTGCTTTTCAGTTTGCGGGCTTTGGCAAAATGATGTCTGATAGTACGTTCAATCTGAAACTTCATCACATCGTCGGTCATGCCTCCTTGTGTTTGCCCTTCAGTTACTACAATACCGTTGTCAAACTCGATATATTCATCCTGCCTGCTTATTCCCGTAATGGTGTAGCCTTGATAAATATCACGTTTATTAGATAGTTCGTATAAGTCGTCGCCTACTTTTGCTTTTATTTCTTTCTGAACTACCCCGTTTTTGTCGTTTACGTGAATAACTATTTTTGCTTTATAATTGGCTTTCTCATTCGTAACACCTTTATATTGAATAAAAGCCGAATTATAATTGTTATCGCTGGTTATTCCGTCTACTTCTATTTGCTTTACTAAGCCTAAATCGTAAGCTTGCACAGGATTGAGCGAATAAACAAGATTATACAAATTCTTGTGTGTGGCACTATAACGAAGTGTAAATGCAGGATTCAAATTTATTATTGCCTGCCGCCTTACTTCTGTTTCGAAGTTTTGCGGTTCGTCGATAATGACAATCGGATTAGTTGCTTGAATGAACTCAATTGGCTTTATGCCTTTTTCGCTCATTGTATTGATTATATTGTTATCCTTTGTAAAACTGTCAATATTGATAACCAAAATCTGGATAGCATCCGAAACGGCAAAATTGCGTAAGGTGCTTTTATTCTTACTATCATACATCACGAAGTTAACAGCAGGATTTTTATATAAGTCTTGGAAATGGTCGTGCGTAATTTGCAAGTTTTTAACAACACCCTCCCTGATTGCTATACTGGGAACTACAATCACAAATTTTTTGAAGCCGTAGACTTCGTTCAGTTCGTAGATGGTACGCAGGTAGGTATATGTTTTCCCTGTTCCCGTTTCCATTTCGACGGTGAAGTTTGGAAACCAAATTCCTTTATCGCCCTTTAAAACTTCGAGCTTATCAGACAATGCTATTCCGTTTGCCTGCTGTACGGCTTGTACATTTTTTAGCAAGTTAGCTTCCGAAAGCATCATATTGTTGCTTACTCCTTTTTCGGAAAAAGCTATACTTTTACCATTTCGGGAGAAAGATATTTCGAATTTGGAATCAGCAAGTGCCTGCCCTTCAATAAGGTTTACTACTGATTGAACCGCTTGTAGCTGATAGTCTTGATTACTTTCAAATTTTATTTTCATGCTTTCAAAACTTCTGTAATTAGTGTATCAATCCAGTTCTTAAAACGCGGGCATTTGTCAAGTATCTTTTCTATTGTTGTAAGTTCTGCAATATCTACAGCCTCAGCCCCTTTTTCATATTTCTTTTTATACTTCGAGTATATTTCTTTCAACCTAACCGAAGGCGCACCTTCAGGTGTGCAATTAATATCTTCTATAGACGCAAAAGAATTACATAAATCAATAATATCTTGCTTTATACGTTCTTCACTTTCTAAATCAAACCCTTGTTCGGGGTCGGCAAACAGTAAGGTTTCAAATTCATGGCGTTGAATATAAGGAATAAAGAAACGATAGGCTTTAATCGACTGAACTGCATCGTTCAGCTTTTCTTCCATTTTCGCAAGTCGTTTTTCAATATCACTTTCTTTTATACATTGGTTATATCCTGTAAGCTTTTTCTCACTATTTAATCTATAGTGGTCTATTAGAGTTGTAATAACAGGCTCATCCTTATAATGTAAAACAGGTTCTATGGTATTTTTAAAATGTTCAATATTATTGAAACCATGCCCGCCTCCACTCATAGTTATTATATAAGATTTTACTAAATATTCGGGAACTCCTTTTGAAACAAAATAAGGTTTCAATATTCTCTTTACGAACTCGTCTTCGCTATCCCCCTCTACTATAAAAATCAATCGCTTCATGGTCTACCTCCTATTACATTTTTGTTCCACAAATCGCTGATACTGTAATCGTCGAGCCAGTCTTTTAACTCATCTGAATCTTGACGTTTGAAGACCGATTGGTTGTCTTCACGGTCGACTGTGATAATATCTTCGGGCGTGAAGTTGTCAACAAGGTTAACCGATTGGGTGGATACAATAATCTGTGTGCGTGCCGAAGCTTTCTTTATCAGTCCTGCCAGTTTGTTGATCGCAAACGGATGCAATCCCAATTCGGGTTCGTCTATAATGATTACTTCGGGGGCTTCGGGTTGAAGAAGTAAGGTTGTGAGTGCTATAAAACGTAATGTACCATCCGAAAGGTGTTTGGCTTCGAAATAAGCATCCGAGCCTTTTTCTTTCCAACGCAAACGGATTTGGTCTTCGTTTAGTTTATCGGGTGCAAGGTTGAAGCTATCAAAGTAGGGAGCAACCGAACGCACCACCATTTCTATTTTCTTGAAATCTTTGGGGTGCTTTTCCTGCATCCAATAGAGAAAAGCGGGTAGGTTAGAACCATCTTCGCGAAGGAAATCGTTATCGTTTAATTGTGCTGGTTTACGCAATTTTGATGTCTTACTGGTATCATGGAAATGAAATACACGAAAAGACTTCATATATTTTCTTACATGTCCTGCAATAGAATTAGTACTTTTAGGAAGAAAACTTTCGTTATGCCCTCCTACTCCGATTGTATCAATATAAGGTTCAGAATATCTTACTTTGTCATGAAATGCAATTGCTTCACGGTCAAAATAAAAATCACTATCTGAATCTGGTTTTAAACGAAAAGAATAAGCATTTGTTGTCGGAGTAACACTATCAAACTCTATCCATCCCCACACATATTCCGATACTTTAGAACCAAAATGCAATATATCTTCGCTACTACCTTCTTCTGCAACATGGATTTGCAGATTGCGGTCGTAGATTGCTTTCAAAAACTTGAAGAAGCTGATAAAATTACTTTTACCCGCACCGTTAGAGCCTATCAATACGTTGATTGGCTTCATATCGAGATTAAGCTCACGGATAGACTTATAGTTTTCTATCTGTATATTGTTTATCATACCAATGTCAGTTTAATATTGTTTTCCTGCAATTCGAGTT
The DNA here is from genome assembly GCF_011299555.1 of Dysgonomonas sp. HDW5A. Taxonomy (NCBI): domain Bacteria; kingdom Pseudomonadati; phylum Bacteroidota; class Bacteroidia; order Bacteroidales; family Dysgonomonadaceae; genus Dysgonomonas; species Dysgonomonas sp. HDW5A. The sequence continues at coordinate 1,799,270 of NZ_CP049857.1, read as the reverse complement.
TGAGGTTAGTCAAATCTTCGTCCGACGTGAAGCACGAATTGAGGTATATCACTTCTTGTGGCTTGCCTGCTGTGAGCAGCTCTTTTTGTTGCTTGACGTATGCTTCGAAACAGAACCATGTTTTCTGAGTTTTGTAGAAGCCATCCTCAAAAGAGTAATTGATGGTAAGGGCTTCTTTTTCGTTTTTGAGCAAAAGTTCTATCAGCATATTTTGCGGTAGGCTTTCGGCACGTTCCGACTGGGTAAAGTCGATAAGCTGTTGTGCCAAATCCATTTTGTCGGCATCGGATTGCCATATTTTGAAATTGCTTGGTTTAAGCTTGTAAGCGGCAAAGGCGAGTTTTTGTTTGGTTTCGAACTCCAATTTGCCCTCGCGCTCTTTTTCTATTTTGGCAATACTGCGATGGATACGTTCTTTGCAAATATCGGCAATAGTGCGGTAGCCTGCTTTGTAAGCCTCGTCTTTTTCTTCCAACAATTCGGGCATTTGTACACAGATAAAGCGACGATTACCTCCGTCTTCTTCGTTCAGTTCCATTACGGCTTGTGCTGTTGTACCACTACCTGCAAAGAAGTCAAGGATTAAAGCATCTTCATCTGTTTTAGAGATTTGGAGTAAATATTTTATTAAATCTTTTGGCTTTGCAAAATCAAAAGGTATTTCAAGGTCTTTCAGTTCTTTCGCACTTTGACGATTCTCAAATTCACTTATAAAATTAGACGGAACTACTCCTTTTTCTTTTTGTTCTTCTAACCATAATTTATTATAAATATTCCATTTTGATTGTTTACCTGTTGAATCAATAAGAGCCGATGTAGAAGTTTCTTTAAATACAATATTATTTAAATTATATTCTGATTTATAACGGTCATAAATCCACTTCCAAACCCCATCCTCTGATGTGGGAGCGATTTTTTCTCCTTCTTCTAATCTTTCAGGGAAACTTACTCCTGGAGGAATTACAAATGTGCCATCAGGGCATTTTATCCAATATCTCTGGTTAGCTCTTGGGTCAAGACTTGCTTTATAGAGCCTCTCTTCTCCATAAACCTGACCTTCCCTTGCCCCTGATATTTCTGTTTTATTATAGTAACGTTCAATTTGGTCTTCTTTTAAGATACTTCTAAAATCATTTGTCAATAAGATATTCTTAGTATAAGCAAGAATATAATCTATATTCGGAGTTATAAATCGTCCTTTTGCACCTCCAGACTTCATAAGACGAGAAAATATTGTAATACAATTTTCTTCACCAAATATTTCATCACAAAGTAACTTTATATTTGAAATTTCATCTTCACCAATAGAGATAAAAATAACCCCATCTTCGCGCAATAGATTGCGGGCAATGTAAAGGCGAGGATACATCATCGAAAGCCAAGCTGAATGATATTGTCCGTTTTCTTTGGTGTTTTTGCGCCAAAGGTCTTGCTTGTTCAGGTAGCCTTCTTCGTCAATTATATTGGTACGCTTCTGATAATCGTCGCGACGTTCGCTATAGTCGTCAGGATATACAAAACTATCGTTACCCGTGTTGTAAGGCGGGTCGATGTATATCATCTTCACACGTCCGAAATACGATTGCTGCAATACACGCAGGGTTTCGAGGTTTTCGCCTTCGATAAATATATTTTGTGCCGTGTCGAAATCAACGCTTCCTTCCTTGTCGGGAATAAGTGTGGCGGTGGTTCGCTTTTGTATTTCGAGGCGTGCTTCACTTTTTCCTGCCCACGATAATTCGTAGTGTTCGCCTTTTGTCAATACGTCTTCGCCTAATTCCTGTTTCAATCGGGCAAAGTCAATCTTACCCTCCGAAAAGATGTTAGGGAACAGTTGTTTTAGTTTTTCTATATTGTCTTGTACTATATCTAAGCTTTTACCGTCCATATTGTTAAGATAAAATAAGCCCTATCTTTTTAGGAGAGAGCTTTTTATATTGCTATTGTTGTATTTAGTTTATTTCTTTTTAAGCACTTCTTCAAGTAGGGCGACTTTTTCTCGTTCTGTTTGAAGCATACGTTCATAAAGTTCTACAACTTTGTCGAGCGGATTAAATGTACATTTATAATGAACAGCATAACTAACCGCTTCATCTTGAAATGTGTTAGCAATAATATTTACTACTCCTTCTTCGCTAAAATTTTTAATAGTATCAGTCGAAATATTTAAAGCTTCAGCTATTTTATCAAGCATTTCATCTTCAATAATCTCTTTACTTTCGAGCTTAGAAATAGTACGTTGCGACACTCCAAGTTGTTCGGCTAAAGTTTCTTGTTTTTTGCCAAGAATTTCGCGTAGGCGTTTTACACTGTATCCGTCATTGCGCTTTTTGGTTTCGAAAGCTGTATCCATATTTATTTAATTTTTCACGAAAATTGTTTATCTATCAAAAATACAAAAATAAAAACATCGGCGATATATTTTACTATAATAATGTTCTTGCTTTAGAACAAAAAGGTTTAGAATATACAGCCTGATTGTCGGATTTTTGTAAATAAAAAACACGATGCAAAATATAAGTCCAACAGTAAAAGCTAATTTTATCAACTTTGTGAGTTATGGCAATGCGGTTCTGAATTGCTCGAAAGAGTTGATAATAGGGCTATTTCCGAATAATAGTTATTGTGAGATGCGTTATTACCACCAAAAAGATAATGTACACGAAGATGTTTTAGAGGTTCGGGGTGATAAGGGTACATTGGTATGTTATTTTGATGAAGTCGGGAACTGTGATGTGTGCTATGTGCATTTTGATAGTATAGATGAGGTTGGCACATATCTTGAATTATGCAACAAGCTTTTTGAGTATTGCCCGAATGCGAAAAGGTGGAAATTATGCTCGTCTTTTATCATGTATTTTGAAAGGGAAGGCGACAAATATTTCGGTTTTTTTGCCAATCGTCTGGACTAACTGCCACCCTTTATACCACCCTTTTATCCCTTATACAGAGCTGAATTGGAGAGAATTGCGTCCTTTAAATGTTTACCTTTATCGACTGTGTGCGTGATTGTTTGCGTACCACATTTTTTATTACTACATTTATATACCGCAAAATACTAAAAATATCAGCCAAAATATATCTACGCTGCTGATATTCAAATTACAAAAGATTACGAAAAGGACACCCTCTTAGTCAAAAGTTCTGGGGAGATAATTAGAACGTGGCTGTTACTGAATTAGCAGCAATCCGAGTGGCAACACCCTTACAAATGTCCTGCTCTGTCTCACGAACCGACAACAGGCAACACCATATCACGAAAGTGCACAAAAGTAAGGTCGTCGTGGAAAGCGTATGTGTTGAACTCTGAAGATTTTGAAAAACAGCTTGTTATGGAAGCAAAAAGGGTGTAAAAAATCGGTCGATTATAATTTAACCCTTGTTTTTCTTTATTTTTTAATCAACTATATATAAATATGGTGGAAAAGGGTTCGCTGTATGTAGATAGTTTGTTTAGGGTAGTCTTTGGATAAAAATCTACCCAATAAACTACCCTAATCAAAAATAATCTCTATTTTTGTATGATTATGTCATACGTTCCGCCATATAAAATAACTGCAAAAATTGTTAGTCTTGTTTCTAAAATAAGCGAAGCAATAGGTAGTTTTTATGTCTATGAAGATTTACGACTTCACAGGATAAACAGGATCAAAACAATTCAGGGTTCGCTTGCCATTGAAGGTAACACATTGACTACCGATCAAATCACGGCTATATTGGAAGGAAAACCTGTTATTGCGCCGATAAATGAGGTTCAGGAGGTACGCAATGCTATTAAAGCTTATCAAATGCTTGATGAGTTAAACCCGAATAGCATTAACGACCTATTGAAAGCCCACCTTGCAATGGAAGGGGGCTTAATTGACGATGCAGGACGTTTCAGGACGCAGGGTGTCGGGGTTGCTTCGGGCGAAGAGATTGTCCATTATGCTCCGCCTGCTGAAAGAGTACCCCATTTGATACAAGAATTGTTCGACTGGTTGAATGAAACCGAAGAACACCCATTGATAAAGAGTTGTGTATTTCATTACGAATTTGAATTTATTCATCCTTTTTCGGATGGCAACGGGCGTACTGGGCGACTTTGGCAGACGCTGATATTAAGTAAATGGCGTTCTATCTTTAAGAATCTGCCGATTGAAAATATCGTTTATAAGTACAGGAAAGAATATTATCATGCTATTGCTATAAGTGGCGGTGAAAATGGTTGTACGCCTTTCATAGAGTTTATTTTGGGCGTGATTGATGAAACGTTAGCTACTGAACAAAACACACCACAAACTATGCGTGATAGGATTTTGGCACAAATACTCAATAATCCTAAAATAACCCGTAACGAATTAGCGGGTGCATTGGGTTTAACGCCTGATGGTGCTAAGTATCATTTGCAAAAGTTGACGAAAGAAGGTGTTATTGTTCGCAATGGTTCAGCCCGAAGCGGATATTGGAAGATAGTGGAATAACAGGATATATTTTATTCAAATGCAAATAAATATGTTTTTGATTTTAACTACTTTCTTAATATCTTTTATTCGTTATTATCTGCACATAATATGTTTACGAAATAAAAGATTTAACAATTAAATCAACAAAAAAAGGTATTTAATGATGCCGACGATCAGTTTTAATTTTGTAAATTTATAGGGTAAAAGGCGTTCGTTCACAGACTGCTCACAGATATACAGTAATCTACTGATAATCATATAACAAATACAAGACTTAAAATCTTGTGACCATTAGGTTGTGCGGGTTCAAGTCCCGCTCCGAGTACTAAGAAAAACTCTAATCATTGATTCATCAATCGGTTAGAGTTTTTTCTTTTATTGATTTGCACAACAAATAGTAAAAAAGACTATTAATTCTCCGATCTACATTTCTGCAAATTTATTAAAGAATGAATCATCCGATAAACCTACCAACTCTACCACCAGAAATTTATCTTTGAGCTTCAATAGTATACGTAAAACTGTCAGCCCTATAGTAACCCACATTGTATTCAATTGGCACATCATTTACATCATACACAAATCGTTTACGTATAAGTATAGGATCATGCGGCTTAATGTCCAATTTCTCTGAAATAAAGTCATTTGCCAGCGATGCCGAAATCTCTTCTTTTGAAGTTTTCACTATAATATTAAGGTCTTTTTCGAGCAACTCGTATAATGGGCGATTAAAATTACAATCACTATCTAATGATATCTGAGGACTAAAGTAAGAGATAAAATACACAAAAGGATACTCCTGATTTCCTCTTACACGCTCTAGCGTCAGGCACCTTTCGTTAGCTTCAATATTAAAAAAGTTAGCAATTTCGTCTGTAGCCTTTTTATAACTCAGGTGCAGCTCAAAGTTCCGAACCTCTATTCCCAACATTTTCATCTCTTGAGAAAAACTGAGCCAATTTTTTATACCACTTGCAACACCCTTACGCACAACTTTAGTTCCATATCCTTTTTTACGAGAAAGCGAACCTTCAAAAACGAGTTTGTTAATAGCTTGCCTTAATGTATTTCTAGAAATTTTTAATTGTTCGGACAATGTCACTTCATTAGGTAACAACTTTCCATTTTTATAATCTTCTTGTTCGATCATCTTTCGAAGAAGCTCTTCTGCTTGCTGATGGAGTGGTATTGAGCTTTTATGGTTAATTTCTAGTTTCATTAGCTTTGTGAATTTAGACTTCAAAGTTAATAAATAAAAAAGATTACAAAAAATATCCGACAAATAAAAAAATACATTTGAACATATAATAAATGTACGAACATTAATTATATATTCAAATACTATTTATAAAGAAAATGAAAAAATATAATTATGAAAAATTCCCATCGACTAAGATGGATGGCACGATATCCTAAGCAAATTAAAGGAGTTGACAAAGACTTACTCTATAATAGCTATTGAATTATATTCAGGCGTAATAGAAGAAGAAATTATCTCTCAAGTCACTAAAATCACTCTGGGGCTATTATACAATACTAGAGATATATTTAAGTCAGAATCTGAAGTATTAAAAATGACAGAGAGGTTCATGACAAAGGATATTCTGTTTGGATATGTAACCAACTTATCACTGATTGATTACTCTGATAAAGAGAAACTTGAAAAAGCGAAACTCGAAATTAACAAATACAGCGGTTCAGCTATTGTTATTGGCAGTGGCTCTTCATTGGTTGTTTCCGAATCGGCATATATTATTTATATAGATATGGCTCACTGGGAAATAATCCAAAGATTTCGCCGTCAGGAAGTGCATGGATTGGGAATTGATGACATTAAAGAACCTGTTTCCATACAACACAAGGGCGTAAAAAAACAGCAGTCATTGCAATATCACTATTATCATTATTGTTACCTTATAAATGATAATATTTCAAATATCAAAAATAAAAGAGACTTATAAAGTTAAAATAGACCTTGATTATACCAATTCTTCTCTTTGTATGACCGGTTGAGCATCAGAGGAACATCTCATATATAAGTTCTCAGGCTTCTTTATATCCTTTCTTTATGGCTTGAATATGGTTTTGAAGACTAGCACCATATTTATATGAAATTTTGAAGATTAACTTAATAACGAATGTCAATCAGCAGTTGGGACTATATGTTCAATTATTCTAACGCACCCTTTGGGTTTGTTTTTCATTTTGCCTTGATGCAAAACGAAACAAAAGATCAAGACTGTACCTTTTGCCCGACCCGCTACGGACTCGAAAGCTAAAACAAAAGAAAAACATTTATTATTGAAATCCTTTTGTTTCTTAACGCTTTCATTCGCCCTGCGGGTACCCCGTGCAACCGTCAAGGTCGGGAAGCCTGACAAGCGAAGCAGGCGTAAAATTAAACGTGCCGACAGGCAGTAGGTTTAGTTTAGCCTGTAAGCTTTAGGTCAGACAGGCGATCCACGCAGCACAAAGCCTTTTTGATTCCTTTTGCGAATTTGGGCAAAAGGAATACAAGCAATCTTCGATTGCGCGTAGTAAAAGACAATTTAATTGAACATTAAACATAACAGACCAACTACTCTTTACTCAGTATTTATCGCGGTTCTCAAAAATTTTACTTATATCAAAATAGTAAGTTGCAGGCACACCTTCATCGGTCACATCCATCCTGTCGCATAGTCCTTTACTGTTTATAATACTTTGCTGTTTGACCTCTACACCAAGCATTTCCAAAATAAAATATTCTTCTGAAACTTGAATCACAGGCCATGCCGTTTCACACGACTTACCATCTCCATTCTGAATAATAGATTTCAATAATCCCATTCCGATAGTATCGTATTTTTCCGAATTATCAGCATCTTCCATCATATCATAAGTCTGACTTAATATTTTATGCGCCATCATATTGGTATAGTCGATACTTAATATTTGCTTTGCCAATGAGATTATCCCATCATAATTCAGCTGATCCATTTGTTCAGACATCGCATTTTTCAATTGGCTGATATCTTTTAATTTCTGGGATGCTATCTTAAACTGCTTACTCTTCATAAAGCTAAATCTGAAATCCTGATAATCGATATCTGTATTGCCCGATTCGAGCTTCTTTACATATTCACTATAGGTATCATCGAAAGCCGGAACAACTACTTCTGATTGTCCAAACAGAGTAATTGCCATAAGAGATAGTATTGAACAAATCAAAATTCTTTTCATTATTGTGTTTTTTTAGTTTATGAAACCTTATTTTCTGCTAAAATACGAAAAAATCCTCTGCAACTTTTGCCACACTCTTTTATTCGGTTGCTATTTGTGAAGATCTTTAAGATGCTTCTGTTCTACAAGAAGTTCATAACACCATTTACGAATATCCTCCCTGTAGCTCATCAAATTCAGAAGAGATGAGATAACATCAGTAAATAATTCGACCTCCTTATCTATTAGCAAAGAACCTCCTGGAGCATTTTTCAAGGAATTTGAAAATACATTTATCAGGCAATACGATTTGCCCGAAATATAAGAAAGCAAATCGCTCAACTGTCCTAAAACAGCAACCCGATTTTCGACCTCATTACAGAAATCATCTTTATCAATATAAATTGCCTGCCGCCGATGGTACTGCTGCGTATTATTTACAAATTTTCGGTGGGAGTTATTAAAATCGAATTCTTTTGTTTCCATGCTTTTACATTTATATACATTATACTATTAGATTTGACAATACAAATATACACTAAAATGCAAATTAAACAAGAAAAAAGAGAACGAAATATACATCATAATGAATAACAAATAATTAAATATACAATTTCACGTATAATCATTATATTTGTAATTAAACATTTAGTATACAATAATGAATCTACGAGTAAAAGAAATTTGCAAAGACAAAGGATTAACAATGGAGCAGTTAGCGAATAGTCTTAATATTACACCAAATACTCTCACTCGAAATGTCAATGGTAATCCCACTATTGAAACACTAGAAAAGATAGCTAATGCTTTAAATGTTGAATTTTGGGAGCTATTTACTTCCGACACTTCCAGAAGTGAGCTTACTGCACTTATAGAATATAAAAACACTTTCTACAAAGCCGATACACTAGACGGACTTAAGGACATAGTAAAGAGGATAGAAAAAAGTAAGTGATACAGACCGAATTGTTTGTAAATCCAAAGCTACACTCTTAATATTTAACGGAATACAAATGTTTTTTATATATTTTTATTTTGAAATAAAAATAAAAATATATTATTTTGTAGTACAATAACACAAACATTTTTACAATATGCCACACTTAACAGCTCGAACAGCAGTTCTTGTTATGCTGTTTACAATTAATACAGCCAACTGCTTCATACATTCTCAAGGTACAGTCGGTATCAACACAACAAATCCGGAAGGAGTTCTTGACGTTGTCTCTTCTAATTCGGCAATAATACTCCCTCGAAACATTAACCCAGCAACCAATGTTGTCCTGCCTAAAGCCGGTATGATAATTTACAACTCCACCAATAACTATGTTGAGTATTTTGATGGAACAGCTTGGAAAAACCCTCAATTAGAGCCTTGGATGGTATCGGGGACAACCAACAAAGCAGACTCAAATACAGAAAATATATACCAGATGGGAAATGTGGGTATAGGAACTAATATTCCGACAAATAAACTTCATATATTTGATTTAAGTAATCCGATTCGGATTCAAGGTTTATCCTCAGGAACCACCACAGATAGCCTTGTTTCAATCGATGCTAGTGGAATAGTAAAAAAACGCTCGGTATACTCTTTAAGAAAAGACATTGTAACACCACCCATCGTGGGTGAAACTCCTTTTAAAGGTATGATAAGGTTTAATACTACCACTAATACTCTCGAATATTATGATGGCACAACATGGCAAACTATTGCTTCAAATAGCTTTGGAGGCAAAAATGAAGGTGTAGTAAGGATAGACGGTTCAAGCGGAAATGCAAATAACAAACCTGTAATAGCCTTCACAAACGCGGAACTCGGTTCATATAAGTATATAAATTACACCACACCTCTTGCCAGACCTTTTGCATTTTGGCCTGAAAACATAACACCGCCTATTACAGATGCCAATATAGTAAGTACATATAATAGCAACACTACATTTGTAGAAAACTCTGTTATAGGTCAAGTTCACACATGGCGTATCAACGCAACATTCGCAGATAAACCATCGGGTACAGGTGGCTTTATTACTGTCCGCATGACAAATCCAATTTCAGGCTTTATAATACAGCAATATGTTCCATGCCAGACAAATACTACCAGTGCAAATTTTACACTAAACTTCATTACCATTGCAGATCAGGCAAGTCTTCCTCCTCCGTTAGGTACCGGAAGCGGATATAATATACTGTTAACTACCGATGTAAGACTTACAATTACCATCCAAAGTATAACCCGGGTATCTGCATACAAGGATTGATCTTACTTCTTAATCAACATCATCTGTAAGAGTGGCTCATTAAAAGCGATTATGGCTGCAATATTAATATTGCAGCCATAATCTCAGTATTTCCTTTCCTCATACCCCATTAAAGTCTCCAGCCTCTTTATATAAATATGGAGAATATACAGAGGAATAATGCCAAATACACCAAAAGAACAATCTATCAATCGCCAATAAATGGGAATCTGCCTGATTTCGCCACAAATCAAAGCTAATGGGATAATACCCACACACGCAATCATTGCAAAATAGACAATCCATATATTCTGAACAGGCTTCCTATAAAGCCCTATGAATGCGACAGCAATAACAATGTGAGCAAATGCCAGCCAATCGTAACCATAGGCAAGGAAAGGGTAATCGCGATTTGTATTCACCAAAGCGTTGTTTACTTTCGCAATCCAATAATGCAGTCCCGTATAATTTTCTACAGGGGCAGTCTGTGATATTCCTAATATATCACAAGCTATTCTCATTTCGGTTTCCAAAGGAAAAGCGGTTATACCGGAAACTATAAGTGCAAAAATAAAAAAGATTATAAGTAGCCGTATCCTTTTGACAAGCAAGGTTTCTTCTGCGTTAGCTTTCATAATAAAAAATGTTAGTCAGTTAAATGATAAGCTAAAGTTAAGAAAAAAGACATTCGTGTGCAGTATCTTTATACAAAATCTCTAGCCTTTGTTACATAAAAAAAGTCGCCATCTAAAGTTAGACAGCGACTTCTCATTATATCAATCTTAAGCAAGATAAATACAGGATAAAGGTTTGCAACCTTATTTATCCTCTTTTTTTGCTCTTGGCTTACGTTTTGGTTTTTCTTCTTGAGGAGCCTCTTCTTCTTTAGCGGCAACTTCGGCAACCGGAGCTTCTTCATTTACTTCAGGGGTAGCGGCTTCTTCTTCACTTGCAAAAGCGATTCCTGCAGCAGATAAAAGGTTGTACCAGCTGATCAATTTCTTGATATCGGTATCATAAACTCTATCTCTGTCATAAGTAGGTAGTATCTCTGCGAAATATTTCTTTAATACGTCAGGTTTAGAGTTAGTAGCGACAGAAGCTTGTGCTCCATTCTCTTTCACTTGAATCTTGGTCAATACTTCACTCAAAGGAACTTCTCCCTCATCGGTATACATTGCAATATCACCTAAAGAAACAACCTTATCTCTTGCATAGATAGGAAGTCTTCTTTTATCTGTTAATGACTCAACAATAACCATATTCTTAGCATTTGACACGAGTCTAAATAATCCCGGTTTACCGGATACAGATAAAATAGTTTTCAACATAATCTTTATTTTTAGTTTTACCGTTTAATCACATCTTCATACTTTGGCAGCTATTACACCCCTGGGTTGTCAGCTCCTAAATAGTTCATTATATGCTTTTATTTGCTTATTATGCATTATAACGAATCACAAAAATAATGGGATTGTTGTAATATAAAAACACTCCAAGCAAACAAAAACATCAATCATCTAGTAGTCAACACATTATTAAAATATTTTTTTATAAGAATGGCAATAGGGAGTTGTTCCTTTATGCTCGTAGTACTGTTGATGGTAATCTTCTGCCTTCCAGAAGGTAGATACGGGTTTCAACATAGTAGCTACTTTAAAGCCTTTACTCTCTAGTATTGCAATGTATTTCTGAGCAATTTCTTTCTCTTCTTCATTGCTATAAAATATACAAGATAGATATTGAGAACCAATATCCGGTCCTTGCCCATTAGTTTGCGTAAAATCGTGAGTTTCGAAGAATAGTTTCACCATTTCATCATAAGTGGTTTGCTTACTATCATATTCAACCTCTGTCAGCTCGAGATGTCCTGTTTTTCCTGTACAAACCTGTTCATATGTAGGATGATCTATATGCCCGCCCATAAAACCGACGTTGGTATGTTTTACTCCTTTGGCTTTCATAAAATAGTATTCTGTTCCCCAGAAACAGCCCGAAGCAAAGTATGCTTTACGGATATTTTTATTTACATCAGGGATAAACTTCAGAGAAATAGAGTTTACACAATGACGAGTCTCTTTTGCGGTAAAACCTTCGCCAAGAAATACGTGTCCGAGATGGGCACCGCAATTGGTACAGATGATCTCGGTACGCATACCATCCGCATCGGGAACCCGTTTTACGGCTCCGGGAATTTCGTCGTCAAAAGACGGCCAACCACAATGTGAATCAAACTTATCAGCCGATTTATAAAGAGGCGCATCGCATCTTTTACAAACATATGTTCCCGATTGTTTATTATTTACATATTCACCGCTATAAGGATACTCGGTTCCTTTATGGATAATCACCCGCTCTTCTTCGGAGGTCAATTTATTATAATTCATATTGTCTTGTTTTAAATTTTCGTTTTTTTGTGCACACGAAACCTGCATCGTCATGAAACAAGCCAGTGCAATTGCATATTTTAAAATCGTATTTACACGTTTATTTGAGTTTGACATGGTTTACCTACCTTTCTTTTTTATACATATAATTTAAAAATGCATACCATTTTCTATTGTCCAGATAATTAAGATTTGTATCATTATCATACGCTTCTCTTTCAAACGAGATATTATAATATGCTGCAACTCTGTCACGATATTGAATCAAACGAAAAAGCCATTCAAGAAGATAAATTAAATAAAAAAAGACCCATAGCATCTCTATTATTTGTCTGGAATGTATTTTTTCGTGATTCAGTTCATACTTTGACAAACTGCCATATTCTTTCCGCCCGATTATAATGCCAAACAGATTAATTGCGGCAAAACCTTTAGGTGGAAAATAGTTACTATAATATATCTTCATCAACAGCTAATTTGAAACAAAAGTAATCACAATAAAGGATCTTTCAGGTCACAGACCTATTTATTACCTCGGCAAGCATGAATACAGCAGACGGTTGTAATTAAATTCTGTTGCATTAAACGCTTACTCCTCTATACTTATTACCTTTGCCTATAATTTTCAACATATAGATTAGAACAAAAAAAGTGCCATGGAGTTTATTTATATCACAATAATTGTAGTTTTTTCTATTTTTATTATTTGGTGGATATATTCTACCGGAAAACAAGAGATAAAGGAGTTAAAGAGTGTAAATCAACACCTCAACTCGGAGGTAGCCAACTTACAGACTAAACAACTTGAGGCGGTACACGAATCGGCAAACCTAAAAGCTAATCTTCAAGCCAAAGAAGAGCAACTAAAGCATCAACAATCGGAACTTATAAATACAAGGGAACAACTGAATAAGGATTTCCAGATATTAGCCAATCAGATTCTGGAAGAAAAATCGAGCCGTTTCACTGACATCAACAGGTTGAATATGGAATCGATATTAAAGCCTTTAGGTGAGAAATTAACAGAATTCAAAACGAAAGTAGAAGAAACTTATGACAAAGAATCGAAACAACGTTTCTCGCTCGAAGAACGTATCCGCGAACTGGTAGTACTCAATCATCAGATCAGTGAAGATGCCAATAATCTGACTAAGGCTCTCAAAGGAAATAATAAAATACAAGGCAATTGGGGTGAAATGATATTAGAGTCTATACTCGAAAAATCGGGCTTAAAGAAGGGGGAGGAGTATTTCTCGCAGGATATGCTTACCGACGAAAACGGGCAAAAGATACTGAATAGTGAAAATAAAGCTCTTCAACCCGATATTGTTATTCTATATCCGGGTGGTCGAAAAATTGTAATAGACTCCAAAGTTTCTCTCAATGGCTATATCAGATATGTAGAGGCTGATACGGATGAGATGAGAATTATTGCCGAGAAAGAGCATATTATCTCCATCAAGAAACATATTGATGAACTTAGCAGTAAGGCGTATCAGGATTATATCGAATCTCTGGATTTTGTCATGATGTTCATTCCCAACGAGCCGGCTTATATATTGGCTATGCAATTAGATTCGGGGCTTTGGGATTATGCTTACCGCAAGCGCATCTTGCTAATCAGTCCTACCAATCTCATCGCATCGCTTAAAGTAGTGGCCGACCTTTGGAAAAGAGAAGCACAGAGCCGTAACGCTCAGGAAATAGCAAAACGTGGTGCTATTTTATATGATAAATTCGCAGGATTTGTAGAGACCCTTCAAGAAATAGGAAAGAATATAGACCGTACACAAAAAAGCTACGATAAAGCTTTTATACAACTCAAAGATGGTAACGGAAACTTAATAAGGCAAGCAGAAATGTTAAAGGAACTAGGAATAAAGCCTCAAAAAGAGCTTCCAAACACCGAAAATCGTTAAATAACATTAATGACGACAAAATAATGATCTATAAGTATGTTTTATAACATAAAAGCCATTATATTTGTACTGTGTTTTTCATGGTATTAGATTTAAGGTTAACAATGAAGATTGGTTGTCGTGATGACAACCTTTTTTTGCTTTATACCCTTCCCTCATTACAGAAACAAAAAAAGGAGAAATTCCTTCCCCCTTTTATTATATATAAGTAAAAAATATTTCGCTTAAAACTTATTTCGCTAACTCAATAATCAGCTCATCCCATTTGGCGTCATCCATTTTAGGACCTACTACCTGTATTACGTTTCCGGCAAGTAATGTACCCATTTCTCCGCTTTTCTCCAAAGATTGATTTTTAATCAAACCATATAAAAATCCGGCAGCATACAAATCACCGGCTCCGGTAGTATCAATGCAGTTTACTTTCAAAGCAGGCACAAATATTTTTTCGTCGCCTCTCTTTATCCATGAACCTTTCTCTCCTACTTTCACGATAGCAATCTCCACATCGTTTGCCAAAAGGTCTAATGATTGCTCTGCATCCAAATTAAATAATGCTTCGGCTTCTTCTTCGTTAGCAAAAACAATATCTATATAGTTAGGAATAATCTCAAGCAGAAAATCACGACTAGCTTCTACTACATTATAACTTGCCATATCCAGAACAACTTTCAATCCTGCTTCTTTAGCCAATGTTATAGCTTTGCGAATCAAATCGAGATTTTGAACTAAATATCCTTCAATGTAGAAATAGTCATATCCTACAAAATCCGATTCTTTCAAGTCCTCAGCAGTTAACCCTGCAGCTGCACCTAAGAAAGTACCGAAAGTACGTTGTCCGTCTTTCGAAACAAATGTAGTTGCAATACCCGAAGCTTCATCATCGGTTATAATCAGATGTGATGTTACTTTACATTTGTCAAGATCGTGTTTATAATAGGTTCCGTAGAAATCTTTACCTACACGTCCGATAAAACCGGTTGCAATATCGAGGCGGGCAAGACCATTTATTGTATTAGAGGCAGAACCTCCCGAAGCCACAAATTTTTCTCTGTCAGCCATTGCTAGATGCAAAGATTCTTTTTTTGCCTCATCAATTAACTGCATACTTCCTTTTGGAAGCCCCAATTCTTCTAATAGAATATCGTTGTCTATCAATGCTAAAACGTCCACTAAGGCGTTTCCCATTCCTAATACCTTCATTTTTCTTAAATTTTCATGCAAAGATATTGCATAATTCGGAAATAAGCCCTACTTTTGCTACGCTTTTGGAGAAAAGCAACAAAAAAACATTCTTCCTTAGCTCAGTTGGTTAGAGCATCTGACTGTTAATCAGAGGGTCCTTGGTTCAAGTCCAAGAGGGAGAGCTTTTTTTATTGTATTATCTAAGAGTTTATACTCTTCCTTAGCTCAGTTGGTTAGAGCATCTGACTGTTAATCAGAGGGTCCTTGGTTCAAGTCCAAGAGGGAGAGCAAAAAGAGAAAAAGTCTGAAGATATCTTCAGACTTTTTCTTTTTTCCATATCCAACTGATCAAAGCAGTTCAAATTCTGACTTCAATCTGATGTCTTCAGCCGATGAACCAATCATAAGATCAAATTCGCCCGGTTCTGAATCAAATTCCAGCTTTTGATTGTAGAAAGATAGTTTTTCGTTATCAATAACAAAAGTCACCGTTTTGCTCTCTCCTGCATTTAATTTTATCTTTTCAAAGCCTTTCAATTCTTTCACAGGTCTAACAACCGATCCTACCCTATCTCGTAGATACAATTGTACAACCTCTTCACCTGCATATTTTCCGGTATTGGTTATACGGGCAGTAACTTCGATAGTTTCACCTTTTTTGATTTGTTTTTTAGATAGTTTCAAATCGGAATATCCGAATGTTGTATAGCTCAGTCCGTATCCGAAAGGAAATTTAGGAGAATTAGGCAAATCAATATATGCTGATACATAATTCAGGTCATTCTCATTTTTCGCAGGTCTACCTGTATTAAAGTAACTGTGATAAATAGGTATCTGACCCACCGATCGAGGAAAAGTCATAGGTAATTTAGCCGAAGGATTTACATCTCCAAACAATACATCTGCAATAGAGTTACCTGCCTCTGATCCTAACCACCATGTATAAAGAATAGCGGGAACATTATCGGCAGTCCAATTAAACACCAACGGACGACCTGCATTAATTAAAACAACTACAGGCTTTCCTGTGGCTTGGATAGCTTTTACCAACTCTTCCTGAACTCCGGGAAGGCTAATATCGCTACGACTTTTTGCCTCACCACTCATATCACGTCTTTCACCGATACTTAGTATTACCACATCGGCTTGATTAGCTATTGATACAGCTTCTGCAAATCCGCTTTTGTCGTCACCTTCTATTTCGCAGCCTTTAGCATAAAGCAACTTCGAGGTCTTACCCACTTTATTTTGAAGCCCATCCCATTGAGATACTATAAATTTATCATAGTCTACATCATCCAGTTCCACTGACCAGAAACCTAGATTTTGTCTGTACTCTTTTACTAAAGGTCCTATAAAAGCAATTGTTTTAGTTTCTTTAGACAGAGGCAAAACATTATTTTCGTTTTTCAATAGTACAATACTTTTAGCTCCTATTTCTCTGGCAGCTTTAGTATGCTCGGGGTTGTTAAGTTCCCTTTTTTCTCTTTTAAGATCACTATATTTATAAGGATCTTCGAATAAACCCAATTCAAATTTCTTGTATAAAATACGTCTTACCGCATCATCAACCAAAGCAATGTCTACCTTTTTCTCTTTAACCAGATCAGCCAAGTTATTTTTGTAGCATCTGCTCTCCATATCCATATCGCTCCCTGCGGTAAGAGCTACTAAAGCTGCGTCTTTTCCATCTTTTACAAAACCATGAGGTATCATTTCTCCAACCGATCCCCAATCCGATACAACAAAGCCTGTAAAGCCCCATTTACCTTTGAGAATATCGCGTAACAAGTAGGCATTACCTGTTGCAGGAACACCATTGAGGTCATTAAATGAATTCATAAAGGTAGCAGCTCCCGCATCCAAAGCCGCTTTAAAGGGAGGAAGGTATACTTCCCAAAGCATACGGTCACTCATATCAACCGAGTTATAATCGCGTCCGCCAACAGCAGCACCATAGGCTGCAAAATGTTTGGCACAAGCCATTACACTATTCGTTTCGCCGAGCTTTTCGCCCTGAAAGCCTTTAACTCTTGCCTTAGCAATCAACGAACCCAGATAAGGGTCTTCTCCTGCTCCTTCCATCACACGTCCCCAACGAGGATCGCGACTGATATCAACCATAGGAGCAAAAGTCCAGTGTATCCCACTTGCGGCAGCTTCCACAGCAGCAATACGTGACCCCAGCTCAATTGCATCCAGATCCCAACTGGCAGCTTCTGCTAATGGAATAGGGAATGTTGTTTTATAACCATGAATTACATCTTGTCCGAAAAGCAATGGAATTTTCAATCTCGATTGCATTGCCATTTCCTGACACTGGCGTGTATGCTCCACTCCTTTTACATTCAGCATAGAACCAATCTGTCCTGTGCGAATTTGATTTTGTTTATCACCATCTTTAGTAATAGGACCTGTAGCAGCAGACCAATCTCCTGTATACTGATTCAATTGTCCGACCTTCTCTTCGAGCGTCATTTGTTTAAGCAGGTCATCTACCCGTTTTTCTATCGCCGGATTTTGAGCCATCAGGTTTAAAACGGCCGACGCCATAACAAAAGCTGTTGCGAATGTTTTTTTCATCGATATTAATATTTTATATAGTGTAACATTTGACTATTCGGACTTCAAATATATTGATTATTTGTCAAAATAACACTAACTATAAAAATCAAAAGACCGATATAGTTAAGTCTGCCTTTTGGGCAAAAATCGTATATTTACATAATCATACTATAAACCTATTTACCAATCATGAAAAAGTTTTACGTGTTTTTACTTTTGATAAGTGGATTTATTCTTTGTGCACAAAATTCGAATGCACAAGAATTACCTCTTATTCCCTACCCTTCGAATATTAAAATAGATAATGGAAATTTTGTCATCAACGATAAGACTAAAATTGTCGTTTCAGATATGGACAAATTTAACAATGAAGCCACTTATTTACAGGAGCTGCTAAAATCGGCTATCGGAAAAAACATTCCCATTGTTAAAAAAGGTTCTAAAAATGTGATCGAGATAAAATACAGTTCTCAATTGGAAAAAGCCGAGGCATATATTCTGAATGTTAGTCCCAACAGAATTGAAATCTTAGCGAGTGACGGACATGGAGCATTCAATGCATTACAAACTCTCAGACAATTACTGCCTGCAAATATTGAATCGGCGAGTTATAATGTACCCGCATCTGCTTCGATCCCAAGCCTTCGGATAGAGGATAGCCCTGCTTTTGATTGGAGAGGAATGCATCTGGATGTATCACGCCATTTTTTCACACTTGACTACTTGAAGAAACATATCGACAGATTGTCTCTTTACAAATTCAATAAATTTCATCTACATTTAACTGATGACCAAGGATGGCGTCTTGAGATAAAAAAGTACCCCAAACTTACCAATGAAGGGGCTTGGCGTACTTTCAACAATCAAGATTCTGCTTGCATGAAAAAAGCGGAAGAGAATCCAAATTTCAAAATAGACCCTCGTTTTATTCATGAAAAAGATGGTAAAACCGTTTATGGTGGGTTCTATACTCAGGAAGAAATGAAAGATCTTATAGCTTATGCACAATCGAAACACATAGAAATTATTCCCGAAATAGATGTTCCCGGCCATATGATGGCGGCTATAAATGCATATCCGTATCTTATTGAGGGAGAAAAATCAGAGTGGGGAGAACTTTTTTCCACACCGGTTTGTGCCTGCAAAGAAGAGGCTTATACTTTTACTAAAGATGTATTACAGGAAGTTATAGATCTATTTCCATCAAAATATATACATATAGGAGCAGATGAGGTTGACAAAAAGTCGTGGAAAGATTCTCCATTATGTAAAGAGTTTATGAAAGCTAATAACATTGAGGATGTAGAAAAGCTGCAAAGCCATTTCGTACATGAAATGCAAGAGTTTGTTGAAGCACATGGCAAAAAAATAATTGCCTGGGATGAGATTCTTGATGGAGGAACAAACCCAAATGTTACAGTAATGTATTGGAGAGGCTGGGTAAAAGACTCACCAAAAAAAGCAGTATTAGGAAACAGTGAAGTTATTATGACTCCAACCAATCCTCTGTACTTCGATTATGTAAATAATAATATCAGCGTAAATAATGTTTATCACATGGAGGTTATTCCAAGTGATGTACCTGCAGACAAAGCGCATCTCATAAAAGGAGCTCAGGCCAATTTATGGACAGAAATGATCCCGTCAGAACAACAAGCCGAGTTTCAGATGTATCCTCGTATGATTGCACTGGCCGAACGTGTATGGACAAACAGCACAAGCAGATTCGATGATTTTTCTCAACGCTTATTAAAACAGTATCCAAGACTGGATGCTATGGGTGTAAATTACAGGCTGCCCGATATTGAAGGTTTTGCTCAAGAAAATGTATTTATTGATGCGACAGACTTTTTTGTACAGAGTCCACTTGCCGGCATGACTATACATTATACGACCGATGGCAGCACGCCAACTGTCAATTCGGCCAAGTTACTGCAACCACTTACAATATCTCAACCTACACTACTTAAAATGGCTCTATTCAGCTCAAGCGGCGTAAGAGGTGAGATATATACTTTAAACTTCAAACCTTCTACTTTAAAGAAGGCGGTACTTGTAGAAAACCCATTGCAAGGGCTTCTTTGCGGTTTCTTCGATAAGTATTACAAAAACACATCGGAAATACAAGGTACTCCTGATGAAACATTCGTAGTTACCAATATCAAAGCTCCCAAAGAAACCAATTCATTCGGTTTAAAATTCAATGGATATATTGATGTTCCTGAAACCGGAACTTACAGCTTCTTCTTCAATTGTGATGATGGAGGTGTATTATATATTGCAGGAGAACCTGTTGTCGATAATGACGGACAACATTCTGCTGTAATGAAAAGCGGACAAATAGCTCTGGAAAAAGGTATGCATCCTTTCCAAATCGATTTTCTTGAAGGCGGAGGTGGTTATACTCTTAAACTTCAGTACAGCATAAACGGAGGCGGCATACAAGATATCCCGGACAGCTGGTTCAAACATTAAGGCATTATACCTTTTCAGTATATTAAAACAAATAAAGAGCTCACATTCTGTGAGCTCTTTATTTATATATAGAATCAATTAAGTCTAACGCTTTTTAGCCTTCCACGGTTTGAAAACAGAAATTACAATCATAAACAACAGCAAGCCAGACTGAAAAAAACCACTGATTTCCATACATCTGTTATTAGCCATAAATTCAGTATGGTACACAGCCTGTTCTTTCAATTCACCTATAATTTCCAGATTTCTGGTAAGCCATGGATGATAGGCAAATGTCCCGAATAATATTTGTGCTACGGTAATTATCCACTTCACCACAATCCATCGCTGTTTAAAGAAACCCCAGTTGGTAAATACTCCGTACACAATACCAATAACCAAACTGGTCATTGCTCCTGTAATTATAAGCCAGTTATCAATCAAAAGCAGTATACTGTATTTTACATGCAGTTCATCTCCCGACTGGGCTTTTATCAAAAAAGTGATTAATACCATGGCAATTGCTCCGGCAGTCCATACCATGGCAAATATGAGGTGAAGTGTTTTTAATACTTTAAGTCCTTTTGATCCTAATTTTTTCATATCCAGATTTCAATAATTGATTAGTCAATATTTGCAGTAAAAAAATATCAAGTTTGTTCAGCATTCAAATAAATACGATGCAGTAATTGTTTGAGTAGTTCATAATCGTCTGTCTCTATATCTTTCAGCACTTTATCGAGAGCTAAATCACCACACTTGAGAGCCAAAGGCATCAAGTTTTTTCCGTCCTCTGTAATCCGGATCGAGTTTTCTCTCTGCGAAACATGCACACGGGACACCAAGCCTCTGTCTTCGAGATTATCAATAGTACGTTTTATCGCAGCTGCATCCTTGCAAAGCAAAGTCGCTATCTCCTGCTGATTCAATCCATCTTTATAGTACAAGCAACGCAATACGATAAATTGCGAGTGAGGCAATTCTAAGTTATTACGTTTAAGCTCAACTCTCAACATTTTATCCAATGAGAACGAAGCTCTGTTTAATAAAAATCCGAGTGAATACAGACTATCCATAATCAATATGCTTTTTGCAAAAATATGAAAAACTATTGACTAATCAATAGTTAAAAAAAAATAATCTGCCAACTTAAGAGTTCAATACTTGACTTTTAAGTTGGCTATATGATAGAAACAAGTCTAAATATGATCTGAGAATTTACTTATAGAAGGGTGTTTTCCTTTATATTTAGGATCGTAATTATCTATCCACCAATAATACATGGCAGTTGCAGCTACGCAATAGAAGATAACCTGCACCCACAGTACTACGAATTCGAACCAAACATCGGTTAGAGAGGCTCCCATGGTATTAATACTCACAAAACCATGTATACCGGGTGTTGACGGCAATATATAAGCAACTGCTTTCAGCATAGGAGGTATAGATACCCAAGGCCATGAAATACCCGACATAAACAGAAAGGGTACACTGGTAAATACAACTAGCAGCATCACAAATTCACGCTGAGAACAGAAGTACGAAAGAGTCATCGCAAAGAAGGTTGCAGCCAGTATAAACGGAAAGAGAAATACAGCTATTGTTAGCGGATCGCCTACCTGAGGCAGATGAAACAAATAGGGAACTACCCTCAGTACCCAGGCTGATGTAACGATATAAAGCGTACTGTAACAGAATGCTTTTCCGATAGTCAGCTTCAACGGATGAACATTTCGCCCGTCTCCGGTATGTGAGGCAACCGTAAAACGTTTCTTATCGTTATGCGTACCCACAAGGGTTCCTACTCCTAACAGAAGGGTTTGCTGAATAACCAATATAAGAATAGCCGGAACCAGGAAACTGGCAAAACCATTAGACACATTATATAAAGATATCCATTCATAGTCGACAGCCTTCATAGTCGAAGCATCCTGCTCCTGTGTACCATGCCCCATATCATTTACACGAATATTTGCTCCCATCTCCAAAGATACTTCCGTACAGGTCAGCAACATGGCTTTATAAAAAAGCATACTGCTCATATCGGAGTAAACTAATACAGAAGTTTGCTCTGCCCTATTCAAATTGGTACTGAATGATTTAGGGATATAAATAATTCCATAAGCCTCTTTACGTCTTAAAGCCTCGCGGGCATCTTCCATATTGGAGACATGTGCAACTACATTTACATCGGCAGCACCGTCCACTTTTCGGGTGAATTCACGAGAAAGAGTTGTATTAGATTCGTCTACTACAACAACTTTTACTTCATGAACAGTTTCATTATTATACAAAAAGGCATATAACACCGGATAGGCAAGCGGAACAATCAGAAACAGCAGAACTACCGCCGGATCGCGAAAGACTACCTTCAATTCGCTTAGCCACACATAATATATATCAAGCAGTAGTTTTTTCATTCTTCGTATACATTTTCGTACATAAAGTTTCTAATCCGCCCCATACATATTAATCCTAAAAGGAAAAATCCAAGTAGAGCGGCATAGTGGTAAGCCGAATATTGCCATGCTATTCCATTAAGTGCCTGATCGATATAGATCAAGAAAAAATGGCGGAGCGGAAACAAAAAGCTTAGTCCATAAAGAACCGGACTCATCGCTATCGACGGGAAGGAGAATCCTGTTATCGAAAACGAAATCATCCCCAGCAAACTGGCAGCACTCAACGACAGGCGGTAATTTCCGAAAACAGCCAGCAGCATCAATCCAAATCCCTGAGCCGATAATATCAGACACAGGTAAGCAAAACACATAGGAAAGAAACCTGAGTTTAACGGAAAATTATTGTATTTGTAAAGTATCGACATGAAAAAGAGGGACAATATAAAAAACAGAATCGTGTAAGGTAATATTTTCCCAAAAACAGCTTTCACCGTAGAGCCTCCGGCTAAATCAAGAAACTGTCGTCCGGTACCCATCTTCACTTCTGATCCGAAACTCGAAATAGTAAACATCGCCAAGATCAGAAAGATAATACCGGGAGTAAGCACATTATTCAAGTATACTGAATAATTAAGGCTTGGATTTCCTATAGGATGAGCTTCTATACTTATCGGCTGCAATATAGGCATTAATTGCCCCTGAGTATATCCTTTGGCTTCACCCATCCGAAGACCAACCGAGGCAGAAGCCAATACACTGATCGTCTTCATATCCTGAAACAGCAGTGAACCCGATATAAGGAAAGCATTATTGGTATAAAATACTATTTTGGGACGATTGCCCGAAACGGCATCTTTTGCAAAATTACGTGGAATCGTAAATATGCCATATACTTGTCCCCGCTGCATTTCGGTACGTGCTTCTTTAAAAGAAAGGCTTTTAAATTTAATATCCGTTTTAGCAAAGGCATCCAATTGACGAACTAATGATCGTGAAGTGGCAGAATTATCTAAATCTACTACCGCAATAGGAATTTGAGTCGGTAAACCGGCATTCATCATATACATAAGCAACCCAAAAGTAAGCAATGGAGCTATAATCATCCCCCAAATACATATTTTGGAAGATAATATACGTTTCCATTCCCTTATGAATACTACCCACATACCTTTTTCTGAAGCCATTCTTTATTTAGTGTTGTAGGGGCGTATTGCATACGCCCATTTATTTTTCGGGCGTATGCAATACGCCCCTACTTCTATTCTTTTATTATAAGTGACATTCCGGGTAAAATATCCGGCTGATTTTCGACAAAGTGACCTCTTATTTCAAATGTTTTACGATCATACCCTCCTGTGGTTTTAGTTGCCTTCCATGCAGCGTATGAACCCAGATCTTTCATATAATATACTTTTAGCTTTACTTCCTTATTTATAGCAGGAACAAAAGCTGTGAGGGTTTGTCCGATTTTGAAATCTTCCAAACGATCTTCTCTCACATTGAAAGTTCCCCATTTTTTAGAAAGATCAGTGACATTCATAATAGGTGCGCCTGTGCCAACCAATTCTCCCACATTAGGGAATCGTTCTGAAACACGTCCGTCAACAGGCGAAATAAGATATGTTTCGGTAATGTAAGAATCAACTTCAGCAACAGCACCTTTAGCTCTGTTTAGCATAGCCAATGCTGCCTCTTTATCCTCACGTTCGGCTCCGTTTTTCGCCATATCATATTGAGATTTAGCCGCTTTTTCGGTAGCCACGGCTGCATTATAATTTGCTTCTGCCTCATCTCGTTTCTGAGCGGTTGTTACTCCTTTATTATAGAGATTCTGAACACGTGTAAAAGACTTCTGAGCTATGTCGACTCCTACTTTTGCTTTTTGCCACATTTCATAAGCACTATTAATCTGCTCCACTCTGGCTCCTTTTTGAGCTTTGTTACTTTGTGCAGCAGCTCCTTGTTCGGCAGCAGTAGCTTGCGACAGTTTAGCATACACATCGGGGGCACTTAGTATAGCGAGAGTATCGCCTCTACGAACAGAATCGCCTTCTTCTACAAAGAATTTTTCGATACGACCGGGCACTTTACTCGAAATACGTACTTCGGTAACCTCAGCTTCCCCCTGCAATGTATTGTCTTCCTGATTCAGAAAAAAGAAACCATATATGGCAACAGCAATTATAACTGCTGCAAAACCGAGAATCGGAATAAGTTTTGATCCTGATTTATTATCTTCTCTACTCATATTCTATCTTGTTTAAGGTAACAAACCTGTTTTACTGTTTTATATCGGTTAAACTTCTACCCAATGCTTTATTTAAGTATACGTTGCATAGCTTCACATCAATTTGTGAGTCTATCATTTCAGAGTGTGCCGATAGCCATGCGGCATTTGCAGCCAAGACATCGGATGCAGGGATAACTCCCTCTTCGAAACCAACGGTAGCATATCTAAGATTTTCATTGGCTTTTTCCATATTCTTCTCTGAAGAGACATACCTCTTGTGAGCTTCATTCAATTTAAAAGCCGATTGATTGATTTGGAGTTCGATTTTTTCTTTCGCCTCCTCCACTCGATATTCCTGAATTCGGGTTTGAGCTTTTGCAGCACTCAGCTTCGCAGAACTCGACATAAAATTAAGCGGTACGCTAAGCTTTATTCCTACATTCCACATTCCGCCAAATGTATTTTGGAGACCATCGAAACCATTGGGATTAGTCCATGTATATGCTGCAATTAAGCCTAGTTCGGGTAAAAATTCGGCTCTCTCAATTTTTTCTTTGCCTTTATATATCTTGGTTGCCAGCTCCAGACTCTTTATTTCGGGTCGGTTCAGAAATGCTTCTTCAATCGAAGGAGCAACGGGAGCTTCTGTCGAAATCAGCATTTCTCTATTTTCATCTGCTAATGCTATCTTATCTTCGATTTCAAGCCCACACAACTGATTAAAAAACATTCGGGCCAAACTCAATCCATTCTCAACCTTTGTTAAGGTCATATCTGCCTCATTCTCTTTGACCAATACCGATAATACATCTGCTTTCGTAGCAACCCCTTCCGATTCCATTATGCTGATATCAGAATGCATTTTTTGCAATAGTTTGAGGTACGATTCGGCAAGATCTTTTTTGTATGCTAAAGAGACAATCTGCCAGTAAGAAGCATCCAGTTCGGCAATAACATCTTGAAGCTCAGTATCTTTTTTTGACTTTGCCAACTCCTGAGCATTTTTCATTATATCATTATAAGCGACAATGCGTCCACCCATAAACAGAGGTTGGGTTAACGATATAGCACCCAGCCAGATGTTTTTTATATCGACCTCACCTATAGATCGTATTTTATCGGAAAACTCCTGAGGGATGGGAACCTGAGTTCCGGGAGGAATAGGGATTCCTAAACCTGACAAATCGGGAAGGGTAATAGATCCCGGAATAGCCGAGGAGCCTATCAAGTTTAGATTCTTTTGATTTCGAATATAAAGTCCGTCAATCGAAAATTTAGGAAAATACTTTAAATAAGCCTCCTTCTTTTCATAAAAGGCCACCTTTTCTTCTTCGGAAGCCATCTTCAGATGTTTATTATTCTGGATTGCCAGATTTCGGGCATCCTCAAGACTTAGTGTTCTTTGTGCTGATATATTGCTGCTTAAGGCTCCAACGCAAAACAAAATCCAGAGAAAATTTCTTTTACTCATGTGTTGTGTACATTTTAAATAGGTAACGTAAAGTAAAACATTTATTGCATACTATTTCTAATTATAATTAACTTTTATAGAAATACTTACCAATGCAATAAATAAAAACCAACCCACTTAGTTGTTTAGACAATAAATTGAGGCAAAAATACATTGTTTAGACTACATATACAACACTTAAATACCTCTTTTGGCTAGGAATATTTAAATTGAGTTAAAAGAAGGGATTAATTAAGGAGAACAAACTATCAGGTTTTCTTTCTATATTTACATACATTCTCAGGCTTGCACATTCTTTAATTAAATTAAAGGAAGTATGAAAAAAACACATTTTTCACTATTTATTTACCCTTATCTTTTTAATATCTTATTCAAATGAAGAAAATTCTTAGCTTATATTTGTTTTTATTGATTCCCGTATGTCTCTTTTCGCAAATTGAAGTGAGAGGCGGTCTTGGCTCATCTACTTTGACTAATTATTTAGCAAGTAATAGGTTAAGCTATCATTTTGGAGTTATGTACGGGTTTAATATTAATGATAATTTCTCAATGGAACCAGGGCTTTTGTTTTCGAAGGAAGGTGCCCATCATGCCCAATATTTCTATAATTTAAGCCTCTCGTATATTGAACTTCCTGTATTGGCTAAATATACAATCTCTAATGGCTTTATTAAAGGATTGTCTTTAAAAACTGGTCCCTATATAGCATATGCGATATCAGGAAGCAGAGATAATGAGTCAGGTTCTTCCGATAAGCAGAATATAAAGTTTGATGCAGAAAATAGAATCGATTTAGGTATGCAATTTGAAGTTTCTTATAGAATCAAGAAAATAAATATATATACGAACTATAAAAAAGGTCTGAGAGGCTATGATAACTATTATGAAGATCGTAGTGCTAAAATCTCAAATCTGAGATTTGGTGTTGGATATATCTTCTAAAGAAAAATTGCTTAAACATTGCTATACGAAAATCGCCACTGCTTTAAAAAATTGATTTAAAGCAGTGGCGATTCTTTCGAATGTATGTGTAATACAGTCTATTATTCTCTGAAATAAATTTTCCGAACTCTAGCTGATACTGAAGTTAATATCTCATACGGAATTGTATTTATTTTCTTTGCCTGATCAATAACCGATAGTTGATCGCCAAAAATAACCACTTCATCTCCTTCTTTAATATCGAGTCCTGTAATTTCTATCATCGACAAGTCCATGCAAATATTTCCAATAATCGGCACTAAATTGCCTTTTACAAGCACATGTCCTGTGTTATTGCCAAATTGACGACTCACCCCATCTGCATACCCGATACGAATAGTAGCTATAGAGGCATCATGATCGAGCTGTCCTCTCCTACCGTAGCCTACGGTTTCGCCTTTTTTGAGGTGCTTTATTTGCAGGATAGTTGTCTTTAAAGTACAAACATTACGCAAGCCATCTTGCCCACTGGCACTTACACCATAGAGACTAATGCCTAAACGTACCATATCCATTTGCTCCTCGGGGAAACGTTCTATTCCTGCCGAATTAAGAATATGACGCCAAATAGGGTAATCCAAACCGCTTTGCAATGTAGAAGCCAGTTTCTTGAAAAGTGAAATTTGTTCTGTAGTAAAATCATCAAATGCCCAGCTTTCGCTTGCTGCCAAATGCGAGAAAGTCGATTTTACTTTCAAAGCTTGCTGAGACTTCAAACGATCGAGCAATAAAGGCAGATCTTCTTCGGTAAAGCCCAGACGATGCATGCCTGTATCCATTTTTATATGAATCGGAAAATCAGAAATTCCTCTGCGTTGTGCTTCTTTTATAAAGGCATCCAAAATTCTGAAATTATAGACTTCGGGCTCTAGATACGATTCGAATAACTGATTAAAACCTGCGACTTCGGGGTTAAGTACAATTATGGGAGTCTTTATTCCCGCTTTTCTCAGAATTACTCCTTCTTCGGCAATGGCAACAGCAAAATAATCGCATTTGTGATATTGAAGTATCTTGGCAACTTCTTCCGAACCCGAACCGTAAGCGTCTGCTTTAACCATGCAGATGATTTTCGTTTGGGGATTCATCCGCGAGCGATAGAACTTATAGTTATGAAGTATAGCATCCAGATTAATATCCAATACTGTTTCGTGGTTCTTTTGCTCAATAAGCTCGGTTATTCGTTCGAATTCAAAGTGACGCGAGCCTTTCAAAAGAATTGTTTCTTCGTGAAACTCATTCCAGATTCCCGAACTGATAAAATCTTCTGTTGAATCGAAGAATATATGCGGAATATTGGCAAATAATTTCTGCTGATCGGATATGTGATGACCTATACCGATAATACGACCAATATTAGCTGAATCGGCTAAATCGGAAACAGACTGATAAAGTGCCTCATCCGAAAAACCCGACTGCAATATATCGGAAAGAATAAGTGTACGTTTTGGAGAATCTTCAGCGGATTGTTGTCCTAAAAAAGACAAGGCAATTTTCAGCGAATTAATGTCCGAATTGTATGTATCGTTGACAATTATATTGTTGTTCTTCCCTCTACGCACATCCAGACGCATGGCAACGGGCTCAAGCTCTTTGACCTTTTCTTTTATTGTTTCGATAGATGTAGTCAGATACAAAGCTACTGCTATGCTGCTGGTTACATTTTCGATAGAAGCATCGTCCGTAAATGGCAAATCTACAGTAAAAGGCAAACCGAGAAAAGAATAGGTAATAAGCGATTTTGTTTCGAGCTTCTCTACTTTGAGAATAAGCAAAGGACTGGTCGACCGATTGTTATAAGACCAGGTAAAGCTTTTTTGAGAAAGGCAGGTAGCCTCCAGACATTCATCAAGAAGTTTATTACCCTCTTCACAAATTATAACATCGCAATTGACAAATAACTCTAATTTCTCGAGGCATTTTTGCTTCAGATCCCTAAAGTTTTCCTGATGTGCATCTCCAATATTGGTAAATACTCCGATGGTCGGCTGTATTATTTTTTGCAAGCGGGTCATTTCATTGGGCATAGAGATACCGGCTTCGAAAAGTCCCAGCTCCGAATTTTCATTCAATTGCCAAACCGACAAAGGCACTCCCAATTGTGAGTTATAACTTCGGGGCGACCGTGTAATATTTTTCTCTGAGCCGAGCATTTGATAAATCCACTCCTTAACAATGGTCTTACCATTACTGCCAGTTATGGCTATTACGGGTATTTTGAAATGTTCGCGATGAAAAGTAGCCACCTTCTGCAAAGCCAGCAAAGAGTCTTTTACATGGAGCAGGTTAATACCTTTGAGGTTCTTCCATTCGGGAAGTATGGTCTGCACAACAAAGTTACGCACTCCCAGAATGTAAAGTTCGTCTACAAATTTATGCCCATCGTTATTGGGAGTTTTCAGTGCAAAGAACAGTGTCTGTTCGGGATTAAACACCTCTCGGCTATCAGTAAGCAAATGTGTGATAGACGAATCGGGATTATGGATATCTTTTATTTTTAAGACCTTTGCTATTTCAGAGATAGAGTATGCCATTTCTATTTTTAGTTGTGGGTTCGAAACCCTTTTATTTCTTTAATTCTGCTTAACCAAAGCATGTAATCAATTGATCTATAATCAACACTCTTTTAGTTGCTATTGCTCCTTCAAGAAAGCTTACTCTCCAGCAGTAGAAGTTCGTTTTCGCAATCAAAGTAAGGATAATTATTTCGGATAGATTGGAGCTTTAACAAAGTTTGTTTTAAAAATTGTTTATGCTCCTCAGTATCCTCATTAAAAGGACGATGGGCAATTGCCCGAGCTATATTCTGCCATTGACCACATAGTTTTTTAGTTTCTTCCTCGAAATATGTATCACTGAAAATTTCCCAAATATATCGTATAGCTATATCATTGGGATGAATCATATCTTCGCTGTAAAACCTATAATCCCTCAATTCGTCCAACACTATTTCGTAGGAGGGAAAGTAGTACAAATTCGGGAATTTATTTACCAGCTCATCCATTGCTAAAAGCAATGTAGCTTTACTCAATTGATTGTTGTGAGCTCCGTCTTTCCAATGGCGTATAGGACTTACTGTGAATACGATTTTCAGATCGGGATTAATCCTTATAGACTCTTCTATAAGTTCAGTCCAAGAAGAAACAATTTCCGATACAGAAAGTTTATTTCGATTAAAAATATGAGAGGGCTGTTTATGACAATTGGCAACAACCTGAGCAGTTTCTTTGAGGTTAAACACATACGCTGTCCCGAAAGTGATAAGAAGTACTTCGGCTTCTCTTAAATCGGCAGATGCTTTGTCTCTTTTTTCATTTATCGTTTGCAGGAATTTATCTTTATCGGCACTCGAAAACTGGCTATGATGAAAATAGGTACGGAAAACTCCTTGATTGAGGAAGATATCTTCCTCTGTAAAAACCTTATTTTCCTGTAACAATTTTATTGCCTGAGATATAGAAGCCGGATTGTAAAGAACTCCAAAGGGGTTTACATTGACGGGAAATTTATTTTCGAGAAGCTGTTTACCTATATTTTCGGCAAAACAAGACCCGAACAAAACCATCTTGGTTTGATGGGTAATTCTTAATTCCGATTTCGGCACTTCTACCTTTTTTCTGAATTCCATTGTACTACTAAGTGAAAGCAACTATTTAATAACACATTTTAAAATCATAACTACCTATTACTTTTAACTTGCCAAAGCAATAAATAGTTCTGCGAACTTACCTTGTGGCTTTAATATGTTTTTTCGTTTGCGAGATTCCACGAGTTCAAATAAGAAGCTTTGGTTATCTCAACTAACTTTTTCCAGTTTATTTTCGAAGCCTCATCACTGGGTTTGTGATAATCGGGATGCCCATCGGTATGATACCAGATAATAGGAACGCCGGCTTTAGCAAACGAACCGTTATCGCTTCCTCCAACCGGATTATCCCACGGATGATACTTGGGATTCAATTGCAGATTGTATTTTTGAATGTCATCTTTGAGCCATTGCCCGAAAGCGGGATTTGCTTCCGTATAGAAATAAACTACATGAGTGGGATTGGTTTCGTCTGTATTACGACCTATCATGTCGAAATTTAGATATCCTTTTACCTGATTGATAAAGGAACAGTTCTGGACAAAGTATCGCGAGCCTAATAATCCTTCTTCTTCGCCATCCCAGAATGCAAAAATCACATTTCGTTGAGGCTGAACACCGCTTTCAACAAAAGCTTTTGCTATCTGCATTACTGCCGATACTCCCGAAGCGTTATCATCTGCACCATTGTATATCTGATCGCCCACTAAATTAGGATCCATCCCTAAATGATCGAAGTGGGCACCCACTATTACATATTCATTTGTATTGACACCGGGAATCATTCCCAGCACATTTCTAAGATTCAGTACCCTGTGTACACCCTGTTTATATTTAGCTATCGAATCGGGATTTACCTGATATCTTTTCTTTTGTTTAAAGTCTTCGCTATATGCTTCAAAAGGCTGAAAATAAGTATCGCCTAAAGGTTGAATCCCTAAAGAGGTTAGGTATGAAGCCAGATATTCGGATGCTATTTCTCCTCCTAAAGCTCCTGCTCCACGCCCTTGAAGGGCATCGCTTGCCAAAAAGCCGACAGAGGCTTTCGCATCTCTTTCGGTGATTGAGTTCAGACCTTTCTCAACGGGTTTTTGAGCAAAAATAGACCCTAATGAAATACTTAATAAAAAGATCGACAAATAAATTTTCATGATACACAAATTATCGGGACAAATAAATTTCATCCCTAAATACAACAAAAACAGGTCTGCATGACCTTACTTAGTTTCAATAGATTTAAATCTCTCGCGATTAGCGGTAACTTGTTTTACATACTTTACCACTTCCGACCCTCTAAGGTAACCGTTTTTGCAGACAGAATCATTATAATATTCGGGTTTACTTTTCAATTCAATGTATTTTTCGACATGCCCATCCCATACATACGGGTTATCCTTGTATTTTCGAGCCAACGCCTGAGCATCGGTAACATGTCCATTTCCTCCATTATAAGCTGCCAATATAAACTTAAGGCGTTGTTCGGAGTCGGGAACTTTTGCAAACATATCATCCAGTTTACTTATTAATTCGGCTCCTACCTTTATACTGAGTTCGGGATTTTTAAGTTCATCACCCGACACACCGAAGACTTGGGCAGTACGGGGCATTAACCCCATTAATCCTACTGCACCCGCCCACGAAGCAACTTCGGGTTTGAAACGTGATTCCTGATAAGCAACCGATGCTAATAGATGCCAGTCATAGCCCGAAACAGCGGCATATTTTTTGAAAAGGGCATCATAAAGAGAAACACTTCCTTTCGGTAAGTTTACTAAAACATTGGCGTCAAAATCGGGTTGTTTACTTAACTCAAAGTATTTTTTCAAGATCGATTTATATTCACGGGTTTTACTATTATCAGCAAACCATTCATCTAATGCTTTTGCCAATTCGGGTGTGTCTTTACGAACCGCCCACGAAGAACGCTGCTCGAAGCTAAGAGCCATAGACACATCAATATTGCGATAATAGGTTTTGTTGAGTTTTGCAATGTATTCATCTGCCACAGTATAATCGATTCTTTTTTGAGCGACCATTTCGATAAGGTCTTCTACTGTAACCGTATCCTTCTCTACATCTTTGATGATGATACCATTTCCGAGTTCGGCATCTAAATTGAGTAGACGCTTGTGGTATTTTGTATTGTGTTTAATATAAACTTCTTTTCCGATCAGTTGAGTAACATCGGTAACCATCGAGTCTTTTTTATTGGTTCTTTGGACTAATACCTGATGAGATACTTGCTCTAATCCGCAATATAAAATAGAATCTTTCAGCTCATTCTGAACAGAGATAGGGCTGGTTATGAGGTCTCCTTCTCCATTTTCGAGCATTTCAAGTAGGCGGGTAGAATTCTCCGCTACTTTTACATTTAATTTCAGACCGTAATGATCGCAAAAATCTTTTGCCAGATCATAGTCATAACCCATCGGCTCATCTTTGTAGATAAAATAGGACGTAGAACTACTTAAGGTAATAATGGTTAATTCGCCCGATTGTTTTATTTCTTCAAAATCACGGGTTTGCAGTTTCTTTTCGGCACAGCTGCCAAACATTGCAATAATACCAATCAAGATAACAAAACAGCTAATCCTCGACATTATATCTAGCTTATAGTGTATATTTTAGGGGCAAATATACTATTTTTTAGACCATAATTTCAAGTTTAAGTAATCGAAGAAAATATTATTTACCTTTACAATAAAAGCATAACACCTATCCTAATTATTTAAATAAACTATTATTATGTCAATGACTCAAATGGCTTTTTTAAGAAAAGCAGAAATACCAACGAACAGACAACTTCAGGAAACTATCCAAAATATGGGTTACGACTTCAAAATAGGTGAAAATCTTGATAAAAAAATCGATGAAGAGGGACTCAGTTGTAGCATTAATGGACACCAGACCTATTTTGAAACTTATCTTGCCAATGTAGATGAAATTGATGAAAATTGGATTCAAAAAGACTTGACAAATGAAGATTCCGCAATTTCATTTATTTGGGGATCAGATTTTGCGGCAGGACTTTGTATTGGACTCATATCTATTGCACTAATAGATCAAAGCAGAGCATTGATTTATTATATGGACGACCAAATGAAATATACAAGAGAGATGCTGATTGAAGACGCCTCCCAATTTCTTGAAGAGTTAAAGAGACAAGAGAACAAAAATACAATAGATCAAGAAATTGATAATCATAACTTGGCAAACCCACATACAAAAAAGAGTTTTTGGAGTCGGCTCAAAGACATATTCAAATAGGAAAATACAGTTTATCTATATCATGAAGCGATCTTTGAAGCAAGTTGAAATAAAGTTACAAAACAGGAACAAGAAGATAACAAAGGTGACACCAAGTGTCATGTTTTAGTCAAAAAAAACAGATTAAAACATTAACAACAAACAACTTACAATAAACCAACAAACAAAACGGATTACGAATGTAATATTTGTCATTTTTGTAATGTTTTAGGCATTTAAACACTGTCAAACAACAACTTAACAAAACAACAAAAGTGACAATCGAGCGTTACGCTTGTCACCTTTGTTATCTTATGCAATTATTATCTTTGGCTTGTTATTTAGATATAAATAAGCTTTGGGATTTTCCTTTTCTAAAAATCATGGCATCGTTACGCCTGCCTTTGCGAAGTGCTTTTTGTTGTTCTTCGGGCAACATAACTATGTCTTTGCAATCGTTGCAACAACATCCTTTCATCGACTCGGCACATTCGGGACATTGTATAAACAAAAGGTGACAACCTTCGTTAGCACAATTGGTATGGGTATCGCAGGGTTTACCGCATTGATGGCAATGGGCAATGATATCTTCGGTGATACGTTCGCCTAAGCGATTGTCGAACACAAAGTTTTTACCGATGAATTTACTTTCCAAGCCTTCGGCTTTTACTTGTCTTGTGTACTCAATTATTCCACCTTCGAGTTGATAGACATTTTTAAAGCCCTTGTGTTTAAAGTAGGCACTTGCTTTTTCGCAGCGAATACCGCCTGTACAATACATCAAGAGGTTTTTGTCTTCTTTATGCTCTTCGAGCATCTTGTCGATAATAGGCAGGGATTCTCTGAAAGTAGTTACGTCAGGCGTTACCGCTCCTTCGAAATGACCGACTTCGCTTTCGTAATGATTACGCATATCCAGCACCACGGTATTGGGATCGGCCATCATTTCATGAAATTCTTTGGCTTTAAGATGCACACCTATGTCGGTAACATCAAATGTATCGTCGTTAAGCCCATCGGCTACTATCTTCTCACGAACTTTGATAGTCAGTTTCAAGAATGATTTATTATCATGTTCAACAGCCACATTCAAGCGAATATCTTTCATAAAAGGATAAGTATCCAGATAGCTCTTGAAAGCCGCCATATTTGCCGCAGGTAAAGATAGTTGGGCATTGATGCCTTCTTCGGCTACATAGATACGTCCGAGGACATCCAGTTTTGACCACTCAAGAAACAAGTCATCTCTAAAAGCTTGCGGATCGGCTATATGCGCATAGGCATAAAAGGAAAGGGTAAGACGCTGAACTCCGGCTTCATCTATCAATTTAGCTCTTTCGTCAGCACTCATCAAATTGTACAGTTGCATATTATACAATAGTTTAAGTTATATTTACAAATAGAATGATTCTAAATAATATTCAGAATGGGTGCAAAGAAAAGGCAAAAGAACGGATTCCTTTGCCTATCAATTATTGATTGTATCTATATATTATAGCTGTACTATTTTTTTAGAACTGCTGCATATCGCATAGTTTTCGATAATAACCACTCAGGTTATACAATTCATCGTGATGACCTCTTTCTACAATTCGCCCTTCGTGCATTACACAGATTTCATCGGCGGTTTTTATGGTAGATAAGCGGTGGGCAATGACAATGGTAGTACGGTTACGCATGAGGTTTTCGAGAGCTTCCTGTACCAGTCTTTCCGATTCGGTATCCAGTGCCGAAGTTGCCTCATCCAAAATAAGTATCTGTGGGTTCTTTAAGATAGCACGGGCAATGCTCACACGTTGACGTTGTCCTCCCGAAAGCTTTCCTCCACGATCTCCGATATTGGTTTCATAACCATTTTCCGTAGCACTGATAAAATCATGTGCATTAGCAATCTTGGCAGCTTCTATTACCTGATCCAGCGTAGCATTTTCTACACCAAAAGAAATATTATTGAAGAATGTATCATTAAATAAGATTGCTTCTTGATTTACATTTCCCATCAATGAACGCAGGTCTACTACTTTGGCATTCTTAACGTTAACTCCATCAATTAAGATTTCACCCTTATCAACGTCATAGAAGCGTGGAAGCAGATCGACCATAGTAGATTTACCTGATCCCGACTGTCCCACAAGAGCAATTGTTTTTCCTTTAGGTATAACCAGATTGATGTCCTGCAATACCCAGTTATTCTGATATTTAAACCAAATATTTCTATATTCAATTTCTTTATTAAAAGAAAGTTGTACAGGGTTTTCGGGATCAACGATATTACTTTTAGCTCCCAGTATTTTATCTATTCGCTCCATAGAGGCCAATCCTTTCTGTATGGCATAAGCTGACTTGGAGAACTCTTTAGCAGGATTTATGATACTGTAAAACATAACTAGATAAAACATAAAACTGGATGCTGTAATAGAGGCATCATGTCCTAAAATAAGATTGCCACCATACCACAGAACGACTGCAATAGTTGCCGTACCTAGAAATTCACTCATAGGATGTGCCAATTGCTGACGACGATTGATCCGGTTTGACATTCTGCGAAGTTCGTCTCCTTCTTTATGGAATCGGTCTTCTACTTTTCTTTCAGCATTAAAAGCTTTGATAATGCGTAGTCCACCTAATGTCTCTTCAATTTGTGCCATTAATTCGCCCCATTTTTCCTGAGCCTCTTTAGACTGACGTTTTAAAGTCTTCCCTACTCTACCCATTATAAATCCGGATACAGGGAGAAGTACCAACACAAAAATGGTCAGTTGCCAGCTAATAACCAACATCGTGGTAAAATATACCAAAATCAGAATCGGGTTTTTGAAAAGCATATCTAAAGAACTCATAATGGAGTTCTCCACTTCACCAACGTCACCGGTCATACGACCGATTATATCCCCTTTTCTCTCTTCTGAGAAAAAAGACAGGGGTAGAGACAATATCTTATCATTTATTTGATTTCGAATATCACGTACCACACCCGTTCGTATAGGAATAAGGAAAAAAGAACTCAAATAAGTAACACCTGTCTTAACAAGAGTCATCACAACCAATGACAAAGCCAGTATCAGTAAGGTGTTAGACGCACCGTATTGTTCAATATAAGTCGTACTTAAATAATAAAAGTTATTTTGGGCAACATCTACGATAGATTCGATCTTTTGCATCAAGGTTGTTGCATCAGCTTTAATCCAAGGCATAAACTCATATTTATCCTCATTAATTTTAAAAAGAATATTAAGAATAGGCACTATCAAGGCAAATGATAGCACATTCATTAATGCCGACAAAATATTAAAAATAAAACTCAGTATGAGTTCTTTCTTGTAAGGAGGAATAAATCGACGAAGAATACGTAAAAAATCTTTCATATAGAATCTGAATCAGTTCTGTGACCTTAAAACAAGCCCGCAAGATAATCATAATTATTCTCATCTAAAACTCAAAGTTTGGCGATCTTACGAATCATCCATATATTTGTTCTAATTATAATATAAATTAAGAATCTTGATATAAATACACTTGGTAAATAATTAATACAAGATCAAATATCTCCACTACGTATGGCTAAATATATATTTCTAATCATATTTACACTATGTAACTTAAATACATTTGCCTCAGAAGGCTATATGTTCAGAATACATCTTAAGGACAAAGGACAAACCAACTATACAATAGACAAGCCTGAAAAGTTCCTTTCGAAACGAGCTATTGAACGCCGAAAAAGACAAAACATAAGTATCGACAATTCCGATTTGCCGATTTCATCGACATATATCAACGCAATAGAAAAGCTGGGATGCACTGTAGTGGCTAAAAGTAAGTGGCTTAAAACTGTCAGTATCTATTGTGCCGACAGCCTATTTGTTGATAAGATAAACAACCTCGATTTCGTTGACAGCACCACCTTTGTTTGGAAAGGGGACACCGCGCGGACAACTGTAAAAGAATTACCCAGAAGCAAACGACTTGTAGAAAAACCGAAAGACGAATATGGATACGGAGATGTTCAAATAAAAACGGTGAATGGGGACTTTCTCCATAAAGAAGGCTACAAAGGTAAAGGAATGGAAATAGCTGTTATCGATGCCGGGTTTACAAACCTAAAGGAGATTTTACTTCTTGACAATGTTTCCATAAAAGGGGTTAAAGACTTTGTCTTTAATGGGAATAATATCTTTGAAAGCAGCGATCATGGTTTAAAGGTATTATCTGTATTGGCTTCGAATCGCCCTAATATTTTCGTAGGAACGGCTCCGGAAGCTAAATACTGGCTATTACGCTCAGAAGACAGCCGGTCAGAATTCCCGATTGAAGAAGATTACTGGGCTGCCGCCGCCGAATATGCCGACAGTATAGGAGTCGATATTATAAATGCGTCACTCGGCTATCATACATTTAATGCTCCGGCAAAAAGCTATACGCATGAACAACTTGACGGAAAGACCGCGTATATAACAAGAGCAGCCAATATGGCCGCATCCAAGGGAATATTCGTAGAAGTAAGCGCCGGCAATGATGGTGCAAATATTTGGGGAAAAATTGCATTTCCGTCCGATGCTGCAAATGTGCTCACTGTAGGAGCAATAGCCAGAGACTCTACTATAGCTTATTTCAGCTCGAGAGGACTAACGGCAGACGGCAGAATAAAGCCGGATGTTGTAGCCGTAGGGTTCTCAACAGCAGTAATAGCAAGTACAGGAGAAGTAGATCTCGCAAACGGCACATCATTTTCAGGCCCTATTATGTCGGGGCTTGCTGCCTGTTTATGGCAATCAGCTCCGAATCTAACCAACCTTGAATTGCTCGATATTATTAGAAAATCTTCCGATAGATATGCAACCCCTGACGGGGTATACGGGTATGGTATCCCAAATATGAAGACTGCTTTTTTACTGGCAGGAAATACTCCAAGTGGAATAGAAGATGAAGTTCTAAATAAAGAACCTTTATTTCAGATAAAGTCCGATAGCATCGGTCATTTTAGTGTCTTGAAAAACAGAGAAACTATCAATAGCACATACACAATCAGAGTACTTACTCTCGATGGGAAAGTAATAATGACAGACACGCTTCGTGAACAAGAACAAAGCTTTTACTTGCCGGATTATCCCAAACACGTAAAAATCATAGCCATCTCAGGAATAGGAGTAAAAGAGTCGTATAAAATTATATTCTAAGGTTTCAATCCTTTTTTATTACTTTGGACAGTATAATGTTATCATTAAATAGGTTACTTTATACACTTACCGTTACTTAAAGATCACATTCCAATGGAACAAGCTGTAATTTCTTTATACGAGCTAAACAATCTGGTCAGAGGCGTTATAGCCAATACGTTCACTCAATCATTCTGGATTCGTGCCGAGATGAGTGATGTCAGAGTCGCACAAAATGGTCACTGTTATCTCGAATTCATCGAGAAAGACAGCAAAAATCGCAATATCATAGCAAAGGCACGAGGAAGCATTTGGGCCAATGTTTTCAGATTACTGAAAGCATATTTCGAATCGGAAACAGGGCAGGCTTTTAGCTCCGGACTAAAAGTTCTGGTACAAGTAAGTGTTGAATTTCACGAATTGTATGGATATAGCCTCAATGTGCATAATATTGATCCGACATATACGCTAGGTGATCAGGCTCGTAACAGAGCCTTAATTTTAAAACAACTCGAAGAAGAAGGCGTACTTACTCTTAATAAAGAATTAGAGTTACCAACCGTCACCAATCGCATAGCTGTAATATCATCACCTACGGCTGCAGGATATGAGGACTTCTGTAATCAATTGGAAAATAACACCGATGGATTCGTATTTTATGCGCATTTATTTCCGGCAATCATGCAAGGCGAAAGAACCGAAGAATCAATTATATCGGCACTTGACCGAATCTACGAACATGTTGATAAGTTTGACGCTGTAATTATAATAAGAGGAGGAGGTGCAACTTCGGAACTTAGCAGTTTCGATTCGTATCTTCTGGCTGCCAACTGTGCCCAATTTCCTTTACCCATCATTACAGGAATAGGTCATGAACGAGATGATACAGTCTTGGATATTGTAGCACATACACGAGCAAAAACACCTACAGCGGTTGCCGAATTTCTGATAAAAAGGATACAATCAGCAGCTATAGTCATGTATGAATTACAAGAATCCATCATTACATCCACAAATCGGAAATTGACGGAAGAAACGGTATTTCTAAATACATTAGCCACTCATTTTTCCTATATAATAAAGGATAACACAAAGGATCAACTAAACAAGATCAACACATTTACAGAGAGGTTGAAGAATGCCACAAAAAGAGTCATTCAGGAAGAAAAGCATAGATTAACTAACAAAGAACAATTCCTAAAACTTATTTCCCCCGAAAACATCCTCAAAAAAGGATATACACTGACTATAAGAAATAATAAAATTGTAAAAAGCTCACTAGAACTGAAGGAGGGAGATACAATTACCAACCGGTTCTACGATGGAGACGTAGTTTCTGAAGTAAAGTGAAGCGATCAATCAATGGAAAGGTTTACGCCTGATTATCCGAAGAAAATCGTCCATTACCTTCGAACCAAACATTTTCAAAAGAGCCAAGTATATAACAGTACCTATTAATGATTGGAAAATGACAAGAAGAAGCATACTGTTTATGATATACGACAAAAAATGAACAGGCACATAAGATATTAAGGCAATAACTATATATGGATAAATATCTTTAAATACCTCGGTCAAAGTATAATCTATACACTTTCCTGTTATATAATAACAAATGACAAAAGACAAAATAAGCACAAAGCTCGCACCCATAACAACAGCATTCACACCATAGTTTACCGTTATAAGTATTACCAATACCGAGAGGACGTTACGTATAAACTCAATGGTCAGTAATAATCCCGACTTTCCTAATGATTGCAATAAAGAGGATAATATATAAAGTAGTGGAAAAACGGATCCTCCTACGACCAATATTCGAAGAAGAGGAATCACACCTCGAAATTTCTCCTGCAAAACGATCAAAACAATCGGTTCCGCCGCAATAATAGTAAATATAGCTATCGGAAAACACACGAAGCTTACTACACGTACAATTTTCCTGAAAATACGCTTTTTCCGTTTTAAATCATCAAATTTATTTAGCAGAGGAAACGCGACACCTTGTAAAGTAGAAGCAATAACTGACTGAGGTATCTCGTTCAACTTGCGAGCTTGCGAATAGAAACCAGCATCTGAGAACGAAAATCGTTTACCTATTACCAATGGATAGATATTTGCAATAATTTGATTAAATAAAGAGTTTAGAAGCAACTTTCCACTATATGAAAACATAGAACGGATTCTTACAAAGCTAAATCGGGCTTTAGGATACCATCTTACAAAAAGCCACAACAGAAGCGAACGTAAAAAAGCTTGAATCACCTGTTGGACAGCCAAACTCCATACTCCATATCCGCGATATGCCATCACAATGGCAATAACACCCGATACCACAACAGCAATAAGAGAAACCTGCGTATTAACACGAAAATTCATCTCTCGGATCAAATGCACATTCTGAACAACACCTAAAGCATTAAAAAAGAATGCTAGAAATAAAAAGCGAGATAATGTTAGAAGCTCCGGCTTATGGTAGAAATTAGCAATGACAGGAGCAAATAGGAAAAAGAGTATGTATATAATTACACTTATGGAGACATTAAAATAGAAGATAGATGCATAATCAGTTTCATCAACATCCGACTTTCGAATAAGGGCAGATGAAAAGCCACTCTCCTGCAATATATTAGCAACAGTAGTAAAAATAGTCAATACAGCAATTAAACCGAATTCATCGGGACTAAGGAGTCTTGCAAGCACAAAAATGAACACAAATTGAAAAATCTGTTGTCCCCCCTTATCCATAAAGTTCCAAAAAAGAGCTGAAACCGTCTGATCTTTTAACGTTTTAGCCATAATTGCGATGTTCTATCAAATAGTTTAAAAAAACAAAGGTAAAAAAACAACCCAAACGCAAAGAGTAATTAATCTTTTCTTTTAAAATCAGAAGAATTTTAGCAGGAATCATTTCTAATAAAAAGAATCAAAATATAAAAAACAGCTTCAATAATTAAAGTTAAACAAGAGCTTTTTGAAAGTAGAATGTAGAATATTTATATATCCATATTTAATAGATAGTTTTCTAAATAGAAAATTAATAAAAAAATAAATTTTAAAATATTGATTGCCTCAATAAAATAAAAATATTTATAGCACTATATATTATTATAATATTATACCTTATTTAACTTTATAGTAAATACTATATTTAACATAAACATTTCTTTTATAAAATACTAACTAATATAACATTCTATATAAGAATACTTATATAATATATTTAACTTAAATATTAAAAATTCATTTGAGATAAAAAAGGCATTATAAACAATGATTATTCTTAAATAAAATCTAATTTTAGAAATTATAAATGAAATAAGGAAATATAGAATAATTATTTTAGATAATTATAAGTCGAAAAATAAGTCTTTACAGCAAAAAATAATCAATAAATTAAAACTATTAAACAACCAATAAAATCAACGATAAATATAAACGAAAATAATAAATTTATAACCTGAACAGTCAGGAAAGGAAAAAGAAAAAATATCTCAAAAATTACAATTCTTATATTCCAATTTCTTTTTATCTTTGAAAACAAATAAATATAAAGGTCTAAACAAAGCGTATTGATTTGCAAATCATTAAGACATTCTTCCAAATAGACGAATAGGAAGTCTTAAACTTTAAATAATGAAATAAAATTATTCGATGATAAAACTCATTCTTTCGGGAGGATTAGGAAATCAAATGTTTGAATATGCTGCCGGGCGAGCTTTATCCATGCGTTACGACACCGACCTATTCGTTGATTTATACCTACTTCAGAAAAAAACAAAAGCAACAATTAGAAGTTACGAACTTTCTGTTTTTAACATTGAAGCTCCTATCAGCCAATCAATACTGAACAAAATAGCAATTAAAGTATTCGGAGCTATCCGTTCAAAGACTATAGGGCATTCATTTCTTGATAAATTCGGTATATTTCGTGATGAAAAGGCACAGTACTACGATAAAAGATTTGAATTACTATCGAAGAATACGACTCTTTTCGGCTATTTTCAAAATGAAAACTATTTTAAAGGGATCTCAGAGCAATTAAAAGTAGATTTTACGTTCAGATCACCACTAAGCGGAGAAAACGATAAAATACGCTACAAGATAGAGCAAATGACCTCGGTATCTATCCATATACGAAGAGGCGACTATATAAATAACAACTCTAATTTGCCGGTTTTAGATTTATCATATTATAAAAAGGCAATAGAATATATTACATCTCAAATCGATAGCTCTTATTTCTTTATCTTTTCTGATGGAATTGAGTGGGTTAAGACAAATCTGGATCTGTCAAAGTTCAACCATGAGTTCATTGATTGG
The DNA here is from genome assembly GCF_011299555.1 of Dysgonomonas sp. HDW5A. NCBI lineage: Bacteria > Pseudomonadati > Bacteroidota > Bacteroidia > Bacteroidales > Dysgonomonadaceae > Dysgonomonas > Dysgonomonas sp. HDW5A. The sequence goes on along the minus strand of NZ_CP049857.1, from coordinate 1,755,476 downwards.
AACATGAATGAGGATAGTTACAGAGACATGCAACTTATGAGTTTATGCAAACACAACATTATTGCAAATAGCTCGTTCAGTTGGTGGGCGGCATGGCTCAACAACAATCCGAGCAAATTGGTAGTAGCCCCTCAAAAATGGTATAAAGGCGATACTGGAATATATCCTGATGGTTTTTTACCTAAAGAATGGATCACTTTATAAAACAGTTATTTAAAACAATATATGCCCAAATTATCTATCATAATGCCCGTATTCAACACAGAAAAATATCTGCGTGAAGCCATTGATAGTATTATTCAGCAAAGTTTTACTGACTGGGAATTGCTTATCATTAACGATGGGTCGACCGACTCCTCCGAAAATATCATCCAATCATATACTGATAAACGGATTCAATATCACAGAAACGACCAGAATATAGGGTTAATCTCAACTCTTAATAAAGGAATAGATATTTGTACAGGAGATTATATTGCCCGTATGGATGCAGATGATATTTCTGAAAAAGACCGGTTTAAAATTCAGCTTGCTTTTCTCGCAGAAAATAAGGAGTATGCGATGTGCGGATCATACGCAAAAGTGATTGATGAGAATAACAATGAAACAGGTAAGATTTTAAACCTTCAAACAAATGATTTTCTCCAGATAAATCTGCTTTTCTCGGTTCCATTTATACACCCAAGTATGATGTTTCGGAGAGAGGTTTTGAAAAATAATTACTTCGATCCCCAATATAAGCATGCGGAAGATTATGAACTTTGGTGCAGAATTGCCAATAATTATAAAATAGCCAATATCCCTGATTATTTACTGAGATACCGTTGGCATACGAACAATGTTTCGGTGACCTATTCCCAAATACAGGAAAATATCAAAAACAAGATAATCTGTAAGGAATTACAGAATATAGGACTTCAACCTTCGGAAAAAGAATTATACCTACACAAAATAACTTTTCAGCAGTTTGATTCAAAAACAGAAGTAGTAAAACAGAAATTTGAAGATTACTCTCAATTAGATTCTTGGTTCTGGAAAATAATAGATTCAAACAAAAACAAGCAGAAATACAACGAAGCGTCTCTCATTGCATTTTTGTGGAGTAGATGGATTGTACTTTGTATCTCTCAAAAGAAGTATAACCAAATCTGGAAGCCTAAATTTGCCTCTTACAATCTATCAGTTCTTTATAGAACGTTTAATCTTCTGATATTCCTAAAAAAGAAAATATAGTCTCCATTAACTACGATGGAAACGAAAAAAGAGTGTAATACTGATTGTATTACACTCTTTTTTCGTTTTATATTAAAGATTTAATTTCTTAATTAAATTCTTTAAGAAGAGCCAGCATTTCATCATCAACCTGTCCGAAAATAGAAACTCCTGCCGCTCCACTATCTAAAGCATATCTGATTCCATCACGCAAGTCATTCTTATCTCTAAAATCGGGAACATATAATCCGGCATAAAGAGGAAAACGTCCGTTAAGACCTTTCAAACCTTCTTTTACAGCAGTCCCGATCCAAGGAGTTTGCTCTTTATAAAATCCATGATAAATCATTGGATAAATAGCAGTCAAATCCCAATTAGTCCAGTCTTGTCTCACCAACCTTTTTGCCACATCAGGAGTCGGGAATACCGCTGCTGTAATGGCCTTATCATGACTTTTCGCCACTTTAGTCAGTTCATTCACTACATTTGTAACAGCATCGTATCTAAATTTTTTCCACGACAGGCTTTCAGAAGGATATTCGATAGAATCGATATTTTCACCATATTCAGCCTGAAATTTTTTCTTACAAACATCACAATAGCAATAATCGTATTGAGGAAGTTCCTGTGTCTGTACGATTCCATATACCTGCCACAAATTTACGGCTAATATAACATCACTGTAACGGATATAATCCAAATGAATTCCATCCACATAATCTTTAGAAAGTGCCTGTTCAACGTCCTTTTTTAAATAGTCAACTACTTCGGGGCGAGAGGGACAAAGCCATCTGTAATAATCTACATAAGGCGGTTGATCGAAACAAGATTCGCCTTTTCTGTTAATCGCATACCAATCAGGATGATTCTCTTTTACATATTGCTCACCTCGGTTCATAATCCACATCCATCGGTGGGTTTCTAAACCTTGCGCTTTTGCAATTCTAAAATGGCGTTCGTTATCCGCTTCAAAAAAGATACCTTTTATACCCGCATCGTAGTATTTTTTATACCTGATAGCAAGATCTTCATCGGTGTCTTTATCGTTTGGGTTAAGCCAAACCCAAAACTTGTGAGTTTTTTCGGTTTGGGATTTTTCACTTTTAGTGTCTTTTCCAAATATCTGAGACGGAAAAGTAAATAGTAATGCCATAAGGCAAACTATAAAAAATTTAGAATCTCTGTTCTTCATGATTGGTATTTTTAAATAGTTAAGATACAAGACCTTTTTGTTGGTTTAATAAATAATCTGGAAAATACAGTCAGCGTATAAGTCCTTCATCGTTAATCCGTATCTCTTTAGAATCAGCGGCTGATATAATAGCTGAAAACTGAGAAGAGGTCGATTCCATCGTTAGTTTATTCTGTTTCCCTTCAATCGAAATATTCTCGGAGATACCCAATTCCTTCAAGTTTTTAGCAAACTTACCATTTACACCTCTATACTGACGTTGTTTGTAATAAACAAGCCACAAATACTGCCTTTGCAATTCGGAATATGGCAAAACAAATTCGGGAAGTTTAGTTCCTGGTTCATTAGTTGAAAACTGAAGATAACCCCATCTTTCAGGAGCATGCATGTCAATAATTCCTTGTGGAGACCACACCCAATTGTTTTCGGGCAAGACTCTATTATTACTGTCACACTTTTTAACGTATTTATCACCTGAAACTTCAGTTTCCCACTGAACACGTGAGAAGTTTATCCGCCAAATATCACCATTCTTCGGAATATTAGGTATATTGGCAACTGTAATATCACTGAAAGGAATAGCTAACTCTACGGTCCAGCCTTTATCCTTATCACCGGGATCATTCAATGAACCATATATATGAACCCCATGTTTCAGTCGATTGCTATCCCACGAGATAAGAGCCCCCGACCCACTACGATATGGCTTCGGTAAAAACAGATCAAACATCGTATTCAACGCATTAATCTCGTATTCGAAGTACTGATGTGAAGTATTCACGGGATTAATAAAAACCTCAAAATCATTATCGAAAAAGACTACCTGATCTCTTTCAGTAAGGTATGCCCATACATTTTCATCATCCAGATTTGCAGCTATATATAAATAGGTACTATCCCAAAGCATTTTCACTTTCGTATCGTAATAAGGTTTTGGTTTAAGATCTCCTTCAATATCCTCAAAAGATTCGCTCCATTGAGCATTTTGCCAGACGCGATCATTGATATTACCATCAATAACAGGAGGTGTAGCCGTGTATCCGGCAACGTAATTTTTGGGCATTGTAAAAAGATGCTCTAACCCCTTAAACGCGGACGATTGGGCGAAAATAGCAGATGCACACCCAAGGGCCCCTATAACAAGGGTCATAAAATAGTGTTTCTTCATATCGAAAATAAATTTAATTGGTCATTACACTTTTCGAGTATTAGACCTATTTGTCGCTTGAATAAGTATAGAAAAGATAGTCAACACAAACTGACGATCTCACTAAACACTTACATTTTAATCAATTAATAGAAAACAGCGAAATATTCGCAATTATTCTTTATAATAGATTTTTGATAATTTCTTAATTAACTTTTGACCCAGAATCGCATATGCGATCTTATACAAAGTACTTTTTTTGAACGTATTAATATTAAAGCCAAGCTTCTTTATTTCTACTGCCGCCTGCTCGTTATAAAAATTACTATGAAAACGTGTAATATATTGCATATAGAAATTCACACAAGCACCTCTGGCTCGTTTGCTGTTTTCAAGCCCTGTTATAACCTGTGTCATAACCTGAGTTGCTAATAGCTGAGATTCTATAGCTTTTTGAGAAACTTGTTTACTTAAACTTTGCGGCGTATTTCTATAAAAAACTGCTCCTTGAGAACAGAAGTAAACACCCGAAGATTGCGCAACAACCCGAAAGAAATATTCGCCATCATCATTTAAAGTAAGCTTCTCGTTCCAGGCTCCCACCCTGGTTAACAAATCTCGATGCACCAACCAAATACTAGATTGTACAATATATTTTTCACGACAAATGTCAATCAATAAATCAACCGGCTTATTATAAGAGTTAGTAGACATTTGTCGATGGGGAATACAAATGGTATCCATCAAATCACCATCAAACAAAAGAATACCTGATGCAATAATCGCATTTCTATCGTTTATTTTGCTATAAAGCTTTACTTGTGCTTCGATTTTATTGTAAGACAAAAAATCATCGGCATCAAGATATTGGATCAGTTCTCCGGTCGATTTTTCAAAGGCAAGATTTCGGGCAGCACTTGCTCCTTTATTTTCTTGTTTATAAATATGAACATTAGGTGACTCATATTGCTTCGCTAAATCATAACTATTATCGGTGGAACCGTCATCTACAATAATTACTTCCAAATCAGCCCAAGTCTGTTTCAGTACATTCTCGATAGTTGCCGAAATATATTTCTCAGCATTATACATCGGAATTAAAACAGATACTTTCATCTCTTTATACTTAAAACTTACTATAGCGTCTTTACTTATTTAGTCTAAAAAAGGTCTGTGACCTATTTACTAAGGCTTCGTGATTTATCGCCAAGATATCCGCCGTGATGGCGTTTTGCATAATCGGCAGCATTAAATCCGATTTTATCCATAGTATCAACAACCAAGATATCACCTATCACGGTCATCATCGTGGTTGAAGTAGTTGGGGTAAGTCCAAGTTTACACACCTCAGCCGGATTACCCGTCAAAAGACATACATCAGCTTCTTGCGCCAACACACTCTCCGGATCACTTGTTATAACAATAAACTGAATGGTTGGATTTAAATGTCTTGCCAAGCCTATAAGTTCGATGATTTCGCGAGTTTTTCCTGAATTTGAGATCATAAGGATGATATCATCTTCTTGAAGAACTCCCAAATCTCCATGCTGTGCCTCACTTGGATGTAAAAAAATAGCCGGTGTTCCGGTAGAACAGAAAGTAGTGGCAATATTTTGAGCTATTTGCCCTGCTTTACCCATACCACTGGTCACTAATTTACCTTTTTTCCGGTGAACATGGTCTACTATCAAATCACTTGCCTTATTATAGGCATCAGTTACCGGAATATTTAAAATCGCATCAGCTTCTTTTTTTAAGATCGCTTTTACATCATCTATACTCATATTTTCGCTGTGTACTTCCTTGACATATTATTAAAGTCGTGAATATCCGATTCATTCCTTTAGGTATAACTAATCATATAGTTACAATCTAAAAGAAACAACTAGGCCTGAGACCTAGTTTGTTTTAAATTTGTATTTAATTGCAGACAATTCTTGATTTGCTTCTACTATTTTACTTTTCAGGTTTTCCTTGTAAGCTGATAATTTTTGTTGAAGCTCTGCATTATCCGTTGATATAATTTGTAAAGCCAAAATTGCAGCATTCAACGATCCGTTTATCCCAACAGTAGCCACAGGTATTCCGGGAGGCATTTGCACGATTGCCAATAAGGCATCTAATCCGTCCAATGAAGCATTAATAGGCACTCCAATTACAGGTAGTGTAGTCATAGAGGCTATTACACCCGGTAAATGAGCAGCCATACCAGCAGCAGCAATAATTACTTTAATACCATTTTCTCTTGCGTTTTTCGCAAATACTTCGACTTCCTGAGGTGTACGGTGAGCCGATAAAGCATTTATCTCAAATGGAATCTCCATTTCATCGAAAAATTTTGCAGCTTTTTCCATTACCGGAAGATCTGAAGTACTTCCCATGATAATTGCAACAAGTGGTTTCATATACTAAGCTATATTATATATTTATTTAAACTAAATGAACTTCATTCTAAATCAAGTAATCCGTATTGATATTGCTATATTTCTAATTGAAAAAGGGCGTGACCTTACTTCAAATAAGAAAGCATCAACAACAATCCTCCAAAAACAGATGCATATGCCAAAACAAATCCAATTATAAAGCCCACATAAACCTGAGCTGCAGTATTAGCCCTGAGATATAGTCGGCAAACACCCAAAAGACCTGCTAAAACAAATAAGATAGCAAAAAGCAGCATCGGGTTAGATCCTTTGACATTAAAGCAAACCGATAACACTCCCCCTACCAATCCGCCTATACCCAACATATGGGCACTTATTTTCCAGAAAAAATTGATAATCATTCCTACAAATGCTATAAAAACAGGAGCAGCAATTAAGCCCAGTGTCCAGTAAAATACATTTGAATTATAGAAAAACAACGTCAAACCTATATTCGATATAACAAATATCATATAAGGTAATGTTCGGTCAGGACCATATTCTAAATTATAATCCCTTATATATCTCATTTTTCTTAAAACAAAAATAAACAGAGCAGGCACTAACAGGGTAAAAAGCAAAGTAGGTATCAAAAACCTCAGAATCTGTCCTGCATATAATTGATAAAAGTTAGTATACACAGCCAGTAGTGCCAAGCTATAAAACGGCATCAGTAGCGGTTGAAAAACCGCTGAAAATAACTTTGCTATATTTTGTCCTATTCTCCACATAATTTAAGTAATTTCAACTGTAATGTTGCATTTCTCAATACTATAATAATTACCGATTGCACCGGTATCATTCATAGAAAGATCCGAAACCTTATATATTTTTCCGCAATCGCGCCACCGGAATATTCATTTGTTCACGATACTTTGCTACCGTTCTTCTTGCTATTACATATCCCTTTTCTTTCAGAATATCCGTAAGTTTATCATCAGTCAAAGGCTTCTTTGTATCTTCATTCTCGATACATTCCCTGAGAATTGCTTTTACTTCTCTCGATGAAATCTCTTCTCCGGCATCGTTTTGCATCGATTCAGAGAAAAAATATTTCAAAGGATAAATTCCAAAGTTAGTTTGTACATATTTACTGTTACTCACTCTCGATATGGTAGAAATATCATATCCTGCCAATTCTGCCACATCTTTCAGTATCATAGGTCTTAAACTCGATTCATCTCCGGTAAGAAAAAAATCATATTGAAGATCTACAATAGCCTGCATTGTACGTTGAAGAGTTTCTTGCCTTTGCTTAATAGCATCGATAAACCAACGAGCCGAATCGAGCTTCTGTTTCACAAACAAAGCTGCATTTTTAGCTTCGGATGTCATGCTCTTTTTATTTTCGGAATATCCTCTCAGCATTTCCGAATAATCTTTATTGACCTTCAATTCGGGGATATTGCGATTATTGAGGCTAAGAAATAATTCTCCATTATAGGTTTCAACGATAAAATCGGGTATAATCGTATTCATCGTTAGCGAGAGTGCATCACCCCAATTATTTCCCGGCTTAGGGTTCAGAGTTACTATCAGATGAATAATCTGCTTTAATTCATCCTCATCTATATTGAGACCCTTTTCTATTTTATCGAAATGCCTTTTGGAGAAGTCATCAAAATATTTTCCAATTACAGTAATTGCTTGCTTAACAACATCCGATTCATTCATCCGTTTTAACTGCAGCAAAAGACATTCCTGTAAATCACAAGCACCTATACCTGCCGGTTCAAAATTCTGGATTACATGCAAAATTTTCTTAATTCGGTCAGATGGTATATCCAAATTTTGCTGAAAGAGTAAATCATCAGAGATTGCACTCAAAGGTCTGTCAAGATAGCCATTTTCATCGATATTACCGATTATATATTCGGCAACCTTTGTAGATTCTTCATCCAGCTCGGTAAGCCTTAATTGTTCGATCAGCGATTCATGTAAAGATTCTGCTGATGAAAAGGGTATATCTTCTTTTGCTATTGCATCCGACGAACTGTAATTATTTAAACGATAATCAGGTATATCATCCTCTGTAAGGTAATCTCCCAGAGCAATATCTTCTTGTGTTATATTATCCGAATCTTCGTAATTGACGTCATCAATAATATCCTGTGGGTCATCAGACTCTTCACGTCCTTCATCCAAAGCAGGATTATCGACCAGTTCTTGTTTGATCCTCTCCTCCAATTCCACATTGGGCAATTCAGTCAACTTTATCACCTGCATTTGTAGGGGTGATAAACGCTGTTGTTGCTTTTGTTGCAGCTGTTGTTTGAGAGCCATAATTATATTAGACAATTAATATTATACACAAAAATAATAAATACTTTCGTATCCTCTTATATATTAATCATACAACTCAAGATTATTTATATAGAACAAAAATTGAAAAGTTTCGATTAACAGTAAAAACACAAAATGCAACAGAGCTTATTGTTAATAATCGGGAGTGGGAACAAACTGGAAAGTCACAAAAATATCATTTAAAAATAATTTTCCTCTAATCAAAGTGAGATTGTAATTCTAGTAGCTATGAAAAATACCACACTATTATATATCAGAATAATTAACAACAAAAATTAACTTTTAAATCATATATAAAATTAAACTATATATTTAATTATTAGAATTATATATAATATACTAAAATAGACAACAATACTATTAAACAGATATTAAGTTTATATAGATAAGATACGACGAAGAAAAACTACCCATAAATACCGAAATATAAGGTAAAATGACAAACAGAAAAACTCACAAAATTAAATATTTAAATAGATATAAAGCAGAGAAAAATTACATCAGGAATTAAATAAAAGAGTAAATAAACGGATCATAAAAAATCACTGTTCAACAATAAACAGTGATTCACTTTTGTCAAAAAAGACATTATCTATGCTTAAAATGAACCCTAAGCTATAAATCATTACAAAATCGCCCTTTCCACCAGTAAACTACGTATTTCTTCCCAATTTACATAGGGTCTGCCCTCCTCTGGAACTATTAAGGGGCATCCTAAGTTTGCATCATCGATATATAAATGCCCATAAGCTTTAGGAGAAGACGTCCAGAAACGCTGTTTAGGATTTTTCTGCACACCATATAAAGCGATTCCATTTTCGGCAAACCAATTTACTGCATCTGTCAGAAAATTTTCTTCTACCACAACAATCTCGCCTTCCACCTTCTTTTTTGTTTTACGATCGCTGCGCATAGTAAATAAAATAAGCTTATGTCCGGCTGCAACCAATTCTTTAAGAACGGGTACAGCTCCAATATCTTCTCCTATGCGTGGAAATTCATGCGTAACGCATGTTCCGTCGAAATCAATACATATATCCATATTTCTTACTTACTTAAAATTACCTCTCCTAAATCTAAATCAAAAGGAGTGGTTATTTTTATATTCATCCTTTCTCCGGCAACTAAATGTATCGAATGTCCATACGACTCTATAACAGAAGCATCATCCGTAAAAGATTCGGAAAAATCGGCTTCATAAGCGTTCTTCAATAAAGCAGAATCAAAAACTTGTGGTGTTTGCACCAAACGAAATCTGGAACGGTCTACTATTTTACTATCCTTTTCATCGAAAATTTCTCGCAAACTATCTATTACTTCAAGCACCGGAACTACTGCTTTGTATTCTTTTGCTGCATCAAAACAGCTTTTCAATAACGATACAGAGGCAAATGGGCGAACAGCATCATGTACTGCTACCAAACCATCACCAACAAGTTCTAAGCCATTTTTGACTGAATGAAACCGGGTTTCTCCACCATCAACTACTTCATGGTACACTGGAAAGCCATAGCCCTCACAAAGTTTAGACCAATGCTCGCGATAAGACGCAGATAATGCAAGAATAATACGAATCGACTTATCGAAATTATAGAAGGCTTCGATCGTTCTCATTAAAACAGGTTTTCTTCCTATACTTAGAAATTGTTTAGGTAATTCACTCCCCATTCGCAAACCTTTGCCTCCTGCAACTATAATTACATTATTCATATATTAATCTTTTAGTCTAAATTATCTAATATTTTCTTTATCTCAACATCTGTTTTATAAAGCTTCTCTTTACAAAGTTTCAATAAAGCGGAGGCTCTTTTTATTTCTTCAGTCAATACATCAACATCCATGTCTCCCGACTCCAGTTTATCGAGTATATTCTGCAATTCTTGTATTGCATCGGTATATGATTGATCTTTTTTTGCCATTCTGTGAACATTTTGTTTGAAATAGAGGTTTAAACATAGATAAATTTAAATTTACATCCAACAAATATAATCTTATATCGAAAATTAAATTTAAATTTGAAGATAATAAAAAGTATTTAATGTCGCATACCTTTTTTATTTCTTTGGTAACCATAACAAATATAACCTTTTATAGTTCAGAAATATATCACTAAATACTTTAAACACTGAAGTAAAAAAGCACTTACTCTTAATAATATTCAGCTCTAAAATAATTTACTTATGACACTTACTAAAACAACAAACCGGTCTATGACCTCATTCTTCCCCAAACTATTTTTATATTCGGGGATATTTTCGGGACTATGCCTGCTAACGAGTTGTACGAGTCTGGATACATTGGTAGTAAATGTAGAAAAGCCTGCACAGATAACATTACCCAATCACATAGATAATATTGTGATTGTAGATAATACAATGCCACAACCCGAAGATATAGGGCATGCCGAATATATTAAAGGCAAAAGAACCAATTCTCAAATATCGGTTAATGCAGACAGTGTAAACTATATCCTTGCAGCTAATCTGTTCGATGAACTCGCCGATAAAGAGTATTTCGATGATGTTATTTTTTATGACGAACCTATAAGAGAAAATGGCGACTTTAGAGATATATTTCCCTTGGATACAACAATTGCCAAAGAGATTTGTATTGCTAACAAAGCTGATGCTATAATTTCTATAGATCGGTTTCTGGTCAGCACAATTTCTAATGAAGATGATTTCGAATTCGGAACCACAATAAAATATCTGGATGTGAAAATGGATGTACGCTTTCAAGTATACTCTAATAAAGGAACAGCCATATCACCGCCATTTTATCTGAATGACAGCATTTACTGGGTCGCGACCTACAGTGAGGATATTCCATTATCAGACACCATTCCCAGCAGAGAGCAAGCGATGAAAGTAGCTGCTCAATATATGGCCGAAAAGGTAGCCACTGCACTAGCTCCTTATTGGAGTAGCGAATTAAGGTGGTATTTCGGAGATGTAAAAGCAGCTAATAAAATGGTAAGCAACAGTGACTGGTCAGGTGCTCTTTCTTTATGGAAATCTGCTTATGAGAAAGAAACAAAAAATATCAAGAAAAAAGCCAGACTGGCAAATAATATTGCTTTGGCATATGAATTATCTGATGAACTGAAAGAAGCTTTAAGATGGATAACAATTTCCTGTGATTTGTTTGAAAAAACAGAAGAAACCACTGTCGATACTGCAAATCTAATTAGAGCAACTGAGTATAAAGATGATTTAATAATCCGATACAACGATTTTAGATTATTAGATATGAGAGACAAGGATTCTAATTAAGTAAAAGAAAATATTTAATTTCAGGGAACTTAATCTGTATCTTATATTTTTTCGACACCTATACCGGGGAGATTATTTAATATAATCTTCCCGTTTTTTATTGAGGTTCCTCTAAAACAATCGTTCGTAATAAGTAGAGCACCATCAAGATCGGCAAAGCTTACAGCGGGAGATAATTGAGATGCAGCAGATATTGCACACGAAGTCTCCGTCATACAGCCTAACATAACATCAAAGCCTAAAGATGGAGCAAGGTTTATCATTTTATGAGCCTCATTCATACCCGTACATTTCATCAGCTTGATATTGATTCCCGAGAAAGCTCCTTTAATCTTCTCCATATCCGCAAGCCTCTGCACCGATTCATCGGCAAAAATGGGTAAAGGACTATGTGCCGTAAGCCAGGCACTAGCCTCCAAATCGGTTTTAAGCATCGGTTGTTCTATCAGTACAACTCCTTGTTCTTTCAGCCAGTAAACCATCTCTAATGCTTCAGATCGATCTTTCCATCCCTGGTTAGCATCAATAGCTAATGGGAGATCTGTGACAGACCGGATTACTTCGATCATACGTTTATCATCGTTTCCGCCTAATTTGACTTTGAGTATCTTAAAATCGGAAGCCACTTCAGATGTTTTCTTTCTAACAATTTCATCCGTATCAATACCAATCGTGTATGTTGTATTAGGCGTATTTTCCGGATTCAGATTCCAGATATCGTGCCACGATTGGTTTCTTATTTTTCCGATTAAGTCATGTAATGCTATATCTATCGAGGCTTTTGCTGCTGTATTTCCAATAGCAATATGATCGACATAATCTAAAATAGTATCAATATCAGATAAATCTGAAAACTGAGTCAAATCGACCTGCTTCAAAAAACTGATAACGCTTTCTTGTGTTTCACCCAAATATTGCGGTAAAGAGGCCTCACCGTAACCAATATACCCGTCATAATGTAGTTCTACTAAAACCACAGGTGTTGTAGTTCGGGAGTATGTTGAAATCGTAAACGGATATTTCAACATCAAATTATAGGGTGAGTATACTAGTTCTATTCTATTCATAGTTTTTGCTTTTTATAGGATTCCACTTCATCTACATATTAGTACAAAGATTAAACAAAGGTGACAAATTATATACAAAAAGGTGACAAAATCGTTAGTTTTTTGTCAACAATCAAAATAATGTAAATCAACAAATTAAACCCAAAAAGATTACAAAAGTGACAAAAGTGACATCCATTTTTGTAGTTATACTCTTTGTCTTGTTTTTTCATTATAATATTTTGTTATATAGATAAATAAGTCTGCGATACACTCCTAAAGTATGACTCATTTTCTTTTCACATCTATTCGACTCGATTTCCTTTCAGATCTATAAAAAAAGTTTCGCCGTCCAGCTTTACCTTTGCCTTACCGTCTTTATTAAAATATCGGGCTTCATCATACACCAACGGAATAATAACTTCACCTGTTTGATCTATAAAACCGCATTTTCCCTCTATACATACTGCAGCCAATCCTGTTTTGGTAAACGACCATGCAGGATTATATATACACGGAATAACCAGCCTCCCTGTTTTATCTACATAACCCCACCAACCATTTAATCGAACCAATGCCAATTCTACTGAGAAAGAATGAGCATATTCATATATAAACGGTACAACTGCTTCGCCTGTTTCGGGATCTAAAAATCCCCATTTACCGTTATCTTCCGACACCACCAATTTTCGCGTTTTGGATGCTAAAATAGTGGTAGATTTTTCTTTTTTTTGTTGTTCAGCCATCTTAAAAATATTTAATGATGCGAATCAGTAGTTGATCTGTTATATTTAATGTTGTATTATTCTAACGCACCCTTATGGGTTTGTTTTTCATTTTGCCTTGATGCAAAACGAAACAAAAGATCAAGACTGTGCCTTTTGCCCGACCCGCTACGGTCTCGAAAGCTAAAACAAAAGAAAACATTTAACGAACGATATCCTTTTGTTTCTTAACGCTTTTTTCATCCTGCGGGTACCCCGTGCAACCGCCAAGGTCGTAGAGCCTGACGGACAAAAGTTGTTTGCGTGCGTCAGCCCAAGTGCATCAGTGGCGGAGCCGTTGGCTGACAAGCGAAACGGGCGTAAAACTAAACGTGCCGTAAGGCAGTAGGTTTAGTTTAGCCTGTAAGCTTTAGGTCAGACAGGCGAGCCACGCAGCACAAAGCCTTTTTGATTCCTTTTGCGGATTTGGGCAAAAGGAATACAAGCAATCTTCGATTGCGCGTAGAATAAAAAGACAATCAAATAGAACATATAATCCCAGCTACTGATTGATATTAATGATCTATCTTTATTAGTAGGGGCAGATCTATGTGTCTGCCTTGAATAGGTGAACACACAGGTTCATTCATTCCTACAGCCAAAGCAATAAATAGTTCTGAGAACTTAATTACTTTTTTCAAGAGAAAAGAATTTTGCAAAAAAATCCAACTGCCATTCTACCGCCTTATTCCAATATTGAGCATTGTGTTCACCCGAAGTCATAATATAAGTGTGTTGAATTTTCTTCGTCAAAAGAAGTTTATGTAGATTTTCATTCACCTCCAAAAAGAAGTCATCCTGACCACAATCAAAAATCAAAGGTATACCTGCCAGCTTATCGACATTTGTAATGACAGTATTCGCATCCCAAAGAGATTTATTATCGGCGTAGCGACCCATAACTTTAGACATTTCCCAATTGTTGGGAAAAGGGCGGATATCTACTCCACCACTCATCGACCCGCAAACACCAAATACATCAGGATGTTGTATGGTTAACCACAAGGCACCATGCCCTCCCATACTAAAACCCGATATTGCCCTACCCTTCGGCGATTGTATCGTTTTATAATGATCATCGACATAGCTCACCAACTCATTACTGACATATGTATCGTATTGAGATTTCGGATTCACCGGACTATCCCAATACCAACTGTTCTTTCCATCGGGACAAACTATGATAAACTCCAATTTTGTTGCCAATTGAGGCAAGGTTGGTTTTACAGTTTTAAGCCATGATAAATGATTACCTCCATATCCATGCAGAAGATATACCACGGGATATGTTTTGTCTGATTGAGCATCATATCCATCCGGTAAAATAATTACATTCTTCACCTCCAAATTCATTTTCGGACTATATACCTCAACAGTATCTATTTGCTGTGAAAATAGTGAGAATGTGTTACCTATGATTAATAGTAATAATACATAAGCAAAACGGTACGAAACTTTGTTTTTCATAATACTTCTTGTGTTTTTTCTTTTTTCTTAAAAGCTTTACTTGCCCAGCGTGGAACGAGAATAGCTCCGATAAAAAGGTAATTATAGTAACTTAACAATCGCCATAATACAATGATAACGGGAACAAGTCCTGAGATCGGGATTAAAGCACTTAAATAATTTTTAAATATCAACTCACTCAAACCGCTTGCTCCGGGTGTAAAGCTAAGTATCATCAATACCCACATTACAAATTGTCTGGCAAAAATCAGCATATGATCCGATACGGAGAAAAATGCCATAAAAAGAGCATTAACTACCAAAAAGCGGGAAGACCAAGACAGAATTGTAGCCAGGATTATGGGCCACCAGTAAGAGAATGATTTTCCTCTTATTTCTCTGGCACTGATAATAAGATCATCTCCTGCTTTTACGGCTCCTCTATACCAGCGACGAAGAAAAGGCAACCTGAATATTTTGATAAGGAGCCATCTTATCGCTTGAGGTTTGAAAAATAGGCCGGTGATAAGACAAATACAAATCACCACCTTTATAATATATGCAGCAATAAATAAGGTAATCACCCCCATTTGTATAGTGTTAATCTCGGGAAATAATGTATCAACGGGAACAAATAGTAATAATAAAGGGAAGGTTACTACAAAAAACATTTCATCAAGCAACATCGTTACAAAAACCATAGCCGTGCTTCTTCCTACGGGTATGTTCTCTTTCGACAAAAACAGCACCGCCATACTCGATCCTCCAACCGATGATGGAGTTACCGCCGTACCAAATTCGGCAAGCAACGTTATCTTTAATGATTGTTTCCATGAAAGCATCTTTTCGGTCAGATATCGATACCGAATGGTAAAACCAAGATCACGACCTACCATCAAAAGCAAGGCTATAAAAAACCAAAATACAGTATTCCATGTAATACTTATATTTTTAAGTTCTGCTAATTGGGCAGCATTTTCTTCTCCCAACAAGTCTTTTGAAAACATATAAATAATTACCCCAACACCAAGAAGAGTGGGTATAAGTATTTTCCAGGTACTAACTTTTGTTGACTGTTCAGTCATATTTATATTCGATTATGAATTACTAATATTGGTTAATTTAACCGCTCGTAATTCTTGATTCTAATGTTAATTACTCATTTTGAATTTTATCCGATAAAAAGGGATAAAAGTTAACACGCCTCAACAAATTACAGATATATAGAGTGCTGTTTTTATCTAAAATTCTGAAATTAAACAGATTATTTACAATTAAAAAATCCTTATATTGTCAAAAATTTTAATCAACAAACTATTTATATAGAAAACTAGTGCTATATTTGTACTGTAACTCTCTAAATTAACAACACAATGGAATTTCATAAAAACAAACCAATCTATCTACAAATTGTGGATGTAATCTCACAAAGAATAGTATCTAAAGAATGGAAAGAAGAAACTAAAATCCCTACCGTAAAAGAGCTTGCAAAAGAATTAGAGGTAAATCATAATACCTTGATGCGCTCACTCGAACTTTTGCAATCAGAAGATATTTTAATGTCAAAAAGAGGTGTTGGTCTCTTCCTCACAAAAGATTCTTACAAGAATGCTCTCGAACTAATGAGAAGGTCATTTTATGAAAATCAAGTACCAGAGTTCTTTGCAACCATGAATTCTTTAAAGATAACATTAGGTGAACTGATAGACTTATATAAAAGCAATAAAAGAGCTAATGAGTCGAGCCTTATTTAAACAGACACAAGAATTACGTTATTATGCATTAAGAATTAAAGAAGCAAACCTTAAAGGTTTGTTTCTTTTTTACATTAGCTGATCAAGCCCCAATTATACCGATTACCGCCTAATTTACGTAATTGTCTCTTTAGGATCTGGTTTTCAGGCTTCTCAAAAGTAGGATCGCTATCCATAACTTCTTTTGCCACATCACGTGCATATCCCATTATCTGAGAATCTCTCACAATGTCGGCTATCTTCAAATTAAAAGCAATGCCACTCTGTTGTGTTCCCTCGAGGTCGCCGGGACCTCTGAGTTTTAAATCGGCCTCGGCAATTTCGAATCCATCATTGCTTTCAACCATTATATTGATACGCTTACGAGAGTCTGCCGACAACTCATAAGGCGTTATAAGGATACAATACGACTGATCGGCGCCTCTACCTACCCGACCTCTCAACTGATGCAGCTGTGACAGCCCAAAGCGCTGAGCGCTCTCGATAACCATAACCGATGCATTGGGGACATTTACACCCACTTCGATAACCGTAGTGGCTACCATAATTTGAGCTTCGTTTTTTACGAAACGAGCCATCTCGGCATCTTTTTCTGCAGGCTTCATTTTTCCATGTACTTTACAAACTGTGTACTCGGGAAAAATTTCGCAAATATGCTCATACCCTTCTTCGAGGTTTTTCAGATCTATTTTCTCACTTTCTTCGATCAAAGGGTATACAAAATATATTTGACGACCTTCTGAGAGTTGTTTGCGGATCGAATTATATAATGCCCCCCGTCTTTTATCATACTGATGTATGGTTTGTATAGGCTTACGTCCGGGAGGTAACTCGTCAATTACCGACACATCCAGATCACCATACACAGTCATAGCCAATGTACGGGGTATGGGGGTTGCCGTCATTACCAACATATGTGGCGGATTTACATTCTTTGTCCACAATTTTGCTCTTTGAGCCACTCCAAAACGGTGCTGTTCATCGATAACTACCAATCCTAAGTTACCGAATTGAACAGTATCTTCAATCAACGCATGCGTACCGATAAGAATGTGAATATCTCCTGTCAAAAGACGGGAGTGAATTTCTTCACGTTTCTTCTTTTTAGTGGAACCTGTCAGGAGTTCAACATTGATATTTAATCCGAACAGAAATTCCTGAATAGTAGCAAAATGCTGATTAGCCAAAATTTCGGTAGGAGCCATCATAGAAGCTTGAAAGCCATTTCCCATGGCGATCAACATAATCATAAGTGCCACCAATGTTTTTCCACTACCCACATCTCCTTGCAGCAAACGATTCATTTGCTCTCCTGTAGCCATATCCTGACGAATCTCTCTGATAATTCGCTTCTGTGCATTAGTCAATTCGAAAGGAAGATTCTTTTCGTAGAAAGAATTAAAGTAATCACCGACTAAAGAAAATACGAACCCTTTTAATTTAGCCCTTCTATCGGAAGTATATCTTAAAATATTGAGTTGTAAATAGAATAGCTCCTCAAATTTTAAGCGGTACTGTGCATCTCTTAGAATGGAAGGGTTAAGGGGAAAATGGATATTACGTATTGCTTCTTTTAATGGTAATAATTTAGCTGTATCAATAATCGACTGAGGAAGAGTTTCAACCACATGAGGCAGTGCCGAGGGTAATGCACTCATCATTATCTTTTGAATTGCTTTTGAATTCAGATAATGCGTTTTCATCTTCTCTGTAGTATTGTAATACCCAAGCAGATTGGTTTGCTCTACCTTCTCTTCAATATAAGGCTCAATATCAGGATGAGCTATATTGAATTTATTACCAAAAGCGGTTGGTTTTCCAAAAACCAGATAGGTAAGATTTACCTTGTATTTATCGGCTATATAACGTGCTCCTTGAAACCAAACCAGATCAATAAAACCTGTCCCATCGGTAAAATGGGCAACCAATCTTTTATTTCGACCTTCTCCCATTGTTTCAAAAGCCGTTATCCGACCTTTTAGCTGAATATAAGGCATATTGCCATCTACTTCGTGAATATAGTAGATACGGCTCCTGTCAATGTACTTGTAGGGATAATAATGCAACAGATCTTCAACCGAAAAAACATCAATCTCTTTGTTAAGTATTTCTGCTTTCTTAGGTCCAACTCCGGGTAAGTATTTTATGTCTGTATTGGATATATCAGCCATGATGAAACGAGGTCTAGCACTTTTTTAGTTTTGCTGACTAAATTGTACTTCAATCAGCTATATTATTAATTTCTATTCTTTCTCTGCAACTGGTAAACGACATGCCCTTCAATATCTTGTCTGTCGATTATATCGAAGTACTTAACTATTTCAATCGAATCTTCTTCCACTTTCATAAAAGAATCATCGTTATCGATATTCTTTACTACCAAAATTTTGGTATAAGTAGTATCAATATCGTCAAAATCAAAGATAGGAATAGATTTAAAATTTTCTAAATATTTTTTATAGTACTTACCTGTTAATCGTATTCGAATATAATGTTTTGAATCGGGAAAGAATAAAGGTATGGCTGCTATCGAAAAACTTCGAGTATCGGAATACACAAAAGCAGTTTTATCATCGAGTCTTTCCTCTGCAAAATCTACTATTTTTGCTTGTACCCGTTCATTATACTGATTCGTTCTGTATTGCAATGAATAGTGATTGAAAGAAAAATAAGCAAGGATAAGGAACATCAGAAATAGAACGACCTTATTCTGTGTTTTCTTCCAATCGAATGAAGCCAGAAAAATGGCAAAGCCCAGATAAAGTAAACCTAGAATTGGTGTCATATATCGGGTAACAAATACAGGCTTCGATAAAAGAGAATATGTAATTGCAGTAGCTAATGTAAGTACGAAAGCTAAAAACAAGAGGCTAGCGTAAACCCGTTTAACGGACAATTGCTTATCGGTAAAGTTTACCTTTCTTCCGGAAATAACGACATAAACAAATAGAACTACAAAAACAGCAAGCATATAAAATGCAGATGCAAAATGTGAAAGAGGTATTTGAGTTGCAACCAAATCTAATTCTTGAGCAAATGGATAATAGAAATAGATTACAAAATCTTTCAACCGGGGAGCATTAATCCAATACTCGTCCTGAACCTGTGAAACCTGACCGGGTAAATTAATCAGCCAAGGTAAATAGCCGATTACAAATAGAACCGAATAACCGATAAATGGGAGTATTTTATCTCTCTTCTTCAAGACAACAACAAGGAAAAACAACAGATAAATATAGAACACACCCAACAACGCATAGTAATGGGTATATGCTGCCGCAAGAGAAAACAGTGTAAATTTGATTAAATCGGAACGACGAAAGGTTGTATAACTCTGATAAGCATACAAAGCACTCAGAAGGACAAAAAACATTCCAAATGAATACATCCTAATCTCGGAAGCCAAATATTGATTAACGGGCATTAAAATTACCAGCACCAATAAGCTTAAAGCAGTCTTATTTCCAAACTTCTGCCGTATATGGGTACAAGTAAGCAACATGATACCAATCATTGGTAAAGCCGAAAAAATACGCAGGGCTACTACCGAATCACCACAAATGTAGGTATACAGTTTTAGCAGAATATAATAAAGGGGTGGATGTACATCATTGGCAGTTACATGCCATAAATATCCGAAGGATTGGCGTACAAGATTTATTGTATAAGCTTCGTCATACCAAAAAGCCCGATAAAAATCAAGGGATAAAAAGAAAAAAGATCCTATAAGGAATAACCCATACAGGATAATTGTATAACGCTTATTGTCGTCATTTGTCATATCAATCGAAATAAGTTTCTTAGAAATTTAACAATATCTCGAACTTTTAGTTCTTGACAGGAGGTCAAAAAAGAAACCCTTGCTCGGTCTCCTTATGTCTTCCCAGATGTTTATAGGCCAATTCTGTAGCCTCTCTGCCTCGTGGAGTACGTTTCATAAAACCTTCTTTGATAAGAAAAGGTTCATATACTTCCTCTATTGTTCCTCCGTCTTCACCCAAAGCTGTGGCAATAGTGGAGATACCAACCGGACCTCCTTTAAACTTATCTATGATAATCAGCAGTATTTTATTATCGACTTCGTCAAGACCATACTTATCAATATTAAGAGCTTCCAACGAATAATTGGCTATTTCCTTATCAATACTTCCCGATCCTTTTACTTGAGCAAAGTCTCTCACTCTTCTCAAAAGTGCATTCGAAATACGAGGTGTTCCTCTACTGCGTAATGCTATTTCTTTGGCGGCATCATCATCACAAGGCACATCCAATATATTTGCCGAACGTTTGATAATTCCCGTTAAAGTATCATTATCGTAGTATTCCAAGTGCATATTTATCCCGAATCGGGCACGCAGAGGACTTGTCAATAAACCGCTTCGTGTAGTAGCACCAATCAGCGTAAATGGGTTCAATTCGATCTGAACCGAACGTGCACTTGGTCCTTTATCGATCATTATATCAATGCGATAATCTTCCATAGCACTATATAGATATTCTTCTACGATAGGCGAAAGGCGATGTATTTCATCGATAAAAAGGACATCATTTGGTTCTAAAGAGGTGAGCAAGCCGGCTAAATCGCCCGGTTTATCGAGAACAGGTCCCGAGGTTATTTTAAAACCCACTCCCAATTCGTTAGCAATAATATTGGATAATGTAGTCTTACCCAATCCCGGAGGACCGTGCAGTAAGGTATGGTCTAAAGATTCTCCACGCATACGAGCTGCCGCAACGAATACCTTCAAATTATCCACTACTTTATCCTGACCACTAAAGCTATTAAAACTAAGAGGTCTCAAAGCATTTTCAAATTCACGCTCTGTTCCGTCTAATTTCTCGTCATGTATATCGAATGCATCCATTTATTTAATTCATCTTAAAACTTTACAAGGTCTGTTATGACCTTAACTCAATCGGTTCACCGACTGAACTCCTTCTATCTTTAAAATCTGAGAACAGAGTTTCTGTACATCTGTTACGCTATGCACAAAAAGACTGACCTTTCCCTCAAAGATACCATCATTCGATTCAATATTCAAACTTTTGATGTTTACCGAATCTGTAATTATAACTTTGGTTATATCATTCAGCATTCCTACACGGTCGATCCCCCGAATGATTATTGTCGATAAAAACGAGTATTGTGCATATCTACCCCATTCAAGAGTCAGTATTTTATCACCAAAACTAGCTTTTAGCTTCAAGCCTACGGGGCAATTAACTCCATGTACCTGAACTTCATTATTATCTGTAATAAAACCAAAAACTTTATCTCCCGGAATAGGATTACAACACGATGCTATTCTAAAGTTCTTCTTAAAAGAATCTTCTTCCAGAATATATGTTTTCTTCTTATCTATTGTATCCAGATTATCCGTATCCAATTGCTCCAAATCAGCCTCAGCCTTCTTACCTACTCGGAAGGCCTGCTTCATATATCGCATAAATATATTGCTGGAATTATCCTTGTCTTTTTGATTAAAAAGCTTATCGAGATTGGCGGGTAGAACAATTGTTTTGTTTCCTAGTGCATAAAAGAAATCTTCTTTTTTGCTTATTTTATAAAAGTCGAGTAATTTATCGATAGTAGATGTCGAAAGTTCTGTTTCTCCAACAATTTCTTTAAATATAGCTTCTCCTTTTTTAGCAATCTCTTTCTTTTGCTTTTTGAGAGTAGATTCCAGTTTAGTACGGGCTTTGGCACTTGTAATAAAACCAAGCCATTCGGGTTGTGGAGTCTGTGATTTGGATGTCAAAATCTCAACCTGATCACCACTGTTCAGTTTGTGACTAAGCGGAACCAGTTTATGATTTACTTTTGCACCAATACAATGATCTCCTATATTGGTATGTAACTCATAAGCAAAATCCAATGCTGTAGAGCCTTGAGCCATTGTCCTCAAATCTCCTTTGGGAGTAAAGACAAATATTTCCTGAGAAAACAGATTTAATTTGATAGTATCCAAGAAATCTATTGCATTGGGATTGGGATGTTCCAATATCTCAGTAATAGTTTTCAGCCATTTATCAAGCTCATTATCTTCTTCGATTTTACCTTCCTTATATTTCCAGTGAGCAGCAAAGCCTTTTTCTGCAATATCGTCCATTCTACGGCTTCTTATCTGGATTTCTACCCATTCGCCATCAGGCCCCATTACTGTTAGGTGCAGAGCTTGGTAACCGTTTGATTTGGGACGACTCACCCAATCTCTGATACGATCGGGACGAAGCTTGTAAATATCCGTAATCACCGAATATATATCCCAACATCTTTTCTTTTCGTCGACTCCCGGTTCGGAATCGAAAATAATACGAACAGCAAAAATATCGTAGATTTCTTCAAAAGGAACTCCTTTTGATTTCATCTTATTCCAAATAGAATATACTGATTTATCTCTTGCTCTTATTTCATACTTGAAACCCAGTTGATCTAATTTCTGAATAACCGGATCTGCAAAATGTTCGAAGATATCTTTCCTCTTACTGAATGATGACTCTAACTTCGAGACGATTTCATTGTATTCATCGGTATTTTCGTATTTAAAACTGAGTTCTTCCAACTCGGTTTTTATAGCAAAAAGCCCCAATCGGTGAGCGAGTGGAGCATATATGTACATTGTTTCGCCTGCTATTTTGTGGCGTTTGGCAGGAGCCATAGAACCCAATGTTCGCATATTATGGAGACGATCGGCAATCTTTACAAGTATCACTCTGATATCGTCTGCCATTGTAAGCAATAGCTTTCTAAAGTTTTCGGCTTGGGATGATACCTGATCTCCAAACATACCACTCGATATTTTGGTCAGACCATCCACAATTTCGGCTACTTTATCGCCAAAAATCTTTTTAATATCTTCTACCGTATAATCGGTGTCTTCTACCACATCATGAAGCAGTGCTGCACAAATAGATGTAGACCCCAGTCCGATTTCGCTACAAACTATACGCGCCACAGCCAACGGATGCATTATATATGGCTCACCCGATCGACGTCTTGCTCCTTTATGAGCTTCTTTTGCCAGATGAAAAGCTTTCGTTATTATCTCGACTTTTCGTCTATGATTACTTTTAAGATAGTCATCAATAAGAGCGTTAAACTCATTTTCGACCATCAAATCATCGTCCTGCTTTTTAGTATCTTTATCCATAAATTATAGAAAAAGAGTAAAATTAAAAATGAATGCCATAATTTTCAATTAAGGTCTCAGACCTTTTTATTATTTAATCAAGCGTATTACCGATCATTATAATCAATCGAACCAATACTGCATTAAACGTACTGTTAGTTATCTGGGTATCTTTAGTTTCTGACCAATACTCAATTTATCCGAACGAAGATTATTTGCCTTTTTTATGTCTCCCGGTGTTAATTTCCCACCATACAATACGGCAATATGCCCTAAAGTATCTCCTTTTTTAACAACATGAGTCGCAGGTTGTTTTGCCTGTTCTTTCTTGGGTTTAGGTTTAGGCTTTGGCTCTACTTTCTTTTCAACCTTGGTAACTTCTTCTTTTTTTACAGTTACAGTTTTAGTTGAAGATGTACTCATGGGTGTTGTTGATGCCAATGCCTTAGTAGCAGCATTGTTTTGAACCGATGTTTTTACATCAGCAACAACTTCTTCGATAGACTCTTCGGAAATAGATGGTACTTCTTCTGCAACTAGTTTTTCTTTTTCAGCAGGAAGATGTATAACCAATCGTTGCCCTACTTTGGGTA
Source organism: Dysgonomonas sp. HDW5A (assembly GCF_011299555.1). NCBI lineage: Bacteria > Pseudomonadati > Bacteroidota > Bacteroidia > Bacteroidales > Dysgonomonadaceae > Dysgonomonas > Dysgonomonas sp. HDW5A. Next base: position 1,731,193 of record NZ_CP049857.1, on the reverse strand, counting down.
CCGATGATTTTAATTTATTCCAAGAAGAAATATCCTTCCTATCCACATTATACTTGGAAGCAATCTGAGTTAAAGTTTCTCCGATACGTACCTTGTGATAAATAGTCTGAACTCTTTGTATATCGCGACTTCTGTTTTCAGTTATTTGTGGTTCGTGAATCTCTGATGTATCAACAGTCGAAGCTTCTTTTACTTTTTCAACAATTGGCTCGGGATCGGGTTCTGCTCCTGCTGCATATTCCTGCAATTTTGAAAAATAGTCAGACAATGAGTTTGAAGAAGATGAACTCTGGGTCGATGCTGCCGAACTTGTATTTTGAGCTAAATTTTGAGTTACCGGTTCGTTCGTTACTTGAGGTGTCTCATTTTCAACAGGTTTTCCTGCTGAAACAGCCAATATCTGACCGGCTCTTAATCGGTTTGATTTAAGCCCGTTCCATCTTTTTATCTGAGCTGAGGAAACTCCATATTTATTGGCAATAGAAGCCAAATTATCACCTCTGCGTACTTTATATCTTGTTGCATTAGTTCCAACAGATGCAGTATATCCACTAGGAGTAACTACTTTTCGGTGAGCTAAAAATTCAGTTGCCTTATAAGAAAATATTGAGTCGCGTTGAAGTTCAAATTCAACCGCATTCATCGAAGGAAGATTCAGGACATATGATTTAAATTCACCCGGAACAATGTCTTTCTTATACTGTGGATTGAGTGTTCTTAATTCGTCAAGAGGAACATTTAATACCTCTGCAACCTGCTGTAGATGGAGTTGTTTATCAACAAGAATAGTATCTGTAGAGTGTGTGTATTTATATTCGAATGGACAAATATTGTGTTCCGAGTAATAGTTCATTACATATGCTGCCGCAATAAATGCAGGCACATATCCTCGGGTTTCTTTCGGAAGATAGGGATAAATCGCCCAATAATCCCTTTGACCTCCGCTCCGTTTAATGGCTTTATTTACATTACCGGGACCGCAATTATATGCTGCAATTACTAAATTCCAATCTCCATAAATATTATGTAAATCCCGCAAATATCGGGCTGCTGCTTCCGTCGATTTTATAGGATCGCGTCGTTCATCAACCAGCGTATTTACTTCAAGATCATACATTTTACCTGTACCAATCATAAATTGCCAAAGTCCGGTTGCTCCCATTCTTGAAGCAATTGTAGGATTGAGGGCTGATTCAATAATAGGCAGATATTTTAATTCGAGTGGTAAACCGTATTTATCTAGTGCTTGTTCAAAAATCGGAAAGTAATAATCTGATTTTCCTAAAAAGTATTCAACACTTCCTCTCATTCGTCCTGTATACATATCGATATATGATCTTACTACAGGATTATATACCAACTCCATTTCGGTAGGTAAACAGTAGAGTCTGTTGATATATACGGAATCAGGATAAGCAACGTCCGTATCAAAGTTTGACTTACAAGAAAGAGAAGGACTCAGATTTTTTTTCCAATCGACTAAAAGTTGATCAAAATTTCTCTCGATATCTTCCGGGATAGTCAGTTCTCTATCTGTTATAGTATCTTTTATAGATAGTCCACTTTTGTGAACCTGCCCATACAGAGTAATACTACCCCCTAAAATAAAACCGGCAATAAAGAGTTTTTTTAGCATAAATCATTATTTTTCGGGACATTAAGATTCGAAACCTGTTTTGTTATTTTGGCAATAAAAAAATTGCATTAAACACTTGCTGTTAAGCAGTTAAGAACAATGACCTAGAATTTAAAACTACATTGAACCCCAAAAGATTTTTGGGCAAAAGGATCAGTTTGCACTTGAGGCTCTACCCTCAAAGACAAATCCGGCGAAATATCAAAATCGAATAAATGAGCATCAACATATGCATCAATCATACACAATCCGTACAGAGCAACGGCTCCAATAATACTTAAATCACGGTATCGACGATAGGAATCTCTATTTCTCTTGAATGAATTTTGATATGTAGTGATCTCAGAATCTGTTATTTGAGAAGGATCTGTTATCCGTCTAACAAATGGACCCCAAATACGAAAATTTGCTTCGCTTCTTGGATCATTACTTTTTATGGCTTTATAGGCTGCAGTATAATCGTTATACATTCGTCCATTCCAAGATATAGCGTACGCAAGTCCCAAAAAACCTCCATATACAATAGGTAGTTTCCAGTATTTTCGATTATAGATCTGACCTAAGCCTGGAAAAATAGCCGAATACAAAACGGCTTTATTAGGATCGGGCTTAAAGGGTATCGAGTTCTTGATAACTTTGTCGGCAGACTTATCTACCATCAGTTTATCATCAACCCAAGCTATAGTATCACTTTTAGTTATATTCTGAGAACGTGGCGAAATTTTAGGAGTCTGTACGCTATCATTAATTTGCCCCAGCACCGGAAATGCCAAGGAATACACAGCTACAATACTTACAAAAAATCTCTTTACCATATATTTTTTAAGAACCCAAGCTTTTCTACTGTTATCGGCAAAAAGTTATCAAAGAATCTGTTTACTTATCAACCGTAATATAAATCAGAAAATATTTAGTGCTATATTCTAAGATTACAACTATCTATTGCCTTATGCTTGTTACTGCTGCAATAAATAATTTTGTAAAAACTTGGTTAGTTTATTTTTTTATTTGGTCAAATTTAGTAATAATTCTTTCCAATTCTTCATCTGAGCTAAAAGCAATTGTTATTTTTCCTTTACCCTTGTCATTGCACGATAATTGTACTTTCGCTTCGAAAAACTTCGACAAGTGTTTTTTCAAAATATCAAATTCTTCAGGAGTGGCTTTGTTTATATTACCCTTCTTAGCTAAATTGACTACTTCTTTCTCCTGAATAATCTCTTCCAGAGTATCTCCTTTATTGATTGCCCGAACATATTCTTCGACTTTCCGAACCGAAAGGTCTTCATTTAATATAAGCTTATACACCTCGAGCTGTACTTCGGGATTCTCGATAGTTACCAAAGTACGTGCATGAGCCATATCTATTCTTTTATCTCTGATAGCTACTTGAATTTCAGCAGGAAGCTTCAATAATCGCAGATAATTTGCAATGGTAGTTCTCTTCTTACCTATTCTCTCGCTCAGCTGTTCCTGAGTCAGATTGTATGTTTCAATCAGATTCTGATAAGCCAGAGCAACCTCTATGGAGTTAAGGTCTTCTCTTTGTATATTTTCGATTAACGCCATTTCCATGACGTTTTCATCATCTGCAGTTTTTATATAGGCAGGTATCGATTTTAACTGAGCGATCATCGATGCTCTGTATCTGCGCTCTCCTGCTATGATCTGATAATTTTCATCATCGATCTTACGCAGAGTAATCGGCTGAATAACGCCCAACTGTTTAATAGAGACAGCCAGCTCACGCAAGGCTTCTTCATCAAAAACATGACGGGGTTGATCAGGATTTGGCTGAATCTGTGACAATGGAACTTCATTTATAGACGAAGATCCTTCAGTCCTCACATCATCCATTGTAATGAGAGCATCTAACCCTCTTCCTAAAGCAGGTCTTTTTGCCATAAATAATTATTCTTTTTTACGGTTAAGGTCACAGACCTATTTATTACTTCGACGAGTATATATACAACTGACAGTTAAATCAATTATTGTATACACTACTTTCTTTTACTTAAATAGCAAAGTTAAGAATTTTTTTCGATAAGCTCTTTTGCCAGCTGCATGTGGTTTACTGTACCACGTGAGGCTGCATCATAAGCCAATACCGGTTGGGCAAAACTTTGAGATTCGCTCAACTTCACATTTCGTTGAATTACGGTTGTAAAAACGAGCTCCTGGAAATGTTTCTTTACCTCTTCGTATATCTGATTTGCCAAACGAAGACGTGCATCATACATCGTAAGCAGGAATCCTTCTATCTCTAGTGAAGGATTAAGCTTCGATTTGATAATCTTGATTGTATTCAAAAGTTTACTGATACCTTCCAAAGCAAAATACTCACATTGAACAGGTATAATTACCGAATCGGCAGCAGTAAGCGAGTTTACGGTAATCAGACCCAAAGATGGAGAACAGTCAATCAGAATGTAATCATAATCAGCCTTCTTAGCTTGAAGCACTGCAGCCAAACGTTTTTCACGATTTTCGATATTCAGCATTTCGAGCTCTGCTCCAACCAGATTAATATGCGATGGAATGATATCCAAACGTTCATATGCCGTTGGCACAATTGCCTGATCGGCAGTAGCCTCACCTATAAGACATTCGTAAATTGTAGTTTTTATATGTTTAATATCGAGTCCTAAGCCGGAAGAAGCATTCGCCTGCGGATCTGCATCCACAACCAATACTTTCTTTTCCAAGGCAGCCAATGAGGCTGCAAGGTTTATTGTGGTAGTAGTTTTTCCAACCCCTCCCTTTTGATTTGCCAGAGCAATTATTTTACCCATGATTCGTTAGTTATTTCTTTATTTCGGCTACAAAGAAACAAATAAATTATAGCAGTATTAAGATTGAGCTGTTAAACACTAAGCGAATTGTTGATAACTCGCTCTTTTTGTTAATAACATCTATAAATTATTCAACAAAAAGCATTTATACACCTAAAAACAGTTTTATATTCGTTTAACACTATTTTGGGTATAAACATTTTAATAGAAAGTAAAAGTTTTTTTCATATAAAGCGATCCTACCTTTTGTTGCTATTACCAATAAAAGGTTTGTGGAAAATTTAGATAGACTTCAGGTAACAGCAAGTGTTTAATGTCGTATTTTAAAGTTATGATTACCCGTGGAGCAATTAATAAATAATGAATAAGTAAAAAAGAAGTTGTTTATTATCAACTGAATGACTATATTCAACTGTCTACCAAATGATTAAAATTTCATCTGCTTATTGTGCTGAATGAAGTCCTAGCTTATTTCCTTCTGTATCCATGAACAGTGCAAAAAATCCCATTTCAGGACTGATTTGGGTTTTCTGTACAATGATTTGCCCTCCATTTTCGCTTACCTTTTCGAGCATTGGTTGTAGGTCATTTCCTGCATTCAGATAAAGAACTGCTCCATCACTTGTCGGTTTGTAATCATCGCCTTTGACTAAAACTACATTTACGGTTTCTCCGTCACTAGGCAAAACACCCATTTGTGTTCCGTCCATGTCAACTTCTTCGATTGTAATGCCTAAGAGCGTTTGATAAAAATGAACTGCTCTTGAAAAGTCTGTTGTTGGAATTTCTACTATTGAAATTAAATTACGCATAATTTTTTATCTTTTATTATTTTAGTTAATTATATTGATTAGAAATTGCAAAGATAAAATAACGTAAATCTTCGAAATTGTAAAAATGCGACAGCTTTAATCTTTTTGGTAGAAAAGGGATGACAGCACATTTTGTCTGTCTTCTAAAAACTCTTTAGGATTGGTTCCAGTAAATTCTTTAAAGTCTTTGATAAAGTGGGCCTGGTCGTAATATTCGTTTTCGTAAGCGATTTGAGTGAGTGTTTCGGTTTTGTGGTTGAGTAACATTTTCAGGGCAGTTTGCAATCGGATTACTTTTCCTAATTGTTTGGGGCTGATTCCGATTTGCTTCATAAAATTTCTTTCCAATTGTCTGCGTTTGGATAAATTTTCTTTTAGGATTGTACTGATCGATGAATTTCCATTGGTTAAGAAAAGTGTATCAATAGTTGATTTTACAATATTGTCGATTGTGGTTTTCTCGTTGATTTTGTTCAATAAAAAAGTTTCGACAATCTTAATTCTTTGTTGCGTGTCGCTTGCGTGAATGATGTTTTGTTCCAACTCGTTTGCTTTTGTTACTTCAAAAAGCTCAGTGATCGGGGTTTCCTTATTTGCAAGATTTTTGATAGGCGTTTTTACAAAATTTGCAAAACCATAAGGATAGAAACGAACAGCAAAAGTATTTACATAGCCTGTTGGTTGAATGTAAAAAGGGTCGATGATCTGACCAAGAACCATTGCACGAGGTTGAAGGATAAATTCACATTCGGAAGTAAAACGTCTAATATCGTCTCCAAGAATAAAAGCCATTTCCAAACAGCCGTCGGGTACAATTCGTTGTTTGTCTGCGTTGTTGTCTGCAGGAACTTCCAACGTCCAGTAACATTTAACTAATGATTTAAGGACATTGCTTGGTTCAAATGTTTTGTACTGCATTTTTGCTAAAGGTTTTGGTTGAAATTATTCACATCGGGAAGCGGCTATTTCTTCTTTGTTTCTGATCATAGCAAATGCCAGATGAATTTTTAGTTTTAATCAAAATTACAATATGAATTAACCCGTGGTGCATTAATAAATAATGAATAAGTGAAAAAGAAGTTATTCATTATCAACTGAATGACTATATTTAATTGTCTACCAAACGATTAAATATATCAACAACTACACTCGAAATTACGAAAAAATATTGGAAACATTACAATGAGTAGAAACAGGAATGAATTTTCTGAATCAAAAACGTAAACCAAGCGTATCCGATATTGAGCTAATCATCATTGACTTGACATCTGAGTTCATGGGCATTGATTCGGAGCGAGATTTGTTTAGAAAGCCTCCGCTTACTTTAATCTCAAAGATATAGCGTAGTGCTTATAATCGCAGAAAAACAGGTTTGTTTTATTATTGAGGACAACTTGGTAAACAAATAGCATCACAGATTATCTCTTCTAATTATTATATTGTGGACAGCATGTCTTTTGAGGTTTGTAAATTAAGTAGAAGCTCTCGCTGTACTATATTTGTAAACAAGACTATGAAAATCCTTTGATAGATTCAAAAATAGAATATTATCTAAGATTATGGTCCTGACAGCTATACAACTGATAAATAAATTAAATGATCGAAATATAAACAACTTAAAAATCCGAATCGCTTAAATGCACCACGGGTTATAACTATCAATCGTTGTTATACTTGAATGAACAATAAACAAGCGTGAGGCCTTAACTATAACCAAAATAAATTATCTTTAAACCTTTTAGATAACTAAGTGATACAAAATGAGTATAAGTCAAGCCTATATAGAAACCCCTTTGGGTGAAATGATTGCATGTGCGACAAATAAGGGTATCTGCCTTTTAGAGTTTAATGATAGAAAAAAATTGGATGGGCAGTTTCAAAAACTGGCGAAAGATTTAAACTCAGATATTATAGAACAGGAGTGCAAACATTTTGATCTTCTTAAAAAAGAATTAGAAGCTTATTTCAAGAGTGAACTGAAAGTATTTACCGTACCTCTCGATCTTGTAGGAACAGAATTTCAGAAAAAGGTATGGCAAGCATTACTAACTATTCCTTATGGAAAAACGGTGAGTTATATGCAACAATCGGAATCTATGGGAAGTCCTTTAAGCATAAGAGCTGTTGCCAATGCAAACGGCATGAATAAAATTGCTATAATAGTTCCCTGCCATCGGGTTATAGGCACCAATGGAAAATTGACAGGATATGCCGGTGGATTGGAGCGAAAACAATTCTTATTAAATTTAGAAAAAGGCATCACAGAGAAAAACCTTTTCTCGTGACACCTTTACTATAATCTGTTTAATATTTATCTTGTTTAAAACGACAATGTTTTTAACCACGAACTAAGCAAAGAAAGCATTTCTTTGTGATATTCGAAATTATCTCTCATTCCCCAACCGTGACCTCCCGAAGGGAAAATATACATTGTTGCAGGGATTTTATTGTCTTTTAAAGCACTATAATAAGTTAGTGAATTCTTCGGTGGAACCGCCGTATCATCGTCGCTTAATAACAATATTGCAGGAGGGGTAAATTCATTTACTTGCCTTTCATTCGAATAATACATGATTTCTGATGCCGAAGGTGTTTCGCCAAGCAGATTATTACGTGAACCTTCGTGAGTAAAATCACCCATTGTAATCACGGGATAAAATAAGATCGAAAAATCAGGTCTCAATTCCTTTGAGGAAAAATGGGTGGATGCTGTGGCAGCGAGATGCCCTCCTGCCGAAAAGCCGGCAACTCCGATTTTATCGTTAGAAATCTTCCATTCCGAAGCTTTAGACCGAACATAGGTTATGGCTTGGTTGAAATCTTCTAATGGAACTTGTTTCACTTTGTTAGGCATACGGTATTTCAAAACTATACCTGCAATTCCTTGCGATTGCAACCACTTTGCAAAATCATGTCCTTCGTGATCTATAGCTAGTCGGGCATATCCGCCACCCGGACAAATAATAACTGCTATTCCTTTATTTACGGCAGAATCGGGTAAATAAGCAGTTAATTCGGGAGTAGTCACATTAGAGATTCGTCCGTCTTCATTTAATTCGGTTTCTGATAATCCGTTACTGGTTGGAGGAGTATTCTCCCAAAGCTTTACTACTTTTTGTGCATCCATACTAATGACTGATAAGAAAAATAAAAATACAAGAAAAAGGTTTTTCATAAGAGTATTGTATTTTAGGTCAGCGACCTACTTATTATTAAAATCAAGGTCTGCGACCCTTCGTTATATTTAAGTAAAGAATAAAATTTATTGGTATATTTTATAGTTATAACAATCTATATTTGTTATACATTCCAAAGCAATAAAAAGGTCTGTGACCTTAAAACCATAGAGAATATTCCGCCTTACTTAAAATTACTGATCAAAGACGGTTGTATCCAACCACATTTTGAGTAAAGATAAGGATTGATCGTAATATTTAAACGATTCGATCATTCCCCAGCCATGTTCTCCTTCAGGAAATACATAAAGAGTAGCAGGAATTCCGTTTCTCTTCAATGCATTATAATACATAGTACTGTGAACTGATGGGACAGAATGATCGTTATCACTTACAAAAATAATAGTCGGAGGTGTGTTGGCCGTCACCTGCCTATCGGCTGAAAAAGAATAAATTTCGGTTGAAGAAGGATCTTTTCCAAGCAAATTTGTACGGGTTCCTCCCTTAGTTACTTCTTCAAATGATATTACAGGATAAAAAAGAATCGTAAAGTTGGGATGTGTATATAATCCTTCTCTTGAATAACGATTCGATAAAATTGCAGCTAAATGCCCTCCTGCCGAAAATCCTGAAACCCCTACTTTGTCGGGATTTATATTCCATCGTTCTGCATTGGCACGAATGATTCGCATAGATTCTTCTGCATCATCAAAAGGAATTTCCTTATGTTGATTCGGTAATCTGTACTTCAAAACAATACCGGCGATACCTTGAGAGGCTAGCCACTGAGCAAAAGCATGTCCTTCGTACTTCATACTGACACCTGCATAACCACCTCCGGGGCAAATGAGTACAGCCGGCGTTTTTTGATCACCTTTTTCAGAGGGTAAATATATAAACAGTTCAGCTTCATCGTCTAGATTATATGTTGTAGGCGGGTCGACACTGCCCCAAACTTTTATTACATCTTGCGAATAAAAATATTCACCTGATATTATTAGTAGAAAAATTAAAGAGATAATTTTTTTCATTAATCTGTTTTTCAATAAAACACTACATTCTAGAACTAGCAGAAGCTCGTTGCTTCATATAAATATAAAGAAGATTTAGCTTCAAGTCTAGTTTTATAAATTTACTTGTTAGATAAAGTTTCAAATTTCCTTTTAAGTCATCGTATACAAGTCGATCAAATTTTGGAGAACGATTATTGAGCTTATTATTATTTTTATATATGTTTTTCACAAGCCTAGCCCTACGGGCGAATGTTTCTCCTCTTAATTTCAAATATCCTCTTAATTCAAAGAAATCAAGCCTTTGAGTTAATGCTTCTAAATAATATAGATTGCGTTCAATTAGCATGTCTAAGCGAACATTCATTATACTCCCCTGACGCTCTACGTAGAAATAAAGAATTTCAGAAGTTATTGCTATCTTATTTGCTCTATCGTAAACATAATGTATTATGGCCTCATCTTCATTTAATTTCCCGACAGGAAATCGGAGATCCTCCCAAATGGCTCGCGAATATAATTTATTCCAAACAACGATCTTACCCACAGCGAATTCCTTAGAATACAGCTTGTGTAAATACTCACAACCAGAGTATTGCTGTATGTTTAAAGGGATATTTTGTGAAAATGTAAAATCTACATCAGATTCTTTAACCTCCAAAAAATTACACATGGATATATCTGAAGAAGTATTCTTCAATAAAGAATATAAGTTGTAGATAAAATCAGGACCGACATAATCGTCGCTGTCTATAAAGCTTATAAAACTTCCCCGAGCATTATCCAAACCTAAATTACGAGCACTTGCTATTCCAAAGTTCACCTGACTAAAAACAGTAATCCTATTATCACGTTTTTTATATTCCTCACAAATCGACAGGGAATTATCAGTACTTCCATCATTTATCAGAAACACTTCGATATTTTGATACGACTGATTAATAATGCTATCAAGACATTTGGGAAGATATTTCTCAACATTATAAACGGGAACTATTATACTTATTAATTCTTGATTGTTCATTCATGTTACAATATAATATTTCCCAAAAGAGATAAAGCCTTATTCTCGCACTCGGTCATATATTCTCTTTCTCCCGGCCCCTTGTCGTTTATTCCGCAAAGATGAAGTATTCCATGAATTATGATTCGATGAAGCTCTTCCAGATAGTCAGTATTAAACTCTTTAGCATTACTTTCGACAGTGTCCAAACTGATAAATATATCTCCGGATATTATATTTTCATCGGTATAATCGAATGTTATAATATCAGTATAATAATCGTGTTGCAGATATGCTTTATTTATTTCCAGAATTTTTTCATCTGAACAAAAGATATAAGAAACATCTCCTACTTTTTTGTCATAAGATGCTGCTACATCTTTGATCCACTTAGTTACTTCCCTCTTCTTTATCAAGGGGGCTTTCACTCCTTCGTTTTGATATATTATTGCCATATTTCGAATAAGGTCAGAGACCTATTTTATGATAAGTAAATTATACTACACTTGTACAGATTATGAGAAAAAGATATACGCCACCCAAATCGCTGTTATAACCCCGACCAAATCGGCTAAAAGAGCATAAGGAACGGTATATCTGCTATTTTTTATATTGACACTACCGTAATAAACAGCTACTACAAAGAAAGTAGTGTCGGTAGACCCTTGAAAAATACATGCCAACCGACCTGCGAATGAGTCTGCTCCAAAAACAGCCATAGTATCGGCCATCATACCTCTGGCACCACTTCCACTGAGGGGCTTCATGAGTGCAGTAGGCATTGCATCTACCCATTTGGCATCAAAGCCTGAGAAAGCGACAAAGGATTTCAATCCATCAACTAAAAAGTCCATTGCTCCTGAAGCTCTGAACATACCTACAGCTACTAATATAGCGATTAAATAGGGAATAATCCGTACAGCTGTCGAAAAGCCATCTTTGGCTCCTTCGATAAAAGAATCGTATACATTGACTTTTTTTCGAACTCCGCTTAGAATGAAAAATATAATGATACTAAAAAGTATTATACTGGCAACCAAACTTGATATTTGCTGGGCTTTTTCGGGTCCCATATTACTGAAAGCCCAAATAACTGCACCTATAAGCAATGCAACGCCTCCAAATGTACCGAGAATAACTTTATCGAAAATATTAATCTTTTGTTTGACACAAACCGCCAATACACCGATCATTGTTGAGATAAAAGTCGCAATCATAATGGGCACAAAAATATCTGCCGGATTAGCGGCTCCCATTTGTGCACGAATAGTCATGACCGATACAGGAATCAGCGTTAATCCCGATGCATTCATAACCAAAAACATAATCATGGGGTTAGATGCTTTGCTCTTATCGGGGTTAATTTCCTGCAATTCTTTCATCGCTTGTAAACCTGCAGGAGTGGCAGCATTATCGAGCCCCAGAATATTAGCCGAAATATTCAATAAAATCGAACCACCTGCGGGATGATTCTTCGGTATATCGGGAAAAAGCCGACTAAACAGAGGATTAATAGCTCTTGAAAAAAGTTGTATTACCCCACCCTGTTCACCGATCTTCATCAGTCCCATCCATAGCGTAAGAACTCCGGTTAAACCGATGGATATTTCGAATCCCGACCGAGCCGAGGCAAAAGTCGAATTTACTGTTGCATTGAATGTTTCGAAATCACCAAAGAAGATAAGGCGACTTAATGCGACAACAAAAGCAACCAGAAAGAAGGCTATCCAAATATAATTAAGTACCATATAGAGTTCAGGAAAAATATTGTCAAAGTTAAGACTATTTGCCAAAACCCATCATTTTTCAAAACCAAAAACAATTTTAAAATAGTAGAATGGCTTGTTAGCTTGATCGGTATAACAGCTGTAGTCATTCATTACACCTATAAAATATATCATTACATACTTTTATGTACTTAATAGGTGTAAATTGTATTACCTTTGCAGTCGAAATACAGCAGATCGGTTTGTCGCTGGCTATCTTGCAAAAGATGGAAAGAGGAAAGTCCGGGCAACACAGAGCATCATACTTCCTAACGGGAAGCTGTTCGCGAGGGCAGAGTAAGGTAACAGAAAATAACCGCTTCGATTTATCGGAGTAAGGGTGAAAAGGTGAGGTAAGAGCTCACCGGTCCTTGTAGCAATACCGGGAGCCGTACTACTTATGAGTTGCAAGACCATGTATACCGACGCATGTAGGGCTGCTCGCCCGATGTCGGGGGGTAGGTCGCTAGAGCCTGTTGGCAACAGCAGGAGTAGACAAATGACAAGCACTTCGTTTTACGAGGCACAGAACCCGGCTTACAGATCGGCTGTATTTTATTTATCAACCTCACTACTTTTTGCTCTCTATTCTGTACCATCTACTGTCGGAAAGCAATTTACATTCAATCGTCTTCGAGCATTGATTTTATTTCAGCTTCTATTTTCGGGTATTTTTCACCCATAGAAAACAATAATGCTTTGATTTCATCGTACCTCTCAGCACATTCTCTTATTTCGGCTTTCCCTCTTTTATTATCATTCCAAACAAAGAAAATAAATACTAGTATAATACAGATAATAACTCCTCCCACTACAAGAAAGAAAACAACATCAGATTTAAGCTCTTGAACTTCACGATCTTTTTTTGCTAAATGGAAACTCTTGTCGACCTCTAACAAGGCCGGAACATTTTTTTCTTTTTCAATTTCTTCATTAGTTACTCTCTCCAGATCGCTATATTCTAATGCTTTTTTATAGTCACCTAATTGTCGGTAATAATCTGCTAAGGCAGCATACATTTTTTTGATAGTATAATTATATGTTACTTCAGACAGATTTGCTGTTACTAAAACGGCATATTCTTTGGCGGACTGTAGATCTTGTCTTTTATTATAAATTTTAAGTAGCTGGAGATTGATTTGCCTTGTTTGTTCGTTACTCGTAATATCCATAGCCAGTGCAGATTTGAAATATTCAATTGCCTTTTCGTCCTCTCCCTTTCCAAAGCTAACTAATCCTAGATTCTGATAAAGTTGGCTTTCTTCTAATTTATTACCTGTTTGTTTAGCAAGGTCTAAACCTTTTTGAAAGTATACATAAGCACTATCTAACTTATTATTACCTTCAAATGCTAATCCTATATTAGTAAGCACTTGTATTCTATTCTTGTCTACATTTTCAATTTTGTCATAATGCTCTAATGCCTTTTTATAATTAACAATAGCACTATCTAAAAGCATCCGTCCAAAATAAATATACCCGATGTTATTAAAACTCTTGGCTGCTAATAAATGATCCTTTGATTTGTCAGCTGCCTCAGCACCGTACATAAAAGATCCTAAGGATTGAGGCAGCTTATTATTTACATAAAATACCCACCCTGCGTAGTAATTAGCTAAAGCTGAGTTTTTATAATCCTTTGTGTCATTAAAATAGTTTTGAGCCTCAAATATCAATGTATCTGATGTTATATCAGCTTTCGTTTCCTTTTTTGCCCCTACATAGGTTACTATATATTGCATATAACTGACCTTGTCCATCTTCTCAGGGTTTTGAATGGATGCTAATAAATTAAGGGTAATTTCAGGCTTACCAATAACCAAGTTATTTTCAGCTTGTTTAAGTAATTTTTCTTGCGAGTTATCTTTTTGACATGAGAACAATAATGTTCCTGTCACCATTAAAAATAAATATTTAAGTAGTAGTTTCATTAATGGGAGTTTGATGTGTAAAGATTCCATTGGTGCCTGTTAGACTATTCTTCTGCCTTTAATATAATATCAGAAGCAAGAATCTCTTCACTATTTGAGGGTGTTGGGGTAGACTTCACTATAGAATTAGCATCCTGCATCCCACCGCCAGTACCTCCGCCGACACCCATTTCATCCTTTTCGCAGGAAGTAAATAACAATGTCGTACAGCTAATTGCAATCAGTAAAAATTTAGTTTTCATTATTTATTGTATTGTATGTGTGTGAAAATTGAAGTAATTAGATTATTAATCTTATTGAATTTGGTTTACAAAAAAAGGTTAAGCTATTCGTCAGTCTTTAAAATACTATCAGGAGCAGGAATCTCTACACTACCTGTGGGTGTTGGGGTAGACTTCACTATAGAATTAGCATCCTGCATCCCACCACCAGCACCTTCTCCAACACCCATTTCCTCCTTTTCACAAGAAGTAAATAACAATGTCGTACAGCTAATTGCAATCATTAAAAATTTAGTTTTCATTATTTTATTGTATTGTATGTGTGTGAAAAATTCAGATTACAAGGCTAATTTTAATTAATAGATTTCTCTTTAATATCAAAACTAACATCTACATGGTCATCATTAATCGTAGATACAGAGTTGTTTACTGATTTGAAGGAATTCGCCATTACACCACTACCCGTCTCTCCTTTTCCACAGGAGGAAAACAACAATGGAGTAAAGATCCTAATTACCGTCAAAAAGTTTCTCATTGTATTGTTTATTACATTTATTCGCAAAAATATGATAATTTCTCAAACGATATTTATCAAAACAGCTCATTATGTTTTCAACAGTAAATTAGTGAGATTTTAATGATTTTATATTATCATAAAGGAGAAAAATAAGATTAAAATAAATAATTCGTCTAATATTAAGTTCACAGAACTATTACTAAAAGAAATAGAAGAAAAGGTCTCAAAATTACTTTCAGGAATTTCGGTGTTGTATAAAGAGAATATTAAGCCAATCATCTATAAAATAAGCCAATAGATTATGCACGGCCGAGTGTCAAAGAACAATTTACCTTCAACGGATGTTTTTGATAAGTATATTAATAAGGCAACATACCAAACAGAATTTCAGTTATTAATAGGTTTATCTATCTATTGAGAATACTAACTGTTGATGCAAAGAATAAAAAAGAACAGTATAAAAGTGTTACTTTTGTAACTTTTGTAACCTTTTTCATGTTTACGTATTGATTTACAAAAGTTTAATAAAAACAACAAAAGTAACACTAGCCATACTAAACTGTCACCTTTGTGCACTTTACTGAGTATTTTGGGTAACTAATGTCACCTTATTGTATAACCAAGTAATATCAGATATTTATTGCCATATTCTAGAGGTATAACTACTTTTGCTTTTTACTAACCCGAGTATCGAAAAGGTTAAAAAAACTTGGGATGAATTGCTTAAATTTGAAAGAAAAAAAATGATTGATAAAGTAACAAAATTTATACAACGACTACTCCATTTTCTATCTATCGGAATCTGGAGGATAGATACTAACGGATTGGGAAGACTCCGGGCTATATCCTACAATAGTATCAAATCGTTTGTTCTGACCTATCGAAATCTAAACTGGTCACTGGTTAATACTCGGGCTTCGGCACTCACATATAGCACCCTTTTATCGATTGTTCCGCTACTTGCGGTATTATTTGCCATCGCAAGAGGCTTTGGATTTCAGAATATCCTTCAAAGCCAATTGTTCGGTTATTTTCAGGGACAGGAACAGGCTCTTTCGACAGCGATGCGATTTATCGATAAATCACTTGAATATGCTCAAGGTGGAGTTTTTCTGGGTGTAGGTCTTGTGCTGTTACTCTACACTGCTTTAAATCTGGTTTCGAATATTGAAGACAACTTTAATTCTACCTGGGGAATCAAAAATGGCAGATCGTACTATCGTCAATTTACCGATTATACCGGGCTGCTTCTTGTTGCACCTGTACTTTTAGTTTGTAATGCCGGTTTTTCTATCATATTAAATTCATCGCTGGAGACTCACATCATTGGAGTATTTATCAATCCTTTCATCAAGGTATTGCCGTTTATCCTGACTATACTTCTGTTCACTTTTGTGTATGCTTACATTCCTAATACTAAGGTAAAAATTAGCAGTGCAATTTTTGCCGGTATCATTGCCGGTGTGGCTTTTCAGATTTTCCAACAAATATACATCAGCGGACAGTTATGGATATCTAAATACAATACCATCTACGGTAGTTTCGCTGCACTTCCTTTGTTGTTATTATGGCTGCAAATATCATGGCTGATTGTTTTAATAGGTGTAAAGCTATCTTTTTCTCATCAGAATATTGCTAAATTTAATTTCGAGAAAGAAACCAAAGATATTACCCGTAGATATAAGGACTTTATCATATTACTGATTTCAACGCTTATAGTAAAGCGTTTCGAGGAAGGCGAGAAGCCTTATACGGCAAATGAGATATCCGAAAAGTATAAAATACCAACCCGTCTTACCAGCGATATTATTTACCTATTACTTGATCTGAATATTATCGTTGAAACACCATCGGAGAAAGACATGGTGCCTGCATATATACCTGCTCTTGACATTAACAAAATATCGGTAAGTTATCTATTCCATAAGGTTGACAGTTTTGGTTCGGAAGATTTCAATATAGATATTACAGACGAGTTTACGGACGAATGGAATGTTATCAATGATATCAGGAATACTATTCATGAAAAAGAAAAGAATACGCTGATAAAAGATCTGTAAATGAAATCAAACAGCCTGAGAATCCATTGTCTGATCCATGTCTGCTTCGAAGGAATCGGACATATTCAATTATGGGCCAATAAGCATAAACATCACTTAAGCTATACACACCTTTTCGAGGAAGCAAATTTTCCGAATCAGGATGAGTTTGATATGCTGATTATAATGGGAGGCCCCATGAATATCTACGAAGAAGGTATTTATTCTTGGTTAGTGACAGAGAAGAGATTCATTAAGGAAACAATAGAATCGAATAAAGCGGTAATTGGTTTTTGTTTAGGTTCTCAACTTATAGCCGATGTATTGGGTGGAAAAGTCACAACAAATAATTATAAAGAGATAGGCTGGTTGCCCATTCGATGGACTGATGCCGCTAAAGAAATTCCAATTTTAGAGAAAGATGCTCTTGCCCCTTTGGTATTTCACTGGCATGGAGATACATTCAGCATTCCTCCGGATAGCATCAGACTAGCTTCTAGTACAGGGTGTCTTAATCAGTCATTCTTATATAATGAAAAAGTATTAGGCTTACAGTTTCACTTAGAAGTTACTTCCGACTCTTTAGAGAAGATGCTTATAAATGGAGCCGAAGAGTTAACTGAGGGCAAGTATATACAATCAGCACAGCATATAAAAGATTGTAGCAGTGATTTCATTCCGCAATGCAATCATTTACTTGAAGAGATTCTTGATTGGTTAAGTTCTAAATAAAGAGAGCAGAGAGCCGATTTCAACGACTCTCTGCTCTCTTTATAAGGGAATATATATCTTATTCAAAATATTTCGATTTTACCGTCTTTATTACAGCCATAAGGTCATTGTCACCCAAGTTTGCTTCCATAGCGTCTTGATAGATATTCTTCATCGCATTGGAGGTTTCGGTATTTAACCCTTCTGCCTTTGCCAAACGTATATCTTTATCCATATGTTTAAGCGGAAAAGCCGCCGGGTAGTTATCTTGTATAATGGAAGGTGTTTTCATCTTTGACATAGGGCTACCACAAGCACTTTCATTGACAATAAACATCATTGTTTCTTTATCAATACCATTCTTCTCTGCAAAAAGGACAGTTTCGGCTAATCCCTCAATAACAACAGACATATAATAGTTAATCGCTAATTTAGCTTTGGCTCCCTGCCCTACTTCTCCCAAATATAAGGATAGTTTACCTAGTTTCTCGAAATAAGTTGTAGCGAATTCATAGTCGGGTTCTCTACCGGCCGCTAATATTATAAGCGTTCCGTCTATAGCAGGCTTTACACTTCCTGAGACGGGAGCTTCCAAATAATAACCTCCTTTTGATTCTATTTCTGCTGCTAATCGCTTCGTTAGTTCTGAAGAAATGGTGCTCATATTGATAAAGAGCTTCTCCGAAACAGAATCTTTCAATAAATCAGCATATACTGAGGATACAGCCGAATCATCCGATAACATTGTGAAAATAACATTCGAATTATCCCGAACATCATCTAAAGATACGTAAGGTTTAGCTCCGGCATCGGTCAGTGGTTTCAATTTTTCAACTGAACGATTATACACTGCTATATCAAATCCTGCTTTTAGCAGATTTGAAGCCATTGGGGTTCCCATGTGTCCCAATCCTATCCAAGAGATTTTAGGTTTTGCCATGATAAAGTCCATTTATATACGTATGGTTATTGTTTTAATATTTATAAATTGATATATTCTAATATCCGAATTCCATCAGTAATGGCACTTTAGAACTTATAGCCTTTACCTATTATGAAAGGAAAATATTTATTTATAATATAAATTGGGATTACTAAAACAAATAAAACAACAAAAGATATTAAGATCCCTTCCGATGTAGTAAAGCTATTAAAATCAGGCATTTTAGTACGAAGTATTAGAGAAAAGTATAACTTTCGAACCAATAAAATGCAAATACCATGTAAAGCAAATGCTACTAGACTATTTGATCCCAAATATAAAAATAACTTATATTTAGTATTAGAAAAAATCATACACAATAATATTATACCTAAAGAGCCAACAATACCATTAATATAAAATACTATGATATTATTTCCATATATTAAATAATTCATATCTACTTCTCCATTTATTTGACATAACAAATAACCTACAATTATGAAACTTGCAGATAATAAAGTGGCTAAAGTACGATTAGTAATTATTTTTTTTAATCCTATCTTATTAAAAAAATATCCAAAAGTATAAAACGGTAAAGCCATAATTGCTGTATCAATACTAAACAATATATTTAGATTAAGCAACTTGATCATTAAGATAATAAGTATAGCGATAAAATTTATTAGAATTAATATCCAATATTTTTTTGACAAATTTAAACTTATATGAAAAAATAATTTGCAAAAGAACAATCCAACCAAAAACCACAAAGGTTCATTAACTGTCTTTGAGAATAAAGTATCTCTTCCCTCAGCAAAAAACATACCTAACAATGGTAATACAATTGCTTTATAGAATGTAAAGTTCGTACTAGAATGTAATATATACTCATTTAAAAACCACCAAATAAATGATATTAGATAAAATATAGAATAAGGAATTAATAAAGTCCTTGTATTTTTCTTTAATACATCTCTAAACGAAGTTTTCTTCTCAAAATAACCCGATAAAATGAAAAACAAAGGCATATGAAAGGAAAATATCCAGTTGTGTATCATGGATTCATTTAACCTTATATGGCCTAGTATTACAAAAAAAAGCCCTATTGCCTTAGCGTAATCTGGCCATAATAAACGCGACTTTCCCAATAAAGTATTTTGCATCTAACCCTTATATATACGTTAATATTTTCATTCAATTATAACTAGTTACTGAATAAGGTTGAATGATATCAATTAATACAGTTTCATAAATAATAATCTTTTGACTATAAAATATGTAGGATCCCAAATAGTTATACATCCTTTATTAATGAAACCCTCTATAAACCAGATCTGTGGGTGTTATAATAGCATTCATGCCAAATATCTCTATGAAATTTTAGATCTAAATCTTTTCTTGAAGTACGAGAAAGTATATAGAAATAAGTAATAACCTGATTTTAATCTTGAAAACTCTTGACTATCCCGGTAAACTCTCCAAATATATTGATATAGAAGAATTTTGTTTGATGAAATTGAATTCTCTCTTATTCGATATGAAACCAATGTTTCTAACAGCCCATGACCAAAATCTGTCTTCTTTAAAATAGTTAATAATAATATCCAATCCTGCCTCTTCCTTTGAGGATTCATATAAATCTTCCCTAATAACTTAACATCATATATAGCTGTAGAGAATCCCACATAGTCAACTTTCAACATTTGTTTATAATATACTTTATCAGGAGCATATACCTTTCTTAAGAACTGACCCTTCTCATCAATTTCTTCATAATTGGTATAGGTTAATGCTGTATCCTTATCCAGCATAAATTGTATTTGCTTCTCTAATTTTTCCGGATACCATAAATCATCACTATCACAAAAAGCGATAAAACGACCTTGCGCATTTTCTATAGAATGATTTCTTGCAACCCCTGCTCCTGCATTTTTGTCCAATTTAAAAAGTTTTATTCTACTATCTAAATTGACAAAAGACTCTAAAATAGCACATGTATCATCAGTTGAACAATCATCCGTAATTAATAACTCCCAATTTGAATACGTTTGAGCAAGAATACCAGAAATTGTTTTCTCTACAAATTTTGCTGAATTATGAGTTGGTGTTATTATAGACACTAAATATTTATCCATATAAAATTAATCTGAAATTTTAGTAATTTTCTCTATCAAACTATTCCATTGATCAACAATTGACTCTTCATCAAAAGGGAAACTGTGAGCTATTCTATACGAGGATAGAGACATCTTCTCCAACAAACTCCTATCGTTATTTAGATTGATAATTGAATTGCATAAAAAAGAGACTATGCTATCGGATATCTTTTCTGAATATATTGTCTCTTTTCGACTATTCCAGACTGTAGGATTGGGAATATTATTCTGATCGAAAAACCAATAATGCGGCTCTGTCAAAAACCCATTTTTCCCATGCACTATTAGCTCTGGAATCGAATACAACTTTGTAGCAAGAACAGGCAGTCCTGCTTTCATCGCTTCCAATATAGTAAGCCCAAAGCTGTCCTCACTTGTTGGTTGAAGCAATATATGAGACTCTGCGTACATTCTCTCCATCTGCTGATAATCAAATTTAAAATCATATAATTTTATTCCTTCAATTCTATTTATCCTATCCTTAAGTTGCTGATCTATTTCATCAATAGATGTAATCATAGTCAAAGAAATATCCGTGTAACCTAAACTATAGAGCTTTACAAATGCATCTATGACCTCTAATCCACCCTTAGATGTAAAGCGCATTCCTTGAGCAATATATAAGAGTTTTAACTGGGGAGTTTGACTTTTCAACTTTATATCTTCAACTGAAATTTGCGAATTAGAGGGTACATAAGGATATATTATTCTCTTTTCAATATTGGAAGGAATAGAGTGGCATACAGACTCAAAGGTATTAGCACATGCTTTAGACATAAAAACTAAAGCTTTCAAATTTACATCATTTATACATTTAGAGACTTTTCTCTTACCTAATAGTGTTTTACTCCTATTTATAGAATAGTGAAAAAGAGCTGTTGGGTTTTCCACATATATAAAATAAGACTTATCAGTATTTAAAAAACGATTATAACTGCCATATAGATCACATGTCTCATTCTTTTTTGTTACAACTTGAATAATACCCAAGAAATCACAAATCGAGAATCTTATCATTTTTGCTAATAGCTTAGAAACATTAGAGCCTGTTTCATACACTTGATTAGTCGAATAAGTAAAACTCGCATTTATTTTTTTATTTGAAAATAGATGTTTAAAAAAACCTCTAACTTTTGTTGCAAAAAATATAGTCATAAGAATATCAGAAATAATAAAATATTTTATTTTTCCATTAAATTATAAAAGAGAGCTACTTCCTTTTCTGTTGTATCTTTAATAAAGTAGGTGGTGTTCTTTTCATAAGGAAGATCTTTTTCTAAATTATTTAGAATGACCTTCAGATCAATCCCTTTTTCTTCATTGTCAATTAGTTCAACGTTCTTAAAAGATGCGAAAACCTCATGACAAACAGGGATATCAGAAGTAATAAGAGGAATTCCAAATGTTGCCATTTCACACATCATCAATCCCTGAGCATCTGTCCGAGTAGGCATTAAAGCACACCTTGACTCATTTAAAAGATTAATAATTTGTGTATGATTTAAATTTGTTTCTAATCTTATGATATTATCAGCCTTTTTATGATAATTAAAAAATTCGCCCTTTCCGACTATAAGGAACTTAAATTGAGGGTTATCATATGCTAACTGATTAACAATATCTATAGCATATTTAGAACCATCTAAACCTTCTCGAATTGTTATAAAATCATATTTTATATCTTTTACAGGATTATAATTATTTTGCGCAAATAGATTACCAACCGAATTATAAGTTATACTATATTTTCCTTCAATAATATCAGGAGAAATCTTAGTCCATTTAAGAAACTCATTATGCATCCAGTTACTGACAAAAAGATGGTAAGATTTATTTTTTAATTTAGGCAAATAAAGTCTCCATGTCCTAAGTTTAAATTTATCATAAAGTTCTTGAGATATTCTTTTTATTAGTGACGATTTTTTCACAAAAGCATAAGGCTTTGAATAAACCTTATTAATATTTAAAACCTCATGTCCATGGTAAACAAAGACTATATGAGAAAAACAATTCTCATATTTCTTTAGAAAAAAATAATGATTCCTTATATTTGGAGCATGACAGACTAAGATATCAAAATTCTCAATTTTCAGTTTATTTTCAATCGATTTTAATGAAAATACAGGAATATCATCGAGAAAGTAATCCTCTTTACTTGAGAAATTTAGTACCGAAACATCTATACCTTGACTTCTATAATATAAATTTCGTACATGAACATATGTTAATGATGTTTTGCCTCCAGGGATACTGTATCCAGGAACAGATACTAATATTTTCATTGAATTATTTTTTTATTTAAATTTAAATATCTAGTTATTTCAGAATAGCCTAAATTTATTAACCTCAATAAATTTATATTATTTTCTTTCAATACAAAGTATGGCCATTTCCAATTGTTGTAGAATAATTGAACTATTAAAGGTGAGATAATCAAAGCCCAAATACCAAGATGTGTTTGGGTGACTAATATAATTGATAACACAATTGAAAAAATAGCACTTGCGACATAGGCACCTGTGTAAGGTAATCTATTAGATGTTGAAATATAGGAAGCAAATAGCGAATGATTAGCTTCTAAAAAAGTATAAATGGCTACTATAACGAACATTTTAACATAAAAAGTTGTTTGAGATTTTATCAAAACGAAGATAGACTTCCCACAAATAGCAACTAAAAAAACTGATATTATAAAAAATAAAATAAAAATGACCCAAGCCATAGAAAATATTTTTATGCTTTTTTCTTTATCCTTTTTAAAAATTGCTTCCGTAATCGCCGGTTGTACTGTTGTATAATATATTAGAGAAACATATGATATTACTGTTATTATTTGAACAGATAATGCATAGGAAGCAGTCTCAACTAACCCTAAGTATGCCGAACATATTAATGTATTTGATTGATTGAAAATATATCTAGATATGGTAACCAAACCATCTCTCCATGCATTATGGGACATAGTTTTAAAAGTTTCAAAAATCTCACTCTTTTTTATTGTTAGAGATGATTCTTTTAGTTTTTTACCAATATCTATTTTATAACGGAAAAAATAGTAAAGGATACATCGATAAACTATCCCACTAAAAAAATATGAAATGGACATAGCTAGTATCCCAAATCCGAAATAGAGGAATACGAAAGCAACACAAATTTGAGATAATTTAGAAAAAACAGCAGCCTTACTCAAGATGACAAACTTTCCTATTCCTTTAAATATTGATGTATAATAAGAAAAGAATAAGTTAATAAAACACGCTAAAGAAAAAATAATCCATGCCACCAATATCTGCATGGAATATATATCTACAGAAACATATTGAATATAAGGTGTGCCTACAGTTAACAAAAGGAATAAAGCTATTGTAGCAATTATTATATACATATACTTGGATGTATAAATAATTTTACACAAAAACTTAAAATCAACACCTTTTTTTATATCAGTATCTTGTATCCCTTCCCTCTCTATATTCGTTGCCCCTGAATACACATAAGTAATTGTTCTTGATATTTGTGGTGTAAAACCTAAATCTAGTAAAATAATGAGTGAACTAATTGCCATAAAGACATACCATAAGCCCATCTCCTTCTCTGGTAGAAAATGAAGAACCAGTGGTAATAAAAAAATATTAATACCAAAGGAAAGACCATATCCCAGGTAATTCCATATTACATCACTCTTAGTTATGTTTATACTATTTTTTTGCATCTTTTATCTTCTGGTTTTGCATCTAAAAAATAAAAACCTAATACTAAACAAGGAATACCAAATATCCCTAAAGAAAAAGAATATCCCCAGAAAAGAATAAACCAAAATACTCCAATCACAATCCATGGATTATTTTTCGCATTAGATAAACCTCTATAAAAAATAATTATCATGCATACTAATCCACAAATACCTGCTTTCATAAGAAATACGATAAAAGATTCATGCAAAATAATAAAAGAATTATTGGAATATTGGTCTTCAGTAAAAGCACCCTCATCATACCAACCAAAACTCTGGCGATGATCTTTTATACTTCCGCCAAACCCTTTTCCAAAAACCATAAAATAAGGCTTTTCTTTAAATTCATCTATTGTGTTCAACAATTCTTCTATTCTTATTTTCGGTGAGTTAGGTAAAATATCATACCAAGAATCATCTAGAATTGAAGCGAGTAAAACAACTTGTGTTAACTTATTGCCTATCAAATCTTTCTCGGATCTCTTCTCATCAACAAAAATAGAAATAAAAGGCAGAATGAGAATTAATAAACCTGCTATAACAAAAAGAATTATACGTTGTTTCTTTTGATATAGAATTAGAAATAAAACAAAAAAAATATAAATAATCATCAACCAAGACTTTCCACTCAACGCATTTGAAAAAGTAAATTGTATAGACAATGCAGTTATAGACAATAATATTAATACTACTCTATATTTTTTATACCTTTCATAAAATAAAAAAATTAAAATAGAAGGTGCAAAAAATAAAGACAATGGCATTAATATTATTCTTTCAGTATCGTAAAAACCTCTTAATCCTGAACAAGCACTAAATACAGAAGATAGAATAAGAGAAAACAATAAGGTAAATAATGTACTTTCTAATTCTAATGGAAATTTTTCATCTAATAGACAATAATAAATAAAATATATTGTAAATACACTAAAACCACCCATTCCAAATAAATCACGTACATAATATTTAAGAAAATCGATACTTAATATATTATTTTCATTTAATAGTAACCCTATTGCTCCAATAAGAAGCCCTCCAATTAATATTAAAGAAAAATATTTAAATAGAAAATATAAATTTGGATAAACAGACTTTAAATCTTTAATTTGCTTTAATTGTTTTTTATTAAATACTAATATCAAGATAGGTAAATAAAGAGTAAGATTAAAAAGATGTCCTTTAAAAAAAGGTAGTGATGAAACAGAAAACACCTCACTTTTAAGATCTCCTGTAACAAAATATGGAACATCAAAACTAGAAACTAAAAAAATAATAGAGTAGATTAAATACTTCTTTATGTCACTTCTTAAAACGTAATAAAAAAGTATAATAAATTGAATTAACCCAATTATTGAAATTAAAAATGAGCTTTGTACTAATAAAATATTAACACAAAATAAAATTATTGATACAACAAATATTTTCGCGTTAAATAATTTATTTATTTTCAGTTGACTTACATCCATTAAACTCATTATAATAAAATACTTATCAATTCTTTTCTTATTTTTTCTTCTGAATGAAAAACAAGAAAAGATTTATATTCTTTCTCTGAAAATGATATCTTCCTATAGTACAGTAATTTTTCAAAAAGCTCCCTAATTGAACCAAATTCAATACAATTTTCGGGATAATTGTTTGAAAAAAAGTCTACAATAGGAATTTTATTCCCAAATACACGCTTTTTAGAATTAAATGCCTCCAAAATAGAGCCTGAATAACGACATTTATAATAAGATGGATACAAAACAATCAAACCACTCGATTGATTATAATATTGATCATACTCTTCTCGCGACAGAAACCCTTTTATAACCTTTATATTCTTAGAATCAAAAACATTAATTTGTGATCTCAATATAAGTTTGATATTATGCTCTTCCAATATTTTAGTCTGTTCCTCATATTGAATTATATCATTAATTATCTTTTGATCATTTGAATAGCCTAAACCTATATAGATAGTCTCTGACTCTTTTTGTTGTGACCTATCATTTTCTTTCTCTACTAAGCATTTATCAATAATAGGATGAGTTAAAACAAATACCTTTGATGGGTCTACTTTTATTTCGTTCACTAGATAGTCTTTTATATAGCCAGCAAATACAATATGATTAACTTTATTCATATACATTGAAAAAATCTTTCTCTTCATTGGATTCTGCAAATGATCTGTATTATTATGATGAAATAAAGAAATGTTTTTATTGAAAAAGAGAAATCTACAAAAGAAAAAACCAACCGTATCAAATGTAAAAAAAATAACTTTATCAAACTTATTTTGAAATAAAGCTATCCAAGCAATAAAGACATTTATTAAATAAAGAAATATATTCCATACATTATTATTTGAATAAGAAACAAACCTGGAATTTTTTATCGTAACATTTTCAAAATTCACATCCTTATAAAACTTATTATTATTTAAAAGAATAAGATTATAATCTTTAGACATAATGGATACTAGTTTTTTGTTTAAACCTCTATGCCCAAGAGGATATATTGCATCAAAAATAACGATTTCCATACCTACGCTCCAATTACTATTTAGAATAATATTTTTCAAGTTATACTGTTGACAACAGATTCTACAATCTTTTTAAGATCAATACGATCATACAACAATTTTGAATCTCTTGAAAAGTTTTCATATTTTTCATCTATATATAATATTGAATCTCTAATGTATTCTGGAGCTAAATTTTCAACACAAATCCCTGCTCGACTTTCCAAAAATGCATATTTTAATGCAGGAACCTCATTTGCTATCATAGGAATAGAAAAACGGGAATATTCATAAATTTTATTGGGTGCACAATATAAAGCATTAATAACCGTCCCTATATTATTCGGTTGTGGTATATAAGATAAAATACCTATATAAGCTAACTTTGTAATACATAGATGCAGCGGTGATGGAATAAAAGGAACAAACACAACATTATCTTTAACGTATTTTTCTCTCAATGCCTTATTGTATTTGTTTATAGGCCCCATTAAGAAAAGAACATAATCTTTTGGAAGTAGATCCATTGCCAAAATAAAATCATCAAGTTTGCGCTCTGGTTGAAATGCTCCTTGATATAATATTATTTTCCTATTTTGGTATTTAGAAATAATATTCAGAACATCTTCAGGGAGATTCTCTTTGATTATATTATTAGTATATAGTTTATTTGGCAAAACAACAGGTATTTCTTTTAATTGAAATAAATACTTAGTTATTTGTGCACGATTATATTCGCAACAAATTACTTTTTTTGCATATTTTAGTTTCTTTTTATAAGAAAAAAAAGGAGCTAATAATCTGTACCCAATACTTAGCTTTACATCCCTAAACTCCAATAGATGTGCAACAAATTTATGAGAGTCCAACAACGAGGAGAATAAAATAAGAGTTTCATAATTTACTATCCACAATGTAGAATTTTCATCATATTCGCTTTTTATAATTTTTTTCACATTATACCTAAAAGATAATTGTTGCTTTAATCTTACTAAAGCATTTCCGTTATATATTGGCTGTATATAAGACTTTATCTCCAGATCATCTAGTTCTTTCTTTGTCACATCGCTACTACAGGCTCCGATATAAACTACCTTATATTTTAACTCAGACAATATATAACACAATGACATTATCGGAGGATATATAGTAATATCCTCTTTCATTACAATAATTATTTTTTGCAAGCTCATAATAATATTTCAACAATTCTTTGACTTGCTCTTCCATCTCCATAAGGATTATGAGCGTGGGACATCTCTAGATAAAGTGATTCATCTTTTAGTAATGAGTTTACATTCTTTACAATTGATTGGGCATCTGTCCCAACTAGTCTAACCGTTCCAGCTTCTACAGCTTCAGGTCGCTCTGTTGTATTTCTCATTACTAATACCGGTTTTCCAAGCGATGGAGCCTCTTCTTGTACACCTCCACTATCTGTTAAAATTAAATATGAGTGCTGCATCATATATATAAAAGGTAAATAATCTAGTGGAGAGATAAGAGTTATATTATCAATACCAGAAAGCAACTCAAAAACAGGACCTTGAACATTGGGATTTAAATGCACAGGGTAGACTATATCAATATCTGGATTTGAAATAGCTATTTCCTTTAAGGATTTACAGATATTAAGGAAACCATCACCGAAATTTTCTCGTCTATGCCCTGTTACTAATATATATCTTTTACCTTCAATAATAGTATAGCCTTTGGTATTAATCTCATTTACAATTTTGTTTTGCAAAGTCGAATTATTTCTTATAATATCGACTGCCATTAAAAGAGCATCAATAACAGTATTACCTGTAACGAAAATTTTGGTATCTTCTATTTTTTCTTGGAGCAAATTCTTCTTTGATGTTTCAGTTGGAGCAAAACAAAAATCACACAGTCTGTCTGTCAGCTGGCGATTCATTTCCTCTGGCCATGGAGAATAAAGATTATATGTTCTTAACCCTGCTTCAACATGTCCTATTTTTACTTGTTGATAGAATCCTGCAATTGCAGCAGCCATAGATGTTGTTGTATCTCCGTGCACTAAAATCATATCAGGAGAGCACTTCTTTATAACGTCTCTCATCCCTAGAAGGACTTTAGAGGTAATATCATAAAGATCTTGATTAGGAGCCATAATATTAAGATCATAATCAGGTTTAATATCAAATACTTCAAGAACTTGATCTAGCATCTGCCTATGTTGACCTGTTACACATACTATTGTCTCTATTTGATCACAATATTTCTGAAATTCTTTAACTAAAGGCACCATCTTTATAGCCTCTGGCCTTGTTCCAAATACAATAAGAACTTTTTTCATCTTTATATCTTATTTATAATATTGTTATATATTTCTTTCAAATTTCTCTGATAATAACTATACATATTAAATTAGTGAAAATTATTAGACCCAATTATATTATCTTCTAAGTGTTTTCTATAATTAGAATTTAAAAAATAAATTTCCAAAGTCTTAATCCTATACCAATTTATCAAAATACAGGAAATTACACATTCCAAGTACACAAAAATCATTATTCTATATACATGAACGGCTTTTGATCTCTTATATTGTTTATATAGAAAGAATCAGTTTCCTAAAGAAAATAACACAGTCACTTTTTACTATTATCAAAATACTATATTTCAATCTTTTATCTCAAAATCATTCTTTAAATATTCTTTTCCTATATACCAGGCACAAATTCCAATAACTGCAAGAAAAGCGAAACCAATAACTATTAATTTTTTATTCGGTTTTATAGGAATCAAAGGCACTGTAGCTGGCTGAATTACAGTATAGACAGGAGTAGTATCTTGTACTTTTACTTTTGCCATCTGTAGCTGGTTAGCCATTTGATTATAAACACTATATGCCAAAGCCGTCTCATTTTGTAATTTCTCTTGATCAACCCTGTAACTAGCTGAAACAACATTTAGGTTTCCATCTAAAAATCTTGCTAATTTTCGTTGTGTTTCTAAATAATCATTTTTGGCTTCTAAATAAAGCTTCTCTGTAAAAAATAAATCTTGGCGAGCTTTTTGGGTTCTATAATTTATTATATAGGACTGTAAATAGGATGTTAACGTATCTGCAATAAATGCAGATATTTGAGGACTCTGCATGGTTGATGATAACGTAATTATCCCGGTCTTTTTATCAACTGTAACAGTAATTCGACTTTTTAAATCATCTAAAATTTCTGTCTGTTCACGAGTCAACTCAAAAGGATTGACCACAGTTAGGTTTTGATCTGGATCTGGAGTTGAAAACAACCCGATTATATTACGTGGTAGTTCTACTATCTTATACCACCAAGGATTCCTCTGGTCATTTTCAATATAAGAATATAAGGTTGTATCTATCTCGCTACCAATATCTTTTACTCTCACATCAAAAAGACCAAGAATAAAAGGGGTAGATTCGACTATATTGGGATATAAATCCGGAGCCATCTGACCCTCAGAAAGAGTACCCTCCCCTAGATTTACACCAGCCATAGCAGCCAAAGCCCCCACCCCCCCCGCACTTGAAGAGGAGTTACCCTCTGGAGCCAAAATTACAGTTGTTGTATATTCTTTAGGAATACTGAACGCAATCACAACACCTACAACTAATCCTACAAGAGAAACTTTTAAAATAAATTTACGCCTTTTCCATAGCTTTTTCCCTAAATCCATTAAATTAACTTCGTTCTCTGAACTCATTTGATTCTCTATATTAGCATCCATATTATTTCATTGTATTAATCAATACACCAATAAGACTAGCCATAGAAACCACACTTGTACTCAAACTAAGGATTTCAGGTAATGATAATTTACGAGCTTGTTCTTTACTCGGGATTATTATCTCACTTCCCGGTTGTATAGCATTTCGATCTCCCCCTTTTACCTTACTAACAGTTCCATTCATATAAATAACAAATGATCTGTTTTTCTTAGCGTTATCGGAGTACCCTCCAGCTTGATTGATATAATATGATAATCTTTCATTATGTTTATAAACAACAGTATTAGGATACATTACCGCACCATTAATTTTAACAGTATTATCATATTCGGGAACAATCAAACGATCCCCTGATCTTAAAACTAAGTCATAATCTGATCCCGGATTCATCAATGCTTTATCCAACTCTATACCAACGCTATACGCATCGGATAAATCTAATGTTTTAACAGAAATGGAGTCTTTTCCTCCCTGATTCGCTACTTTTAACGCAGCTTGAGATCTAAACCTCTCCTCTTCTGATCGCATTCTTATAAGTCTTGCACCTTTTGCATATGCATCAGTAGTAAGATTACCTGCTCTCTTGACAATATCAGATATTCTTTCAGTTTTTCGATTTAAAGCATACGTACCAGGAAATAATAACTCTCCGCTAATAAAAACATTTTGTTGCTCGTGATAACCCGGACTACGTCTCACATATACCTCATCATAAGGTTTTAATACAAAGCCAGGATCTCCGGCAACAATGTATCCATCTTTTAAACTAAAAGTATAATTTTCAGCCAATGTTCTATTTACAGTCTGACTATGAGGATCAATAATTCGACGAGCAATATCAACGCGGACTATAGAAGCCGACTCCAACAAGCCCCCTGCTTGTATTATTAAATCTTCTAAAGTTGTATTATCTGAATATTTATAAGTTCCAGGACGCGCAACCTCTCCATGAACCATAAAGTCTCCAAATTCTTTGAGATCATTAATAGATGGTATATAAAGAATGTCATTTTTTCTCAAGACAATATCATCCCCATTACCGTATAATAGTTCTCTAATATCAACTGATAGTGTTTCCAATGTATAATCTTCTTTTTCTCGAGTTAAAAGAGCTCTATTTAAAAAAGCATCGCCACGAATACCATCTGCTGCTGCAATTAATTGTTTAACAGTAGCTATATTTTTACCAATCTCATAATAACCGCCTCTATATATAGCTCCCTTTATTTCAACCCTATTCTCATAAAGGTCAAGTCCAGCAGCAATAGTGATGGCATCTTTATCTCTTAGAGTAAATCCGGAAAATTCATCCTCGCCTAATGTAAATATTTTACTTTCATTACCAGTTTCTCGAACAACCCTAATGCTCTTTTCATAAGCGTCTCCTGTAAAACCTCCCGCATAAGAAATAATATCTTTAAGGGATTCTTTTGAAGTCATTTCATAAAACATAGGTCGTTTCACTTTTCCAGAGATATTAACAAGGGAGATATAAGGAGGAACAATTATGACATCTCCATCTGTCATTCGGATATCATCATTCATTTTTCCTTCCAATATATACTTATACACATCAAGTGTTCTTAGAAGTTTTCCATTTCTATAAAGTTTTATAGCACGTAGGGATCCTATCTTATTTACCCCTCCTGCTCTATATAACGCATGAAAAACCGAAGACAGAGACGACAAGGCGTAAGTACCTGGAGTAACGACTTCACCCATCACATTTATCTGTATAGTTCTAATTTGTCCCAGAGTTAAATTTATCTGAGTAGAACCGCCTCCATTATCTAAGCCCGAATATATATCACCAAATCTTCTTTTAACATAATCATTTGCCTCCTTTACACTCATTCCATTCAAGAAGAGTGGTCCTAAACGATCAACAGTAATACTTCCTTCTGCAGAAATAACCTGCCTAACAGCCGTCTGCGAAGCACCCCAAATATCAATAACAACTTCATCTCCAGGACCAAGTCGATAATCAATTGGAGTAGGAATATTAATATTAGGATTGAAGGTTAAATTTTTAGCATTAAAAATATTTCTTCCAAAAACAACAATTGTATCAGAATCATCTATAGCAACAGGACTTATATTAGTATTAACCTGATCTAAATCGCCTGGATTCAATTCGTCATCAACACTAACTCTTCTATCACGGCTCAATTCTGCACTACTTTTTGTACTGCTTACTCCTGATGTCTGTTTCTGTTCTTGCTGCTGCTTAATTCTTTCAAGTTGAGCTTTGGTCACCCCTTGTTTCATCAGATTAGTAGCTATAATCTGTTGAGAGGTTCCTTTATCAACTTCCTGCTTAACATAATTAATAATTTGCTCATCTGACATTTGAGCAAACATTATATTGCTGGAGAGTAAAAAAAGAAACAAACAAAAAATAATTTTCTTCATATGGTTCATGTACACATTTAATAGCTTATATGATTATAATTGATTTTATTTTGATCCAATACTTATATACTCAAACCCCATATCACGCAACTCTTTTCCATTATAAATATTTCTTCCATCAATAACTATAGATTTTTTCATAAGCTTTTGTATAACAGACCAAGATGGTAACCTAAATTCATTCCATTCTGTAACTAAAAGTACTGCATCTGCCTCAAGTGTGGCATCATACAAATCTTTTGCATACTCAATATTATTACCAATATGCTTCTTTGTTTCTTCCATAGCTACCGGATCATATGCTCTAACTTTCACTCCTGCATCCAACAATTTATTTATCAAAATCAAAGATGGAGCCTCTCTCATATCGTCTGTTTTAGGTTTAAAAGATAGCCCCCAAAGTGCAATAGTTTTACCCTCTAAATCTCCATTGTAGTATTCAAATAATTTTTCAAATAAAATACCTTTTTGATATTCATTTACTGCTTCAACAGCTTTTAATACTTGCATATTGTAACCATTATCATTTGCAGTCTTAATCAGGGCTTTTACATCTTTAGGAAAACAGCTCCCTCCATAACCACAGCCTGCATACAAGAATTTCTTACCAATTCGATTATCAGAACCAATACCTGATCTAACCATATTTATATCTGCTCCTACGATTTCACACAGATTAGCAATATCATTCATGAAACTGATGCGTGTTGCTAACATGGCATTAGCGGCATATTTTATCATTTCAGCAGAAGGAATATCTGTATAAATCATGCGATAATTATTTATCGTAAAAGGTTTGTATAATCGATCCATAACCTCTTTCGCTCGATCTGATTCAATACCAACCACAACTCTATCTGGTTGCATAAAGTCTACAATAGCAGTCCCTTCCTTCAGAAATTCAGGATTAGATGCTACATCAAAAGCTAAATCCGAAAGCCCTCTTTTGTTTAATTCTTCTTGGATCGTCTGTTTTACGAGTTGTGCTGTTCCAACCGGAACAGTACTTTTAGTTACTACTAGCATATATTTTTTCAACGTTCGACCTATAGTTCGAGCAACTTCGAGAACATACTTCAGATCTGCACTACCATCCTCATCAGGGGGAGTACCTACGGCACTAAAAACAACATCCACATCATCGAGAATTACACTTAAATCTGTTGAAAATCGCAGTCGCCCAGCTTTGTAATTCCGAATAACCATTTCATCTAATCCAGGTTCATAAATAGGAATAATACCATTTTCTAAATTTTTTATTTTATTTGTATCAACATCTATACAATGAACATCTATACCCATTTCAGCGAAACAAGTACCTGTAACTAATCCTACATAGCCAGTTCCTACTATTGCAATTTTCATATATAATTCTTTGAATTTTCTTAAAAAACAAAACAAAAGTATAATATAATAAATAGAAAACAAAGTTTAATAAACATATATCAAGGTTGATATTTAAACGAATATGAGAACTCTGACATCTACTACTAAAGTATTATTTTATCTTTGTCAATTATTTATATTTTAAATCAATAACCTTTAATATTATACAAGGTCATGGTTAATAAACGGATTTACTCCCTTTTTATTATTTTGTGTTTGTTTTTTATTCCTGCTACAGCACAAGAAGCAAATAGATGGGCATCTCAGATATCATATTTAAATGACATCCAAAGCATCGAGCAAAATGGAAATATCATCTATTCCCTTACTGATGGAAAACTTTTCAGCTATAACAATTCAGATGAAAGCATTGAACCATACATAAAAATCGATGGAGGAAATACAGATATAAAACATATTATCTATAGCAGTAAGCACAAGTGTTTGGTTATAACACGCTCTGATGCCAATATTGAATTACTCTATGATGATAAATCCTATGTAAATATCCCCGATTTAAAAAATACAACACAAAATATTGACAAGACAATCAATAAAGTATCCCTTTATGATGACTATGCATATATAGCTACCAACTTTGGGTTTCTGACAATTAATCTCTCAAAGAAAGAAGTCAAAGAATCAGGAGTTTTTAATGTTCCCTTTTACTCTATACTTGCTTATGAAAATAAGTTATACGCAGCCACCAAAGATGGAATTTTATACATTAATCTCACTGATAATGTACAAGACTTTAGCTCTTGGAGTACTCTGGAGGTAAGCATACACTATACTGATCATACAGAAAAAGATAGCACATTTACAGATAGTGAGATTCGAGATATTGTAGCTTTCAAAAACCAGCTCCATTTTTTTGTTCCACAAAAAGGTATTTTCAGAATGGAGAATTCTACGTCCGTAAAAAGTGTATTAAATGGGAATGGAATAAATTCGATGGAATATACAAACAATGATCATTTAATTGTATTGGGAACTAATGTTTTTTGGGACTTTGAGGATATAAATAAAAGTACGAAAATTAATATAGACGAAATAACAAGTATTATACCCAATGCCAATAAATCGGGTGAATATTGGGCATCATCATCAGGGAATAACCTTTCATTAATAAAACTCAATGGAAACAGTTACGAATATATAAAAAGATGGATAGTACCATCAGGGCCTGTCTCGAATTATCCTTTTTCGTTAACTCTTCAAAATCGCCAACTCCTCGTAACCGGAGGAGGTTTTTACCTCGACCGAATGGGTAAACCGGCAAGTATATCGATTTATAAAGATTCGAAATGGACCAACATATATCCGGGTGATATAAGTGGACCAAGTGGATTTATTTCGCAGGATATTGTATATGCCATAAGCGAACCCACTAACCAAAACCATATATTCGCAAGTAGTTGGGGAGAAGGCTTGTATGAATTTGAAGGAACTAAGTTTCAAAACAGATATGATGAATCGAATAGTACTATCGAGCCAATTCCATTACTGAACTACAGGCGTGTAAGCGGAATGGTTTTCGACAAAAGCAACAACTTGTGGTTACTCAACTCTATGGTCGAAAATATAATAAAAGTACGCCTCAAAAGTGGTGAATGGACTCAATTATATTATCCGGAAATTGCAAAGGCTTCTACAAACCCAAAAAACATTGTGATAGACAGATATTCAAACAAATGGGTCACCAGTATTGGCGATGATGCTTATTTGTTCATTTTTAATGACAATGGAACAATAGGCAATACATCTGATGACAAAACCATATATATCAGTAAAACCAGTAACACCCCTTTTGTAGACCAAGACGGAAAAAGACTAACCATATCGGCAATATATGCAATAGCAGAAGATGGGAACGGAAATTTTTGGGTGGGAACCGATATCGGGCCATTTGTAGTAAACAATTACAGCAATATATCTTCAAAAGATGTTCTCTTCCGTAAAATAAAGATAGAAAGAGAATCAGGCTCCAATGCCGTAACAGGACTACTTGAAGGTGTGGTGATAAATGCAATAGCAATAGATGGTGCAAACCGCAAATGGATTGCGACACAAACATCCGGTGTGTATTTAATAAGTGCCGACAATCAGCAAACACTGGAACATTTCACTTTAGACAATAGCCCTCTACCTTCCAATAATGTAATATCTTTGGCTATTGATTCTCATAATGGTACTGTATATATAGGCACAGAAAGAGGACTTATGTCATATGGAGGGGTTGCCACAGAAGGTTCGGAAAATTTTTCCAATGTATATGCTTATCCAAACCCTGTACGTCCTAATTACGAAGGATCTGTTACTGTTACCGGGTTACAAACAAACTCAAGAGTAAAAATAACTGATCTGAAAGGTAATCTTATAAACGAAGGAAGGTCTTTGGGGGGACAATATTCATGGAATATGCAAAACGCGAGAGGTAGGCGTGTTGACAGCGGTATCTATCTGGTATTCGGATCTTCAGAAGATGGATCAGAAGGTGTTGTTACTAAAATAATGGTTGTAAACTAAGTAATTGTCAAATAGATCAGGCTATTCTTCTCTAAACATTAAAAATTGATTTTGCGATATATCATAATACATTGTAAAAGATAATACTTGCAGAAATAGTATAGTCTGTGAAACCTTAAAATTTCATTTCCCAAAAACATAGAGATTCCTTTAGCCGTTATAGAGAGATAAAAGAATCTTTATTAGATAAAATAGTTCAATTTATTACTTTTGTAAATAATAAGTAAAAGAAAATATTTATTATCGTATTTCCGGGAAATAAACCAGAGTTACACGTATACTAATCAAAAGATCTGGATCCCAACTCTTATTTTCAATTAATAAGAATCAAAGATAAATTATCAACTTTTTTGAATTCTGACAATTTTCTATGCGACTTAAAAAAACAATAAATAGGTCAGGAACCTTAATTCGAAAACGAATGAATAAAATCATATATTTCATTTTAGCTATTGTATGTTTATGGTCTTGTAATTCTACAAAGCATATACCCGATGGTAGTTATTTACTAAAAACATATGACATAAAAGCAGATACAAAAGAGATTGATGCAAGCTACTTCGAGAGCTTTATTCGTCAGCAACCGAATAATAAAATCAGGTTAATGATTTACAATATAGCAGGACAAGACACCAGCAAATGGCTTAACCGCATCATTCAAAAAGCAGGACAGGCTCCCATATTATACAATCCGCAACAAACCAAAAACTCGGCAACCCAAGTAGCCAGAGAGCTGAGTAATATGGGCTATTTGAGAGCAGAAGTGGATACGATTCTCAAGGTCAAAGACAAAAAAGTATCGGTCACTTATAACATTCAGAATAAAGGAGTCTATACAATTCGTAATTACGATTACACTATTGATAACGGCACTATTGCCCGAAGCCTTGCTCCTGCCAAAAAATATACGAGTATAAAACCGGGAATCGCTTTTAATCAAATTGATTTAGACGATTCAAGAGATCATCTGACCTCCTACTTAAGGAATATCGGATATTATAAGTTTTCGAAAGAGCTTTTATATTATAAAGCCGATACAACTCTCAACGCTCATAAGGTCGATTTATTCTTATCACTTTATCCACCTAGAGATAGCACTACATTCAAAAAGTTTAAAATAAGAAATGTTAGTATCTTAAGCGGATTTGACCCGATGGCCAAAGGCAACGAAAAATTATTCGCTGAGGTTGATACTGTCAATTATAAAGGAATAAGGATTATTTATGGAAAAAATAAGTTCCTGAGAAAATCAACTCTATATAGAAATAACTCTATCCGTCCAGGAAAAATGTATTCCGATATGGCATTTACTCGCACAACAGGAGCTTTTAATGGTATCGGGGTTGTTAAACAAACAAGTATTCAATTTAATGAGGTAAGCAACCCAAATGACAGCGTACAATATATTGATGCATTAGTAACCATTGCACCGGGAAATACACACTTCTTTCAAACAGAAATACAAGGAACAAACTCTGCGGGAGATTTGGGTATTGCACCAAGTATAAGTTACCAGCATCAAAACCTATTCAATGGGGCAGAAATTCTAAAATTAAAACTAAGAGGAGCTTATGAGTTTATCTCAAATTCGAGTAATCCTGACATGGTTAACCAAAACTTTTACGAATTTGGTTTTGATGCATCACTGGCATTTCCTCAGTTCCTGTTTCCGTGGTTAAAACCTAAATGGAGAGACCTGCCTTCGGCTAGTACCCAAGTATCATTAGGTGTAAATAATCAACATCGACAAGAATATACAAGACAGTTTTTTAATGCAACGTTAACCTACAGATGGACGTCAAAGCAAAATAAGTTTGCCCATACATTCAATCTCTGGGATATAAACTACATCCGTATGCCGTGGGCTTCTCCAGACTTCACAGAACGCTTAAACAATACGAATAATCCTATGCTGAAAGAAAGTTACAAAAACCAACTGATTTCACGTACTACCTATAATATTACTTATACTAATGCCAACAGCAGAACAGGTCGCAGAACACCGCGAAATATATTCAGTATAAGGGCCGGAATAGACGTCAGTGGTCTTTTGCCTCGTTTGGCAACATCTTTCCATAATGCGTCGCGCGATAGCATCTCTGGAGCTAAACAAATATTGGGTATTGCTTATGCTGAATATATTAAAGGAGACATCAGTTTTGCACAAACTCATACCTTAAATTCCAAAAATAAATTAGCATATCATATCGGATTAGGAGTGGCAAATCCTTTTGGAAATTCAAATGTTTTACCATTCGAAACCCGTTATTTTTCAGGGGGAGCAAATAGTGTAAGAGGATGGGCTCCACGTGCCTTGGGTCCCGGTTCGTATGTTGCCGATACTTCCGGAGTGAACGACTTTGTGAATCAGGTGGGTGATATAAAACTGGATATGAACATCGAATACAGAACCAAAGTTTCCGAATATATCGAACTAGCGGGTTTTCTTGATGCCGGTAATATCTGGACTATAAAGAACTACAAGGAGTCTCAGCCCGATGGACAATTCAAATTCAACAAATTTTATAAAGAAATAGCTTTATCCTATGGTGCAGGTATCCGTTTCGATCTGGGATTTTTACTTATCCGTTTCGACTATGGTATCAGAGCCTATGACCCGGGACGTCCGATAAATGACCGTTGGGTTATTTTCAAACCGGCTCTCAACAGGACAGCCTGGCACTTTGCCATCGGGTATCCATTCTAAAAAATTATTTCAATATAAATTATTAAAAAATATACTCTCGCGAAATTTTAATAAAAACTATTAGTTCCAATTAATTTAATATAAGTATATTTGCGTGCAATAAAAATTTAAGGTATAGTCTTATGTCATTTATTGCAGATAAAATAGTTATGGATGGGCTCACTTTCGACGATGTACTGTTGATACCTGCCTACTCCGATGTTCTTCCCCGAAATGTCGACCTCTCGACAAAGTTCTCAAAAAACATAACATTGAATATCCCTTTTGTCTCAGCGGCAATGGATACTGTTACAGAAGCCAAGCTAGCTATTGCTATTGCCCGTGAGGGAGGTATAGGTGTTATTCATAAGAATATGACTATACAAGAACAGGCGAAGCAGGTAAAGTATGTGAAAAGAGCCGAGAACGGAATGATCTCCAATCCCGTAAGTATCGAAAAAGACAAAACCGTAGGAGCTGCTTTAGCTCTGATGGCTGAGTATAAAATCGGAGGAATTCCGGTTGTTGACACGGCCAATAAATTAGTCGGTATTGTAACCAATCGTGATTTACGTTTTCAACGAGATATGAGCAAGTTAATTGCAGATGTAATGACCAGTGAAAACCTGATTACAACCAAACAATCGACTGACCTCGAAGCTGCTGCCGACATACTGCAACATCACAAAATCGAGAAACTCCCTGTGGTGGATGCTCACAATACATTAATAGGACTTATTACATACAAGGATATCACCAAAGCAAAAGATAAACCTTTTGCTTGTAAAGATGAATTTGGTCGTCTTAGAGTAGCAGCCGGTGTGGGTGTCACTCATGATACATTGGAGCGTGTAACTGCTTTAGTAGAAGCTGGAGTAGATGCCATCGTAATTGATACGGCACACGGTCATTCGAAAGGCGTAACCGAAGTATTAAGACTAGTAAAGAAAACATATCCGGATGTAGACGTGGTAGTCGGAAATATAGCCACAGGCGAAGCAGCTAAATATTTAGTTGAAGCCGGAGCCGATGGTGTAAAAGTAGGAATCGGTCCCGGATCAATCTGCACCACACGTGTAGTAGCAGGAGTAGGCGTTCCCCAATTATCAGCAATATATGACGTAGCCAAAGCTCTCGAAGGAACAGGTGTTCCATTAATTGCAGATGGTGGACTTCGCTATTCGGGAGATATAGTAAAAGCGCTTGCTGCCGGAGGATACTCTGTAATGATGGGATCGCTATTAGCCGGAGTTGAAGAGTCACCGGGAGAAACAATCATTTTTAACGGACGTAAATTCAAGTCATATCGCGGCATGGGTTCATTGGAGGCTATGGAGAAAGGTTCTAAAGACCGCTATTTCCAAGATATGGAAGCCGATATAAAGAAACTTGTTCCCGAAGGTATTGCTGCACGCGTACCATTTAAAGGAACGTTATTTGAAGTTGTTTACCAAATGTTAGGCGGATTACGTGCAGGTATGGGATATTGTGGAGCAAAAGACATAAAAACACTTCACAAAGCCAAATTTACCCGCATCACCAATGCCGGTGTTGCAGAGAGTCATCCACATGATGTAGCTATAACAAGTGAAGCTCCAAATTACAGTAGAGGCGAATAAAAAAAGATATAAAGACAGAGAAAAACGGTTTCAATTTAAAATTGAAGCCGTTTTTCGTTTCATATACGTTTAACAATACTATCTTTGCCTATCAAATAGCTTTACTCTAAACTATAGATTTTGATCTGTAGTGCAATAAAAAAATGACAACAAAACTACTTAATCGTATAATTAACTGACACTATTTTATTATGAATTTGGTGAAATATCTAACCTCTTTATTTGAATCTAAAAAGAGGATGACTAGTATTGTTATTACATTAATGGCCCTTTCTTTGTTTATATTCATCGATGCTTTTAACGAATCGTTCGTTTTTGATGAAGCATATACAATGGCAATGATACAACACTCATTTTCCGACATTTGGAATATCACAGCCACCGATGTTCATCCACCACTTTACTACTTCATTTTAAAAATCTTCACAGAAATATTTGGAGATAACCTACTAACATTACGAATATTTTCGGTTTTAGGAATGTTAGCCATTTTTCTCACAGCAATGTTTCCTATACGCAAACACTTTGGAGCCGGAGTATCTCTTCTTTTTATTATTATAGTTAGTCTACTGCCGGTAAGTCAGTATTTAGCAAGTGAAATAAGGATGTACTCATGGAGTATGTTTTTTACGTTGGCTAATGCATTAGCAGCGTACCAAGTCTATAAAAACAATAATGCATTTAATAATATTCTATTACTACTATCGGCACTTTGTGCTTCCTATACGCACTATTACTCGTTAATGGGATCAGCTACTATATTTGGTGTTTTATTACTATTTATGATCGTTACTAAAAAGAAGATTAGAAATCCCTTAATCGTCATTTTTTTGTTCCTTATCGCTTACAGCTTTTGGCTTCCTGAACTTTTCTATCAGATTGGAGCTGTTAATCATAATTACTGGATTACAACACTTACTCCCAAAGATCTTTTATTATTTACTTATTATCTCTTTTCACCGAAAGATCCTACACATCCTTATATGATATTTAACCTGCCGGCTATGTCGGTGGCATTATCAATTATGCTATTACTCATTGCTGCCATTGCCATATTAACGATCAGAGAATATAAAAATCTGAACAAAGCAAAGATAATTACCGCTCTGGTGTTTATCGGATTATTCCTCATTCCCGTTATTTCGGCAGTCATCATATCGTATGCAATGAAACCTATCATGATTCCACGATACATGACATGCTTATTAGGATGTTTGGTTTTAGGTGTATCTATATTACTTTTTGAACTTTACGAGTCCGGAGGCCACAGTGCGAGAACACTTGTATTCGGTAGTTTATTTATGCTATGGATACTTTCGGTTGGACGATTCTTCTCTGAAAGACAGTATATGGCAAAATGCAATGTTGAATATGCTGAATTGCAAAATTATTTTTCAAATAAAAATACCGAAAAAACCGTATTTATTTCACCATTCAGTGCTTGTGGATGGCTAGGGATGCTATCGGTTATGTATCCGAGTAAAGAAAACCTGTTTTTTGTTTATTCCGAACGAAAAACACCTGTCAGCTATAAACCTTTTAATTTGATAGAGGTAAATAAGTTGCCTTCTGATTTTGACTTTCATTATACTCAGGCCTATGACAGTAATCCGATCCAATCAAAAGGTAACCAACATTTTACAAACGGCATAAAAAACGATTATGTAATAGCCGATTCGTTAAATCAAAGGTTGAATCCTCAGAGACTCGAAGGAAGAGTCATTTATCAGATGAGAACAATACACAGAGAAAGAGAAAAACATCGGAACACTCATTAAACATTTAAAGCACTAGACCTATTGATTAGCCTGACAAGGCAAACAATTATAGTTAGTTATAACTTTAAAATGTATCATAATTTATTTTCCGTTACTTATTTGTATTTTTGCAGTACATAATAAGATCATAACCTTATTATTCATTTAGTAAATACGATAACTAAAGGCAGTTACTTTAGAAAATACAGTAATAGATATTCAACATTACTTAATAGTCTGTATATGGAACAAAAGTTCGTGATTTATAACACACTTAAGCGAGAAAAAGAAGTTTTCGAACCACTTCATCCACCTCATGTAGGAATGTATGTATGTGGTCCTACAGTTTATGGCGATGGGCATTTAGGACACACACGCCCTGCGATCACTTTCGATTTATTGTTTCGTTACCTTACTCATATAGGCTATAAAGTACGATATGTACGTAATATTACCGATGTAGGTCATCTCGAAAATGATGCGGACGAAGGAGAAGATAAGATCGCTAAAAAGGCTCGATTAGAACAACTCGAACCGATGGAGGTAGTGCAATATTACACCATTAGGTATCACAAGGCTATGGAAGCATTAAACGTACTGTCTCCATCTATAGAGCCTCATGCCTCGGGACATATTATTGAACAAATTACAACTATTCAGGAAATACTGAACAACGGATATGCTTACGAAAGTAATGGATCAGTGTATTTTGATGTTGTAAAATATAACAAAAAGCATAATTACGGAATCCTTTCGCATCGTAATATCGAAGAAATGCTCAATACAACGCGTGATCTCGATGGACAGGATGAAAAGCGCAGTAAGGTTGACTTTGCTCTTTGGAAAAAAGCATCTCCCGAACATATTATGCGTTGGCCTTCACCCTGGAGTGAGGGGTTTCCGGGCTGGCATATCGAATGTTCTTCGATGAGCATGAAATATCTGGGTACCGAATTTGATATACATGGCGGTGGATTAGATCTTATGTTCCCTCATCATGAATGCGAAATAGCTCAAAATACAGCAGCCGAAAATAAGCAAGTGGTAAAATACTGGATGCACAACAATATGATTACCATAGGCGGTCAGAAAATGGGCAAATCGCTTGGTAATTTTATCACATTGAATGAGTTCTTTACCGGCTCACATAAATTGCTTTCGCAAGCGTTTTCACCAATGACTGTTCGTTTTTTCATTTTGCAGGCACATTATCGCAGTACTGTCGATTTCAGTAATGATGCTCTATTGGCTTCCGAAAAAGGATTAAACAGATTACTCGATGCATACGCACGAATTGATAAGGTTCCGATATCCGAAACTTCATCTGTTGACATAGCTTCTATAAGACAGAAGTGCTACGATGCTCTTAATGATGATTTAAATTCGGCGATAACAATATCCTACCTATTTGATGTGGCTACCACCATAAACTCGGCAATAGGTGGAACAGCTGCCCTTACTCA
The DNA here is from genome assembly GCF_011299555.1 of Dysgonomonas sp. HDW5A. NCBI lineage: Bacteria > Pseudomonadati > Bacteroidota > Bacteroidia > Bacteroidales > Dysgonomonadaceae > Dysgonomonas > Dysgonomonas sp. HDW5A. The sequence continues at coordinate 1,686,674 of NZ_CP049857.1, read as the reverse complement.
AGGTGATATAGATGAAGTTAAGGCTTTATTTGATATCTTTTTATTCGAAATTCTCGGTATTAAAAACGAGGCCAGCTCGAATGAAAATGGACTGGAGACTTTCTCTAAGGCTATTGATTTATTACTTCAAATACGGGCAGAGGCTAAAGCCAATAAAGACTGGGCAACTTCTGATAAAATTCGTGATGAATTAAACAAAATCGGATTTGATATAAAAGACGGCAAAGACGGTGCCGAATGGAAACTGAAATCGTAATATATCAGATTTTAATTTAATAGAGATAACCATCTATCGCGGTTTTACTAGCCAAAGCAATAAGTAATTCTGCGAACTTAATAATAAATAAAAACGGCTTAGTTACGTAACTAAGCCGTTTTTATTTATCCTTTTACAACATCTCCATTCTCATCAAAAACCAGACTCCTGTAATAAGACCTGTAAGCATTTCCCCCATAAGCTATTTTGAGATAATAATAACCATTGCCTTTTCTTTTAGATATTACAATCTCATAATCAGAATAATGCTTTTTCAAGTAGCGTGTAATTGAAGAAGGAAGATCTTCGGATGTTACATTTCCTTTATAATACCCTCTCTTGTATCTCCTACCCTGAGTTTGTTCCAAGGTATTATCTGCAACAAAAGTGCTACTTGCATATGTCGTAGCAAAGCCGGTTATTAATAAACCGATTAAAAGTATTTTTCTCATATCTAAAAATTAATTGTTTAGTTAGTGTGATATCTCAATTCAACGGATAAATATACATTCGTAATTCTGAAGAGAATCTGTAGCTACTATTTAGATAGAAATTAAAACATATTTCACCCTCAATTATATTTAGAATTGATAACAAAATATCTACTAATCTGTATATTTGTATTTTAAAGGTCGTAAACCTTTTTTATTGCTTATACCAAACAATTCTGGTTATAAAATACAACAATAAATATCCATCGTTACTTATCTGACAACTAAATCCATGACTGCAAAAGAGATACAATTACAACTAGAAAAAGCTTCAACACCAGAGAAGAGAGATTTCTTACCACACTTTTTTAAAACAGGAAAAGGAGGTTATGGAGAAGGCGATAAATTTATTGGAGTAATAGTTCCCGATATTCGCAAAATAGCCAAAGCAAACAAATCGCTTCCATCGAACGAATTAACCGATCTTTTAAATAATGAATACCATGAATGCAGAATGTGTGCTTTATTTATATTGGTTGAGAAATTTAAGAAAGCCAATGAAGCAGATCGAAAACAAATAGTCGATTTTTATCTCGCTCATTCTCATCGCATAAATAATTGGGACTTAGTTGACTTAAGCTCCAAGGATATACTTGGAGAATACTTAATTGATAAAGAAGATCGTAAAATTCTTTACAAATTAGCTAAAAGCGAATTATTATGGGATCAACGGATTGCAGTAATAGCAACTTTTGCATTTATTAAAAAGAGTGATTTTACCGATATAATCAATCTCTCAGAGCAATTTTTATCACACAAGCACGACCTTATGCATAAAGCAGTAGGCTGGATGCTCCGGGAAGCCGGAAAAAGAGATAAGACTGTATTGATTAATTTTCTGAATAAACATCATAAAGTGATGCCTCGTACCATGTTGAGATATTCGCTAGAAAAGTTGACAGCCGAAGAAAAGGCATATTACATGAAAAAGTAAAGCCTCAGACATTCTTATTACTTTGCCAACTATAACAGCTATAATTTGTTATGATTTAGAAATACATTATAGAATACTTTCAATTACTTAATAAGCTTTCTTTATGAAACTTACAAAAGGAATAAATAGATTATCAACCTGTGGACTCATTTTCGTCAGCTTTTGCTGTCTGCTATATATTAACTATATCAATCGGACATTTTGGTATGACGAGGCTTATACAATAGCTATAATGAAGCATTCGTTTTCCGAAATATGGAAAATAACAGCTACCGATGTGCATCCCCCACTCTACTACTTCATGTTGAAGCTTTTTATCGGAATATTTGGTGATTCATTATTTGTAATGCGAATATTCTCAAATCTCGGGGTTATGGCTTCTTGTCTGTTGGGAATATTTCCAATAAGACGTTTATTCGGAGAGAAGGTTATGTTCAGCTTCGTATTACTAATGATTCTGATGCCTGTAAACCAATATCTTGGTGTAGAGATACGAATGTATTCATGGGCTATGTTTTTCGTGCTGGCATGTGCAGTATACGCCTACGAAGTGTTTCAGAAAGAAACGCTATTCTGTTATTCTAAAATGACATTCTTCGGGATCTGTGCAGCGTATACTCATTACTATGCTTTAATCGCTGTTTTCTCCATATTCTTAATATTGACTATCTATTTATTGAATAAAAAACGAACAGTAGTCCGTCCCATACTTTTCAGCATTATATTTCTTTTGGCTTACAGTCCGTGGGTGCCTATACTTACCACTCAGTTTTACAGTGTTCATGAGAATTTTTGGGTCGAAACTCCCACCCTTAAAGATATCTTGCTATTCAGTTATTATTTCTTTTCACCGAAAGAACCATCCCATCCTTATACAATATTCTCGATATGGACCATGTCTGCCGCATTACTAATCATGCTAGGTTTGGTATTTACTTTAACCATCATTATTATACGTATGCATATACAAGACAAATCGAATAAAAGATTAAGGGCGGGTGCATATTTCATCTTGGTTTTTGTATCAACAATAATGATTACCTTCGCCATCACTTTTTTGATAAAACCAATAAGTGTTCCTCGCTACACTAGCTGTATGCTGGGAGCTTTAATTTTAGGTATAGCAATCTATGGAGTAGAATTGTATAAAACGAAGGCAAAACCAATAGCTATATCCGGTTTAATACTACTCTCGATGTTGAGTATAGCTCGTTTTTTTTCCGAAAAAGCATATTATATATCTCAAAATAAAAAATTTACAGAGGTAGCGGCATTCGTTGAATCGAAAGACAAATCTCTAAAAATGATAGCACCTTTGGAGGCATACCCTACTTTAGCTGAACTGTCGGTTCTACTGTCTAAAAAAGAATTTTTACTCTTTTCCCCGGATGACAATACAACTTACTTACCATTTGAGATTAAAACAATAGAAATGCTTCCGAACATAAGTGAGTTCTTTTTTGTTCAAACAGCCAATGACTCAACGGTTATACCCGGTAAATACAGGATAAAAAGTAAATTACAATTAGATAAAATTATTATTAGCCAAATAGAGGCTAAAAACTCAAATTAAGGTCACAGGTCTATCGAATAGTAAACAAATACCAATTAACAATTATGGGTAAGCCGGTTTACTAAAAACTATTTAAATGAAAGAATATCAATCCTATACTCTAAAAAACGGTTTACGTATTGTACACAAACCTTTAGCAGGTAAAGTTTCATACTGCGGATTTATGGTCAATGCAGGTACCAGAGATGAACAGCCCGATGAATTTGGGATGGCTCACTTTGTAGAACATATGCTATTCAAAGGAACCGAAAAACGCCGTTCGCATCATATTATCAACCGCATGGAAAGTGTAGGCGGAGAAATAAATGCGTATACAAATAAAGAAGAAACTGTCATTTATTCGATATTTCTCGAGGAGCATTTCTCTCGGGCTTTTGAGCTTCTGACCGATTTGACTTTTCATTCAACATTCCCCGAAAGAGAAATAGAAAAGGAAATAGATGTAATTCTGGATGAGATAAATTCGTACGAAGACAGTCCTTCTGAATTAATTTTCGATGAATTCGAAAATCTGATATTCCGTAATTCTCAGCTAGGTCATAATATATTGGGAGAACCCGATCTGCTCGCCAAGTTTGATACAGCCAAAGCACGAACCTTTGTCCAAAAACATTATTCTCCTGAGAATATGGTGTTCTTTTCATTGGGAAATACGGACATAAAAAAGATCATTAAACTAGCTGAAAAGTATCTTTCGGAAATAGAAACTCTTTCACCAAATCATTCAAGAGTAGCTCCCGGTGCTGTTGAACGAACAGAGCAGATTACGGCAAAGGAAACTTCTCAAACACATGCTTTGATTGGAGGAAAGTGCTATGATTTACATAGCCCAAAACGAAAGGTATTGCATTTACTTAACAATATTCTGGGAGGACCGGGCATGAATAGCCGACTGAATATCTCTTTACGAGAAAAAAGAGGATATGTATACAACGTAGATTCAAATATGACATGTTATTCCGATACAGGTATCTTCTCTATTTATTTTGGTTGTGACAAACGCAATGCGGAAAAATGCTTCAACTTAATATATAAAGAGCTAGCAGGGCTCCGTGACAATAAACTGACAACATCACAGCTGGCTGCAGCGAAAAAACAATTAATCGGACAAATTGCAATTTCGGGCGATAATCATGAGAATCTGGCATTAGGTTTAGCCAAAAGCTTTATGCATTATAATCATTTCAACAACATGGAGGAGACTATAAAGAGGATAGAACAAATAACATCTTCTGATCTATTAGAAGTTGCAAACGAGATTTTTCACAAAGAAAATCTTAACTCTTTGACTTATCAGTAATCTGTTTAACAGCAAAAGCCCCTTCCAGTAGAAATTACATGACAAGATTAAGTTAAATTATCATAATGAAAGGCAATATGCTACATATTAATGATTTTAATAATATAAAACCATCCCATTTAACTAAATATCGCTCTAAACAGCTTACATATTTTAATTAATTTAACATTAATATTTGGAAAATAAACCTCAATTATCAAAATTAAGGATAAATTTGTGACGTTTTTGGTTAACTAAAAAGTAACACATTTAAAATTTAGGTTTATGAAAAAATTATTCTTAACTATTGCAGTAGCACTAGGTGTATTTTCTGCAGCAAGTGCTCAAGGTAACATGTGGGTTGGAGGAACAGCAGGTGTATGGTCAAGCAAAGTAAAAGGAGGCGATAGCCAACTTAGCTTCAAAGTTATGCCTGAATTCGGATATATCTTAAATAGTAATGTAGGTATCGGTATCGCTCTTGGTGGTGCTCATACTCACGGAGGTCTTGATTTTGACGGCAAAGCTTTAGTAAATGAAGGATCAGTTAATTCATATAAAGTAAATCCTTTCTTACGTTATACATTCCTTAAAAGCGATCTTGGTGGTTTATTCTTTGACGGAGGTGTAGCTTATGGATGGGAAAAAGGAACTAACGGAGGAGACAAAGCTAATACTCTAGAAGTAGGTTTGAGACCTGGAGTTGCTATCAATGTATCTAACAAAGTTGCTTTACTAGGTAAATTCGGTTTCTTAGGATACCAAACCGGAAAAGTAAAAGACACAAGAACTAACAGCTTTGGTTTTGACTTTGACATGAGCAATATCGAATTAGGAGTTAACTTAAAATTCTAATTTGATCATATAATCAAATAAATAAAAAACCTCTTGAATTCTCAAGAGGTTTTTTTTATGCTTTTACTCAAAACTAACAGGCTTTCGTTCCCCATATTGAATAGAAGATCTAAAATACTCAGATTCTCCGTAAACCCAAAACGGTGCTCAAACACCTGATAATAGTGAATAGATTCAAAATCAGGATCAATAACCCTCCAATCTATTTTAGGTGAAATTTTCGATCTGTAATCTAGTCCTTCTACCTCTAAAAGAAATTCATCTGTATATTGTATAGTTGACGTATCTATATCTATTAATTGACAGATCAAATTTCGTAACTCTTCATTAAAATCAAAAAGGTATTTATACTCCTTCTCATAGAAAGGTCGGAAATCATCCTGATAATATTCGAAGAATGGTGTAGAGTTATAAGCCGAAATAAGCGCATTCCAGTGCAAATGCCGCCAATTTCCATGGTCGGCTATACGAACATCCCTTATCGGACATTTTTTGCCTCCAGCGCTCTCTATTGGAACAGATAGTGCCATCGGACCATTTGCCGATAGTATGGTACATCTGTTTCGATAAGTTTGTTTGATATAATTCTCGTGCTGCTCAATATACACATCTCCTTTGAGTAGTTTCGAATAGTACTCGACAGGAGCAAGATAAGCGGTAGATAAATAAGTACTCATTTTAAATTGAATCAGAAGGTCTCAGACCTATTTTACACACGAAAATAACCGATTCCATCTCGAACCTTCTTCGTCTGAACTATACCAGATAACGGACGCCTTTCCTATAATATCCTTTTCGGAGATAAAACCCAAAGTTCGTGAATCTATGGCATCCTCTGCATTATCGGATAAAACCCAATAATAGTTGTACTTAAAAGTATAAGATTTCAGATCTTCAACTTTCACGTTAGCTCCCACTTCATCGTGAATAATCTGCCTGTATAAAGGAATATTAAATTCGGAAAGAGCTATTGTCATACCCGCCGAAGGAATCAGCAGATCATAAGATACTTTATCCTGAATACTTAGCTGCAATTGAATACTGTCATTCAATTTCTGATTGATAAGGAAAACCTCGTATCTGCTAAGGCTGGAATATATCGATGTCGAATCCATCTTTAAATCACGGGGATTTATATTGAGAGATTTTATTACGGCGAAGATGGTATCTTTTGAATCTCTATTAAATCGAAAAGACTGTAAAAGATCAGGAGAAGAAACTGTTTTTATGCCGTTCAAATAAAAATCGCCCCCCTGTACTTTTATCGTATCGCCTGCCACCGCTACACAACGGCTTAGATACAGGCTTCGTTTATCGAGCGGTTTTTCGACCTCCAAAGGATTATTAAACAAAATAACATCGTTGCGATCTACGATCTTTCCAAACAGGCGGTGATAGCCCAACTGAATCAGGTCGGAGTATGATTTCATTCCGAATAAATGGTCAAAAGTAAACGGTATAGTTAACAGAGTAATGGGCATTCTGATACCATAAGATACCTTATTAACCAGAACCCTGTCGCCTCTAAGCAAGGCAGTCTCCATCTGAGAAGAGGAGACTGTATAGGATTGTATAAAGAAAACCCGAATACAAAAGACAACCAGTAAAGCTATAAGGAACGCCTTGCCCCACCATCTTACTATTTTTGTTTTCTTCATAATGTCATGCTTTTAAGTACAATAAAATTGTCAGTTGTACTTATACTTATCAATGGATAGAAAGATTTGATACCTTATTTCTTTTTGGCACTTGTAAATATTCTGTCCCACCGTATTTTTCCGTCGAACCAGCCTTTATCCTTATCCAAAGATAACCATACAAATAAAGGTTGCCCTACAATATGATCTTCGGGAACAAAACCCCAAGAACGGGAGTCGGCCGAATTATGACGATTGTCTCCCATCATAAAGTAATAATCAAACTTGAATGTATAAGAATCGGCAGGCTTTCCATTGATGTAAACTTTACCATCTTTGTAAGCAAAATCGTTTCCTTCATAATTTTTGATTACGCGCTCATAAGCAGCTACTTTATAATCTACATCTGTATCGAATATAATAGTCTCGCCCTTTTTAGGAATCCAAAGAGGACCATAAGAATCACGAGTCCATTTAGTCGGGTAATCAATCGGATAATAAAACGGATAATCTATAATCTTTCCATCGGCGGTTTCGCTTCTTTCGATACGCTCTTTTTCTTTAAAAACATTGATAACAAAAGGCTTCGCTTTCAAAGTTTCGACCATCTTTTTAGTTAGTGGTAATGTATAAACCAAACCGAATGTTTTTCCTTTTGCAACAAAACCCAATTGAGTCAGTTGTAAACTATCGGCTGCAAATTTCACTTCATCAGGCAGTCCTTTATTCAAAAGAGGATTTGATCTTCTAAGCTCATTCAATGGATCAAAATAATTAGCGGATAGCTGACCTCGCTCGTTTACCACTGCATAGTCATCCTTACTAATACCCAATTCATCAAACACCTGCTCGGAAATAGCAGTACCATCGGTCTGAACAAAATATCTCAACTGCATATTTTCGGGAGCTTCGACCTTTTTACCGTTAATATAGACTTCGTCATCTTTTACTTCTAAGGTCTCACCGGGAAGTCCCATAGCTCTTTTTACATAATTTTCTCGCCTGTCTACCGGACGATAAACGATTTCTCCATATTTCTCTTTATTAGACCATAGCCCCTCACGACCTCGTGGGTCTAGCTTACATAAGGTATAATAATCGGCTTGCTGCATATTCAAAGCAACCGTATCTCCCGCCGGAAAGTTGAATACAACAATATCGCCTCGTTCTATTTGACCGAAGCCTGCAAAACGTTGGTATTTCAATTGTGGCTTATCAAGATAAGACTTGATATTTAAAACAGGCAAAGTATGCTGTGCCAAAGGAAACGACAAAGGAGTCATTGGCGAACGGGTTCCATAGCTCATTTTACTGACAAACAAAAAGTCTCCCACCAAAAGAGATTTTTCTAAAGAAGACGATGGAATCTGATAGTTTTGGAAAAAGAATGTATTTATAACATACACGGCGATTAAAGCAAAACCAATTGCGTCGACCCACTCCATAACTTTGCGAAGAGATCCGTTTTTACTAGTCCTCCAAAACGACCAGGGTATAAATTTCAGGATATAACTATCGAAGAAAACGATAGTTAATAACAATACGGCATAATAGCCCGTCCAAATAGTAAAAGCTATACAGAATATGGTTATTAGTATAAATTTTATCCACTGCTTGCGAGTTGCTTGAGACAGCCTCTCCTTCAGACTTTTTTTACCCGAAGGGTTGTTCTGATTATTTCTTGCTTCCATATATTATTAGTAATATAAATATTTATTACATTTTAGAAAAAACGATAGTTGAAGACCTTAAAAATTAAGCATATCCTGCATTCCTAAGAATCCTTTTTTCCCATTCGTAAATTCAGCGGCTAAAACGGCACCTAATGCAAAACCTTTACGATTTTTAGCATCATGTTTTATACTGATTATATCAGCCTCCGATTCATAAAATATTTCATGAATACCGGGAACTTCTCCTTCTCTGATACAATGTATAGCCAAATCGGAAGGTTTCAACTCTGCTTCGAGATTCCAATTAGTCTTTCTATCGACATTTTCGATAATACCTTCTGCCAAAGTAATTGCGGTTCCGCTTGGAGCATCCAATTTATGAATGTGATGCACTTCCTCCATTTTCACCGTATAATCGGGAAAATTATTCATAATCTTCGCAAGATATTTATTAACTGCGAAAAATATATTTACTCCTAAACTATAATTAGAGGCATAAAAGAAAGTCTGTCCCTTATTTTCACAAGCATCTTTTACTTCGGGCATGTTTTCGAGCCATCCCGTTGTACCTGCAACAATAGGAACACCGGCAGCAAAACATTTTCTGAAATTATTCATAGCACTTGCCGGAGTTGTAAATTCAATCGCAACATCTGCCCCTTTAAATTCAGCAGAATCAAAACCGGAAAGATTGTTTTCATCAATGATCGAAACAATAGAATGTCCGCGATCAAGGGCAATTCGTTCGATCTCCTTACCCATTTTTCCATAACCAATAAGTGCTATTTTCATATCTAAATAAATCTGTATTATAAGTTTATAAAATATACTATTCTGTTTTACAGGATATTAAAACAAAAACAAGTCATTAATAAAAAAGTAGACAACCTCCATTTATATCCAAAATATTACAAATGTAAGAAAAACTAATTATTATAATTCATATGATCATATGATCTTCTGATAAACAGACCATTTAAGATATCAGCCCATTTAATTTTCCATTGAATACATATAATGGGCAGTTATTACTTTTAATTAAGCTCACAGAACTATTCATTAATTTTTCAATTACAAGATATATAGACAGTTATATCTATAAAAGATATAATGAATATTTCCTCTTACTTAGAATATTCAAACCGAATCTTTATCAATAAAAGCTTCATTTATCCTATTGTATAATCAGTCTGATATAAGAACAAAAAATCACAGCATTAGTAAAATAAGTAATAAACTAATATTCAACCCATAAGATCTATATATTATCGTTTTAATCGAGAAAAATATATTTATAATAGAACAAACTTCAAGATTTCATCGATAAAACAAGCGATCCTTAAAAAACACAAATAAATAACATGAAAATGCCCCATTATAGATAATCAAAAACCGTAGGATTCTAAATTAATAGACTAGCTATTTTCATCATTTTTCTCTTAATAATGAAAATAGCCAACTATCAATTCAAGGCATAAGGATAAATATTAAGTCTTACTAACAAATAAAAAAGATGAATATATAAGATAAAGCAATCAATAATGATACAATAGATCTAGTATAAAGTTTTCTAAATAATATTTTATATAAAATCAAAGTTTATAAAATCAAAAACTATTATCTATTTAAAATTTTTCATTTATATCGCTAGTAATACGTATTACTATACTTATATACAATATTTAAAATTTATAATTAAATAAATAATAATATAATATTCATATAATTAGAATAATATAAAATATAGGATTATATGAAAATAGTACTTCTGAATATAATTAAGATTATTTCAAGAAAAATATTTCAAGAAATTTTACAATAAAATAGAAATCAGAATAAAAAATAGGATAAAATAGTTACCATATTTGAATAACTATTTATAAAAAATTGGAATAAAAAATTTGAAATATAGAAAGACATAAAATATATAATATCACAACTTGGAAAATAAAATTAAAATTATCTGATTGAAAAAATCAAAAAAGAAGAGCAGGAAAAAAGATAAATCTTTAAACCTGCTCTTATCTAAAATCAAATAATCTGATTAAACAGCTATACTAAATCAACAAATTTAGCCCTTAAATAAAGAGATTATAAATTAGCATTTTTAACTATTTCTTTCACCCTGTTAGCATCAGATAAAAGAAAAGAATATTCGGAATAACCCGAATTGTTATAATTATCAGGAAAATTAGGACTATTGTATTTCATCCCCCCCTGTATTGGCTTTTGAAATGTTCCATGCACTTCTTTCACACCTGTAGAATGAACCAACTCCGTAACATTAGTTTCATTCACACCTGATCCGGCCATAATAATGATCCTATTATTCGACAAATCGACTAATTTCCGAAGAACTTCTCGACCTCCAAACGCTGTTTGATAGCCTCCCGAAGTTAGAATACGGTCACAACCTAAACGAATGACATCTTCAAGCGCCGAATATAGGTCATGAACGCGATCAAATGCCCGATGAAAGGTAACTGACATACCATGCTTTTTAGCTAGTTCTACCAGCTTACCATTTCTTTCAATATCAACATTCCCTTTTTTATCTAAAATACCAATCACAACACCATCACATTTGAGTTCGCCACACAGCTCAATATCACTTTTCATCGATTCGAAATCAAGATTATCATATAAAAAATCCCCCCCTCGAGGACGAATAATTACATTCAGGTCAATCTCGATATGATTCCGGGAAAGCTCTATCTGAGACTTAGCAGGAGTAGTTCCCCCATCAGACAAATTACCACACAATTCGACTCTTACTGCCCCACCCTTTTGAGCTTCAATAGCCGATTGAACGGAGTTAGCACATACTTCTACAGTTACCATATTTCAATATATTATTCGGTATAGTTTATATTTTAAGTAAAAATAAGACAAAAAAGAAGAAATCGGAAAACTTAGACGGAAAGAAACAAGTTATGAACTGATATAAAAATAGTAACTTTGCACAATAATTAAATAGCAGCAAATATTTAACGCAATATCTCTAATTACAACAGATAGTTGCACTTATACTTGCTCGAATAAAACAAATAAGTCGGAGACTTTAAAGTAAATAACAATGGATTTTAAATATGACGTAATAGTCGTAGGCGCAGGACATGCCGGCTGTGAAGCCGCTACAGCAGCAGCTAACTTAGGCTCAAAAACCCTGTTAATAACGATGGATATGAATAAGATCGCCCAGATGAGCTGTAATCCTGCAGTGGGTGGAATCGCAAAAGGACAAATAGTAAGAGAGATCGACGCTTTAGGCGGACAAATGGCGATTGTTACAGATAAAACTGCCATCCAATTCAGAATGCTAAACAAGTCGAAAGGACCTGCGATGTGGAGTCCTCGGGCACAAAGCGACAGGGCTCAATTCATTTTAAAATGGAGAGAAATTGTCGAAAACACCAATAACTTATTCATCTGGCAAGATGCGGTTACATCCCTGGTTATCGAAAATAAAACAGTAAAAGGTGTAAAAACAAGTCTCGGTGTAACATTTTCCGCACAATCGGTAGTGCTTACAAACGGTACTTTTTTGAACGGATTGATGCATATCGGATCGACTCAACTTACAGGAGGAAGGGTTGCAGAACCTGCTTCATACGGAATCACCGAACAATTAAGAGAGGCGGGATTTACTACAGACAGAATGAAAACGGGAACTCCTGCCAGAATTGACGGTAGAAGCGTTGACTTTTCACTGATGGAAGAACAAAAAGGTGAAGAAGATTTCCACAAATTTTCTTACTTAGATTTCAAACCTAGAACCCTTAAACAACTTAGTTGCTGGATATGCAATACAAATGAAGAAGTTCATGACAAACTAAGAGAAGGTCTTGAATATTCACCCCTTTACAACGGACAAATCAAGAGTATAGGACCAAGATACTGTCCAAGCATCGAAACTAAAATAGTAACTTTTTCGGAGAAAAATTCACACCAATTGTTCTTAGAACCCGAAGGTGAAAACACTCAGGAATATTACTTAAATGGTTTTTCCTCGTCTCTCCCACTCCACAACCAAATTGAGGCTCTTGAAAAAATACCGGCTTTCAGAAACATTCATATCTACAGACCGGGATATGCTATTGAGTACGATTTCTTCGATCCTACGCAATTAAAACATACGTTGGAAACGAAATTAATGAAAAACTTATTCTTTGCCGGTCAAATAAACGGAACTACAGGATATGAAGAAGCTGCGGGACAAGGACTGATTGCAGGTATAAATGCTCACTTGAATTGCCACAGTGATAAAGAATTTATCTTAAGACGAGACCAAGCATATATAGGTGTATTGATCGATGATCTGGTAACAAAAGGCGTGGATGAACCGTACAGAATGTTTACTTCTCGTGCCGAATATAGAATCTTATTAAGACAAGACGATGCTGACGTACGCCTCACTCAATTGGGATATGATCTGGGTATTGTAAAAGAAGACCGCATAAATCTTCTGAATGAAAAGAAAGAAGAAATAAACAAACTGATTGAATTCACGGCAAACTATCCTTTGAAACCGGAATATATAAATTCATCATTGGAGAAATTAGGAACAAGTCCTTTAAAACAAAGAGTCAAATTAAAAGACTTGTTGACCCGTCCACAAATAAGTATCGAAAACATTCTGGATTCGATTCCTGCATTTAAAGCAGAGATTGATAAAATCCCGAATAGAAAAGAGGAAATCATCGAAGCAACAGAAATAAGAATCAAATATGACGGTTACATCAAACGCGAACAATTGATCGCTGAAAAGATAACCAGATTAGAAAACATTCTGATAAAAGACAAAATCGATTACGAAAGCATTTTATCTCTTTCGACGGAGGCTCGCCAAAAGCTCGCCAAAATAAATCCGGAAACAATCGGACAAGCAAGTCGAATCCCCGGAGTTTCACCGAATGACATTTCGATTCTCCTTGTACTTTTGGGAAGATAAAAAGAAACCGGTTTCACGTGGAACAAATTTCGGTTTCACGTGGAACAATTTCAAAAATACGCGTCACAGCACATTAAAACAGTTATTTATAAAATCATGCCACACAAAAAAATTGAAAGTCTAAGATCATCCGTAAGAAATATTCCAGACTTTCCAATACCGGGAATCCAGTTTAAAGATGTAACCACATTATTTCAATCTCCTCAAAACTTGAAAGACCTGACAGAAGTTTTAACAGACTTGTATAAAAACAAGGGCATAACCAAAGTTGTAGGAATTGAATCAAGAGGATTTATAATGGGCCCTATTTTAGCTTTAAATATGAATGCCGGATTTATTCCAATCAGAAAACCCGGAAAGCTTCCTGCAGATACATACGAAGAAAGCTACGAAAAAGAATATGGTGTAGATACAATACAAATACACAAAGATTCGCTAGAACCAGATGATGTAGTACTAATTCATGATGATTTACTTGCAACAGGAGGAACAATGCTTGCTGCATATAAATTAATCAAAAGAATGGGTGTAAAAAAAATATATGTAAACTTCATTATCGAATTAGAACAACTTCAGGGTCGAAAACTATTCCCTGATGATGTAGAAGTGGAAGCAATTATAAAATACGATATTTAATATCCCGAATTTTTTATTACCTTAGTATAGCAGTGGTAGATTTTGTGTTACTCGTCGATGATTAACCAAAAATCTACCACTACCAATTAGAATACAGAGATAACGAATTAACAGAAACTAAATCTTACATAGATGAATGATGTCTTAAGAAATATAATACAGAATATACCGGATAAACCTGGATGTTATCAATATTTTGATGACAAAGGAAGTATTATATATGTAGGAAAGGCTAAGAATCTAAAAAAAAGAGTATCTTCTTATTTTACAAAGACTCATCACGACAGCCCTAAAACGCGTATACTGGTTAGTAAAATAAAAGATATAAAATATATTGTTGTAGATACCGAAGAGGATACTTTTTTATTAGAGAACAATCTGATAAAGGAATACCAACCTCGCTACAATGTAATGTTAAAAGATGACAAAACATATGCTTCTATTGTCATCAGAAATGAATTTTTTCCACGAATAATTCAAACCCGCAATATAGTAAAAGACGGATCACAGTATTTTGGTCCGTATGCCAGTGGAGGAAGTATAAAAGCGTTACTCGAAACAATTCATAAGCTCTACCCTATTCGCACATGCAGCCTAAGTTTAACTCCCGAGAATATAAAAAACGGAAAGTTTAAAGTATGTCTCGAGTATCATATCAAAAGATGCCTAGGTCCATGTGAAGGTTTACAATCTTTAGAAGAATATAATAAGAATGTAGAAAGTGTACGCGAGATACTAAAGGGAAATATAAATATTGCAAGTAAAGCAATCTATGAAGAAATGCAAAATCTGGCTGCGGATTTTAAATTTGAAGAAGCTCAGAAATTGAAAGAGAAATATATATTAATAGAAAACTTCAAACAGCGATCGACCGTTGTTTCGAGCATTATGTACAATATTGATATTTTCGGCTACGACGAAGATAGTTCGGCAGCCTACATCAATTTCCTAAGCGTGCATAATGGATCGGTCATACGGGCATATACTTTCGAATACAAGAAAAAGCTAGATGAGCAAAAAGAAGAGCTATTGGGACTCGCCATCCTCGAAATGAAAGACCGATTCCTAAAACTCGCTAAAGAGATAGTAGTGCCTTTCCTCCCTGATCTTATTCTTCAGGATACCGAATTTACTATACCTCAAAGAGGGGATAAACTGAAGCTACTTAAACTGTCTATTCAGAATGTAAAACAATATAAAATAGACAAGCTCAAAAAGGCCGAAAGCTTGAATCCCGAACAACGCTCTATAAGAATTGTAAAAGGGATCCAGAACGACTTACACTTAAAAGAACTTCCTATACATATCGAATGTTTCGATAACTCGAATATTCAAGGAACAAACCCTGTATCTGCATGTGTAGTATTCAAAATGGCAAAACCATCCAAACAAGACTACCGTCACTTTATGGTAAAAACTGTAGAAGGCCCTGATGATTTTTCGACCATGAAAGAAGTTGTATTCAGGCGCTATCACAGACTCAAGGAAGAGAAGGCCCCCCTACCCCAACTCATTGTTATTGACGGTGGTAAAGGACAATTAAGTGCGGCTTGCGAATCTTTAAAGGAACTCGAATTGTATGGAAAAATAGCCATCGTAGGCATAGCCAAAAGGTTAGAAGAAATATATTATCCGGAAGACTCTATTCCTCTCTATTTAGATAAAAATTCTGATACTCTAAAAGTTATCCAACACCTTAGAGATGAAGCCCATCGCTTTGGTATTACTTTTCACAGAAACCTAAGAAGTAAAGGACAAATTGTATCTGAACTTGATAGTATTAAAGGAATCGGAGAAGAAACAAAGAAAATGTTATTAAAGCATTTCAAAAGCATAAAACGCATAAAATCAAGCACATCGGAAGAAATAGAAGAAGTTGTGGGCAAACACAAAGCCAAACTTATCGGTGAACATTTCAATAAAGACAAAAAAGACACAGACATCTAAATTAATGGTTAAGCAGAGCAATAAGATACAAAAAGTATCAAATTGACACAAAAACACGTAATAAGCACTTAAACAATAAGCAGGCAAGAACAAATAGAAATTTCCCAAAACATAATTAACTATTCATTTGTTATAATAAGTAGAAAATATAAAATTATATCATTATGGAAAATCATTTACTTTCTACATTCAAAAGAGCAGTTAAAAATTGGTGGATATCACTATTAGTCGGTATTGTAGCCGTTGTAGTTGGCTTTATATGTATGTTTACACCATTTGCCACATTTGCAGCAATCACACTCCTATTCGTTTTCTCATTTTTCGTTGGAGGAATTTCAGAAATCGTATTTGCACTTTCCAACAAGAATGTAATACATAATTGGGGATGGACACTTGCAATGGGTATTATCGATTTGCTATTTGCCGTATTCTTATTAGCCAATTTAGATATTGCACCTCTTATGCTTTGCTATTTTATCGCCTTCTGGATACTTATTCAATCCATCTGGGGAATAGGTATGGCTTTTGACCTTCAATCAGTAAGAAATAGCGGTTGGGGATGGGTATTGGCATTATCAATACTTAGTGTATTTGCCTCTATCATCCTATTGTTTCAACCCGCTATAGCAGGTTTGTTTGCAGCATACATTATCTCTTTTGCATTTATTTTCTATGGAATACTAAGAATATTCCTGGCATTCAAACTGAAAACTTTGGTTAAATATTTACCGAAAGATCATGACGAACATCGTCTAGGAGAATGAGATAAAAAATAATAGAAATCAACTAACAGCACATTGACCAATGTGCTGTTTTTTTATTGCCTACATACCCAAATTTATTCCTACTTTTGTATAAAATAAAATCGATTATAAGTAATGCGAATCAGTAGTTAATCTGTTATGTTTAAATGTTCAATTATTCTAACGCACCCTATGGGTTTGTTTTTCATTTTGCCTTGATGCAAAACGAAACAAAAGATCAAGACTGTGCCTTTTGCCCGACCCGCTACGGACTCGAAAACTAAAACAAAAGAAAAACGTTTAACGAAAGATATCCTTTTGTTTCTTAACGCTTTCTTCATCCTGCGGGTACCCCGTGCAAGTGGCAAGGTCGGTAACCTAACGGATGACAAGCCATTGCGTGCGTCAGCATCAGTGCATCAGTGGTGCAGCCGTTGGCTGATAAGCGAAGCGGGCGTAAAACTAAACGTGCCGAAAGGCAGTAGGTTTAGTTTAGCCTGCATGCTTTAGTCAGACAGGCGAGCCACGCAGCACAAAGACTTTTTGATTCCTTTTGCGGATTTGGGCAAAAGGAATACAAGCAATCTGTGATTGCGCGTAGTAAAAGACAATTTAATTGAACATATTATCCCAACTACTGATTGACATAAGTAATAAAAGTTCGCAGAACTATTTATTACTTGTACTTAATAAGAAGTACAACCCTAGTTATATCTCAGCAAGTTTATCTATCAATAAATAACGATACTAGGTAAAATAAGAGACAATAAAAAAACGGGGTTAAAAAGTGTCACTTTTGTAACCTTTGTAACCTTTTTATTCATTACAATCTGAAATACAGCATTTTAAGAAAGTGATAAAAGTACACACATAAGGGACAAAAGTAACAAAAGTAGTACACCTGATCATTAAACTGCTGATTTTCAAATAAGAAAAAGTAACAAAAATAACCATGCGTGTAATAATACAAAGGGTAAAACAAGCATCTGTAACCGTAGAAGGTAGCATAAAATCAAAAATAGATAGAGGTTTGTTAGTGCTTCTAGGCATAGAGGATTCAGACTCAGCCGAAGATATCGCCTGGCTATGTAATAAAATAGCTAATCTGCGCATTTTTGATGATAAGGAAGGTATAATGAATCTCTCATTAAAAGACATAAGTGCAGAAGTCATTGTAGTGTCTCAATTTACACTTTTCGCTTCTACTAAAAAGGGGAACAGACCTTCATATCTCAGAGCCTCGAAACCGGATATTGCAATACCCATGTATGAGAAGTTCTGTAAAGAATTAGAAAAAACAATAGATAACAAAGTCCAAACGGGCGTTTTTGGAGCCCATATGGAGGTCGAATTAATCAACGACGGGCCAGTAACTATCTGGATTGATTCAAAGGAAAAAGAATAGCTTAAAACGCGAAATATGACTATACAGGAAGCACAGAACAAAGTAGACGAATGGATAAAAACATACGGAGTCAGATATTTCTCCGAATTAACCAATATGACCATTCTTACCGAAGAAGTTGGAGAGTTGGCACGCATCATGGCACGAACCTATGGCGATCAGTCGTTTAAAAAGGCTGATCTGGACAAAAATCTGGCAGATGAAATGGCCGATATAATGTGGGTACTTATGTGTTTGGCAAACCAGACCGGAGTAGACCTCACGGAAGCTTTTAACAAGAACATGGAAAAGAAAACAAACAGGGATAAAAACCGACATATAAATAACGATAAACTGACTCAATCATGACTAGTACAAACAAGTATATTGATATTCTGAATCAATATAAAACTGCTATAAAAGACGAAGATATAGCAGCAAAAGTAAAGGAAATTATATCTAAAAAATTTGCAGAAAACAATACAGTTGAAGTATACAAAACCCTTTATTCATGTATTGATTTGACTACGCTTAATACAACAGATACCAAAGAAGATGTATGGAAATTTACCGAAAAAGTAAATGACTTTGATGGAACATACCCCGATGTAAATAATGTTGCGGCTATCTGTGTATATCCAAACTTTGCAGAAGTGGTAAAAGAAGCTCTTACTGCACAAGGTGTAAAAATAGCCTGTGTATCGGGTGGATTTCCATCGTCACAAACATTTACGGAAGTGAAGATAGCAGAAACAGCACTTGCCGTAGCCAATGGTGCGGATGAGATAGATATAGTTTTAAATCTAGGCTTATTCTTAGATGAAAACTACGAAGAATTATGCGAGGAAATAGACGAGATTAAACATGCTTGCCGTGATGCACACTTGAAAGTTATATTGGAAACAGGCGCATTAAAAACAGCTTCTAATATCATGAAAGCATCTGTATTGTCATTGTACTCAGGAGCCGATTTCCTGAAAACATCTACCGGAAAGGTATATGAGGGTGCAAGTCTGGAGGCTACTTATGTAATGTGTACAGCAATTAAAGAATATACCAAGAAAACAGGTCGTAAAGTCGGTTTTAAAGCCTCTGGAGGCATTGTTACCACCGAAGATGCTGTGAAATACTATACAGTAGTGAAAGAGGTTCTAGGAGATGAATGGTGTAATAACGAATATTTCAGACTTGGAGCAAGTCGCTTGGCAAATAATTTACTCGATACAATAAAAGCGTAATCACTGCTCAAGTTCTACTACACTATATAAAAATAAAAGGGTTATAATCTGTAAATTATAACCCTTTATTTTATTCGTCAATTTTCTTATATCTATCTCTGATTATCGAAAAAACAAGAAGAAGAATAACCGCAATAGCCACTAATTTTCCACCCCAAACATCCCAAAACGGAATGTTAACTAAGCCGGCCAGATTCTGAATTTTATTCGTTTTAGCAATATTTTGAATATCACTTTCAGATAAAACTACATAATTATCATCATCGATATAGCCTACAATTTGCCCCTCGCCTTTTTGAAAAATAGGTAAAAATATAACTTCAAATACAGTGTACTTATAACCAAAATCAAATAATTTACCGTCACTGGAAGTATAATCTTCCGTATCAGGCAAATCACAAATTTTTATAACCTTATCATGGGCTCCCAAAGTGACCTGTGCTGCATATACCCCATTAGTGGAAATAAGATGGAAGAATGCTACAAAACCTAAAAGCAAGAGTATTTTTTTCATAAAATAATATCGTAAAGCCTTAGACTTATTATCGCTCTGAACATCACAACAATTACAAACTGCCGGATTCTTAAAACATATTATTGAATACTTTTATTTACTTATTAAGCACTTTCTATTATTGCAGCATATCCGTATCTTTAATAGACACGTTCCACAACATATTCTACAGCATTTATCAAGGCATCTTTAACTTCGCCATTTTCCAATGTATCAATTATTTCAATAGCCTTTTTCCTAAATACTTCTATTTTATTGTAGGCATAATCTATCCCTCCATTTTCTTTGGCAAAAGAAATAAGAGCAGAGATATCTGCATCAGAAAAATTTGCTTCCTCAATAATATGCATCATCTTCCGGGATTCTTCGGAATCAGTATTTTTTAAAGCATATAATAAAGGCAAAGTCACTTTTCCTTCACGTATATCATTACCCGTAGGTTTACCCACATTATTCGAAAAATAGTCGAAAATATCGTCTCTCAATTGGAAACAAACACCTAAATATTCTCCTAGTTTTTCAAAACGACCAACCTGATCAGAGCTTGCACCAACAGACTGAGCACCTATTTTCATGCATACCGACAGAAGAGAAGCTGTTTTTTTCTTGATGACTTCGAAATATTCTGCTTCATCCAGAATTATTTCCTTAGCCAAAGATAGCTGATTCAGCTCACCTTCGGCCAAACTACGACCTAATCCGGAAATAGCTGAAATAATCTCCATATCACCAGTTAATACACTCTTGATCAATGCGGTTGACAAGAAGTAATCACCTGCTAAAACTGCCATTTTATTATCATAAATAGCATTAGTAGAAGGTATCCCTCTTCTCATCTTCGATTCATCCACAACATCATCATGTATCAATGATGCAGTATGTAACAATTCGACCGTTACGGCAGAATGGTAGGTTGTCTCTGTTATTTCTCCACAAGCTTTAGCTGCCAACAATAACAAAATCGGACGAATATGCTTTCCGTCTGATTTCATTATGTAATCTATAATCTCCTGAATTCTAGGATTATTACAAAATATTGACTCTCTAAAATAAGAAGTAAAACGTTCGAGTTCTGAAGCTATTGGCTTAGCTATCAAAAGCTTTTTATCCATACTAAAATTAGTTGAATTGCAAATTTATAAATAATTCAGCTTTTAGAGGCATTTATTTGTAACTTTACTGAGAAATAGAACTATTTAACTAATATTTTGGTATGAAACTCTTTCTCTTAGACGCCTACGCACTTATATATCGGTCATATTATGCATTTATAAAAAATCCGAGAGTCAACTCAAAAGGTCTGAATACTTCGGCAATCTTTGGTTTTGTCAATACTTTAGAAGAAGTTCTAAAGAAAGAAAATCCAACCCATATTGCAGTGGCATTTGATCCGGCAGGACCAACTTTCCGACACGAAGCCTATGAGCATTATAAGGCACAACGTCTCGAAACTCCCGAAGATATCAAATTGGCAGTGCCTATTATAAAACAAATAATAGAAGCATACAATATAAAAATAGTAGAAGTACCTATGTATGAAGCTGATGATGTAATTGGAACAATTGCAAAAAAGGCTGAAAAAGAAAATATGGATGTATTCATGATGACACCCGATAAAGACTATGGTCAATTGACCAGTGATCGGATTTTCATGTACAAACCAAAATTTGCCGGAAATGGTTTCGATGTATTAGATGACAAAGCTGTCATGGAAAAATACAACATTGCCTCTCCCCTACTCATGATCGACTTACTCGGTTTGATGGGAGACTCTTCTGATAATATACCGGGATGTCCGGGAGTCGGAGCAAAAACTGCCGAAAAATTAATTGCCGAATTTGGGACTATCGAAAATATTCTTGAAAATACTGCTAACATAAAAGGAACACTAAAAGACAAACTCGAAAATAACAAAGAGCAAATTCTTTTCTCCAAATTTTTGGCAACTATAAAAATTGATGTTCCTATAGAATTTAAAAAAGAAGAATTTGAAAGAAGAAATATCGATGACGAAAAAATAGAACTCCTTTTTGAAGAATTAGAATTTCGAACACTCATTAATCGAGTTTTAAAACGAGAGACAAAATTTGTTCCTAAAAAAGAGGAAGCTCAAGGAGTTCTCTTTGAAGAATTCAAGGAAGATTCTCCAGAAGAAAAAAAATATTCGACTCTCATGGAGTTAAAAGACATGGTCTACTCTTATCATTTAATTGATAATGAAGAAGAAATGGTCAAATTAAAAGACAAATTATTAGGTAAAGATTTTTGTTCATTTGACACCGAAACTACATCTGTTGACCCTATTGATGCCGAATTAGTCGGAATGTCATTCTCTGTTGAAGAAGGCGAGGCATATTATGTACCTATCTCCGCAGATTTCGATAAAGCGAAAAGTCAGGTAGAAATTTTCAGAGAAATTCTGGAAAACGAAAATATTCTTAAAATTGGTCAAAATATAAAATATGACATTATTGTCCTCAAAAAATATGGGATAGAAGTAAAAGGCAAATTATTCGATACAATGATTGCCCATTACTTAATAAATCCGGAATTGAGACATAATATGGATTATATGGCCGAAACCTATCTCAATTATAAAACTATTCATATAGATGAATTAATCGGATCTCGTGGAAAGAACCAATTAAACATGAGAGATCTATTTCCTAAAGATATTTGCAACTACGCTTGTGAAGATGCAGATGTAACTCTCAAACTAAAAAATATTCTTGAAAAAGAAATAGAAAAAAACGGTATAAGCCATTTACTATATGATATAGAGTTTCCATTGGTATATGTGCTTGCCGATATGGAATATACAGGTGTAAGACTCGATACCAAGGCTCTGAAAGAGTCATCAGAAAATCTGACCAAAGAAATGTTAAATATTGAGGCCGAGATATTTGAACTTGCAGGAGTAGAATTTAATGTAAACTCGACCAAACAAGTAGGTGAAATTCTTTTCGACAAATTAAAGGTCATCGAAAAACCCAAAAAGACTAAAACCGGTCAGTATACAACCAGTGAAGAAGTACTGGAAAGTCTAAGGGATACTCATCCCGTTATCGGAAAAATATTAGAATATCGCAGTCTTAAAAAATTATTAAGTACATATATTGATGCACTCCCTTTATTGATAAATAAAAGAGATGATAAAATACATACATCATATAATCAAACAGTTACGGCTACAGGAAGATTAAGTTCGAGCAATCCCAATTTACAAAATATTCCTATCAGGGAGGGACATGGAAAGGATATACGAAAAGCTTTTATAGCCGATCCGGGATGTACTTTTTATTCGGCTGACTACTCACAAATTGAGTTAAGGATTATGGCACATCTTAGCCAAGATCCAAATATGATAGATGCTTTTAACAGTGGAGAAGATATTCACGCTGCAACGGCTGCCAAAATATATAAAATCGCAATTAAAGATGTAACAAGCGATATGCGCCGCAAAGCAAAAACGGCTAACTTCGGTATTATATACGGTATATCTGTTTTTGGACTTGCAGAAAGGCTTTCTATACCTCGGGGAGAAGCTAAAGAGCTGATTGACGGATACTTTGAAACTTATCCAAAGGTAAAAGAGTACATGGATAATATCATTAATACAGCCAAAGAAAAAGGGTATGTAGAAACTATTCTAGGACGTAAACGATACCTTCCAGATATTAACTCCAGAAATGCCACTGTACGTGGATATGCTGAGCGAAATGCTATAAATGCACCCATCCAGGGAAGTGCTGCTGACATCATAAAAATAGCCATGAATACTATCTTCGAACGCTTCAGAAATGAAAATATTCGTTCTAAGATGATTTTGCAAGTACATGATGAACTGAACTTTAACACCTTCAATGATGAATTGTCGCACGTGGAACAAATAGTTATTGAGGAGATGGAAAAGGCCTATAAACTAATAGTTCCTATTAAAGCTGACTCCGGCACAGGTAACAACTGGTTAGAAGCACATTAATTTGATATTTTACACCCGTTATATGAATATATTATCTCAATTTAAAGAAAAATTGAAAAATGAAAAGAGTCATTTTTGGATATTTTTAGTCCTACTCGTCTGCTTGACAGTATTTACAATGTTTCGTTATTCTATGTTTACTTTAGTAAGCGTAGGACATGATGCAGCCTTCCATTATAATAGATTTCTTATACTTATGGAAGCTTTGAAAAACGGGACATTCCCTACGTATATAGACAGCCAAGCAATTGATAATTACGGGTATGCTTCAAATTTATTTTATCCAAACTTCACTTTTATCCCTTTTACCTTAATTGGTAATCTTATCGGAGTTTTCAGAGCCTACCAATTGATGTATTTTGTTTTTACTTTATTAACAGGACTACTTACTTATCTATCTGTTTACAAAGTATTTAAAAATAAATATACGGCATATATAAGCGCTATTTTATACACTTTCTGTCTCTATAGATTACAAGATTATTTCGAAAGAGCTGCTATTGCAGAGGCTATAACATTTACTTTTCTTCCCATAGTATTTTGGGGATTGTATGAGGTTATCAAAGGCGATTGTAGAAAATGGTATATTTTGACTATTGGATATAGTTTATTTATATTGACGCATTTACTTTCGACTTTGTTATTATCTATTATTGTGACAGTTACGCTACTAATCTTTGTAAAAGATTTTATAAAAGAACCAAAGAGAATTCTATATTTAATTTTAGCCGGATGCTTCACGGTATTATGTTCTGCAATTTTTTTATTTCCTTTCTTTGAACAAACCATATCCGACTCTTTTAATTACGAAACTTTTAGCAATTACCCTTTTGTTAGAATAGCTGCTAAAGAATTACCAAAGGCTCTTTTAAGTTATAGCTTTTTACCAAGCATTGGTATAACGCTTATTTTACCTTTAATTGCCCGATTTTTTATATCCAGAAAGGATAAAATGATAAGAAGCATCGACCTGTTTTCTATAGCCGCTTTTCTTATAATTATATATACTTCGGATCTTCTTCCTCTCTTTTTATATCCTAACTATATCTTTGGAAGAACTCAGTTTATATGGAGACTATTTGAATTTTCGAGCTTTCTATTAGCTTTATCTTGTGGGTATTATGTGACTAATTATTTAAAAGGGAATACTAAATCTTTCTTCTTTCTCTCGGGAATAATATTCCTATTATTTGCTTCTATTTACTTAAATAGTATGCCCTATAAACATGCAAAATGGGGAATAACAAATCTACCGGAAAGAGGAACTTCCAATAATTTCTTCCTAGGTTTTGCTGATAATATAGAATACCTCCCTATCCCGGCAACTGTAAATAATTTAGTGGAAAGAGGTAATGTTATATTAAAAAAACATGCTGATACTGAAATATATAATATAAAAAGATCGAGAAGTGAAATTGTATTCGAAATAAATACAATACATAACGAAATCATAGAGCTTCCTTTGACCTATTACAAGGGTTATTATGCCTACAATAATAAAGAAACAATAGATATTCAGAAAAGTAAAAACGGTCTCATAGAGATTCCAATTAATACATCTGGATCTGTTAAAGTAAAATTTGAAGGTACTTTTATTCAAAAAAATAGCTTATATATTACGTTAGTAGCATTTCTTACTCTAACAATTTATGCATTTAGAAAAAAGATATTTAATAAAATACAATCTTAAAATATGCTTGACGGATTTGCCGAATACGGATACATAGGGCTTTTTTTAGCCTCATTTCTTGCAGCCACAATATTACCATTTGGCTCCGAATTTGTATTTGCTGCTCTTATAGCAGCAGGTTTTGATATTTGGACATGTATAATCATAGCATCCGTGGGTAATTGGATGGGAGGAATGACCAATTATTACTTAGGTAAATTAGGCAAACTGGAATGGATAGAAAAGTACTTGAAAATAAAAAAAGAGAAAATTGAAAAAATACATCTTTGGCTTACCGGTAAAGGTGCTATTATGGCTTTTTTCAGTTTCTTACCCATAGTGGGAGATGTTATTGCAGTTGCACTCGGCTATATGAGAGCCAATGTATATATTGTAAATATCAGTATGTTTGCAGGTAAATTTGCACGCTATGTACTTCTTGCATATGGAATTATATACGGAATTGAATGGTTAAGATAAAATGTAATAAATAAATCATGTCAACACTATTATTTGATGAAATAGTTTTTGGACCTATCCACAGTCGAAGATTAGGTACTTCATTAGGAATGAATCTTTTACCATACGATGGAAAAGTATGCTCATTCAATTGCATCTATTGTGAATGCGGATATAATGAGGATGGTAGAACCAAAACAGCTTTACCCGATCGTAAGAATGTCGAGGCTGCTCTGGAACACAAATTATTGAAATTAAGAGAAGAAAATGTAAAGATAGATGTCATTACTTTTGCCGGTAATGGAGAACCTACCCTACACCCTCATTTTGCAGAAATAATTGATGACACCATAGAATTACGAAACAAATACGCTCCGGAAGCTAAAATAAGTGTTCTTTCCAATGCAATGCATATCGGTAAGGAAAGTGTGTTTAATGCTCTTAAAAAGATTGAGAATAATATACTTAAACTCGATTCGGCATATATTGATACAGTCAATTTAATAGATCAACCCAATTCTCCCACTTATAATATAGAGAAACAAGTTGAGTTATTTAAAAAATTTAAAGGCGATTTTATTCTGCAAACCATGTTTGTAAGAGGTAGCCATAACGGAAAAACGGTTGATAATACTACCGAAAAAGAGATAGAAGGATGGCTGAACATTATAAAAGCCACCCATCCAAAAGAAGTAATGATTTACACTATAGATAGAGAGACACCCGAGAAAAATCTGGAAAAAGTTCCTTTGGAAGAACTCAAAACCATTGGAAAAAGAGTTGAAGAACTCGGAATAAAAATTAACATAGCAGGTTGATTGCTTTTAGCTCATAATGGATTACTTTTGTACTCTAACTAATAACTAAACTATAATATTGTATTATGAATAATTTTCCTAAGTTCTTCGAAACCAATGAGTATTTCATAGATCAAAAAGTAAATTACTTTAAATTCGAAGCAGAATATAAAGTATTTGGTCAAGATGGTAACCAAATAGGCCTTATTAAACAACGAATATCTACAGGTCATAAAATCCTTCGATTATTTTTGGGTAAAGCAATGATGCCTTTCTTATTGGAAATTGTAGATACAGAAGGTAATACTCTTGCAGTAATAAAGAGAGGATGGACTTTTTTCATGTCAGAAATAGCTATATTAAACGGACACCATGAAATTCTTGGATTCATTAAACAAAAATGGGCATTTCTTAAACCTACCTTCCATATTATGGCTGCTAACAAAACCAAGATAGCCGAAATAAAAGGAGACTGGAAAGGATGGAATTTTGCTATATCAGAAGCTAATGGACAACCTATCGGAACAATCAGCAAAAAATGGGCAGGTGCAATGAAAGAAATTTTCACTACTGCCGATAAATACAATGTTTCTATCAGAGAAGAATACAAAGAAAATACAGATAAAATCGTTGTAGTATCTACTGCAATTACTATCGATATGGTATTGAAAGAATCTAAATAAGAAATAATTCAAAACTAGTATAAAAAGAGCTGTAGTATTAAAACTACAGCTCTTTTATATTAAATAATGTTTATAAAAATGAGTCCGGAAAAGACTATAAAAAGAAATGCGTAAATTTATAGAACTAATCAAAAAAAGAAAAAGATGGTAACAATAGTTTTAGCACATCCCTGGCATGGTAGTTTTAATAAAGTGATTTTAGATACAATTACTGACAAATTAGATACAGATAATCGTCCTTATCATGTTATAGATCTGCATAAAGACAATTTTAACCCTGTTCTGACAGAGTCAGAATTAGCTTTATATTCAAAAGGTGGATTTTCGGATCCATTAGTAGAGAAATATCAAAACTTACTCAAAAATAGCGACCATGTAGTATTTATATACCCCATATGGTGGATGAATATGCCGGCTATTTTAAAAGGATTCTTTGATAAAGTACTTCTTTATGGATTTGCATATAATTATGAAAAAGGCTGGAATCCACTTCTCAATATCGAAAAATCTACTGTAATAACTACATCAGAACAAGCTACAGAGAATTTCAGCGAATCGGGTGATCCTGTTAATGACATCAATAAAAACTGCCTGTATTCTGTAGGAATAAAGAATGCAACATGGTTCAATTGCGATCACATTACATCGGGAAGTGATGAGCATAGAAAAGCATTTCTGGACAAAATAGAGAACCATTTTAAATCATAACAAATCCTACTTCATAAAGACATGAAATATATTCTAATAGCTGCATTAGCTTTTGCTTCACTTGTAAATATCAATGCTCAAGACATAAAACTGAATGAGCCGGTAAAAACAGGTGGAATTAGCGTAATGGAGGCATTTGCTAAAAGACAATCTTCATCCGAATTTTCAGACAAAGAACTCAGTATACAAGATCTGTCGAACTTACTTTGGGCTGCCAATGGTATTAACCGCGAGAATGGTAAAAAGACCGCTCCATCGGCTCAAAATAGCCAAGATATCGATGTATACGTTGCCTTACCTAACGCAGTATATAAATTTGATGCTCAAGCAAACAATTTAATACTAATATCGGAAGGTGATTACCGAGGATTAGCAGGTGGAAAAAAGGATAATCCCCTACCCCCTTCTATTCTTTATATTGTAGCAGATGCTTCAACATACAAACCATCCGCCTACAACTCAATAGAACATATTACCGATATGAATAAAGTAGATGCAGGCATTGTATCTCAAAACATATCTATATTCTGTTCAGGAATGGGATTAGGCACTAAACCACGGGCACAGATGAATCACGCGGAACTAAAAAAGGCTCTTAAGTTGAGTGATAGCCAAACATTGATGCTTAATCATCCTGTAGGATATTTAAAGTAAAATATCCTTCCTTTAAGATACCTCTAAATAATAAAACAACCTGATAGTAAACTATCAGGTTGTTTTATTATAATCTTATTATCAAACACTTATAGTGTATTATTTTTTCTTCTCTAAATTAGCTATACGTTTTTCAAGACCCGGATGGCTCGAAAATAATTGAGTAGCTTTACTTGTTTTACCGGCACCCGCTTCTTGTTCCAATTTCAATAGCACACCTAACGATTGAGCCATTGCTTTAGGATCCTGATTAGCTTGTTTCAATAAATTATAACCATAATCATCGGCAGCCGATTCTTGTTTTTGAGAGAATTGAGCACTAGCCAAAGCCTCACCTAAAGAACCCAATTGAGAGTCTGTTAAAGCAGCTGCAGTATTTCCGGTAGAACCTACTGCATCTTTAAGAGCCGAAGTAAGCAGAGCTGTTTTAAAAGCATCTTTAGAATCGTTATTTACCACATGACCTATTTCGTGTCCCATTACTGCAAGAATTTCATCATCAGTCATGATATCCATCAAACCAGCAAATACACGGATACTACCGTTAGCACATGCAAAAGCATTTACATCAACAACATAAAGAGCTTTGATATCTAGTTTTTTACCATTAACATTATCTATAGGAAACATGGCTGCAATTTTAGCCAAACGCTCTGCAGTTTCTCTTTTACCTGGGTCTGTATCTGTCACACTGCATACAGGATTGTGAGCATCTATCCAATCGATATATTCCTGAGCATACTGAGAAATTTCAGCATCACTCAAAGTCATAGCCTTCACTCCTTTTGTTGCAGCATCAGTTACTTTACCTACATTTATTTTTCCAAATTGTGCATTAGCAGCAAAACTAAAAGTGGCCAATAAAGCCAATGCTAAGAAATACTTTTTCATACATTTATTTTAATTAGTGATATTCTTTAGTGTGTAACTAAAACTAAATGAAACTTTTTTTATTCATTAATATTTATTTATTCTGTTAACAAAGAATTATTAATCTGTAAGTTATATGTGCCGCTACGTTCATCTGTCTTGTAAGTCCAGTATTCAAACAATCTAAACTTCTTTGAAAGTATATTTTCACCTACCAAAATATCAAACTTTATATAAGACGGTGGTATAGAATCCGTAGATTTATATTCACAAGGCGGAGTATAATTTCTACCACATATCCCACCATCATCGGTTATAATAATCTTTGTTTCATTCGGTTTTATCTCAAATATAGAATCTTTTATATACAACGACCAACTATTGTTTCTTTTAACGGTTTTGACAGTAATCACTTCGTTGGTAAAATTCGTTATCTCATAGGTATAATCATAAGTATAATCACAACCTGTTAATAATAAACAAAATACAGCCAATACAAATATTACTTTCATAGCATGAACGATTTAAATTTCATGCTAATATATAATAAGATTTGAAATAAGCATAGATTTTTTATACATTAAATCTAAAATGCATAATATCGCCATCCTGAGCCACATATTCTTTACCCTCTACGCTCATTTTACCTGCTTCTTTAACGGCAGACTCAGAACCCAAAGCAATAAAATCTTCGTATTTGATAACTTCGGCACGGATAAAACCTTTTTCGAAATCGGTATGTATAACACCAGCACATTGCGGTGCTTTATAACCTTTAATAAACGTCCAGGCACGAACTTCCTGCACTCCGCAGGTGAAGTAAGTCTGAAGACCTAAAAGTTGATAAGCGGCCTTTATAAGACGTGCAACCCCCGATTCTTCGAGACCAATTTCAGAAAGAAACATTTCACGCTCTTCGTACGATTCAAATTCAGCTATTTCAGATTCTATCTTAGCAGCTACCACAAGTATTTGTGCATTCTCTTCTTGTATCGAATCGCGTACTTGTTCTACATATTTATTTCCCGAAACTGCACTTGCTTCATCCACATTACAAACATACATTACAGGTTTGTAAGTAAGCAAGTATAATTCTTTAGCAGCCTTTTCGTCTTCTTTATTATCAAACTGAACGGTACGAGCTGATTTTCCTTGTTCCAAAGCTTCTTTGAACTGGATAAGAATGTCATACATGCGTTTAGCATCCTTATCACCGCCCGTTTTAGCTTGTTTTTCTACTTTTTGAATACGAGCTGTCACAGTTTCCAAATCTTTCAACTGCAATTCGGTATCAATTATTTCTTTATCACGAACAGGATTTACAGTTCCGTCTACGTGAGTAATATTATCATCATCAAAACAACGCAATACATGAAGTATGGCATCTGTTTCACGTATATTCGCCAAAAACTTGTTTCCAAGTCCTTCACCTTTACTGGCTCCTTTAACTAATCCTGCAATATCTACAATTTCTACAGTTGTGGGTAAAATACGGTTTGGTTTAACCAATTCTGCTAATTTGTTCAAACGTTCATCAGGAACAGTAATCACTCCCACATTAGGTTCGATTGTACAAAAAGGAAAATTAGCCGATTGGGCTTTTGCGTTCGATAAACAATTGAAAAGGGTCGATTTTCCTACATTAGGAAGTCCCACTATACCACATTGTAGAGCCATTATTTTATTTTAATTTTTTAATTTTCAAGGATGCAAAGATAGTCAAATTATACAAACTAATAATGTGTACTTTTACTTACTTTCCTTCAATAAACTTACATTCTACTTTACAAAGGTGACAAAACAGTACAAAAAACTCACACTTTCTTGTACTTTCTGTACATTTTTTGTCACTTTCAAAAACAGTTGATTATCAATAGTTAAGATATAAAAAGATTACAAAAGTGACAAAAGTTACACACACTTTTTATGTCTTCAATCATACTGTTCCGGCCTTTTACTTTATAGATAAAACAGACCTCTTTCAAACCAATTCAGTAATTATAAATTTTGGTGCTGCTGCGCTTATCACTGTGAAGCCATTGTACATATTTATCCCTGAATTTTGCAGGAGATTGTTTCTTTATAATATCTAAATAAGGTTCTACAAAATTGGGGTTGTCTTTACAAAACAAAAGAGTAAAATTTTGCATATTTATCAGTTCGAAATAAGGTATAATTTCTATTCTATCACATAAAATAATAGCCAATTCACCCTTTGTTAACTTTCGTTTTAAGCATTTCGAATAAACATTGGTTTTTGTATCATCCGTAAAAAAATCAGGCAATATATTCAATGCTTCATCGTGATAATCAGAAATTTTCAAGGCAGACTGATTTTTAATTATATCTTTAGAATCCGGTACCTTAGAAACCTCTATCAATAAATCTTCAATTTCGCTCTTAGACTGACAGTAAGCAAAATTGACATATACAATAAGTACTATACTTAAAGTAACAATTCTTTTATAAAAATTCATAGATAACATTATTAAAAAATCTTTTACCCTTAAATAAAGACCGCAAACCTTTGTTGCTGATTACCTAAAACAACAGTCAACAAAATATCTAATTTAAAATTTAGAGGTTTAAGCCAATACAATAGAAAATTCTAATAGAGATACTTTTCTCTGAATTTTTGGATATCTACTCCTAAAACATCAGTCAAATAATTTTCGACTGAACCATGATCTTTTTTTATCTGATCTATACCTGCCATCAAAAAATCCTTTTTAACTTGAAACAAAGGTTTCAAATTAGGATTCTGAGCTATGTATTGAGCATATTTGTCGCCAAGATAAGTATTAGAAGACAAATAATCATCAATAATCGTATTTTCATCTACCCCCAGAGCAAATAATACCAGAGCAGCTCCCATTCCGGTTCTGTCTTTACCCGCCGAACAATGAAACATCAAAGGAACATCTTTTTCCTCTTGTAACAAGGTGAAAAAATCTTTATATTTGTTTACACAAGATGTATCGCTTACCAACAATACATTCATTTCCATCATAGCACTATCCATTTGCGATTCTTTAAGATCGGTTAAACTTTTAGCTGCTAATAAATTACCGGGTGTAATAGAATAAGCATAATCCGTTTTAACAGAAGCAGGCAATCTATCGGGAGAACGTTTAATTTCGTCAGGCGATCTGAAGTCTACTATCGAAACCAAAGAAATACTTGACAAATAGTTAAGATCATCATCTGTCAAGGTATGTAGATCATCTGACCTGAATATCTTACCCCACTTTATATATTTTCCGTCTGAAGTTTTAATACCTCCCAAGTCCCTGAAATTATATCCTCCTGTCATAGGTAGATGGCGTTCGGCCAGAATGGCTTTACCTTCGGGAGTTACCAATTGAAAATAAGTCCGGATACTATCAGGTACATTCAAAGAAAAAGTACCGCTACCCTCCCCTTCTGCTACAGGTTTCGAAAAATCTATATCTTCTACCGAACTTCCGGCATACAATATCCATTTACCTGACGATTGTATATGCAATTCGGCAGATTTAGTTTCTTTATTTCTTATGATAGATGCTTCACCCGATACATCTTTACCCGAATACTGAGCTTTATCTATTTTCATATTTGAATCTTTACATGAGATCATAACCGATCCCATAACTAATAAACTTAAAATAATTTTTTTCATAATTATATAGTAAGGTCCGAGACCTTTTATTCATTGAATAAATACAAGTAATAATAAGTAAAAGAAAATTTATGTACGACACCTTTTATAAAGGTATAACTATCTACGACTATTTTGCATATCCAAGTAATAAATAGTTCTGAAAACTTAAATAGATGAATTTACTTAAAAATCTACAGTTATCCAAAAATGGGTTATCAACAATTGTATTATGTATTATTTATTCTTCTTTAAACTAAAAACTAATATGGTAGTAATAATAGCCTGTTGAAACTGTTTATTAGTATTTCGTATTTTTCTTGCTTTTTAAGTTACTATTAAATTTATGCAGACTTATATACATTTATCAACATTTTTTAGCATACTCATATAGTATGGTTTTCTGACTGTTATAGACTTTATTAAACGGGTGTTGATAACTATGAGTGTTTAAAAGTTTTATTTATTCACATTGTTAATAGTTGTTGATAACTGTATGATATTAAAAACAAAGATTTATGCTTAATAATTTTGTATTTCATGAATATCTTATATACTATTAGAGCTATCAACTTTGCAACTTTATTTTTCAGAAAATTATCAACAGTTATCAACACTTTATTGACAAGCATTCTTTTTCTCTTTTATTTTTTAGGAGGAAGGTTTTTACTTATATAGTTTTCAAGCTTCTTATTCTTTATCATTTTTTCGTACTTTTCTATATTAGCATCTTTGTTCATAAAGGCTCTGTTTTTATTATAATAAGCAACAGCAGCTTCTATTCCTGCTGCAGAAGCCTTAATACGGTCTGCATTCTCATTTTCTATGGCATACTTACTCCATCCCATACTAAACGGTATCAATAATTGTGGATTAGTATCTACGAAATTCACCACTTTAGTATCTACTTCTACTGTCACAGCCGGACTGCCGACAAGCCATTGCATGAAAAAAGTTGCAGCATTTTGCCTTTTATCATTGTCCATACCCATCGAACGCCATAAATACCAGTCTATAGCTTCCTTTATTTCAGGTTCATACTTATTGTAGTCTTCCCGTAACAAAAAAGAGTATTCTTCAGGAACATTGTATTTAGGAGTAGTATTTGTTTGTGCAAATCCCATCACAAACACAAATATAAATGTGAATATAAAAACAGACTTTTTCATAATGTTTATTTTAAGTAAAAGAACGTATTTAATGAGCGTTTTAAGACTATAACAATTTATAGCTGTTTTGCTTACCTGAATAATAAATAATTCTGCTAACTTATTTTATTTTATTTTATTGAATCTAATAAAAATGCTTAGAGGTAATCTTTTCCCCGATTTTTCGGGTATTAAAAGTTCTCCATATTGATATGATTTGATAGCAGGAAAGTAATTTTTAATTAAGTTTTCAGCTATGACCGGCGAAAATCCCATCGAATAGAGATTAAGTATAAGAAATGAATTTTCGTTCTCTAGTAATTCATGGCAGATCGACATCAGTTCTGCTATGTTTTCTTCCAGAATCCATCGTTCGCCATCAGGACCACGACCATAAGCAGGAGGATCGAGAATAATACCGTTGTATTTTTTGCCTCGTTTTATTTCACGTCTGCAAAATTTGAGAGCATCTTCGACAATCCATCTGATATTATCGAGATTCGAAGCCTCCATATTTTCGCGTGACCATGTAATAACCTGTTTAACAGAATCTACATGGGTAACATCAGCTCCTGCACTTTTCGCAGCAATAGAAGCACCTCCTGTATAAGCAAAGAGGTTCAATACTTTGGGTTCACTTACATCGAAGCTTTTGATGGTATCATAAATAAAATTCCAGTTTTCGGCTTGTTCGGGAAATATACCTACATGTTTAAAAGAAGTAAGGCCTAAACGAAATTTAAGGTGCATATCCTTATAATCATAGTTAATAAACCACTGATCGGGCATTCCTTTTTTCTGAATCCATTCTCCCCTTTCGCTACCATCCTGTGACGATTTTCCCTTTTCGCGTCTGAAAATAGCATCAGCCATGTCTTCCCATTCTTTTTCCGGCAGCGATTTTTGCCATACTGCCTGAGGTTCGGGTCGTACCAGGATGTGTTTTCCGAATCGTTCGAGTTTTTCATAATTACCCGAATCTATTAACTCATAATCTGTCCAGTGCTGAGGTTCTAAAAGAAGCATAAAGTGGAGTTTTTTTAGTAAAATATCTAAGTACAGCATTTAAAACTGAATCTAAAATGCAATAAATAGATAGTACATAGTACTTAATATCAAGGCAAAGATACGATATTTGTAATATTTATCTACTTTTGAAAAGACTCATATTTCAAGTAGCAGAAAGTATTTAATATTGCATTTTAAAGCTATAATTACCAATTGTTTTTATACTTGGATGGACAATAAATACGTCTGAGACCGTAAAATAGTTGAGATTTGTTATTTTTTTGGTTTGTAAATGAAAAATACAACAATAAATATTTACTAAACTTCACAGATTATGAACGATCACTTAGTCACCGCTTTTGATTTTAATTCCGATGAATTAATTGAGTTATTCGATGAATTACCCTTTTGGGCTGCTCCTTTTGGTTTGAAACTACTCGAAAATGTAAGGATGAGAAAAAACAGCACTGTTCTTGATATCGGATTCGGAGCAGGTTTTCCACTTACCGAATTGGCTATGAGATTCGGTAAATCGAGTAAAGTATATGGGATAGATCCGTGGGAAGCAGCTATTAAAAGAGCTGAAAAGAAAATAGCTTTTTATGGAATCGACAATGTAGAAATTATCAGAGGTGTAGCCGAAAATATACCCCTTGGAGATAGATCGGTTGATTTAATAACGAGCAATAACGGATTAAATAACGTTTCGGATCTGAATAAAACACTGAGTGAATGTTCACGTATAATGAAGAGTGTGGGACAATTCATTCAAACCATGAATCTTAGTGAAACCATGATTGAGTTTTATGATATAATGGAAGAAGTGTTGAAAGAATACGGCATGCAAACGGAAATCGATGCTATGTGGAATCACATTTATAGGATGCGTAAACCTCTCGAAGAACTTGTAAGCTTGGTCGAACAAAACGGATTTTCGGTAAAAAAGGTCATAAAAGATCAATTTAATTATACTTTTGCCGATGGATCGACCGTCTTGCAGTACTATTTTATAAGACTTGCTTTTTTAGATAGCTGGAAAAATATTGTATCCGAAGATAAACAAGCTGAAATTTTCGAAATCATTGAAAACAAAATGAATAAGATAGCAGAAGATCAAGGTTTCTTTAAACTAAGCATACCTTTTGCTGTTATTGACAGTGAGAAAATTTAAGTTTACAAAACTATCATTAAATATTCTCTTTTACTTAATTTAAAATGTCCGGAAATAACCATAATAAAATAATAATAACCAAAGCCGATATTATCTGGAGCTATGTAGCCCAGTTTTTTAATATGGGAGCAGGTATTATTATTTTACCTGTTATTCTCAAAACACTTCCACAAGATGTTTTAGGCATATGGTATATTTTCCTCACTATCGGTACATTTGTCGCACTGCTCGATTTTGGCTTTCAGAGTGCCTTTACCCGTAATGTAGCTTATGCTTTTGGCGGTGCAACCACGCTGCTTAAAGAGGGGATCGACCCTTCGGCACCTGTAATGGATCGACCTAATTATGCTTTGCTCAAAAGTATAATAAAAGGGATGAAACTTTTTTATGGAGCAGCATCACTTGTCATATTGGGTTTGCTTACCGTTTTAGGATCAATTTATATTCTGCATATATCTTCATCTCTTAATAATTCTGACGATATACTCACTGCCTGGTTTATTTATTCGGTGGCGGTATCTATCGAGTTTTTCTATCTTTATTATAACTCTTTACTTTTGGGTAGAGGACTGATAAAGGAGAATAATATACTCATTATTATTACCAAATCGGTATATATTGCTGTGACTGTTATTGGTTTGATGTGTGGATATGGTATTATTTCGGTTTCGATTGCCACATGCCTGTCTGTCATCGTAAATAGAATTTTTGCCCATCGTTTCTTTTTTAAAAACGGATTGAAAACGCTGTTGAGAGAAAGCTCCTACTATTCACAAAACATACTCCCTATTATACGATACAATGCCTCTAAGGTGGGATTGGCCGAATTGGCAATATTCTTTACTACACGTGGCAATATCTTTTTTGCTTCGCTGTTTCTTCCATTATCGGTGGTCGGTCAATACGGGTTAACCATGCAATTGATATTGTTTATAAGCCGTATATCGCAACTTTACTTTCAGACACATATGCCTCTTTTTACTCAATTTCAGATTGAGAACCGCAAGAACGACATTCGCAAAATATTCAGCGAAAGTGTCTTTATTATGACTTTTACTTATCTTTCCGCTGCATTAATTATAGTGTTGTTTGGCAATCGTATTTTAGAACTCATTCATAGTCAAACCTATTTTTTACCCACACTTCCTTTGGTTCTATTATTTGTGGTTTATTATCTCGATGTCAATCATGTGCTGCCTTTATTACTTTTAACTACCAAAAACAGAATACCTTATCTGTACGCGTCGTTATTTTCGGGATTTAGTATAGCCTTACTTTCGCCACTCTTTATGGGTGTTTTCCATTGGGGAATATATGGTATTATTTTGGCGACGGGTATGGTGCAATTAGTATATCACAACTGGAAATGGCCTTTGGTAGTATCAAGAGATTTAGGTGTGTCTTATCTGCAAATTTATAAAATAGGATATAATTCATTGTTGCAAAAATGTAGGAATATTTCAGGGCAATCTGCTTAATGCTTTTTAGCCTTTATACTCTTTCTGAATAATTTCCAGACAAATGGGAGATTGTATCTGATAAAAACAAAAAAGTTCATATACATATCATACAGATAAATATGCTTTTTCACATATAGCATTACTGCTATTTTATTCAATTGCTCATTGAGCGATTGCCGGCTATACGCCTTTAAACAATAAATATTTTCTCTGTTCCACTGCTCTTTTAGTATAGATATTCTTTCCGAAAAAGGTTTTTTCCACTGCGGACGATAAATAGTCCGTATTGCCCTGTAAAATAAAAATCCATTATTAGCTTTCCAATAATAAATACTGAGAATGCTAAAATTAAATTTTTCAGTAAGTGTTTCTAATATTTCTTTTTCAGCATAATAAGCTTTTATTTCGGATTCATACGGATTATGAGAATAGGAGAGTGATACATCGGATGAATGAATTGTATAGTGATATCGAGCTTCCGAAACTGTACGCAACGATTGCATGTATTGCATGTAATTAAGAAAAAAGAGAAGATCTTCTATAAAATGGATATGCGTATCAAACCGTAAATTATGCTCATTTATCACATCCGTTTGATACAGTTTTGCAAAAGGATAACCATAACCCAAGATGCGTAATTGAAGAAAAGCACGAGCAAATTTTTCCCGATTATATTGTTTGTCAGGAAGTAAACATTTTATAGCCGATTCTATTTGCGTATCTTCAAAACAGCTTTGAATAACTATTTCTTTATCAGGGTTTTTGTTGGTTCTGAAAAAAGCCGATAGATATTCCTTTTCAACCCAATCGTCGGCATCTACGAAGCAAATGTATTTTCCTCTGACATTCTCTAAACCAAGATTGCGTGCACTTGATACCCCGTTGTTTTGTTTATTAATTATTTTTATCCTGCTATCTTGTGCAGCATAATTTTCACAAATTGACAAACTAAAATCGTTACTGCCATCATTTATTATGATCAATTCAAAATCAAGAAATTCTTGGTTTAAAATGCTTTCAATACACTTCGATAGTGTCTTTTCAGCATTATAAACCGGAAGTATAACTGATATATGAGGAAGATTATCCATTATGATAGTCAGGTTTTAAACCTTTTATTGTTTTGGTAAATATAATAAATTATTACAGATGACCATTTATTAATAAATCTGAATATTTTACAAGCAATGGAACGAATAATAATTTTTTTTATAATTATTTTCTATTGTTTTTGTTAAATGATTATTTGGTAAATAAGAGAATGAAAAATTAAATTTACTTTGTGATTCAAATAATAGCTAATACTGTCATTAAATATTATCTATTTGATATTGAATCTAATACACATAAACTATGAAGAATATTAGTAATTATCTTGTATTTTCAGCTTATAAATACACCCAATCATAAAATTTTAGAAACTATGAAACTTAAGCATTTATTATTAGGCATTGCATTTATTGGTTGTTGCGGACTTTTTTTGACTTCTTGTGAAGATGAAATGGATTCGGGGCATACTGTAGGTGGTAAAGATCCGGATAGTATGAATAGATCTACCCAGAATGAAGTAAATGATACTATATTTATTACTACACCTATTTTTGAAAACGACTGATATCGTTTAGTCTATTTATAACCAAACTTTTTTGTGATGAGGACTTTAACAAACTTTCTACTACTGTTTTTTATATGTTTATTTTTTTCTTGTAAAAAAGATAATACCTCCATTGATTTATTAAAACAAGCTCAAAATATAGCTGAAAGCAACCCTGATTATGCTTTAACTCTTTTGGATTCTATTTCGAATCCTGAAAATATGGATAAGGATAATTATATGCAATATATTGTAATACAGGTACAAGCAAAACAAAGATCAAAACAAGATATTACAAACGATACTCTGATTTTTGAAGCACAGCGGTATTTTGATAAAAAAAATAATGCTGAACAAGCTGCATTGGCACACTATTTTGCGGGTAGAGTATACCGTGCTAAAAATATGTCCGATGAAGCCTTGGAGTCTTTTTTGCAGTCGGAACCATATGCAATACAATCTCGTAACAATGTATTGGCAGGTAAAGGCGTGCATATTATGGGAAATTTGTATTATGAGCAAGGAATTACGGATACAGCTATTGTACTTTATAAAAAAGCTTTGAGTTATTATGAGAAAGAAAAAGATACAGATAAATATAAGATGCAAGTTGTAAATGAAATAGGTCGTGCTTATGATGAAATTAAAGATGTAGATAGTGCTTATGTTTATTTTCAGAAAGCTGAAAAATATGCTGATACACTGGGTGATAAGGAATTTAAAGTTGCTATATCGAATAATTTAGGATATATTTATTTTCGTATGAAAGATTATGATAAGTCTTTAAATTATCTAAATAATGTCCTAAAACAAACTTCAGATGCCAAAATTTATGCTAAAACATATCTTATTTTATCTGATTTATATAATGCTAAAAATCAGCCTGATTCAGCTAGGTATTACATTGATCTTTCAGAAAAAAGTTTAGCTGAAATAGGAGATAACCAAACTTTAAAAGTTTTATATAATTCTTTTGTTGATTATTGTAAACAAATAGGTGACTACAAACAAGCCTTATATTATAAAGAACTAGGAGATTCGATTAAAAATGTGATCACAAAAAATGAGCGTCCATTATCCCTTTTAACTGCCGATAAAAATTTTCATTTGGATCAGAAAGATAAACAAGTCGATCAGTTACGTAAGTATGCATATCTATATCTCTTGGTTGGAATAGTTATTTGTATCATTTTATTAGTATTTGCAGCAAGTATATTCAAGATACATAAGAGAGATAAAGAAGAAATAAAACTTCAAAAAGAGAAGTATCGAAGAATAAAAGATCAATTGCTGGCGATGGCCGCCGAATATAAAGATATAGAAGCCGAAATAGCGGCTATATTAGATGATGAAGATGATTAATTAGTTATAGGAAAACAAAAGGTTTGTATTAAAAAGGCTGTAGATTAAGTAATCTACAGCCTTTTATTTTTATAGCTGCAAATAGTTCTGAGAACTTAAAAGAATGCACACTTATTTGAATACTTGTAAAAATTCGTCTTTATAACTTGGCGATATTTCTATTTCGGTATTATCATCCAAAACAACATATCCGCCCGAACCTTTATGATACGATTTTACAAAGTGGATATTTATAATATGCGATTTGTGAACCCGTATAAAAGGGTAGGGAAGTATCTCTGTAAAATGCTTCAGAAAACGGCATACCATCTTTTTACTTTTGTCGGATAAATAAATATCGGTAAAATTGCCATTGCCTTGGAGCCTGATTATATTCTCCATTTTGATGACTTCAAAACCTTCCAAAGTAGGTAATATTACCTGTTGCTTTTCGGGTTTAGGTTCCCTGAAATTTTCTACAATAATTTTATTGCGATTAAAGATTTCGTTATTGATAATGTGCTTTTGTACTTTGTTGACTGCCAGAATAAGTTCTTCGATGCTTAAAGGTTTAAG
This sequence comes from Dysgonomonas sp. HDW5A, assembly GCF_011299555.1. Classification (NCBI taxonomy): domain Bacteria; kingdom Pseudomonadati; phylum Bacteroidota; class Bacteroidia; order Bacteroidales; family Dysgonomonadaceae; genus Dysgonomonas; species Dysgonomonas sp. HDW5A. Next base: position 1,644,806 of record NZ_CP049857.1, on the reverse strand, counting down.
CAGATAATAGGCTGCACTTTGGTTTAAGGCCCGAAGCGAGTATTCAGAAAAGGCGGTTACAAATATAGTTTCGAAATACAGGTCTTTACATTCATCCAACACATCAAAAGCATTTCCGAAAGGCATCTCCACATCCAGAAAAACCAGTTGGGGTTGTAGTTCATGGAGTATCGAAATAGCCTCTTTGCTGTTGTGTGCTTCGCCTACGACTTCTATTTGCGGACAATATTTTGCCAAGTAACTTTTGAGAGCTTCACGAGCTGCCGATTCGTCTTCTACTATTACACTTCTTATTTTTTGTAGCATATTTTTAAATAAATAGTTCTGAAAACTTACTTTAAGGTTAGAGGAAAAGTTATGATAACAATAACCCCTGTTTCATTCTTTGTTTTTTCGCTGATGTCAATCGTTATTTTACTTTTATACAAGTTATTTAATAACCCGATCCGTTCGAGTGTATTGTTCAGTCCCCTTGATTGATGGATTTTCTGGTGCTTTGTTTTAAGTTCCTTGCTCTTACTCAGTCCTATCCCGTTATCGTCTACAATGACTTGTAAATAGCCTTCGTGCTGTTTTACGGAGAGTATAAGTAGTCCGTTACTTTCTTTATACCTTAATCCATGCCAAATAGCATTCTCAAGTTGAGGTTGTATAAGCATATTAGGAACCAGAATACTATCTGTATCCAAAGAATTATCTATCTGTATCTGGTATGAAAATTTATCTTGGAAACGCATATGCTCCAGATCAAGATATTCCTGCAATTGCTCTATTTCGGTAGCTAAGGTAATGAAATCCTTATTCGAATTCTCCATGATATTACGCATTAGTTTAGAATACGAGGAAAGGTACTTATTAGCTTCCAATTCGTTATTTTGTGCAATAAAATGATTGATACTATTCAAACTATTGAAGATAAAATGAGGATTCATCTCGCGGCGTAACGATTGTAAAGCAATCTTTTTATTCTTTATTTTAATAGAATACAATGCTTTGATGGTGAAAATAAGAAATATAAGAATCAATACAATCAGAGCGATAAGGGCATAGTTCAGAATATTCTTTTTCTTTATAAGCTGTTCATTCAAAGACCGTTCTCTCTCCAGTTGTTTTATTTTATCTTCGTTTAATTGCAGTAGACGGGCATCCATGAATGAGCTGTCTGATTTAATTGTGGTTTCTAACCGATTCATAAAATCACCATATAATTCTAAGGCTTTTTGCGTATTCTTTTCTTTTTTGTATTGATCGATAAGTAGTTCAACACTTTTTTTAGCCTCCATAGTATGACCTTCCTCCATGGCTAAATTATAAGCATCCTGTAATGACGAAATTCCCTGAGCTGTATCGTGTCCCTCAAAATAAGCATTCGATAACGATTGTAATTGTTCTACCTGAATCTTGGTATCTTGTGTTTTTTCAGCCTCTTTTACCAATTTTTTATTGATATCGATAACCTTGTCGTGGTTATTCTCGGCAGCATATATGTTGGCAATGTCTTTGTTTATCTTTATAATCTCTACAGGCTTTTTGGCATCCTTCAGAGCGTATTCCAGATTATTGATGGCTTCTACCTTATTATCCATTTCAAGATTCACCTCTGCCATTTGCTGATAAGCATTGGAACGATCCTCCGTATTGGCAGATTTCTCCAAAAGATTTATATTCCTCTGTATATAAGATGATTTTGCTTTCGGGTTCGAATTGTTTATCAATCGTTGGGCATCGTTTGTATTTATTGCCTGTTGAATCTTATCTTCCGATACTTTACCTGCCAGATTATAACTCGATATGGCCTCTGACAATTTGTTTTGCTGCTCTTGTACTTTAGCTATTTCTCTATCTATATAGGCTATCTTTTCCTTATTTTTCAGTTTCTCATATAGCTTCTTAGCCCGATTAAGGTAATCTTCGGCTTTGGCATATTCTCCCTGAGCAATTTGTTCTTTCGCCGTCTTTTCGTATTCTAATGCAACCTTTTCGTCCGGTTCACCATCTTCCAACGACTTACTTAAGTCGAATATGGCTTTGCTTTGCGACTTACGCCCTTTGCTATCCTGAGCTTCAATTGAGCCTTGTGACAGTAAAAAAGTAATGACCAGGTATATTAAATATCTTGTATACATATATTTTGTACGATTTAGAATGTAAAGTAAATACTTTTAAAACAGTTACATTCTATGTTTCACCTATTCAAAGAGGGGGTTCACCCATTCTAATCCAAATATTATTTTCCGAAGATATACATTTGAACCAGAAACACATAAATTAATTACGATATGAAAAAGTTATTATTGTCATGTTCAATGTTATTTTCCTTTGCTTTTATGGCTTTAAGTTGTACACAGGCAGCTCCACGAAATATAGTGGAAGAGAAGGAAATTGCTGCACCCGTTAAATCTGCCAATGCTACAAAAATTCAGGTAGCCATTCTTTTAGATGTGTCGGGTAGTATGGATGGGTTGATCGAGCAAGCCAAATCGCGCTTATGGAATATTGTTAATACACTTACGACACTAAAGTATAGAGGAGAGTCTCCACAGATAGAAATTGCCCTCTATGCCTATGGAACTGGTAATAGGTATGAAGGAGATTATATGTATCAGATAACTCCTTTGACAACCGATCTGGATTTAATCTCAGAAAAACTCTTTGCACTTAGAACGAGCGGTAGCGAAGAGTATTGCGGAACTGCCATAAGCCGAGCAACAAAAGAGTTGGAGTGGGGGAGTAACGAGTCGGATATGAAACTAATCTATATTGCAGGAAACGAAATATTTGAACAAGGCAGAATATCCTATAAAACATCTATACCTCAGGCTCTCAGAAAAGATATATACGTAAATACGATTCATTGCGGAGACCCCGAAACGGGCATACGTGATTTGTGGAAAGATGCCTCAGTCAGAGGAAAAGGTAAATTCTTCAATATAGATTCGAATGCCAGAGTACGTTACATAGAAACTCCTTACGATGATCGTATAAGTAGTTGTAATCAACGGTTGAATGATACTTATATCAGTTATGGACAATTAGGATATGAAAAACAGGCGAATCAGGTCACTCAAGATAGAAATGCAGCATCGATCTCTAAGGCTAATTCTGCCGAACGTATCGTAAGTAAATCAAAATCGGTGTACAAAAACAGCTCATGGGATTTGGTGGATATGGTGAAAGATGATGGTGCAGCTTTGGATAAAATAAAAGAAGAAGAACTTCCTGCTGGACTACAGGGCAAATCGAAAGATGAAATTAAACAGCTGGTTACTCAAAAAGAAAAAGAAAGGAATGATATTCAAAAGGAAATAGCCGATTTAGCCAAGAAGCGTCAGGAATATATTGATAACCAATCTCAAAACGATCCGGATGGTGAAGATTTAGGGAAAGCGATAAGCGAATCTCTTCTGGCATTTGCCAAAGTAAAAGGGTACACTGTCGAGAATTAAGGTCTCAGACCTATTTATTATAAAAGAGTCAGAGGATAAGCATTATTCTTTGGCTCTTTTTACATGAATCCGGGTTTCTTAAGCAAGGTATAGAAACGAAGGTAAGACGATCGTATATCTTTGGTATTTATATTTATATAATTACTGAAAGCCGAGAATATACCCAAGCCTAGAGGAATGGTCATAAAAGATTGTGCCACATAATCGAGTTCGATATCTGATCTTATCTCACCCGTTCTCATAGCCAGTTGAATAATGTTTCTCCATCCGTTAAACTCTTTTTCGGATAATACATTCACTTGCTCCGTAAAATCTTTGCAGTGTTCGGATGCCTGAAAGATGAATTTGAAAAAATAAAAATCAGTAAGTTTAAAAGAAGTTACCTCTTTCAGCAGGTTAATATGGCTCTGACGGCATTTAATAGAAGCATATATCATATTCTGTAACGAAGATTTTTCATCTTCCTGAATCATAGAATAACTCGAAAAGGCAGGCATTAAATACTCATTCACCACTTCTTCGAAAATCTCTTCCTTACTTTTGAAGTGATGATAAATAGCTCCCCGCGAAACCCCGGAGGCATTTTGTATTTTTTGCATAGAAACGGAACTGTAACTTTCGGTGAGGAATAAATTAAATGCGTTTTCCAGTATTTTTTTCTTCGAGGGATTCATTTATCAATTATTATTAAGGTCTCAGACCTATTAATGCTTATTTGGGAAATAAGTATACTTTGTTATGCCTCTATGGCATAGCATCAAATGTTATTGCTTATTAAGTTACAAAAAGTATTTAATGTCGTATTTTAAAGCTATAACTACCAATGGGTGTTATACTTGTATGGACAATAAATAGCTCTGAGACTTTAATATAGTGTGTCAACATTACAAAAATAAGAATTATTCGATAACAATACCGCATATGTTAACGAAAAATGATATTTGGGATATGAAAATCCAAGTATTGATTTGGATAATACCCTTTAGGATACCCTAATTTGTTTTGTACAAGTACTGAAAAATGGATAAATATACTTGTAACCTGTCGGGATGAGACGACTCGAACGTCCGACCTCCACGTCCCGAACGTGGCGCGCTACCAACTGTGCTACATCCCGAAATATTGCCTTACAAAAATAAATTAATTCTTGTTTTTAAGCAATATTTCGAATCTGTTTTGTTACGAAAAATAAGATTACTCGTTTATTTCAGGGCAAAGTTTGTCTATAAATAGTACCCCTTGCAGATGGTCAAATTCGTGCTGGAATATAATACCCGTAAAATCACTTTCGCGTGAATATCCCTCCAATCTTTCTTGAACCAGATTTCCGTTTTCGTCAGTATATTCCACATCAACCCAAGGATAACGGATAGAATTTCCACTGATTCCGGGTATAGATAAGCAACCGTCGCGTTCGAAGCATATAGTTTCTTCCGGATGATTTACTATTTTGGGATTAATGGCCACTATTACCGGATAATTTGCCTTATCGATGCGAGTAAATAAGAATACGTTTCTGGCTATACCAACCTGAGGTGCAGCAATGCCGACTCCCGATTCGGCCGCCATAGTTGCCTTAAGTCGATCTATTAATAACTGAAGATCTTCCGACTCGTTTATATTTTCAATATCAGAACATTTTTGTCTCAGAAAGATAGAATCTTGTTGGTCTGTAACCTTCAGTACTCTAAATGGAGTTTCTGTCGTTCCGCTATTTATCAAATCTTTCTCGTCTTGGGTAAATTGTGCCATACTTTTTACTGAAAAGAGAGTTAAAACTATTAGTAATACTAAAGAGAGTTTCATATACTATATTTTAAGTAAAAAATACTTGATATTGCTCTTTAAATTGATGTTTATATAATTACTGTTCCTTTGCCTTTTCCTATTTCAGAAGCTTTGGTGATGACTACCTCACTGACTCCTTTTTCTATTGATTTAAAAGCATTTTCGAGCTTAGGAAGCATTCCTCCCTGAATAATACCCTCTTGTACATATTTCTGATAGCTGGCCTTATCTAATTGAGGAATTACACTGTCATCGTCATGTTCATTCATCAATACCCCTTTCTTTTCGAAACAGTATACCAGACTTACATCATAATATTGAGACATTGCCTGAGCCGTTTCCGCAGCCATAGTATCGGCATTGGTATTTAGCATATTACCTTGTCCGTCATGTGAAAGCGGAGCTATAATAGGTACAATATTCTGGTCGATCAAAAGTTTTAAAACATCGCCTTTTACCTTTTTTACATCGCCTACAAAGCCATAATCAATATCTTTAACAGGGCGTTTATCCGATCGTATAATATCCATATCGGCACCTGTTAATCCCAAAGCGTTTACACCCAGAGATTGTAATCCGGCAACAATATTTTTATTCACAAGTCCGCCGTATACCATCGTAACTACTTGCAATGTTTCGCTGTCGGTAATACGTCTGCCGTCTACCATTTTACTTTCTATACCCAAGCGTTCGGCTATTTTGGTGGCTGATCTGCCTCCGCCATGTACCAGTATTTTAAAACCGTCTATTTTTGAGAAATCGTGTAGCAATTGTTTTAAAGAGTCTTCTTCTTCAACAATTTTACCTCCTACTTTTATGATTGTAAGTTTATTTAATGGCATATATGTATATTGTAAATGTATCTAATTAAGTAAAATAGGTATCAGTTTATTATCTTCTGATGTTTACCATATTGGTTTTGGGAAGTAATCCATCCAGAGCTTCAAAATAATCCAAAGTTCTTTTGATTCCTGCTTTTGTTTCGTCACTTATAGTAAAAGAACTGCCGTCGCTTAATATTACTTTGGCATTTTTAGAATTACTAAGAGCTTGCAGGAATTTATAGTCCTTATTTTTCACATCATTATCGTACCAACTAAATGACGATCCTTCGACAAATCTGTTATCAGAACCTTGTGACCGGTTAGCTTTGTAGGTAAACGATTCACCGTCAATAGTATATTTATAAGCGCTTTCGCCTCCATATTGAATACGCATTCTTAGATTTTTTGCCACATCATCAGGTGCCTGAAAGTAGACATATATACCTGTCTGATCTGCCGATAATGCATTTTTGATCTGAATCCATTCTCCGTCTTTGGTGAAATATTGATCCAAAGACTCTTTTGATGGTATATTTTCTGTTGTTGTATCCTGCTTTTCTTCTATTATAGAAACAGTATCCTTGTTATCAGAACCGGCTTTTGATACCTCTTTAGTTGGTGCACTATTGCATGCAAAACCTGTGGATAGTATAGCCAGTGAGATAATAATCTTTTTCATATTGAGATATTTATTATCTGCAAATATAATAAGTTGGTTTGTAATTTTAATGTCTCAAGTCTTTTTATTGCCTTGGCATGTGAAGTAAATAGCCTGTTGTATTTACACAAAAATAGCCACAAGATGCCCTATTGAATACTTTTCGTCATTAAAACAAAAAAGAGACCTCTTCACAGGGATCTCTTTTCCAGGAAAATCAAAAAGTAATTATCAAAATACCTGTTGCATTAAAAATACATAGTACAGGTAAATTTGCAATTTGTATCGTTATTTGTATTTATACGTTATTGGATACTCTTTGGTTTCATCATTGAAATCGAAAACTTTAATGATAAAATTGATAGAGTCTCTATTCTCTGTTTGAAAAGGTCGCAAATCAAAAGCAACATAATTTTTAGTACCGTATCTTTGTGGATCACCATTAGCGTTGTGTCTGAATTCTAATGCAATCGTACCATTAGGAGTAGTGGTTACTTTATCCAGTTTATTTCTTACCAGATTGATAACATGTATTTTTTCTCCTCCAGTATTGTATCCGAAATGAATATTAAGAAAATGGTCGCCTGTCCATAAATCAAGAATTTTGATGGGATCTTTACCTATTTCTTTCTCATTTTCGGAAGTCAGATCAATTACCTCTTTGGTTAATATATCCTGTATCGCATTTATTTTTATAGCATGATCGTATACGCCTGTTTTATCGGATAGTAACGTATAGTTTACGATTACCCTTTTATTAAACTGAGGTTTGTAATACGAGTCGGATGCTACCGGTAATAAAGTACTGCCATTGTCTAATGTTAAATAGAAAGTACCCGAAGTGCTGTCTATTGCATTTACAGTAGCTATATCCAGCCTATAGTTTCCAAGGCTATAGCCGTCATCATTATTACATGAATTGAATGTGAAAATTGCGATCAAGCTAATTACCAAAATTAGGCTGTATCTTATTTTTTTCATTGTAAAACTCCTCCTCTTTTTTATTCTTTATATTTTAGATGCAGAAGTTTCTCAATTGTTGCACTTGTAGAATGTAAAAAACATATAAAATTTGTTTTTAATGATTTATATTTGCAGCCCAAATAGACAATAGATAATTATCTTTTATTTTAATAAACATGCGTACAATTTTCTTTTTTTCGTTTTTGTTCTTTTTTTCCACAATGCTTGATGCACAAAACAATTACAAGCAGGGTTATTTGATTACCAATGAAAATGATACAATCAGAGGCTTAATAAATTTAAGAACAGATAAAAAGAATGCTAAATCTTGTGACTTTAAAGAGACAGAGGCTGATAATAGTAAAATATATTTTCCGGGAGAAATTGCAGGCTATAGATTTATAGATGAAGGACGTTATTATGTGACTAAAGATATAAAAATAGATAGTATTCCACATAAGGTATTTATAGAGTACCTACTTCAGGGAACAATGAATTTATATTTTTATGCAGATGATTTGGAATATTATTTTTTCGAGGATGAAAAAGGTAAGCAGACGTATATTACAAAGAAGCCGGATGACAAAACAACGGATCGAGGAGATGAGAAATATAAAGGTATTATGTTCTATTTATTTAAGGATACTTATCCGGTAGCCCAAGAAGCATATAAAACTCCATTTAATCGTGAGTCAATAAAAAAACTTACCAAAAAATATCACGAAGAGATGTGTCCCAGCGGAGAGCAATGTATTGAATTTGAAGCAAAAAAAGAAAAAAAGTTTATAGCTCTTAAGTATTCAATATATGCAGGTTTAGGTTTTCAGAGCTATTCATTTTATGACGAAAGATTGGCACTTATAAATCCATTCAAGTATATTTCGCCAACTATTGGAGGACAAGTCAATTTTTATCTTCCCCAGTCATCCGAATCTTTTAGTTTATTAGTTGATCTTTCATTATCTAGTGTAAAAGCAGATGAAGAAAAAAACTATAAGAGTAATGAAGGATATACTTCTAAAGTGAAATTCAATTTTGATGCGTTGACTTTCGTCGCAAGATTGGGAATGAAGTATACCTACCCCAAAGGAAAATATAGGCCTACAGTTGAGGGAGGGGCAACTCTATCTTCTTTGTTTAGTAAATCAAGTACTTATTATTATGAAACAACAGTACAAGTAACTCCATTTGAAAAGAATAATTATATTTTGCCTGAAACTTCTTTTTTGGGTTATTATGCAGCCCTAGGACTTGATATGAGTGTGAATAAGAAACAATTTGTTTTTGTCCGTGTTGTATATGATAATGCAAAAAGAAACGGTGATCAATTGAAAACCATTCAAGTGAGATTAGGCTACACTTTCTAAATTCTTATAGAGAATAAGATAATACAATCATATGTTTAGCCTGAATGCCATTTTCAAAAATAGGCTGATGGTAATTATCTGTAAAGAAGTTTTTTCTCAATTCAAAAATTTCGAATCCACATTTCTGATAAAATAACAATTGGTATATGCTGCTATTGGCGGTACCAATTGTTATTTGTTTAAATCCCATTGATATGGCAGTTTCTTTTGCATGATCCAATAATAATGTGCCTACGCCTTTTCTCTGAACATTTTCCGCGACAGCAATGTTTTTAATCTCGATAGTGAGTTCATCAACAGGTAGCAGGGCATAGGTAGCTATCAAAATGTCGTCTAAGTATGCACCGTATATAACCGATTCCATAATGTAACTATTGATCTGATTATAAGATGGATCAGCAAGAAGAAATAATTCGAAAGCATCTTCTTTGTAACTGGTAAGAACTTTTATAACTAGGTCATTCATAAAGTTATATTAAAATAAGGTGAGATAGATTAAATGTTTATTTTTGTATAGTTACGAATTTTATTACAAAAAGGCACAAAAATTATGTTTGATAATGATAAAAAAGCGTTTGTGGCGATTTCGGGAGATAAAGAAATAATCTTAAACTCTAAAATGGCTAATCGTCATGGTTTAATAACGGGTGCAACCGGTACAGGAAAAACTGTGACGCTGCAAAATCTGGCCGAAACTTTCAGTAAAATGGGAGTTCCTGTTTTTGCTGCCGATATTAAAGGCGATTTGTCAGGAGTGGCTAAATCGGGAGGAAATAAAGAAAGTGTGGTAAAGAGGGTAGAGTCGTACCACTTGAATGATAAAGGATTTGAATTTCAGGAATTCCCTGTTCAGTTTTGGGATGTATTCGGACAACAGGGTGTGCCTGTTCGTGCTACTGTAGCCGATATGGGAGCACTTTTATTCAGTCGCTTATTGGCTCTCAATGATACGCAAAGTGCAGTCTTATCTATCATTTTTAAGGTAGCAAAGGACGAATCTTTGGAATTAGTTGACTTGAAAGATTTACAAAAGATAATAGAGTATGTTGGCAACAACAGTAATTCGTTTACTACCAATTACGGAAATATATCTACAGCCAGTATAGGAGCTATTCAGAGAGGGTTGCTTCAATTGGAGCAAGATGGTGCCGATCATTTTTTCGGTGAACCTAACCTTAATCTGGATGACCTGATTCAAACCAATGGCAATAAAGGTATTATTAATATACTTGCAGCAGATAAGCTGATGAATTCGCCCAAGGTATATTCGACTTTTCTGTTGTGGATGATGACCAAATTATTTGACGTGCTTCCCGAAGTAGGAGATCCCGAAAAACCCAAGCTGGTTTTCTTTTTTGATGAGGCACATTTGCTTTTCAGTGATGCACCCAAAGCATTAGTCGATAAAGTGGAACAAGTAGTGAGGCTGATTCGCTCTAAAGGGGTAGGGGTCTACTTTGTAACCCAGAGTCCAGCTGATATACCTGATTCAGTATTGGCTCAATTGGGAAATCGTATTCAACATGCTTTGAGAGCATATACACCTAAAGATCAGAAAGCACTGAAGGTCGCAGCCCAAAGTTTCCGTGCTAATCCAGCTTTCGATACAGAGAAAGCTATTTCGGAATTGGAAACGGGCGAAGCTCTCGTTTCGTTTTTGGATGAAAAAGGCGCTCCACAACCTGTTGAAAGGTCTTTTATTTTACCTCCTGAAGGACAGATAGGACCTATTACTGTAGATGAACGGAAATTGATGATAGAAGGGTCTTTATTATATCGCCATTACGGTGAAGCAATAGACAGAGAATCTGCCTATGAAATTTTGATGGCTCGACTGAATAGTATTCAACAAGAAAAAGACAATGCAGAGCAGGCAAAAACAGATGAAAAAGCCCGCAAAGAGCAAGAAAAACAGGAACGAGCTCAGGAGAAAGCCGATCAGCAAGCATCTAAGCAACGTACTAAATTCTGGGGTGCGATAGCAACCACATTTCTGATTCCTGTTGCCCGCGAATTAGTGAAGTCGTTATTTAAAGGAAAAAAGAAATAGAGTATAAATAATTAAAAGAAATATGTAATGATATATTTTTATTGCTAGGGGCAGACCTATGTGTCTAACCGAAATAGGTGAACACACAGGCTCACCCCTATAGCCAAAGCAATAAATAGTTCTACGAACTTAAAATAACCAAAGACTTTCTTAATCTTTGGCTATTTTTATATCAGATGCATTATTATCTGTCAATACCAATGAAGTTTCCTTCGTGGTTAAATACTAAATCCAGATCGTAATTTAATTCTATATTAAAACCATATATTTTCTTGTCTATGCTAACTATATATTGAGCAGGGTATGTTGTTTTAACATAATTAGGAATAGCTTCAGGAAGTAATTTTATAATTGATGACGGTACAGGTTGCATTTCGCCGTCTACCTCTACCCATAAGCCATTGGTATCAAATTCGGCTTTGAATCCATTAGACAGATAGACTTCATAAAGTGAACCATCGGCATCGGGCTTCTTATCTTTCTCGATACGCAGGTAAGTTGCTCCATTGAAATGAGTAGTTACAAAGTTCTGTGCCGCTTGAGGCAATTCGGATGATTGTATGATTATGTCGTCATCGTCGTCATCACTACATGAAATGAATAAAGACATTGATAGAACTAGTAGTAAACTGCTTAAAGGTATTTTTTTCATTATTGAAAGTATTTAATTAGTGTTGTTTAATTTGTATTCAGTAAGCCCAACAGCTTAATCCATTCTTAAAAAATCTCCCTTTAAATTAAATTCCAGATCCAGATCACCATTTAATTCAATATCGTATTTTCGCGAATCTTTTTCAATTTTAGAAATAGTCATATTCGGAAATTTTGCTTTTACATACTTTATTATCTTGGCAGGAATAAAGGCTGTAGGGATCGATCTGTGTTGTCCGTCTACACCTTTCCAATCGCCGTTCTCGTCAAATTCTAATTGAGTCCCATCCTCCAAGGTTACTTCGTACTCGGTACTAAAGAAACCTTTGTCCTGAATTACATAAGAAGTTTGTAACGAAGGAAAATACGTTTTCAAGAATGTTTGTGCTTTATTGGGTAATTCTTGGAAAGTTACCGGTACATCTTTGGCTTGTAGTTGAGTTACACTTATTATAAATAAAAGTGCAAGTGTAATTTTTTTTAATTGTTTCATAACTGTTCTAATTGATTGAAAATGAATATTTATATTGTATTCTCCGGTTGTCCTTTACTATAGTTTTGCTTATAAAAGCAATAATAAAGTCAGACACCTTAATCGTATTATGAAACAAAGGAAAGAACACTTTCTGGAAACAATTGGGAATATCTGTTTACTGTTTGGAAATGATCTCGAAACAATGACCATTTTCGTAATAATAATTAATCTCTATATGGGGATAACTATCTATAATCGATTTAATTATTGCAAGTCCTAAACCTGTAGACTGTTCGTTTGTAGTACCTTTATAAAATCGGTTAAAAATACTGTCTTTGTCGAGAGGTTCGTTAATTCCTGTATTCTTGAATATAATTTTATTGCTTTCTGAAGATATTATAATATCTCCATTAGGATAGTTGTGAATAATTGCATTTCTGATTAAATTATTGATAAGCATCCTGGCCAGAGTCTCATTAATATCAATAAAGAAATGCTGGGTATATGATTTTGTAATGTTTACTTTTTTATAGGTTATCAGGTCATCATATTCGATAAGTAATTCATCTGTAATTTCGCATAAGTCGATTTTCCGAGTATTATTATATTGCTGATTTTCGACACGCGATAGAGTTAGCAGCGACTTGTTGAGTTGGATCATTCTGTTCACAGCATCAATAATGGTTGATATTTCGGCTAGTTGTTGTTCCGAGTTACTGTTTTCGGCCAGTAACTCCAGTTTATTTCTAACAATAGACAAAGGGGTTTGCAGCTCATGTGAGGCATTTTCGATAAATAGCTTTTGACTTTTAAACGTTTTTTCGGTACGTACGATCATGCTCTGCATCTCCCTTCCTAAATTATTGAATTCTTCGATAGGACTTTGGGTAATGTCAAACGATTGATTGGAGGTAATTTGGTAGTTTTTTAATTTATCAAGCAATTCGAAGAACGATCTCCATATCTTTTTCAGTAAAACATGATTTAGTAATATAATACTGCTTACAAGCATTATGTACAAGACAAGTAAACCCACAAGCATATTTTGGAGCAATTCGTCCTCTTCTATCATGGATGTTATAATTTCCAACTGATAGCTTTCCCCGTTATTATAATTAAATACACAGGTTAATTTACGGATTGGCTCATAATCATCGTCATACTCCATAAACATTTTGCTGGTTTCGAACGTGTTTGTGAGGACGTAGTTGCCTTTTGGAAGATGAGTTATCTTGAACTGGTTGATACCGTATTCATGCGTATTGAGTATTTCGGGATTTACCTGAGCTTCTCGTATAATATGTAATTTAAGATTTTTAAGACCATCATCAATGTTATCATAAACTTCTTCGGTAATATAGGCATAGAAGAGGCCTGCCCACACTGCAATAATAAATAATATAGCAATTGCTAAATAGCGGAGTGTGTAATGTTGTAATTTCATTTTCAGCTCATTTTATATCCAATTCCATATACCGACTGAAGATCGAGTTCGGCATTAGCATCTTTTAATTTTTTCCTTAGATTCTTTATTTGCGAATAGATAAAGTCGAGACTATCTGCCTGATCAGTATAATCACCCCATACATATTCGGCAATGGAAGTTTTGTTGATTAAACGATTTGGGTTGGTCATAAAATAATATAACAAATCAAATTCCTTTCGATTCAAAAGCAGTTCCACTCCATCTACAGCCACGTATCTTTCGGAAGGAAGCAGCTCTACATTATTCCAGACGATGGAGTTTGTACCATCCTGAGAACGTCTTCTTATAGCAGCTTTTATGCGGGCATGTAGTTCAGTCAGGTGAAAAGGTTTTGTCATATAATCGTCAGCTCCCAGATTGAGACCTTCGACTTTATCCTCGAGTGAGTCTTTTGCCGAAATGATTATAATAGGTGTTTTATCTTTATTCTTTTTTAATTCTCTCAGCAGATCAATTCCACTGCCATCAGGCAACATAATGTCAAGCAAAATGCAGTCATAGTCGTACGAGAAGCACTTATCCATTCCCGACACATAATCCGATGCTATTTCTATTATATAATTTTCTTTCTCCAACGATTGCTTCATTATATTCTGAAGCTCAGTTTGGTCTTCAATTATTAATAATTTCATTTGGGCATAAATTGATTTACAGAGGACCAAGATAATAATAAGTTCGCAGAACTATTGGTGACCTTAGTAAGTGAAACAAAAATAGATAGTTATAACTTAACAAAAATAGCATTAAATACTGGGGATCTCTTAATAAAGAAAGCAAAGCTTCCCAAAATAAGATTGGTAGCTTTGCTCATTCTCGATTGATATATAAAATAGTAGTGTAGTTGTTAAAATTAAGCGAGATTGAATTTGACCAGTAGGTTTGAAAATAATCGGATCATTTTTTCATTTGAATACCCTGTTTGAGGTATCAAAAGTATGCTGCAAACCCCCGATTCGGTTGAATAGCGTGTAAAGTCGGGATCTATTTCGACAATTCCGGACGATTCTATCATCATCATTACTTCGGGTATGGGTTTAAAAAAGAGTTCGCAGGGAATAGGATATCCTTTGAGAGCATACCGTTGGTCGAATGAGATGAATGTTTGAGGCGAATCTATAATAATAGAGGCTTCGTTGTGTACTACACGGATTTGAGCTTCCATAAAAAACGTTTTGTAGTTTCAGGCTAGTTTGCAAATCTTAGGGAGTAAGATCTATCGATGCTATTTTTTAATCGAAATAGAGTGTTCAGTTATCTTACTTTTCGGAATCTTTAATTTCCCAAATAGAGTTGAGGTCATTAATTTCGTATTTTTTGAATATTAGTTCGATACCCTCTTTGATATGGGCAGGAATATTTACATAGCAAGTCCGTTTTCGGTAATAGTCTTGTTTTGAACAACCTAAAAAATCAATAATCTCCCCTTGAATTTTACCATAATCAGATTTTGATAATAGTTCCAATCCGGGAGTAAAAGAGTAGTATTTCTTTTCTATCGCCATATTATTCACGAATTTAGTTACTTTTGTAACATGTAAAGTTAATGAGAATACAAATATAGTAAAATTTTCACCAAAACTTACATTTGGTGGTAATTTTACAAACAAAATGTTTTATGACGTTTGGAGAAAGGCTAAATTCTTTGATAGTTGCTTTAGGAGCTAAGAATATCACATCTTTTGAGGATCATGTTGAAGTCTCAAGAAAGACTTTGTCTAAGGTAATTAAGGAAGGAACTGATACTGGATGTAAAAATGTTTACAAAATATGGGTAAAATTTCCCAATGTCAATTTGCATTGGCTACTAACCGGTAGTGGAGATATGTTTATTGATATGTCTGATTCTGCTAAACCTTATCCTCAAGATGCTGCTACCCATTCCTTGGTAGCGGAAGATGTTGTTGAAAAATTAAAAGATGAGTATATAATAGATTTGAAAGATCATATCCAATCTCTTAAGTTAGAAATTGAAGGGCATAAGAATATGATCGAGATGATCAAAAGAGGAGAAGTTATTTTTCCGGTTATAAATAGAGAAGATTAAAAACCGCACTTCTAATTACTGATTGCGCATTATTTATAGAGTAGTATTTTTCTTAATTTTTCCTTTTTATCCTCGGTCAGCTTCAATTCCTTCTCCATATATTTATCTACAGATCCACTCTTATTTTCCATACACGATATAGCATATCTCAGATAAGATCTGTCAGCTTTGCAAACTACTGTAGCAGCCTCTTGCATCTGTTCCGGTAAATAGCGCGCTTCACCCATTACCATTTGTTCGCTGATATATAGGTTTGAGAGCAGGTAATCGTCTTCATTAGCCTCATTGGATATCCCTAAAGCCCTTAGCAGAAAGTAGCTGGCAAGACCGGTGCGGTCTTTACCCAAATATCCGTGGTAAAGAATCGGATAGTTATTGGGATCGCAAAGGATATCAAAGAAACGTGCAAATTCGTCTGAATAATTTTCGACCATAGACCGATACATATCTTGTGTAAACAAAATGGCATCGCCTCTGTAAAAAGTTCCATCCAAAATTTTATCCCTTATATATGCCCTGTTGCCTGATGCTATGGGAAGGTGAACCATATTAGGGGCAGTATACAGATCGGGGAAATTTTCGTATTCATCTACATCCCTGAAATCTATAATTGTTTTTATACCCAGAGATTCAATTATTTTGTAGTCCCGGCTTGTAATTTCGGACAGATCTCCCGAACGAAATACCCTTGCCCATTTTACCTGTTTTTCTTCTTTGGTAAAATATCCACCCAGATCACGCAGATTTTGCATGTTATCCATTTTGAAAACGTGATTGGAGATAATTCCCGAGAATGTTTTATTGACTTTCAGGCGAAAGAATTTTCTGGATATTGAGTCTTGTACCGGTATACGTGCCACATAATCGCTGACCATTGTTTCAGCAGTGGGTGGCTCCAAAAACACGGAGTCATTATCAGACATATATATCTTGATTTTATCCTCCGGATTGGTTGGCGATACCTCCCATTTTAAGACATAGTTTCCCCCGTCTTTATCCCTATCGCAATAGAAATAAATATCAGGATGTTTGGTACATCCTGTTGTAATTAGCAGCGAGCTAAGTATAAAAAATGAGGTGATGTCTTTAATCATTGCTTCTGTTTACTAACTCTAAGGTCTGTGACCTGTTTTTTATCCATCCAAGTGTAAAATCGACTGACAGTTATGGTGCCGAAAAGCGATATTTAATACTTTCTGTTATTTACTACGCCACCAATTTATTAAAAAATAGAGAAGGATGAAAGCTTAATCGCCTTCATCCTTCTTATTTTATGATTATTTAAAACAACTGTCTGCTTTTCTAGAAATCTTATGGATTTTTAGTTGCCGCCTCGGCTCTAATTGTCTTTAATATATTCTCGGGGATACCTATTTGGTACCCTTCCGATGAATACAATATACCTCCTATATCGGACAGATAAATTGTTAAAGGAAAGTTATTTGAGAATTCGATTTGCAAAGCATCTGTTGCTGCATTTAACAAATTACGATTGTTGTCTCTACCCCATACCGATTGGTTAGGGAGGTTTTTAAATACCGATGCGTCAAATGCTGTACTGACTTTGTCATCGGGTACTAAAAACAGGACACCGCCTCCCCATTCGTTCAATTCAGCCTGTTGGTTAGGAATATCCTGAAGCACGTGTTTGGTAGGCTCTTTATCGGGATCTGCAAAACAGATGATAATACCTTTTCCGTTGGCAATATCTTTCAGCGATGTATCGGTTCCATTGGCAAGGGTTATTCGGCTGTTCATATCAACAATACCTTGTATCTGAATACGACCTTCGGTTTTTGGAAGAATGATGTCTAAAGGTTTTGTTTCACCTTCATTCAGTGTGAAGTATTTTGTTTCTACGGTTACCGAACCATCATTGGCACGGCTGCCTACGATCAAGCGGTAGTATCCCGCATCAACTGTTACTTGTCCGGGAAGAGTTTTTAGGGCTGCATCACCTTCAAAATCAAGCGTAACAAAGTCTCCGTCTATAAATTTCGCAATCGTGTAATGCGTAGAGTAAGCGGGTTTAACGATGTTAGAAGCCGAATTATTGAATATGATAGTACCTTTAGGATATTGAGTCTCCGATTCGTCATTCAGATTTACATTGATCCATCCGCCATTCGCATAATACTGAGGGCGTGAGGTTGCCGGCTCTATACGGGCTGCAATACCTTCCGAACGGCATATAGCGACAAATAAACTGTTGCGAGACTCTTTGTCTGCACGTCCTAACTCTACAGATCCTTGTGGCGAAATGGGGCATTTATAATAGTTTGCAACTTCATCGAGTGTTACTTTACTATTGATAAAATTGATGATTTGTTCCACCGTAGCTCTTTCCTGTGTAGGATATTGAGCATCTATACGCTCTTGTAGAAATGCTCTCCAAGGTCTTATCAGTTCTATAGATATGCGTGGAGAAAATACAGAACCTGCTATCATGTCCTGAGGTGTAGCAGCTTCAAAGCCCGATTTTTCGCCTAAATTTAAATGGCTCACAAGATATTCGCATGGAGTATCTCGTAAATCTTTAGCTGTAAGTGAAGCCAGATAAGGAAACAGATACGTATTGTTTTTTTCTTGTAGCATGAAATCTTTTATGTCACGCCAGTTTCCTTGCGACATTTCGAGATATTTCCATGCATTATCACCATCTAGGCCATTATCGGAAGCAAATTTTCGAGCGTCAACTTCGTTTATAAAGGTTTTCATGTACGCATTTCGCAATGAATCTTCATAAGCAAGGCGAACTGCATTGGCTGCGATTTTCTCGGGAGAGAGTTCTTTTATCTTTTGAGGAACAGGAGGATTTATTACCATTCCTTCCTGATATGTTTTTCCGGCTGTTTTATCCAATACAATAGTTAGTTCGGGGCTATCGGGGTGCGATTGTGCATAACCATAATTAGTACCATCGGTTGCCCATACAAACAAGTCTCCTTTTCCGGTAATTACCGATGCCTTTCCATCGGCTTTTGTTGTATACGTAGTGATAGGATAAAATTCAGCATAGTTATATACATTGAACTTTACAGTTGCCCCTTCAGCGGGCTTACCGTCTTTGTTTACTATTTTTACTTTTGCCGTACGTGTATCTGTGTAGTTTGACAAAAGATTAATAACTGAATACAGGTCAGTCTGAAGGTTTTTTTCTTCTTTTCCATCATATACTCCAAAGACATTGGTATGTACCATCATGGCTCTTTTAGCAGGTCCGCTAAACCATCCGACATTCAGTTCAGGTTCAGGTTCGCAAGCTCCCAGATAGTTCCACTTTCCATCAATCCATACTTCTACCCAAGCATGATTATCGTCGGTATGTGCCCAGCGTGGAGTATAGCATTGACGGGCGGGAATACCTACCGAACGCATTGCCATAGTGGTGAAAGTCGACTCTTCGCCGCAACGTCCCCATGAAGTACGCATCAGGGCGAGTGGGGCAGAAGTACGTCCGTCTGTAGCACGGTAATTTACTTTCTCGTGGCACCAGTGGTTTACTTCCAAGGCAGCCTGTTCCATAGTCATACCTTTTACCCGATCTTTCAGTTCATTGAAAAATACTTCACGAGCATTGTCCAGATTCTCATTATTTACACGATATACCAATACAAAATGACGGAATACATCTTCGGGTATTGTTTTACCCCAGTCGAAATATTCACGGGCTTTAAAAGCAGTGCGTACTTGATTCAGGAAAAAATCGCCATCATAATCGGCTAAGTCCGAAAGTGGCATATAGGCATATAAAAACTCCAGAGCTTCTTTTTCTTGAGTTGTAAGCTTTTGATTAAATACTCCGAATAGTGCCTGTTCACGATTCGTAGCAAGGTCTTTTCTTGATAAAAACTGTTTGTTTACTTGCTTGGCGTATGCAGGGTCGGTCAGAAAATGGTCGTGTGTCTGACCAAAAGACGAGCATACCAATGCAAAACCCAATGCAAATGCACTTAAAATTCTTTTTCTCATAGATTATATATATTGGGATAAATCTGTAAGTATACCAGCGTATACTTACAGATTCTCTAGATTGTTTTTATGGGAGTTGGTATCAGAATAAAGTAAGTAATTTAAAACTCCGGCAAGTAGCCAAAGCTATAAAAACAGAACCTTACTTCTCGATATCAAGCAGCTCTACTTCGAATATGAGGTTCGAATATGCAGGAATAGGTCCGCCGTCTCTGTCGCCGTAAGCAAGACTATAAGGAACATACAGAATCCATTTTGATCCTACGGGCATCATTTGCAGAGCTTCTGTCCATCCCGGAATTACTTGCGTAACACCAAATGTAATTGGTTCGCCGCGATCTACACTACTGTCAAATACAGTACCGTCTATTAAGGTTCCGTGATAATTTACTTTAACACGGTCTCCGGCTGTGGGAATAGCTCCTGTTCCTTGTGTAATAACTTTGTACTGAAGTCCGCTTGGGAGTGTTACAACACCATCTTTGGTCGCATTTTCAGCCATGAATCTATCTCCTTTTGCAATCACTTCGGCACTGGCTGCTTTCTTTGCTTCCTGTTCTTTTTCCTGTAAAGCATTTATGCGGGCTTGAACCATTTCGTTGCTGTTGGGAATAAGCAGAGGTTGCTTTTTGATCGCATTGGTCAGTCCTAAAAGGATAGCTTCTTTATTAAGCTCTGCCGATTCGTCGTTTCCAAGCACTTGTTTCGAAAATTCAACTGTCATTCTGTTCAGTTGGTCACCAACTTCCAAGCCTTTACCGTAAGCAAAATTTTGGTCGGATGTCTGTAGGCGTTCGCTTATACCTTTTAGTAACATCTCTATATTTTGAGCATTACTTATGTTGATTGAGTCGAGCTTCGATTTCAACTCATTTTCCAGTCTTGTTTTTTCTTTCGGATTAGTAGCACCTGCTATTAGGTTGTTGTATTCCGAACTTACTTCTGTTGTATCAGCTATTACTTTTAATTGCATGAGATACTGTTCGAGTCCTTGTTCCGCAAGGCTTACACCATATGCATATAAGATAGAATCGTTTGCAGTTTGTATCGAAACAGGATTAGCTTGTGGAGCTGCATCTTTTTTGTTTTTTTTCGCATATACCACCGAAGTGCTTATAGATGCTAGTAGTAGAGCTGATAGAAAGATCTTTTTCATTTTGAATGATTAAGTAAAGTATAATTAGTTATAGTTAAATTTTTTCCGCTTCAAGTTGCTCTGAAAAGACATATGAGAGAGCTAACTTTAATTAAAAAATAAAAATAGATATTTTTTATCAACTATTCTACAATTATGGATTTTTTAAAGATCAGCTATAATTAGATTTTGTAAATAATCACTCAATTGGAGGTTATTCGTCGCATGAGAATTAAATCATCATTTCGGTAACTTTCATTATAATCTTTAGAAAGGATATTGTAAAACTCAGGATTGTAAGATTTATCATAAAACTCAAGATTGGGCAATACAATCCATTGAATATTATGTGTTTGAATTAAGCTGTTTATTTCTTTTAAAATATTTTTGTCATGCTCTCCATGCCATTCTTGTGTTGTAAAATATTTGTAGTTAGGAAGTTCTTCCATTATTAACCAGAACTGTGGGCGTACATTGTATGCAAAAACCAATGATCTTTGGTTGTAAGGAATATTCTCAGCAATATCAAGTGAGTTTTGAATGAATAGAGTTTCATCTTGGTCTTTAATGTATTGATCTAGATTTTTTTTATATATTGTATACCCAAATAACAGAAGTAGACTTGTTACGAAAATAACAATATTATAATTTTGTTTTAATAAACGAACCTTTGATAGAGATAAAATTTGTATAATACCTAATGAATACAAAGGTAGATTTAAAGTCATATAATGAAAATATTTTGGTCCAATATGAGTGGTGATGAAGCCAATCAATAATAAGCAAATGCATAATATTAACATTTTGTAGTCTCTGTATCTTTTGTGATATAAAATAGCTCCTATCATAAATAGGAATAAACTAAGCCATCTTTTAAAAAGATCTTTTATCATAAAAGAGTCGTTTTCAATGTTGTACCGAATATATTTGAAATTAAATATAAAACTAGCGTAAATCATCTCTGAAAATGCCCCTATGTGAATGAAATAGATAATTATAGGTATTGATACGATTAAAAATCCTATTGTAGACCAAACTATAAGATTACTAAATAGTTTCCAGTTTTTATTTTGTAAGGCTATAATCATTATAAATATAAGACAAGCACAAATAATCCCCATATTATTTAACCGCATCCAGAATAATATGGCGGCACTCATTCCTATAATCACAAAGCATACTTTTTGTTTTCTAGCGGAGTAATTCTGAAAACGGATAGTTATCAATAAACAGAGATACAAATAAGGCAAACTCCACTCTTCGGTAGAATTTCCTCCTTGTATTGTAAATGAAAAAGCTAATAAAGTCAACATCACAATACCTATGCTTATAAAGTGCGGTAAATAAGTCTTAGCAATCTTATAAATGAGGATTTGTGTAATAAACAGATTTATAACTTGCAATATAAAGATACTTAATCGTTCGTTATTGACTAGTTTTAATCCTATTGCTTCAATAAAAATCAAATTAGGTCCTTTATGATCAAAAAATTCAACATATGGAATTTTTCCTGCATTAAACATCTTCCCCATTAAGATAAACACGGCACTGTCCCCTCCGTAATAATTCATTAGGAGGCTGGTATTACTGGAGAATACACATAAAAAAAAGAATGATGTAATTAAGAACAAAATATATTGCCAATAATTTGCGATGTTGTGTGTCTGTTTCAATGATCAGAATAGTTTCAAATTAAAGGATGAAAATTAGATTTTTTAATCGATTACTCTACGAATCAGACTAATTTAATTAATTTTGCAAAATTAAAATCCGGAAGTTAAACTAAATTTTTTCATATAAAGCAATGAGTACACTAAAACATATACTGTCAATTCTTCCGGAACCTATAAGCGATTGCTATCTTAACTACAAATATACAAAGCAGCTGGATGCGTGGAAAAGTAAGGGATGCCCTCTTACGACCCCTCATATCGTAAAGCAGTTGGTTATAAAATCGTATCAAAAAACACATCATGTTGATACATTGATCGAAACAGGTACTTATCTGGGAGATATGGTTTATGCTCAGAGAAAAGTATTTAAAAAAATTTATTCGATAGAGCTCAGTAGGCAATTACACGAAAGAGCTGTAAAAAGATTCAAAAAATATTCCAGCATAGAAATTTTGCAGGGAGACAGTGGAGTGGTTCTCGACTCTATTATAAAGAACTTAAATAACAAATCGATTTTCTGGTTGGATGGACATTATTCGGGCGGCTTTACAGCAAAAGGATCTACGGAATGTCCTATAATTAAAGAATTAAATACCATATTCAAATCAAAATACGAGCATATCATTTTAATTGATGATGCCAGAGAATTTAATGGTGAGAATGACTATCCGTCGATAAAAGAATTAGAATCTTTAATACTAAATAGCGGATTCCCTAATTCTTCACTTACAATACAAGACGATATTATACGTATAGAGCTGAAATATTAAGCTTACCCGTGCTGTATTTAGACGAAACAAAGTGAACAATTCACTATATTGTACTTCATAATCTATCCACAATGATCATGAATACTGATTTTATAAACTTAACAGCCGAAAATCTTGCCACTGAGCATTTATGCTGCATTATCCGCAGCAAAAAGCCCCATCCCGGTGTTGAAGCAAAGCGACAATGGCTTTCTGACCGACTCAGTGAAGGTCATGTCTTTAGAAAGTTAAATGAAAAAGCTACTGTTTTTATTGAATATGCTCCTCTTGAAACAGCTTGGGTTCCGATAATCGGTGACAACTATTTGTATGTGTATTGCTTATGGGTTTTAGGTGATCACAAAGGAAAGGGGTATGCGAAATCGCTGATGGAGTATTGTTTGGCTGATGCCAAAGAAAAAGGTAAATCGGGCATTTGTATGCTTGGATCAAAAAAACAAAAATCATGGCTCTCCGACCAATCATTTGCGAAGAAGTACGGTTTTGAAGTTGTGGATAGTACTGATTATGGCTACGAATTACTTGCCCTTTCTTTTGATGGAACAACGCCAAAGTTCACGCCAAATGCAAAGAACCCAAAAATTGTAGGCAAAGAGTTGACAATTTATTATGATATGCAATGCCCTTTTGTCTATCAAAATATGGAGATGATCAAACAGTATTGTGACGCGAATGACGTTCGTGCATCTTTAATTCAAGTGGATACACTACAAAAAGCAAAGGAATTACCTTGTGTTTTCAACAACTATGGAGTATTTTATAAAGGGAATTTTGAGACCGTGAATTTGTTGGATGTTGCCTACTTAGAAAGGATACTCAAAAAGTGAAACTAGATATGAATGTAAAATCCATTAGGCTTATACAATAAAAAAGAAGTGTCTTTAGGAGACACTTCTTTTTTATTGTAGTAACTTCTTTTTCTCTAAATCCAATAGTCGTTTTTTACGCCATAAACCACCACCATATCCCGTAAGAGAGCCATCTGTTCCGATAACTCTGTGGCAAGGAATAATAATGGAGATTTTATTCATTCCGTTTGCATTGGCAACGGCTCTTACCGCTGCCGGATTATTGATGGCATGTGCCTGCTGTTGGTAGGATACTGTTGTCCCGTAAGGTATCTTTAAAAGCATTTCCCATACTTTTTTCTGAAAATCAGTACCCACTGTATCAAGGGCGACGGTAAATTCAGTAAGACTCCCTTCGAAGTATTTTCCGAGTTCTTCTTTAAGTAAATCGAAATGCTTGTTGTGTCCTTGTACTATGGTTGCATTTAAAGATTTCGCTAAATGTTTAAGTTCGGTTTCCAGCATTTTGCGATCGGTAAATTCCAGAAGGCAAATACCCTTGTCGGTAGCACAGGCAACCATAGTACCTAAAGGAGTTTCGAGTCGCATAAGGTCTACAATGTTTTGAGCCTTGCTTTTTGAGGGGGAAACCCCGAAGACTTTCTTGAATGAATCGTTAAAACCACTCAAGGACTCATAGCCTGAGTCAAACGCTGTGTCAGTAACACTTGTGCCCGTTTGAAATTTCTTAAATGCAGTATTTAACTTATGCAATCTTTGATAAGCGTGAAAAGTAATCTGGTGATTCTTCTGGAACCATCGGCGAATGGTACTCGGTTCGATTCCCATTTGTCTCAGATCATAATCCTTTAGTTTGATGGATGGGTTTTTATCCAATAATTCTATCACCTTATTAATGTATTCGGGTGTATCGCCGAGATTCTCCATCGGATGGCAAACCTTACATGGGCGATACCCTTTCAGTATGGCATCTTTGGTGGTTGCAAAAAATTCTACATTCTCCTGCTTGGGTTTACGGGCTGTACAGGTAGGGCGGCAGAATATCCCTGTGGTCTTTACTCCGACAATGAATATTCCTTCGAAAGATTTATCTTTCTCTACCAAAGCCTTGTAATATATAGTATCGTCTTTCATGATTGTAATTTTTTCTGCTTCAAAAGTATAATTAGAAAATGAAGACCACAACCGAAAAATTGACAACTATTTTTAGGTCACAGACCTTTTTGTTACTTTGTTAAATGTAGTAATGATAATGAGCTATTATTGTGGGATGTATGTTTTTTTGCTCCTGTTGTTTATTTTTAGGAGTATGTATACGATTATATATCAAAGTTATGCAGTTATCAAAAATAAATTACTATCTTTGCAGCGTTTTAGACGAATAAAGATTCTTTCAATTTACTACAAAAGAGAATCGTAAAACAAAATTATCTGTCACAGAGATAACAGGGCTAAGGGTCTATATTCCGTTAAGAACGTAATTGAGGGAAAATTTTAAACTTGTGAGAGTTGAAGGCTTTCCTGATAGGAATATGAATTAAAACATGGGGATCAATTATTTCTCTCTTTTCTTAGTCGTAGTGTAAAAATGGTGGCAGAGGACAGAATAATTGCTTCCACAGCAAATTTTCTAAAAATATTTAATGAAGACATTTGAAGAATTAGGTGTTGCTCCGGAAATCCGTAGAGCGATCGAAGAAATGGGTTATGAAAGTCCAATGCCCGTACAAGAGGAAGTGATTCCTTATTTATTGGACGAGGTTAGAGATGTTATAGCATTAGCACAGACAGGAACAGGTAAAACAGCAGCTTTCGGGCTTCCTCTTCTACAAAAAGTAGATGTAAAGAAAAATGTACCACAAGCATTAATTTTAGCTCCTACACGCGAACTATGTTTGCAGATAGCAGGTGATCTGGCAGATTATTCTAAATATATTGACAACTTGAGAGTGCTTCCTGTATATGGAGGTTCAAGTATTGACAGCCAAATTAAAACATTGAGACGTGGTGTACAAGTAATTGTGGCTACTCCCGGTCGTCTGATCGACTTGATCAACAGAAGAACAGTTGATCTTGAAAACATCAAATACGTAGTATTGGATGAGGCTGACGAAATGTTGAATATGGGATTCACTGAGAGTATCGATGAGATTCTTTCCAAAGTGCCCGATACTCGTTCTATGTTGCTTTTCTCGGCTACTATGCCTAACGAAATTGCAAAAATTACGAAAAAATACATGCGTGAACCCAAAGATATTACCATTGGTCGTAAAAATGAAGGTTCGAGCAATGTAAAGCATGTGTATTACATGGTGCACGCTAAAGATAAATATCTGGCGTTGAAACGTATCGCTGACTACAATCCAAGTATATATGGTATCGTTTTCTGTCGTACCCGTCGCGAGACTCAGGAGATTGCAGACAAACTGATACAAGACGGTTATAGTGCAGATTCATTACACGGAGATCTATCTCAATCACAACGTGATTATGTAATGCAAAAATTCCGCATGCACAATATCCAATTATTGATTGCAACAGACGTTGCTGCTCGTGGTTTGGATGTGGATAGCTTGACTCACGTAATCAATTACGGTTTACCTGACGATATCGAATCGTATAACCACCGTAGTGGTCGTACAGGTCGTGCCGGAAAAACAGGTATCTCGATTGCGATTGCACACGTGAAAGAAAAAGGTAAAATCCGTGAGATCGAAAAAATAATGAACAAAAAGTTTGAAGCAGCTACAGTTCCTTCGGGAGATGAGATTTGCGAAAAACAATTGTTAAGCTTTGCAGACAAAATAGAAAAAGTAAAAGTAAACGAGGAAGAAATTGCCCGTCTTTTACCTTCGATATACCGTCGTTTGGAATGGCTTGAAAAAGAAGATATCATCAAACGTGTTGTTTCAATGGAATTTAATCGTTTGATCGATTATTACCGCGAAGCAGACGAAATAGAAGCTCCATCTGACAGATATAACAGTCGTGATGACAGAGGTATGCCATCTCGTAACAGCAGAAGAGGCGAAGACCGCTTCGAATCAAGAGGTAACGGAGGTTCTCGTTCAGCAGAAAAAGGATATGCCCGTTTATTCATCAATTTAGGACGTACAGATAATGCAAATCCTGCTACATTGATGGGCTTGATTAACGATTTCGTTCCGGGAAAAGTGAGAATCGGTCGTATTGATTTACTTCCTAACTTCTCATTCTTTGAAGTACCCGAAGGTGATGCTCAACGTGTAATCAGCGGACTGAAAGGTCAAGAGCAAAACGGACGCCGTATTTCAGTAGAAGAAGCTCAAGGCGGTGCTCCTGCAGAACGTCGTGAAGGTGCCAGCAGAAGACCATCTTCTTACGGAGGTGGTGGCGACAGAGCTCCTAAAAGACGCGAAGGAGGCAGTTCTTCTTTTGGTGGTGGAGACAAAAAAGAACACCGTAAAGGTGGTCGCAAACCAAAGTTTTCGTAACTAGAAGCTTAAAGACTATAAAATAGAAAACGGTTGTCCAATTTGGGCAACCGTTTTTGTATTTGAGTAAAGAATATCAATCAGTAGTTGATCTGTTTAATGTTCAATTATTCTAACGCACCCTTATGGATTTGTTTTTCATTTTGCCTTGATGCAAAACGAAACAAAAGATCAAGACTGAGCCTCTTTGCCCGACCCGCTACGGACTCGAAAGCTAAAACAAAAGAAAAACGTTTATTGTTGATATCCTTTTGTTTCTTAACGCTTTCTTCATCCTACGGGTACCCCGTGCAAACGCCAAGGTCGAGGAGCCTTACGGACAAAAGCCATTTGCAGGCGTCAGCCCCAGTGCATCAGAGGCACAGCCGTTGGCTGACAAGCGAAGCAGGCGTAAAACTAAACGTGCCGATAGGCAATAAGTTTAGTTTAGCCCGCAAGCTTAAGTCAGACAGGCGAGCCACGCAGCACAAAGCCTTTTTGATTCCTTTTGCGGCTTTGGGCAAAAGGAATACAAGCAATCTTCGATTGCGCGTAGAATAAAAAGACAATCAAATAGAACATTTAAACATAACAGATCAACTACAGATTCGCATAAAGAATAAAATTTATTGGTATATCTTTTTTTAAGTAAACGAGTAAACAGGCTGACAAGTAAACAAGGCTTGTATACTTGTTTACTCATATACTTGCCAAAGTAATAAAAAGGTCTGTGACCTTGACCTTAGTCGAAACTTAAATAAGGAGCCAACCTATCGATATCTCTTGAGGTGAAGCTCTCATTATTTGATAAATCTGAAATATCATTGATTTTTACGCCTTTTCTTAGTTCAGCAAGAGCCTCAATTTGCTTTTCTTCGAAGTAAGGGTGACTTATAAGTTGATCTGCGGAGACTTTATTTATTCTTATTAGCTTGTGTTTTTTCTGTAATACTAAATAAGGCAATACTTTGCTGAATTTATTAACTGTAATACCCTTTATCTCGTATAATTGTTCAAGCGAAGCAAATCCTCCCAGCGAATTCCGATATTCGATTATACGCTCTGCAAACACATCTCCAATGCCGGGAATACGGGTTAGAGTTGAGGCAGATGCCAGATTAATATCTATAGTTTGACCCAATTGCAGTTTTTGCTTATTTTCTTTTTTCGATCTGTGGGGAGTTGCGGGCGATTCATTATTATCGGCTGATTCCTCTTTAAGAGGCTCTATAACTTCAAGGTTGTTTTCGAATTGTACAAAATCTTTCTGAACCTCTTCGTTCTGATCACGGTAAACAGCGTCCGTAAACGTAAATTTATTCATGAAAATAAAGATGCCCCCACTCACTACTATTAAGTTTAATAGCAGAATAATGGCAATTCGATCACCTTTCGAAAAATAAAAGAATTCCTTCTTCCATTTCCACATACCAGTTTGTGTTAGACGGTTAATTAGTTTTGGATGGCACTCTAAATAAATAATAAAAAGGTTTGAGACCTTATTTTCTTAAGAATAGTACCAACTGTTCTACTGCCTTTGCCCGATGGCTTATGTTGTTTTTATCTTCGAGAGTTAATTCTGCAAATGTTTTATCGTAACCGTCAGCTTGAAAAACCGGATCGTATCCAAAGCCGGATGTACCTTTTGGAGAAGTTGTTATGACTCCTTCGATTTTACCTTCGAACAGATAACGTTTTCCTCCCATAATAAGAGCGATAACCGTTCTGAAACGGGCTCTGCGATTCTCTTTACCTTCGAGTTCTTTAAGAAGTTTGGCTACATTATCTTCCGAACTTTTGTGTTCGCCTGCATACCTTGCCGAATATACTCCCGGAGCATTATCTAAAGCTTCTACTTCGAGACCGGTATCATCCGCAAAGCAATTTAGCTGATAGGTGTTCCACAAATAGTCGGCTTTTATCATGGCATTTTCCTCTAGAGTATCACCTGTTTCGGGAACATCAGTATCATCACCTAAATCTTTTAGGCTTATGACCTGATAGTATTTGCCTAGTTTGGCTCTGACTTCTTCGAGTTTATGTTCGTTATTTGTCGAAAAGACTAATTTTCTCATTTTCATTGTTGTCTGTTTTAGAGAGACATAAACCTAAAACAACAAATGGAATAGTAATGTTGAAATAAGATATGTCGAAAAGATCGTTTGTAAGAGTTGCCATAAAACCATCGTGATAGATGAATTTTATAAAATTCAAAAGTATAAAACTAAAGAGTATAACCGAAATATAGAGAAGGTATTCTTTGTAGTTTTTCCAACAAAAAGAGAAAATCCCGATAAATATCAGTCCTACAATTAATGTATAGATGCTTCCCTGTTTGGTTTGGAGCATAAGAGGGCTATACTCGAAAAAAAACAGCCTGTCGAAATCCCAAATCATGAAAGGTATAAACGGGCAAACAAAACCTAAGAGGCAACCCACAATAAGCTTGAGTTTATTTGTTGTACTTTTTCTAATAAAATAGGGTATAAAATAGACAGCCAGAGGTATTCCTGTAAATAAACGGGTGCATAACAGCAATCCTATAATGATACCCAACGGAAGCATATATCTTGTCTCTCTAAAGCTAAAATGGAATATGGTGATAAAGAGCAGGCAGATGAACATATTGTTCATTAAATCGCTTCTAACAGTTATCTCCCACCAGTAGCAGGGTGATAGTAGTATTAAGAATAGAAACAGAGTCAGGTTAAACGATTTCTGATATTTATATAAGACATAGCATACCAATGTGAGAGTAACTAAATGTCCGATACCCATTTCGCCAAGAAAGTAGAAAGGGATATGTACTATTTGCCATATGGGAAATGGTGACGGGTAGTTTTCGGGAATATGTGTATGAGTCAGTGTATCATAGGGATATTTACCCTGAAAAAGTGTATCAGACCAGTTGTATAAGGCAGACCAACGATCTACAGTAACGCTGTATGGATCAACCAGCAGTAATAAAGAAATAGTAACGCAAACGATTAATGCAAAAAGGAGAATGTATACGTGTCGCTTTTGCAGTTTGTCTTGTAAGAAGTATTTGTAATAGCAATAGGATGAAGATAGAACAATACCATAAATTGCTGCTGCTAAAAATGAATAGGCAGGGCAGTATTTTACGACAAACAACATATTAATAACTCCCAAAAGGCATAGTAATACCTTTTGGGAGTTATTATCGAAAATATATTTTTTCGTCATTAATCTGCAGATTGATGTCTGTTATCCTAACTAGCGTTAAATATTTAATGCAATATTCTATCAGTATAACTATCCCTAGTTGTGATGCTTGCCAAAGCAATAAAAAGCCTGAGACCTTAATTTCTCTTTCGGTTTCTCATACTGCGCGATGGTGCCGATTGAGATTTAGCTTCTTTTTGTACTGCTGCTCTGGTTGTTGTATTTGTACTATTGCTTGTCGGTGCATTCTTTATGCTCGGACCCTTGCCTTTGTTGTTTGCCTGAGCTGCTCCGGTATTGGCAGCAATAGAGTCATTATACACCCAAAGATTAGCATTGAATGCCTTTAGCTGTTCTTCAATTTTCTTTTGAGCTGCTTTTCGCTTAGCTTCATCCGGATATTGCTGGGCTAAACTTAGGTTGCGTACATTGGTTGCTTTTTCGATATCTCCTTGAAACAAATGTTTTACGAAATAATCGTTGATAGTCATTGTCGTAGCGTTATTCAAACTCGATATCATTATAGGCATACGCGATGTATAAGGGCGTATGTTTTCGTAAGGAACCCAAAACATCGGATAACGGCTTCTGTCCACACCAAAATCATCTTGTCTGATAATTACAGGGCATAGAGCCAGTGTTTTGATATCTACAACCGAATTATTTTTATCGAAGTACCATGCTTCTTTTACATAATAGCCCAATACCTCGTTGCTTGGAACATCTATGTCTTCTACGATATATTTTCCGTTCTCCTGACGATTCATAATATCGAAACGCTCCAATACATCTTTGAAGGTTTCTTTATTATCTTCGTTGAAGACTTCCATATCATTTAATTGGTATTTGTAAACGGTAATATCTCCGTTTTGAAGAAGCCTGAATATCAACGTAAAAAGATTGGTGCGATCTCCTATAGGTGTCACCGGATAATATAGAGTAGCATTTTTTTCTTTTTCCAAATCAATAAAACGATATATTTCGCGTATCCAGGGAGCATTACCTATTTCCTGAGTTTGCGATTGCGATTCGTTCATTATTTGAGCTCTAACAGTCAAGGGAGGTACTCCACCTGAATTGTTCTGTTGGTTTTGTCGTCTGGTAAGACGTTCACGCAAAGCTTCTCCTTGATCTTGTTGAGCAAAGAGATTTTGAGTGATTAGCAAACCACATAGCCCTATTGTAATTGTTAGAAATAATCTTTTCATATATAATATTG
Source organism: Dysgonomonas sp. HDW5A (assembly GCF_011299555.1). Taxonomy (NCBI): domain Bacteria; kingdom Pseudomonadati; phylum Bacteroidota; class Bacteroidia; order Bacteroidales; family Dysgonomonadaceae; genus Dysgonomonas; species Dysgonomonas sp. HDW5A. The sequence goes on along the minus strand of NZ_CP049857.1, from coordinate 1,612,838 downwards.
TTCTAATCGAAGGTCACAGACCTTTTTATAAATTAGTTTATTCTTACTTCTATAGCTGTAAGGTCTCTTTCCACACCGTCTTTTCCTCTTACTTTTACTTCGGATATAAAGAAACTCTTTCCTCTGGCCAATTGTCTGATTTGAGCTTTTTGTCTTTCCGAAAAATTACTGCCATCAGATACCTCACGAATTGCATTTCCCATACCGTCGAAAAATACAGTTGTAAATCTGGTGACAGGAAACTGCCTGTCGATTAATCCATCGTCAATAGCAGCTTTTACGCCCGTAGCATTAACTATGACAGCCTTGGCAACTCTTCCGCCCTTGTATCTTTTAAGATTACCGTCACCATCAGCATATTCTATATAAGGTGCAGGGTCGGGTAGGAGGCGTACTTTAAATTCCTGATCGCTCACAAAATTTGTTCCGTTGAATACCGATATTTTCATATTAGTACCTGCTTTTGTAGGCTTAGCTATCCAGTTCTGACCCGACTTAGTAATAGATCCGTTGGTAGCAGTTACTCGAAGCTGATCGTTTGACAATCCCGGAACAGATATAGTCAGTTTATTATCTTCACCTTGATACAATACATTGGCATCGCTTACCTGTATGGTAGTCATACGTGGAACAACATGGTATTCGCTTTTAAACGGACGGGTAATAACTTCGCCATCGGGAGTACTGAGTGTAACCATTCCCGAAAATACTTTATTGATTCCTACGCCTCCTGCTCCGATTTTGAATTCTCCGTTTGCGTTGATCGAAGGTAGGCTAAAGCTTGGACGTTTGGTGGTATCCACAGCAGTAAGTACTACACGCCCTTCGTATACTCCTCCCTCCATTACAAATTCCGACTTTGGAACCACTTCGGCTTGTAAGCTGTTTACACGAAAGTCTTTTGCTCCTATCTGGTTATAAAGATCAGCTAATACTTCACCCTGAGTGGCACGTATGTCGCTTTGCATCTTGGTTAACATGGTAACCGTTACAGAGGTTGGCATTTGTTCAAATAAAGCCTCTTCCCAGTTTTTATTATCCTTATTTCCTCTTTTGGGATTGTCGGTATTCAGTCTGTTTTTAATAATGTCTTTTCTCGATGGACCTGTAATCAGGTTGATAGCTTGTTCCCGATATACATCGATGGAAGATTTCAGCTTTTTAGCTTCGTTATTGATCCCTACCAACATAATATCGGTTGCGGCATCAATATTCTCTCTGTTTTCGATATTGTTTACATCCCCTTTCTCTCCGTCAGCCTTTTTTACAATACGAGTTTTCAGTTCTTGAATATAATTGTATAATTCGTCTGATGCTTTCGAGAATTGAGCAGCAGGAGCATACCATTGCTCGGCTTTTACGGGGTTCTGATTGTTTATATCTGTAAGACTTTTAAAAGTCAGTTGGTTTTGAGCCTCCGAACTTTTTATTGTTTGATTCAATCCTTCGTCTACCATGTCGAAGCCATCAAGTACCTCTTCGGGCAGATTGATAGCAAGCATAGCGATAAACACCAGATACATCAGGTTTATCATTTTCTGTCTTGGAGACCTTGGATTAGTTGAAGCCATTAGTAGTTACAAGTTAATAGTTACAAGTTACAAATCTGTTTCTTAGAGGGTAAAGCCCTCAAATCAAGGTTGAGGTTCGTTTCCTATCGGATTCGGGTTAAAGCCTCCGCCCATATTCATGTTACTTGTCATAGCTTGCAGCAAACGAGCATATACCTTGTTGAGTTCGGTAAGCTGTTGAGCCATTTTCTCGGTCTCATTTTTGAAGATAGAACTATCCACAAGCGATCCTCCGTATAATTTTTTGATGCGGTCTAAGCCTGCATTAATCTCTTCAATAGTATGAATCTGACCACTCACACCCTTCAATTGTATTTCATAGATGGTATTTAATCCCGAAATATTACGATTGAGAGTTTCCATTTGAGTGACATATCCTTGAGTATTGGTACCTATTCCATCCGAATTATCAATAATGGTTTGGAATGATCCTAATAGAGATTCTGAAATTTTTCCAAGTGATTCGGTTACCTGAGCAAACTTAGCCATGTTTTCGGACATGTGAGACATCTGATCTACATACTTTGCGGATGCTTCTACCACATTGGCACCATCTATTACTACAGCACCGCCTGTAACAACCGTTCCTCCTGAAACAGATGTTCCTCCGCCTGCTGAGCCTGTTGATACTCCTTGGTTGCCTCCCGAATAACCTGAACTTCCCGACGATGAGTTTCCTCCTCCTATAATGGTTGTACCACCTCCACCACCGGTAGAGCCACCTCCGCCGTTGTTTCCGGCTTGGTTGGCATAGTTGTTACCTGTATTGCTAGTATTCGTATTATTTTTACCGGCACTTCCGGTTGAAGCACCTGCGTTGCCTTGTTGCGAAGGTACAGAAGTTTGTTGTATAGCAGGTCCGCTATTCTGTTGTTGCATCTGTACTCTTTCAGCTCTGGGGATAAAGCCTTCTTCGTCCACTAAAGCAGGATACACTTCTTCCCATTTGTATTCTTTGGCAGGTTTTTCGAACGCTGACAGTAAGAATACGATAGCCTCGGTGATCATACCTATCATAAGCATCTGATTACCGAAAGGAAGGTGAAGAATCTTGAACATGGCACCCAGAATTACAATGGCTGCTCCTACGCTATAAACAACATTAAAGAATCGTTTACCGCTGTTGCTATCCAGATATTTCTCAAGAAAGTTTTTATATCGTCTGTACTTTTTACCCATGGTTTCTTATATATTAGTTACAAGTGCTATATATTTACTTGTTTACCAGTCTGCTTGTTTATTGTTTTATCTTTTTGATTTGGCAAATCCTATTTGAGTTCTTACACAACGGAACCCGATATACGAGCGGGGTTGATTCTGATATTCAGACTCACGCATATCGCCACGGATAAATCGTCCTACGTCTTTCCAAGAACCACCTTTTATTACCTTCTTCTTGGCTGCATAAGGATCTTCTTTGGCTGCATTGTATCTGTATTGAGGGTTGAGGTCGTTCATTTCCGCGCTTCCTGCTTCGGTATATGTTGTAGATGTCCACTCCGAAACGTTTCCTGCCATATCATACAAACCAAAAGCATTGGGCGAATAACTTCCTACACGTGAGGTTATAAGATTACCATCTTTGGTATAGTTACCTTCTCCCGGTTTAAAGTTAGCCATAAAGCAACCTTTTTCGGATTGAGTACTTTCCGAATCCCATGGGTATTTGTTTTCCGATCTACCACTACGGGCTGCAAATTCCCACTCACCTTCTGTAGGCAGGCGGTAAGGCTCAATATTGCGTCCTCTGGTTCCCGTTCCCATTTTAAAGAACATGGTTCTCCACTCACAGAAAGCTGTGGCTTGCTCCCATGTTACTCCTACTACGGGATAGTCATTGTAACCCGAATGTGAGAAATACATACGCATATAAGGTTCGTTATAAGCGTTATTGAAATCGTTTACCCAAACCGTGGTGTCGGGATAGATATTAACAATCTTGGTGTTTAGAAAATCGAATAGTGAACTAAGCGGACGGTTGATAGTCATATTCACAGGCTTTCCGTTTTCGTCCAGAAAAGCGGTGTCTTTTGATATCATCACTATTTCATTCGGATCAACCTGAATATCCGTATTTAAAATACGTTGAGCAGGGTTTAATCTGTTTCTGCGTTTGGCCGCTTCTGTATGATCAAACCATTCGTATTTGAAATTAAATTGTTCGGGATCAAGACCTCTTATGCCTGTAATGGGATTTACTTCAGTCAAGCTTAATATAGCACGTTCCTCGTCTTCGTTCGGACGTTTAGGTATTGCCTTCTTCCAGTTTAAATAAGGTTTTACCGGATCACCGTAACGGTCTTCCGTTATTTTATACGTTTCATCACCTCCGTATGCAGGGTCTGCAAGGCGTTCGCGAAGAATAGAGTCACGTACCCAATAAACAAACTGACGATATTCCGAGTTGGTAATTTCGGTATCGTCCATCCAAAAAGCATCTACCGATACACCTTTGGCATTGGCGGTAATTCCCCATAGAGAATCGCTGTCGGCCGGTCCCATGGCAATAGAGCCGCGAGATACCATAACCATACCGTAAGGGTTCGATTCTGCCCATGACGAACTGCCCACACCTGTCAGCTCACCTCCGACGCTTCCCGCTCCTCCGGGTTTTCCACAAGAGGTAGTCAGCATTAAAAGAGCGATAGCAGCAAAAAGTAAATTCTTCATATAATTTATTGAGAGTCCGGATCTCTTTATTATCATAAAAGTTTTGTTTCTGTATTCGTTGTAATTGCTATAAAAATAGGTTGTTGCATATTTGCCAAAGTAATAAAAATAAAAAGATCTGCGATCTTAAAGTATCCTTATGCTTTTATGGCTGGTTTGTCCATTCTTCGAAAGCTTGATAGGCATTGCATAGCGAACAAAAAATTCGTGCGACCCTTTACTTTTTACGGATATTTCCGATGTTGAAAGATCATAAGCATATCCTGCATCAATACCAAAAATATTTATTCCGAGTAAAAACACCCATCCGTCATCTTTTCTCCACGAGACACCGCCATTGAACATTTTTTTATAGACCAGTCTTGCTGTTGCGTCGTATTGTACAACTGTATTATCGGCTTTTATCAATACCGAAGGTTGTAATTCGTACGATGACTTGCCCAGTCTCATATTGTATCCTGCCGTAAAGTAATATGCACGGGCAATATATGTTGTAATATCATCACCTATGTCAAAATTAGGCTGAGTGATATGAGTGGATGATATCCCAATGTAATACTTCGGGGCTACCCACGCTATACCGATGTTACCGTCGAAGACTTTTGTCTGATCAGTTGCACCGATATCTTCAATATCTTCCTGTCCGGCTTTGTCTATTTGTGATGCATCAAATCCGATACTTGTAAATCCTAATTGTACGCCTACATTCAGGATATTCTTTTTCCAGCGTTTTTTATATACATATTGAGCGCCAATTGACGTATTCTTAAATAAACCAATCGACTCTGACATGGCCAATATACCGACTCCGTGCTTACGTCCCATAAAATTGACAGGCATATCTGCCGATACAATAAATGTTTTGGGAGCGTTATCTACTCCGACCCATTGCTGACGATGCAGCAAGGTTGCTTGTATAGAATCTTTTTCGGCACCAAAGGCAGGATTAAAGAAGGTTTTAACTTTCCAATATTGACTTACTTGTGCATCCCATTGAGCTTTTAGATCCAAAGAGAAGCAAAAACTAATAAGTAAAGCCAGTAAGTAGTAACCAAATTTCATCAATACCTTTTATAAATCAAATATTTAGCTCGGCAAAAGTACATTTAATATTTAGTACCCCCCAAAAATATGAATAAATCTTAATTCTTTTTCACAATATCTGTGTTAAATAATCAGATATGGTAAACGAATAAAGGGTTTATAGCTCAGTTTACTCAGGATCTACCCAGTCGCCATGAGACTTTATTAGTTGAACTAACCTTTCGACAGCTTGCTCCGAAGGGATGTTTTTCTCGATAAGATCTTGTCTTTTGTACAATGAGATTTTACCTTTCTCGGCTCCTACATATCCGTAATCGGCATCAGCCATTTCACCCGGTCCGTTAACAATGCAACCCATTACACCTATTTTCAGATGTTTTAGGTGGGAGGTTGACTCTTTTACACGTGCAACAGTCGATTGAAGATCAAATAATGTACGTCCACAACTGGGGCAAGAGATATACTCTGTTTTGGTTGTGCGGACTCTGGCAGCCTGTAAGATGCCAAATGAATAAGAATCAATATCTTTTTGAGGAATATTTCCCTCGTTTTCGAGCATGATACCATTACCAAAGCCATCGAGAAGTATGGTTCCACAGTCAATAGCAGCTTTTATCTGTATGTCTTCTGCCTCGTTTTCAGTATACTTCCGGTTAAGGATAACGGGAGTTGCACAATCGTTATTCATTAACGTATGTATAAATGCACGTTGTTCTCCCACACCGTTTTTATGATTGGTTGAGATAATTACTACAATGTTTTTATCCGATTTCAAAAGAGAGATTACGTCATCCGACAGTTCAGGATAGCTTATTTGAAGAAACTTGACAGCAGCTTTATTATCCTTTATTTTATCGAAATTGTTCTTGTTAAATAGGGGATAAGTGTTTTTTTCGTCTTTCCAACCCTCAAAATCTATTATCGCAGAAATAGAGCGAGGAGCTTCGGCAGGTAAGCTTTTACCTACATATATGTAATCGGGTAAGAAATGTACGTTAAATTCGAAATTACCATTCGATCTGTTCGATATAACAATCGGTAGTTTATCTCCTCCTATATTCTCTATAGTATATGTTTTGCGTTTAACAGTTGAAAAAGGAGAGAAGCTTGGGTTGAGGGTTGCTTTTATTTCGGGATGGTTTGCTCTTTCCAAAATGTAGTTTACCATCTTTTTAGCAACAGGAACCTCAAATTCGGGGTCTTCACTCAATGAAACACGTACAGTGTCTCCAATTCCATCCGAAAGTAATGCACCGATACCGACAGCCGATTTGATACGTCCGTCTTCTCCGTCTCCGGCTTCGGTTACGCCTAAATGAAGAGGGAAAGACAAGCCTTCTTCTTCCATTTTCTGTACCAATAATCGTACAGCTTTAGTCATAACAATGGTATTGGATGCCTTCATTGATATGGCTATATCCGTAAAATTCTGTTCGAGGCAGATGCGAAGGAACTCCATACACGATTCTACCATTCCCTCAGGAGTATCTCCGTAACGGGTAAGGATACGATCCGACAATGATCCGTGATTCACACCAATACGCACGGCTGTATTGTGTTCCTTACAGATGTTGAGGAACGAAGTTAGTTTAGTTCGTATTTTTTCTATTTCAATGGCATATTCTTCGTCAGTAAATTCTTTACCTTCAAATACCTTTGCCCCATCTACAAAATTTCCCGGGTTGATACGTACTTTTTCTACGTATTTGGCAGCAGCTTCGGCAGCTCGTGGGTTGAAATGGATATCGGCAATAAGTGGGGTATTGTAACCTCTTTTGCGTAGTTCCTCTTTTATGTTTTTAAGATTTTCGGCTTCGCGCACACCTTGAGCCGTTAAGCGAACATAATCTGCACCGGCTTCAATGATACGGATTGTTTGTTCTACACTATTTTCGGTATCATTAGTGTTGGTGCTAGTCATCGATTGTATTCTGATCGGATTGTCACCACCAAGAGGGGTATTCCCTATTTTTGCGATAGACGAATTTCGTCTTTTATAATTGAAAAAATCCATTTGAAGTTTTAATTAGTTGAACTAAGGCCTAAGACCTGTTTATTGCTTTGATTATTATAAAACGAAAGCAAATTTTAATTATTCAAATATGACATTAAAAATTTTGCATTCCTTAAATCTTAACAAAGGTAGATATTTTTTGTTCTCTGTATTTTATATCCTATACTAAATAAATGATTCTCTTTTTCTAAAACAGTATTATATACTCTATTGTTGTATATTAAACGGATAAATATATGCAAAATTGATGCATATAGCATATTTATGAGTAGTAAACATATTTGTCGATTTTATTGTTCTTATTTACAGTGTATTATGTTTTGATATTATAATTAAAAAAGTTCTGTGGGTGATTGATTTTTAGATTTATGAATTTAAGTATATTTGTTTCGGATATTATTTTATTCTGACATTTAATAAAATAATAATAAGTATCAGACCTTTATTTTTTCAAGAATATGTATAAAAGATTTTCAATACGATATCGTGTATTTATTTTGATTGCGTTAATGATATTATCGACAGATTCTGCTTTACCGCAAAAAAAGAATAAAACCCCAAAAAAGCCGGTCGAGATTGTTAAGATAGACACCATTCAGGTTGCAAAGTTATTTCCTAAAAAAGCACCTGTTGTTCCCTTCCATGATACTATATTTTACATATATGGGAGCATGGGGTCATTTACCTCGGAGCAAAGGGCTCATGCTATTAGTGAGCGCATAAGAAGTCTGTATGACGATCCTCTTTTTAATGAAGATTCCATAAAACTTATGGATATAGAGGATAACATCAAACTTGTTTATAAGAAAGAATTAATAGCCAGCATAGATACTATGCAGGCAGTATTGGGTGGAAAGTCGAAAGTCGAAACAGCCAAAATTTTCAAAGATGAGATTGTAAATGCAATAAATAAACATCGTGATGAAAATAGTCTTAAGCGGCTTGCTATACAAGCGGGGTGGGTAGCTTTGATTTTAATTGTCGGTTTTGTAGTCTTTAGACTTATCTTCTTTTTATTTAGAAGAGCTAGGATCTTTATAAGGCTTCAAAGAGGAAAGTCGATCAAAGGTATATTCGGGCTTATTGATGCAGACCGCGAGGTAAATCTTTTTATCTTTTTGCTTAAGTTTATTCGTTTTGTGTTGATAATAATGACCTTATATCTGTGTATATGGGCATTATTCAAAGTGTTTCCGAATACAATGAGTCTTTCAGACCAGCTACTGGAATATGTTCTTTCTCCTGTAAGATCGATAGCACGCAGTGTGGTTGATTATATGCCAGAGTTTTTTACCATTTTGGTTATTATGGTAATTTTTATGTATATCCGCAAATTTTTCCGATTTTTTGCTGACCAGATTGCAACAAGTAAGATTACCATTAAGGGGTTTTATCCCGATTGGGCTACGCCTACCTATAATATCTTAAATGTGGTATTGTATATATTCATGTTTATATTGATCTTTCCGTATCTGCCTAAATCAAACTCGACTGTTTTTCAGGGAGTTTCGGTTTTTGCCGGTATCATGCTTTCGCTCGGTTCGACTTCAATAATAGGTAATCTTGTTGCCGGGCTGGTAATTACGTACATGCGTCCTTTTAGAATAGGTGACCGTATTAAGATGGATGATTGTGTGGGTAATGTTATTGAAAAAACGGCTCTTGTTACAAGGGTCAGAACGCTTAAAAATGAAATAATAACAATTCCCAACTCCAGTGTGATGAATTCTAAGACCCTTAACTATTCGGTTTCAGCCCGCGAGTACGGTCTTATTCTCTATATATCAGTAACAGTGGGATATGATGTGCCTTGGCAAAAGGTTCACGATTTATTATTGAAGGTAGCTTCGCGTACTGACAATTTATTAAAAAAGCAGAAGCCTTTCATTTTGCAGAATTCGTTAGATGATTTTGATGTCGAATACCAGCTAAATGTGTATACGAAAGAGGCTGATAAAATGGCTACTATATATTCTGATTTACGAAAAAATGCACAAGAGGTTTTCAGGCAAGCCGGTGTTAATCTTCTATCACCTCGTTATGTTGTCAATACTAATTTTGAGGGAAGTACTAATCCGAAAAATAATGATACAGAACCTGTACCACAAGAATTTAACGATCAGGAGGACGAATCTGAAACTACTTAAGTTTACTCATTGCGTCCTTAAAAAGGAACGTGTACTTTTCTGCTGATGCTTTGTCAAGATGCAGTCCGTCCGTTGTTGTGTAATCGTTACATTCAGGCATATCTATATATTGATATTTATCGCGGGGAAATGTTTTGTAGAACTGATTTCGTATCGCTTCGGGCTTGCTTAGGCCGCATAGCTGATGCTGTATTGGCATTTCGAAAAATACCACGGTTACATGATTCTTCTCAAGAATATCAACATACTTCTTTAAATTCTGAGCATCTTTTTCCAGGTCTGCTGCATTGGGTATATGTGATTCTTCCTCCAATAATCGGGGTAAGATTTTAGTAACCATATCCACCTCTTCTAACCCTTCTTTTTCTCTTGCAATGATCTTTCCAGCTATAGTATGAACCGCTGTCTGTGCAAGGTATAATCCATAAGCTGTAACTTTCTCACCATAAGGTATGGCAATGAATCCCATAGGCTGTTTTCCATCACGTATAGATATAAAATACTTGCGCAGGAAAGTCATTATCGGATTATTTAACGATGTTGTAAAGTCTGTTGAAGCTTTTCTGTCGAGCTTATTCATTTCGATGAAAACCGTTTTGGGATATACTCCTTTTTTCGTTATTGTTTGTAATCCGTCAAAAGCTCCTAATCCTCCCATCGAGAGGTTATATATGTCAGGTAGATAACCCACTACAAGCCTGTCGGCCAATGAAGAGCCTACAATAATATGCTTAATAGAATCGGTATTGGAATACAAGTACTCCTGAGCCTTTATCTGGTTGTCTTGCCATTGGTGCTCCGAAACAAATTTGTGTGGATTTACCACATAGGTGACTATGATCGTATATGTCATGAAGATAATAAAGAATGACAGTAAAGCCTTTTTTATCATAATCGGAATAATATATTAAGTAAGCAATAATATTTAATACTATATTTTAGTGGCATAAATATCCTGTCGGTATATGTTGTGCTTCCTAAAATTCAAAAAGGTACATGACCTTAAAACTGAAAATAAATAAATGAACCGCTGGTTCCGGCATTCGTTATAAGAAAGAACAACAGGATTCCGTAAAATATATATTCTTTCTTTTTAAATGCGTCCCAAAATTTTGTGCCTTTCGAAAGGTACAATAAATGGTAAATGATTACAGGAATAGAATATAAGAATATATACATATTGAGTTTTACATTACTCTGGAGAAATATATTATGTGCTATTGCCTGAAAATAGCCAAGTGTATATTCAAACTTGGGTAATACAAATAATGGCCATGATAAGGTAAACATACCTACCACAATGAATATTTTGAACGGGTCGAAAAATTTAGGTAACCTGCGTTTCAGTTTGAAATTATCGTTTGCCAGACGTTCAATAGCAAGTAAGCTTCCCTGAACGAATCCCCAAAGAGCGAATCCCCAACCTGCTCCATGCCATATACCTCCTAATGTCATAGTGAGCATTAAGTTGAAGTAAGTCATAAACTTACCTTTACGGCTTCCTCCGAGCGGTATGTATAAATATTGCATCAAAAACGTAGATAACGATATATGCCAGCGTCTCCAGAATTCTTTAAAAGAAGTCGAGATGTATGGAAAGTCAAAGTTTGTTTGAAAATCGTAACCGAATAGTTTGGCAAGCCCTATTGCAATAAGTGAGTAGCCTGCAAAATCGGAGAAGATTTGCATGGTATATCCGAACAGAATTACCAGTAAGTCCATGGATGAATAGGCTTCAAAAAATGGATAGCTGATCCAGAATGTGAAATTTTTCAGATTATCCGCTACAACCATTTTTAAGAAATATCCTACAGTCAGGCTTTTAAAGGCACTTTCCCAGTTTATTTCTTTGAAATATTTATCCATTATTTGAGGATAAAAGTCATGAGCCTTCAATATAGGACCGGCTATAAGGTGTGGGAAAAACGAAATGAAGAACAAGGTCCGTTGAGCGTGTTGTGATAAAGAAACAGGAATAAAACTTTTAGCTTTCTCATTGGCTTCTTTATCCCTCCATACATCAATTAATAAACTGATTCCTTCAAAGGTAAAGAATGAGATACCTATAGGTAACGGTATCATTAAGAGAAAATGTCCTATTGAACCTTCCGGATTGAAAAAAGTAGCCGATATTAACGGGCTATATTTGAAGAAAGCCAGACCGATAACATTGAGGACAACGCCCGTTGTTGCCACAAGCTTTCTTTTTTTCGGGTCTCCATATACTACATAATAACTGGCAGCAATGTTAATTCCGGCAGAAAATAGGAGTAAGAGTGTAAACCAAGGTTGATCGTATGCATAAAAGATCAAACTGGCAATTACTAATATAGATACCTGATGCTTAGATACCTTAGGTAAATAATACAGGGTAAAAGTTATAATAAATAGAATGAGAAATGGAATACTTGTAAATAGCATTGAACTGATTGCTAATTAATTAAGATATAAGAGTAGTGCGAATGTTAATATTCGGGGAAGGAAATAATGTTAAAAGAAAAAAAAGTTACTGCCTAATTGCTTAGGAGTAACTTTTGTTCTTTTGGAAAAGAATTTACTTTCTGATTCCAAGCTCTTTGATGATAGCACGATATCTGTTGATATCTACTTCGATCAGGTAATCCAATAAACGACGACGTTTACCTACCAACATTTTAAGAGCACGTTCAGTGTTATAATCTTTGTGATTTGACTTTAAGTGACCAGTCAAATGCGAAATACGGTACGAAAACAATGCAATCTGCGCTTCAGGTGAGCCAGTATCAGTGTTAGACTTTCCGTATTTAGCGAAGATTTCTTCTTTCTTTTGCGAATCTAAATACATAATTCGTTTTTTTATTTTGATTAAAAATTCGCTGCAAAGATAAGAGTTATTTTCTGACGAACAAATGTTTATGTTGTTTTTTGATTTTGAACTACCTATAAAAATCGGATTTCCCTTCATAATGAAATTTACCAGCTTTCCCCATTAACGAGTCATATCTACGGGCACTGAAGGCATAAGATCCTTCCACGAGAATATAGCGTACACCTTGATCTGATATGTCTGTTTGTTCTATTTTATCTATTGTTATAGTACCTTCTCTTATCTCCTGAGTAAAGAAACCTTCATTGGGGTTTATATAAAGACAGTTGCTAATATTGAACGTCCCAGTTTGAGGAGAGCCATCCGGTACTTCCCAGTCTAGGCTTATCCAAATATTATTTTCCTGTGCTGAAAACATGTAAGAGGTATAAGGAGACCCCAGAATTCCGGTTCTCATAAAATAGAAACCACTCTTAATCTCAAAACGACCTGCGACATCTTTCAAATAATTGGGATTCTCTACTTTTGGCTCTATTTGAAGATCGTCATCTTTACTACACGAAATAATACTCATAAGAAAACCGACTATCATCAATATTCGCGAGGATATTCCCCTTCATAATGAAATGTACCGCCTCGCTCCAGCATCACCAAATTGTAGCTACGAACCTGAAAAGAATAGGATCCTTCCAAAAGAACAGGACGTACACCTATTTTATCTGGTATTATTCCTGAATAATCTATTTTATCTATTGTTACAGTACCTTCTATACTCTGACCAAAGAGAACTTCATTCGGATTTATATAAAAACCAGAACTAATATCGAATGTTCCTATTTGGGATGTATTAGTTGGTATTTCCCAGCAGAGGTATATCCCGATATTATTTTCCTGAGCTGAAAATATATAAGAGGTATGGGAAGCACCCAAGGTTCCACGTATCTTGAGATAAAGACCATTCTTAATTTCAAAATTACCTGCAACATCTCTCAAGTAATTCGGATTCTCTACTTTTGGGTCTGTTTGAATATCGTCATCCTTACTGCAAGAAATGATACTCATAAGAAAGCCGACTATCGTCAATGATATTATTGTTTTTTTCATTTTTTGATCTTTTAAATGGTTTTATCGAGGATTTGAAAGAAATAATACAAAGCTTTTATCGAATTTGTAAGGTTCATTAATCGGAGTAAACAACCTGTGGCTATACCATCCGTCGGAGCTGCCACCCCATCCCCAATTACAATGCACTTGCGTAAAGCGCTCTCTGTAAGACCAGAGTTCTCTATAAAATGGATTATTGTTAGTAGGTAAAATATCTTCCACAAAATAACGATCCCGTTCTTTACGGAATATTCCATCAATAATCCATACATGACCTAATTCCTTTTTAGCTGGATCTATCCTGCTATAATATTCATCAGCCCCTATTAATACGGGATATCCATCGGTTAATTCTGTTAAAATAGTAGTTGCATTAGGAAAATTAGCATACCTCCCCGAAGAATCATATGCATATACATAACCAAATAACTTTAATACATTCCAAATATTATAATCTTGTATACTACTCCCCGTAGGAGTATAATCTATATAACCAACCCCATCTTTACCTATATCATATAATAAACGAGAAACTTCATTTATGCGAGCTTGGCTACCTCCATTTGCAACAGTTTCTATGGTTGGCGTTTGAGTAAGTAAATTCCAGTCATATCCTTGAGGCTTTTTATAATATGCCATCAACTGGCCTAAAGCTACTGCCCCACATCCGGCTTTAGCAGGTTGACCTTCAGGTGTAAAAACCATACTGTTATATGGGGCTGTTTGCTTCCATTTAACTGGGATAAAGCGTGCTTGGTATTCTCTTTTGTCCCATTCTCCGTAATAACCATTATTTTGAAAAAAGCTCTTGTAGTCGGCTTCACTGGCAAATCGCTTGATGTATTTTTCTGTTCCGGAAACACTATTGCATAACCAATCTGCATATTCTTGTACTGATTCACCGTTTAAAATCTCGACATAATCGGATATTCGGGATAACAACAAGGATAATCCAACATTAAATGTTGTGTCAGACAATGAACCATCCGTTGAGTATGCTAACACATCATCAAATCGTTTGTCTGCAAGCATCACTGCAAATCCCGATTTGCCATTAGCTTCTTCAATATTAAATTCATATACAGGAATACTGTCTGCCGAATCTACAGATCTAAGCTTGTTTAGAGCTACTTGGCTCTTGCCGGAATAAGACAATGCGGAAACCGATTTTATTCCGTTTATTTTTATACTATTCCTACTGCTTTTGGTGTATACCCCATTTTGAGCGTTTAAATCATCTATAAAAGAATATAGTATATCAATAGCTTCTTCTTGTGTTTTCATTTTTGTTTCTCCCATATCTAGTTTTAGCTTGTGGGATGATAGATTACTATCTAAATCGCTATTGTCAGTACACGAAGTGAGTAAAATAAAAAGACATAGTGTCATGTAAAAGAAAGATTTCGTCATAATTTTGTGTTTTAAAGTTTGTGTCCTGTTTTAATATCAAATACAGGATCTTATCTTAATAGTAATAATTCTTCGTGTTAAGCGTGTTGCTCTAAATCTTTATTGTCAATCACTTTTGTGTGTGAATGATATAAGATCTTCTTAGAAAGAAATTATTACAAAATTAATTTGAATTGAAGTAATCTCATTTACAATTTTCGCTCGTTTAATTCATAATTTAGATATATGTCAAGAGGTTTTTTAATGTATTAAGAATTTTATTCACATACCAAAAGGGTTAAACGGAGGCATGTATAATACGAGTAGTAAGTGTATTCAGAAAATAAAAGGTTTCTGTATAGTGAGGTGATACTTTAGCCTGGCTGTTTTTTAGTTCAGATTTAATCACAAACAGCTAGAGTCAAAATAAAAGAAGAATTAAATATCTTATATTTACAATCCACTAACAAAAAAATAAATTCACGATGGGAATGTACGAAATTGAAGGAGTTGTAATAGACTCTGTATCTTGTATAGACAATAATAAAGATTTGAAATTGCAGGATAAGCGTAATATTATACATAGTTTATATGAGTTTCAGAAAATGTTTGATACTGGTTATACATATTTTAGAGTATATGATATTTTAAAGAAATATCATTATTTGATAAGTATTCCGATAGATAAGCATCCTGATTATGAGAAATTAAAACCTAAGATAGAAGAGGCTAAAAGAAATAATGAAACATGGTTTTGGTTAGACAACGAATCTTTAATTAAAGATATAGGAAAAGAGGGTAACGGAAAACCTTTATTTCACATAGTGGCGGGTAGTTCGATTTGGCAAAAACTAGTAGATAGTGGTGTAATTGAAGGGGAAGAGAAGCAGGGGGTAACACAATTGCCTTGGCTGGATATGGTAGATATTGTAGTATGTTCGGCAAAAGAGCAAAAGAATACTGACCTTAGTGCACAATGGTATGATACAATGATTTATTTAGTGAGTCCCGATTTAGAATACTGTGATGAGCCTACAGAAACAGATTTATTGAAGATTGAACAAATCCGTGAAAATATATTGTTTGATGAAACTGTATACCCTTTGATCGAAAAGCAATATGCGTTTTCTCGGGGAGCACTGGATTTTCTTAAACAAGATACTCAAGCATCAATTCAACTTTGGATAAAACCATATATATATTGGCTCGAAAATCACTAAAGGAATAAGGATTGATTCCAATCCTTCGCCAATTATTTATTTCAAGGAACTAAAAACGTTTTTTGAATAAATTATGCTAAGAATATGCTACAGGCAGAGTGTTAAGATACTTTGTCTGTTTTGTGTGTTTGGTGGGAGGATATATAATTATTTAAAATACAAGATATTTTTATTGCTTAAAATTGTAAAGTCCATGTTACAATTTACTATATTTGTGTTAATAAAAAAACTAAATAAAAAGATTGCCGTTATAACACTTAAAATGAAGTTAAAGACGATCTTGTAAAATAATAAATAGTAGATTATGGATCTTATTAATGAAATTATTGCCAGAGCTAAAGCAAACAAACAACGCATTGTATTGCCCGAAGGAACAGAAGAAAGAACAATAAAAGCAGCAGACCAATTGCTTGCTGATGGAGTTGCAGAGATTATTCTGATAGGAAATCCTACCGAAATTAAAAATCTGGCAGAAAAATTTAATTTAAGCCATATAGATAAGGCTCATATTGTTGATCCTAAAAATAATGCTAAAAAACAAGAATATGCCGATTTGCTTTTCGAATTGCGTAAAGCAAAAGGTATGACACCCGAACAAGCTGTAACATTGACTGAAGACCCTTTGTATCTGGCTTGTTTGATGATTAAAAACGGAGATGCTGACGGCGAAATTGCCGGAGCTCAAAATACAACCGGAAATGTCTTGCGTCCTGCTCTGCAAATCATAAAAACAGCACCCGGAATTAGTGTAGTTTCAGGAGCATTTATGATGTTTGTGGAGAACAACCAATATGTACCTAATGGAGTACTCGTATTTGCAGACTGTGCAGTAACACCTAATCCTACAGCACCTCAATTGGCAGAAATAGCAATAGCCTCTGCACACACGGCAAGAGCATTGGTTGGCGAAGAGCCTAGAGTTGCCATGCTAAGTTTTTCTACAAAAGGAAGCGCTAAAGACCCGATGGTAGACAAAGTGGTTGAAGCTACAGCTTTGGCGAAAAAATTAGACCCGACTGTAGAAATTGACGGAGAGTTGCAAGCCGATGCGGCGTTGGTTCCATCCGTAGGAAACAGTAAAGCACCCGGAAGTTCGGTTGCCGGTAAAGCCAATGTGCTTGTATTCCCTACATTAGAAGTGGGTAATATCAGTTATAAGCTAGTACAACGCTTGGCGGGTGCCGAAGCAGTAGGTCCAGTTCTTCAAGGTATGGCTGCTCCGGTTAACGATTTGTCGAGAGGTTGTTCTGTAGACGATATATATAAAATGGTAGCTGTAACTGCTAATCAGGCAATAGCTGCAAAAAAGAAATAAGGTCTCAGACCTTTTTTATTGCTTTGGAAAGGTGTTATAATTCAAAGCTTATTATCACTTAATAATCTAATCTGACACTAAATTTATTGAAGTTTAAATAATATAAATATGGCTGAAATAGTAGAACCGATAGAAGGTTACGGATTAAGTAAAAAAGATCAGGAGAGAGCATTATTCTCGAAAATAGGTGTTGTCGGTTGCGGGCGTGATGGACGCAGTATTGTTAATCTGACAGCACAATCGGGTATGGAGGTAGTATTTATCGAAATATCGGAAGATAAAATACAAGATGCTCTGAAAGAAATTGAGCAGAGTTTAGATACAAAAATAGAAAACTGGGGGTTGACTCAAGGCGAAAAACGCGGTACGATGGGACGTATTACAGGATCCTTGGATTATTCGGACCTTAGAGATTGTGATTTCGTAATAGAATGTATTCGTTACGAAGCCAATGGAGCACGCAGTACATCGCTGCGTAAAGAAGTATTCAAAAAATTAGAAGAGGTTTTATCTCCCGATGCTATTATTGCAACCAATGCAACAACAGTAATTATAAGTGAACTTTCGGCAGACCTCAAGTATAAAGAACGTTGCGTGAGTTTACATTTTCCTATTCCTCACAGTGATGCAAAACTACTCGAAATCGTAAAAGGAACATTTACTTCTCCCGAGGTAGTCGAAAAAGTAATCCGTTTCTCTAATCTTATTAAGCACCTTCCGATAGAAGTTCGCGAAAGTAGCGGTTTGGTTAGTATGCGTCTGATGACAGTTATGTTAAATGAAGCATGTCATATATTAATGGAGAACCTGACTTCGATGGAAGATATCGATAAAGAATTCACCGTGATTTATGGACAACGTTATGGCATATTTGAATTAGCGGATCTTTTGGGTATTGAGAAAATTGTTATGCTGATGGAAGACATGTTCAATGAATATGGAGACCGTAAGTACAAAGCATCACCCATTTTGTGGAGACTGTATCACTCAAAACAATACGGAGTGCAAACAGGAAGAGGTTTCTACATCTATGATGAAGCCGGAAAACGTGTGACACCTAACAATTTAATATAAGGTCTCAAACCTTTTTATTGCTTAGGCAGGTATGGCGGCAATAAATTGGTTATAGCTATGAAGTATAGCGATAAATAGTTGAAATTACCTAAGTAAAAGATCATGAAAATATTAGTATTGAACTGCGGAAGTTCGTCCATAAAATATAAGCTTTTCGATATGGAAAGCAAAGATGTGGTTGCCCAGGGAGCCATCGAAAAAATAGGATTAAAAGGTTCTTTTCTCAAATTTCCTTTCAAAAACGATAAAGTTATTCTCGAAGGTGAAATTCTAGAACACAAATCGGGTATAGAATATATATTAGGTGTTCTGACCAGCGAGAAGTATGGTTGTATAAAATCTCTTAGTGAGATTGATGCTGTAGGGCATCGTGTAGTGCATGGTGGTGAAAAGTTCAACAAGAGTGTGCTTATCACTGACGATGTGATGGCAAAGGTTGTGGAATGTATTGATATCGCACCGCTTCACAATCCACCTAATTTGGCAGGTATTAATGCCGTTAAAGATCTGATGGGTGATATTCCTCAGGTGGCAGTATTCGATACGGCATTCCATCAAACTATGCCTTCGAAAGCATATATGTATGGTGTGCCTTATTCATTATACGAAAAATATGCGATACGCCGTTACGGATTTCATGGAACAAGCCACAGATATGTAACCCGTCGTGCCTGCGAATTCTTAGGAGTGCCTTATGAAAATCAAAAAATAGTATCGGCACATATCGGCAACGGAGGCTCTTTGGCTGCCGTAGCAGAAGGTAAATCGGTTGACACAAGCATGGGTATGACTCCTGTTGAAGGTCTGTTGATGGGAACCCGCTCGGGTGATGTTGATGCAGGCGTTTTGTCTTTCATCATGGAAAAAGAAAATGTAGGACCTCAAACCATGTCTACTATCGTTAATAAATTTAGTGGTTTGTTAGGTATTTCGGGATTGTCATCAGACATGAGAGATATACGTGCAGGTGTGGATAAAGGAGATAAGAGAGCCGAACTGGCATTCGATATGTTTACTTACCGTATCAAGAAATATGTAGGTGCTTATGCAGCTGCTTTAGGAGGTATGGATGTTCTTATCTTTACAGGAGGTATCGGTGAGAATCATTCTATAACAAGAGAAGTAGTTTGTAAGGACTTGGAATTTATGGGCGTGAAACTTGATTTTGATAAAAATAACGAAATTCATGGAGATGAGGCTGTAATAAGTACTCCCGATTCGAAAGTGAAGATCGTAGTAATTCCGACCGATGAAGAGTTCATGATCGCTTCCGATACAATGGAAATAGTAAGTGCTTAATTTAGCATATGCTTTAAGTCGAAAAAATAGGTATCAGTTATTTTTAGTTGTTACCTACCAAAACAATAAATAGGCCTGAGACCTTAAAACAAGCCGCAATTAACGATTTAATTGCGGCTTGTTTGCGTAAGATGATGTAAAATATGTAATTTTACATTCTAATTTATGATGTTAGAAGCAATGAAAAAAGATCAAAATAAATCATTTGCCCTTCCTTCCGAATGGCATCCACAAAGTGCTATTCAATTGACATGGCCTCACTATGGTACGGATTGGGATTATATGCTTGAAGAGATAACTACGTGCTATATCAATCTTGCACGCATAATTCTTCAATACCAAAAATTGATCATTGTTTGTCGCGATGATGCAGCTGTTAAGCTGATGCTGAATGTGGATGAAAACCTGCTTAAAAACTTGGTTTTGGTAGAGTTGCCTACTAATGATACTTGGGCACGAGATCATGCCGGAATTTCAGTTTTTGACGAAGACAATAAGAAATACATATTGGATTTTACATTTAATGGTTGGGGACTTAAGTTCCCATCTAATTATGATAATCAGATAAACAGAGGACTTTTTGCTTCTAAGGTTTTTCAATCAGATGTACAATATGTAAATAAGAAAGACTTTGTTCTTGAAGGAGGCGCATTAGAGTCGGACGGAAAAGGCACACTGCTTACGACTTCTGAATGTTTATTGTCTCCTAACCGGAATTCAGCTCTTACAAAATCGGAGATCGAAAACTATCTGATGGATGTTTTTGGTTTAAAAAAGGTTTTATGGTTAGACTATGGTTACTTGGCAGGTGATGATACGGATAGCCATATCGATACATTGGCCCGTTTATGTGATGAGCATACTATTGCTTATGTAAAGTGTGAAGATCAGGCTGATGAGCATTATGATGCTCTTTTACAAATGGAGAAACAAATTAAAAAATTTCGTGATTTCGAAGGTAATCCTTATAAACTCATAAAACTGCCTATGGCGGATAAGGTTATAATAGATGGTCAACGCCTTCCTGCGACCTATGCCAATTTTTTAATAATGAATGAGATTGTTCTCCTTCCATTCTACAATACTCCGAAAGATTTAGTGGCTCAGGAGCAGTTGCAGAAAGCTTTTCCCACACGAAAAGTAATTGGTATAGATTGTTCTGCTATAATTAAACAACATGGATCGTTGCATTGTATTACCATGCAATATCCCGAAGGATTTCTTTAATCTTTTAATATTTAGAAAAATGAAAATAGGAATAGTACAGCAATCAAATACTTCGGATATAGAAGTTAATATAAATAAATTAAAAACGAATATCAGAGACCTTGCTTCTCAAGGAGCTGATCTTGTAGTATTACAGGAATTACACAATTCACTTTATTTCTGCCAAACAGAGAATACGGATGTTTTTGATCTGGCTGAGCCAATCCCAGGGAAATCGACTGATCAGTTTGGTTTGTTAGCTAAGGAACTGGGCGTTGTAATTGTACTTTCTTTGTTTGAGAAAAGGGCTCCAGGCTTGTATCATAATACGGCAGTTGTTCTCGAAAAGGATGGTTCTATAGCCGGTAAATACCGTAAAATGCATATTCCGGATGATCCTGCATATTACGAAAAATTCTACTTTACTCCGGGTGACCTCGGTTTTCAGCCGATTGAAACCTCTTTAGGTAAGCTGGGTATTCTTGTTTGTTGGGATCAGTGGTACCCTGAAGCTGCACGTCTTATGGCTCTGGCCGGAGCTGACATTCTTATATATCCCACAGCTATCGGTTGGGAATCAACTGATTCGGATGATGAAAAGACCAGACAAAGAGATGCATGGACTATTTCTCAACGAGGGCATGCTGTCGCAAACGGATTACACGTAATTTCGGTTAACAGGGTTGGATATGAACCTGATCCATCGAATCAAACTAATGGTATTCAGTTTTGGGGAAGCAGTTTTGTTGCCGGACCTCAAGGTGAGATTCTTTGGCGAGGCTCGGATGACAAGGAGGAAAATCAATTGGTTGAAATTGATATGAAAAGATCTGAGGATGTTCGCCGTATCTGGCCGTTCTTTAGAGACCGTCGCATAGATGCCTTTTCGGAGATCACGAAAAGATTTATTGATTAAAAATTGAGATTTAGTACAATAATTATAAAATCTTTGCGTTCTTCTTTTTGCAGAGGTTAATATAATGTCATGGAAGAAATAAAACTATATAATGTACTGATCATAGGAATTGCATGTGTAATTTCAATAATTATTGAAATGATGCTTTTACCTAGAGTCATTTATATTGCTAAGAAAAAACGATTATTTGATCTACCCGATAAAAGGAAAAAACACAGTTGCCCTATACCTCGTTTAGGTGGAATTACGTTTACACCGGTAATTCTTTTAGTTGCTTTATTTTCTCTCTTTTTAAGATTCAGATTTCAAATTTGGGATGAGGAGCTATTCTTTTATAGAATACCCGAAATCTTACTTTTGGTCTGTGGATTATTAGTCATATACTTATTAGGAGCGAAGGATGATTTGGTTGGTGTAGGTTTCAAAAAGAAATTTGTAATACAATTTTTCGCCTCACTCTGCATCGTAGGTAGTGGTGTATACATCGATAACCTGTACGGCCTATTGGGAATACATGAGATTCCTGCTGTAATAGGAGTCTTGTTAAGTATTGGTCTGATTATGTTTACAACCAATGCTATAAACCTTATTGATGGAGCTGATGGTTTGGCCTCGGGTATAAGTCTTGTAGCTTTAATGATGTATGGTATCTTATTTGGGCTTTATGGAATGTGGACATATGCGGGAATTGCATTTATAATGATAGGCTTGCTTATGCCTTTCTTCTACTATAATTTTTTTCACCCCACACGCAAAATATTCATGGGAGATACAGGGTCATTAACTCTAGGTTATATGTTGGCTTTCATGATGTTGCGGTTGGTTAAATACCCTCCAAGTGTAGAGGTTGTTCCGAGTGGCTTGTTGCTATTGGTCTTGGTTGCCTTATTTATACCTTTATTTGATGCATTAAAGGTGATGTGTGTTCGCATATCTATGGGGAAAGCTCCTTTTTCTCCTGATAGAAATCACATACACCATAAACTGATAGATCTCGGTCTTTCTAAAAAAAGAACCGTATTTGCTGTTGTGGTAACAGGTGTTGCTCTTATTGTGAGTAATTGGATTTTACTTCATTATTTCAATTGTAATATTGTCCTGATAGTTGATTTGGGCATGGGGGTGCTTATAAATATGTTTATATATAGACGTACAAGGCAAATTCAAATATCTAAACCTTCTGTAGTAGAGAAGAAAAAGATCGAAATTGAAAGAGAACAAATCCTTGAAGAATCGGATCTTCGCTAAATCGCTACTCCTATCGTAAATACACTTATCCTTGCCTCGGGGCACGATAGAATGAGTTTTGCACATACTTCGATAGTAGAGCCTGTTGTGATTACATCATCAATAAGTAAAATGTGTTTGCCCTGAAAGAGGTTTTTGTCGCTTATATCAAAAATACCTGTTGTATTTTTCCAGCGTTCGAACCTCGAGTTTTTTGTTTGAGACGGATTGTTTATAATCCGAATAAGATTGTCTTCACTTACCTCAAAACCTGTTTTGCCTGATATTCCTCTGGCAATCATCAAAGCCTGGTTATAACCTCTCTGCTTTAATCTTTTCTTGTGTAAAGGTATAGGCACAATGTAGTCAATCTCTCCGAAAAATCCACTTTTTATAATTTCTTTTCCGCAAATCTCACCCATATATAAGGCAAATTGAGGATTGTTCTTGTATTTGATTTCGTGTATAATTTTTTGAATACTTCCTCCTTTTATGAAATAGGCAAAGGAAGCTATGCGTTCGAAGGGAAAGCGTCCTGCAAAAAATACTTCAAGTTTATTATCCCGAGTGCTAAGATGATTTGTTTTGGGGAGTTTGTGTAAACAGTTTAGACAGATAGATTTTTCATTCTCGATGAGTCTGTCTTCGCAACAAACGCATAATCGGGGGAAAAACAGTTCAAGGAAATGATTCAAAATAGTCTTCGCCATTGGTATCCAATATTTTTGAGAGGCATTTCTTTATCTGATCCAGTGAATATCCTCTCCCCATTCCAAAGCGGACTAATTTAGTCCACCTCTCATAATCATTGGAGGCTTTCACGCTTTTTGCCTTGTTTACCAGTATTTTCATTAGGGGTGTTTCAAAATCGGAACTCTCTATTTCTTCGAAACAAGAATTGATTATGGATTCCGGAATGCGTTTTTTCTTTAATTCAAAGACAATCTTTACTTTTCCCCATTTATTGAATTGTATTTTATCCTTTATAAAACTTCTGCAATAACGTTCTTCATTCAGGAAGTTCTCTTTTTTCAGGCGGGTGATAATTCGTTGAGAGCTTTCTCCATCCAATTCCCACCCTAGCAGTTTCTTGTGTACATCAGATTCAGCCCTTTCTGCTTTGGAGCAGTAAGCGGCAATCTTCGGCAAAGCTTGGGTTTCGGAGTATTTCATTTGCGGTGGTATTCGGCTCTTACCATGCGGTCGTTTCCTGAGATATCTTTGATCAATCGGATTTCTGAGAAGTTTTTGTCTTCGAGCATTTTTATGGTTTCCTGTCCTTTAGCTCTGTTGATCTCAAAATATAACTTACCTCCGTTTGTCAATAATTGAATAGCAACATCGGCAATTCGATTGTAGAATAGAAGTGGATCGTTATCTGCAACAAAAAGGGCGGTATGAGGTTCATAATCCAATACATTGGCGTGCATATCCGTTTTTTCGGAATCCAAAACATAGGGAGGATTACTAACAGTGATATCGAAATGCTGATCAGTCGGATAATCAGAGAGTATATCTACCTGATCAAATGATACATTCACAGAATTGCTTTTGCTGTTAAGTGTGGCAACTGCTAAGGCTTTTTCTGATATATCCCAGCCTTTTACAGAGGCTTTCGGGAGGTGTTTTTGTAAAGAGATGGCAATGCATCCACTGCCTGTTCCAATGTCTAATATGTGGGGTTGGGTTCCCTTATTCTCATTCAAAATGAGTTCTACTAATTCTTCGGTTTCGGGTCTTGGAATAAGGACATCTTGATTGACCGTAAATCGCAATCCGTAAAACTCGGTTTCTCCTAATATGTATTGTATAGGTTCGAATCTTTGAAGACGTTCTACAATCTTGTCTATTTTTAGAACCTCTTCTGACGTTATTTTCGTATTTTTGTCAGATAAAAGTGCCGGCATAGAAGATTTAGTGACGTGTTCGATCAATAATCTAACAAGTCCCGATATTTCATTGTCTGGATAAAATCCGGATAATGATTTTCGGATATTTTGGAGTATATCTTGCATATCGGCAAAATTAAATAAATTAGAGGAAAGGACAAGTTTACTTTGAATCTTTCTTCCGGAAGGTAAAGAAACAGGAATAAAATGCTAACAGACGAAAAATATATGCAACGTTGCTTGCAGTTGGCTTCCAACGGAAAAGGTCATGTTGCGCCCAATCCTATGGTAGGAGCTGTAGTGGTACACGATGGTAAAATAATAGGAGAGGGCTATCATCGTCAGTATGGGAAAGCTCACGCTGAAGTGAATGCAATAAACAGTGTTTCAGATAAAAATCTGTTGAAAGAATCAACCATTTACGTTTCTTTAGAACCCTGCTCTCATTACGGGAAAACACCTCCCTGCTCGCAATTAATTATTGATATGCAGATTCCCCGGGTTGTGATTGCCACTCTCGATCCCTACCATAAAGTATCGGGACGTGGAGTGAAGATGTTACAGGAAGCCGGGATTGAAGTTGTAATAGGGGTACTGGAAAAGCAAGCAAGGTTTCAAAACAAGGAGTTCTTTGTTTCGCAAACTCAAAACAGACCTTATATATACCTTAAATGGGCACAAACAAGCGATGGTTTTATTGATAAAAAAAGAAAAGAGGGTGAGGCTATAGAACCTACTCCCATTTCTAATAATTTAACGAAGACATTGGTTCATAAATTGAGGTCAGAGGTTTCGGCTATCATGATTGCAACCAATACGGCAGTAAACGATAATCCGTCACTTACTACCCGTTTATGGTTTGGTAAAAATCCCCATCGGATAATTCTCGATAGAAACAGGCGAATCCCTGAGAACTATCACCTTTTTGACAACAGTGTAAACACAATACTGTTTACCGAAAAAGTCGAGAGCAAAATCGTAAACGATAAAACCAATTTTATTCCTCTTAAGTTTGATGAACATTTGATTCCTTCGGTTTTAAAAGAGTTAAATAAAAGAAAGATAAATTCGTTACTTGTTGAGGGTGGAGCAACTCTTTTACAGAGTTTTATTGACCTCGGAGCTTGGGACGAAGCCTATATAGAAATAGCCGACAGACGCTTTGTAGAGGGAACAAAAGCCCCCAACATACGGGGTGAAGTTGTTGATGATCGAAAAATCATTGACTCACAAGCCATACATTTGGTAAACACTCAGAATTATAAAATATTATAAATATTAGGTTTCTTCGGGTTTTAGTGGAAAATCTTTCTATTTTTGCACACTGATACTGTATAAAACCGTATAAACAAAATGAATATAAAGTATATAACTTACCTGTTATCGGGTTTACTTCTTTTTCTCTTATTTCCATCTTGCAGTGATAATGACACTACTACTAACTATAATTCGTCATCAAAGGATGCTCAAATCTATTCGTTTGGAATTAGTGCCATAGCCCCAATAAGCAAAGACTCGGTGAAGAGAGCGCAGGATTCTATTCGATTTATACAGGTAAACAAGACTCGATTTGCCATTGATCAGGTAGCCGGAGTTATTTATAATCCGGATTCTTTGCCTTTTGGCACAGTGTTAGATACGGTTAAAGTGGCAATAACTTTTAATCCAAGTTCATCACCAAGTCAGGTGTTGATCACAACGCCGGATTCTATTAATGGTTATATCTGGAATTTGACGGATTCTGTCAGTTTCGGAAAACTACCTGTAAAGTTCACGGTAACATCACAGGGAGGAACTCTTAAATCTTATAACATTGATATCCGCACTCACAAAATAGATCCCGACACCATGCTCTGGAAGCAAATGACTTCTTATCCAAGCACGTTTGGGGAATCTAAAACGATACTAAAAAGCAGTGTATTTTACACTTATGGTCTCAATGGAAGTACACCTCTTTTATATACAGCCGATAAAGGGTCTGTAAATTGGGCTAAACAAACACTATCAGGTTTTCCTGCTGCGGTAAAAGCAGAGAGTATATTCTTAAGGAATGATGTTTTCTATGCTTTAGATAAAACAGGCAATTCATACTCGTCAGTAAATGGTAAGGATTGGACTAAATTAACGAACGGCAAAACGGTAATCTCTATTTTAGGTGTTCTGCCTGCAGCCAATAGGGTTGATGATCAGTTATTAGTTACATACAATAATGGTGGTAAATACTATTTTGGAAAAACGAAGGACTTAGTTACTATCACAGAGGTTTCAACTATAAGTGTTTCACCTACAGATAACCAGGTTCCCTCAAACTTTCCTTTGCAGAAAGCGGCATCTTTTACAAGCGTAAGCACTAATAAGAATAAAAGAATGCTTATTTTAACCGGTGGAGTCAATACCGCAGGAGCAGAATTGAGCTATACATGGCTTATAAAAGATTCGGATGACGGGTTAGAGATGTCTCCATTTATAAAAAATACACTTTTTAAAGGAGCCGGGCTTTCTAATTTTGTATATGGCGATAAGTTATATGCTTTAAGTAATAATAAATTCTATATCTCAGCTTTATGGGGAGAGTCATGGATAGTAGCTCCCAATAAGCAAAAATTAGACCCTAAGATTTCGGCAAGAACGGGGCAAACAGCAATTGTTGATGACAGTAACTATATCTGGATATTCGGAGGAGTGTCCGGTGGTAAAGGTGTGAGTGATGTATGGAAAGGACGTTTAAACAGCCTTATCCCCTAATCGCTTTGAGCAGTAACACATCAGTAATTTAACTGTCTAAAGTGCTTCGATGTTATGTTAAATCGAAAATAAAAAGGTTTTAGACCTTATTTGCAGAACAAAAATATTTTGATGACAAAAAACAAACATGAAAATAGTAACAAGATATATGTTCTCCTGTTAATTTTCATGGGGTTGATTTCTTCTGTAAATATATCTGCTCAAGAGTATGAGTATGAAATAGGAGGAATGACAGGTATCTCGACCTATATGGGAGATGCTAATAAAAACAACCCGTTTATGAGTCCTAATTTTGCAATGGGGGTAGTATTAAGATATAATCGCAACTTCAGATGGGCTTATAAGGCCAATTTTGTAGTTGGAGGAGTTTCGGGCGATACACGTAAATCGGGAAATGTTTTTCCTAATGGACAAAATACTTCGTTCAGCAGAACGTTTTATGAAGTAGGAGGGCAGATTGAATATAATTTCTTTCATTATAGCGATAAGTATCAGTATCTGGGAACGAGGCGATTTTCACCTTATATCTTTACCGGATTGGGAATGACAATCGGTTCCGGCGAAGAAACATTTATGGGAATGAATTTACCCTTAGGAATCGGACTAAAATATAAATGGAAAGACCGTTTGAATCTGGGTTTTGAGTTTTCGTTCAGAAAGCTTTTTGGAGATTCGTTCGATGTAACCAAGAAAACAGGAGGCTTGTCGTTGGATGATCCTTATAAAATAGAAAGTAGTTTTTTCAAGAATAAAGATTGGTATCTTTTGACTATGTTTTCTGTTACCTGGGATTTTGGAGTACGTAGCAAATCATGTGTAGATAGTCTTTATTGAGTACCTTAGGTTCTAATGAATACTTACGAAAGCAATAAAAAGGTCTTGGACCTTAATTCATATATAAAAGACAAAATAGATGTCGCTTTTAGAAAAAATAAATAAAGATCAGTTACCAAACCATGTTGCTATTATAATGGATGGCAATGGTCGTTGGGCGAAGCAACGCAATCTTGACAGGACATTTGGGCATAGAGAAGGTGCCGTGTCTGTGCGTAATGTAATAGAAACTGCAGCAAGACTGGGAATTTCTTATATAACATTATATACTTTTTCGACGGAAAACTGGAACAGACCTGCTGAAGAAGTTGAGGCTCTGATGTCTTTATTGATTGAATCTGTAGCAAGAGAAACTCCCGATCTTCTTAAAAATAATATAAGACTTAAGGCGATAGGCGATTTGGATCGTTTGCCAGCACCTACTCGTGCGGCACTTGACGGATGTATTCAGGAAACCTCTGTGAGTACAGGCCTTACGTTGGTTTTGGCTTTAAGCTATTCGGCACGATGGGAAATAACAGAAGCAACTAAAAAGATTGCCGCTGCTATAAACTCTGGTGAATTGACTAACGTTGATGAGTCTACGGTAAGTGATTTTTTGACAACAAAAGGTATACCCGACCCCGATTTATTGATTCGTACAGGGGGCGAAATCCGCATAAGTAACTTTCTTTTATGGCAGGCTGCTTATGCAGAATTCCATTTTACAGAAACGTTATGGCCTGACTTCCGTGAGGAATCTTTGTATGAAGCTGTAGTTGATTATCAATGCCGCGAGAGACGTTTTGGAAAGACAAGCGAACAAATCAACCGTTAATCGAATTAAACAAAAAAAGAATATGCTCAAAAGAGGTTTATTTGCTTTATTATTATCATCTTTTATATTTAAGATTGACGCACAAGTTCAAGCGACGGATAGTGTGGCGGTGAAAGCGGTGAATGAAGCAATAGCGAATTCAACTAGTTCTGTGGATAATGGTCCACTTCCTGTTATAACCTATACTCTTACTCCTAAAAAGTATGAGATTGCCGATATAACAGTAACGGGCGTGAAAAATTCGATGTACGAAGATTTTGTTCTGATTGGGTTTTCAGGTTTATCCGTAGGAGATAAGATTGAGATACCCGGTACGGAAGTAACAAATGCTGTAAGACGTTTCTGGAAACAGGGACTTTTTTCTGATATAAAAATTACTGCGACTAAGATATCAGGCGATAAAATTTGGCTGAATATCGATTTAAAAGATCGTCCCCGTATTTCCGATATATCCTATGAAGGGGTAAAGAAAGGAGAAAGAGAAGATCTTGAAAGCAAAATCGGTATGGTAAAGGGTAATCAGATTACCCCTAATATGGTTGACAGAGCAAAAAGTATCATAAAAAAATATTTTGATGACAAAGGTTTTAATAATGCTGTAGTTACTGTTACTCAGAATCCCGATTTATCAAAAGAAAATCAGATAATTCTTAATATAGCAATAGACAAGAAAGAAAAGATTAAAGTATATGACATCAGTATCGAAGGTAACGAAGAAGTTTCTGATGATGCTTTAGAGAAAGCAATGAAGAAAACAAGACATAAACATACTATGTCTGCCAAAGTTCGTAACTTCCTTCGTTCTACAAACTATGTTCCCGAAAGCTATGAGCTGGATAAAGAGAATTTAATTGCAAAATATAACGAATTAGGATATCGTGATGCACGAATCTTATGGGATACAGTATATAAATACAATGATAAGAAAGTAAAAATAGATATTAAGTTAGACGAAGGTCAACAATATTTTATACGTCGTATCAACTGGGTGGGTAACACTGAATACTCTACAGATCAATTGAACAATGTGTTGAATATGAGAGCCGGCGATATTTATAACCAGAAGAAACTATCAGCTCGTTTAACAGGAGATGAAGATGCCGTAGGTAATTACTACTATTACAATAATGGTTATATATTTTATCAGGCAGACCCTGTAGAAGTAAATATCGACAGAGACTCGGTTGACTTGGAAATACGTATCGTTGAAGGTCCTAAGGCTACAATTCGAAAAGTAATGATTTCGGGTAATGATCGTCTGTATGAAGATATTGTCAGACGCGAACTTAGAACCAAACCGGGAGCACTATTTAGTCGTGATGACCTGATGCGTTCGTTACGTGAAATCTCTCAAATGGGGCACTTCGATCCGGAGAAAATGCAACCCGATATTCAGCCAGATCCTGAATCAGGAACTGTAGATATAGGATATCCATTGGTGTCTAAAGCAAATGATCAGGTTGAGTTCTCTGCAGGATGGGGACAAACAGGTATATTGGGTCGTTTAAGTTTGAAGTTTACTAACTTCTCATTGAAAAACTTATTAAATCCGGGATCATATAAAGGAATTATACCACAAGGTGAGGGACAAACTTTACAATTGAGTGGACAAACGAATGGTAAATACTACCAATCGTATTCAATATCGTTTACAGATCCTTGGTTTGGAGGAAAACGTCCTAACTTCTTATCTGTAGGAGCATACTATTCTATCCAGACAGGTGTAAACAGTAGCTTCTTTAACAATAGCTATTTGAATAACTTCTATAATAATCAGTATAGTTCGGGTTTTCAAGAATCATATCTGAATAACTCTCTGGATCCTGATAAATCGATCAAAACCTTTGGTGTATCGGTTGGATATGGAAAGCGTTTGAATTGGCCGGATGACTACTTCCAATTAGAAGGAGGTTTATCGTACCAATTATATAGCATGAAAAACTGGGATTATTTCTTGGTTCGTAACGGACAAAGTCATAACATCAGTGCTTCTGTAACCTTGTCTCGTAACTCTATCGATAATCCGATTTATACTCGTAGAGGTACTCAGTTTTCATTGAGCGTACAAGCAACACCTCCTTATTCAGCATGGAATGGAGTTGATTACAGTAACCCCGATTTAGATGCAGGAGAGAAATACAGATGGGTAGAATATCACAAATGGAAATTTAAATCTAAAACATTTACGTCACTGATGCCTTCTATACAGAAGACTCCTGTATTGATGACACGTGCCGAATATGGTTTAGTCGGCTATTATAACAAACACAAGAAATCGCCTTTCGAAACATTCTATATGGGGGGAGACGGTATGTCGGGAGCTTCTTCCGGATATGCAACCGAAATCGTAGGATTACGTGGATATGAAAACGGATCTATCGGATATTATGCAAGTGCATATACTCGTTTAGCTTTGGAGCTTCGTTATCCACTGATACTTGAGCCTTCATCAACAATCTATATATTATCGTTTGTAGAGGCAGGTAATGCTTGGAGCGATATTAAAGATCTTAATCCATTTGACTTAAAACGTTCTGCCGGATTTGGTGCACGTATTATGTTGCCTATGATCGGACTTATTGGTATTGACTGGGCTTATGGATTCGATAAAGTAAACGGTAGCCGCCAATATGGAGGTAGCCAATTCCACTTTATTATCGGTCAAGAGTTTTAATAAATGTTGATTTTAACACTATTTACTAGTTATAGAGTAAACTAATTGACGAAATAGTTGTCTATTTATATATAAGATATAAACATCAGTCATTATGAACAAGCTTATTCTATTCTTTGGATTATTCCTTGCCTTTACAGCAAGTGGTTATTCTCAGAAGTTCGCATTGATTGATATGGAATATATTTTAAAAAATATAAGCAGTTACGAAACAGCCAATCAACAGTTGGAAGCTATATCAAAGAAATGGCAAACAGAAGTAGAAACTTCTCAACAGGAAGTTCAAAACATGTATAAAACTTATCAATCTGAAATTGTATTCCTATCAGCAGATCAAAAAGCAAAAAGAGAAGCGGAGATCGTTGAGAAAGAAAAAGCAGTTCAAGAATTGAAACGTAAATATTTTGGACCCGAAGGTGAAGTTTTTAAAAGACGTGAAGCGTTGATTAAGCCTATACAAGATGATATTTACAATGCTGTTAAAGAAATTTCGGATACTAAAGGATACCAATTAGTATTAGACAGAGCATCAGCGAGTAGTGTGATTTTTGCATCTCCTCGTATTGATATCAGTAATGAAGTATTATCGAAGCTCGGATATTCAAAATAAATTATATACATTTGCGATCAAAGAATTAAAAAAAACAATAAAAACAAAGAAACCAAAGCATTATGTTTAAAAAACTATTTATCCTTTTTCTTATTGTTGCTCCGATAGGAGTATACGCACAAGATAAACTAGCCTATATCAACACTCAGGAAGTATTCACTCAAATGCCTGAAATTAAGGATGTAGAAACTAAATTAGCTACAAAGCAAGAAGAAATTAAAAAGAATTTGGCTGCAATACAAGCTGAGTACGACAAAAAAATGGAAGAATTTAAAGCTTCTACAGCTGAGCCAACTGAAGCTGTATTGACAGACCGTCAAAAACAAGTACAACAAATTCAAGAAAGATATGAAACTTATCTTGAAAACAGCGATAAAGAATTCCAAGATTTGCGTCAACAACTATTAGCTCCACTACAACAAAAAATGCAAGCTGCAATTAAATCTGTAGGTGATAAAAATGGTTATACTTATATTATCGAAGTAGGAGCAATTCCTTACGTTTCGACAAGTGCGGTAGATGCAGGTAAATTAGTGAAAGCTGAATTAGGCATCAAATAATTTAGATACTGATTATCTCAGAATATAGAAAGGATGGCTTATTGATTATGCCATCCTTTCGTCTATTAATGTTTTATATCAATTTCGAGGGGTAGCTTTGTTTCTCTGTCTTCGATGGTCGATCAGATAGGCTCGCTCCTACACCCAAACAACAAAAAGGTCTGAGGCCTTATTTTTAAAATAAGAATTTTAAATTAAAACTTAAGATGACTAGTAAAAAATTACTTTCATTTTTTTTAGGAGTATTGTTTATCTTCACTTCTTGCAGCGATTCCAAAGATCCAAAAGATGCTATTCCCGCAGACGCCAACTATGTTGTTTGCGTTGATGCCAAATCATTGGTTACAAAATCCGAATATGATATATTCAGTAACCCCATGATTCAACAAGCTATAAGCATGTATAAAGTGACGTTGAAAGACGAAGCTGCAATAAAGTTGCTCGATAGCTTTCTGAATGATGCAAACTCTTTGGGCTTAGAC
This sequence comes from Dysgonomonas sp. HDW5A, assembly GCF_011299555.1. NCBI lineage: Bacteria > Pseudomonadati > Bacteroidota > Bacteroidia > Bacteroidales > Dysgonomonadaceae > Dysgonomonas > Dysgonomonas sp. HDW5A. The sequence goes on along the minus strand of NZ_CP049857.1, from coordinate 1,579,225 downwards.
CTGAAGGGCGACTTGTATTTCTACACAAACTACAAGGTTTATGGAGTAGTGGCAGGTGTTAATAATGCCGATAAGGTGAAAGAGGCACTGGTGAAATTCTCATTAGTACAAGAACAAGATATAAAGAAAGAAGGAGGCATATATACTGTTGCTCCCGAATCGCAGACCTGTGTAGCATGGAACGGTAATAAACTGTTGCTGTTGGTTGATATTGCATCAGCCTATGGTAATGCAAGTGATGTGAAGGAAACTCCTAATCTGGCAGAATTGGCTCGAGTACAATTGAAGCAAGGTGCCGATAAAAGTATAAACTCGAATCCGGAATTTGTTGAATTTCTGAAAAGCAAAAAAGATATCTCGACTTTCTTTTCGATGAAAGGCATGGATAAGACTCTTCCTGATTTAGCGGGGTTAGCAAAGGCAACAGATGTAACCATTCCGTTTAAGAAATTCTTATCTGATATTGATGGTGTATCTACAGGTATATATACTTCTTTCGAAAATGGAGAGGTCAGATTTGAAAATAAATATTTTTATGATTCGCCTGAAAGTGAGAAAAAATTTAAAGACCTGTTGGCTCAATTGAGTGGTAACATTAAAGGCGATCAACTGAAATATATTACCAATGATCCTTTATTTCTGGCTTCAGCCAATGTAAAAGGAGAGGGTGCATATTCTTATTTAGAGAAATTAGGGTTTATCGAATTACTCACTAAGGAACTTCCCGAAGGTGTTGAATCGGATGAAATCCAGAAAATTTTGAAAGATTTGAATGGAGATATCACTTTTGCGGTAACTTCTAAAACTGCCACGAAGCAGAAAGATGATATCTTTAGCGACATGGGAGCACCTACTCCCGAATTTGTTTTCTTTGCCGATATAACTAACCCTGAAGAGGTGATCGGCTTTATTAAACAACAATTGGCTAATGGTGAAATGAAATATACAGAACTATCGCCAACCAACTTTAAAATAAGCAGCAACAATGTAGATGTTTATTGGGGAGCAAACGGCAATACGTTTTTCTTTACCAATAACCAAGTGGTATACAATAACCTCAAAGCATCTGATCTGACTAGTAACTACTCGAATGTTATCAAGGATAAGTCTATTGTGATGTTGGGCGATTTGCAGGTATTGCAATCGTATATGACAAATAATATGGCGTTTCAGGCTTTCGGGCCCTTCTTGAGTGAATTCGGAAAATATGAATTTGCCAGTGCCGGAGATTTGACAGGAGTGGGCAGACTCGAATTGGCTACTAAAGATAAAAATAGCTTAGCCGTTATTTGCAAACAATTGGATCAGTTAATATCCAGTTTTGGAGGCATGTTCAGATAAAACAACAAACAATACACAGTGATCGGTTAAGACTCTGGCTGGCTGGTCACTGCTGACTGTTACCTGATTTAAATTAAGATGGATAAAATAGTCTTCCATAATACAGTTCCTAAGATCTTCTCTAATGAAAGAGATTTGCAATCGGATGTCTGGTTGCAAGACTTTAGCTTCGAAAAAGGGCAATATTATCTGGTCGAAGCCAACTCGGGCACAGGGAAAAGTTCGCTTTGCAGCTATATATATGGCTACCGGGATGATTATTCGGGAAAAATACTGTTTGATGATACAGACATACGCAAATTAAAGACCAAACAGTGGGATAATATTCGTTGTACAAATATCAGCCTTCTTTTTCAGGAGCTTTGTCTTTTTCCTGAGTTGACAGCACTTGAAAATGTACAACTAAAGAATAATCTGACCCATTATAAAGAAAATAATCAGATTGATGAGATGTTCCATATGTTGGGCATATCCAATAAAAAACATTCTTTAGTCGGCAAGATGTCTTGGGGACAACAACAGCGTGTTGCATTAATCCGTTGTTTGTGTCAACCATTCGATTTTCTGATACTGGACGAACCCATTAGTCATCTGGATGACGAAAATGCGTCTATTGCGGCCGTATTGCTTCAGAGAGAGGCATGGCAACAGGGAGCAGCTATAATAGCAACATCAATCGGGAAAAATCTGCCATTGGAGTACATTAAAACTTTTGCTCTATGAAATTGATCTGGAAATTATTGCGGGAAAATATAAGTAAACCCCAGTTAATCGGTTTTGCAGTTGCCAGCCTTATCGGGATGAGTATTGTTTTACTGGCCTTTCAGTTTTATTTTGATATCAATCCACTCTTTACCGGAAAAGACAAACTTCTTAAAGAGGACTATTTGACGATAACTAAAAAAGTAGGAATTCTGGGCGGTTTATCGTCACGATCCAATGGATTTAGTCAAAACGAAATAGACGATCTGAAGAAACAGTCGTTTGTGAAAAATGTAGGGGCTTTTACACCGTCGCAATTTAATGTATTCGGTGGATTTAATAGCCAGAAGCTTGGTATTGCATTTAATACCGAAATGTTTTTCGAATCGGTTCCCGATCAGTTTATCGATGTAACATCCGACAATTGGAGGTTCTCTCCTGTTGACAATACAGTTCCCATTATTCTTCCTAAAAATTATTTAGACCTGTATAATTTCGGCTTTGCACAAGCTAGTTCTATGCCGAGAATTTCGGAACAATTAATAGGATTGATTAATCTTGATATATCTATAACAGGAAAAAACGGTCTCAGGCAGCAGATGAAAGGGCGTATCGTGGGTTTTTCGAACCGGATAAACTCGATATTGGTTCCCGAAACATTTATGACTTGGGCAAATCAGCAATATGGAGGTACTCCATCGGAGCCTGCCCGATTGATTATTGAGGTTTCTAATATAGCAGATCCTAACCTCTCGGGGTATTTTAAGGATAAAGGTTTTGAGATTAGTGGAGACAATACAACTGCCAGTAAGATGTCTTTCTTCCTGAAAATTATAATTGGAATTGTGGTTTCGGTAGGTGTATTAATATGTGTATTGTCTTTCTTTATATTGGTATTGAGTATCTATTTGTTACTCGAAAAAAATATGAATAAGTTAAGGACTTTACGATTGATAGGGTATAGTAAATCTATTGTTGTAAAGCCCTACGAATGGTTAGCTGTAGGTCTCAATCTGGTCATTTTGGCTCTGTCTTTAGCTATAACTTTTGTTGTCAGGGCACAATACCTTCATTTTATAGGAAAACTGCTTCCTTTGGCTGAGGCTCGGTTTTCGGTATATACACTACTTATAGGAATTACTATTTTCGTACTACTCTCTTTGTTGAATATTTTGATAATTAGAAGAAAGGTGAAATAAGCTTATTCTATTTTACTATCATATATTTCGCCAACAGGTATTCTTTAGCAGTCTAAGGATACTTGTTGGCGAAGTTTTTTTATTTTGCTCTTAAAATCTAATATTAATCTAATAATTGAAATGAAAATTTATAAAAAAGACTCTATCGCAAGAGAAGGTTGGGATAGAAACAATAATTATTTTATTTTTGACCAATTACAAAAATACGCATGAAATAATATAAACTATGAAAACTTTACTGATTGCAATTAGTACAACTATCTTATTATTATTTACCTCGTGTGAAGATGAAATGGATAAAGGAGTTGGAGCCGGAGGTGGCATGCAGGATGCTAATACTATCACAAGATCGACTCTCCCTCAAGAAGACAATGGGATTATTCCTGTTACTGATACCATCTTGAAGGTTGATGAAAACCTTGATAAACAGTAATTTTATTCTTACACTTCAAACTTTCCTTAATGAAACTACGACTTAAATACTTATTCTGTCTATTGATAGGACTATCCTTGTTTTCTTGCCAAAAAGATGACTCTCAAGAGAAATTATTGGAACAAGCTCAGAATAGCTTAGTTATTGGTAAGCCTGATATAACGCTTAATTTGCTTGACTCTATTAAGAATCCTGAGAAAATGGATAAGGATGATTATATGAAATATATAGTGGCTTATGTAGGAGCAAAAAAGGAAACTAAAGCTGATATAACCAAAGATACCTTGATTTTTGAGGCTCAGAGCTATTTTAATAATGAAGGAGATGCTCAGAACTCGGCACTAGCCAATTATTATTCAGGATGGGTATATTATGTGAATAATAAATTACCTCAATCCTTAGAATCTTTTATGTATAGTGCCAACGCAGCCGACAAATCACAGAATTATTTATTGGCAGCCAAGAGTTTTAATAATGTAGGATATATTTATTATAAAGAGAATCTTTTGGATAGTGCTATTTGTAATTACAAATTAGCTTTGACGTATTATGGTAAGTTGGAAAATATAAGTCAATTGGAGATAGAGACATTTACTAATGTAGGTCTGTCGTATGAAGAAAGTAATAAATTTGATAGTGCTTATTTTTACTATAATAAAGCTTTAAATAAATCAGTCGATGTAAATAATGAAAAGTATCAAAGCTTTTCTTTGCAAAACTTAGGGGTGTTGTGTTATAAAATAAAGGAGTATGAAAAAGCTATAAAATATTTTGAATCGGCTTTAAACTTATCTTTTACTGATGAAGAAAATATTCGAAAAATGAGAATCAGTCTCTTGGATATTTATAACAAAAAAGGAGATACTAAGTCAGCTAAACAATATGCAGATTTGGTAATTGCCGATCTTCCCGAAGTAACATATAAATATACAGCTAAAGAGATGTATGCCGCTCTTACTGAGTATTATAAACAATTAGGCGATTACAAACAGGCATTCGAATATAGTGAACTCGAAAAAATAACAAAAGAGCAGATCGCAAAAGAAGCAGATGCACCGGCTTTATTAGCTGCTGACAAAAACTACTACTTAGTAAAAAAGGAAAGAGAAGTACAAGAATTCAAGTCGCATATTAATTTCTTGCTTATAATCGGCTTAATTGTCTTCTGTGTTCTATTTGCATTTGTCCTATTTATTTGGAGGAATCATAAGAAAGATAAAGCTGAAATAAGAGAATGTGCAGATAAATATGAAATACTCAGAGGCTTGATATATTCGATGGGGAAAGAATATCCCCAAATAGAAGCAGAAATCAAGTCTATGCTGGCGGATGACTAAACAGGATGGCAATTGTTTTTTTAGCCTGAACGGATGTGTAGCATAATTTATCTATAGACAAAGCGGTCTTTGAAGCAGACCTTAAGATAATAGAAAGGTGACAAAGATTATAAAAGTGACAATACCTGTCACTTTTATATTTTTATTATAGTCTATCTATTTGTAAATTAACTGAATATATTAGTGGGGATTGAAAAGCGTATTTTGTGTGTCACTTTTGTCACTTTTGTAATCTTTTTCGATTTAAAGTGTTTAATTATAGAGGATTAACTTGTGGTCAAAAGTGACAAATATATTTACTGATGTAACCTTTTTGTCACTACTTATATTCTGTTGTTTCTATAACCACCTTTTCCGCCTGAAGAAAACAAGTATACCTCCCGATGAAGCTAACATCAAACCTATGGCTACAACATATCCATAGTCCCATTTGAGTTCGGGCATGATGTCGAAGTTCATTCCGTAGATACTCGCAATAAGGGTAGGGGGCATAAATATTACCGAAATAATGGTAAATATCTTGATGATTTTATTCTGCTCAATATTAACAAATCCGAGGAATGTATCTTGCAGATAGTCAAGTCTGTCGAAGCTAAACTTGATATGTTCGAGTAGTGAGTTTATATCCTTTACGATAATGGTGAGTTTGCCATGCAGCTCTCTGTTGATTAATTCACTCTTTAACATGCTCGATACAGCTCGTTGCTTTTCGATTATATTTTCGCGCAGCATCATAGTCTTTTCCTGAAGGTCTTTGATTTCCATCAACAGCTCTTCGTCGGCTTCTTCCATAGTCAGCGTATTACTCAGGGTGGTAATCTTTTGAGTCATTTCCTCAATCATATCAGCATCTACCTCTACCCGTGTTTCGAGTAATGCAACAAACACATGATAGCCTGTAGGGTAATTTCGTGGGTTGGCTGATATCTTCTTTACTGTTTCCTGAAACGAAGTAAGATCCTCGTCGCGAACAGTTATCAGTATATTATTCTTGAGAATGAATGAGACCAATTCTTTCTCGAAATTGGGACGTAAGAAGTTAAAATTGACAACCAGCGAATCGTATGTTTCTATATATCGGGATGACATCTCGATCTCTATCATCTCTTCCTCTTCCTGAATATATATTTTCAGATAATCCTCTAATTCGTTCTCTATTTCTTCATCAACGTTGTTCAAGTCTATCCACAGAAAATTCTTAATTGGATTAGTCTTCAAGAACTCGATACTGCGACTGATACGAATTACATTGTCTTTGTGATAGAATAATCTTACTTCAGACATAATAAGTATTTAGTTATGAGTTACTGGTTGTTAACTGTTCTGTTGTCTTGCCAAAGCAATAAACAGGGTCTGTGACCCCTATTCTTTACGTCTGATGCCGGCGTCTTCTGCACCTTGCGGCATGTGTTCACGTGTAAGGTTTGTCAAATATACAAATTCTTCCACTGACAATTGTTCGGGACGTCTCTCAAAAATAGGGTCTGTATATATAGCATTGTCTTTGCCCAACAACGGTTTCATCGAATTACGTAATGTCTTGCGGCGTTGGTTGAAAGAAGTCTTGATAACTGTCTTGAACAGTTTCTCGTCGCAACCCAAGCTTTCTCTGTTATTACGTACCAATCGTATGACAGCCGATTTTACTTTGGGAGGTGGATCGAAAACAGTTTCGCTTACCGTAAACAGATATTCGATATCGTACCATGCCTGTAGGAGCACGCTAAGTATTCCGTATGCTTTTTTACCGGGTTTCGATGCAATACGTTCGGCAACTTCTTTTTGAAGCATCCCCGAGCAGCATGGAATATGCTTTCGGTAATCGAGAACTTTAAAGAATATTTGAGAAGAGATATTATAAGGGTAGTTACCTATAATGCAAAACTGATCGGGATAAATATCCGTTGGATTCAGTTGCAGGAAGTCACCTTCGATGATATGTCCTTTTAGAGCAGGAAAATGTTGGTTGAGATATGGAACCGATTCGCGGTCAATTTCTATAACGGTAAGATCGCGATTTTTTTCGAGCAAATACTGGGTCAGCACCCCCATTCCGGGACCAACTTCTATGATGGGAACATCCGAAAAATCGTCTAAAGTATCAGCTATTTGCTTAGCTATTTGCAAATCTTTCAAAAAATGTTGTCCCAGAAATTTCTTTGCTCTTACGTCTCCCATCTATATATCTTAAAGTCTAAGACTCGTTTATTGCTTTGGCTGGTGTAACAATCAAAGCTTGTTATTATTCAGTAATGCAAATTATTTAATGCTATATTTTATACTTATAGGTTGTACATGTGTGGCTGTAGTCTATCGGCGAACACACAGCGTCACCCTTACTTAAAGAAATAAAAAGGTCTGAGACCTCATTTTATTAAATATCCTTATATTTGCAACGAACAAAGTTAATGAATTTATCATTGTAATACGCATCAATGCTATTCATTTACACCGAATAAGTAAACATAATGGATATTAATCAAACCGACGAACCTCAGAAAGAAGGATCAGTAATAAGTAAATTTTTGAAAGTACTTATCCCTTTAGCTCTAGGGGTAGCAGTGTTGTGGCTTTTATACCGTGACACGGATTTTGGTAAAATGTGGATCACTATCAAGGATGCTAACTTTGCTATCCTTTTGTTTTCCCTTATTTTTGGTGCCTTAGGCAACGTTATACGGGGTTTCAGATGGAAGTTGTTGATAGAGCCACTGGGCTATCATCCTCCAACATCAAGCTTAGTGTATTCTGTATTGGGTAGCTATGCTGTCAATATTGCAATACCACGTGGTGGAGAGGTCTGGAGATGTGCGGTTATTTCGAAAGATGAAAAAATACCTTTTACAAAACTCTTTGGAACTATGCTTCTTGATAGAGTTAGCGATACTGTAATGGTTGCTTGTATTATTTTGTTGGCATGCTGCTTTAATGTTGATTTCTTTCTTTCTTATATAAAGGAAAATCAGGCATTATCGCAATCTATACATAATGTGTTTTCATCGCTGTGGACTATCGGAAGCATTATTGGTGTTATTCTTTTCATTATAATTGTATTCACAGTATTTAAAAATACAGCCCCTATCATTAAAGTTAAAGGCTTCTTCAAATCGATAGGACAAGATATGAAGGCTGTGTTTAAGATGAAGAAAAAGTCTCGCTTTGTAATCTATAGTGTTGGCATTTGGCTGTCTTATTTTTTATATTTCTATATTACTTTCTACGCATTTGATTTCACAAGAGATTTAGGTCTTACCGCAGGTCTCATTGCTTTTGCTCTAAGTAGCTTAAGTATGGCCATTCCTACAAATGGAGGTATGGGCGTTTGGCATGCTGCAGTGGTGCTATCTCTGGGATTGTATGGTGTTGCTAAAGATTCGGGAGAGGCATTTGCTTTTGCTGTTTTTGCGATCCAATCATTGTGGATTGTATTATGTGGACTATTTGGAATGGGAGCATTGGTCGTAAAGAGCAGGCATAAATGAAAAGATTAATATGCATATTTTTATGTATAGGATTTCTTTTTCCTGTATTTAGTGAAAATCTTTTATCTCTTGATTTTAACTCTATAGAAAAGGATACGGATGAACCCCTGCTTGTTGGTTACGGTTATATTCAAGTTTGGGATATGCTGAACAAGAAGAAAGAGATTGCAGATACAGATTTATATAAATTGGAAGCCTTCACGAGGCTCAAAGACGGACAGGATCAATTCTCATATTATATTCTTGAAGAAGTAAATTGGGGAGACTCTTTCAAGTCTTTTTTGATCTATGAAGACTATGAATCGGAATCTGCTATATGGTTAGCCAATTATGATAAAAATTATAACTTGATCGACTTTCTGGAAGTCTATTATGATAATGCGGAAGGAGCCTGGACAACAACGGCTAAGATATACCGGAAGCAGCACGTGATTGAATTAACTCAATATGATGCTTATGGAACTCCCGATACAACTATAAAAAAAGTTCTGGTGTCGCCAAGTGGAAAAATAAAACAATAAAATATACTTATTATGGCAAAAGAAATATTAAACCTGAAACCTGAAAGTGTTTGGAAACATTTTTATGAGTTGACTCAAATACCTCGTCCGACCGGACATACCAAGGCTGTCGAAAAATATGTAGTTGATTTTGCTAAATCACTAAATATAGACGTTAAGCAGGATAAGGTAGGTAATGTACTTATTACAAAACCTGCGTCGAAAGGTATGGAGAATGCTCCGACTGTAATCCTGCAAGCACATTTGGATATGGTACCGCAAAAGAATTCGAATGTAAAACATGATTTCCTAAAAGATCCCATTGATGCTTATATTGACGGAGATAAGGTGAAAGCCCGTTCTACCACTTTAGGTGCCGACAATGGTATTGGTGCAGCTGCTATTCTGGCTGTTATGGAAGACAATAGCCTTAAGCACGGTAAAATAGAGGGACTCTTTACTATCGACGAAGAAGAAGGTATGGTAGGAGCATTTGGTCTCGAAGCCGGATTCTTAACAGGAAGTATACTTTTGAATCTGGATACAGAAGAAGAAGGTGAGCTTTGTGTTGGTTGTGCAGGAGGTATTGACGAAAATGTATCGTGGCAGTTCAAAGAGGTTGAAGTTCCCGAAGGTGATGTTGCTGTCAAAATAAGCCTTACAGGGCTTAAAGGCGGTCACTCCGGTGGTGAGATTCACTTAGGAAGAGGTAATGCTAATAAACTGATGTTTCGCTTGCTTAAAAAGGCAGTAGCCGAAGTTGAAGCTCGCCTTTCATTTGTAGACGGAGGTTCGTTGCGTAATGCAATACCTAGAGAAGCATTTGCAATTGTAACAGTTCCTGCCGAAAATGTGGATGATCTTTTAGACTTGGTTGATGAATATAATGATATTTACAATGAAGAGTATCGAGATATAGAGAATAATCTGACCTTAAAAGCAGAGAAAACCAACTTGCCCAAAACGTTGATTCCTGAAGAAATTCAAGACGATCTTATCAATGCTGTAGAAGCATGCCCTAATGGTGTGATAAGTATGTTACAGGAATTTCCGGGAACAGTAGAGGCTTCAACAAATATAGCTTCTGTAAAATCAAGTGAAGGAAAAGTCGAGATAAAATTCCTGACACGCAGTTCGTCCGAAACTAAAAAACAGGCACTTGATTCCAGTATCCAAAGCTTATTTTCTTTAGCAGATGCTAAGGTTGAAGCAGTAAATGCTTATCCGGGGTGGCAGCCTAATATACATTCTAAGACTTTGCAGGTAATGAAGGATGTATATAATGCTAAATTCGGAAAAGACCCTATCGTTCAGGTTGTGCATGCAGGTCTTGAGTGTGGAATCATCTTAGACAGTACTCCGGGATTGGATATTGTTTCATTTGGCCCGACTATCATGAATCCTCATTCACCCGATGAGCTTGTGGAAATTGATACAGTAGCGAAATTTTATGACTATCTGATTACTATTCTTGAAGAATTGAAATAAGAGATTGGTTTAAATGACTGTTGTTTAAACTTCAAAATATTAAAAGGCTGAGGCCTTAATAACCGTAAAAAAATATTTTTTACGGTTATTTTTTTGATCAAATTCGACTGTTGTTTTTAAGTTCGATATCTTTGTTAGATATGCAACGAAGTCCCAAACTTCTGCAAACCTTAAAAATATCTCTAATGAAAAAGATTATTTATCTATTCTGTATTTTTTTTCTTTTACTCAGTTGCGTAGGAAAAACAAACAAGACGGATGTTGTTTCTGATACTGAAACCTTTAAAGTTCTTCAATTTAATATATGGCAGGAAGGTACCGTGGTGCCGGGAGGATACGAGGCTATTGTTCAGCAGATACTCGATTCGAAAGCCGATTTTGTGACATTGAGCGAAGTCCGGAATTATAACGATACCCGATTCTGTGATAGAATTGTTCAGTCGTTAAAAGATAGCGGGCAAGTGTTCTATTCTTTTTATAGTTATGATTCGGGTATTCTTTCCCGTTATCCGATTATAGATTCAACAACCGTATATCCATGTGTAGATGATCACGGGAGTGCCTATCGGGCATTAGTGGATATGAATGGACAGGAAGTTGCCGTTTATACTACTCACTTGGATTATCTGAATGATACGTATTATGACGTAAAAGGCTATAATGGATCTACTTGGAAAAAACGTACCCCTATGCTTGATGTAGATTCGATTCTGGCCGATAATGTATTATCTAAAAGAGACGATGGTATGAAAGCGATTCTTGAAAAGGCAAAGGAAGACAGGGCAAAGAATAGGATTGTTATTATAGGCGGAGATTTTAATGAACCATCGCATCAGGACTGGATTGAAAGCACAAAAGATATGTTTGACCGACATGGAGTCGTTGTCCCCTGGACTGTAAGCACTATGCTTGCTGATGAAGGATATGTAGATGCATATCGTAAAGCTCATCCTGATCCTGCTACTCATCCCGGTATAACTTTTCCTGCCGATAATCCATTAGTAGATATAAGCAAGCTGACATGGACACCCGATGCCGATGAACGTGAGCGTGTCGATTTTATTTATTACGCACCTTTCGATGGGTTGGAATTGGATAATGCTATCATATGGGGACCTGATGGTTCTATTGCATACAGTAAAAGAGTAAAAGACAATACGCAGGATCCTTTTGGAATAGGCAAGGGAATTTGGCCTACCGACCATAAAGCGGTATTAGCATCATTTACATTAAATAAGAAGAAGTGAAAGTATTAATCTGATTGATGAAAAAGGCAGTTTTAGGCTGCTTTTTTATATCTATTTATGCTTTACGTGCTACCGATAAAAATACGGTTCTTGAGGTACTGCCTACAGCTGTTTGCATAGCCCACCATTTCATTTCATACCAGCGCCATTCACCTGCTGCAACTTGCACTTGTACATTCGAAGTTATAACTTCGGCATAAACAGTTGTCCAGTAAACGATATTGTTAACATCTACCTGCAAAAAACTACCGGGGGTAACGGTCTGATTTAATGCTGTTCTGTTTTCATTTACTTCTGTCGCAAATGTTTGTAAACTGATAAGCTGATTTTGTGTTGAAACGTTATATATGCGTGGACTATAGAAAGTGGCATCATAATATGCCAAGTCCATTTTTAAACCATCAATAATAGGTAACTGAGTTGGAAACTGGCTCGATAAAAGAACCCCGTTTGCAAGCCCTGTTGTATTGAATACTCCCGAAAATGTAATAAAACTTCCGATGCTTAACTCCAAACTTCCGCTTACGCCCACAGTACATGTATTGCCGAGGACATCAATATTAAAATAGGCTGTTGCCGGAGAATCAAGAAGAGGAGTTCCTGATAAAGTATATCTTAATACGCCGTTGCCTTGTTGTAATACTCCTGCTTGCAGCGTAGCTGTAAGCCCTGTATTACCCGTTGAAGGGATTGGTGAGCCTGCAGGATAAGATGCACCGTTACCGCCTATGTAGGGTATTTCCATAATCCCGTCATAAGGTACTCCGGCATTGAATGTCGTAGGGTTGATTGTTGCTCCTGTACATTGTATCCCTGATATACCGGGAGCCAGTATTTCTTCGGAAGCCAGTCTTACCCATACTGATCCGTCCCACGTTAAATAGCCTTCTATTTTGAAATTTCCGGCAGCTGTATTGTAAACAGTGAGACCTACTGCAGGGTTAGGAACTGTTGTTTGATCTGTATTGGAATCTAGTGCTACCCTGGGGAAAAGTACCCCTTTATTTGTGCTGGTAACTTCAAGCATCGCCGAAGAGGAAATATTTGTGGTGCCAATCCCTACCTGTGCATAGATAACCACTATGCATAGTTGAAATAATATGGATGTTAAAATTTTCTTGTTCATGTGTAATGTTTTATAATTAGGTTGACAACACATTATGCTTTTCGGATAACTGACATGAATATTACTTTTTGAGTGCCGATTTGCATTGCCCACCATTTCATTTCATACCAACGCCATACACCGGGAACAATTTGTACCTGTACATTGGCAGTTATCACTTCAGCAGCAGCAGTTGTCCAATAAACGAGATCGTTATTATCGACTTGCATGCTGGCTCCAGATGTAACGGTTTGATTCAGATTGCTTCTGTATTCATTTACTTGTGTTGCAAATGATTGTAAGCTTATTAGTTGGCTGGTCGCATTTGTATTGATAATTCTGGGTCTGTAAAAAGTGGCATCATAATATATCAAGTCCATTCTTAGACCGTCTATAAGCGGCAGACCGGTTTTTAGAGATGATAAGTATGTTCCGGTAGTTATACCTGTAGTAGGTATGGATGTAATAAGAGTCTGGGATAATCCAACACCCAAAGTTGCTCCACTTACGGCAGCACTACAGCTTTGTCCTAAAAAGTTAATGTTAAACATTGCAGGTACGGGCGAGTCGTATAAAGGAGTTCCCGATAGAGTAAAAGTTAGTTCACCTGCCCCATATGCAAGAGTCCCGGCTTGTAAAGTTGCCGTCAACCCTGTATTGTATCCGGTTGATGGTATGGCGGTTCCGGCAGGATAAATACCTCCATTTCCTCCAGTGTAGGGTACTGTCATGGTTCCGTTATAAGGTACTCCGGCTTGAAAAACAGCCGGACTTATTTTTGCATTTTCACATTGTAAAGATGATATGGCAGGCGACGCAGTAGCTGTAAGATTAATCTTTTTCCAGCTTGTCCCATCCCAGCACACAAGTCCTTGATAAACTAGGCCTCCGGTTCCGGTATTATAAATTAAAAGCCCTTCTTCGGGGTTAGGTATCGTTGTCTGATCGGTATCTGATATTAAAGCTATTCTGGGAAACAACACTCCTTGATTACTACTGCTTATATCAAGTACTGTTGAAGCATTAGGTGTTTCCGTTCCGATTCCTATTACTTGGGCATATATCAGGCTTGTTGATAGCCATAAGCTATAAAAAGTAAAAAATAAAATTCTTTTTTTCATAAGTAAAACTGATTATAGCCGTTAGGATTTTCTGACTAATGACATAAAAATAATTTTCACAGTGTTTATCTCCATTGCCCACCAGGTCATTTCATACCAGCGCCAGACTGATGGACTTACCTGTACCTGTAGATCGGTAACAACGGTTGAAGATGTTGAGGAGCTCCAGGCAACCGTAAAGTTTGGGGTGGTAGTTCTTGCAGTTACATTTACATAATCCCAATCACTGGCTGTTACTTCTGTATTTCTATAAATAGTTCTATTTAGATTTGTTACATTCTGAAGACCTACAACAGAGAAAGTTTGGAAACTTACAATTTTTTGTTCGGAGCTTACATTATATACTCTAGGGTAATAAGTTGCTGCCCCATTTGAGATAAGATCCATACGTAAGCCATCAACAGTAGGCAATTGCGTTGGATAATAAGTTGATAAAATAGTTCCGTTTACATTCTGTGCTTGAGTTAAACTCGCTATAAATGATAGCTGTTGTCCAACTTCTATTTGTTGTCCACTTAATGCAGCTATACAGTTAAAACCAAACTCGTTAATATTGAATAAAGCTGCTGTGGGCGAAGAGTAAGCGGGCGTCCCTGTAAGCCGATACACCAACTGTCCGCTACCTGTTGCCAATACACCAGTCTCACGTGTTGCAGTCAGCCCTGTATTGACTAACGAAGTCATAGGTGTACCTGTGTTATATGCTCCTCCGTTACCTCCTGTATATGGAATAGTCATTATACCATCATAAGGCACACCGGCCGTAAACGTAGCCGGAGAAAATTCGGCTCTGTTGCAGAGTAAGCCGGTTATAACAGGATTGACAACAGTTGTAAGGGTTAATTTTTCCCATTCTGTACCTGTCCAATATACATATCCGGGCGTATCTAATCCTCCCGTTCCTGTATTATAGATGAGAAGCCCGACAGACGGATTGGCAATGGTAGTTATGTCTGTAGTCGATGTTAAGCCGATTTTAGGAAAAAGAACTCCTTTATTAGTGCTTACTACTTGAAGAATGGCGGATGGATCAACTGTTGCTGTTCCGATTCCAACTCCATGAGTTGTTTGGGCATATGTGAAATTTATCGCATAGATACAAACGATAATCAAAGGTAAGATTTTTTTTACCATAGTTTAATACTTTTATAAGCGGTAATAGAATATGATACTATTAGCCTTTCTGTAAATCTGGATCCTATTTGTTCAGTAGTTAATTTAGTGTATAATCTATTTGATAAAATTTTAATAGATGATATTGATTCTATCTCTAAATAATAATCACACGCAAATTGTACAATAAATAAAACAAGAAAACTTAAAATAAGTTTGAGAAAAGATAGGAAAATTGCTTTTAGTTTACTTTTTTAGTTAAAATAAAGACACGCCTATCAGTCGGGTTTTCTTTGAACAGAAACTCCGTTTATAAGCTGTTGGTTGATAAAATGTTATATTGATATGTGCAAAGATAACTTTTTTTTTAAGAAATACTAAAAAAGGAGGATAATTTTGGGACTATAATATGATCTACGCCTTAAAATCCCGTATGGATCTTAAGGCGTAGACTTATTTTTTTCTTATTTTTTTGTTGAAAATAAATACGCAAAATCATTAATTGGGTAGCGAAAATTATAAATAATCTTCAAAATAGCGTGTGATATGTTCATGAAGATGTACACGATCGTGGCCCGTCATGTTATGTCCGTGTCCCGGATAGATGAACAAATCGGGGTGTGTGCCTTTCTTTATAGCTGATTTTACAAACTGTAAATTATGTTGTAATACAACCGTTGGATCTTCATCTCCGTGAATAAGCAGTAATCTGCCTTTTAGGTCTCCTGCACGATCTACCATGTTTGTTTCAGCATAGCCTTCGGGATTTTCTTTTGGTGAATCCATATAGCGTTCTCCATACATAATTTCATAATACTTCCAGTCGGTAACAGGCCCTCCTGCTACACCGACTTTGAATGTTTCGGGGTGACGGAGCATCAAATTTAATGTCATAAATCCACCATAACTCCATCCATGCACACCTATTCTATTTGTGTCAACATATGGCAATGATTTAAGAAATTCTACCCCTGTCATCTGATCTTGGGTTTCTGTTACACCCAATTGACGGTGTGTGATGTTTTCAAAGTCGATCCCTCTGTTCGAAGTTCCTCTGTTGTCAATTGTGAAAACAACGTAGCCTTTTTCTGCCATGTAAATATCCCATCCGCGTGCCTGTCCCATCCATGAATTATCTACTAGCTGAGAGTGAGGACCTCCATATACATAAACAATGGTAGGATATTTCTTAGACGAATCGTAATTCATAGGCTTAACTAATCGATAATACAGGTCAGTTTTTCCATCATTGGCTTTTATTGATCCTATAACGATTTCGGGCATTGTAATTTTAGCATAAGGATCTTTAGCTTGAAAGAAAGTATGGCTCTTGTTGGATTTGGTTTCAGTTATAGCTATTTTTCCCGGATTGTACTGCGAAGTGTATTGATCTAAGATATACTTTCCCGAGGTACTTACCTTTGCCGAGTGAGTGCCTTCCTCCTTAGATAATTGAGTTCTTTTTCCACTTTTCAGATTAAGCTGATAAATATGCTTTTCGATTGGCGATACTTCTGTTGAGATATAGTATAAATTGTTGCCTGCTTCGTCGAAACCCAGAACTTCGGTAATATCCCAATTGCCTGATGTCAGTTGTTTTTTTAAGTTCCCGTTTACATCATATTGATACAGGTGATTATGCCCGTCTCTTTTGCTTTGCCATAAAAATGACTGAGGATCGTTTTTTAAGAACAATACCGGATTCTCAGGTTCTACATATTTGGAGTGGATTTCGGTAAACAGGGTAGCATCCTGCTTCCCTGATATGGCGTTGTAACGGATAACTTTACAAGTATCCTGCCCTCTGTTTAGCTCAGCTAGGTAGATGTATTTCTCATCGGGGCTCCATGCGATATTCGTTAGATATTTTTCTTTTGGTGTTCCAGTGTTTAAGAATATCGTTTTTTGAGTTTCGAGATTGAAGATACCTATCGTTACATGGTGGCTCTTCATTCCGGCCATCGGGTATTTAATATCTTTTAGTTCTGCTATACGTGTAGATATATCTACAAGAGGATAATCGGTGACCATGGTTTCATCCATTCGGTAAAAGGCAAGCTGCTTGCCCGAAGGTGACCAGAAAGTGCCTTTCTTGATCCCAAATTCGTTACGGTGTACCGCCTGTCCATTTACAATACCTTTGTCTGAATCTGATGTAATTGCAATTTCATTACCCAATTGCGATACATACAGGTTGTTATCTTTGGTATAAGCAAAAGTCTTACTTACATTGGAGAAATCGTGATTGGCAGTACCTTTGGGTAAATTATATGTGGCAATGATCTGATTCGTTTCTATATTGTACAGAAAAGTTTCACCTCCATTATTGAGAATAACGATTTTCTCTTTGGCATAAGGAAAGCTAACCGATGTTAAAGACTTTATTGAGCCTTTTCCATTTGCTTCTAAACCGGAGTTGATTGTTTTTTTGTCAATCAGAAGGATATCTGTTTCTTTTTCTGATTTTGCCACAGTCATTATAGAATCTCCCTTGACATATACAGGCGTATCACCCCACCATTGTAGCTGTTGAGGGTATGAAATTCTGTATTTAGCATACGAATTGCCTCCCGGAATCAAATCTTCTAAGGTGAGTGGAATGGATGCGTCTTGTGCCATTGATATAAACGATGATAATGTACAAATTGTGATAAAACAGACTCTTAGGATCTTCATAGTTACACTTCATTTAAATGAAAAGCAAAGATACTTATTATCCCATATTGCAGCACATCAAAAAAAGGTCTTTTTATGTGAACAAAAAGCGTTTGTTTTTGTTAAAAATAACAAAAATATGCAATAATGAATTAAACGTAAATGCTATCTTTGCGTCAAACTAATCAAAGATAACAATCAAAAGAAAAATAGGTATAATATTTGTACCTATTAAGAATACAAAAAATCAAGAAATTGAAAACGTTGAAAATCTCTTCTGTAATGATAAAAGGGCTGATAGTATTCAGTCTTATCCTATTTACTGCCATAAGTTGCACAAATACATCTGACATTAATTTTACTGTCGAAGGTAAGCTTGAAAATCTGTCAGTGTCGAGTCTTTATGCGATAAAACAAATATCACAAGACTCTATGACTATTGATACTATTGAAGTAGATAAAGGAGGTAAATTTACATACAAAGGGTATGTTGAGACTCAGGCATTAGTTTCGTTATTTACAGGAGAAGGTTTAAAGCCGATTACTTTTTTTCTCGAGCCTAATTATAAAGTGAGTATTAAAGGCAATGCTTTAGAAGCTGATCTGGTAGAAATAAGGGGTGGTAGGGTGAATGATGATTTAACTGAATTTAAAACAAAGAATGCTAATATATTACAGTCCAGATATCGGATCTTAGCTAAAAATGAAAATATGGATGTGTCGGAACTTAAAAATGTCAATTTTCAGTTGGCTAGATGCGTTCGAGAATGTGTAGAAAGCAATCCGGCTAAAATATCATCGGTAATACTAATGAATGAATTTTCGATTAATAATATTTCTATTGAGTTATTAGGAAATGATATTGACCAATTAAAAGGAGAGGCTGCTAATTTTTACCTGACAACACCTTTGAGAGAATACTATGATAGAATCAGAATCTCAATGGTAGGATCTGTTGCTCCTGATGTTACACTGAAAAGTACACGCGGAAAGACTGTCAATCTTAGCGACTTTAAAGGAAAAAGAGTTTTGTTGATTTTTGATTTAAAAGATGCTCCATCTAACGAAGGATACTTTAATCAACTGAAAGAAGCTCAGCAGAAATTAAAAGGCAAAGTCGAATTTATAGCCATTGTAATTGATGAGAATGATAAATCACCTGATCCCAAAATTGTAGAAATAGCTAATTCTTTGGACTGGACTGTTTTGTTGGATGGAAGAAAATGGAATTCGCAAGCTGTAAAAAAATACAATGTAACCGAGGCTCCCTACATGATACTTATTTCTCCCGATGGAGTGATTGAGGAGAGGAATGTGACGTTAGAAAGTCTGGTTGAAAAATATAAAGAAGATAAAGAAAAAGACTGATAGTATAACTCTCTGGGAGGATCAGCAATATGCTAAAATTATGAATAAACGGATAAATTTTTTTTATTCGTTTTTTTATTGTATACTATCTTTACCTCAGATACAAATTTAGCATTTAGCATAAACTACACAAATGTTTTAATTATGAGAAAATCCATTTATTTATTTTTTACAAGCATTGTTATATTTTATTCATGTAGCAACGAAGTTCAGTTGGAAACTTCTCTTGAATAACTTACAAATGCGTAGATGGAAAGTCATCAGGCGTTATAAAATCATACAATGTTGTTCTCCTTTACAAAGTTTGGGCTATGCTGCCAATTACGCTTTTGACAGAAGAGAGAAAGTTTCAATTGATAACTTATATAATAACTGGGTTAAAGGTCAGCCTGTTATAATTGAGTGTGAATATGTCTATAATATTGAAAATATTAAATTAAATGCAGGTCATATGTGGGTTATTGATGGGCTTTATCGGAAATCGCGTAATCGATATACATTTTCAGCGACGACTGACTGGACAGGAAGAAGGTTTTGGGAAATAGAGAAATGGCGTCAAAATTTTGCACAATCACATAATAACTGGGGATGGGGTGGAAGTTCTGACTTGGGTGGTATCATTTGTTTACTCCCGTAAATGAAGGTTATACGTTTAAGGGTTTTGGCTTGTTTACACAAATTAAATATAAAGGAAAATGAGAAAAGTAATATTTGCAATGCCATTCTTAATACTCTTTTTAGTGGCTATAATAGCATGCGATAATGAACAAGAGGAAACGTCACAAGAAATATATGATTTGACATTAAATAAAGATTTAGATTCTAATGCTATAGTATTGAATGTCGATGGAATAAACCTAGTTTTAAACAAAAGGGTTACGCTAACTTATATTTGTTCAAGGCTTTTGATGATTGAAGCAGAAAATGATAGTGCAAAGTTTCAATTAACATGGGATGTAAATGATTTTGAAATCAAACCGGATACACTTGGGGTTAATCAAATTAATTATACAAATCAGGCAGATACTATATTTATTTTCTATTTTGGACAGGTTAAAGATTCGGTGACTAAAGGTTTGGTCTGTGTCCAACACTTTGAAGCGTCAAATGAATCTTATCCTTATTTTGATTCGCAAATAAAAGGTTCTTTTCATGCAAAAATTTTATTGAATAATAAAGTTCGAAATGCAAAAGGGTCATTTTATTTTGATGGAAAGACAGCGGTCATTAATAAATGTTTATAGTAATATATAGCTGTAAAAAATATGCAATTTTACGGAAAACAGGGAGATCAGTCAAGTCTTCCTGTTTTTTATTTTATATTTGTGCCTTAAGTTTTTAAAATACATAAAAGGAATCTTATATCTATTATTTATAACACAAAACGATGCTAGTAAAAGTTTTTGGCGCAGCCGTACAAGGAGTTGATGCAACACAAATAACGATAGAAGTAAATTGTTCAAAAGGCATAAAATTTATGTTGGTCGGACTTCCCGATGCATCCGTAAAGGAAAGTCATGAGCGTATTATTTCTGCATTACAAGTAAACGGATATAAATTTCCCCGACAACAGGTTGTTATTAATATGTCCCCTGCGGATATAAAAAAAGAAGGATCAGCATACGATTTACCTCTTGCTGTAGGTATTATGGCCGCTTCGGACAGTCTGAAAACTGACAAGCTGGAAGAATATATGCTGATGGGTGAATTGTCTTTGGACGGATCCATCCTACCGATAAAAGGAGCCTTATCAATGGCAATTAAGGCTCGTGAACTGGGCTTTAAGGGGTTGATTGTGCCAAAGAAAAATGCCAAAGAAGCAGGAGTAGTTAATAATCTGGAGGTGTATGGTGTTGAAAATATAACAGAAGTCGTAAATTTTTATAACAACGAAGCCGACTTAGAGCCTGTTGTTATAGATACCCGAACCGAATTCCTAAACAATCATCAGAATTTTGAATTTAACTTCTCGGATGTAAAAGGTCAGGAGAATGTAAAACGTGCAATTGAAGTTTCTGCTGCAGGAGGTCATAATATTATAATGATAGGTCCTCCCGGAGCCGGAAAATCGATGATGGCAAAGCGGATACCCTCTATCCTGCCTCCTTTTACTCTGCACGAGGCTTTGGAGACCACCAAAATACACAGTGTTGCAGGTAAGATCGGAGGAGATACTTCGCTGATGTGTACCCGTCCTTTTCGTTCGCCCCACCATACCATATCAGATGTTGCCATGGTTGGAGGAGGTGTTTATCCTCAGCCTGGAGAAATAAGTTTGGCTCACAATGGAGTGCTGTTTTTGGATGAACTACCCGAATTTAACAGAAGTGTACTTGAAGTCTTGAGGCAACCATTGGAGGATCGGTCGATATCCATCTCCAGATCTAAATTTACGGTAGAATATCCTGCCAGTTTTATGTTGATTTCTTCTATGAACCCATGCCCTTGCGGTTATTTCAATCATCCAGAAAAGCAGTGTGTATGTTCGCAAGGCGTTGTTCAGAAATACCTGAATAAAATATCAGGGCCATTACTCGATCGTATTGATATCCAGATAGAAATCGTTCCCGTTCCTTTCGATAAAATTTCAAGCTCGGGAGTTGCCGAAGATAGTGCGGTAATAAGAGAAAGGGTTATTAAAGCCAGGGAGATTCAAGACAAACGTTTTAAGGATGAGGATTCAATTCATTGCAATGCTCAGATGACATCTAAATTGATGCGTAAATATGCAACTCCCGATGATGAGGGATTACAGTTATTGAAAACAGCAATGAATCGTTTTAACCTTTCAGCCAGAGCCTATGATCGGATTCTTAAAGTTTCACGTACCATTGCCGATTTAGACAATTCGGACAAAGTATTATCAAAACATCTTGCGGAAGCCATAAATTATAGAAATTTGGATAGAGAAAATTGGGCAACAAGGTGAAAAGATGGATACTAATGTGTCACTTTCATATTTCTTGTTAGAAAATAACAGGAAATAGAAATAAAAATATATATTTGTAAGTTATTGGTTGGAGGTATTTTTATTTCGCAGATATTGTTGTTATATGCAATATAGGTGAATAGTAAAAGTGCCTTTTTTTGTTTTAAATTAACAATAAAATTATTAAGATGAAATTTACAAGCCTGTGTAATTCAATCTTTGATCAGACTATTAAAGATTATCACATAACGGATAATGTTGATACACCTATTTCTAATCCATATGAGGTAAAGACAATAGAATATTACTTATATTTAAAAAATTGGATTGATACTGTTCAATGGCATTTCGAAGATATAATAAGAGATCCTCAGATTGATCCGGTTGCTGCTTTGGATTTAAAGCGTCGTATTGATAAGTCTAACCAAGACCGTACTGATCTGGTTGAATTAATTGACAGTTATTTTCTGGATAAATATAAGGGCATACAACCTAAGGCTGATGCAAAGATAAATACCGAAAGTCCGGCTTGGGCAGTAGACCGTTTATCGATATTAGCATTAAAGCTATATCACATGCAACAGGAGGTTGATCGAAAAGATGTAAGCCCGGAGCATCACGAACAATGCGCCAAAAAACTCGCTATTCTGCTGGAGCAACGTAAAGATCTTTCAAAAGCAATAGATGAATTGATGGAAGATATTGAAAACGGATCGAAGTATATGAAAGTATACAAACAAATGAAAATGTATAATGATCCCGATTTAAATCCTGTTTTATACGAAAAGAAGAGTAAATAGGAATACTCTTAATAAATGACGACAATAATTTTTTAATATAATAATGGCAAGAGTTTTAATTACTCGTATTTCTTCATTTGGCGATGTTGCGATGCTGGTTCCGGTGGTATTTTCGGTTGCGGCAAGATATCCTCAAGATCGTTTTGTAGTTTTAACCCGTAAATCTTTTGCTCCATTATTTGAGAATTTAGGTTTTAATATCGGTGCAGTTACTATTGATGTAAATAAACAGCATAAAGGATTCTTCGGAATATTCAGGTTACTGAGAAGTGTTACTCGCTATAGATATACGCATGTAGCAGATGTTCACGATGTGCTGAGAACTAAAATTGTACGATCTTATATGTCAATTTTAGGTAAGCAAGTCGCACATATCGACAAGGGACGTAAAGAGAAGAAAAGAATGATCTCGACCAAAGAGGTTGTTCCTGCATTAAAGCCCACAACAGAGCGTTATATGGAAGTCTTTGAACAGTTAGGATTTCCTGCGGAGATGGTGTTTACAAACTTCTTTGTATTTAAAGAGCGCTCCTTATATCCTCTTAGAGCAGTCGTGACCGAAAAGAGGGGACGATGGATAGGTATTGCACCTTTTTCGAAGCATGCAGAAAAGGTATATCCTTTAGAGAAAATGGAAAATGTTATTGCCAAACTCTCTCAGCGATTAGATACTACCTTATTTCTTTTTGGTTCAGGAACTGAAGAGCGTACTTTGATGCAAAAATGGGCAGATAAATACTCTAATGTGATTACTATATCAGGCAAATTAAATCTAGAGAACGAACTTCTGCTTATATCTTATTTAGATGTTATGATTTCTATGGATTCTGCCAATATGCATTTAGCATCTTTAGTTCAAGTGCCTGCTATTTCGATATGGGGAGCCACACATCCCAATTTAGGATTTTATGGCTTTGAACAAGACCCCGAAAATGCAGTACAGACTGAAATTGAATGCCGTCCATGCTCGGTCTTTGGTGAAGTACCCTGCTTTAGAAAAGATATCGCCTGCCTGAATCGGATTGAAGAAGACGTAATCCTGAAAAAGGTAGATGAAATTCTATATAATAGAAAATCTGTAAATAATTCAGACGAAGTTGAACAATGAAAATCGCTATTCTATCACCGTTTTACCCTTATAGGGGAGGAATTGCTTCTTTTAGCAATCGTCTTTATAAGGAGTTGAGTGAAACGGAAAATATAGAAATCGAGGCTTTTTCTTTCTCTTTGTTATATCCTTCTTTCCTTTTTCCCGGTAAAACTCAGTATGTGGAAGACGAAGAGCCTGTTCTTGCGGCTCAATCGAATCGTATTCTTAGTAGCATTAACCCACTCTCGTGGATATCTACAGCTAAGGCGATTAATGCATATAATCCCGACATTCTGATTGTAGCTTACTGGATGCCATTTGTGGCACCTGCATTGGGTATGGTATGCAGCCTTGTGAATAAAAAAACAAAGGTTGTTGCTCTTATCCATAATGCGATTCCTCACGAAAAGCGTTTTTTTGATAAGGTTTTTGCCAAGTACTTCTTTAAAAAATGCGATAGTTTTATTGTTTTGAGCCAGTCTGTAAAAGATGATTTACAGAAGCTTATACCTAAAGCGAAAATTTTGGTAACCCCACATCCAATTTATGATCAGTATAAGGAGCGTATAGATAGATCTAGGGCTTGTCGGTTATTAAATATAGATTCCCGAAAAAAGAATCTCCTTTTCTTTGGACTTATTCGTGATTATAAAGGGTTAGACTTGCTTATACAGGCTATGTCTCATCTGGATGAAGACTACCAACTGATAATAGGGGGGGAATGCTATGGTGATTTTCAAAAATATCAGGAGTTAATTGATGCGTCTCCTCTTAAGGATAATATAAAAGTATTCGAACAATATATTCCCGATGATATGGTATCTACCCTTTTCTCGGCTGCAGATGTATTGATGTTGCCTTACAGGGATGCTACCCAAAGTGGAGTTGTAGCGGTGGCTTATCAGATGGAAGTGCCCATAATCGCTACTAATGCGGGAGCCTTGGGACAAACTGTTTTATCTTCTTCAACAGGTATTGTTGTTGAAGTTTCTCCGGAATCAATAGCAGAGGGTATTAAGACTTATTTTGATAATGATAAGCAACATTACTTTGATAATGTAAAGATCGAGAAGAAACGCTTATCGTGGTCGTCCTTTGTGAAATCATTTCAGGAGTTTATCCGCTAAATAAGTATTTTATCTTGGTCGTTTTATAAAATACTTATGCTCTATACTTATATTTCCTTTGCAAACTATTTGTTCTTCAAATTCATCTGATTTTACCATTTGCATGGATTGCATTAGTTGAATAGAAGCAGTATTCTGGGAATCGGTAATGCCGAATATTTCATCAATAGCATTATTTTGGAAGCAATAGTCTATAAGTAAGTGGAGTGCTTCTTTTGCGTATCCGAATTTTTGATACTCCGGAGAAATATTACATCCGATTTCTGCATCATTTTTATTAATTCTGATAGCACAATCCCCAATAAGTTTTTGATCACTTTTGAGAATAATTGCCAGTCCAACCCATTTTTCTTTACTGCTTAGGTCTGAGTTGAGGTTGCTTTTTATAAAATTCAGGGCATCTTCGTGATTATAAGGTTCCCAGTATTGATATTTAGCAATATCTTCCAATGAACGATAGGCGAAAATGGCATCAGTATCTGTTTCTTGAAAACTTCGTAATAAAATTCTGTCAGACGAAAGAGTATTTTTGACCATATCGTTCTATAATTTTTATTTCCCCGATACTATTTTCTTTATATCGCTTAGCTTGTTAAGAGCTTCCATCGGTGTGAGATTATTCACATCCAACGATTGTATCTCATCTCTGACTTGACTAAGTACAGGATCATCGAGCTGAAAGAAACTAAGTTGATATCCTTCTCTCTTCTCGTTTATTTCGGCAATAGGCTTAGCAATACCTTGTTTGCGGTTATCGGTCTCTAATTGTTTCAGTATAATATCAGCACGTTTCACAATGCTTTGAGGCATACCGGCCATTTTAGCGACATGGATACCGAAACTATGTTCGCTACCTCCTTTTACTAACTTACGAAGGAATATAATTTTATTATCAGCCTCTTTTACCGATACGTTAAAGTTCTTGATTCGCTTAAAGGATTTAGCCATCTCATTCAATTCGTGATAGTGAGTTGCAAATAATGTTTTTGCTCTGGCTTTAGGGTGTTCATGTATGTATTCGACAATGGACCAAGCGATAGATATACCGTCGTAAGTACTTGTACCGCGTCCTAATTCGTCAAATAGCACTAAGCTGCGATCGGATAAGTTGTTTAGAATATCCGAAGCCTCGTTCATTTCAACCATAAAAGTAGATTCTCCTAATGAAATATTATCGGAGGCTCCTACACGGGTGAATATTTTATCAACAATACCTATCTGAGCCGATTCGGCAGGTACATAACTTCCCGCTTGTGCCATCAGGGTAATTAATGCTGTCTGTCGTAGTAAAGCCGACTTACCCGCCATATTAGGTCCCGTGATGATTATTATTTGCTGGGAATTACTGTCCAGAAAAACATCATTGGCAATATATGCTTCACCTAAAGGTAGCTGCTTCTCAATAACAGGGTGTCGTCCATTCTTTATGTTAAGTACATCAGAGTCTTCAATCGTAGGGCGAATATATTTATTCTCTTGTGCTGTTTTAGCAAAAGAAAGCAGGCAATCAGTACGTGCAATCAGATTCGCATTTACTTGAATGGCCGGTATGTACTCAATTAAGTCGGCTACCAGATTATTGTATATAGTGGTTTCGAGCGTAAGAATTTTTTCTTCTGCACCCAGAATCTGTTCTTCGTATTCTTTAAGCTCTTGAGTAATATATCGTTCTGCATTTACCAGCGTTTGTTTGCGTATCCATTCGGCAGGCACTTTGTCTTTGTGTGAATTGCGGACTTCGATATAATACCCGAAGACATTGTTAAAGCTAATCTTAAGAGATGATATGCCCGTTGTTTCTATTTCGCGTTGTTGTATCTGCAAAAGATAATCTTTACCCGAATAAGCAATTGCCCTAAGCTTATCTAATTCCTCATTTACTCCTTTATTGATAACACTCCCTTTGTTGAGTAGAGCAGGAGGGTCATTTTGTATTTCTTTTTCTATCTTATCACGAATAATAGGACACGGATTGAGCCTTTCTCCTATTTCCTTCAAGCTGGGTTCATCCGAAGATAAGAACAGATCCCTGATCGGTTCAATGGCTTTTAAAGCAACTTTTAGCTGAACTACTTCTCGAGGAGTAACACGTCCAACAGCCACCTTCGAGATAATTCGTTCAAGATCGCCAATAAGAGACAATTGTTCTTCTAGCACTTGCTTAAGGCCGGGGTCACGGAAAAAATATTCGATAACAGCCAAGCGGTCATTAATCGGTTTCACTTCTTTCAGAGGGAAAACCAACCAACGCCGAAGCATACGTGCACCCATCGGTGATATTGTTTTGTCAAGAATATCCAAGAGCGATTTACCTCCTTCGTTCATTGTCGAGATTAACTCTAAACTGCGAACGGTAAATTTATCGAGACGTACATATCTATCCTCCTCAATTCTCGATAAAGAGGTGATATGGCTTATCTGTGTGTGGTGTGTAGAATCGAGATAGTGCAGGATTGTTCCTGCGGATATTACGCCATCCGACAAATGTTCGACACCAAACCCTTTTAGGTTTTTGGTTTCGAAATGTTTAAGAAGACGGTCTTTTGCTGCATCTTGTGTGAAAATCCAGTCATCCAACTCGAATGTAAAAAAACGGGCACCAAAGTATTCGTCAAATAACTTCTTTTTACCACGTTCTATCAATATCTCTTTCGGAGAGAAATTAGCAAGTAACTTGTCTATATATTCCTTTGTGCCTTCTGCAATCATAAACTCCCCTGTGGATATATCCAGAAATGATATTCCGAAATTCTTTTTGGCAAAATGTATGGCACAAACGAAGTTATTTTCTTTATGGTTAAGTATGTTATCGTTGATAGATACACCCGGAGTAACCAGTTCGGTGACACCTCTTTTTACGAGGTTTTTGGTCTGCTTAGGATCTTCAAGCTGATCGCAAATAGCAACACGTCTGCCGGCACGAACAAGTTTAGGTAAATAAGTATCTAACGCATGATGAGGAAATCCGGCTAACTCTACAAATTGAGCAGCCCCATTAGCCCTGCGGGTAAGAGTGATACCTACTATTTCGGCAGTATCGATTGCATCTTGTGAAAATGTTTCATAAAAGTCGCCGACCCTGAATAAAAGTATTGCATCAGGATGTTTACTCTTGATTTCAAAATATTGCTTCATTAAAGGGGTTTCGGCTATTTTTTTCGACACGGTTGTATAGTTTTTGTTATTTAGAACTATTCTATTTAAGTGGCAATGAGTATTTAATATAACACGATTTAATTATAACTGTCAGTTGTATTTATACTTGCCCAGGCAATAATAAGATCTTATATCTTATTCAGTAAACAAAGTTAGAAAAAATATGCAAATTCGACTTATCCGAAAGTAAAGTCATCCGAGATAATTTTTTAGAATTAAACACAATTAAATTCCTTTTTGGGAGGGAATTATTCCAACAAAAAGTTTGACGGTGAGATTTTAAAGAGAAAAAAGTTAAGTTTTTTTATCTATTGATTATTATCCATAATTGTGTAGAAAACCTTATCTGCACATATTATCAGGCGTTTATTTGTGTTTTTAATTTTTGTGTCATTTACACACAAATTCAGATAATAAATATATTATTCACAAATGACGATAAAAATTACATCGTATTATTTTTTAATATTGTTCCCAAAATATACAATAAGTGATATTTATGGAACTTATATTTAAAAATATTAAGCAATTAATCACTCCTCAATTTCTGGAAGAAGTTTTTACTAAATTGGAGATAGATGAAGCAACATTGATAAAATTATCTGACCCGATTATT
This sequence comes from Dysgonomonas sp. HDW5A, assembly GCF_011299555.1. Lineage (NCBI taxonomy): Bacteria > Pseudomonadati > Bacteroidota > Bacteroidia > Bacteroidales > Dysgonomonadaceae > Dysgonomonas > Dysgonomonas sp. HDW5A. Next base: position 1,550,416 of record NZ_CP049857.1, on the reverse strand, counting down.
GCCGGATTATTTGGGGGACTTTTAACACAAGGGGATAATGCCGAAACAGAAAGAATGTTTGAGGATTTTATCTCGAAAACAGATGATAATGAATCGTGTGGAGTTTATTTATTAGACTCTGACGCAGACATTAATAAAATTGAAGCGGCAACAGCTCTGGGCGGTGCAGTTTTGTTTGGTAAGAGAGAAGAGTTTGCCTCTTTCTTATCAGACCATATGAATGTAGATGTGGTGCTGGTTGACAAATTGCTGACTACACTGACATACTCATTTGGTTTAGATTTGGGGCGAAAGTTGCTGACGGATGAGTATACGATCACTGGTCTTTTGGGACAAATACATGCTGAGAGGAACTTTTTTCTGGGTTATATTCCTTCCGGTGTAACTTCAATATTGGGCTTGCCTTCTTTACTTACTATCGGTCAGAATCTTTCTTCCGATGCAAAAGTAGTCAGTGATGCGGTTTATTATGATATAATGCATGGTAACACCCCTGTACAAGAAAAGAAGAATAGCTGGTGGAAGTGGTTTTCTTTCAAAGCCGCTCTATAATCGGTAAAAGAAAATACTTAATGATATATTTCTATTGGTAGGGGCAGACCTGTTTGTCTGTCCGAAATAGGTGAACACACAGGTTCACCCCTACAGCCCAAGCAATAAATAGTTTTGCGAACTTAGATTATTTTAAAAAAATAGAAAAGACCAATACCCTGCCAGGTGTTGGTCTTTCATGTATGATGTCTTTAGATTACCTACTTTTAAGCAGATACTTTTTCTTCTTTACATATGTTTTGCATCACTAATCCGGCTAAAGTAAAACCGAATATTGCAGTAGCATGTGCCAAAGTTCCATTGATCTGAGCTTTCATACTGCACCACTCGTGATTAACCAGATCAGGATCTCCGGGGCCATTCTTTGCTTTTGGACAAAGACACTTCTCTGTTCCACACGATTCATTGGCTCCTTTGTTTTCTAAAACCTCCTCACTATATACACAAAGAAATTTACGGGATGGTTTTTCGCTCTTCTTGAATTTGCGGCGTAATGCTGCTGCTAAAGGACAACCTTTTACCTGCCAGAATTCGGCAACCTTTATTTTGGTAGGATCTATTTTTAAGGCAGCTCCCATCGATGATAATAGTACAGCTTTAGTTTTAGTTGCCGTACGTATCAAATCCATTTTATTGGTAAGGCTGTCTATGGCATCAATGATGTAATCGTATTCGTCCAAATGGAAAGATTCCGATGTCTCAGGACTGTATATTTGCTGAAGAGCATTAATCTCAGCTTTTGGGTTTATCTCCAATAAGCGTTCTTTTAAAACTTCTACTTTTACCTTACCTACAGTTTTTGTAGTAGCCAGTAATTGGCGGTTTATATTGGTAATGCAGACACGATCCGAATCAACAATAGTAATATTTCTGATACCTGAACGTACCAAACTTTCGGCACACCAACTGCCTACTCCTCCAACACCGAATATGATAACCCGTTGTGAAGCTATTTTATTCATAAGCGTATCACCAAGAAGAAGTTCCGTACGCTTGAATATTCCTTTTTCTATACCCATTTCTAGAGTTTCGTATAATAAATTGTAGTAACGTAATCCTATTTTAGATTACCGAAAAGGTCACAGACTTTAATCTTTCTGACCGTAAGCCAAATCGCCTGCATCTCCCAATCCGGGAACTATATATGCCTTTTCGTTTAATAACGGATCTATAGCAGCAGCCCAAATAGTGGTAGTCGCATCGGGGAATTTTGCTTTGCAATAATCTATTGCTTCCTGACTGGCAATAACAGTTGCTACATGCACATGTTTAGGCGAGCCTTTTGTTAGAAGAGCATGGTACGAAAGCTCCATACTACCTCCTGTTGCAAGCATAGGATCGGTAAGTATAAGTACTTTATCGTCTAAACGGGGCGAAGCAATGTATTCTATACTGACATGAAAGCTTTCGTGATTTTCACGATATTTACGATAAGCAGATACAAAAGCATTTTCAGCATTATCGAAATAATTAAGAAATCCATGATGAAAACCCAGTCCGGCACGAAGTATGGTTCCTAATACGATTTGATCTTGATACAAGTTAGCCGGAGCACTGCCTAAAGGTGTTTGAACTTCTTGCGTTTCATAAGAAAGGTTCTTACTAATTTCATACGCAATTATTTCTCCGATACGTTCCAGATTTCGACGGAAGCGCATGCTGTCTTGTTGTATATTTACATCTCGAATTTCGCTGACAAAACGATTTAGGATAGAATTTTGCTCAGATAGGTTTATTACTTTCATTCCAATTATTTTGGCGACAAAGATATATCGAAAAAATGAAAATCTCTTTGTGAGAAGTATTTTTAAGATTAGAGTTCTTCATTATTAAGTATCTTGCGACCTCTTATAAGGAATAAATAGTTCTAAGCCTTTACGATATTTTCGGTAATATCATATGCCTGTTTGACCCTGTCGGCTATTCCGATGCCATTACGTAAGTTACCGGCTATGATTAGACCCGGATATTGTGTTTCTATTTTTTCGATAGTTTCGAATCTTTTCCCACTCGATTTTTCATATTGAGGAATAGCATATGGATGGCGGAATATCTTCATAAATTGAATAGAAGATGGTGGAATATTAAATAACTTATCCAAATCTTCCTTTACTATATTCTTAATAGCATTGTCATTCAAGTTAAATATTTCAGGGTTTCGAATCCCTCCCATGTATATGGCCAAAGTAGAATATCCTTCGGGGGCCCGATTCTCGAAACAAAAAGAAGGAAACAATACACCGAGTATTCTCTGTTTTTCTTTTTCAGGAATCAATCCTCCAAATGAAATGTATTTATCATCAATTGCTTCATTGTTTACCCCAACTGCTACCTGAATAACTTTGGCATAGGTGAGCGTTGAGATGTTCAGCATATCCGAATCATCAACAAAAGGCAACATCTGAGGAAGAGCATGAGCCCCCACTGTCAATACCACTTTATCTGTTGTAAAAATAGAGGGATTTCCCTCTTGGAGAAAAGTAACCTCATATTGCTTTTCGTTCGGTATAATCCGTATTTTTTCAGCAGAACAAATAATGTTCTCAGCACCGATCTCTTCCACTAATTTTTCAATGAGGGAACTGAATCCTTGTTTACTTGAGAAAACTTTTCGAGTCGCTTTTCTTTCTCTGTCGGTTTTAATCTCTTTACTTTTTTTGTAGGCTCCCCCTATAAAACTGCCGTAATTCTGTTCCAGATTATACAACTTAGGAAGGGCATATTTGGTGACAAGTTTTTTTGGATCACCTGCATATATCCCTGATATAAAAGGATTAACTGCGTAGTCAACAAAAGACCGACCAATTCGTCTGGAAGCAAGTGATGCAATAGTTTCTTCCGGATCAGTACCTTTCCTTCTGAATGGCTCAAACGCAATCTTAATCTTATCAGCCAATGAAAATAAGGGTGTTTTCAGAAAACCCACAGCTCCCGAAGGTAGCGGATGCCATGTATTATTTTTTAGTATAAGTCGTTTTTCGGCATCACTATTAGCAATTTCGGGTTCAATGTTTAAAAGCTCAAAAAGCTCAGCAATTTCAGGATTACCTATTACTCCCGTATTGGGTCCCTCCTCAAATACAAATCCATTTTCGTTATGCGAACGGATAGATCCTCCTGTACGATTTTCCTTTTCGAGGACAACAATATTGAGTCCTTTTCGTTTCAGATAAAAAGCAGTACTTAGTCCGGTTAATCCCGCACCAATTATAATGACATCGTATTTCATTTGACAGTTTTTTGATCTTTAAACAAAAGTAATTTTTTAATGATAAGTAAAAGAAAATAATTGATGAAACATGTAAAGAGTATAATTCTCTATTTTTGCTTTACTTATCAAACTAATAATTAGTTCTCAGAACTTAAATTCTCAGATTACAAGTTTTTATAGCTGTTTTGCTTACTTATGCAAACAATACGCTCGCTAAAAGTGTTAGTAAAAGTAATGAAATAAAGAGAATGAGACAATCACCAGATATAGTGATTTAGAGTCGTATATTCTTTTGTTACTTGAATGCTGAAAATGCACTGATTAGTTATTCGTAATAAGCCGGAATATATTACTTATAAGCCGGTCTCTTTTTTTGATATCCGATGCTCTAACGATAAATTTTCCTCGTACTTATTAACTTACATTTGAGAGAAAATAAGAAAGAAAATTTAACTTTGCGTATAGTGTTTAGCCCGGTTATATAATACAATTGACAATTTGATTAATAAAATATACAGATATGAACAAAATTTTATTTCTACAATATCCAAAGTGCAGTACTTGTCAGAAAGCGGCAAAATGGCTTAAGGAAAATAATATAGAAGTAGAAAGTCGGCATATAGTGGAAAATAATCCGACAATCGAAGAGCTAACCACTTGGATCGATAGAAGTAAGTTACCTATAAGTAAGTTTTTCAATACATCCGGAAATGTTTATAAAGAACAGAATCTAAAAGAAAAGGTAAAAACAGCATCCAACGAAGAGCTCATTAAAATATTGGCTTCTAACGGGATGGTTGTAAAACGCCCTCTGGTCATCGGTGATGATTATGTACTTGTCGGATTTAAAGAAGATGAGTGGGCAGACCGTTTGAAATGAGATTTTCTCAATATTATTGAGTTATAACAGCCTAGGGGAAATATTCGCCAAAGGGAAAAATAGGCTTCAGACCTTAAAGTATGGATCAGGAAGAGAAAGGAACAGAGATTAATAAGCCTCTAAAGAAAAAGAATTATATAAAGAAAGCATTCAAAGGCTTAACTTATATAATATTAAGCTTTATTGCATTAATCATCATATTATACGGTATTTTATCCATCCCTGCAGTTCAGCGTAAACTGGTTGATTTTGCTTTGGGTGAACTAAGAACAATTTTAAAAACCGAGGTTAGGATAGATGCTGTTAGTCTCAGGCTTTTCAATCATGTGAACTTAAAAGGGGTATATGTCGAAGATCAGGCAAAAGATACTCTTATTTATGCCGGAAATTTAGATGTTCATATCAGCCCATGGTCTTTGTTGAGAAACAAATTATTGATTAATGAAATAGAACTGGAGGATGTTACCGCTAATTTATCGCAACAAACATCGAGTTCTGATTTTAACTTTCAATTTATAATAGATGCCTTTAGCAGCAGTGATACAACGGTAGTCGATACAACAAAAAGTAGTTTGATTATAGACATTGTTGATGTCACTCTTAAAAATGCAAAGCTTAAATACGATGTTCTTTCAGATACAATAACGCCGGGAATATTTAATGCTTCACATATAAATATATCAGAGCTTAATGCCAATTTGAAATTACCTTCCATAGACCCCGAAAATCTTAATATAACATTAGTATCACTCGCACTTAAAGAGCAAACAGGTATTGAGATTACGGAGCTGAAAGCACATTTGACTTCAGATAAGACTACCTATTATTTATCTGATGCATCATTGAGCCTCCCTAATTCAGTATTGAAAATACCATCGGCACATTATAATCTGTCAACAAATGAAGTAGCTCTTGTAACTGAACAGTCGAAATTATCGAAGCTCGATTTGTATCCGTTTATGCCCGGTTTGAAGTATTTACAAAATGATATTATACTGGAGGCTTCGATCAAAGGTAAACTACCTTTGGTGAATATCGAAAACCTATTACTGAGTTATGGTGATGAGACGAATATAAAAGCTAATGGCTCGATTTCAAATTACGAACGTTACGATCTGGCAGATTTGAATTTGGATATAACTAGTTTCCAGATTACTCCCGATGCAATTGTTGATTTTGCCAAGTTAGGCGATTCAACATTCACAGCACCCGATATGTTGAAAACTTTAGGAGATATAAGGCTTACCGGAAATCTTCATGGTAAACTGAGCGATCTGAATATAAAAGCTGAGGCATGGGCTAAACAAGGCTCTATACAAATGTTAGCCACAGGTTCGGTTGATACTACTTTCCAAAATTATAATGTGAAAGCCCGATTACAAACTCAAAACTTTAATCTGGGAGGGTTATTAGCTAATCCCGAATTGGGACGTTTGTCTATGAATTTGAATCTGACTGCATCTCAAACACCCAAACAGTCGTTACGTGCGGACGTGAAAGGGCAGGTAAACTCATTGCAATATCATAGGCAGAATTATAATAATATTCCCTTCACAGCCTATTATAATGCGGCAAAAATGGGAGCATGGATAAAAGCCGACCTCCCTGCCGGAAAGTTTGAGGCAAAAGCCGATATGACTCAAGATAGGATTCCTAAAATTGATATTGATATGAGTGTCGAGAAGCTACAGGTCGATCGGTTTATTGACAGCTTACAATGGAAGAATCCATTACTCTCTTTCGAATTGAAAGGTAATATCATCGGATTAGATCCTGCAAAAATACAAGGAGATGTGATCGTTGAAAACTTTGTATTTTCACGAGATAGCTTATCTTTTATTCCGGGTAAAATAGAATTGAAGGCCGGCTTTACAGATGAGTCCAGAAAATTTATAACCCTGAATTCATCTTTATTGAATGCAAGTATTGAGGGGCAATATAATTTTATGACATTATCGGATGAAGTTGGTATCATAATGAATCAATACCTACCGGGTATATTTCCTAAGCCCAAATATTATCGTCAAAGAAGTATGCAAAATGATTTCAGCTTTAGTCTTACATTAGATAATACTGAAAATCTGAGTCGTACTTTCGATCTTCCGGCTAATATTGTTAAGCCGATGATAATAAGCGGATTGGTAAATACGAAAGAAAATATATTTAAAGCTACGGCAGATGTGCCACTCATTGAATACGGAGAGTTAAGTATTCAAAATACACGGATTGATATTGGGAATAGCGATACATTGATGAATCTGGTGGGTAACACAATTCTTTATAATGGTTCAGAAAGAATAAAAGTAGGTCTTAATACAAATATAGAATCAGATACTATTAATGCCCTGTTAAGAGCTAAAACAGATACCGGAAGCTTTAGCTTCGACGGCAGTGTAAAAGCCTTGGCAAACCTGCGAATGTCTGAAAGCGGAGAACTTATCTCTTATCTTCATTTATTGCCTAGCGATTTGAATGTAGGCAAACTCAAAATGTCTCTGATGGATGCCGAAATTGTAAATGAAGGAGTCAAAACTACAATCTCGAACTTTGGAATTACAGTAGGTAATAACAGGATGTTAAGTCGATTTTTCGGAGTTGACGGCGTTATCTCCGATCAGAAAACCGATACGCTGAATGTATCATTCTTTAATGCTCATCTTGGAGATATATTTGAAGCATTTGATGTCAAGAATGTGAGTGCAATTGCCGATGGAGATATAAGGGTAATGAATATCTTGGGGACACCTGAGTTATATACCAATAATATGGCTCTCTCGAATATTATCATATTCAATGATACTCTGGGAGATCTTTCAGTAAAAAGCTATTGGAGTGAAGAGGTTGGGGCGATTGGTCTCCAAGCCGATTTACAGAAAGTTAGCTCTAAAAGCCAATTGCGGGGCTGGGTATATCCGACCCGTGATTCATTGGATTTAAAATTAAATTTAGATAGATTGGATATTGCCTGGGTACAGCCATTTGTTGCAGATATGCTGAATAAGGCTTCGGGTAGTATCAGTACCGGCTTGAATATTAAGGGACGTATTACTGCACCTTTAGTTGATGGTTGGTTGGGTGTAAACGATGCATATGTGGGTATTGATTACACCAATGTAACATATCATATTTCGGATACAATACAAATCGAACCTAATAAGATTGGTTTTGATAATCTTATTATCGAAGATAGTTATAAGAATAAAGGGACGCTAAATGCACTGGTGACGCATACGAATTTTGAAGATATGCGATACTCATTAGATATGAACTTAAATAATCTGTTGGTGCTAAATACAGCGAGTAGAACCGATAGTTTATTCTATGGGAAGGTATTTGCAAGTGGGACGGTGAATGTAAATGGCTCCGATGATCTGATTGATGTGAAGATGAAGATCAGAAATGGACGTAATTCAGTTCTGAATGTACAAATTCCTCAAACTTCTCAAGCTACCGTTTATCAGAGTATTGTTTATATAAATGTCCCTGAACAGGATAATCTGGACAATGTTGTAACAGAAATTCAAAAGACATTACCTCTACGCTTGTCAGTCGATTTGACAGTTACGCCCGATTTTCAGATGGGTGTTATAATTAACCCGCTCACAGGAGATGCTATGCAGGTAAAAGGTTCCGGACTGATTAAATTCTCATATGATATGAGGTCTGAAGCAATGAATGCTTTTGGAGATTACACGGTTTCGGATGGTTTTGTAAGACTGAGGCTACAGAATATAAAAACCCTTGAGTTTAAAATCAGAGAGGGTAGTAAGCTGGTATTTAATGGAGATCCTTTGAAAACTAATTTTGACATTACAGCATATCGGAGAGTAAGAGCTGACCTTACTACGTTAGATAGAAGCTTTGGTGAAGACGCGAATAACCCGTCACGTGTAAACGTCGATTGTGAGTTGATTATTAAGGGGAATATGGATAAGATGGATGTCAGTTATAATATAACTTTACCCGATGCCCCTGATGAGACAAGGCAGCGTGTAAGGAGTATGATTGCTACCGATAACCAGAAAACGATACAATTTGCTTTCCTTGTGGCTACAGGTTCATTCCATTCAGAAGGCTCTTCAGTAGGAGGAAACATGGCTGACGGAATTCTAACCAGTGTAGCTTCGAGTGCATTGTCTAACGGCTTAAATGCTTTGTTAGGAAATGCCTTGGGTGATAAATGGGCTATCGGAACCAATATTTCTTCGAATGACGGATCATTCTCTGATATGGATATGACCGTTAGTTTGTCCCGTAAATTTCTGGAAGACAAATTAGAATTTAACAGTAATGTGGGGTATCGGACAGATCAGTCAAACGCCGATAATTCATTTATTGGAGACTTCGATATTGCATACGCCCTGACTCGTAATATAAAGGCTAAAGTTTTTAATAGAACCAATGAGCGACTCTATAGACAAGCTCCTACAACCCAAGGTATAGGTCTTGTTTATACCAAAGAAGCCAAGAGAATAAAAGAACTATTTCAAGTATTTAAGAAGAGAAGAAAACGTCCTGCTCAGGAAGTACATACCGAAAGTACCAAATAATTATTGAAGTGATAGAAGTTCAAAATATATCTAAAAGTTATGCAAACTCTGAGGCTCTTCATGATGTGAGTTTTAGTTTGAAGAAAGGAGAGATAGCTGCTTTTCTGGGACCTAACGGAGCAGGCAAGAGTACAACAATGAATATTATTGCAGGAGTTCTCTCTGCGACTAAAGGTTGTGTATTAATTGACGGACAAGATATTTTAGCGAAGCCGGAAGAGGTAAAGCAGAACATAGGCTATTTACCCGAATACAATCCCCTTTATGAAGATATGTATGTGCGTGAATACCTTGAATATGCAGCTTCTATTTACCTGGCCCATTCGAAGGTTAAAGAGCGCGTCGACGAAATGATTCAAACCGTAAGTCTCGAATCGGAGTATCATAAGAAGATACACGCTTTATCCAATGGAAATAAGCGTCGTGTGGGACTTGCTCAAGCCCTTATCCATAATCCGGATATTTTGATTCTGGATGAACCTTCTAACGGACTGGATCCTAACCAACATGCTAAAATGATAGAGTTTATTGCTGAGTTGGGTAAATCAAAAGTGATTTTATATTCATCTCACCGCTTTGATGATGTATCCGATATTGCCTCCCGTTATCTTATTCTGAATAAAGGGAGTTTGGTTTTTGATGGTAAAGCCCAAGAGGTGTCATCCATCAGAGACCTTTTCTATAGCCATTGTAAATGATTTAATAAATTATAAAAAGGTCTGAGACCTTGGTGAAAAAAATGAAAATAGTAGCAGACAAAAACATACCGTTTTTAAAAGGCGTTGCCGAGTCGTATGGAGAGGTAACCTATCTTTCGGGAGCCGACTTTACCAAAGAAGCCATTAAAGAAGCAGATGCCTTAATTGTGCGTACAGTAACACACTTTGGCAAGGATTTGCTTGAAGGTTCTAGTGTGAAGCTTATTTGTACTGCAACGATAGGTTATGATCATATCGACACAGCGTATTGTGATGCACATAATATCAAGTGGACAAATGCTCCGGGCTGTAATTCCGGTTCGGTTGAACAATATATTGCCTCAGTTTTGGTTGTTATGGCTCAGCGGAAAGGATTCTTATTGAAAGATAAAACAATAGGGATTGTAGGAGTAGGCAATGTTGGTAAAAAAGTCGCTTTAGTCTGTGAAGCTTTAGGAATGCGTGTCTTAAAAAATGACCCACCTCGCGAAAAAGTTGAAGGAAGCAATGAATTCGTACATCTGGATACTATCAAAAAAGAGGCAGATATAATTACATTTCATACACCGCTTACTCGCGAAGACGAACACGCTACTTATCATTTGGCAGATCAGCTGTTTTTCGAAAGCTTGGGTAAAACTCCCATAATAATAAATGCTGCCCGTGGTGCGATTATTGATACAACTGCTATAAAAAAGGCATTAACCGATAAGCAGATAGCAGGAGCCATTATAGACTGTTGGGAAAAAGAACCTTCTATTGATCTTGATTACATGAATATGGTGGATATTGCAACTCCTCATATTGCGGGTTACTCAGCTGATGGAAAAGGGAATGCTACCCGAATGTCTTTAGCGTCTATTGCCGACTTTTGGGCTTTATCTAAAGAACCCCTTAGTAAAATAGTCATACCTCAGGTCGAAAATCCTGTTATAGATTGGGCTGTTTTAGATGGAAATAAGCTAGAAAAAGCTATTTTGATTACCTATGATCCCACAGACGATCACAATCGGTTAATAAGCAACCCGTATGCCTTTAGTACCTTGCGTGGTAATTATCCTCTTCGTCGGGAGTACTTAAGTTATACAGTTAAGAATGTAGATAACGAAACAGATAAAGCTCTGTTGCAGAAATTAGGCTTTATACTCAAATAAATACTGAATAAGTAAAGAAACGGGAAGAGGTTGGTTAATCGAGTTCTTTCAAAATATCAAGCCCTTCTTGCCACTCGCCGTAGCCAGATTCGGCGTTTATATGTCCGGCAGCACCTATGTTGATAAGTTTACTTCCCCAACTATCAGCAAAGAGTTTTACCCTTTCAATAGATACCCAAGGATCATTGGAACTAGCCACAACAACGGTTTCAAAGTTTATCCTATCTAAAGGGATAGGAGTAAATCCACTGGAAGTGAAGGTATATAGAGGAGATTCTATATCACTTGGAGCAACAAGCAAAGCACCTTTTATTTTCCTTCCATATTGTTTTGCCCAATTGGCGATGGTTACACATCCCAAGCTATGTCCGATTAAAATAACTGTGGATAAATCGTACTTACTGATTGTATCATCAATATTTTTCATCCACTCTTCACAGTTTGGAGCATTCCATTCCTGTTGGTTTATTCTCTGAAAATTCTCGCCTGAGTTCTCAAAATAAGTTTGCCAATGGTTTGCCCCTGAGTTTCCAAGCCCCGGTATAATGAAATAGTTATTCATAAAGAGAGTATTAAGTTAAGTGTCTGATTATATGTATATCAGAATTAAAGAAAGGTATTATCCTTTATCTTATCAGATTGATAAACTCTTCACGTGTTTTAGCCGTATTGAATACCCCTGTAAAATCGGAAGTTGTAGTTGTTGAGTTTTGCTTTTCAACTCCACGCATTTGCATACACATGTGTTGTGCCTCTATTACAACCATTACACCCATTGGGTTTAAAGTTTTCTGGATACAATCCTTTATTTGAGTAGTCAATCTTTCCTGAACCTGTAAACGTCGGGCAAAAACTTCTACTACACGAGGTATTTTACTCAATCCGGTGATATACCCATTAGGAATATAGGCAACGTGTGCTTTTCCCCAAAATGGTAGCATATGATGCTCACATAGTGAGTAAAAGTCGATATCCTTTACAATAACCATTTGGCTATAATCTTCTTTGAAAAGAGCTTTCTTTAGAATATCTTCCGGACTCTCGTTATAACCTTTAGTCAGGAATTTCATTGCTTTGGCTACCCTCACCGGAGTATCAAGTAAACCCTCCCGGGTTGCATCTTCTCCTAATAAATCGATGACAGATTTATAGTGACTGGCTAGTAGCGATATATTGTTTTCTTCGTTATTTGTTGAAGACATTTTTTTCGAATTTAGTAATATGTTATTTAAACTATTTATTGCTGCCCGTTAAGCTGCAAGATTTCAGATCATTTGTTGTTTACTCAAGTATAAAACTTATTTAGAGTTATCGTTTTGAGATGCGACATTAAATACTATCTGTTGCTTAAATGCCCAATTTCAGGTTTGTTTATCAAAGCAATAAAAGAGTTTGAGACTTTAATCTACAGGGATTTTAACGACATCGTCAACGACACGCATTTCCTTGAATCCCGGAAATTTGGCTTTCAATTCACTTAACGCTTGACTAGCTTGCTCTTGTGTTTTGAAATTTCCTGCTCTGACACGCCATACGGGAGAATTATACGATACAGTTACTTCCATGTTGGGGAATGATGATTGTATGGCTCCTTTTCTCGAATTGGCTTCGTTTTTAGCCACTTTTTGATCATTACCCGAGTAAACCTGTATACGGTATCCTCTTGCTCTTATAAAGTTTTTGGGAGCATCGGTTACGTCTGTTGTGGTTGATAATTGACTGGCAACAGCGGTCGGATTGGTGGATATGCTGGCAGTCATCATATTTGCACCAATGAGGCTTCTTATACCTTCGTCTTGATATATAACAATTTTTCCTTGTCCCGCCTTAGTTGTATTAAGGTCGTCAACAATAGATCTGCTTTGTGCATTCGAATAGAAGCAGATAGCAGAAAGGCATAGAAATATATAAAATGATTTTCTCATAATGTGTTGAAATATAAATAATTGTCGGAGTGTTAGTGGTTTAACAATCAAAGAGATCGTTTGGTTCAGAATGTCGAACCGGATAAATACAGGTCTTTATTGCTGTACATAACAATTCTATTTACGGTTATTATACTTGCCAAGATAATAAAATTAGTCCGTTGATGACAAATTACTTATAACTGAAAAACACGGAGGAGATTTAAAATGTCTCCCCGTGTAATATTATTTTAAATTAGAATCAATTCAAAAAGCTTCGATAATAGGCATAAATTTGTCTACTTCAAGAGAAGCTCCACCAATAAGACCACCATCTACATCAGCATTTGCAAAAAGTTCTTTTGCATTCGATGCATTACAGCTTCCACCGTAAAGGATAGATGTATTGTCGGCAACTTCTTTACCATATTTCTCAAGAAGAGTTTTACGGATAAATGCGTGCATTTCCTGAGCTTGTTCCGAAGATGCAGTTTTACCTGTTCCGATTGCCCATACTGGTTCGTACGCCAATACAAGTTTAGAGAAATCAGCAGCAGAAAGGTCGAAAAGAGCATTCTCGATTTGAGATTTTACTACAGCTTCTTGTTTATTAGCTTCTCTTTCTTCCAATACTTCTCCGATACAGAAAATAGGAGTAAGTCCGTTAGCAAGAGCCAAAAGTACTTTTTCTTTTAGGATAGCATCTGTTTCGCCATAATAAGCACGACGTTCAGAGTGGCCTAATATTACATATTTAGCACCGGTAGAAGCTACCATAGCTGCAGATATTTCACCTGTATATGCGCCCGAAGCTTTGTCAGCACAGTTTTGTGCGGCAACTCCGATTTTTTGATCGCCAATAGCAGCAGAAGCACTAGCCAAATGTATAAATGGAGTACCAAGTACTACATCGCAATTGATTGTTTTACCTGCTAATGCTGTTTTAAGAGCATCCACTATAGCTAAACCTTCTTGAAGAGTTTTGTTCATTTTCCAGTTTCCTGCAACAATGTTCTTTCTCATAATGAAATGATATTATTTAGTTTAAAAAATTAGTAAGTTCGCAAAACAACGATAGATAGTTTTACCCTTTTTAATATTTCTTTTTACCTGTTTAATTTATCTTTTCGTTGGTGTTATTATTATCTGTAACACTCTTTCGATGATATAATAATGCATCCAGTAATTTAATTACAATTAATGGTGTAAATAATATGATAGCAACAATATACAAATACCTTTTGCTTTCTTGTTTTGTATCGGGCATATTGGCTATCGAAAGCTCCTCTATCGGTTTGTTTAAATAACTTTCGGTAGGAACATTTCTGTCTGACCATTTATTGATAACTACCCCGTTCTTTAGTAAAATTAAACCCGGATTGGAGCGTACAATTGTTTTTAGGCTTCTCTCATCCGATAGAGCAAAATCAAAGTTAGTAATATTTTCTTTCTCCAGTTGAAGAATAAGATCGCGAGGAGATGAGGTGAGACAATAAAACTTATACTGATGGTCTTTTGCATAGTTGTTCACATCCTCAAAAGAACTTAAATAATCTTCTTGCATATCTGAAAGAGAATATGCAATCATAAGGAAAGTATAGCTGCTATCACTTAATACTTCTGTAGTAATATCTTCTTCACCTTCTATTTCGGTTCGGTCTTGATTTAAATATAAACGTGTGATCGAAAAATCACGAATCAAAGGTTCTTCACCTTCTTTTATCAGCTTACTTTGTCTATCTACAAATACCCATGTTGAATCTTCCCAAGGATAGTTATCTTCTGTAAACTCTTTTTTCACACCATCTTTTTCGTAAATAAAGACATTCTCAAAGACTGGGGCTTTATCCTCTTCTACGGTCATTAGCTTAGGAATATCGGCTCCAACTTTATAAGGTCGGAAATCGATGATGGGCTCATTCAGAATGCTGTATACACAAAAAGCAATACTGCATGCAATGATGTAGAGTCCTACGAACCAGTAGAATTTTCCCGTGAACAGATTTGTAATTTTCTGATGCCAGATGAGTACAACTATCGCACAAGCCAATAGTACAATATTCTTGAAGAAAGTTTGCCAATTAGTTATTATGAGGGCATCTCCAAAGCATCCGCAGTCCTTTACAGGATTAGCTATTGCCAGATAAAGAGTGAGGGGAGTCATAAAAAGCATCACTAGAAACAGAAGGCGGGATGTCCATTTCCTGTAAAGACCAAATAGCATAAATATGCCCAGGCAAAACTCACCCGCACATAATATGATTGATATGGGCAATGCAATATCATGGAAATTGACCAATCCGAATGAGGTCAGGTAATCTTGTATCTTATAGGTTGTGCCAAGTGGATCTATGGCTTTTACAAAACCCGAAAAAACAAATGTAATTCCGAGTAAAATGCGCGAAATTTCAACAACCGTTTTTAATATAATATCTTTTGTCTTTCCCATTAACCCATTTTATAAAGTTATTCGCTGTCTGTCGGAAATTCGAGTTTAATTAATCCGAAAATAGAATAATTAATCATGTCCATGTAATTGGCATCAATGCCTTCCGATACCAATGTTTGTCCTTCGTTGTTCTCTATTTGTTTCGTTCTGTATAGTTTTACCAATATTAAATCAGTAAACGAGCTTATACGCATACTGCGCCAGGCTTCCCCATAATCATGGTTTTTGGCAAACATAAGATTAGTAGTCTCGTTTATATATTTATCATACAATTCCAAGGCCTCGTGAGTGTTTAAATCAACCATGTCGGTAGCCTTAAGATGTAATTGAATCAACCCGATAACGCCATAATTGACAATGCCTATAAACTCCGAGTTTATACCTTCATCAATTTTGCTTACGCCTTTTTGTTCGAGACTTCTTATCCGTTTTGCCTTTATCAATATCTGGTCTGTTACCGATTGTGGGCGGAGAATGCGCCATGATGCACCATAGTCGGTAAGCTTCTTTTCAAAAAGGGTTCTGCAAATCGATATAATATGTTTGAACTGTTGTTCCGTATTTGGCATTTCTGTCATTATCTGAAATTCTTTTTTAGGACTGATACCTTTTATTGCTTTTGTAAGTGTAAAACCAACAGAGGGTTATAATTATAACACAGGGTTAGATACTTATCTTTAATTGCTATATACAAAGGTATGAAAAAAAACAAAAGCATAAGGATTTACCTTATGCTTTTCTGTATATTATAACATCGTGACTTTTAAGATACTCTCAGGCTTTTTCCTAACCTCAAAGTTTCTGTTGTCGACATATTATTAAGCTTACACAATTGTTTAATTGTAACTCCGTGTATTTTGGCAATTCGGCCTAAAGTATCACCTTTCTTTATGCGGTAATACGAAACAGTACCGGTGGCATATTTGTTTGTGCTTTTAGCCGAAGACCGACTTGATGTATTAGCAACAGAACGGGCTGCTCTCCCCGGAGTACCTAAAGTGCTAGTATGCACCATGTATGTATCGCGATGGCATACTTTATTCTCAAAATCTATAATATCTATCGGATTGATTGATCTGCCTAAAAAGCGGGTCTCGAAGTGTAGGTGTGAACCTGTAGATCTTCCTGTATTTCCTCCAAGAGCAATAGGATCTCCTGATTTTACAACATCATTGTCTGATACCAAAAATTTAGATAAGTGACCGTAAACAGTTTCAAGTCCATTAGGATGGCGAATTACTACATAGTATCCGTAGCCTCTTCTTTCGTATTCGCAAACACGAACCTTGCCATCGAAGGCGGCGTATATTGTATCTCCAACTTGTACCTTCAGATCGATTCCGTGATGAGTACGTCTGCCACGGCGTCCATAATTAGATGTGGTGTAACCCATAGTCGGCATTGTGAAATTGGATAAGTCGACCTTAAATGTTTCTGGCACGTTTTCTACAGAACCATAAACATTTACATAACGGTTATTCCATACTCCACCATATAGCTCGTCTTGTGGGATTTCATCCATATCCATTATACGCTCTTCCTGAGCTTCTTTGATAAGGGATAGATCTCTTTTGATTTTTATACCATCAGCATAGAGATCGTTTGCTGGTTTACTGTGTCTTTGCTTATAGGTAAGCTCGACTCGACTGTCGTTTTTGTCATCTTGCGGCGTTTGGGCAAAAGCGCACAAGGGTAGAAATAAGAGCGTCGCTAAGGAGTACGCTTTAATCGTTTTTAAATTCACGTTCAATAACTTTTTGATTTGTAACTGAATTATATCTCATCATTCGCATACAGATTAGGTAGAACCCAAAGTTTGTAGTCGAATAGTTCGTTCTCATTAAAGAATCGTGCAAGTTCAATCTGAGCAGACTCTGCTGAATCGGATGCATGTACAATGTTTTCTTGAGAACTGATTGAAAAGTCTCCTCTGATTGTGCCTGCTGCAGCTTCACGTCCATTTGTTGCTCCGGTAATACTCCTTACAACTTTTATTGCCTCCACGCCTTCCCAGCATTGAACAATCACAGGGCATACCATCATCGAATTCTTAACACGTTGAAAATAGGGTTTGTCTTTTAAGTTCGCATAATGCTCACTTAGAATAGCATCATCCAACTGTATCATTTTCATCCCTGCCAATCGTAGTCCTTTGCGTTCGAATCGAGATATAACATCTCCGATATGTCCTCGCTGAATCGCTGAAGGCTTTAGTATAACAAGGGTTTTTTCCATAAATAAAAATGATAAAATTGAACGATAAAAGCACTTTATTTTGGAAGTGCATTTTTCAAAGATAACATAATTATTTTGTTAATAGCAAGTCAAAAGTGCTTTGCTTTCATGTATTTAACAAATTTAAAAAATGGCTTATTGATGTAATTGATTGATATATAGGCGTCTGTGATTTCGTCATTTTTACTGATTAAACAAAAGGTTGATAACCTTAACTATTTTTAGCGGTCTATTGTATCGAATTATTTAATCTGTAGAGTCTCGGTTGCCTAATTTTATGTTGTAAAAAATTGTTTATTAGTATTTTATTTATGTCATTTTTACTTTAAGTATTTTAATGGATATATATATCGTGACTTTTCCTATTTTTGTAATATAATCTATTTAGATATTAAAAATGAGAAACCTGATCATCGCAGATACGCAAGATATAACACGTTTAGGGATTAAATATCTGGTGAAAGATTTTGAACAAATCTCTCATATCTATGATGTTGATACTAAATCTGCCTTGATACAGTTGTTGTCTGAGAACGAAGACGGATTGATTGTTTTGGATTATACTTTGTTTGATTTCACATCTATTAACGATTTGCAAATGTTGAGTGAACGTTATCCAAAATCAGACTGGATTCTTTTTTCTGACGAATTGAGCGATTCTTTTCTAAAGCAGATGCAAGCTAACGGATTGGTTTTTAGTGTTGTTTTGAAATCAAGCTCATTGGATGAAATAGATGCTGCTATTCGCTCGGCTCTTTTTAGTGAGAGTTATTTTTGTAAAAGAGTCGATAATCATATCAAAAGTTTGACCCGTTCTTTGGAGTCAGCCTCTGATCATAATTTGACGAATACAGAACGAGAAATTCTTAAAGAAATAGCTTTAGGAAGAACAACCAAAGAGATAGCTGCTGAAAGGAATCTGAGTTTTCACACCATTATAACCCACCGGAAGAATATATTCCGAAAATTGGAAGTAAACAACGTACATGAGGCAACCAAATATGCAATGAAGGCCGGAATTGTTGATGTATCGGAGTATTATATTTGAGAAATCAATCTATTCTTCAGAAGTATTTTGTAATGCCCTAAAATTTCTCATCAGTCCCGAATATTTAGCCCTTTTTACTGCCGAGCCTTTAAATATCCGTTGATAATCTTCTACTGCCATAGAGGCAATCTTTTCATAATCCATCGATAAAAATTCTTGACTTGGCGTAAACTCAGGCGTTGAATGAGGACGAGCGTATCTGTTCCACGGACATATCTGTTGACAAATATCGCAACCATACATTCTGTTGTTGAGTAGAGGGACTATGGTTTTATCTATTTCCCCTTTATTCTCTATAGTTTGGTAAGAGATACATTTGTTTGCATTTAACAAATGAGGCTTCTCTATAGCATTGGTCGGGCATGCACTTAAACAGCGTGTGCACTTGCCACAGGATAGATTGAGAGGCGTGTCGTACGATAGTGCTGTATTTATAATAATCTCCCCTAAAAAGAAGTAAGAGCCACGTTTAGGAATTATAAGTAAAGTGTTCTTTCCGATAAATCCTAACCCTGCTTTTGCAGCCCAATATCGTTCCAAAACAGGAGCAGTATCGCAAAATACCCGTCCGTTAACATTTGAGATAAGAGTCTTTATATATTCAAACAGAAGCTGTAGTTTTGCTTTCATTACATCGTGGTAATCTTTGCCATATGCATAGTATGCAAATTGAGGAGCTGTTTCGGGTTGCCGCTCGTGTGGAAAGTAATTTAAGGCAAGGCTTATGATCGACTTGGCATTATCTACCAATAGGGTAGGGTCGCATCTCTTTTCGACATTGCGAGCCATATAGTCCATATCAGCCTGATAGCCTTTGTCGATCCACTCTTGGTAATGATTGCTTTCTATAACTTCAATTTCTTCAACTTGGCATATGCCACACGCATCGAATCCTATGGACAGGGCATAGTCTTTAATTTGTTGAGAAATTGTATTTTTATCGTGCATACCCAATCTGTTTTGAGTAACTAAACGTGTTCGAAGATTGTAACATAATTATAACCTTTCACCCGGATCTTACTGCTTGGTTATACGCTCTATACCACGGCGGGCGTATAGGGAAGGGTCAATAGTTATCTCCTTTTTGGTGATTTTGTTTCTGAATATAACGAAATCGTATTCTTTAAAACTCTTATTTTTAAATCGGGAATGCATATCTGTACCCAATAAATGTAATTTTCCTTTCACCGGTTTGGCTTCCCATACTTCCGAAAGCTTATATCTGTCGATCAGATAATTTCCTACACTTGCAGCAAAAGCAGCATATCCCTCAGCATTTGCTTTGCGTAGTAAAACAGTTTTATTCGGGTCGTTTTCCTTGGCACTTTCATCATAAGATAAGGCTGCGTCAGTAATTTCCTGAGAAAGATCTACAATAGATTCTATATCTCCGGCTTGACTGCTCTTTATATTGTTTTCTATAAAAATTGCCAGATTTTTATCTTTTACTTTATAGTTTTTTCTGCTGCCATCTTCTTTATAAGTAGCTATTGTGCGATATACACTTCCTCTAAAAACAAATAATGCTCCAAGAATGAGGACAATGATTAGAAATATTTTTGCAAAACGATTATTGGACTTCTTTTTCATAAATCACATAGTTTGATTTTTGTTGTAGGTCGTTGGATTTACTTACCTAATAAACCTTTAGTTACATTCCATCTGAATTGTAGCAAACGAATTCCTTTTTGAGGCGAAAGAGTAACCGTATATCCGAAGCATAAAACCAAGGATGCCACCCATTTTATACTTTCGTTCATCAACCTCCTTTGATATTCTTTTTTTGATACGGAAAGGGTGCGTATTCGCTCGCTCTTACCAATGGAATAAGTCAGTTTCTGAAAAAACTCATCAGTCAGTTTCTGAGCGGGTATATGATGATATATCGGAATATCGGGAAAATAATAACAGTCGATATTATTTTTCTTCAGACGACTAAACATGTCTTTATCCTCTGCTCCTATCAATGAATTTCCTTTACGACCAAGTTCGGTGTTATAATATCCGTACTTTTCGTAAAGCTCTCTTTTGATAATGGTATGCCCAGTACCCGGATAATTTTTTGCTTCTAACTTTTTGGGTTGATTGCCCTGATCAAAGTATCCTCCGATAAGGCGTTGTGTATAATGAGACATCCACTTAGGTTGTGCTTCTTCGTATACAGGGATAACGGGCGATGCAACAAGCTCTGCATCCGGATAATTTTTCAGATAGTTGTCCAAACGCTCCAAATGTTGGGCGATAATGGTTTCATCATCGTCCACGAAAATAATATATTCGCCTCGAGCTTCCTTTATTCCTCTGTTGAGAGCAAAAGACAATCCTTGATTAATCTCTTTAAAGTATCTGAATTGACGATCAGAGTATTTTTGTCTGAACTCCTCACATATACCTGCTGTAGAATCAGTGCTGTTATTGTCAACAACAATTACTTCGTAATCTAAAGGACTAAATGTTTGTTTGCAAACAGACTCAAGAGTTTGTGCAATATATTTATCCCGATTATAGGTGCAGGTTATGAACGAAAATCTTATCATTTCAAATGCTTATCTTTTCTTCTGTAGAAAATAGAACCTATACCTCCAATCAGTAATAATACCAATAAACCGCTACTGGCCGAGGCTATACCACGGGCAGTATTGTATCCGTGAGGCTCAAACTTGAATTCTATTTCGTGTTGTCCTGCCGGAATACGTATGGCACGCAATGTCCAGTCGGCACAAAAATATTCAGCAGGCTTTCCGTCGATATATGCTTCCCATCCGTTAGGGTAATATATCTCAGATAAGACAGCTAATTGTTCACTTTGAGCTGACGACTTATACTTCAACGCATTGGGTTTGTATTCGGTCAGTTCGATAATTGCCGTAGAATCAGGAGTAATAGAGAAGCCTGTTAGCTTATCCTCGAATCTCTTGTCTACAACAGCGGTAGTTTTTACATCAAGTGTATTTAATGCAGCTATTTCTTTATCGGCATTATCTACAAAGGTGTAATTATCCACAAACCAGGCATTACCCATAGCATATGGATTTTGCAATGGAGCTTGTTCGGGATGGAATATAATATATTTAGCATTAAGCATATTTAATGCTGTATTTTTTTGAAGAGCACCGATTATACTGTCAATATTCTGAGTATCAAAAGACTTAATTATCGAGTTGATTTCTCCTTGTAGGCGATAGTCAATTAATTCTTGATAACGTTTCAATTTAGCAGCATGGTATCCGCCTATAGATTTATGATAATAAGAGGTTTTAGTTTCATTGAATGGATTATTCAGATTCAAAACACGATACGACGGATGTTTATCCTGTAAGATCGCTTTGTCAGCTTCCGTTTGAGGGAATGGACGGTTTGAATCATATGATAACTTGCTTTGGAATTTATCGTTGTTCAGGTAGCGTTTGTCTACTCCCCAAAGATCGGTAATTACCAATAATAGCAGTGCAACCGAGCAGTATACGGTAATCTTGTTTTTATCACCTTTTAAAGCGATGGTAGAATACAAGATTCCTGCTGCTAATAGGATAAAGAAAAATGAGCGTATAGCGTCAGAAGATAATAAATCTTTACGATCGGCTAGAAGTGCCGAGTAGTACCAATCGGGTACTTGAGACATCCACTGGCTATCGGCAGCAGTAGTAAACTCGAAGCCGAAAATTCCGGGAGCTAACCATAATAAAAGGCTTATTCCGGCTGTTATTCCTGCCGATATATAAAGTGATTTTTTTAGTTTTTCTTCTTTAATCTCTCCTCCGAAAAAGTCTTTCAGTCCCCACACGGCTACAATAAGCATGGTGAGAGCAGGAATTACAAGAGCTGTGGATACGGCTCTGAATTTATTGTACATCGGGAAATGGTAGAAGAACCAATCATTGAACAATTCGAAATTATGTCCCCAAGATAAGAATATAAAGAATACTGTTGCGATGAGCAATACCCATTTCATGGGATGTCTGATAACAAATAGTCCTAACACAAACAAGAAGCAAATGATTGCCCCGAAATAAACCGGGCCTGAAGTAAATGGCTGATCTCCCCAATAAGTCTGTGCCTGTATTCCGGCTGAGTCAACCTGAGCCTGAGGGGCATTTGCTCTGATAGCCTTGTAAAGGTTAGACGATGGTGATAACATTCCACCCGAAGCTCCGCCATGTATATCAGGGATTAAGAGAGATAAAGTTTCCATTTTGCCGTAGCTCCACGCAAAGGCATATTCTTTATCAAGACCTGATGATTGCTTTTCCGATTGTGTAGGTTGAGTTAATTCCGACTGTCCGCGAGTACTTTCTTTCGACATTTCGTAATTGGCGTATATATTCCCCAAATTACAAAGCACAGCTATTGCGACACCAACGGCCAAAGCACCTGTTGCTTTAAACAATCCGGATATGTTTTTTTTCAGAATTTCATTAATAAGCAGACCTATGTATAAGAATACACATAGTATTCCTGTATAATAGGTAATCTGTAAGTGATTATTCTTTATTTGTAAAGCGAGTCCCAAAGCCATAAGAAGTCCAGCCATGAGATATTTTCGTTTAAAGCATGCAGCCAACCCTGCTACGATGAGAGGGAGGTAGGCTATTGCCCATGCTTTGGTAACGTGGCCTGCATCAAGTATGATAATATTATAAGAGGATAAAGAATAAGCTACAGCTCCTAATATGGCAGGAAAAAATCCAACGCCCATCACACAAAATAAGATGTAAGCCATAAGCATACCGGCAAAAACTGCTCCTGCACTACTACTTCCTAAAGCTTTTACAGGGGCTTCCAGATAATCAAGGAAATTAGGTGATCCACCCCAGATTCCGATTTGATAAGCAGGCATTCCGGAGAACATAGAACCTGTCCATGCCGAAGATTGGCCTTCTTTTTCGTAATATTGAGCCAACTCCCGCGACATTCCTTTGTATTGCTGAACGTCACTTTGCGGGAGAACCTTTCCCTCTAACAAAGGGCTAAAGTATATGAAGGTAACCGCTAAGAAGCAAACAATAGCTATAACGTGTTGTAGTAATTTTTTCAGTATTGGCTTTTCTTCTTGTATCATATTGTGTATGGATTTAAAAGGTCTGTAGACCTACTTTTTCTTTAGGATATAAATAATAGAACTACATCTGCGGGTACTGAACAGACTTTGGATAAAATATACAGTTCCTTTTATGAGTCCGACTAAACTAGCTGCAAATGTCCCTTTGTTTTTTTCGCTTAACATGGCTATATAAAAAGGGTCGAAATACATAGCTTTCGTCTTTTCGATTCTGAAATTATGTTTTTCAGCAAAATAAGTAAAATCGTCAGGAGAAAAGTGCCATAGATGACGAGGTACGTCATAGGCAGCCCATTCTTCTTTGTAAGCTAAAGCATCTGCTGATTTTTTATTGGGTAATGCGATAATTAAAACACCATCGTTTTTCAATATTCGATGTAGGTTTGCCATCGTTTCGTTGAGTTTTTCGATATGCTCCAAAACGTGCCACATGGTCACTACATCCTTAATCTTATCAGGCATATCGAATAGGTATTCGGCATCCTGAATATTCAGTCCGAATTTTTTATGTGCATATTCGCGTGTTGGTTTCGATTTCTCAATACCTGTGACAATCCATTTTTTAAGACGCATAGCCTGAAGAAAATACCCTGTTCCCGAACCAATATCGAGTAAGGTTTCTGCATTCTTCGAAGAATATTTCGATGCTATTTTAGTCTTCGATTTTAATGCTATTTTTCTCGCCCAATGGTATAAAGAGTTGATAATTCCCTGATGGGTATCGGAATGTGAAATGTATTCGGGGGCATCGTAATATTTACCGATCTCGTTTTCACAAGGGAAGTTTTGAGTAAAAGCAAAACCACAACCCGGACATTGGTATATTGAAAACAGTTCGCCTGTAGCCAAATGATCTTTGCAAATAAGAGTCTCTGTACAACCACCATTGGAGCAGACCGGACATAAATCTATGTGTACTGTATTCATCATCAATAACTAATATACTCTTGCCTTTGAATTTAGATATGCTGAGAATCGGAGTTCTCCGCATAGTTCGCAAAGGTACTAAAAATGTTATATGTTGCTTATTTCAGGATATAAAGTAATTATCAAAAATATAAAATTGAACTACAATAGAAGGCTAAAATAATTGTTATTTGCAAATGATAGGTATAGAGCGAATCTTGTATTTCGAATACCAAAAAACGTCTTGAATCTTAGAAACAACACTAATAATGCTAAAAAGTTTATCTTTTTCTTCATAAGGATACTTAATCGGGATAGATTTTCGTTTTTTTAGCTTTTCCTTTTTTATTAAATGCTTAGTTTTGCAGTTTGAATTATCAGGTCGAATCCTTTTTGATGAAGAAGACTCATTACTGTATATATACTTTCCTGTTTGTATTGTTCTCATCTCCGTTTTGGGGAGCTCAATTACATCAACAAATGGGGAGTAATTCTAATATCTCGTTTTTGCAGGATTCGGTAACCTCCGGTCGTGCTATTACGACAGATACTTTGCGCCCTCAATCGAACGATACAATAGCACAAGATACTGCTCAAAGTAAAAAAGCTTCATTGGATGCTCCGGTTGATTATGCAGCTAATGACTCTATTGTATTTACTTCCGATAATAGAGGGTATTTATACGGAGATAGTAAAGTTGACTATCAGACAATGAGTATAAAGGCGGAGAATATTACAATGAGTATGGATAGCAGCATTGTACATGCGAGCTATGGATTAGACTCGATAGGGGAGGAATTTGGTTTTCCGGTATTTAAGGATAATGGCGGCGAATATGAAATGAAAACGGTAAGTTATAATTTCAAAACCAAGAAAGGCTATATCCGAAATGTCATAACCCAACAAGGCGAAGGTTATATTGTAGCCGATAGAGCGAAAAAGAATGCTGATGATACATTCTTTATGTGTGACGGAAAATACACTACTTGCGATGATCACGAGCATCCTCACTTCTATATGATGCTTACAAAAGCAAAAGTGCGTCCTAAAAAAAATGTGGTAACAGGTCCTGCATATTTAGTAATCGAAGATCTGCCTTTACCATTGGCAATACCTTTTGGCTTTTTTCCATTTAGTGAAAAATACTCGTCAGGTATTATAATGCCATCGTATGGAGATGATATGGATCGTGGTTTTAATCTTCGTAATGGTGGATATTATTTTGCTATAAATGATAATATAGATCTGGCATTAACAGGAGAAATATATACGAAAGGATCATGGGGGCTTGCTGCCAGATCGTCCTACAAAAAGCGTTATAGATATAGCGGCTCCTTTGATATAAACTATATATATACAAAACGAGGGGATCGTGATATACCCGATACATTCAGTGAGTCCCGAGATATGTCAATAAGCTGGCAACACTCCCAAGACCCTAAAGCAAATATGTACAGGACGCTTTCGGCCAGTGTTAACTATCGTACTTCCTCATATAATACCAATAGTTTGGATGTTGCATTTACGCGTTCCGGAACAGATAATACTAGAAGTTCTTCTATCAACTTAACTCAGCGTTTTCCTAATTCGCCATTTACATTGTCAGCCAACGTGAATGCCAATCAGGTTATGAGAGATTCAACTATTGCATTGACATTGCCCAACCTCACGGCTACGATGAGCCGTATTTTTCCTTTCAAAAGAAAAGATGCTATAGGACCTGAAAAATGGTATGAGAAAGTCTCTCTGAATTATACCGGTGAATTAAAAAATAGTATTACAACGAAAGATAATATGTTGTTTAAGTCGAATCTGGTAAAAGATTGGCGTAATGCAGTGCAGCATAGAGTACAAACAGCTGCTACTTTCAATGCGTTGAATTATTTGAATATAACACCTACATTTAGTTATAATGAAAGGTGGTACTCACGATCAATTACTCAAAAATGGGATCCTGCTCAAAATAAACATGTTTTGGCGGACACGACCTACTCCTTTAACCGATCGTATGATTTTAATTATAATGTAAGCTTCCAAACACGGTTATATGGTTTCTATGAACCGATTTTTAAAATAGGAAAAATACAGAAGATAAGACATGTTTTTACTCCTGCAATTAGCTTTGGCGGTAATCCCGACTTTACTGATCCTCGTTTTGGTTCATATAAGAAATATTCGTACTATGATGCCAATGGGGAATTGCAGACTCATTTATACTCTCCTTTTGCGAATGAAATATTTACACCTTCGAGTGCAGGCAGGCAGGGTAACATAAACTTTAGTTTCGAGAATAACATCGAAATGAAAGTGGGTACCGCTAATGATTCTACTAAGATTATTAGTCTGATTGATAATTTAGGTATAAATTTCAGCTATAATATGATGGCTGATTCACTTAAATTAAGCGATATCGGAACTAATATGCGTCTTAAATTAAGTAAAAACTTAACAGTCAATTTAAATGCTGTATGGGACCCGTATGTATATAATGAGAAAGGGATAAAGCAGAACGAGTTCCTTATTCGAAATGGAGGGGGACTGGCACGGCTCGTAACTACGGGATATACCATATCGCCTTCGATTAATCAGGATACGTTCAAAAAATGGTTTGGCAAAGGAGGGGATAGCACATCCGATGATAAGAAAAAAGATGACCCGGAAGCCGATTTGTCGGATGCTGATGGAGATATTCCCGAAGAAGGAGGACCTCGTCAAAGTCTTTTTAATAAAAAGCAGGACGGGGGTACATACGATGAAGACGGATTCTTAAAGAATGAAATAAAATGGAACCTGTCTATCAACTACAATATGAGTTATGTCTCGCAGTTTGATCAGAAGAGGGAAGGTTTCAAGGGTGTTATCACTCACAATTTGAGTTTTAACGGCTCGATACAACCAACCAAAAATTGGAATTTTTCCTTTAATGCGAGTTATGATGTACCGAATAACCGGATTTCTTTTATGACTTGTAATTTGTCTAGAAATCTACACTGTTGGAACATAACGGCTAGTTTTAATCCGATAGGACCTTATGCGACATATTATGTGTCATTGCGGGTTAATTCGTCTATGTTGCAGGATCTTAAATATGAGCAACGTAGCCGTTTGTCAAGCTACGATCCGGCATGGAACTAATCAAATCAAAGGAAGTCTCTCGACTCACCTATATATCTGGTTTTAGATGAGAATACTGTTATTAGGAGATTATAGTGGTTTACACCTCACATTGTCCGAAGGCTTAAGGCTTATGGGACATGATGTAACAGTTGCATCTGATGGAGATGGTTTTAAGAACTATCATCGTGATATAGACCTGAAACGTAAAAGTTCTAACCTGAAAGATACGCTTTCTAATCTACTTACAATTTACTCTAATCTTAAGAATTTTAAAGGCTACGATATTGTTCAAATAACCAATCCGTGCTTTACTACACAAAATATCCGGGTCAATATCGAGCTATACCGATATCTGAAGCGACATAATAAGAAAATTTTTCTGGGCGCTTTTGGTGATGATTATTTCTGGATAAAGGCTTGCTTGGATCAAAAGTATAAATATTCGGAATTTTATATAGGCGATGTAAAGAATGTGCGAACCAAGAGTGAATATCTGGAAGAGAATTGGCTTGGAACGAAGCGTCAGGATGCTAACATCGAGATAGCAGAATCATGCAATGGTATTATAGCCTGCCTATACGAATATTACGAAGCTTATAAAGAATCTTACAGCGAAAAATTGGCATATATACCTCTGCCTGTAAATATTGGAGAGGTTAAACAGAAAGAGCTTCCTCCTATAGATAAAATAAATTTCTTTATTGGTATAAATAAGGCTCGCAATGAATTTAAAGGCACTGATATCTTGTATGAAGTTGTTCAGCAACTAGCCCGAACCTATCCTAATGATGCACGGGTGACTAAAGTTGAATCAGTTATGTATTCCGAATACTTAAGCCGTATTCAGGATGCACACGTTGTTTTAGATCAGTTGTACTCCTATTCGCCTGCAATGAACGGCTTGCTTACGATGGCATTAGGGAAAGTTCTTGTGGGAGGAGGAGAGCCCGATATGTATAATTTGCTTCAAGAATCCGAACTTCGTCCCATTGTAAATGTATATCCCGAAAAACAGGATATTTATAAGAAATTAGAAGATTTAGTCCTCCATAAAAATACAATTGCAGAACGTGCTAAGGATGGGCGAATTTTTATTGAAAAGCACCATGATTATATGAAAGTAGCACAACAATACCTTGACTTCTGGATTAGTAAATAGGCTTCTCTTGTCTCTTATGAGTCGGTTTCCATTTCCTTTACCTCCTTCAACGAAGATTCTATACTCTCAATGTTTTTTTTATAAAAAAACTTGTAGAATACAAGCATAATAAGGCATACGATTATTAATACTGCCATATTGAATAAATAGAAAAGAACCTTTCCTTGATCGGATATTATGTCTATATATTCATAGCAGAATGACCCTAAAATAATGCAAGCAAAAGCGACTCCGACAAAAAGCTCCCTTTTTATAAAAAGTTTGTATCTGGAAATAATTTTGAGTCCTGATAATATATCCATTTGCTTAAGGTCAATTTTGTTTAAAAGTTGTACTTTATATATCTGCCAGCAGAAGCTAATAATACAACAAACAATAAAGAAATATTTTGTGAAAGCCGGGTAAGGAACTCTCGGGAGATACAATGCATGAATATATGGAGCTGCTATAAAAGGCAGTACAACTATAAGTCCTATTACTTCAAACCAGAGTAGGCGCCCTAGGGCTGTTTTGCCTTTCTTGTATATTATATGCCGTATATTGTCGTCTGTAAGACTTGGAGTGAATAGGTTATCATTCCATGTCTTTTTTATATTATCCAAGTCCATAGTTTATAACTTTATTCATTAGACATTTTCTTTAATTTTTCTTTGATTCGGCTTATCTTCGTAGATACATTAGTTACCGTTAAGCCTGTTATTTCGGATATCTCCTTATAAGGTTTTTCGTCTAAATAGAGAAGAACCAAAGCCTTTTCGATTTTACCTAATCTATTTATGAGATTATATAATTCTGTTATTTCTTCATTATTATCCGGTATATCTGCAATATCACCTACTAAATCCGTGTGATCAGGCTTTCGTTTGTTACGACGAAAAAAAGTGATGCAAGTATTTAAAGCTATCCGGTATATCCATGTTGACACTTTGCTTTCTCCTCTGAAAGATGGGTATGCTTTCCAAAGATTAAGAATGACTTCTTGATACAGATCGTTAATACTTTGGTCTATATCTGCATAAAAAGATGCGACTTTATATATGATACGCTCATGAAGCTTTATCATATTCATAAAATCTTTTTCTAAATCTTTATTATGCATTTCGTCTACTTGATTGATTTATTAGTCGCTAAAGTGTAAATTTAGTCACAAGTCGAATTTAAAAATAGAAGATCATCTGTATTTTTACAGATTAAATATGGCTTAAATAAATATTTTGTTTTACTTTTGTACCACCAAATAAAAGACTCCGTAGCTCAGTTGGTAGAGCAATTGACTCTTAATCAATGGGTCGAGGGTTCGAGCCCCTCCGGGGTCACTTAGAAGAGCAGTTATCTACATTATATGTAAGTAATTGCTCTTTTTTGTATGGGTGAAAAATAAATGCGTCCAGTGGATAGTTCTATATAAAAAAATAGAGACGATCATTTCTGAAAGTCTCTATTCATTGTGCTTTGTTTGCGGAAGCGGGGGGATTCGAACCCCCGGTACAGTTACCCGTACGTCAGTTTAGCAAACTGGTGGTTTCAGCCACTCACCCACACTTCCAATCAATGGTTTTACGTAGGCAATACTGAATTGCGATGCAAATATAGCTGTTTGTTTTGATTTTACAAGATCACTCTCTCATTTTTTCTAAATAATATGATTAATTTTGGCGAAGATTTGATCACAAGATATCGTAAAATAGTTATAGCTAACCTATTGTAGTATTAGCTGGCTTATTTACCATATTTGTGAATAATAAAGACGGTCTACGATCATAATTAAGAAAATGGCTAAAACTAAGCGCAATGTTTTGTTTATAATCCTTGCTGTAGTAATTCTTGCAGCAGGAGGTATCTTTGTATATATTAAAAGTTTTCTGGATGCCGAGTTCGGAATAAAAGGTACTGTTTATATTTATGTTGATAAGCAGAAAAGTTTTGATGCAGTACTCACACAGATGGACACGACTGCTCATATTTCGGATCTCAATGCCTTTAAGAGGCTTGCTGCCTATATGAAGTATCCAGATAATATGAAAACCGGGCGATACGCAATTACACCGGATATGAGTATTCAAGAAGTAATAAGTGACTTGAAAGGAGGGCATCAGGCACCGGTTAAATTGAAGTTCAATAATATTCGAACTAAGGAAGATCTGGCCAAGAGACTTGCTTCTCAATTGATGATAACCGAAGAGGAACTGATGGCTACCTTTAATAATGAAGAAAGCTGTTCTAAATTAGGCTTTACCACCGAAACGATACTTTGTATGTTTGTACCGAATACCTACGAAGTATATTGGGATGTCTCATTGGATAGTTTTCTGAAAAGGATGAAAGATGAATATTCTAAATTCTGGACAGATGAGCGAAAAGTAAAGGCAGAAAAGGTGGGACTTACTCCTGTTGAGGTTTCCATACTGGCTTCTATCGTAGAGGAGGAATGTTATTTCTCAGACGAATATCCGGTGGTTGCACGATTATACCTGAATCGGTTGAGATTAGGACAATTGCTGCAAGCTGATCCTACGGTTAAATTTGCAGTAGGAGACTTCTCCTTGAAACGTATTCTTTTTGAGCATTTACAAGTGGACTCTCCTTATAATACATATAAACACTTGGGATTACCTCCCGGGCCGATTAGAGTTGCCTCAATCAAAGGAATAGAGGCTGTATTGAATCCGGCAGAGCATGACTATCTTTATATGTGTGCGAAAGAGGATTTTTCGGGAAGACATAACTTTGCAGTTACACATACCGAGCATGTCAAAAATGCGAACCGTTATCGGGCGGCACTTAATCAGAGGAAGATTTATTAAACCGCTTAATAAACATTCTTATCGCCTCTTAGCAATTGAAGGGTAGTCACAACGATTATCTTAATATCCAGCATAAAAGACCAGTTCTCGATGTACCACACATCGCGTCTGAACCGACCTTCCATCTGTTTGATGGTTTTGGTTTCGCCTCTGTATCCCGATATCTGAGCCCAACCCGTAATGCCGGGTTTTACGATGTGGCGTATCATAAATTTGTCGATAAGTCCATTGTATAAAGACGTCTGTTTAATCATATGCGGACGAGGTCCTACGACAGACATATTACCGATTAAAACATTGAAGAACTGAGGTAGCTCGTCGATGCTTGTGCGACGCATAAACTTCCCGATGGGCGTGATTCGTGGATCAACCTGCTGTGTTGTGAGAGAATCCGATTTATCATTGACATACATGGTTCTAAACTTGTAACATGTAAATTCCTCACCCTGTAAACCGGTTCTTCTTTGTTTAAAAACAATAGAGCCGCGTGATGTCAGTTTAATAATAACCCCAAATATGATATAGATAACAGGAAAGACTGATATTAAGACAATAGAGGAAAAAACGATATCAAATATTCTTTTCAATACCCTGTTATAGAGTAGCTGAAGAGGTTCGGGTCTTATCCCTATAACAGGTATCGATTGAAGTGAGTTGAGTACAAGTTTTCGCTTTATATATTCATAAAATTCGGGAACCAGAAAGAATCGTATCATATTTCTTTCCGAGAAATTCACCAGACGTAATATAACCGATTCTTCGCTGTTGGGCAAAGTACAATAGATCTCGTCTACTTTGTTTTCGATACAGTATTTTTCAACCTGAGACAGTGTCCCTAAATAGTTAATGGATGGATTTGATAAGTCGGGAATCTCATCAAAAGCCCCTAGTATTTTATATCCGTAGTCGCTCGACTTTAGTTCATTGAAAACATCCGTCGCCCTGTTGCCACTCCCGATTATTACAATCCGTTTGTAGTTGTAGCCTTTGCTGCGATACCATTTTAAAATGATCCGTACCGTTATATGCCAGATTATATAGATAATAGACAGACCTATGTAATAAACCGACCAATCGATCCAAGTGATTCTGTCTATTCCAAGCAATAGCATTGCTGCTGTAAGCAATATGAAGTAAAGCGATATAAATGAGAAGCTTCTATGAACAATCTTGTCAAAGAAGATAATATTAGACGACAGATTTATCGGAATAATACTTGCAACAACAAAATAAACGAGGTTAATCAGAAGCAGTTTTTCAACTAAACGGACATTATTGATAAATGAAGTG
The DNA here is from genome assembly GCF_011299555.1 of Dysgonomonas sp. HDW5A. Lineage (NCBI taxonomy): Bacteria > Pseudomonadati > Bacteroidota > Bacteroidia > Bacteroidales > Dysgonomonadaceae > Dysgonomonas > Dysgonomonas sp. HDW5A. The sequence continues at coordinate 1,517,400 of NZ_CP049857.1, read as the reverse complement.
AAAGCGTCGTCCGCAAACAGAAGCTTGGATAAGAGAATTAAAGTGAAATTAATAACCAACAGATCCCCTAGTCTGATAATCCACTTTATCAGATATCCGAAACCATCTTTTTTTCCTGTTAATTCCATCCAGAACAATTGTATTATGTCGATTCTTATGCCCTTGAGTAAAGTTACGTTTAAGTAACAATCTTGTATATTCAGAGGGACAAAGGTTACAAAATATGTCTTTTAGTGTATATTTTGATGATTTGTTAATGCGTTGTTTGTTAGTTATTTATTGTGAAAAACATTACAAACATTACAAAAGTGACACTTTTTTCTGCTTTATTATTTTTCTTTACTCAACTTGTTTATTTATACTAATTAGTAGCTGAATTTATACGTTCTATTTTTCCTAACGCACCCTTATGGGTTTGTTTTTCATTTTGCCTTGATGCAAAACGAAACAAAAAATCAAGGCTGTACCTTTTGTCCGACCCGTCACGGACTAAAAGCTAAAACAAAAGAAAAACGTTTAACCGACGATGTCCTTTTGTTTCTTAACGCTTTTTTCGCCCTACGGGTACCCCGCACAATCGGTAATGCCAATAACCTGACGGGCGTAAGCCTTAGTGCATCAGTGGCACAGCCGTTGGCTGACAAGCGAAGCAGGCGTAAAACTAAACGTGCCGCAAGGCAGTAGGTTTAGTTTAGGTTGCAAGCTTAAGTCAGGCAGGCGAGCCATGCAGCACAAAGCCTTTTTGATTCCTTTTGCGGCTTAGGGCAAAAGGAATGCAAGTAATCTTTGATTACGCGCAGTAAAATAGAACATATATCTTAATCCTCATTCGCTTTATATATAGATAAACCCACTAAATTGTCTAAGGACAAAATACTAAGATATTATATCGTAAAATCCTGCGGGTTATTTTTTTGATACTCTCGTGAAAGAATTGCCAATATAGTTCCCGTTAAAATAATACTTACAACTGTAGCCCAGATTGTATTACCTACCCCAAAGTTTTCGAGCTTCTCGTACATAGGTGTATTGTGAAAGAAGTGAAAAGTTAAGACAGCTATTGTATTGTTTATGGCATGTACAATTACTGCAATCCATAAATTGCCCGACCAAAGAAAAATATATCCTAATAAAGCCCCCAGAAGCAAACGGGGAACAAACCCGTAAAACTGGAGGTGAATAAAGCTAAATATAAAGGCGGTAATCCAAACAGCAAGATGTCTGTTCTTACAAATTTTCCGGATGGTTTGCTGCATAGATCCTCTAAAGAAAAATTCTTCTGTGACACCCGCAGTAATGGCAATAACGAACAAGTTTATCAATAAGACAAGAACCGAATTGGTAGTAAGCATTTTTTCGATTAATGTTTGAGCTTGCTCTTCCATCATCTTCATCACTTTCTCTACTCCCGCCAGAGATTCAGGTAAAGTTATCATACTGTTGTAATGTCCTGTGAAAGCTATAAAAGGCTGAACTGCAAAAATAAGAAGAATCGAAAGCAGTAAGAACTTAACATCAATGGGTTTATTGATTTTCAGAAATCGAGGAGCCGATTTGTGAAATAAATGAGCACATAACAAAGAAGGAATTAAGAAGATTAAAACAACCTGAACTACTTGCATGGCTTTCATAAAGTCTAACGACCCCAGAGTGCCTGTCGATTGGCCTATTACAACCGTAAGAACAGCGGCTATCATCAAGCCGACAAAGCTAAAAAGACAAAGGAAGAAGAGTTGTGACCAACTACTCATTCTTAGGAATATTTCTTTATTCATTTTTCAAAATTAATACCTGTTTACTATTTAGGTCTGTATAAAAGTTTGGTAGTTATATCAGTTTTTCTTTTAGAAATCAATTGCCCTGAAAATACTTACGCCTGTACATTTTGTCGATTTCAGGCAATAATCATACAGCGACTGAGGTTCTATAATGACCTTCATTGCTTTACTTGAAGCATGTATAAAAGTCAATGTTCCTTGGTCGTGATATGCGATAGCAATATGCGTATAATCTAAGCCTTCGATGCCAGTTGCAAAAGCTATTATATCACCATTGTTTATTTTACTGCTGACTATATTGATGTCTTTCTTTTTTAAAACATAATACTCAGCTCTATTGTTTATCTGCTGTTCAATACCTTCTATTTTCTGTTGTAGTTTCAGGTTGTTACGCAGTGGTTTGTAAGCATCGGTATGCGTAGACATAAAGTGGATTGTTTTAGTATCTTTTATCCCCCCTAACGAAAAAGTTTTATCTTCCAGTATTTCCCTCTTTGAATTATTGTATATCCAATCCGTTACATAATGAAGTCTCGAAGTATAATCTTCTATTTCTCCATCCCTGTATCGGATCGATTTCAACTGGTTGCAAAAGTTTGAAAATGAATAATTCCCTGTTTTAAGCGTTCTGCTTAGTGCAATACAGTTTTCGACAAAAGTGGTGCAATCGAATTGATGCAGATTAACAACTAATTGTTCCTCTTGATTATTGTCGAGAGTTGAGGCTACATAAGGAGTATCCCGAAAAAATAAAGCAGTTTTTACAATCAATTCACCAATTGGTAAAGTTACCTCCGCTTTTAATTGACTAATATATTTCTCATATATAAGCGAATCCTGTTTTGTATACACCACCGCAGCACGGGTATTGAGTACCATTGCAAGAAGTAAAAACAAGGCGAATACTTTTTTCATAAGAAATAATGTCTTAAAAGGTCTGCAACCTTAGCTTAAACCGTCAATTAAACCGTCAACAATATCAATATGATTTGCTTGCGGTACCTTGGGTAACCCCGGCATACGCATTATAGTGCCTGCTATGGCTACAATAAACTCAGCACCGTTATTGATTACCATATCATTTATAGTCAAAGTAAAACCTTTGGCTACACCGTAAGCTTTCGGGTCTTCCGAAAACGAATACTGTGTCTTGGCAATACACACAGGGTATTTTTCCATGTCCGTACCTTTAATCAGTTGTAGTATTTTGAGAGCCTTACCACTGAATTCAACAGCATCCGCACCATATATTTTTTTAGCTATCTTTTCGACCTTTTGTTGTATAGAATCGTCGTCTTCGTATGTAAATGTAAGCGCTTTCGAAGGACTGTTTTCAATTGTTTTGACTACCAGATTCGCTAATTCCACAGCACCCTCACCGCCTTCCGAAAAAGCATTGTTGATAGCAAATCCTATATTTTTGCTCTTACAGAAATCTGTGATGATATCCAGCTCTGCCTGAGTATCCTGTGCGTATTTATTGAAGGCGACAACTACCGTCTGACCAAACGATTGCATATTCGAGATATGCTTCTCTATATTAGCCAATCCGTTTCTCAAGCCTTCGATATTTTCTTTCTTAATATCTTCAATGGCAACACCACCGTGCATTTTTAACCCTTGTGCAGTAGCCACTATAACTGTTAATTTGGGTGTTAATCCTGCTTTCCGGCACTTTATATTGAAGAATTTTTCAGCACCCAGATCAGCACCAAATCCCGCTTCTGTAACTACATAATCGGCATGGCTCATCGCAACCTTAGTCGCAATAATAGAATTACATCCGTGAGCAATATTGGCAAAAGGACCACCATGTACTATCGCCGCATTGTGTTCGGTAGTCTGTACCAGATTTGGGTTGATGGCATCTTTAAGCAATACAACTATCGATCCGGCAATACCCAGATCTTTTACGGTAAAAGGAGTGTTGTCATAGTTATACCCCAAGATGATTTTTTCGATACGCCTTCTCAAGTCCTCAATATCTTTCGATAAGCAGAGGATCGCCATAATTTCGGATGCAGGAGTAATGTCGAATCCCGATTCAGTGGGTATTCCGTTTGCAGAACCATGTAATCCCGAAACTATATATCGTAAACTTCTATCGTTAATATCAAGTACTCTTTTCCAAAGGATTTCTTTCAACCCTTTTCCTGCTGCTCGGTTTTGATACAAATAATTGTCAAGCAAAGCCGATATCATATTGTGAGCCGAGGTAATGGCGTGAAAATCTCCCGTAAAGTGCAAGTTAATATCCTCCATAGGGAGAACCTGTGCATAACCTCCGCCTGCAGCTCCGCCTTTCATGCCGAAGCAAGGACCTAAAGAGGGTTCACGCAAGGCTACAACCGCTTTTTTCCCTATTTTGTTTAAGCCTAAAGTTAGACCTATCGAAACCGTTGTTTTACCGATTCCTGCCTTAGTCGGTGTTATGGCAGTTACTAATATTAAATTACTTTGGTTTACTTTGTTATTGTCGATAAGCGATGCCGGCACTTTGGCCATGTACTTCCCATAATTATGGATGTGTTCATCAGCTATATTTATCTGTTGAGCAATTTTACTGATAGGCTCAAGTTTGATACTTCTGGCAATTTCAATATCTGTTTTCATAAAATAAAATTCAGTAGTTTTATCATGGTTTCTACAAAGATAAGTAAACTTTTAGGATGTTTTATTGTTATTGAATTGCTGTTTAAGCTCACATGCATTTTTATTGTTTTGAAGTAAAAGGGAACTTGCCTGTTTGCCAATATAGGACAGATATATAGGTATATTCCGACAGATTCGGATGGAGCAAAAAAAATTGCGATACTTAATCGTGAACTAAACAGTAAAATGTGTATTTTTGATACTTTTTCGAAATATGAAGCCACTACAAATACTTTCACTTCTTTTAATTTTTATGTGCGGACTAGTTTCAGCACCATTAACAGCTCAAAATCCCGATACGGAAGTCCGTGCAGCCTGGCTGACAACTAACTGGAATCTCGACTGGCCTTCGCCCTCTTTATCGCCCGAAAATCAGCAAAAGCAATTGAGCAAGATTTTGGATCAGTTACAGGAGGCAAATTTTAACACCATACTTTTTCAGGTGCGAATTCGTGGAGATGTCTTCTTTCAATCAAAAATAGAACCTTGGAGCCCTTATATTTCCAAAGATAAAACCATTGGAGCTATTACAGCATACGATCCATTGGCCTATGCTATACAGGAATGCCACCGCAGAGGACTCGAGTGCCATGCGTGGATTGTGACCTTTCCGCTCGGTTCAAAAAAACAAGTCAAAGATCAAGGACGTTCATCAGTTGTATCGCGATACCCCCAACTTTGCAAATTATATAAAGACGAATGGTATCTTGATCCGGGAAACCCTGAAGCGAGAAAACATATCCTGAAAGTTGTCGATGAAATTGTTACCAATTACGATGTCGATGGTGTTCATTTCGACTATATCCGTTACCCAGAGGCAGCCGGAAAGTTTCCCGATAGTGATACTTTTTCCAAGTATGGTCGTGGAAAGTCATTACAAGAGTGGAGACGCGAGAATATAAATGCCTTAGTATCGGATATATACGATCAGACCAAAGAGAAAAAACCTTGGGTGCAGGTTAGTTGCAGCCCGATAGGCAGATACAAAGACCTTGATCCGATGAAAGGTACATGGACAGCCTATTCAAGCGTACATCAGGATGCCGGTAAATGGATGATGGACGGAAAGATGGATGCAATATACCCGATGATGTATTACAATGAGGCTAAATTTGGAACCTATGTAGATGAGTGGGTCAAAACAAGTAACGGACGCTTTGTAGTTCCCGGTCTTGGAGTATATCGGTTGATGTCTACAGAAGGTAACTGGCCATTAAAAGATATAACTCAACAGGTTGATTTTATCCGTACCAGCCAAGCTGCCGGAGCAGCCTATTACAGGGTAGGCAATGTGTTGAGCAATACAAAAGGTTTGAAAGATGCTTTGACGCATTATTATACTTATCCGGCAAAATTACCTTCAATGAAATGGCTGGATGATACAGCCCCTCTTTCGCCTCTGAATATGCAGGTTTATCGTGCTGCCGATGGTACAACCACCTTAGAATGGGAATCATCTAATCCTTCGGAAGGTCAGGTGTATACCGTTTACGAATCATCGACTGAGGATTTTGATATCAGGAATGTTAAAAGCATAGTAGCCACAGGAATAAGAGGTAATAAGATACAACTTCAGACCCCCGATATAGAGGAAGGAATTTATTATTCGGTAACAGCTTCCGACCGTTTTCATAACGAGAGTGTACCTTGTTTTCCTGTTTATTATGTACTTTCCCACAGTTTGGAAAAATAACGATATCCTTATTGAAAAACAGAAATGTTAAAATAGGAATTGATCTGATATCGAAAACTTGTATCTTTGAAATGTAGGTCAAAACCTATTCTGGAAAGTTCTGTGCTGTTATATGATGTGATATCATGCAGGTTTGTATTGAGAGATAAAATGCTATTGAACATGGAAAATATTATAAACAATATGAAATCTTTATATCCTATTTCCGATGAAACCATAGGGGAATTGGAAACCTGCGTCACTTTGTGTCATTTTCCTAAAAGGCATCAGTTGATAAAGAAAGATATATATTGTAAATATGCCTATTTCCTCGAAAAGGGAATGACACGCTCTTTCTGGTTGGTCGATGGTGAAGAGATAACAACTTCATTTTCCTGTGAAGGAGGTATTGTATTCAGTATGGATGAGTTGTATTATAAAAAAGTGAGTGAAGAGTTTGTCGAAACGCTCGAAGACGTGGAGGTTTACAGTATATTGCTAACTGATCTGACCCGCCTTTTCGAAACTAACCTTGAATTGAGTAATTGGGGGCGAATCATTCATCAGAATGAATACAGACGCTTGCATCGCAGTCACAAAGAACGTCTGACTTTACCTGCCAAAGAACGGTACGAAGAATTCAAAAAGCAGTTTCCTTATGTGGAACAGCGAACCAATTTAAGATATATTGCCTCCTATTTAGGGATTACCCTTTCTACACTCAGCCGACTTCGAGCCAATGATTAATTTCAGGCTTGATTGCCAATTTTGATTTAGGACAAACTTTTGCAAAGAAATACGTTGTATTTTTGCCGCATTAAGTTCGCATAACTATTTATTGCTTTGGAAAGCAAAACAGCGATAGGTTGTTATGTCTTTAAAGTTATTTATTCCTCAAAAACTAAATTTAATGCTGAAAACTCAAATCTCTGACGCTGCATTTGCAGATACCAAGCCACATTACAACATACTCGATGGATTACGTGGAGTGGCGGCTATCATGGTTGTATGCTTCCACATATTTGAAGCCTTTGCGACCAGTCATTTAGACCAAAGAATCAATCACGGTTATTTAGCAGTCGACTTTTTCTTTATACTGTCAGGATTTGTTGTCGGTTATGCTTACGACGATCGTTGGGGTACAATGAAACCCAAAGATTTCATCAAACGCCGGATTATACGTCTTCACCCGATGGTTGTAATGGGAGCTATCATAGGGGCCATCATGTTCTATACCCAAGGCTGCTCTGTATGGGATGTATCGGTAGTACCTGTTGTGGCTTTGCTTATTGCCACATTGTTGAATATGTTTTTGATTCCGGCTACTACAGGAACCGAAATAAGAGGTGTAGGGGAGATGTTCCCATTGAATGGACCCAGTTGGTCTTTGTTTTTTGAGTATATCGGTAATATTCTCTATGTGTTGTTTATTCGTAAGCTCTCAACTAAAGCTCTTGCAGTATTGGTTTTTGTTGCCGGATGCGGCTTGGCTTCATTTGCTGTATGGGGACCATTAGGTGATATATGTGTAGGGTTTTCACTGACAGGAGAAGAATTTACCGGAGGCTCTTTTCGCTTGTTATTCTCATTTTCTGCCGGACTACTTCTTTCTCGTATCTTCAAGCCTGCTAATATAAAAGGAGCTTTTTGGATATGCAGTTTGTTTATCGTAGCTCTTTTAGCTGTACCACGTATAGGTGGAGCCGAATATTTATGGATGAACGGTATATATGATACTGTATGCTGTGTTGTATTTTTTCCGCTTCTAGTCTATTTGGGAGCTTCAGGAAATACTACCGATAAGTACACGACTCGTGTATGCAAGTTCTTGGGAGATATTTCTTATCCTTTGTATATGGTACATTACCCCTTTATTTATCTGTATTTTGCTTGGGTGAAGAATAATGATCTCACATTTGAAGAATCATTGCCTGGTGCAGCAGGAGTTGTTGCAGGAAGTATTATTGTAGCCTATATCTGTTTGAAATTTTACGATATACCGGTACGAAGATATTTGACAAACCGGTTTTTAAAGCCCAAAAACAATATGTAACTAAAGTCTCAGACCTTTTTATAGCTTTGGCTGTAGGGGTGAACCTGTGTGTTCACCTATTTAGTACCGACACATAGGTCTGCCTCTACCAATAAAGATATATCATTAAATATTTAACGCTACCAAATAATACAAAAGGCTGATTTCGCAAGAAATCAGCCTTTTATTATATATATCGTGATTGTTTTTTAGAAATTCTTGAATCCCATTATCTCACGTACCTCCCGTAATGTTTTACGGGCACTTTCACGGGCTTTTTCAGTACCTTCGGTTACTACCTTGTGTAAGTATGCCTCATCGTCCTGAATTTGAAGAATACGGTCGCGAATAGGTGATGTTACCGCAATAATATCTTCAGCCAATTGCTTTTTAAGATCGCCGTAACGTATTTCGCATGAATTCCATTTATCTTCGAAATGTTTCACTACCTCTTCGGTTGAAACCACACGCAGAATAGTAAACAGGTTTTCGATACAATCGGGTTTTGGAGAATTAGGGCTTTGAGGTCCTTCGTCTGTTAATGCCCTTTTTACTTTCTTCTCTATGACTTTAGGCTCATCAAAAAGATAAATACAGTTACCTTCCGATTTTCCCATTTTTCCACTGCCGTCCAGTCCCGGTATTTTAATTAATTCGCTGCCAAAATTGTAGGCAATCGGTTCTTTAAAATACTCGACACCATAGAAATTGTTGAAACGGCGTGCAAATTTGCGAGTCATTTCGAGGTGTTGCTCCTGATCTTTTCCCACAGGTACCTTGTCGGCATTGTGCATCAATATATCGGCAGCCATAAGAGTAGGGTAGGTAAGTAAACCGGCATTCACATTTTCGGGCTGCTTACGAGCCTTTTCTTTGAAAGATACGGTCTTAGCCAATTCGCCCATATATGCATGCATATTCAGCAATAGATACAGTTCGCATACTTCGGGTACATCACTCTGTACGTATATAGTCGATATATCGGGGTCGATACCCGCAGCCAGATATTCGGTTAGCACATTCTTTACATTTCCATGTAATATCTTCGGATCCGGATGAGTCGTAAGAGAATGATAATCTGCAATAAAGAAGAAACATTTGTTTTCTTCCTGCATTTTTATAAAGTTTTTCAGGGCTCCATAGTAATTGCCTAAGTGGAGATTACCGGTCGAGCGAATACCGCTCACTACTGTTTCCATACTATATCATTTTGTTTCTATATACAAAGTTAGCGATTTTTTCAGGAGTTAAGCACTTTTTAGGTCCACAGAACTATTTATTGCTTTGGCTGTAGGGGTGAAACTGTTTATTCTATTAAATTGTCTTTTACTACGCGCAATCAGAGATTGCTTGTATTCCTTTTGCCCAAATCCGCAAAAGGAATCAAAAAGGCTTTGTGCTGAGTGGCTCGCCTATCTGACTTAAGCTTACAGGCTAAACTAAACCTACTGCCTTACGGCACGTTTAGTTTTACGCCCGCTTCGCTTGTCAGCCAACGGCTGTGGCACTGATGCACTTGGGCTGACGCACGTAAGTGGCTTTCGCCCGTCAGGCTTCCCGACCTAGACGGTTGCACGGGGTACCCGTAGGGCGAATGAAAGCGTTAAGAAACAAAAGGATATCAAGGATAAATGTTTTCTTTTGTTTTAGCTTTCGAGACCGTAGCGGGTCGAGCAAAAGGCACAGTCTTGATCTTTTGTTTCGTTTTGTATCAAGACAAAATGAAAAACAAACCCAATAGGGTGCGTTAGAATAATTGAACATTAAACATAACAGATCAACTACTGATTCGTATCATTAAATAGTTGATTTTAATTATCTATCAGTAATCCCCCAAAGGCTTTCGATTGTTTTCTTGGCTGTGTCCGAAAACCGAATCATTTTATGGTAAGATTCTTCACCCAATTTTAACTTTCCTTCCTCGTTTTGATATTTTTCAACAGGTATAAGCTGAAAATTCGGTTTTCCGTTCTCTATCGGTTTATTTACCCAAACCAAAGAATAAGAGCAGTTGTCGATCCGAACAACACCTGCGTTATCTTTGCTTAGGTCTATTTTAGCCATCATACCACCCTCTACATTATCGCCTTTCATTCCCGATATGAAATTTCCTAGTGAATAGACGATAATATTTTGAATAGAATCATTCTGTCTCTGTATGTCAATAGGCTGTACAACATGAGGATGGCTGCCAATTACTAATCTTACCCCGTTTTTTATAAGGAATTGAGCCAACTCTTTCTGTTCGGCATTAGGTGATAATTTATGCTCGATACCCCAGTGCATATTGGCAATGATAATATCGGGTTTCATCATCTTCGCCCACTGAATATCGTTTAATATCTGCTTTTTGTCGATGAGGTTTATGATATTGGGTTTTTGCAGCCTGATTCCGTTTGTGTCATAAGTATAATTGAGCATAGCAATGCGGATGCCATTCTTAATAATCATCAAAGGATAATACAAATCCTTTTTATCCTGATCAACATAAGTCCCCAAATGCTTTACATGCATAGAATCGAGCATGGTGATAGTCCTTTCGAGCCCTTGTTTTCTTTTATCCAGACTATGATTGTTGGCGGTGAGAAAAACATCAAATCCGGCATCTTTCAAAGCATATGCAAAAGCATCGGGAGACCCGAAACACGGATACCCTGTATATCCTTTGCCGGGAAGAGTTGTTTCGAGGTTGACAATTGCGATATCCGCATCTTTTATCTGATCTTCTATTTGAGTAAAGTACGAAGAGTAGTCATACCCGTCTTTTGTTTTGGCTGCGTCTATTTGCGACTGATGTTGCATGGCATCGCCTGCAAACAATAAACTGACCGTCTGCTTTTGTCCAAAGCCGTAAAAGCACATTGAAGTTAGAAAGAGAAAGAATATAGTATATTTTCTCATAAGTATGTTTATTAGAAGTCAGTTCTGATCAGAAGTTTTGAGATTTTATTTTCTCCAGAAAGCAGGCATGAATAGCGACAGGATAGTAAACAACTCCAAACGTCCTGTCAACATTAAGAATGACAGATACCATTTGGCAGTATCCGAAAGGTGACCAAAGTGTCCGCTATCGCTTAAGCTTCCTAGTCCTACATTACCCAAACACGATACAGAAGCTGTAATAGAATCCTCAAAATCTATACCTGTAAACGATAATACCAAAAAGCTGATAAATAGAATCAATAGGTACAGGAATATAAAAGCAAGTATCTTAGTTACTATATCTACGGGAAGTACCTGATCGTTGATACGTACGGGCAGAATAGCATTGGGGTGTACCTGACGTTTAAATTCGTTGATAGCATTCTTGAAGAGTACAACTATCCTGATTACTTTAATCCCTCCCGAGGTAGAGCCGGCACAGGCACAAATCATCATCAGACAGTATATGAGGAACATATAGAAAGGTCCCCAACTGGTAAAGTCAGCAGTCGAAAATCCGGTGGTGGTTATAGCCGATGTCACCTGAAAGAGTGAAGTTCGGAAAGCATCCTCTGCGATGTTTATTTTCCCTGAATATATCAAACCTGCCGTTATAACAGCGGTAAATGTAATATAGATAAGAAAATACCACTTCAGCTCTTCGTTATGAAATAGTTTCTTGTATTGGCCTTTAAATAAGAAGTAAATTAAAGAGAAGTTGATTCCCCCTATAAACATAAATATACTGATTACATACTCGATATATGCCGAATTCCAGTAAGCAATACTATCTTGTTTGGTAGAGAAACCACCTGTTGAGGCAGTAGACATAGCCTGACAAATGGCATCGAAAGCATTCATGGGACCTAACCAAAGTAGAGTGGCTATAATTGCGGTTATGGTAACATAAGTAAGAAGTAATCTTTTGGCAACTAGAGTAACTCTCGGTTGAAAACGATCGCGGGCTATACCTGTAGTTTCGGCATCGAAAAGAAAAGAAGCATTTCCGCCGATTATTGGAAGGACGGCTAGTGCAAATACAACAATACCCAAACCTCCGACCCACTGGGTAAGGCAACGCCAGAATAATAAACCGAGAGGAACGACATCTACATCGGGAATGATGGTAGAGCCCGTAGTTGTGAAGCCCGACATGGTTTCGAAGTATGCATCACTTACTTTGGGAATAACTCCGCTAAAGATAAAGGGAAGCATTCCGAAGGCAGATAATATAACCCACGAAAGACCCACGACCAGAAATCCTTCGCGTTTTCCGATAAACTGTTCTCTGGTTTCGGCACCTACAAGGCGAAATATCACCCCCACACCAATCGCAATAGAAGCACTTATAAGAAAAGCATCTCCACTTATTTCATGGTAATAAAATGATACAGCAGCCGAAATCATCAATAAAATGGATTCTATAATAAGTAAGAATCCCATGGTTTTAAAGATGAACCGAAAATTAAAATTTCCCATCTTAACGATTATAGCCAGAGCAAAGTTATAAAGTTAGGGTCTTTAGACCTTAAAAAAAGTAATAAAATAAGTCTGAGACTCTAATTAAAAAGTTTCTCAGCATCACGTAAAGCATCATCCAGACAGAAGACAACAACATTGTCATAAGGTTCTACCTGTGTATCCCCTTCTATTAGCATGGGTTCGCCATTACGTATCAAGCCTCCCAATGTCATATTGTTTGGCAAAGATAGGCGCTTTATTTCTTTTTTGGTAATTGCCGAGTTGGGACGTGCAATAATTTCTGCAACATCAGCATTGGCAAATGTTAGAGATTTCACATTCGAAACGTCTGCACTCAATAAAACACGATATATATTACTGACTGTAATTAATTTTTTGTTGATGATAGAACCAATATCCAGATTTTCGGCCATAGATATGTAATCCATGTTTTCAACCTCGGCTACAGTTTTTCTCACACCGAATCTTTTCGCAGCCAGACAAGCCAGTATGTTTGCTTCGGAGTTTCCTGTTACGGCTATAAAAGCATCTGTGTCCTTGATACTTTCTTCTTGTAGAAATTCGGAATTACGACCGTCATCATGGAAGACCGTCACATTCTTGGGTAGTTTTTGCAACAACTGATAGCACTTGTTTTTGTCTGACTCAAGTAGCTTAATTTTCATGTCGCTGGGTAGATATTGGCAGGTGCGGATTGCTATCCGGCTTCCTCCCATTATCATTATATTTTTTACTTCGAAATTCTTTTTGCCTGTAATAGCGGGAATTTCGTCTATAAATTCTTTTGTTGTCGTGAAAAAGAGAATATCTCCCGATATTATCTGATCAGATCCTTTGGGGATAATTGTCCGGTTGTTGCGTTTTATGGCTACAATGTGAAATTTTTTAGGATTTACAGATATTTCATGCAGATATTTACCTACCAGTTCCGAGTTACTTCTGATCTTGGCACCCACCAAAATGATAGCACCACCAAATAATTCGACCCAAAGTCTTACCCACGGTCTTTTTATAGCTGATACAATTTCTTTGGCTGCCAACATCTCAGGATAAACCATCGAGTCGACACCTAAGCTCTCGAAAAACTCTTTGTTTTTGGGTAGTAAATACTCGAAGTTATCGATACGTGCAAACGTTTTTTTCGCACCCATCTTAGAGGCAAGCATGCAAGAAGTAATGTTGACTGATTCTTCGGGGGTTACACCGATAAATAAATCGGCCTCTTCAACTCCTACTTCTTTCAAATCTTTCAGAGAAGTAGATGATCCCTCCATCGTCATTATTTCGAAATGGCTTTTCGAGAAATTCAATTTCTCAATATCGGGATCCATGATGATAACATCCTGATTTTCTCCCGATAATAGCTTAGCCAAATGTGTTCCTACAGCACCTGCACCTGCGATAACTACTCTCATGGTATAGGGGTTTCAACTTTTGCGTTTGTCAGGACGTTTACGATGCGTTTCTTTATTCCCGCTACGTCTATTTCGCATAACTTGTTTAATTCGGCAATCGAACCGTGTGTTACAAATTCGTCAGGTAATCCGACACGTGTAACTTCTATATTGTTAAAATTGTTCTCCGAAAAATGTTCTAGGATAGCCGATCCTAAACCACCTGCTATTACACCGTTTTCTACCGTCATCACTTTCGTAAATTTCGAAGCAACTTCGTTGAGCAGGTCTGTATCTATCGGCTTTAAAAATATGATATCATAATGAGCAATATTGTAACCAAGAGTTTCGAGTTCTTTGATAGCTGCCGTGACCGTGTTTCCTATCGGGCCTATTGATATTATAGCCATATCGGAGCCGTCTTTCAACTTACGACCTTTACCTATGGGCAGAATCTTCATTTCACACTCCCAGTCTTTTAATTCACCCTGTCCTCTCGGATAGCGTATTACAAACGGTCCCTCATTGCCATACGTAGCCGTATACATTAAGTGGCGTAAATAATGTTCGTTATATGGCGATGCAATTATCAGATTAGGTATACAGCGCATATAAGCAAGGTCAAAAGCTCCGTGATGCGTAGGTCCGTCTTCACCAACCAGCCCAGCCCTGTCGAGGCAGAATATCACATGAAGTTTTTGTAATGCTATGTCGTGTATCACCTGATCATAAGCGCGTTGCATGAACGATGAATATATATTACAAAACGGAATCAGTTCTTCCTTTGCCAAACCGCCTGCATAAGTAACAGCATGAGCTTCGGCAATACCTACATCAAAACTTCTTTCGGGAAATGCTTTCATCATAAAAGTCATAGAGCATCCCGATGGCATGGCAGGGGTAACACCTACTATGCGGGTATCTTTTTCGGCTAATTCAACAAGTGTATGACCGAAAACATTCTGATAAAGCTGAGGTTGGTCTTTTGCCTGATTGATAATTCTTTCACCGGTATCTTTATTGAACTTGCCGGGGGCATGCCATTCGGTAGCCGATTCTTCGGCAGGTTTATAACCCTTTCCTTTTATGGTATGTATATGAAGGAGTTTAGGACCTTTTAAGTCTTTAATATTTTGAATGATACGGATTAAGCCTTTTAAATCATGTCCGTCTATAGGTCCGAAATACCTTATGTTGAGTCCTTCAAAAATATTCTGTTGCTTGGTGATTAGCGACTTCAAACTGTTATTGAATCGAAGGATGAAGTTTTTGCCTTTCTCGGTAATAAGATTCTTTCTTTTGAATTTCTGATAAACGTCATTACGCATCCTGTTATAAGTTTGCGAAGTTGTCATTTTTACCAAATAATCTTTCAATCCTCCTACATTGTCATCAATTGCCATGTCATTGTCATTGAGTACAATAAGTAAGTCGTTGGGCTGAGAACTTGCATTGTTCAGACCTTCGTAAGCCAGACCTCCCGTAAGCGATCCGTCACCGATAACAGCAACTACATGCTTGTTTTCGTGCTTCAAGCTTGATGCCACAGCCATTCCCAGTGCAGCTGATATCGAATTTGAAGCATGCCCTGCCGAGAAAGTGTCATATTCGCTTTCCTCCGGATTAGGGAATCCTGCCAATCCTCCGAACTTGCGGTTTGTGTGGAACTGGTCTCTACGTCCCGTTAATATCTTGTGGCTATATGCCTGATGGCCTACATCCCAAACGATACGATCGAAAGGTGTATTGTATACATAGTGCAGAGCTACAGTAAGTTCTACTGTACCTAAGCTAGACCCAAAATGACCCGGATTTGCCGATAGTTGATCTATGATGAAAGTTCTAAGATCTTTGCAAAGAGTTTCCAGTTGGTCTAAAGTAAGACTTTTAAGGTCTTTCGGGTAGTCAATGCTTTGAAGCAATGATATATTGTTATTTTGGTTTTCGGACATATTAGTGAGTATAAATATTCGATCATTTCTTAAGAAACGAAAAATAGAGAGCAAAATTATAAAACAATTATATCTTATCCTATGTTTAGTGCGTAAAATAAAAAAGTATCAGTTACATAGCTTTATAAATAAACAATAAATAAAATTTATGAACTGTGGTATATTGCTGTATTAACAAAAATCAATTACTTTTGCAGATACCAGAGTTGGCGCGATAGTTCAATGGATAGAATAGAAGTTTCCTAAACTTTAGATCCGGGTTCGATTCCCGGTCGTGCTACTATTTTTTTATTTTCCTTTTATCTTAAACAATTTTAGGTCATTCTTTGTTTCTATTCCATAAGAACTTAAAATATTACAAAATGAAAAAATTAAGCTTAAGATTTCTGCTTATTCTATCTCTTGCATTATTAAATGTAGGTCTTGCGTCATCACAAGTCAGATTTGGTCTTCGTGGAGGTTTTGATGTTAGCAATAATCGTATCAACAAAGATATCTTAAATGCAAACAACCGCTTAGGATTTCAAGTCGGCGGAGTTGTCGAAGTAATGGCTCCTATCGTTGGATGGGGAGCAGAAGCCGCTGTGCTTTACGGACACCAGAAATTTGATGTTACAAATGAAAATTATAATCTTACCAATTATAATTATTTGAGGGTTCCGGTGAGTTTGAAGAAGAAATTTAGTATAGTTGGTCTTTTCGGAGTCTTCATTATTGTTGGTCCGTATGCCGAATTTAGACTAAGTGGAGGCGATCTTGAATCGAAAGGAAGCATAGTAGAACAATATAAATCGAAATCGTTTGGGATGGGATTCGATGCAGGAGCAGGAGTTGAACTTCTCAAACATCTTGAAATCGGTATGTATTATAGAAAAGCTTTGACTGATAATTATTCAAGTAGTTCTGAAGGTCGTTTAGAAAAAAGACCTTCTAACTGGAGTGTGAACTTAACTTATTTCTTTTGACGCAACATCTTTATATTGATGTGATAGTTCCACTGCCCTTGTCGGGAGTGTTTACTTATAAGATACCCGATCTGCTTGCAGATCGGGTTATTGTTGGTAGTAGGGTTATTGTGCAATTTGGAAAGAAGAAATTCTACACAGCTATTGTGCATCAGATATATCAATCGGATGAAGAGAAAACGGGAATAAAGGAAATAATTTCAGTTTTAGATACTCACCCCATTGTTTTGCCCGAGCAGCTGCGTTTCTGGGAGTGGATTGCTTCTTATTATATGTGTACTTTGGGCGAGATATATAAAGCAGCTTTGCCTTCAGCCTTAAAGTTAGAAAGCGAAACGCTAGTCTTTTTAGATGCTTCTTTTGAGGCTAAAGAACCTTTTACCGCCAATGAAACAAAAGTGTTCGATGTTCTTTCCGATTCTAAACCCCTTCGTATTGCCGAAATTGAAAAATTAACCGGAATATCTAATGTAATTCCGTATATAAAAGCCCTTACGGATAAGGGGGCTGCCTATCTGAATGAAAATATACAAAATCGATATTCAGCAAAAACCGAAACTTCGATAAGGCTCTCGAAAAATTACTCCGAAATCGAATTGTCTAGCATTCTAGAAAATCTGAAAAGGGCTAAAAAGCAAGAACAGGCCTTACTTTTGTTTTTAGAGCTAAAAAATAAATCTGGGGATTTAGATGAGTTTTTCATTAGAAAAAAACAATTGTTCGAGCAATGTGGTATTAGTCCGTCCGTGCTTGATGCACTTATCGAAAGAGGTATTTTGGAGTCTTTTCAGAATGAAATCGGACGTTTCGATTATGGTGATGCAAATTTGCTCTCGTCTAATGCTTTGAACCTTTTTCAGGAGAAAGCATACGATGAAATATATGCTCATTTCAAAGAAAAGCAGGTTGTTTTACTTCATGGTGTGACTTCTTCGGGTAAAACCGAAATATATATTCAACTGATAAAAGATGCTATCGAAAAGGGTGAACGGGTTCTGTATCTTTTACCCGAAATAGCATTGACTACTCAAATAACCGAAAGGTTGAAATCGGTCTTCGGAAACAAACTGCTGGTGTATCATTCTCGCTTCAACGATAATGAGCGTGCCGAGACTTGGCAGTCGTTACTTCAAAAAGATGAATGTCAGGTAGTATTGGGGGCACGTTCGTCGGTATTCTTACCTTTCCGAGATCTTGGTTTGGTGATTGTTGATGAAGAACACGAAGCTTCTTATAAGCAGCAAGATCCCGCTCCCCGTTATAATGCGCGCAATGCAGCTATAGTATTGGCAGGTATTTACGGTGCTAAGACTTTACTGGGTACTGCAACGCCGGCTATCGAAACATATTATAATGCTCTTTCGGGGAGATACGGTTTGGTGACACTGAGCAAGCGCCATTCGGAAATTGAGTTGCCCGAAATAGTGCCAATTAATACCAAAGACCTGAGAAAAAGAAAGCAGATGAAGTCCATTCTGTCTCCTCCCTTGGTCGAGGAAATGAAGAATGCCTTAGGTCGGAATGAGCAGGTAATCTTATTTCAGAATCGCAGAGGATTTGCTCCTTTGCTCGAATGTAAAACCTGTTCATGGACTCCAAAGTGTTTGCATTGCGATGTGACACTCACTTTTCATAAAGGGCAACGGGTAATGGTTTGTCATTATTGTGGTGCGGTTTATTCGATACCCACCAAATGTCCCGAATGTAAAACTCCTACTTTGGAAGTACAAGGCTATGGAACAGAGCGAATAGAGGAGCTGGTAAATGAAGCAGTTCCCGAAGCAAATGTAGTCCGAATGGATTTGGATACAACCAGAAGTAAAAGATCGTATGAACGGATCATTGCAGATTTCGAAGTAAATAAAACCAATGTTTTGGTAGGAACGCAGATGGTTTCGAAAGGGTTGGACTTTGATAATGTGAGTGTAGTTGGTATTCTGAATGCAGACAGTATGCTTAATTATCCCGATTTCAGAGCACACGAACGGGCTTTCCAACTTATGATGCAGGTCAGCGGACGTGCAGGCCGTAGGCAGAAACGTGGTTTGGTATTATTGCAGACGGCACATCCCGGTCATCCTATTATCTCCTATATAAGAAACAACGATTATATTTCGTTCTACGAAACCCAAATAAATGAACGTCAACTGTTTCGATACCCACCTTTCTATAGATTGATCGAAATTGTAATCAGAGGCAGGGAAGAACAGTCTACAGAAGGTTTTGCTTTGGAATTTGCTCAGGTTCTTCGACAAACATTTCAAGAAAGGGTTTTAGGTCCTGTAAAACCCGGAATATCGAGGGTTCAATCTCTTTATATACGTAAGATAGTATTGAAAATCGAAAATCAGGCATCCCCCCAGAAAATTAGAGAATTGATTGAGTTTTATCAAAAGCAAGTGATGATGAACTCTAAATTTAAATCGGTACTTTTGCATTACGATGTCGATCCGATGTAAGATCATAGACTTTTTATTCCTTCGACAATTTAGTAACGATAGATAGTTCCGGTTATGAAAATGCAGTTATTAAGCCTAATAATTTCACTCCCTTTTTTTATTTTTTCTTGTCAGAATAAACCGGAATCCAACAGGGTTGAATCACCTATTGAAGACTCCATTCATACAGACACTATAATAGTTAGAGAAATAGAGGAGCAGGTACCTGCCAAATCTTCTATGGCTTTATATCTCGAAGAACAAGGTTTGGTAAATATTCATTCTTTGGATTCAACTATTCATGTCGATTTAAAATATGCAACAACGGACAATTTTACGAAAGAAATATTGTATGATGATCTTACAGAGGCATATCTTCATCCTATCGCTGCCCAAAAACTGGCGAAGGCTCAGCAGTTATTGAAAGAAATTGATCCCGACTTGTCTTTATTGGTATATGATGCAGGCAGACCTATGTCTGTGCAGAAGAAAATGTATAAAGTAGTCCAAAATACACCTTATAGAGAATATGTTGCCGATCCGAGTAAAACAGGGATGCATAATTATGGTATGGCTGTCGATTTAACGATCTGCCGATCCGATGGAACAGCTTTAGATATGGGTACTTCTTTCGATTTCTTTGGTAAGGCCGCCGGAATTAATCAAGAGGAACAACTTTTAAACGAAGGTTTATTAACCCGAGAACAAATCAATAATCGAAAACTGCTTCGAAAGGTGATGACAGAAGCAGGGTTTATTACCATACGTGGCGAATGGTGGCACTTTAATGCTGTTTCGAGAAGTGAAGCAAAAAGAGATGTGAATGTTATAGAGTGAGAAAGGATTATATAATATAAAAAGTATGCCTAAAATAAAATGTCGTTGTTCTAATATAATTTCATTAGGGGAAATACCTTGCCCACATCAATATAATGTTATATCTGATGTTAAATACGATCATTTTCAGGGTTTAATAGACGCGGAGAGTCTATATCTAGAAATGTTTATTGCAATTAAATGCAATGTTTGTGAAAGAATTATCCTATATAAGGATGGCTTTGATAATGCTCCTGAGGTTTATACTAAAGAATTATAAATTTTAGCTGCATTATAATAGTATCTTTATAAGAGGTAGGGAACCATAGATGAAAAACACGAAATTTTTCTTAGATTTGTATTTGTAAAATGGATAACTCAAATGGATAATTATATAGTTTCGGCACGTAAATACAGACCATCGACATTTAAATCGGTAGTAGGGCAGCGTGCATTGACAACTACACTGAAAAATGCAATTGCCTCTAATAAACTGGCTCATGCTTACTTATTCTGCGGGCCCCGTGGAGTAGGTAAAACTACCTGTGCCCGTATATTTGCAAAAACGATTAACTGTCTTTCTCCATTAGCTGATGGCGAAGCTTGCAATACGTGCGAATCGTGTGTTGCTTTTAACGATCAGCGCTCTTTTAATATTCATGAACTGGATGCAGCATCCAATAACTCGGTAGATGATATCCGATCGCTCATAGATCAGGTGCGTATACCCCCTCAAATAGGTAAATATAAAGTTTATATTATAGATGAGGTTCACATGTTGTCTTCGGCGGCATTCAATGCTTTCCTGAAAACATTGGAAGAACCCCCTCACCATGCTATTTTTATTTTAGCAACTACCGAGAAGCATAAAATACTACCAACGATTCTTTCTCGTTGTCAGATATACGACTTTAGCCGTATCAGTATAAGCGATACAGTAGAGCATCTGAAATATGTGGCTTCTCAAGAAGGCGTTAATGCAGAATTGGAAGCATTAAACGTTTTAGCGCAAAAATCGGATGGAGGTATGCGTGATGCACTTTCGATATTCGATCAGGTAGTTAGTTTTACAGGAGGAAATGTTACCTATAAAGCTGTTATCGATAATTTGAATGTACTCGATTATGAGTATTATTTCAAGTTAACCGAAGCAGTCCTTACCAATAATGTTATTGATAGCTTACTTATCTTAAACGATATTCTGAACAAAGGTTTCGATGGTCATAATGTTGTAACAGGTGTAGCTTCGCACTTTCGCGATCTATTGGTCTGTAAAGATCCACGTACTGCCGAATTATTCGAGGTAGGAGCATCCATCCGCGAAAGATATATAACCATGTCGCAAAGATGCTCTAATGAGTTTCTTTATCGGGCAATTGAGATAACAAACGAATGTGATTTAAATTATAGAGTAAGCAAGAATAAAAAACTTTTAGTCGAACTGACGCTCATTCGCCTGTGTCAGCTTTCGGGCAATCCACAATCTGTGGATGAAAAAAAAAAGTCATAATTGAACCTATCTTCTCTTCTGTAGAAGCGGCTGCAACTCCTGCACCTGCTACTCAAAGAGGAGCATCTCAGGTGCCTTCTGCAGCGGCTCCTGCCGCTACACCCCGACCTAATCAACAGCCAAAACCAATACGAAATAATTCTATTGCCGGATTTGGTGTGTCTATATCTGCCCTGTCTCAACAGAAAACAGAGGAAGAGGTGGTAGAAGCAAAGCAAACAGAAATACTTACCGAAACATTTACTCCTTTACAACTTCTCCATGAATGGAAGGCTTATGCGGAATCTATTCCCGAGGAACATCACTTGAAAAATACAATGCTTAATTGTTTACCCGATCTTTTGAATCGAGATACATTTGAGGTCGTTGTAAATAATCCCGTGCAAGAACAGAGGTTGTTGGATAATGCGGTTAACATTATGCCATTCCTTCGTAAAAATCTGAGGAATACTCAGGTGCAAATGAAGGTACGGGTAACTGTCGAAAATGAGAAAAAGCTGGGCTTCACTTCATTAGAGAAGTTTAATCTGATGGTTGAACAAAACGAAAGTGTAAAAAGACTCAAGGATGAATTTGGTCTTGAATTGATGTAATTAAGAACAACGAAAAATATTTTGAATTTTTTTCTGATTTTGTTTGGAGTAAAAGAAAAAAGACATATCTTTGCATCGCATTTGAGAGAAAGTGCTACTCCTAAAAGGGGCGATTAGCTCAGTTGGTTCAGAGCATCTGGTTTACACCCAGAGGGTCGGGGGTTCGAATCCCTCATCGCCCACAAGATAACATCTACAAAGAAATTTGTGGATGTTTTTTTTATGTACTAAAATGTAGCAATCGGTAAACCCATGAAAGTTTACAATTTTCGCACAGGAATATAATATTGTATGAATACTGAAAAGCGAGAGTTTCCTTATCGGGAACTCTCGCTTTTTATGAAATATGATTGATACTTTTTATCGTTTCTCCTTAGAGAACGAATAAGGAGCATCTGAATCATTTATTCCTCTGCTTTTATTTGGTTTATCAGACATCTCGAAATTTATTCTCGCTCCATTTAAAAGTTCAGAATGAGTCAGGTAATTCTTGGTATAATTCTTCCCGTTCAATGTCATCGATTGAATATACCTGTTATCCTTATTGTTGTTATTAGATGTAATGATAACCTTTTTTCCGTTCTCCAGATTTAGAGTTACTTTCTTAAACAGCGGAGAGCCTAAAACATATTGATCCGAGCCGGGACAAACAGGATAAAACCCTAAAGCCGAAAATACATACCAAGCCGAAGTTTGCCCGTTATCCTCGTCTCCACAATACCCGTCAGGGGCAGATGTATAGAGTTTATCCATTACCTCACGATTCCAATATTGAGCCTTCCAGGGTTCGCCCGCATAATTGTACATGTAGATCATGTGTTGTGCCGGCTGATTACCATGTGCATATTGCCCCATATTCATCACCTGCATTTCACGCATCTCGTGTATCATCGAGCGGCTATCCATTCCTACAGAACCGGGAATAATGAATACCGAATCGAGCATAGTTACGAATGCTTTCTTTCCACCCATTAAATCGATTAAGCCTTGAGGATCTTGAAATACAGACCAGCTGTAATGCCAGCTATTCCCCTCTGTAAAATCCCAACTCCAATCAGTCGGTTTAAAAGAGTCTGAGAATTGACCTGCCTCAGTTTTTCCGCTCATCAGTTTATTCTTCGGATTGAACAGATTCTTGTAGTTCATGGCACGCTCTCCATATATGGCTATTTCTGCTTCAGGTTTATTCAATGCTTTTCCCAGTTGATATATTGTCCAGTCATCATACGAGTATTCGAGCGAACGGGCTACATTCTGACTTATTTTTACATCATTTGGAATATATCCCAATCGGTTATAATATTCATATCCGGTTCTTCCCGAAGCAGCTACCTTAGGGTGTACATTATTCGCCCCATGTTTAACAGCTTCCCAAAGGGTTTCGATATCATACCCTCTCAATCCTTTGATATAAGCATCTGCTACAACTGATGCCGAATTGTTTCCCACCATAATGCTTCTATGACCCGGACTTGCCCATTCGGGTAGAAATCCACTTTCTTTATAAGCATTTACAAGGCCTTCCTGCATCTTTTGGTTCATAGAAGGATACATGAGGTTAAGAAAGGGAAACAGGCAGCGGAAGGTATCCCAGAATCCTGTATCAGTAAACATATATCCGGGCAATACTTCGCCATTATACGGACTGTAATGCATCACTTTTCCTTCTTTATTTATTTCCGACAAATTGCGAGGGAAAAGCACCGAGCGATAGAGGGATGAATAGAACGTACGAAGGTTGTCGATGTTATCATCCTCCACTTCGATTCTGCCTAATGTTTCGTTCCACACTTGTTTGCCCTTTGCTGTTAACTGGTCGAAGCTGTCTGTTCCGAGTTCTTTTAAGTTGAGTTCAGCCTGATCGTAACTGATAAATGAAGATGCTACACAGGCATGTACAATTTCACCTTTTTTTGTCGAAAATCCAATGATTGCACCCGAGTGGTTCTTTTTGACTTCGGTTTCGTTCTTTTTTATGATACTGTCGCCCACGGCTGCATAATAAGTAAAAGGTTTATCGAAAGTGATTACAAAGTAGTTCTTGAAATTTTCGGGTACTCCTCCACTGTTTCGGGTAGTATAACCGATAATCTTATTTTCATTTGGAATAATTTTCACATACGAACCCCTGTCGAAAGCATCGATAACTACATACGAATCGTCAGTATCGGGAAACGTAAATCGAAACATGGCTGCCCGTTCGGTAGGTGTAATTTCGGTAGTTACATCATGATCGGCTAGATATACACGATAATAATAAGGCTTTGCCACTTCTGCTTTGTGTGAAAACCAACTTGCCCGCTCATTCTGATCAAATACAGCTTTTCCCGTTGTGGGCATAATTGCAAATTGTCCGTAATCGTTCATCCATGGACTAGGCTGATGCGTTTGCTTAAAGCCTCTGATTTTGTCGGCAGTGTAAACGTATGCCCATCCGTCACCCATTTTACCCGTTTGTGGAGTCCAGAAATTCATTCCCCAAGGCATTGCGATAGCAGGGTAGGTATTACCTGTCGATAATTCGTATTTTGATAATGTTCCCACCAATGTACTCACATAGTCCACCGGTGTGGGCTTTTGTGCACTTATGGTACAGATTGTACTGATAATAGTCAATATCAGACATGTGATTTTCTTCATGATATTTTGTTTACTGGTTTATATTTTAAGGTTTGTCCCGGTTTTGATAGTGATGGAGCTACAGAATCATCTGCCGTACCCCACGATGGGTTGGGTTTATTACCCAATACAAATTTTATTTCAGCACCGTTTTTTATAGTATCAAAGGTAATATATGTTTTATTATAAGGCTGTCCGTTGATGTACATAGCTTGAATATATACATTCTCTTTACTATAATTTTCGGTAGTTACGGTTACCTTTTTGCCATTACCCAATGTCATTTGGATAAATTCCAATCCCGGTGATCCGATAGCATATATATTGCTCGATGGGCAGGTAGGATAAAAGCCCATACTATTGAAAATATACCATGCTGACATTTGTCCGCAATCGTCATTTCCACTCAACGCATCGGGTTTATCTCCATAAAGATTGTCTAGGATATAACGGACTTTTTCCTGAGCTTTCCACGGTTGTTTCAGATAATTGTAAAGATAGATTATCTGATGGCAAGGTTCGTTTCCATGCCAATAAGCCCCTATTCTACCCTGTATATCGTGAGCGCCGGGTATATCGTCGGGCAATTCCATCGTAAACATCGAATCTAAACGTTGTGTAAAGAGTTCTTTACCCATTTCGTTAATATATCCCTGAACATCTTGAGGAACATACCATGTATATTGATAAGTAAAGCCTTCGGTAATATCGCCCCATCCGTGAACTGATCCCGGCCCTGTGTAGGCAATAGGTTCAAAAGGAGTACGCCAATTACCTTGCGAATCTCTACCACGCATAAATTTAGTTTCGGGATCTATCAGATTTTGATAAGATAAGGCTCTGTTGAGGAAATAATTATAATCGTCTTCTTTTCCTAATTTCTGAGCAGCCATAGCGATACAATAATCGTCATAGGCATATTCCAGTGTTTTGGAAACCGATTCGGGTTCTTTTTCGAATGGAATCCAGCCTATATTGCGATATTCGAGCAATCGGTCGTAGTTAGGATTCATGGCTGTAGTTTTCATAGCTTGAAAAGCACGTTCGTAATCAAATCCTTTGATATCCTTTACAATAGCATCGGAGATGACCGAAACGGCATGATAACCGATCATACACCAAGTCTCATTACCATAAAATGACCAGATAGGAAGCATATGTTCCACACTTTGATCGTAATGAGCAAGCATCGAATTAATCATATTGGCATTACGATCGGGATGAATCAGATTCAATAACGGGTGATGTGCCCTGTATGTATCCCACAGCGAGAAAACCGTATAATTGGTAAAATCTTTCGCCGGATGAATATTAGAATCCAATCCCCTGTATTTACCGTCAATATCTTCAAAAACAAAAGGATGCAACGAAGCATGATATACAGATGTGTAAAACGTTCTCATCTGTTCTTCTGTTCCTTTTATCTTGAATCGACTTAACTCCTTTGCCCATAAAAGTTCGCCTTTCTTTTTCAGGCTGTCAAAGTTCTGATTCTCTATTTCTTTTATATTGGCATAAGCTCCCGATGTTCCTGTGGATGAAACGGCTACTTTAACCTGTATTTCCTCATTTTCTTTGGTATCGAAATCGAACCAACCTACAATTTTAGTACCGAATGCTATACGATCGCTACGAAAACGTTTGGTATCATATATAACAGGTTTTCCGTTTTGCATAATTCCCGATCGGGCGAATGGTTTAGAGAATTGTGCTACAAAATACACATAGCGTTCGGGTCCCCATCCGTTGACTAATTTAAATCCGCAGATAGTAGAATCGTTCTCTATTCTGAGTTGCGACCATGTTGTTTTAAACATTTGCACATGCTCCATATCTACCATAATGAACGAACTGTCAGCCTTGGGAAACGTAAACTTAAATATACCCGAATGCATACCCGATGTCATTTCGGCTTTAACTCCATAATCCAATAAATCGACTCCGTAATAATTGGGTGATGCCCATTCCTTGTCGTGACTGTATCGGGAGCGATACCCTTCATCGGGTTTTTCGTGTGTACCTGCTACAAATTTCTTAGTACCTGTACCCGGAATGAAAAGGAAGTCGCCTAAATCGGGTATGCCTGTTCCGCTGAGATGGGTAAGGCTGAAACCCATTATAGTGGGATGATCATATTTATAACCTGACGCGGCATCGTAGTAATCGTTATCCGTATCGGGGCTTATCTGTATTCCTCCAAAAGGAATCTGAGAACCGGGATACACATTCCCGAATCCCGATGTTCCGACAAAGGGGTTTACATAAGCGTTCAACGATAAATCGGCTTCTTGGTTATCATCTGCACTGCTGTTCTTTTGTTTGCAACTGCATAGGGCGGATAGGGTTAGAAGGCAGATTATATATCGGTTTAATTTATTCATAGTTTAGTGTTTTTGATTAAAGTATCATTTAGTTGTAGGGGCGAATTGCATTCGCCCGTCACACAAATATCGGGCGTATGCAATACGCCCCTACAACGTTTCGTCTATTATTTTTGGCTGAGCGAATAAGGTTTCTCATCTTCCGCAAAAGTTCTCTTTTTATTGGGTTGAGAAGTCATCTCGAAAACCAGTTCACCACCGTCTTTTATATCATCGTATGTGATGTATGCTTTGGTGTATGGCTTGCCGTTTAATTTTACCGATTTTACATAACGCATCTTGTCACTGACGCCGTTTGCTTTTATAACCAGATTCTTATCAGGAGCTGTTTTTACTTTCAAATAGGGTAGGTAAGGAGCGCCTATGACATACTGATCCGATCCGGGGCAAACGGGATAAAATCCCATTGCTGAAAATATATACCATGCCGACATTTGCCCGCAATCGTCATTTCCACAAAGACCGTCGATACTGTTGCGATACATACGATTCATAATTTCACGAATCCAGTATTGCGATTTCCACGGTTGAGAAGTCCATGCATATAGATAAGGTATATGGTGACTCGGTTCATTGCCATGTACATAATTACCCATGATGCCTTCTCTGGTTACATCTTCGGTGTTTTCGAAAAATTCGTCGGGTAGGTGCATCGTGAAAAGAGAATCAAGTCTTTGAGTAAATACTTTTTCGCCGTGCATCTGTTCAATCAATCCTTTAACGTCCTGAGGCACATAAAAAGAATAGTTCCATGAATTTCCTTCAATAAACCCTTCACCGTGTGTATTGAGTAAACTATAAGGGGCTTTCCAAGAACCATCGCTTTTTCGGGCACGTACAAAGCCTATTTGGGGGTCGAACACATTGTGATAATTCATTGCCCTTTTCTTATAGGCTTCGGCTACCGAAGTGTTACCCATCTTAAGAGCAGTATTGTAGATTGTCCAGTCATCATAAGCATATTCAAGAGTGATAGATGAACCATTCGAGTTTTTATCATAAGGTACATATCCTAGTTCGAGATATTCTTTAGTACCATCATAATATGGTACATTCGAACTGCTTATCATCGCTTCTAAGGCTCGTTTTTTATCAATATCTATTCCTTTGGAAAGAGCATCCGACACTACCGAAACCGAGTGATAACCTATCATACACCATCCTTCGTTACCCATAAGCGACCACACGGGTAATGCCTTGTGTACACTTTGATCGTAATGAGCAAGCATCGAGTTTACGATGTCTTTGCTTCTGTCTCTATTGATAATATTGAACAGAGGGTGCAATGCTCTGTATGTATCCCAAACCGAGAATATGGTGTAATTGGTAAAATCTTTAGCTTGATAGATATTATGGTCTATACCCCTGTATTGTCCGTCAACATCCATATATACCGAAGGATTTATCATCGTATGATACAACGATGTATAGAACATGGTCTTCTGATCTTTTGTACCTTCTATTTCGATAACGTCCAACTCTTTATTCCATTTATCATTGGCAATGGCTACGATATCGTCAAATGATTTCCCTGCGGTCTCCGCTTGTAGATTCTGAATAGCTCCCAATGTGCTGACTGCTGATAAGGCTACCCGCATTTCGACAGTTGGGTTTGCATCTGTTCCAAAATCGAAATAAGTAATTATTTTGCGTCCTCCTATTTCGGGGAAGTTATGTTGAAGATCGAATTTTCGCCAGAAGCCTACATATTTAGGTTTCTCTTTGTCTTCATAGCCATACGATTTTATGGGTTCCGAAAATGTAATGGCAAAGTAGGTATAGTTTACCCTTGCCCATCCGTTTGTAATGCGATATCCGGTTATCAGAGTATCATTTTCTACCCTTACGTTTGCCCATAATACTTTGCCGTCGTAGTTATAGATACCTTGTGCCAGATCAATCAATATCTGTTTTTTCTCGTTTGCAGGAAAGGTATATTTATGTATACCTGTTCGTTCGGTGGCGGTTAGTTGTGCTTTTATTCCATAATCGTCTAATTTCACTTCATAATATCCAGGACGTGCAATTTCTGTATCGTGAGAAAAACGTGAACGATAGCCCGAGTCGGGATTATCGGCTGTACCCGGATTCAATTTTAATTTTCCCGTTACAGGCATCACTAGAATATCTCCCAAGTCTGAATGCCCTGTTCCGCTGAGGTGTGTATGACTGAACCCCACAATGGTTTTATCATCGTGCTGATAACCTGCACAATATTTGTAAGCATCGGCTACATATTTGCCGTTTATATTTTGGGGTATAGTATCGGTATCGGGGCTTAATTGTACGATACCATGCGGTACACAGGCTCCGGGAAAGGTGTGTCCCATTTTCAGAGTTCCGATCATCGGATTTACATACGATGTAAGCTCTTGACTGACTGCTGTTCCGCTAATTAAAAAAGTAGAGAAGAGAATAGTAAGTATTCTTAATTTCATATCTATAGTATTTTATTTTTCGGTAAGTTGGGATAGGTTTATCCATCAAAACAATAAAAAGGATGATTCCTTAATTATCAATCAGAAATTTTTGATATTCTGCCCATAAACTATCAGTTGTAACGTTTTTGCCTAATACATGCTGCATGGCTTTGTCGAAACTCCATGGAATAATTTCGAGAGTGGAGCGATTAAATTTACGTAAAAAATCGGGGTCTTTGCAGGTTAACCATTCAAGAAAATAGCCTGTTTTTCGGTATCCGTCCATCCAGTTTCCACCGGGTTTGCGATCACTCACAGGGAAGAATCCGTTGTGGAATCGTACCGCATCAGCCATCCCTTCGATGAATACCCAGAATTCTGTTCCTTGTTGATACCCTCCAATACCTTGTGGTTCTAATTGATAAGCATGGGTTAATTCGTGATACAATACGCCTCGTGTTTCGTACAGTACTTTGTCGTCACCTTCTGACGATTCTGATTTTTCGACCCATTGCGAACTGTAAAATATATTCACAACAGGAGGCTGTCCTCCTTTTGCCGATATGCCCTCTATATCTTCGAGTGTATATTTTATCGCTTTTACGTTCGGGATTGAGTCGGATGTTGACCAATATAATGTTTGTACCACCCATAGCGCATGTTGTTGAATAAACGCTTTCGGGTTGGGTACTATACGATTGTAAATTTTAGACCCTTGTGTTCCTTTTGCCTTATCCAGAAAATGGATCGTGGGATATCGGAAATTTTTCCAATCGGGTATTTCCCATTTCTGTGCTAGTGCCGATAACGATAGTACTGTTAACATTACCGTTGCGATTGCCTTTTTCATATTGTATATATCAAGTAAAAGTTAGAATTCAATGTCATAATTTATTGTAATTGCTGCACCTCCTAAAATAGCGAAAAAGGTCTCAGACCTTAAGTATTACTGCTTTTCGATATCGAAAAGCAGTAATATCAGGAATTTACAGATCCTGTAATTGATTGATAAATAAGAATCTGTAGTTTAGTAAAGTTGTGTTATTCAGAAGCGTATCCTGGATTTTGAATCAGGTTAACGTTGGTTGATAATTGGTTGTAAGGAATTGGAAATATTTCAACATTTTTATTGTCGGTTGGGGTATGATCCCACCAGGCTGTTGAGGTAAATTTACCGAATCGGATTAAATCCGTTCTGCGTTTGCCTTCAAATATAAATTCACGTCCCCTCTCTTCAATCAATTCATCTAATGTAAGGGTCGATGTTGTATATTTATTGCTGTTCCAGTCGGCATCGGAAAAGGCTCTGATGCGACATGCGTTTATTAAATCGACAGCTTCCTGTGTGGCATTTCCTCCATTTTTACGCATCAAAGCTTCGGCTTTGAAATAATTAATTTCGGTAAGGCGATACAATACCCAGTCGTTGCTCCAATAATGTGGGTCGGACGATGGACCCGGTTTGTATTTATTAAAGCGAGCACCGCTGTTTTCTTCACCATCGTACATAGTCGACTGTGTTTTACCTTCGCTGGCTCTGTATATGTAATTTACAAATGTAAGTTGCTGACCGCTATATTCTTCTGTTCCCAAAACCGGCTTTGTTGGATCATCGAAATAAAATTGAGGACCGATAAGCATCCATTGAGATTTTCTCAAGTCGTTATCAGCAAATTTATCATAAGCTGAAGGAATTACGACTGCACCGTTGTTTCCGTTTGAAAGACCTCCATAGATATATTTTTGAGCAAAATGATAAAAGTCGCCATTCCAACCGCATTTGTTGGGTGAACTTTGGTAATCATAAGTCAAAACAAACAGATTTTCTTTCGAATTGGTTGTGTTGGTATTGCTGAAGGTTGTTATTAAGTCCGAGTCTAAGCCTAAAGTTCCGATTTGTGAACCCGCTTTGTTTTGCATAATGTAGTCGCAGGCTTTGATACAATCGTCCCAACGGGCAGTTCCTGTCCATACTTCGGCATTCAGATAAAGCTCGGCTAACATGGCATATCCCGCAGCACGAGTTGCCCGTCCTACATTTTTGCTCGAAAGCAAGGGTAGATTATCTATATTTTCGAGTAATTCGGTTTCTATAAACTTAAATACTTCCGCACGGGGCATATTAGAGGGACTTACAGGTGTTCCTACTTCAGTTACTACCGGAATATTGCCAAATAAATCCATTAATTTAAGATAGTGATATGCACGAAGTACTTTCATCTCAGCCACAAATTCGTCTTTCTCCTGTTGGGTAATACCCATTTGTGCAGCATCACGTTTTGCTATATTATTGGCAGCATCGCTACAATATCCCATACCCGAATACATTAAGTTCCAGGAGTTGGTTATGGTGCTTTCTCTAATGTGCCATGTATGATAATGTAATCTGATCCAGTCGCCTCCATCATATCCGTGACGTCCTTTGGTCGTCCAGGCAATCTGATCTGCTGCATATTCGTTCAGCCGCCAGTAACTGTTCTGTTGGGTGGGTGCTATCCATGCTCTTGCATGTGTATAGGGTCTTAATATGGCCGAAATCACTTCATCTTTATTGTTGTAATAGTTATCGGAACCAATCTTACTGTATAACTTTTCGTCCAGATCGGTACACGATCCGCCGGTGAGCACTAGAGCAAATGCTACTAGCAGGTATGAGAATATATTATATTTTTTCATCTTATGTCTTTCTTTTCAGGTCTAAGACCTATTTGTTACTTTGATATGTAAATACTCATCTATTCTTTAAAAGGTCATATTAAGCCCCAATGTGAAACTGCGTGTTACAGGATAGCGATCGGGTTTATCAAGTCCTGTATTTATACCCGTGTCTCTTACTTCCGGATCCAGACCCGAATAACCTGTCATTGTTAAAAGATCCCTGCCTGTGAAATAGACTCTGAAGCGAGGTATCTTTTTATTTCCTGATTTATTGATGAAGTTATAGCCGATAGTAATATTATCGATTTTCACGAAATCACCTTTTTCGAGGTAATAATCAGAATATTGATAAGTATCATTCAAGTCGGCGTGTGTTGTGATTGCCCTTTTCAGAATATTATCAGGTAAAGCTACCCTATTGCCAAATTGCATATCGGTGATATTTAAAACATCAAATCCGAATTTACCTCTCAGTACAATGCTCAGGTCAAAATCTTTGTATTTGAAATAGTGTGACATACCCAGATAGAATTTAGGAACACCATTACCTATTACTCCCATATCTCCGTCATTTATTTGATCGGCAAGTACTTTCTCTCCATCCTTGTTATAGAATAACCATTTACCCGCTTCGTTAAATCCTGCAAAACGTTTTCCGTAAAAATTACCCATTCTCTCTCCCGGATATACACGGATAGCCCTTCCCAGATCACCCATGCCTCCTATATCTCCGTCCAGAATATACGGTTGTTCGTAAAGGTCGTTAGAAAGGCTTTTCAGTGTATTATCGGTATAACTGGCGGCAAGGTCGGCTTTCCACATAAATTCTTTTCCCGATACAGGTATTGTATTTAAAGTAAGCTCAACACCTTTACTTGCAATATCTCCGACATTAATAAAAATATCGCTGAAAATGTAAGGAGGTTGTTGTGTACCGTATTTTCCTAACAAATCTTTTGTAGTACGTTTATATAAATCTATCGATCCACCGATTCGGTTTTTCAGGAATCCAAAATCAAATCCAAGATTCCATTCCTGTTTCATTTCCCATTTTAAGTTTGGATTCGGGTTGGTTGAAGGTCCGTAAGTTTGAACCCAACGTCCATCCGGACTAAGATAAAAGCCTCCTGTTCCCATTGTTATTATGGATTGATAGCGGTCGATTCCAGAATTTCCCGTAACACCATATCCCAATCTTATTTTGAGCAAGCTTAAATAATTTACGCCTTTCATAAACTCTTCATTAGAAGCATTCCATGCTACTGAATACGATGGAAAGTTACCCCACTTGTGGTTTGCTCCAAATTTGGTAGATCCTTCGTGGCGAAGCGATATCTGGGCTACGTATCTGCTGTCATAGGCATAGTTTACACGCCCAAAAAATGCAATCAGTTTATCTTCCTGTTTTTCACTTTCCATTTTTGCTTTTCCCGCAGCCAGCCAGCTTCCTGCACCCATATCATTGTCTTGGGTAACATCATTCAGAAAACCTTTGTTTTCCATTTTGGTTCTTTCCCATAATGTATATTGAAAACTATATCCTCCAACAGCATTTAAGCTATGTTTGCTATTGAAAAGTTTCGAATATTCGACGGTAGGTTCTACTGCTCCTTTTATTTCTTGTTCCGATTCTTTTTTGGCAAAGCCGAGTCCTTCATGCGATTGTTTAGACTCCCATGAATTTACGTTTATGTATTCGCTTTCCAACCAGTTGTCTCTTTGTAAACTACCGAACACCGAGAAGATCAAATCTTTCACAGGCTCCAGTCCCAGTTTACCACTGACCATTGTATTTTGTCCGTCTCTTTTTAACCGATGTGCATTCATTCTGTTAATCGGATTTACCCTTTGCTCCACTTCATCATGTAACCCTAATGTGGGGTTCATGGTGGTAGCAGCTTGCCATAATCCTTCCGAATCTCCGAGTCGGTTTCTATAATCGTGATTAATCGCTAAATTAATTTGGCCTGTAAGCATGTTGTCGTATCCTCTGGCATGTAACGACATACGTCCTCCGTAATTCTTGCGGTCGTTCTGTAGACCAATACCATCAAAATCGTTGTAAAACAGAGATGCTCTGTATGTTGCAGCATCATTACCTCCGGTTATTGCCAGATTATGTGTATGTGTCAAATTATCTTTATCAGCTAGAGCCTGATAGAAATCGGTAGAAGAACCATAATCAACCATTTGCCCGGCTTTCGGATTGTTGGGATCATTTCTAAGGTCTCTGTATTCATTGGCGGTAAGCACTCTGGGGGTTCTTGCCAGATAATGCTTGGTGATGAATGTCGAATATTCGAAATGTAGATCTCCTTTTTTTCCCGATTTTGTAGTGATAAGTATTACACCTGCATTGGCACGGCTACCATAGATGGCGGCTGCCGATCCGTCTTTCAGAATTTCCATCGATTCGATATCGTCAGGCTGAATCAAATCGAGATTACCGTCAGGTATTCCATCTATTACAATCAGCGGCGACTGGCTTCCCGAGAGAGAGGTTACACCCCTTAACTGAAAGGCTGCACTGCTGTTTGGATTTACGCCGCTTGTACGGGTTACATTTAATCCGGCAATTTTACCTTCGAGCAATGACATAGGATCTCTGGCTCCACCGTAGTTAAAATCGTCGGGTTTAATAGATACGACGGCGGTTGCTATTTCCGATTTTTTCAGTGAGCCATAACCTACCACAACAATTTCATCCAATTGCTGTGTATTCTCCTGTAATGTTATATTTAATGATGATTTACCATTGAGAGCAACTTCCTGCGTATTGTATCCTATAAATGAAAATGTGAGTGTAAGGTTTGAGTTTGGTACATTTAAAGAATATTTACCGTTCTCGTCCGAATAAGTTCCAATGGTTGTGCCTTTTACTGCAACAACAACTCCGGGCAGAGGTTCGCCTTGTTGATCTTTTATAAGACCGGTTACAGTTTTTCCGTTTTGTTGAACTTCTTTATATTCTGCTGACGCGAAAGAGGGTAAGTAGAATATAAACAGGAATAATAATAAGTGAAAAATCCGCGAGAGATGGTTCGTCTTGAATTCATCCGGTGTTTTAGGCATAGATTTTTGTTTCATAATAATTTAATTTACGGTAATTATCAATTGTGTTAACACTGAGAGGGATTTATAATGCGACTGCGGTTAGTTTTCACAACACCGGCATTTACATTATTTAGGTTGATTTCACAATATTAGTTAATAAGCTTTTGATGCCCCCATCTTAATTAACCTAATGAGTGTCATAGTTTGCACATGGTAAACTATGACACTCATTAGGTATTTTATGATATAGGTAAAGTTTAGGACTTATGTTTGCGGTAATCGTTCGGAGTCATCTCATATTTCTTCAGAAACTCTCTGTAGAAATGAGACTTATTGGAGATTCCAACCTTGTAGGTAATTTCTTTGACTGTAAGGTTTGTATTAATCAGTAGCTTGGCTGCATAGATCAGCTTATAGTCTTTAATGAAATCGCTGGGAGGCATTAATGTTATTTTCTTGACTTTTCGGTACAAGCTGCGACTGCTGATTCCCAGTTTTCCGGCAATTAATTCGGGTCTTAAGGTTTCATTTTCGATATTCTCCTCTATAATAGAGATTATATCTTCCATAAAACTTTTGTCCTCTTGATGTACCAGTTTTCCTTCCGAATATTCATAAGCACTCTCGGGTGAATCATAGTATTCTTTCAGTTCTCCTTTGGAGGTAAGCATGCGATGTACCACAGAACGGAGCAACTCCGAAGAAAAAGGTTTGGTCAGATATGTATTGGCTCCTGCATCATATGCTTCGGCCTGCTCTTTTGCCGTAACTTTTGCCGATACGATTAATATCGGAATGTGTTTTGTAAACTTATTTGCTCTAAGGCGTTTGGTTAATTCCAATCCGTCTATCTCCGGCATCATAATATCAAGTATTATGAGAGAGGGTGTAATATTCTCTACCATTTTGAGAGCTTCCGAAGCATCGTTTGCTTCTTTTATAATATAATCGGAAGATAAAATCTGCGATATGAGCCATACAATTTCCCTATTGTCGTCAACAACCAATATAGTTGGCTGTGTTGTAATTTCATAAGGCTGGCTCTCTGTTTTATTCAATAATGTCTCTGTTGTCGTTGTTTCTGGAATTTCGTTGTCGATTTCCAGAAAGGGCAAAGTGACAACAAACTCAGCATATTCATTTATCTCACTATTTACTTTTATATCTCCTCCCAACAGTTTAACAAGACTGTAACAAATCAAAAGACCTAGTCCATTGCTTGAAGTCATTTGAGCATATCCATTCTTTTCGATATTGTCAAGAATATAATAACGATCAAATATTTTCATCTTTTGCGACTCCTCTATACCTTGTCCTGTGTTATATATGCTAATAATAAGTGAGTTATTCTTTATGAGTGCTTCTATTTTGATAAGGCCTCCGGAGGAAGTATATTTAAACGCATTCGAGATTAAATTGGTAAATATTTTCTTAAAATACGCTTCATCCGTATTCCAGTAAAGATTGTCAGGAACCGTTGCGGTATATTTTATACTTGTCTGATTGGCAACATGTGTAAATGAAACTAATTGGTTATTTATTATTTCCGATATGAGAGTACGTTTTATTGATTTCGAGTTAAATTCTGAATTTTCGATTTTTCTGAAATCAAGAATTTCCTGTATAAGTTCATTCAGATTATTTACATTGTTATTCAATATATTGGTGTATTTACTCAACTTATCATCCTGTATCGAATACTCCAGAATCTGCTCACAAACTCCGTTTATCAGCGTCAAAGGAGTATAGAGTTCGTGTGTGATATTGGTAAAGAAATTGAGTTTTGTCTCCAATAGTTTTTCTTTCTGCTCCTCTTTTATCTTATTGGCTATAGCCAGTTGTCTCCTCTGTATTCTGATTTTTAAATAATATGCAGTGCCTAATAATAAGAGTATAGCTCCAATTATATAGCATGCAATAGCCCATATGCTTAAATACCAAGGAGGTAGTATGGTTATATTTAAACTGTAATAATCAGAATCCAGAACATCATTCTTAAACTTTACTTTCAAAGTATAATTTCCGGGCGGAAGATTGGTGAAGACCACTTCATTATCATTTTGCAGTTCTTTCCACGAAGGAGTGTAGCCTTCTATAATGTATGAGTATTCATAATCAGAACCATTTATATAGTCTATTGCAATAAAAGAAATCGAAAACGAATTCATCTTAGCAGGTAATTCCAACTTATTTGATTTTTCGTTTAGATATCTTGTTTGAGTTGAGTTATTTCCCGGAAATTTTATATCGAGGAAATTTAAATTCGGTCTGTATTTGGTATTCTTCGACTCTTCGGGATATAACCATACTAAACCGTTGGTTCCACCCCAGAAAAGCCTTTTCGATTGTGGACAAAACCAATAAGCATCGTCAGAGAATTCAGTAACTTTCAGATCTGAATAATAATTATGGAAAAAATCATTTTTTGGATTATACTGCACTAAACCTTTGTTTGTACTTAACCAGATATAGCCATTTTTATCTTCTAAGATACCATGTATCATGTCATTGGCAATACCTGATCTTCGATCGAAATGTTTTACTATATTTTGACCTTGAGGCATTAATTTAAGTTTGGTAAGCCCTGAGCTCGATCCGATATATATGGTAGAGTCTTTGGTCTGATAAACACTCAGAACATCACCAATAGCAGTGCGTTCGGTATTATTCATCGGGATAAATTCGTATTGTTTACTTATTACGTTTAGTCGAACAACACCAAATCCGCCCCGGCAACCTACGAATAGATCGGTACCTCCATTGTAGCTTAGAGAATGAAACTCATTGCATATATTATTGTTTTTTTCGAATGAGTACTTTTTGATTGATTCAATATCAATATCTGATTTTGTCTCCTTTATCTGAATCTCCAATAATCCTTCGCCCGCTGTTGCAATCCATAATGTAGAGTTGCCAACCTCACAGATCGAATGTACTTTTTTTATCTGTTGGCCCGATTTGTCTTCAATTGTATGTATCTGATTGTCTTCATACGAATAGTATGACAAACCGGGACCTTCGGTTCCAATCCAGATAATATTTTTGTACTGGCTTCGTAAGAAACAAAAGACCTGATTATCCGATAAGCCATCTTTATTTGTAAACCGTGTGATGTTATGCGTATAGTTGTTATTTTTTACCGTGTTCTCATAATCAGAAATACGAATTATCCCATCCCCTTTTGTACCTATCCATAAATTATGGTACTCATCTGTATATATTGCCCTGACAGGCTTGTGCAGGTTTTGCGGTATTTGGTCGAGAGTAATGTTTTCAAATAGATTATCTTTCTCGTAGTACATTTGTACCCCTAAACCATCTGTTCCAACCCAGAGGATATCTTGCTTTTTATCTTTCAATAGCGAAAAAATTCCGATTTTTAAGGTTACAGGCTCACTATTGAAGCCTTCGGAAGCTTTCAGTTTAATTAGACCACTGCTTTTGAAGGCAATAAAAATATCTTTGTGGAAATTGACAATTTGCGATATGGATCCGTACTTGTCTATCAAGCTTGACAGGTCTTTTATAAATATCTTCTTTCTATTATCTGTATCATACAGATACAGTCTTTTATCAGAATCAACAATATATAAAGTGTTGTTGTCGAAAAATGAATAAACTATTTTTTTATCGTGAATGCTTTCCTTATTTATGGATAAGCCGGTTTTTTCGGGTGTATGTATATCTTTTAGTTTAATCTCAATAAGATTAGCATCATCAGTTAATGCGTATAGTTTGTGAGTTACAGTCCAAAACAGACTTTTTATCTTGTCAGGTGAAATATTATTGGAGTAAAAGTCTTGAAAAGTTCTTTTTTGTGGCGAATAATAGGAAATGGAATTTTCTTTTACAATTGTAACCGTATTTCCCAGACTGTCACAAGCGAGTAATCTGGCTTCGGAATATTCGGGATGGGATTCGATTACTTTTTTTTCTTTCAAAGAAAACTTATTAAGCCCTAAGGAGGTCGATATCCACAAATATCCGGTGTCAGCATCCGTTATTTTCTGAATAATATTACTGCAAAGCGTTAACTTGCTATCTATCTCAAATCTATATATTTGTACATTTTTGCTGTCATACAGAGTTAACCCATCGTAAGTTCCAAACCACATGTATCCGGTTTTATCCTGATGCATGGATAGTATGGCATTGTTCGAAAGATTGATGTCTTTTTCGTACAGACCGTATGAAGAAAAAGCTGTTGTAACGGAACAGAAATAAAAGATGAGAAAGAACAAAAGGTGAAAAGATATCCGTCTGGTAAAAAAATGACTTTTATAATTCAAACATTTATCCTTAATAAAAAACAGAACAGATTTGATCATAAAAATAACGACCCCTATAATTAGTTTAACAATACTACTACTACGATGTTTTGAATATACAAAAGACCTATGGAAAAACAAGGGTATTAGCCTGTAAAACTAAATATATTATTTGGCTGTTTAGTAAAGTTCTGAGAATAGAGTAAATCGCTTTTCTGTTTTGTATTGAGAATATTATTCTTAGGTTTAATAAATCCGGTACTATTCGGATCGTTTTAAGTGAGACATAGTAATATAATTACGTAAAGGTGAACTGCTTATTAAGATTCTGTCTTAGAGGTTGAAATCAATATTGATGTAGAAGTACTGTTCCGATTTATTTCTTGTCGGATTTAAATTACGGATGTTGGGCGAAATCTTTAGTTGTTTTGCAGGGCGAAACTCTACACCTACAATCATTAATTGTCCATCCAGATCGTTCCATGGCTCTTTGAAGCTATCCGGTTGAGTTGATTCGGTTAGGTCATATCGTCCATATACTCTGAATTTAGGGGCAACTTTTACCGAAGAATAGACGGAGTAGCCATAATAATTTTTATTCTCTATAAATCCTTTATTGTACAAGTGGTTGTATTCTATACCGCACGAGATGTTCTTATCCATATAACCTGCAAATAAGGCTAAGATATATTGGTCTTTGTAGTTTGCACCGGTTAAGCCTGTAGGCAAAGCATCCCTTAATTCTTCACTGTGATTGTAAACATCCCCATAGATTCTGAAGACCGTATTTTTGATGGGGTGAAGGCTTATTCCTCCCGCATAGCGTGCACTATTGTCTTTTTTTACTTTCTTGTACCCTTCTCCGTTTGTGAATGTCAAGTCTGCAGTAATAAAGGGATTGAAAGTATATTCGAATGAAGCTCCCAGATCGACACTTGGAGCCATTTTATTCAGATCCTGATACGATTTAAGTACATATCGGTGCATCCAGTAAAGCTCTTGAGTATTATACTCTAAGAGTCCGATTAATCCCCCGTTGATATTGAAATTTTTATCGTTCCAATTGACAAATGCATTACGTACATATACTTCGAGTGAACCGCTGGAAACCTTACCTGATGCTCCGTCGACTACTAACTGAGCCTGCAATGTACGTGTGAATTTATAGTTGTAACCTAAGAATGCACGTGTTATATCGAACCCTGATGTGTGTTCGGCATTACCTAGTCCTGTACTGTAATCGAGAAAGCCTTTAGCAATAATTGTTCCTGTAGGCTTAAACTCAAGAGAATCTTGTGCTAATAGTGAATGAGAATGAAAAAATATTGTAAGAAATAAGATCGAACTAAGGTAATAAATTTTCGTCATGTTCAATTTTGCTTAAATTTTCCACAAAATAAACAGAATGAGGTTAAATACCAATTTCATTGCTGTTAAGATATTGTTAATAGGAGCGAGTTCTGGTATGTAGTGATAAAAAGGGTGAACGAATGATAGAAAGTATTTAACCAAAATAGAGCTAAATCAAGGTCTTAAACCTTTTGCAACTTAGGTTTGTGAGGCGATCTATGTTCGGTAAGGAATAATTGATAAGTTTTGCTTCAATTTTTAAATTTGTTATTTGCGAGAGTCGTATATTTGTCTTTGTTATGATTATCTTCGCTATGTGGTAATAGAATAATTGTATGTTTTACACTAAATAAATACTATATTTGCACTCTTTTACTCAAAGCATTCATTAGTTATATTACATGACCCCATATGACTTCACTATTTTATAAAGATCAGGAAAAATTCTATGTGTCTGTTGACTGTCTTATTCTCGGATTTAAGAATGATAAGCTGTATCTTCTCATCTCAAAGCGTAAATTTGAGCCATTAAAAGGACAAGATTCTTTGATGGGAGGATTCGTACGATCCAATGAGAGCCTTTCCCAGACTGTTTCGCGCGTAGTATTTGAATATACGGGCATTCAGGATGTTTTTATGGAGCAGGTTGGAGCATACGGTGAAATTGGTCGTGACATTGGCGAGCGTGTGGTATCTCTGGCTTATTATGCATTGATCGACATACAATCTTTTGACGAACAGTTGTGTAAGGTGCATAATGCACGTTGGCAGGAGTTAGATAAAGTTGGTAATCTGATATTTGACCATAATCAAATACTCAATGATACAATTGAAATCCTAAGAAATAAAGCAGCTACCAAACCACTCGGATTTAATCTGTTGCCAGAGAAATTTACACTACCTCAACTGCAAAGTCTGTATGAAGCAATTTATCAGACGGAACTGGATAAACGCAATTTCAGAAAGAAGATTCTGGAGATGAATATTCTTGAAAAACAGGAAGATAAAGATAAATCCAGTTCGAAAAGAGGAGCTTATTATTATAAGTTTAATAAAGAGAAATACGATCAATTACTTCAAAAGGGCTATTTTTTCTCCCTCTGAAATATTTTTATAACGAATAATTACTTGTCTTATAATAGATTATTGCTTCGATAATCTATTGTGAGACTTTTTTTATTTCTAATATGTTTTATAACACATGGTCGATAAGTGTTGTTTTGTACACTTATTGCTAATATTGCAAGTGTAACGAAAACACTTATTTTGCATTTAACCTTGTAATGGTATGTTAGAAACATTAAAGAAAGAAGTTTTTGAAGCTAACCTTGATCTGGTAAAGCACGGATTGGTACTATTTACCTGGGGAAACGTCAGTGCAATAGACCAAAATTCTCAATTGGTAGTCATTAAACCATCGGGAGTATCATACGATGTAATGACAGCCGACGATATGGTGGTGGTAGATTTGGATGGTAATGTGATCGAAGGAAAGCTGAAACCATCTTCAGACACCGCTACACATCTTGTTTTATACAGAGCATTTCCTGCAATCGGAGGAATAGTTCATACCCATTCTACCTATGCTACAGCTTGGGCACAAGCCGGTTGCGATATTCCTAATATTGGAACTACGCATGCCGATTACTTTAAGGATGCCATACCATGCACCCGACAAATGACCTCTGACGAAATCGAAAATAAATACGAACTGGAAACAGGTAATGTAATTGTAGAACGCTTCAAAGATTTAAATGCAGAATATACTCCCGGAGTTTTAGTAAATAATCACGGACCATTTTCGTGGGGAAAGAATGCACATAATGCGGTACATAATGCTGTTGTATTGGAGCAGGTTGCTAAGATGGCATCCATATCATTCGCTGTAAATCCACAATTGAAAATGAATGATGACCTTATCAAGAAACATTTTTTCAGAAAACACGGACCCGATGCTTATTACGGTCAATAAACTTTCTCTCGTAACTCGTAACTAATTAAGTATAACTATAAGATTAATCCCAAAAATTTATATATCATGGAATTCAAAGATTTAGAAGTTTGGTTTGTAACCGGAGCACAATTATTGTATGGTGGAGATGCTGTTGTAGCAGTGAATGCACATTCTACTGAAATAGTAAAAGGCTTGAATGCAGCAGGTACACTGCCTGTTAAAGTAGTATTTAAAGGAACTGTAAACTCTTCTGCCGAAGTATCGAAAACCTTCTCGGAAGCAAATAATGACCCCAAATGTATCGGTATTATTACATGGATGCATACCTTCTCGCCTGCAAAAATGTGGATTCAAGGCTTAAAGGATTATAAAAAACCACTTTTACATCTTCATACTCAATTTAATAAAGAAATTCCATGGTCAGAAATCGATATGGATTTCATGAACCTGAATCAATCGGCACATGGCGACCGTGAATTTGGTCACATGGTAAGCCGTATGCGTAAAAACCGAAAAGTAGTTGTAGGACATTGGTCTGATGCCAAAGTTCAGGCTAAAATAGCCGTTTGGCAACGTGTTGCAGCAGCTTGGGCAGATGCTCAGGGAATGATTATTGTTCGTTTTGGTGACAATATGAATAATGTGGCTGTAACCGATGGCGACAAATTAGAAGCTGAATTGAGACTAGGTTATCACAACGATTACTATGGAGTAGGTGATTTAGTCGCTTTCCAAGATAAAGTAACAGAATCAGACGTAGATGCCTTAGTTGCAGAATACGAAAAAGAATACATATTTGCAGACGATTGCAAAAAAGGAGCA
This sequence comes from Dysgonomonas sp. HDW5A, assembly GCF_011299555.1. Lineage (NCBI taxonomy): Bacteria > Pseudomonadati > Bacteroidota > Bacteroidia > Bacteroidales > Dysgonomonadaceae > Dysgonomonas > Dysgonomonas sp. HDW5A. Next base: position 1,473,668 of record NZ_CP049857.1, on the reverse strand, counting down.
AAAAATCACGGACAAGTACGTGAGGCTGCCCGTGAAGAAATAGCTCTTCGCCGCTTCTTGAAAGACAAAGGAGCGAAAGCATTTACAACCAATTTCAATGCCTTGCATGGTTTGAATCAATTACCCGGTCTGGCTTGCCAACGATTGATGGCAGAAGGTTACGGTTTTGGTGCAGAAGGTGACTGGAAAACAGCTGCCTTGCTTAGAACTATGTGGGTGATGGCGAAAGGATTACCCGGAGGAACCTCATTCCTGGAAGATTATACATATCATTTCGATGGAGAGCAAAGTGCAATTCTTCAATCTCATATGTTGGAAGTATCTCCCGAAATTACAACTCAAAAACCACGATTGGAAGTTCATCCCTTAGGTATTGGCGGTAAAGCCGATCCTGCACGTTTGGTTTTCACAGCTCATGCAGGAACAGGAGTTGCAGCAACCATCGTAGATATGGGTAATCGTTTCCGTATGATTGTAAATAATGTAGATGTTATCGAGCCTAAAGCCGCATTACCCAAATTACCCGTTGCAAGTGCTTTGTGGATACCACAACCCAATCTTGAAATAGGTGCAGCAGCTTGGATATTAGCCGGAGGTACTCATCATACATCATTCTCATATGCATTGACCAATGAGTTTTTGGAAGACTATGCCGATATAGCCGGAATCGAATTGATAACTATTGATAAAGACACAACTATCAACAAGTTCAAATTCGAATTGAAAGTAAACGAAGTGTTCTATTTGCTAAATAAAGCATTACAGTAAGTTAGTTAAGGTTTGACCGATAGCCTTGGGGATGCTTTGATCCTCGGGGCTTTAGGTCTCAACTTAGATAACTGTTTTATTAATCTGAATTTGAATAGAATATGAAATATACAATTGGACTGGATTATGGCTCAGATTCTTGTCGGGCTGTTATCATAGATGCCGAAACCGGAAAAGAGATAGCTTCGTCCGTAAAATACTACAAGCGTTGGGCAGAAGGTAAATACTGTGACCCACACAAAAATCAATACAGACAACATCCCCTTGATTATATCGAAAGCCTTGAAGAATCTGTAAAAGAAGCTTTAAGCAAATCACCTAAAGGTACAGCCGAAAATGTTGTCGGGATATCATTTGATACAACAGGCTCAACACCTGCACTTATCGATAAAGAGGGGCAAGTACTGGCATTGAGACCCGAATTTGCCGAGAATCCAAATGCCATGTTTGTTCTTTGGAAAGATCACACAGCAGTGAAGGAAGCCGCAAAGATCAATGAAGTAGCTAAAAGGTGGCCTATTGATTATACAGCTTACGAAGGGGGTATCTATTCGAGCGAATGGGTATGGGCAAAAATGGCACATGTTTTAAAAGTAGATGAAACAATTCGTGATGCAGCTTATTGCTGGATAGAACATTGCGATTGGATGCCGGCCTTGATAACCAATACTACAAAACCATCTGATATTATAAGAAGCCGTTGTTCGGCGGGACACAAAGCTATGTGGCTCAAAGAATGGGACGGACTGCCAACAGACGATTTTTTGACCGAAGTAGAACCCTTGCTTAAGGGTTACAGAGACAGACTGTTTAAAGACACATACACAAGTGATGTTAAAGTCGGTAATCTTACTCAGGAATGGGCAGACAGATTAGGTCTTACTACCAATGTAGCTGTTGGAGTCGGTGCATTCGATTGTCACATGGGAGCAGTAGGTGCGGAAATCGGACCTAAAACTTTTGTGCGCGTAATCGGAACATCTACCTGCGATATAATGATTGTTCCATACGAAGATATGCATGGAAAGCTAATCCCCGGAATATGCGGACAGGTTGACGGTTCGGTAGTTCCCGGAATGATCGGCTTAGAAGCAGGACAGTCGGGATTCGGGGATATATACGCTTGGTTCAAATCGGTATTGGCTTGGCCAATCGAAAATCTGATTAAAGAATCGTCTTTAATAGATCAGGCAACAAAAGATAAATTAATAGCAGAAGCTTTAGACAAAATGATTCCAGCCTTATCGAAAGAGGCAGCAAAAATACCGGCATCAGAAAGTGGCGTTTTAGCAATTGACTGGATGAACGGACGCAGAACGCCCGATGCTAATCAATTGGTAAAGGGTACAATCACAGGACTGAATCTGGCTAGTAATGCACCTATCATTTTTAAAGCATTAGTAGAAGCAACGGCGTTCGGGTCAAAAGCGATTGTAGATCGTTTCCTCGAAAATGGCATCGAAATAGAAAGTGTAATAGGAATAGGAGGTATTTCATTGAAATCGCCCCTTGTTATGCAAACACTGGCAGATGTATTGGGTATGCCTATTAAAGTAGCTAAATCCGAACAAGCCTGTGCCTTTGGTGCAGCCATGTTTGCCGCAGTAGCAGCCGGCGTACATCCTACGATAAAAGAAGCACAAGCCGCCATGGGGCAAGGTTTTGCTTTCGAATATCAGCCGAATATGGATAATCACCGTATTTATATGTTGGTATACGAAAAGTACCGGAAGCTTGGAAAATTTACTGAAACAGAATTATTTTCATAACCTTTTAGAGTTTTTATTGCCTTGGCAGGTAGAACCAAAAAGGTAGTTATGGCTATAAAATGGAGTACTAAATAGTTGAAATTACTTAAATGATCTTATACATATGAATTGGAATTCACATGAGTTTATTTGGCTGGACTGGTTGATTATTGCCGTAGGTATCCTGGCAGTAACATGGGCTGTTTGGCGTTCGGTACAAAAAGACAAACGTTTGCAGCAGGGAGCCAATAGCGAGGACTACCTGTTTGGTAAAGGCGAGCCATGGTATATCATTGGAGCAGCTATTTTTGCTGCAAATATCGGTTCGGAACACCTTGTCGGGCTTGCCGGAACAGGAGCAAAAGCAGGTGTGGGTATGGCACACTGGGAAATGCAAGGCTGGATGATACTCCTCTTGGGGTGGCTCTTTGTACCTTTCTATCAGTTGATGAATAATAAGATGGGCAAAATTATCACCATGCCCGACTTCCTTAAATACCGTTATACGCCTGCTACAGGTTCGTGGTTGTCTATCATTACCCTTATTGCGTATGTATTGACCAAAGTAAGTGTAACAGCCTTCACCGGTGGTATTTTTATGGAGAGCCTTCTGGGCTTGCCTTTCTGGTATGGGGCAATCGGTTTGATAGTCTTAACGGGTATATTTACGGTTTTGGGAGGAATGAAAGGTGTAATGACCCTCTCTGCAATTCAAACACCTATACTTATCATTGGCTCGTTTCTCGTGCTTTTCTTAGGATTATCAGCACTCGGATACGGAAGTATTGCTGATGGATGGACTGCGATGATTGACTATTCTAAAACACTAAACGTTGGACCCGACGGAGTTGCACACGGTACAAATCACATGTTCCACTTCAATACGGGCGATCCGTTGTATGACGATTATCCCGGCTTCTGGGTATTTATCGGAGCATCCATTATCGGTTTTTGGTATTGGTGTACCGATCAGCATATCGTTCAGCGTGTGCTCGGACAACGCAAAGGAGAGGATAACGATGTTGTGATGAAACGTGCACGCAGAGGTACAATCGCTGCCGGCTATTTCAAGTTGTTGCCTGTATTTATGTTCCTTATACCGGGTATGGTAGCTGCTGCATTGGCAGCACGTCCCGACAGTGGATTCACATTGGATCACCCTGATACCGCCTTTGGGTCAATGGTTAAATTTGTATTACCTGCCGGTGTAAAAGGTATTGTTACCATCGGTTTTATATCTGCATTGGTTGCTTCTTTGGCGGCATTCTTCAACTCTTGTGCTACGCTGTTTACGGAAGATTTTTATAAACCGAAGTTCAAAGAGAAGAGTGAAGCTACCTACGTTATGGTAGGTCGTGTTGCAACAATTGTTGTAGTAATACTTGGTATTATATGGATACCTATTATGATGAGCCTCGGTAGCCTTTACGATTATCTGCAAGGTATTCAATCGCTGCTTGCACCTGCCATGGTAGCAGTATTCGCATTGGGTATATTTTCTAAAAGAATCACTCCGAAAGCAGGAGAAGCAGGTATGATAGTCGGTTTTATTATCGGTATGGCTCGCTTGCTGACCAATATCTTTACCAATACGGGTAAAGACGTAATGACGGGTTGGTACTGGGAGTGTACAACTTGGTTTTGGCAGACCAACTGGCTTATCTTCGAAGTATGGTTGCTTGTCTTCATCATGCTGATGATGGTTGTAGTGTCGTTTTTCACTCCAAAGCCAACTGCTCAACAGATAGAAGCTATCACTTTCACCGATGACTATAAGAAAATTATCGGAAAGAGCTGGAACAAGTGGGATGTTATTGCATCCCTTGGTGTAGTCGCCCTTTGTGGATTATTCTATTGGTATTTCTGGTAAGAAGATGTATTCTTTAAGTAAAATAAGAGACAATATATATAAAGTAGCGTTAAATATTTAATGAGATATCTTTATTGGTAGGGGCAGACCTATGTGTCTGTAAACTTCAGGTGAACAGAGAGATTCACACCCTACAACCCAAACAATAAAAAGCTCTGAGAGCTTATCTAGTTATTTTGTATTTCTTGATTATTCTCACTGTTAGCAACTAAAGAGCAGTGAGAATTTTCTATCTTTAAAGTCTTGAATCTTATTTTGATAAACAACAAATAGTGACAGTTATATTTTATAATTCTAACTGCCTTTAGAGATTATGCTTATCAAAGCAATAAAAAGCTCTGAGAGCTTTATAAACAACCAAAACTTATACATATATGAAAAAGATTTTTTATTTAGGGATTGCCCTTTGTTTGTTCTCATGTAATAATAAACCAACTACACCACCACAAGTAGAAGGCTCCCAAATTACCTTAATGGCAGATTCTGCATTTACAAAAACAGTAGATGGCAAAGAAATCAAACTTTACACACTCGATTCGGGAAATGGGATAACCATGCAGGTATCTAATTTCGGAGGAAGAGTTATTTCTCTTTGGACTCCCGATAAGGATGGAAAGTATGAGGATATTGTTTTGGGACATAACAACATCAACGAATACATAAACTACGAAGGCGAACGCTTCTTGGGTCCCGTTGTCGGTCGATTTGCCAATCGTATTGCCAAAGGAAAGTTCACACTTGACGGAGTAAAATATCAATTACCTGTTAATAACAATGGACAGACTTTACATGGTGGACCCGATAGTTTCGATATGAAAGTTTGGAACGTAGATAGTGTCAGCAAAAATCAGATTCAATTGTCTTATATTTCTCCCGATGGTGAGGAGGGATTTCCGGGAACTGTAAAAGTGACAATGACATATACCCTTACTCCTGAAAATGAATTTAAGATAACTTATAGTGCTACAACTGATAAGCCTACACATGTAAACCTATCGCATCATTCGTTATTTAATTTAAAGGGAGTCGGAAATGGTGCGATTACCGATCACATATTGACTCTAAATGCAAGTGCAATTACTCCTGTGGATACTGTTTTGATACCAACCGGTAAAATTACGTTGGTCGAAGGAACTCCATTTGATTTTAGAACACCAACAGCTATCGGAGCAAGAATAGATGCTGATGACGAACAACTGAAAAATGGTTTAGGATACGATCACAACTGGGTAGTAGACCGCAAAACTGAAAAAGACGTAGAGCTTATAGCAAGCCTATATGAACCCACTAGTGGTAGAGTAATGGAAGTATGGTCAGACCAGCCCGGTATACAATTTTATAGCGGTAATTTCTTCGATGGAAAAGTTATAGGTAAATACGGTAAGGCTCATAAATTCAGAGAAGCGGTGGCTTTGGAAACTCAAAAGTATCCTGATACACCCAATCAACCTCAATTTCCATCTACCCGATTAAATCCGGGAGAAGAATATACACAAACTTGTATTTATAAGTTTTCGACAAAGAAATAAAAGGTCTCAGGTCTTTTATTAATGAGCTGTAGGGGTGAACCTATGTGTTCCCCACAGAGGGCAGGCACATAGGTCTGCCCCTACAAATGAAAACGCAACACAATTAAATATCAGAATGATAACTGAAAAAGAAAAAATGTTTGCCGGAGAACCTTATTGGGCACATAGCGAAGAAATGACAGCTATACGTTCCGAAGTAAAAAAGCTACTCCATAAACTGAATGTGACCGAATACCATACCGATAAATTCCGTGATGTAATGAGGGAACTGTTTCCCAACTCGGCAAAGAATTTTTATACAGAGCCACCCTTTTATTGCGATTACGGAGATCATATATATGCAGGCGATAAAGTATTTATCAATTTCGGAGCAGTTATTTTGGATGGAGCAAAGGTTACCATTGGAGATGGCACATTGATAGCTCCCGGAGTACATATTTATACGGCTCAACACCCTTTAGATGCCGACGAGCGAGATGTGTGGGAAGACTGTAAACCCGTAACAATAGGTAAACGTTGCTGGATTGGTGGACATTCGACTATTTGCCCCGGAGTAACCATTGGCGACAGATGTGTTATCGGAGCAGGATCGGTAGTAACTAAAGATATTCCGTCTGATTCATTAGCGGTTGGTAATCCGGCAAAGGTGATCCGCAAATTGAATAAGGGAGAAGATTTGTCGAAAGTAATAAGCTCTTGATTCTGATTTTTTTCTAAATTTGAAATACAGATAAGAAAGCAGTTGCAAGTTATTTGCAACTGCTTTTTTGTTTTCACCTCCCGATGATTTTCTTCAGGGTTGAATTATAGTAGATTGTCATTTGTTGACAGAGATTAACATTTAAAAATACATGGGCGTTTTTTGAGTATCTGAAAACCATGTAAAAAGTAATTTCTGAAATTAACAAGCTAATTTTCTATATTTGTAGATAATAAAGTCTTTTTTATTATGAAACTAGTTGTGCATTTCGTTTTACTATTACTTTTTCCCCTAAATATTTTTTCTCAAGGATTACGATTTCATGGAAATGAAAGTGTAATTAATGAGAGAACTTCATATTCTGTATTTGAAAATGGATCTCCGGCTTTTACTGAAAAGCTGGTTATTAATTTCGAATTATCGTTGCTGCCACCCTCTAATGTCGGTTATATTTTCAGATTGAAAGATACTAACCTCAATACAACTTATAATTTGATGTATGATAATGAAGGGCGTGAAAATACCGTCTTTAAATTTAATGAAGAGGGGCGAAACAATTTAATTACCAGTATTTTCAAGAAAGAAGAACTCTCTAATTGCCAGTGGGTGAGTATCAGCTTATCATTTGATCTCCAACAAGACTCCATGACTTTGAAGATTAATGATAAAGAAACAAGAATAGGAGGATTGAATCTTCTTGAAAAATGGAATCCTGTTATCTATTTCGGTAAAAGTGAGCATGTTGTCGATATACCCTCATTTGCCATTAAAAACGTGATTATTAAAGATACACAGCAGGAATATTTTTTTCATTTAAATGAAAATGAGGGAGAGTTTGTGCATGACTCGAAAGGTAAGGCCAGAGGTCACGTTTCCAGTCCTGTTTGGTTGATAAATAATGCCTACTACTGGGCACCAAGAGCTTCTTTCAAATCAAAAAATGTAGCAGGCTTGAATTTTAATAGCCAGACTCAGGATATATACTTTTTTGATAAAGATTCGATCACATTTTTCAATGTCCGTTCTAATGCTGTATCATCTAAAAAATATGAAAACGAATTACCTGTAAAGCTCAAGCTCGGTATGAGTTTTGTGGATAAGGCAGACAATCGTTTATATGCATACGAGGTATATTCTGAAGAAGCGGCTGAGGTCGCTACCTCTGCTTATCTTGATCTCAATACTTTAATGTGGACAACAGAGAGTGTAGACAGGTTACCGACTCAACTGCATCATCACAACAGTTATTATGATGCAGCTAATCACCGCTATCTCGTATTTGGCGGATTTGGAAGTCAGCATTATAACAAAGAATTTTATTCGTATGACTTGATCGAAAAAAAATGGAGCCGACTATCATTCGAAGGAGATAGGATAACTCCCCGATACTTCTCCTCGATGTGCTATAAAAAGGAAGAAAACTCCTTATACGTTTTTGGAGGTATGGGAAATGATTCGGGAGATCAAACTATTGGTCGTCGTTATTATTATGATTTATATAAAGTTGACCTCAATGAAAAGAAGATCACTAAATTATGGGAAATACCTTGGCATGGAGATAATGTAGTTCCCGTGCGTAGTATGATAATGCTCGACGATTCATGTTTCTATACTTTATGTTATCCTGAACATTTTTCGAATACATCGTTGAAACTGTACCGTTTTTCTGTTAAAGACGGGAGTTTCGATATTCTTGGAGATTCAATTCCTATTCGTTCCGATAAAATTACGACAAATGCCAATTTATATTATAATGAAAAGTTGAATGAGTTATACTGCACCGTTCAGGAATTCGATGCCAGCGATATATCGTCAGTAGCCCGTGTGTACTCTTTATCTTTTCCACCCATAAGTCTTGAAGAACTTTCGGGAATGGGCAAAGATGAATCGATGCTCTACATTTGGGGTGTTATTATTGGGGTGTTTGTTGTAGGAGGTGTGTGTGTATTTTATGTAAAGCGAAGAGCGAAAAAAACAAATACTGATACTCACGAAGCTCTGAGTGTTTTAGAGCGTCAGGATGAAATGTCTCAGGAATCTTTTGAAAGAAAAGATCAGCCCAATTCAATCTATCTCTTTGGTGAATTTACGGTAAGGGATCGAAATAATAAAGACATTACCTACATGTTCAGTACAAAGCTGAAACAAACTTTTCTGCTGATTCTTCAATATAGTCTCGAAGACGGTATCTCGTCACAGCAATTGAGTGATATTCTTTGGCCTGATAAATCTGAAAATAAAGCAAAGAATCTGAAAGGTGTAACACTTAACCATATACGTAAAGCCTTAGCTGAGCTTAATAATGTAGAACTTATTCACGATAAAGGATTCTTCAAGATTGTATTATCCGATGGATGTTATTGTGATTACAAGCGGTTTTTTGAAATAATCAAAGGGGAGAATATAGTTAATAACAAAGAGCTGATTGAGATTCTGATAAGAGGTAAATTTCTGAAAAATACCGAAGACGAAATGTTCGATTCTTTTAAACTGGAAATTGAAAATAAAGCGGAATCTATTTTACAAATGGAAATAGAAAGCAGATATGCTCAGCAAGATTATCAAACAACCTTACTGCTTGTTGATACTCTTTTTAATATTGATTCACTCAACGAGGAAGCCTTGTATTATCAAATACATTCTCTTATAAAATTGAAAATGCCCGATCAGGCAAAAAATAAATATCTATTATTCTCTGCAGAATATAAGAAGGTAATGAATGAAAATTATTCTATCGGTTTTACCTCTCTGTTGAATGACAACAAAGCATAATTAGACTTACTGGAGAGAGAGAATTGCGTCTGCACAAGTACTTGTAGGCTGATTCGTCTTGTGTGTATAGGTATTGTGTAATATTCTTCTTTTTTTACACATATTGATTAAATGTATGCAGATTAATAAAATAAGTTAACCTTCTAACCCTTTTTTAATCGCAAATTAACCCAATAGTTAACCATGCCCGCATACATTTGACCCCGTTAGCTGATCGGAAATACCATTAACCTGTAACGGATATTAAATTTTTCAAATCCTGTTTGAATATATCATGTAAGCAACTTTTGAAATACAAAGGCTCTTTATGCCTGTACAAATGTTTCTACCGCAATTTAAGATGTTAACTTATATATAAACCTTATGCGAAATCTTACTGTCTTATTTTTATTAATCATTTCTTTTTTTTCTATTAAACTGAATGCCCAGACTACTCCTGTCGATTATGTGAGTACGTTGGTTGGCACACAATCTAAACATTCGCTGTCTACAGGTAATACCTATCCGGCAATAGCTATGCCATGGGGTATGAACTTCTGGATGCCGCAAACCGGCAAAATGGGCGATGGTTGGGCATATACCTATGATGCCGACAAAATCAGAGGTTTTAAGCAAACCCATCAACCCAGCCCTTGGATAAACGATTACGGGCAATTTGCAATTATGCCCATTACAGGCAAAGTTGTTTTTGATCAGGATGAGCGTGCCAGTTGGTTCTCTCATAAAGCAGAAGTTGCCAAACCTTATTATTATCGTGTTTATCTAGCCGATCATGATGTGGTTACCGAAATTACACCTACCGAACGTGCAGCTATGTTTCGGTTTACCTTTCCTGAGAATGATAATTCGTCAGTAATCGTAGATGCATTCGATAACGGATCGTATGTGAAGATCATTCCTGAACAAAATAAGATTATCGGTTATACCACAAAAAACAGTGGAGGAGTACCCGATAATTTCAAGAATTATTTTGTCATCGTATTTGATAAACCATTCACTCACACCGCTTCTTCAGTCAACAATACAATACAAAAAGGTGTATTGGAAGCAAAAGAAAATCATGCCGGAGCAATCATCGGTTTCTCCACTAAAAAAGGAGAAGTTGTACATGCTAAAGTAGCATCTTCGTTTATCAGCTACGATCAGGCAGAATTAAATCTGAAAGAATTGGGTAATGATACTTTTGACCAGATAACAGCCAAAGGTCGAAATGAGTGGAATAAAGTATTAGGACGTATTGAAGTCGAAGACGATAATATTGATAACCTTCGCACATTCTATTCATGCCTGTATCGTTCGGTGCTGTTTCCCCGTAGTTTCTATGAAATTAATTCCGAAGGAAAGCCTGTACATTACAGTCCTTATAACGGAGAAGTATTGCCCGGATATATGTTTACCGATACCGGATTTTGGGATACATTCCGCTCTCTGTTTCCGTTCCTGAATCTGATGTATCCATCTATGAATGCGAAGATGCAGGAAGGTTTGGCCAACACATACAAAGAAAGCGGATTTTTACCCGAGTGGGCTAGTCCCGGTCACAGAGGCTGTATGGTTGGTAACAATTCCGCATCCGTAGTAGCAGATGCTTATCTCAAAGGACTGAGAGGATATGACATCGAAACTCTTTGGGAAGCAGTTGTCAGCGGAGCCAACAGTGTACATCCCACGGTAAGTTCAACCGGCCGTCTAGGATATCAATATTACAACAAGCTAGGATATGTGCCATACAATGTAGGCATCAATGAAAGTGCAGCTCGTACATTAGAGTATGCATATGACGACTGGACTATCTATAAACTGGGAAAGGCACTGAATAAACCCGAGAAAGAAATCGCGATATACGCCAAAAGAGCGATGAATTATAAGAATCTGTTCGATCCCGAGCACAAACTTATGAGAGGACGTAACGAAGATGGAACTTTCCAATCACCGTTTAATCCTTTGAAATGGGGAGATGCTTTCACCGAAGGCAATAGCTGGCATTACACTTGGTCGGTATTCCATGACCCTCAGGGATTGATTAACTTGATGGGAGGACAGAACGGTTTCAACCAGATGCTCGATTCGGTATTCAATGTACCCCCTTTATTTGACGATAGTTATTACGGAGGTGTGATTCACGAAATCAGAGAGATGCAGATAATGAATATGGGTAATTATGCACATGGAAATCAACCCGTTCAGCACATGATTTATTTATACAATTATTCAGGAGAACCCTGGAAGGCTCAATATTGGGTGAGAGAAGTAATGGATAAGTTATATACACCTAATCCCGACGGATATTGCGGTGATGAAGATAACGGACAAACTTCAGCCTGGTATGTGTTTTCAGCTTTAGGCTTTTATCCAGTTTGCCCCGGAGCAGACCAATATATAATAGGATCTCCTTTATTTAAGAGTGTAAAACTTAATCTGGAAAATGGAAAGCAAGTTCGCATTAAAGCCGAAAACAACGGAAAAGTAAACAGATATATTTCGTCATTATCAGTAGACGGGCAACCTTATACCAAAAACTATCTGACTTATGATGAATTGTTGAAAGGTGCTGCAATTGACTTCAAAATGTCTCCGACCCCAAATAAGCAAAGAGGAATCAATGCTGCCGATTTTCCTTACTCGTTTTCAAATGAATTAAAAACAACAACTATATCTAGAAAAAAGAAGTAAGTATAAACCTTAAAAAAAAATCAGTAAACCCATGAGAAAAAAAGGACTCGAGAATCTCTATTATGATTCTTCGGTTTGAAATCGTATCCTTTATTCTGGTCAATTAATTAGCCTTCTATTTCCAATATATGATTTAAATCTATTAAAGAATATCAGAGGAAAATACAAAACTGTTAACAGTGGGTTGAATTTTAATAAGTATTATCTAATAGTTCTATTAGAATTCAACCCTTAACTTTTTATTTAATTACTAACATGAAATTATTAAAGATTTTACGAACTTTTATGTTCATGGTCTTGCTAGGAACTATAGTGTGTGTAGTAAGCTCCTGTAATAATGACGATGATCCGGTCAGTAAAGGTATAGGTACAATTACCGGTGTTGTGCTTGATGAAGCAGGAGTACCCATTGACGGAGTTACCGTTACAATGGGAGGAATGGGCGGAACCGAGGCAACAATAAATACCGGAACCGACGGAAAATACACATTCGAAAATGTTTCTATCGAGTCGCATTCCGTTACCTTCTCAAAAACGGGATATCAAACAGTCAGTCTGACGGTTACAGCCGATAAATTTGATGGTAATAAAGTTGCTACCACCACAGTGGCAATGGTAAATGCTTCAGCGAAAATTTCCGGTATCATTACCGATGGAAAGAACGGAGGAGCACCACTTTCCGGAGTAACAGTCAGTATAACTCCAGCAGTATCGGCCACTACTGAGGCAGATGGTAAATATAGCCTCGAAAACCTCATTGCCGATGATTATGTCGTAACATTTATTAAAGCCAATTATGTAACCCAGACAAAAAAAGTGAGCAAAGCCGATTTTGTTGACGGAATGGTAACATTGGATGTAGTAATGGGAGGAGCAGAACTTCTACGTGGTTTAACCTTAGCCGATTTGTTAACTGCCGATAAATGGTATTATAATGAATACCGTGGTGGAGGTAATGCCGATGCTTACCCTCATTGGGATTGGGCTTGTAACTATTTCAGCTCGATGACCTTTAAAGGTAAGTGGGAAGAACAATGGGAAGGTACAACATTGCAAATCCGTAATGATCCGGGTGACCGCACTAATCCTGCCGACTTGGAAGTGTTTGACTCGTATACATACGGCAGCAAAAAGATTACGGCAGATAACAAAATCCTTTCGGTGAGACTACGTACACATAATGCTGATGAAGCATCACCGGCTTACTTTGGTGTACAGGTAGTTGACCTTTCGGCAGCCGAACCTCAAGCAGTACAAATAGGAGAAACTAAGCAATACGGATCAGGTAATTACACCGACTTTACTTTCGACCTGAGTGCATACGTTGGCAAAGAAGTAATTGTTGCTATTGGTATCTATCGCAAAGAAACAGGAGATTACTGGAAACAACTTGTTCTTCGTGCAGTTCGTTTTGCCGACAGAAAGGTTGAAGGCTGGGATTGGTTACCGGGTAACGAAGTAATAGACGGATGGAAACTTACACAAGAAACAGTACGTTCTACTATGCCCCAGACGAAAAAGCATTTTACAGGTATAAGTCCTATCAGTGCAGGAAGGGATGTGAATATGCAAACCGGATATCCGGCAGCTTATCAGGCATGGCGTGCAGTTTCACACATCGGACACGAATGGTCGTTTGTTCCTTTGAAGAAAGACCCCGAAGTATTCCCCTCTGAAGGTTACTTAATCAAAACCCGTAATACATCCGAAGTAAGTACCGAAGTTCCCGAATCGTATTACTATGCCAAATTTGCCATTGCTTCAGGAAGTAATCAGTTGACATTGAAAACCCGAAACTTCGGAAGTAACCCTACATACTTTAAATTGACAGCTATTAAAGAAGATGGTACTGTGACCCATATAGCACCTAAATCCAATACAGCTCAGGAAGCATCCTCGGCAAGTAATGGCTGTTGGAAATTTAAACATGGAGACGGTGGAGCAGGTAATCCCGAAGGTTATGCTTCGTTTGTATATGATCTGTCGCAGTTTAATGGTAATAACGTAGTACTTGCCTTTGGAGTATACAATGGAGTTGCCAATTCGGGCGAGAATAAATTGGTTTTCTATTCGATTGATTTAAAATAAAATCCAGGAGTTATTTATTGCTTGAATAAGTTTAGCGGCTATATCCGGCTTTATCTTAAAGAGATATACATTAAAATACTCCGATTTACTTAAAAACTGATATAATGAAAAAATTTCTTACAATAATTGCTTGTTTTCTGCTGGTTGCGGTTGCTTGCAGTGAAAGTTCGTCCACCGATACCCCCGATAAACCGTCGGGGGGGGCGACTCTTTCTGAACAAAACCTTGCCCGAGCCATGCAAATAGCCGATCAGGCCATTTCTCTTTATTTTACAGGAGATGGTATGGCCATGGCAAGATACTATAATCCGTATACAGAAATCCGATCCGAAGAAAAAGGTAGTGTATGGATGTATACCAGCTCTATTGAAGCAGTTAATGCGATTCTTCACGGACTTAAGGCACAAAAAGATCATGGCAGTTCAACACTATACGATCAGCATTTCAATCGCTATGTAGATTTGCTGGCTAAGTTGTACGATAATGCCGATTATTACTTAGGTACGTTTGAATTAACCTCTTATACCCAAACCAAAGAATGGACAGTGTATGGAGTTAACAGGGGAGGCTCTAAAGGTGCTGCTAAAGTAGAAGGCATCGAAAATGTATACGACGATCAGATGTGGTTGGTACGTGAGTTGCTGGAAGCATATAAGTTAACCAACGATCAGAAGTATTTAAATAAGGCGGAATATTTAACCGAATATGTACTCGATGGTTGGGATTGCACACGTGATGCCAACGGAAATGAAGTGGGAGGTATTCCATGGGGACCGGGTTACGTAACCAAGCATTCGTGTAGTAACGGACCGATGGTTAGTCCATTAGTATGGTTGCACGAATTATACAAAAGCAAACCCGATATGATTGAGCACCGGTATATAGATGCTACCGACAAGAAAACCCGAAAAACACAAATGCAGAAGAAAAGCGATTATTATTTGGACTTTGCCAAAAAAATATATGACTGGCAAAAGAAAAATTTATTGCGTGCCGATGGTGTATATGATGATATGATGGGAGGATGTACTCCGGGAAGCCCTGAAACAGAAATAATCGATGGTGTACCTTATCGTAAAGGAGGAACTTGTGTTGACCGTGTAGGACCGGCAATCACTTACAATAGTGGAACAATGCTCTCGGGAGCAGCCGATCTATTTCGTGCGACAGGTAACAATATGTATTTGGAAGATGGGCAAAAACTGTCAACCGCAAGCTTTGGCTATTTTGCTAAACTGGGTGTAAACAAGCCCGGATATTATACTTATGACATCAGTGGTTTCAGAGATTGGTTCAATGGTGTATTGATGCGTGGTTATGTAGACCTGTATCCATCCTATAAAACTGTTGATGTTTGTATCAATAGCTTTCAGAAGAACCTTGATTACGGGTATGACAACTTCCTTTATAAAGACATGCTTCCTACCAATCTGCTGGTTGGTTGGAATCTCGACAGGGGAAAGAACAATACGGAAGGAATGTTCATGTTTGCCTTTGCTGCCGAATATGCTGTATTGGCAAAGTATGAGCTCCAAAAATAAATTAACTTAATTATCAATATTGTTATGATAAAAACACGATATGCTAAAGCCATGCAACTTTTGCATCTGATGATGCTGCTTGTTGTTTTTGCACCTTTATCGATGCAGGCGCAAAATAGTACCGTATCAGGTATAGTTACCGATAATAACAATGAACCGATTATTGGGGCCAGTGTAGTAGTAAAGAATACTACAGTGGGGGTAATAACCGGTCTTGATGGTGAATACACCATTAACGCTCCCGCAAACTCTACATTGGTATTTTCCTATCTGGGATATGCAACCAGAGAAGAGAAAGTGAATGGGCGCACTCAAATCAATACGGTAATGCAGATAGATGCCAATCTCCTTGACGATGTAGTAGTTGTAGGGTATGGTACTCAGAAAAAAGCCTCTCTTACCGGAGCCGTAGCCGGAGTAAAAGGGGGGGAAATGCTGCGGACTCAGAACGAAAACCCTCAAAATATGCTTGCCGGACGGATTGCCGGTGTACGTGTATGGCAAAAAAGTGCCGAGCCGGGAACATTTAACAGTAACTTCGATATTCGTGGTTTAGGAGCACCTTTGGTGGTTATCGATGGTATTCCACGTTCAACAGAAGAGTTTCAACGCCTCAATCCCAATGATATTGAAGACGTATCTGTCCTGAAAGATGCTTCGGCAGCTATTTATGGTGTACGTTCAGCCAATGGAGTATTACTTGTAACAACCAAAAGCGGAACAAAAGAAGGAAAAACCAGAGTAAGTTACAATGGTTCGTATACCTTTCAAAAGGTATCGAAAATGCCTGCACTAGCCGATGCCTTTCAAACCATGACATTGTACAACGAAAGATCGATGAACAACGTAAATGGGGGTAGTATCGTATATAAAGAAGCGGACTTTGAGGCTTTCAGAAACGGCACACGCAGAACTACAGACTGGAACGGATTGTTATTTTCAAGTGTTTCACCACAAACCCAACACGATGTAAGTATTACGGGAGGAACCGAAAAAACTCAGTTCTTTGTGAGTATGGGTTACTTTTATCAGGAAGGTTTCTTTAAATCAGGTGACCTGAATTACAATAAATACAATATCCGTTCGAATATCAATACCGAAATTGTAAAAGGCTTAACTTTTGGAATTAACCTCAGTGCAATTGCCGATCAACGCAACAACCCATATGCCAATGCAACGGATATTATCCGGAACTACTGGCGCCAAGGCGTATTGTATCCTGCATATGCCGATCCCGAAAATACAATGCTTAACTATGAAGGGTTGGATCTGGAAGAAAATACAGTCGCAAAAATGTCTTCCGATATATCGGGTTACCGTAAATATGAGCAGAAATACTTCCAGTCGTCGGCAACGCTTAATTACGACTTCGGGACACTGAACCCTGTATTGAAAGGATTAAAAGCAAAAGTTCTGGCCAGCTTAGATTACAGACAAGATAATAACACAATATACCGTAAGGAATATTATCAATATGCGTATGACCCTATCAGTGAGTCGTATCTCTCTAAGTTATATAACTCAAGTTCACCTACCCAGCTTCGACGCGAATTTTATGATAAGCAACAACGTTTGGGACAGTTTATTGTGAACTACGACCGTACTTTCAATACCGTTCATAAAGTAAGCGGATTACTAGGTTGGGAAACTCAACGGCGTATAGGTGATAACTTCTATGCACAACGCGACCTTGCATTTGCAATGGACTACCTTTTTGCAGGTATAGATGACAATCAGTTGGGAGGAATGAATAAAGGGAACAACGACCTTTATGAAACTACCAATGCTGCATTAATTGGTAGGGTAAACTATGCATTTGCCGACCGTTATTTGCTTGAGGCACAATTCCGCTACGATGGTTCGTCTAAATTTGCTCCCGGTCATCAGTGGGGTTTCTTCCCTTCAGCTTCTGCGGGTTGGCGTATATCCGAAGAGCCGTTCTTTAAATCGATAACAGCCATGTCGTTTGTAAACCAGTTGAAACTGAGAGGTAGTTACGGTATATTGGGAGATGATTTGGCTAACGACTGGAATTATGAATGGGCAGGAGGATATAACTATCCGGCTTCGAACAGTAATGCCGCTTCGGGGTATTATAACCAATATGCTCCGGGTTATATATTTGGAGATCAGTTCATCTATGGAGTAGATACAAAACCTGTGCCTAACAAATTGATCTCTTGGTACGAATCGCATATGTTTAATATCGGTGTCGATTTTGAAGGATGGGATGGTTTATTTGGATTCTCTTTTGACTATTTTGATCGTCGTCGAGAAGGTCTTTTCGCCCGACAAACAGGAGAATTTCCAACAGTCATAGGTGCTACAGCTCCTCTCGAAAATCTGAACAGCGACCGCAACTTTGGTATTGACCTGGAACTTACACACCGAAACCGAATCAATGATTTTACGTATAAAGTAAAAGCTATTGGAACAATTGCTCGCCAACAGCATATGATCGCTGTAGAAAAGGGGCCATATGGTAACTCATACGATAAATGGAGAAATGATAATCTGACAAATCGTTATCAGGGAGTGCAATTCGGGTATGAATCAGCAGGACGTTTCCAAAACTGGAATGATATCCATTCGTATCAGTTGTATCACGAACGTGATGTATTACCCGGTGACTATAAATACGTAGATTGGAATGGTGATGGACAAATTGACGGATTGGACGAGCATCCTTTTGCTTACGATCAAACACCATGGTTCAATTACAGTTTGGCTTTTGACGGTTCATACAAGAATTTTGATGCGAGTTTCCTTTTTCAAGGATCGGCACTCGGTTCTATGGAGTATAAAGAGCCGTTGTATAGTATATGGGGTAACAATGGGGGAGGTACTTTAACACAATATTTGGATCGTTGGCACCCTGTTGATCCACAAGCAGATCCATATAATACTTCTACCGAATGGGTAAGCGGTTACTATGGTTATACAGGACACTACCCGAAAACAAATTCGGAGTTCAACCGTGTAAGTACTGCGTATTTGCGTCTCAAGAGTATAGAAGTAGGGTATACATTGCCTCACATAAAATCTTTAGCATCTATGAACTTGCGTGTATTTGCCAATGCCTTTAACTTGTTTACCATAACGAAAGTGAAATTTGTGGATCCTGAACATCCCGATGATGAAAACGGACGTATGTATCCACTCAACAGAACTTATACATTAGGTATGTCGCTCTCGTTTTAGAAATTTGTGTTAAAAAGTTACGAATTATAATTTAGATATATATGAAAAAGATATTTATATTATCTCTGCTCAGTTTATTATTCTTTTCTGCTTGTGCAGATTTGGATGTTCCACCGAAAAATATCGTTACAGATGAAGATCTTTTGACGAACGAATCGGGTCTGGAGATTTATATGGCGAGAATGTATAGCAATATGCCGTTTGAAGATTTCAAATATATGGCACAATGGGGAGTCGAATTCAACGGATGGCTCAATGCTATGGGCATAGAAGGAACCGGTGAAGCGCTGACTCGTGACGGTATCTGTGCTGCGTTTACAGGAGAAAGAACTCCCTATTGGGAAAAAGCCTTCACCTTATTACGCGATGCAAACTATTTGTTGGAAACGTTGCCGCAATATCAAGGCTCCTATCCTGAAGCAACCTATAATCATTATCTAGGCGAGGCCTATTTTGTGCGGGCTACTGTATTTTATGCCATGGCACGGCGTTTTGGAGGTGTGCCTTTGGTAACTAAAGTAATTGCTTATCCTGCCGATAAAAGTGCATTGGAAGTCCCACGTTCTACCGAAGAAGAAACTTGGGATCAGGTACTTGCCGATTTTGATAAAGCGATTGAGCTACTGAAGCCAATCAGCCCTAAGGTGGGCTACTCCAATAAATATGTAGCCTTATCATTTAAATCTGAAGCTATGCTATACGCCGGATCTGTAGCCAAATACAATGAAACAGTACCCGGTCGTCTGACAGGTTTCGGACAAAAAACTGGTGTGCGTGTAATGGGATTTGCTGAGGATAAATGGCAGGCAGCTTCTAAAAAGTACTTTAGGGAAGCCTATAAAGCAGCTCGTGAAGTAATGGTTAATGGAGGATATTCTTTGTACAAGAAAAAATGGTCGGCTTCAGACCGCGATGCACAATATCAGAATATGGTAGATATGTTCAGCGATTTGAGCAGTCCTGAGAATATCTATGTGAAACAATACATATACCCTACTTCAACACACGGTTATGATGCATATAGTGCACCATTTATTTTCCGTTCACCACTATCTTCAGGAACATGCCCTTCACTCGATTTCGTGGAATTATTCGAAGGTTTTGACAGATATCCCGATGGTACGGTAAAACTTACTACAGGGAATGCCAATAATCAAGGGAATTATATTTTGTACGATAAGCCGATGGATTTGTTTAAAAATGCAGAGCCACGTTTACGTGCTTATGTGATTTTTCCGGGCGATATGTTTAAAGGAAAAAATATTGAGATACGTGCCGGAGTATACACAGGCTCTACACCAATCAAACCTTTTTTCAGCGATTATTCTTATGCAACAGCAGATAATCAATATCAGAATTTGAGTATGTATACCCAAAAGCCAAAGACATTGTACCTTAGCCCTATGGAAGGACAAAGCCAAGAGTTGGTTACCTACAATGGCAGTCCAATGACTGCAGCCGGAGCTAACGGGCCTTTCTATAATAATGGAGAAGGGGCAATAACCGGACTCTTTGGACGTAAATGGCTTAACCCCGATCCGTCTGCTGTAATCGGCGAGGGAAAATCGGCACAGCCATTTATCTTGATGCGCTATGCTGAGGTTTTACTAAATGCAGCAGAAGCAGGAGTAGAGTTGTCACTGGCGGGAGAACAGTCGCCTGATGGGTCTAATATGCTGCAAGTAGCTACCGAAGCTGTAAATGCCATACGTGAACGGGCAGGTGCTACATTACTGGTTGGTAGTGTTACATCGGATGAGGCAGGACGCAACATTGTGCGTAAGGAGAGACGCAAAGAGCTTGCTCTTGAGCATAAGGTGAAATGGGATTTGAGACGCTGGCGTGTACAACATTATGATAACAGGGATGGCTTTTGGGGCGAAAAGAGAGATAAAAATACATTCAGTAATAATTCTCGTTACCGTTTCCGAGGCTTATATCCATTCTTCTCTACAGAAAGCGGGAAGTATTTCTTCGATGCACACTTCCAATGGGTAAGCCTTAAAACGTTTGAGTATAATCCGATCGACTATTATTTCGGAATACCGGGTAACGAAGTGTCTAAAAGTCCTGTGATCGATCAACAGCCCAACAGATAATCAATAATTAGATAATATAAGAATACATAGAATATGAAAAAAATAGCATTTTATACTTTATTATGTGTGTTGTTTTCGTTCAGTTCCTGTGATCTGTTCAAAATGGACAACTACGATGCGCCTGCCGAAACATTGCAAGGTGAAGTAGTGGATGTAGCTACCGGAGAACCTGTATTAACCGATCAGGGAAGTGAAGGTATCCGTGTGCGTCTGACCGAACTAAGCTGGGGACCGAATGCCACCCACAATCCCGATTTTTATTGTATGTCTAACGGTACTTTCCAAAATACAAAACTGTTTAAAGGTAACTACAATGTTCGTATCGATGGTCCGTTTATTCCTCTGGTTCGTGAAGACCCACGCGGAGTGCCTTTGGCTGATGAAAGTAAAACATTAGACATTAAGGGGGTAACTAAAGTGAAGTTCGAAGTACAACCTTTTCTTAAAATAGAATGGGTAGGCGAACCTACATTAACGAATGGGAAAATCACCGCAAAAGTACGTGTTACACGCGGTGTATCGGAGGAGGATTTTCGTTCCAAAATCGAACCAATGGGAGGGTATAATAATAGTTTCCTTAACATGACTGATATACAGTTGTTTGTTAGTTATTCATCCAGTGTTGGTTATCGTGCTCAAGATTCACGATGGTCAAACAAGATCGAATATTCGGGCTCGGCATTTAATACCTTGTTCGGAGAAACTATTACAATTCAATCCAAAGATGCTATTCCCGGAGGACGAAGTGTATTTATTCGTGCAGCAGCCCGTATAAACTACGATACGCCGCAAGGCAGTGGTACACGTCGTTGGAATTACAATGAAGCAAAAGAAGTAATGGTTCCATAAAGTTTTAGATTTGATTGTTCAGGTTTAAAGCTAGGCGTTTATTTGTTTAGCTTTAAACCTTAAACTATTCTTTGGAATATTTTTATCGAAACTACTCAATACTAGAAAATTTAATATGAAAAAGAACATACTAATTTTAAGTCTTTTTTGTCTGGCGATCCAACTCGGAGCTCAAACAAAAGATGATGTTAAAACAGTTTTCCAGACTTCCCACCCGTGGAAGCCGTCCATTGACAATAGAGCAGATGCAGCTATTGTATATGGTGTTGGAGGAAATCCATCGGACAAATCAAAAAGAGTATCCTTTGAAGAACGTGTAAAATCGTGGCAAGACCGGGGGTATAAAACCCATTTCATGACGGGGATAGCCTGGGGTGAGTATCAGGATTACTTTACAGGTAAATGGGATGGCAAATGGCATCTCGATGAAGGTCAGGTTACTCGGCAAGGTGATACCATCTGGCATGGACACTTGATACCTTATATCGTACCCACCGAAAATTTCATTAAATACATGAAGGAGGCTCAAATCAAACGGGTGATAGATGCCGGTATTGATGCCATATATCTGGAAGAACCCGAATTTTGGGCACGTGCCGGATATAGTGATGCTTTTAAAAGAGAATGGAAAAAGTATTACGGGTTCGACTGGAGACCACAACACGAATCACCCGAAAACACATACTTGTCGAATAAACTGAAATATCAGCTATACTATAATGCCCTCAATGAAGTATTTACCTATGCTAAAGAATATGGAAAAAGCAAGGGAATGGATGTTCGCTGTTATGTACCTACTCACTCACTGGTAAATTATTCGCAATGGCAGATTGTAAGCCCGGAGGCGAGTCTGGCTTCGCTTCCTTGTGTAGATGGGTATATTGCACAGGTTTGGACGGGAACATCCCGCGAACCAAACTATTTTAACGGTAAAGCAAAAGAACGTGTTTTCGAAACAGCTTTCTTGGAATACGGTTCTATGGAATCTATGACGGCTCCAACAGGGCGTAAAATGTTTTTCCTGACCGATCCTATTGAAGATTTACCTCGCGATTGGGTCGATTTCAAGAAAAATTACGAAGCGACATTTACAGCTCAGCTACTATATCCTCAGATTGCCGATTATGAAGTGATGCCTTGGCCGGAGCGTATTTACGAGGGATTGTACCGAAAAAGTGCCAACAGTGAAGAAAGGGCAACTATTCCCCGTCATTACTCAACACAAATGCAGGTGATGATAAATGCTTTGAATTCGATGCCTTTGTCGGATAATAAGGTAACAGGCTCAACAGGTATCAGTGTTCTTATGGCTAATTCGCTGATGTTTCAGCGTTTCCCTACCCATGCAGGATACGAAGACCCTCAATTGTCGAATTTTTACGGACAAGCACTACCTTTCTTGAAGCGTGGAGTACCTGTTAAGACTGTTCACATAGAGAACTTGTCGTATCCTGAAACTTTAAAGGATACAAAAGTCTTGTTGATGTCTTATTCGAACATGAAACCTCAGACAGCAGAAGCACATAAGCTTCTTGCCGAGTGGGTAAAAAAAGGAGGTGTTTTGGTGTATAGCGGTCAAGATAATGATCCGTTTCAATCGGTTCAGGAATGGTGGAACCAAGGAGACATGAAATACAATGTGGCTTCGGATCACTTGTTCGAAATAATGAATATAGGTACTAATCCACAAGAAGGAGAATATGCTTATGGAAAAGGAACAGTGTACGTTTTACGTAACGACCCGAAAGAGTTTGCCATGCAAGCAGGGCAGGACACTAAGCTTGTCGATATTGTCAAACGAATGTATGAACAGAAAGCAAAAGCAGGTAAGTTAGAGTTTAAAAATAGTTTCTACCTTGCAAGAGGTCAGTATGATTTGATTGCAGTACTAGACGAAAACAAAAATACAACTCCGTATACTTTCCAAGGTATATTGATTGATTTATTCGATCCGCAGCTACCTGTTTTAAAAGAGAAAGTCGTATTACCCGGTGAGCAAGCTTTTCTATACAATGTAGGACGTGTGAAAGATAAATCAAAACCTCAGGTATTGGCTTCCGCATCTCGTATATATGACGAAAAGATAAGTAAATCAACCTATTCTTTCGTAGCTAAAAGCCCTGTAAATACAACAAATTCGATGCGAGTTTTACTACCTGCAAAACCTAATAAATGTCCGATAACAGCACCCGACGGAACTGAACTGAAAGATACTCAATGGTCATGGGATGAATACAGTAAAACCTGTTTCTTAACTTTCGAGAATAATCCTGATGGAGTAAAAGTATCTCTTGCGTGGTGATAATTGGATTATTAATGTCGATCAGTGGTTGATTTATCTGCGCGTAATCAAAGATTACTTGCATTCCTTTTGCCCAAAGCCGCAAAAGGAATCAAAAAGTCTTTGTGCTGCGTGGCTCGCCTGCCTGACTTAAGCTTGCAGTCTAAACTAAACCTACTGCCTATCGGCACGTTTAGTTTTACGCCTGCTTCGCTTGTCAGCCAAACGGCTACACCACTAATGCACTTGGGCTGACGCACGCAAAAGCTTGTCATCCGTTAGGTTCCTGACCTTGCCGGTTGTACGGGGTACTCGCAGGCGAATGAAGATGTTAAAAAATAAACGCGAGAGGGTGCATTAGTAAAATTAAACCGATGAATTATAATAATAATATAACTCTTAACTAAAATAAATTACATGAAAAAAAATCTTTTATTAGGCTTTCTAATAACCGGTGCTATGCTAAGTTGTTCGGAAAATAACAGTCCTACTTTCAATGTTATAAAGAATGATATCCGTCCACCGGCTTATCCGCTTATAACTATCGACCCGTATACAAGCGGATGGTCTTTTACCGACAATTTGTATGATAGTTCTGTAAAACACTGGACAGGTAAAGACTTTCCCTTAATTGGAGCCATAAAGGTAGATAACGAAGTGTATCGTTTTATGGGAACCGAAGATCTGGAGTTAAATGCAATTGCTAAAACTTCGGAATACGGTGATTGGACAGGAAAGTACGTAACCGACAAGCCTGCTGATACATGGATGCAAAATGATTTTGATGATTCGAAATGGAAAGAAGGTCCTGCTGCATTTGGCACAAAGGAAAATGAGGTAACTGCCAAAACTCAGTGGGGTAGTGAATACATCTGGACAAGACGGGTTGTGAATATCGAAGAGGATCTGAAAGGTAAAAATGTTTATCTGGAATATTCTCACGATGATGATGCTATTATTTATGTGAATGGTATCGAAGTTGTAAATACAGGAAATGCAGCTAAGAAAAACGTATTGATTAAGCTTCCTGAAAATGTAGTAAATTCTTTGGCAAAAGGTACAAATCTAATAGCCGGATACTGTTATAACAGAGTTGGCAACGGATTGCTTGATTATGGTTTGTTTGTTGAAAAAGAAAATACAACTTTCTTTAATAAAACAGCTACACAAAAATCGGTCGATGTGCAAGCTACTCAAACTCATTATGTATTTAGTTGTGGTAATGTAGATCTGAAATTAACATTTACAGCACCTTTGTTCATGGATGATTTGAAACTGATGTCTCGTCCTGTCAATTACATTTCGTATGAAGTGTTATCGACTGATAGCAAATCGCATGATGTACAGCTATATCTTGAGGCTTCTTCTAATTGGGCATTGGATAGACCTTATCAGGAGTCGGAAAGCGAAGGTTTTGATAATGGAGATATGATGTTCTTAAAAACCGGAAGTTCTACACAGAAAATTCTGGCTAAGCAGGGAGATGATCTTCGTATCGACTGGGGCTATTTTTATCTGGCTACCGAAAAAGATAAAGCCACAACATCGAGTATAGGGGATGGAAAAGAGCTTAGAGCTAATTTTGCTAATAATGTACAAAAAGGCTCTGTTGAAAAGAGAATCGGAACGAATGAGAAATTAGCTTTCACTCGTTCTCTAGGCTCAGTAAATAAAGCATCAGGTAAATTCCTGCTTGGATATGATGATTTGTATTCGATACAATATTTTGGTGAAAACTTAAGACCTTATTGGAATGCAGACGGAAAGAAAAATATTCTGGATGAATTTCATAAAGCAAAAGAAGAATACAGCCAATTGTTGAGCAAATGCTATAAGTTTGACGAAAGCTTAATGACTGATGCAACTGCATCGGGAGGTAAGAAGTATGCCGAATTATGTGCTATAGCTTATCGTCAGGCAGTTTCTGCTCATAAGTTGGTTCAAGCACCTAATGGAGACCTGGTATTTTTATCGAAAGAAAACTTTAGTAATGGTTCTATAGGTACTGTGGATATAACTTATCCGTCGTCACCCTTATTTCTGTATTATAATGTAGAATTGGCAAAGGCATTACAAAATCACATCTTCTATTACAGTGAAAGCGGTAAATGGACAAAACCTTTTGCAGCTCATGATGTTGGTACTTACCCACTGGCTAACGGACAAACTTATGGCGGCGATATGCCGGTGGAAGAATCGGGTAACATGATTATTCTTGCAGGGGCAATAGCCGAGGTAGAAGGTAATGCCGATTTTGCGAAAAAACACTGGGATGTATTAACCATTTGGACTGATTATCTGGTAGAAAACGGGCTTGATCCCGAGAACCAATTGTGTACAGATGATTTTGCAGGGCACTTTGCGCATAATACCAATCTTTCGATCAAAGCAATATTGGGAATTGCCTCTTATGGCAAATTGGCCGATATGCTGGGTAAAAAAGATGTAGCTGAGAAGTATACTAAAATAGCAAAAGATATGGCTGCCGAATGGGTGAAGATGGCTGATGACGGAGATCATTATCGTCTGACATTTGATCAATCGGGAACATGGAGTCAAAAATATAATCTGGTATGGGATAAGCTAATGAAAATGGGTATATTCCCACCTGAGGTTGCTCAGAAAGAAGTTGCCTACTATTTGACTAAACAGAATAAATATGGATTGCCTCTTGATAATCGCGAAACTTATACAAAAACCGATTGGATCATATGGACTGCTACATTGGCCGATGATCAAGCAACCTTTGAGAAGTTTATCGCTCCGGTACATTTGTTTATGAATGAAACTACAGATCGTGTACCTATGTCGGATTGGGTATTTACGGACAGACCTAACCAACGAGGCTTCCAGGCTCGATCGGTAGTTGGCGGATACTTTATCAAAATGTTAGAAACTAAGTTGAATCAAAAGAAATAAGGTTTCAGATTTATTAATAATAGTTCTGTTTACTTAAATCTGTGAAATGAGACCTTAAATAGAAGAAACTCCTGAAATATTCAGGAGTTTCTTTATAGTAACCGTTATATAGTCTTGAGTAGTCTACACTTGCCTTGATAAAAAAGTTTGAAGCCTTAATTAAATAGATTTCTCTTTTCGTTACCTTTATTTTTATTGTATGAATAATCTTTGAAGAAGATGTAATAAAAAAGATAGATCAAAAGTCCTGTTCCGCACACAATGGCTATAGTGACCCCCGATTTCCAGACTATTTGCCAAGAGATGGGTTGAATTCCCCAAAGAGCCAGCACTGTAAGAGTTGCTCCTGTTAAGACAATCATTGAAGTAAGTATACCTATCAGCAATCTCATAATTTGTAATTTTAATTAGATTCGACATCGAATTTTATTTTATTCTCGATCAAATTGTAGTGCGTTTTGTAAAAATAAGAAATAAAGATGAATATACTTAGATGTGCATGAAAAAATGCTTAAAATTGCCACTATTGAAAAAAGAGCTTCAATAAATTGAGGGGCAAATTATGTGATGCGGGAATCAAAACCGGTCTATATTATTAAATAGCTCATTTAATGACTCTAGCTAGCGCTTCGAACTCTGGTTTTTATGCAAAAAAAGTATTTACTTTGTCCATCCGAAAAAGAATAATGAAAGATTACATATATTATGGCACAAGAAGACGTTTTTAAGAAGATTGTTTCGCATTGTAAAGAGTACGGATTTGTATTTCAATCCAGCGAAATTTATGATGGGTTGGGAGCAGTATATGACTATGGTCAAAATGGGGTTGAATTAAAAAACAACCTTAAAAAATACTGGTGGGACAGTATGGTATTGCTAAACGACAATGTAGTAGGTATCGACTCTGCTATATTTATGCACCCTACTATCTGGAAAGCGTCGGGACACGTTGATGCTTTTAATGATCCGTTGATTGACAATAAAGACAGCAAAAAACGTTATCGTGCAGATGTATTGGTTGAAGATTATCTGGCTAAGATAGACGATAAAATAAATAAGGAAGTAGAAAAAGCTGCCAAGAAATTTGGCGATAGCTTTGATGCAGCCATGTACCGTGAGACAAATCCGCGAGTATTAGAGAATCAAGCTAAACGTGACGAAGTACATGCTCGTTTTGCAAAAGCTTTAAATGATTCTGATTTAGAAGAATTGCGCAATATTATTATCGACTGTGAAATAGTTTGCCCCATAAGCGGTACTCGTAATTGGACAGAGGTACGTCAGTTTAATCTGATGTTTGCAACTGAAATGGGTTCTACAGCTGATGGTGCAATGAAGGTATATTTGCGTCCCGAAACAGCTCAAGGTATTTTTGTAAACTTCCTGAATGTACAAAAAACAGGACGTATGAAGATTCCATTCGGTATAGCACAAATAGGTAAAGCATTCCGTAACGAGATTGTAGCCCGTCAGTTTATTTTCCGTATGCGTGAATTCGAACAAATGGAGATGCAGTTCTTCGTTCGTCCCGGAGAAGAACTTGAATGGTTCAAGAAATGGAAAGAAACCCGTATGAAGTGGCATAAGGCCTTAGGATATGGAGATGCTAAATATCGTTTCCACGATCATGATAAATTAGCTCACTATGCGAATGCAGCAACAGATATAGAGTTCGAAATGCCATTTGGCTTTAAAGAAGTAGAAGGGATTCATTCTCGTACCGATTTTGACTTGAGTAGTCATGAGAAATTCTCAGGAAAGAAAATTCAATACTTCGATGCTGAATTAAATAAATCATATACACCGTATGTTGTTGAAACATCTATCGGTGTTGATCGTATGTTCCTGTCTACTATGTCAGCTTCGTATTGCGAAGAGACTTTAGAGAATGGCGAAACTCGTGTTGTGCTTAGATTACCAGCTCCATTGGCTCCTATAAAATTAGGTGTATGTCCATTAGTTAAAAAAGACGGTTTACCTGAAAAAGCAATGGAGATTATTGATGCATTGAAATTCGATTTTAAATGCCAATATGATGAAAAAGACAGTATCGGTAAACGTTATCGTCGCCATGATGCTATTGGTACACCCTTTTGTGTGACAGTAGATCATCAGACGTTAGAAGACAATACTGTTACTATCCGCTATCGTGATACTATGGAGCAAGAGCGAGTTGCTATAAGTCAATTATCAGAGATTGTTACTGATAAAGTAAGTATGAAGAGTCTTCTTAAAAGCTTAGTGTAAAGAGCCCAAAAGAGAGCTTAGCTAAAATATATTAGAGTGTGGGAGTGATTTTTAAGTCATTCTCACATTTATTTTTAGAGCAAATGTTGATATTCACATTTTTTATGTAAGACTTCTATTTAAAAACTCTATTTTTGCCACATAAATTGAAAATTAGTCAGATGAGAAAAAAGTTTTATCTTTTCCCTTTATTCCTTTTAGGATTCTTTATGCTTGCTACGACCTCTTGTTTGAATAGCAATAACAACAATGAAGAAGATATTGATGAAGAGTGGAAAGCTTTAAATGAAACCAGATTTGCCAAAATAGCGAGTGATAATCTGTTTAATGCTTTATCGTCTCAATCGGGTAATGGTAAAGTATACTGGCAAACATCTACGGAAATAACTGATGTTGATAACGGAAATTCTGTCAGAATAACAGTTGATGGAAAACCTGAGTTTACAGATACAGTAGTTATACGCTACGAAGGATGGTATTTTGATAGAGCAGGAGAGAAAGTGATTTTTGACTCTACCGAGAATCCTTCTTTGCGAAGCAGGCTCGATTATACATACGGTAAGGCATCCAGTCCTGAACCTAATTATAATAAAGCAACTTTTGCTATTAATCCGGCGACTTCGGCAAGTAAGGCAAATAATTATATTGGAGGTATAATTGAAGGTTGCTCGATACTTTTACAGGATATGAGAGTTAACGACGAGCGTGTTGTTTGTATGCCACAACAACTGGGATACGGAAGTAATGCTTCAACTTATGCACCAACAACTAGTTCTCCTACGTTTACACTGATCCCTGCTTATACCACACTTTGGTTCAGAATCAAATTGTATGAGATTATACCTATGAAAGGTTTAAAATAAGTCTAGAATATTCCTAACAATAAACTTTCGATAGCCCTCACAACATCTTTGCGAGGGCTATTGTAGTTATTTACCATAATGCTGAATGCATATTTCTTATCCCCATTAATATAATATCCTGCAAAGCATTGCACATTTGCTATGCTTCCGCTCTTTACAAAAACCTTTCCCTGCAGTCGTGTCCCCTTTAATACGTTTCTAACTGTGCCTTCAAGTCCTGCTTTGGGTAAGGACGCGAAGAATGCATCTCTATACTTGCTTTTTGTTTGCATATATATCAATATGTCGCAAAGTATTTCGGGGTTGATACTATTTGATGGAGCCAGTCCACATCCGTCATAGATACGTATTCCATCGGTATTGAGACCTTTTGAAGCCCAAAAATTAGTTGTTCTGTTTATTCCTTCGGTTAAAGGATCACTGTATATGTCGGTATTTGCCTTGCGTCCGATAGTTCGCATCAAATGCTCCGAGTAGTGATTGTTGCTTTTTTCATTAATTACACGAATAATATCTTTCAGCGTAGGAGATAGTTGTTTGTAAAAAGGAGTTTCTTCATAAACAGCTCTATAAGGAGAATACATCTGTTGAAAGTATTTTTGGCGGGAAGTTTCTATCGAGTTTATTTTGAAACGGTTTTGTGCCAATATATTTGCTAGAGTTTCTCCTAAAATTATCCCTGGATTGGGAAAATCACCTTTAATAACAAAAGATGTTCTCTTAGCCGGAATATTACCTACTAATCTTCTGGAATTAGAGAATGGTTCTCCGTTTATATATCCATTATCTTGATTTTCGTAATTCACGGTGAGGTTATTCGAGAATATAATATCCCTCATGTAAGGCACCGTTTTTAATATCAGAGGACATGTATCAGTCCTCATGCTATTGAGGTATAGTCGGTAAGTATTGTCAAATACACTTATGCCATAAGCTCCGGCTGCAAAGTAATTTCCCATGTCTTCTTTAAGCCATTTGGATGATATACCATTATAGCCGAAGAAGTCATCCACAATGGTAATATCAATGGGAGATGATATTTTAAAATTCTTTTTTATATGTTCAGTCCAGTTATTTAGAAATGCTGATTGGTTATCGAATAGGTATTCGCTGCCTAAAGTGGGGTCACCATACCCATGTATAATGAGATGCTGAGGGTTATTCTTGTCAGTAGATAGTTGCGTTACAAATTGATAATCATCTCCCAATAATTCGATGGCCGTTGCGGTAGTTAATATCTTTAATGTGGAGGCAGGAATCAGAGACGCCGATTTATTATAATATGCAATATCATTTCCCGAGAGGTCTTTTATTGAAATTCCTATAGATGCATTTTCGAATCCCGATGTTTTAATGAATTTTTCAATACTGGGATTTATTTGACTAAAGGTGCTTATAGCACAGAGATTTAATAATAGAAGCAAATAATATTTCATGTGATGACTATTCTTGTGTTTATGAGAACTATTGTTTCTGAAAAAGAAATATCTTTGTAAAGATAAACAAATCGAAAAATAAGAAAAATTTCATGAGGAACAGTTTTGATAAACCTTTTACTTTCGATCGGGTAATTCGTTTATCTATCAGTGTCTTGCTGATTGGTACAGGTATATATATGATATACATCCTGAGAGGTGTCTTGCTTCCCTTTCTGGTGGCTTGGCTGATCGCCTATTTACTAAATCCGATTGTGCGTTTTATTCAAGACCGCTTGCGGCTCAAGAAGCGATTTGTTGCCGTACTTATTACTTTTGCTTTACTTATCGGATTGCTTACTTTATTGTTTATTGGTATAACACCATTGATAGAGAATGAGGTGTATCAGATTAATAATCTGATTGCAACATACGATTTACAATCTTTTACGGTAAATGGTATACCTCTCAGTGTACATGATTTTATAGCTAAGAACATCGATTTCGATTCTATTCGTAATGTATTGTCTAAAGAAAGTGCCTCCGAAACGATTCGATATTTGATACCCACACTTGAAAATATAGTTTCGAACAGTATCTCTTTTATCTTCGGTTTTACGGTCGTATTTATCATCATCCTTTATTTGATATTTATTTTGCTGGATTATGATAAAATAAATAAACTGTGGATGGATCTTATTCCCCACAGACATAGAGCTTTTGTTAGTAGAGTAACAATCGATGTCGAAAGAAGTATGAATACCTATTTTCGTCATCAGGCACTCATTTGTGTGATTGTAGCTATTTTATTTGCTACCGGTTTCCAGATTATAGGTTTGCCTCTGGCTATTGTCCTGGGTATCTTGATTGGCTTTTTGCACATGATACCGTATATGCATATTATAAGTATAGTTCCCGCGACATTGTTATGCTGGCTAAAAGTATCTCAGACAGGCGAAAGTTTTTGGGCGCTTATCGGCTTGGTATTCTTATTATATCTGGTTATCCAATGTATTATAGATATAATATTGGTTCCTCGTATTATGGGTAAAGCCATGGGACTCAATCCGGCTATAATACTGTTATCTCTTTCTATATGGGGGTCGTTAATGGGAATTGCAGGAATGATTATTGCGATACCTCTTACTACTTTGCTATTGTCCTATTATCAGCAGTTTATAGATGCCGAAGAAAAGGAGGAGCATACTCTTGAAGCTGAAAAATCAGATAAGGAACTCTCAAATGAGTAGTTTTTTGTACCTTTGTGATTAATAAAAAAATTAAGATTGAATTATGCAATTAATAGCTAAATTAATACAAGTATTGCCACTCCAAACAGGAATGGGTAAAAACGGAGAGTGGAGAAAGCAAGATGTAGTTGTGGAGACAGATGGACAATATCCTAAAAAAGTATGTATATCTATATGGGGCGACAAAGCAAGTGAGTCGGTACTTCAAATAGGAAATATGCTGGATATATCGTTTGACGTAGAAAGCCGCGAATATAACGGACGCTGGTATACTGATGTAAAAGCTTGGAAAGTAGATTTAGCTATGCCTTCTGCCGGAGGAGCTGCTCAGGGAATGCCCGAATATGCACAACAAACTCCACCACCTGCACCTGCTGATTTTGGAGGTGACAGTGCAGATGACCTGCCTTTCTAAGGACTTAGTTATTACTGATGCTTTAGTCTCATCAGGTTGTGTTTGAATCCTAAAAGAGTATAATTATGAAGAAGAAAATCTTATCAGGACATAATTTTCATCGTGAACCTTTTCAGGTATTAAATGAACAATTTGATCTAACTTATCCTCCATCCGGATATTTTAAGAAAGACCAAATACTTGATATTATAGGAGAATATGAAGTTTTTATTCCAAATTTCAGTTTCTATACCGATAAAGAGATTATTGATAAGGCAAAGAATCTGAAGCTCATCGCTAACTTTGGTGTTGGATATAACAACATTGATGTAGAGTATGCCGCTCGGAAAGGTATTGTTGTAACTAATACCCCTAATTCGGTTTTAGAACCTACAGCAGAGCTTTGCTTTGGACTGATTCATGCGGTTGCCCGTCGAATTGGTTTCTATAATAATAAATTGCGTACACCCGAAGGAGTAAGTTGGGGATTATATGATAATCCCGGAATTGCTATTTATGGAAAGACTTTAGGAATATATGGTTTTGGCAGAATAGGTCAGGCTATTGCCCGACGTGCTATTGCTTGCGGGATGAATATTATTTATCATAATAGAAGACCTGTAGCAAAAGAGATGGAAGAGAAATACAATGCCAGATACGTCAGCTTTGATGAATTGCTGTCTCAATCGGATTTTATTTCGATAAATGCTCCTGCTACTCCCGAAACCTATCATATTATAGACGAAGCGGCTATTGATAAGATGAAATCAAACGCAGTACTTATTAATACATCGCGTGGATCTACAGTTGATGAGGCTGCTCTGATAGAAGCATTGAAAAATAATAGAATTTTTGGAGCCGGACTGGATGTTTATGAAACAGAACCTCGTATTAATCCTGAATTTTTCAAGTTGGATAATGTAGTACTGACTCCCCATGCCGGAACTCAGACTATCGAGGGTCGATACGATATGCAGCGCGAAGTTGCAGAAAATATAATTAATTTTTATGCCGGTAAGCCGATTTCGAAAGTTAATTAAGTTTATCGACTATTCTTATTGCAGTAAATAGAGAGGTACACTCTAATAAATGATTATACAATAAGCCCTATAAACTTACGAGTTTATAGGGCTTATTTTTATTTTTTACTTAGTATTCATCGTCGTTTTCAATCAACTGATATATCGAATCAGGTGTATATTGATTGCCATCCGGATCGTAAATGATCCAGTCTGTGAGAATGTCTATGGGGTAGGATTTTATATCTCCCTCCTTGAGAGAAGCTATCCAATAGGGTTGATTTAGAAGTTTTCCTTCAACAGACTTTTCATTGGCAGATATAACACTAAACCACAGGTGCTCCCTTTCCGTATCATTGTTTGCATCGTCAACAACCAATCCGAATTTAATGATAAAGCACCATTGATTGTGATTGGGCTCATTTTTTCTGAAGATTTTCTGAAAGAATGATTTTTTAGGCTGATTGATATACTTCTCGAAAGTATTAAGAAAATAAGAATAGCGTTCTTTTGCTAATCGGCTCATCCTTATAGTCTCTTCTGTAGAAACAAACAGAATCGGGTTATTGGATAATGTAGAAGCATAAATTTCGGGAGAAATAAGATGACCGTCTTCAATTGCAAATAATACTCCCGATGGCTCGCTATGAGCATTATTGTCTCCTTCCCTATCCTGAAAACCTCCTAGAATAGATGCGGGAAAATCTTTTAAGGCTTCTTCCCAGCGAATCCATGTTAAATTTATATCCAATCCGTCGAATCCGGCAGTGAATTTCTCATGTTCTTTGGATGGATCGAAAAGAAACCTTTTCACAATATGGTTGACCAGATCGTGCATTTGTTGCGCTCCGGTGGATGTGTTAAGTATTTCAAGCTCTACAAGTCCGCATCGGAGTAATCCGTGTGTATGAAACCAATATTGGGTTTGCTCCTCTTTTTCATCGTATACAGCATGCAAAGCATATAGATAATCAGGAGATGGTGGAGTATATGAAGCAGCTGTGAGATTTAGCCACTTTCCTGAAAGCAGTCGGAAAGACATAAAATCAATAACTAAACTAGCTTCGGGTACTATTGCGTTTAATACTTTCAACTGAAAATGAAATGAATCAAGAGGCTTTTTTCCAAAATTTACAGCAATATTGAGGTACTTTGCTTGAGATAAGGCTGTATTAAAGTCATCTTCATTAATCATATTTGCCAGACCAAATTCTTCAAGACGGAGGTCTTCTACGGATGACTCCGATATATTTAGTCTGTAAATTTCCGATAAGTACTCAATTGTAGCAATGTATTCTTTTTCGATATGGTCGGTAGCCTTTGATAACTCGAAAGACAAAAGATTGAAATGAGTATTTTCTTTAAGTTTATTGTTGATATTATTAAAAGTAAAAGAATAGTCTTGTCTGGAAGATATTACACCCATCACCGAAGGTTTAAAAGTTACACCTTCGCTCAATATCTTGTATTTGTCGTCGTTTTCCATATTTATGTCAAGTAAAATTATATTCAAAGATAATAATATATAAGAAAGAAACCAGTCTTTGTATCTTCTCGAATTATGTGTTTTATAGCTTATATCTTCTATATTATTTCGGATTTTAGAATTCTTAAACAATTATGCAATATAACATATAAAACCATAGTAGATTTCTGGGAAAAAAAATATAATTTGCGTTGTCGATACATAGTTAACCCAAATTTAGAAACAAACTAATCACCGCAACCATGATTTTAAACGTAATTCTTCAAGCCTCTAATTTAGTAGTTGACCTCAATTGGATGTCGGTTCTGTTTGCCGCGACACCAGTAGTTTTGCTCATCATCCTGATGGGTTTTTTGAAAATGTCGGGAGACAAGAGTGCACTCATAACATTGGCAACTACAGTTCTGATAGCTTTGTTTGCTTTTCATCTTCCGGCGGCTGATACGGGTCTGTCTATTATCTATGGAGTGTTAAAAGCCATATTCCCGATTCTTATTATCATCATCATGGCTATATTTAGTTATAATGTATTGGTACATACCGGTAAAATGGAGGTTCTGAAAGAACAATTTTCATCCATATCGTCCGACAAGTGTATTCAGGTTCTTTTGTTGACCTGGGGATTTGGAGGATTATTGGAAGGAATGGCAGGTTTTGGAACGGCGGTTGCTATTCCTGCAGCCATACTGATAAGTTTAGGCTTTAAGCCGATTTTCTCGGCAGTAGCCAGTCTTATAGCCAATAGTGTTGCTACAGGATTTGGAGCGGTAGGTACTCCTGTAAAGGTGTTGGCTGAACAGGCAGGTGTAGACAACATACAGGTTTTAAGTACACAGGTTGTATTGCAATTATCACCTTTAATGATACTTATACCATTCGTATTGGTTTTTATGACCGATCCCCGAATTAAATCATTACCCAAACATATTTTATTAAGTGTTATTGTGGGATTAGTCTCATTAGTAACACAATACATTGCCGCTCGATATATGGGGGCAGAAACTCCTGCTATATTAGGAAGTATTGCTTCAATTATTGCTATTATATTGTATGCTAAAATCACAGCAACAGACGAAGATAGAGAGCTGAAGGCACAGTTTCCCAAACGTTCGACTTCCGAAATAGTCAGTGCTTGGAGTGTTTACGGATTAATTCTTTTGTTGGTAATATTAACCAGTCCGTTGTTACCATTAAGAGCGGTATTGGCTCCTATCTTAAGTACTACATTCAGCTTTAATATATTCGATACAGTTGCCCAAGCCGAGATTGTACGGTCTGTTAAGATCTCGTGGCTTATAGATGCCGGAGTACTTTTATTTTTAGGTTCTATTATGGGAGGTCTTATTCAGGGAGCTAAGATAATTGACCTGCTTAAGTTATTGGGTAAGGTTATAAAACAACAACGTAAGACTATTGTTACCGTTTGTTGTCTTATTGCACTTTCATCTACTATGGATTTTTCGGGTATGATTGCCCAACTTGGTTTAGCTTTGGCAATAACAACAGGTTCTCTATATCCGTTATTTGCACCTACAATCGGATGTCTGGGAACATTCCTTACAGGTAGCGATACATCGTCGAATATCTTGTTTGGTAAACTTCAAGCATCGGTAGGGCATACTATCGGAGTAGATCCGAGTTGGCTGGCAGCAGCAAATACGGCAGGTGCAACAGGCGGAAAGATTATTTCGCCTCAAAGTATAGCAGTTGCCACTTCGGCTTGCGGCTTGCAGGGACGTGAGGGCGAAATAATGAAGAAAGCTATGCCTTTTGCTTTAGGATATATAGTTGTAGCAGGGCTTATGGTATATTTTGTACCTAAATTGATGGGTACTCTAATGTTCTAAGCAATAATTTTTTATCTATGAAAGAGTGCGAAATTACGGCTCTTCAATTAGCCAAAATGGGCTAAGATCATAGAGGCGGATCGAATCCTTCGGCACAAATAACAAAGTTGCCGCAAGATGGCTTGGTTGTATCTGCCTCTATAACAGAAATATTGATCTTTGAAAAAATAAGGTGACAGTACAAGAGAATTAGCAAACCTATGGGAAGGTGTCACTTTTGTCACTTTTGTAATGTTTTTCACCCTTATTCTCTGTTTTATAGATGTTTGCATGTTTTCATAAAAGTGCCATTTTTGTACAAGTTTTGTCATCTTTTTGTGTACTCTGTACAACAGTGTCATCTTAAACTGATAGCAAAGCCTGATATCCTGAATTAATAAAATCAGATCAACCTAAAAATTATAATAGAAATGAAAGTCGGACTATTTATTCCATGTTATGTAAACGCCGTATTTCCCGAAGTAGGCGTGGCAGCATATAAGTTGCTCGATCATTTGGGAGTAGAGGTAGATTATCCGATCGATCAAACATGTTGCGGTCAACCTATGGCCAATGCAGGTTTCGAGAATGAGGCCATTCCTTTGGCTCAGCAATTCGAGAAGTTATTTGATAAGTATGAATACATTGTAGCTCCATCGGCGAGTTGCGCTGTATTTGTAAAAGAAAATTATCCCCGATTGTTAGAAAAAGAAGGGCATCTTTGCCAGACCAGTGGTAAAATCTATGATTTGTGTGAGTTTCTGCACGATGTGTTGAAAGTTGACAAACTTCCCGGAAAATTTCCTCATAAAGTAAGTGTGCACAACAGTTGTCACGGAGTACGCGAATTGCATCTGTCATCGGCCAGTGAGCTGAACATTCCACGCTATTCAAAGATCAAAGATTTATTGGACAAAGTGGAAGGTATTGAGGTGTTCGAACCGCAAAAAGTGGATGAGTGTTGTGGATTCGGTGGAATGTTTTCTATCGAAGAGCCTTCTGTATCGGTATGTATGGGACAAGATAAAGTGAAGAACCATATGGCTACGGGTGCTGAATATATTACGGGTGCTGACAGCTCATGCTTGATGCATATGCAAGGGGTAGTAAACAGAGAAAAACTGCCTATCAAGTTTATTCATGTTGTTCAAATTTTAGCTGCCGGACTATGAGTACAAAACATACAGAAGCTGCAAACCGCTTCATAGCAAATAAAGAACAAGAGACATGGCACAACGAGACTCTTTGGTTTGTTCGTGAGAAAAGAGACAAAATGGCTATGGATGTTCCCGAATGGGAGGAACTGAGAGAGCTGTCGAGTAAAATAAAAATGCATACGATTACCCATCTCGATAAATATGCAGAAGAATTTACCCGAAATGCCGAAGCAAATGGCGTTATAGTTCATTGGGCAAAAGATTCCAAAGAGCATAACGAGATAGTATACAGTATCCTGTCGAGGCATGAAGCCAAGAAACTGGTGAAAAGTAAATCGATGCTTACCGAAGAGTGCCACATGAATCCTTATCTAATTGAAAAAGGTATTGATGTGGTTGAAAGTGATCTGGGAGAGCGTATTCTTCAATTGATGGACGAACCGCCCAGTCATATTGTAATGCCCGCCATTCACCTAAAAAGACAGGAAGTAGGTAAATTGTTCGAAGAAAAATTGCATACCGAAAAAGATAACAGTGATCCTACCTATTTAACACGTGCTGCCCGTCAACATCTTCGAAACGAATTTCTTACGGCAGATGTGGGAATGACAGGATGTAACTTTGCTGTAGCAAATACAGGTGATGTAGTCGTGTGTACCAACGAAGGTAATGCCGATATGGGAACATCTTTGCCCAAAATACATATTGTATCGATGGGATTGGAAAAACTCATTCCCAATCATAAATCGTTGGCGGTATACTCTCGTCTTTTAGCCCGTTCGGCAACGGGTCAGCCTGTGACCTCGTACATGTCACACTTCCGTAAGCCACGTGAGGGTGGAGAAATGCACGTTATCATTGTAGATAATGGAAGAAGCGATATATTGGGTAATGATGAACATATCCAAACACTGAAATGTATCCGTTGTGGAGCTTGTATGAATACCTGTCCTGTTTACCGTCGTAGTGGTGGATACTCCTATACTTATTTCATACCGGGTCCTATCGGTATTAATCTGGGTATGCTAAAGAACCCCGAAGAATATTTCGATAATGTATCGGCATGTTCGCTTTGCTATTCGTGTAATAATGTTTGTCCTGCGAAGATTGATCTGGCAGATCAGATTTACAGATGGAGGCAGGACTTAAACTCGTTAGGTAAAGCAGACAAGATGAAGAAAATGATGTCGGGAGGAATGAAGTTTCTATTTACACATCCCGCTTTATACAAAGCCGGACTGAGAATGGCTCCTATCATCAATCATATGCCCCGGTTCCTTATTTACAATGGATTGAACGATTGGGGTAAAGGACGAGAACTGCCTAAGTTTGCGTCAGAATCTTTTACTTCGATGTGGAAGAAAGGTAAGGTACAAAACAAAAAGAATTAAGCTATGAGTAGTAAAAACGATATATTATCCAATGTAAAACGACATATCAAAGTTCAGTACGATATGCCCGATTTAGATATTGCTGCGATCCAATATCCCGATAAGCAAGAAAAGTTCTCACAGATGTGCAAGGCTGTCGGTGGTGATGCCATGGTTGTAAAGGACGGCGAAGATATCAATGCGTTGATACGTTCTTTGTACCCTGATGCAAAAGTAATAGCTTCTAATCTTCCCGAAATAAGTATTGCAACTGTTAATCCTGATAAGGTAGGCGATGCCCATAATTTAAATGGAACCGATTTGGCTATTATTCAGGGAGAATTAGGTGTTGCCGAGAATGCTTGTGTATGGATACCCCAGAATGTAAAAGAAAAAGTTGTTTATTTCATTTCCGAATATCTGGTTATCTTGCTGGATAAGAGTAAAATTGTAAATAATATGCACGAAGCTTATGAGCAGATCAAGTTTAATGACTACGGTTTTGGTGTATTTATTTCGGGTCCATCAAAAACAGCGGATATTGAACAGTCGCTTGTTGTAGGTGCTCATGGTGCCAAAGGAGTGATTGTGTTGTTGAGGTAACACGTTTTTTATATATAAAAAGGCAGATTATCTGATAGGTAGTCTGCTTTTTTGATTCTTTTCAAACTTATAAATGGCTATAGTTGTTTTACTGGGAAAACAGGTAAATAGGTCTGTGTCCTTAATATATTTATCTTTGTAATAAAGATTGTATAAAAGTCATGTCGAAAAAAGCGAAAACATTTGCAGCACTATTAGAAACGAATAAGAAAGCT